>CAWBOI010000002.1:0-643730 GCA_963790435.1 uncultured Chitinophagaceae bacterium
TCTGGTATTTTCTTCTTCCAAAGGGATAGGATTTATCTTTTTTGGCTAGGCCAGCATCCGCGGCGTCATTATAAACAGCTCTTAATGGCCGCAGATAAAATCCAATGGTACTCTTGGATAAACCTTGTTCCTTTAGTTGTTGTTCATAGGCCGTAAGGTACGAAGTTGTAATGGCGGCAAACTTTACATTTCCCCGGAACGTTTGTAAGTGAGACATAGCTGCAATGGTAATTGTCAGCTGTACCGATGCGCCCCTCAGTGAGCAGCTTTTTAATGTATTCTCTATAAGACCAGGCTATCGTGCCCATTTCACAATCGGTCACCAGGAGAATCGAAAACTTCTTGTGAAAGGGTTTGAGGTCAAACTCTTCATTTTGTTGACTGGTTGAATCCTGTTTCCTTTTTCGTTGACGAAACAATCGGTTGGAAACTATAAGCCGTTTCTCGAACTCGGAAAAGGTAAATTGTTCCAGTTCTTTGCTCAGACTGTCTGCATCACGTTCAATTTTCTTAAGATCATTTTTAATTTTCTGTAAATCTGCAGAAATTCGAGGGGCGGTAAGTTTGTCATAATCTTCCACACACAGATCAAAGATGGTCGGGTAATACTCATTGACCCGTTGATAATTTACCCGAAGCTTGACCGGGTATTTGTTGTTTTTCTTTCTCCTTCTTGTATCAAGGATAACGGCGATAGTGGTTGACATAATTCAGTTTTTTCTTGTTCACAAATTCACTCTCACTTCTGGGCGGCGATTTGCAATCAAATTTGCAATCAACCCGTTGTTAAAGACGATAAAAGACAGTTTAGCAAAGTAAACAATAATTCTTCAACTGATTGATAAACAAATCTTTAGGTTAAAATCAGTTAAACCGGATTAAGACAGATTAAGACAAAAATTTGACTCATAATCAGGGGGTCCCTGGTTCAAGCCCAGGTGGGCCCACTTGGAAATCAAGGAGTTACGTGTTGTGATGCGTAGCTCCTTTTTTATTTGCACCAAAATTTGCACCATAAAGTACTTGATGTATTGACGCCCAGAAGTGGTTTGTTACCTACTTAAACAAGAAGAGCCATTGTGTACAATGGCCCTTTTCCTCCTTTAATTATTTGCTGGCTCCCTTTCTACTTGTTGCCAAATAATTTTGCACTTCCCTCTCAATCTCCTCCACACATTTTTTCTTATTTTGCATGGCCCAAGTATCCAAATCCAACCTTGCGAAATAGATTATCTTTCCATTGGGCACCGAAAAAGGAATCAATCTGGCACTGGTCAGCTTGTACATAAACGAGGTGCTGATTCCCAGATACAGGCAAGCCTCTTCCATTGTCAGCGTGTTTTTTTGCAGGATATACAACATCTTGTTTGCTTTGTCTGCTTCGCTTTTTTCTTGAGTATTCATATTCCACTCCTTTATTATTTCTTATTCATTCCTATTCATTAGCGATATAAACCAGGCTACCCAAATAAGAGCTATAGGAAGGAACATACCTGATGTAACCATAGTTATGCAAATCCCTCATGTTTTTATCGAATGTCTCCCTTGCCAGAATCTTAGCCATCGGCATCAGTTCTTTTCTATTTACACTTAGAGGATTTTTCACTTTCTCAGTTTCAGCGAATTTCAGGATAGCAATAAAAAGGCTGATATGGGAAGGACCAAGCCGGTGATCGTTCTGCATCATTTGGAGAGTTGCATTTAATTCTTTACTTACTAGCATACCTGTACAATTGAGGTGAATGATTACATTTTTTGCTTCCGGCTTCTTTTTCGAGCAGGTTTCTCCTCTTTTGGTTTTATGCTCTTCTCTTTCTTTGCAACCTGCTCTTCTGCCGCTTCAGGCTTTTGTTCTTGTTTCACTGGCGGTTCCTGCTTCACAGCCAGTTCCTCCTTTTGAAACAGATATTTTAAAGAAACGCGCTGACTATCCCCGTTATAAGCTGTAAGCGTTTTGAAAGAAACATTAGGCGTGATAAACAGCTTTTCTTATTTGCCTCCAATATCAAAAGTGGCGACCTGTAAATTTCCTCTTTCCAGGGATCGAATGAGGCTTTGCTTACTTTCTTGTTTTTCCAATTCTTTGATTGGATATTTGGCTAATATTTTTTCTAACTCATAACCGTAGTTTTGATGATACTGCTTTATCTCATGATTGCCATTTTGCCCTGTCGTTTTGAAATCAAGCTGCAGCCAGGCTTTGTACTTTTCTTCTGCTTGCTGGTAAGGGTTTTATAAACGGCACGACCATCGAGTAAGTTGTAGCCTTCTTTCATTGTGACTGAACTTCCTTTATTGATGTAAAACGTTTGGAGGGTTGTGTTTTGTACCTTATCGTTCAACAACTGAAGTTCATAACGATTAAAAAAGTACATATCAGAGCCTTCTCCTTTCTTAAAATAAAGCGTGTAAATAGCCGTATCCTTTCCATAATTGTTTTTCTGGGATAATTGAAATTCAGCCGTTCCCTGCGACATCCTGTTCGCTAATTCTGCATTCAGTGCTTCGCTAAATCCTGTCATCATCAACTGTTTTTTCAGGTATTCATAATTCTTCTCGTTCATAGCTTTCTGTTTACATTATTAATAATAATTTTTTCTTACAATGATTTTATTTTTTGCATTGTCCGATGGTGTAAGGGAAGCGTTAATGTGCGGCCGCTTTGGGCTTCTCCTACTTGTATGATAAATTCTTTGCCTCTTTGAACCGCAAACGGTTTACAAGCAAATACATAAAGCCCTGTATTGCCCTTTCTTACCTCAGTAAAGTCTGTATGATAAAGGGGATTGATTTCAGTTTCCTGTACAGCCGTTCGCTTTGCGGTTTTGGTATCGCGCATAAAGAATCTTGTATTAGCTGGCATGTAAGTGATGGGTGAGTTGTTAGCAATCATTATCTCCAACCAGAGCAAATCATCTTTGATAAACAAGTTGTTCAGGGTTAATGTTACGGTACCCTCAGAGACACTTTTGTGTAAGGAATTCCTTTTGCTTTTGATCCCATCTGCAATTGCTTTGTACTCTGACTCCGCCAGTGGCTGATCCTTGATAATGGCCTTTTCACTGCTATCCGCAACAAAGGAATAGTTCCATACCGATGGCAGGTGCGAGTAACTTATAGAAAACGAGTAAAAAGGACCATCCGCTGTAATGACAGTTAGATTCGTTTCCTTGAAATTGGGTTCACCGGCTTTCACCTGCAGGATGTTTTCAACACCTGATGCTTTCTGCACAAGAACGGCCGCACTGCCCCTGTCCACGCTTTTTATTGCGAATGGAAAAATCAAATTGCTTGTCTTATCATCACATATATCCATGTGATAAGGGGCGATGCTTTTCGGTAAATATTGAGCAACGGCGGTTGCTTGTAGAAGAATACAACATACAACACTAACTAATGCTGCAATCATTCCCTTTTCATAAATTGTTTTATTTTTTGATTACTGTTACTACTTCTGATTATCGTAGAGCAAAACCTGATAACCCGCTTTGACAGTTACTTTGACTTGCTTTACTTTTTTATTGATGAGAGATTTCGCTGCCTGAATACCTGCGCTGGCAGCCTGAGCAGTTAGGGAAGGATCGAGCGAAGGCATACTAATACTATTCATAGCTTCACTTCCCGACTGCTTGGCTGCATCCCGGCTTATAGAACCAGGAATGTATATGCCTGGCAAGCCGTCTAAATCGTAGACTGTCAGGGAAACCGGAAGCAAATTGTTTCCGTAATGGATGGAAGGAATAGCGATGTTGAGACGCTCACCATTTTGAGAAGCGATGCCGTAAAGCAAGGTGCCTTTCGGAACTAATACACCGTTCACGTAAACATCCGTTGTTAAGCTTAATTTTACGGTTGAGCCGCTTACCAGGGTTTGCGTTTGTTGTATTTGGGCTTCAATTGTGTTTTGCTTTTCTTCCCTTGTTGTGTCATCAGTCAAAGAATAAAAAGTGGCCTGTTTTGGGGTTGAATCGCGTGTTTGTTATCAGACCTTTCGCCCGGGTCATTCTTTTGCAGGATGGACGTAACGTTATTACTCTGCTTTATTACAACCGGATAAACAGCCCTTTTGTTGTTTTGGGATTCCTGCCCCATTCTTTCCTCTACTCTCTCAGGATGCTGGATGTCCAGTATCTTATCCATCATGCCGTTCAACTGTTTGGTTTCAGGATCAGTTTCTGAGTCTGATCTATTCGCTGTTTGCAGCAGATGTTCAAGCCTATCAACTTCTGCCGGTTGGAAAGATGGCACATTTGAAGTTGTGTTATGATTCATAACGGGCCTGTCACCAACAGCCGGCTTGTTTAAAGTTGCGTTCAGTTCTGCCAGCTTTTGAGACACTTTATATTCGTTTTCGTCTGTATAACCAGGTGGTAATGGATTGTATTCTGAAGATGAATTGTATAATCTGCCACGTAAATTGGACAGGCTATCTTTTCCATGGAAAAGCGGATCATTTTTTATTGCTTCCTTATATTTTAACGAGTCTTTATCCGCCTGTTCATAAAAAGAAAGCTTATTCCAGCTCTTATTGTCGTTAAGCTTCGCATCCGGAAGCTGCATGTTTAGTCCCCTGATCGGTGCGGCTTTCGCTTCATTGCCGCCTACCCAACCCATTGACCATAATAAGAATGTGACAAATAGGAGTATAATAAGAGGCAAAACTAATAAGAAGCTGCGCTGTTTCCTTTGCCTTTCTGTCGATACTTCTGTATAATGATTCATAGTTGTATAAGCTTTATTGATTTGTCAATTTTTCTATTGTAACGATACTATCCATCAGGTGAGGTCTTTTCCTCATCAGGCTATCATAAAGGGGCTCGTTGTTTCTCTTTACACTATCCAGATAGTGATGAAAGTTCCTGATTCGCCTAAGCACAATGGCATCAACCGAAGGCGGATCAAAAGGCTTAGAAACAGGTGCACGGACAGACGGAAACTCTATCTGTATTCTTTGTTTAAATAAAGGTATAGTTACCTTCTCAAATATACATAACTCTATTGCGTATACATAACTCTATTGCGCATATACAAACTTATAGGCTGTATTGCCGCATTATACTATATCTAAAAGAAACCCACCAAACAAGTACATTTGATTCAATTAAGAAAATGAATTGATTATGACGATTTGTTGATGTTATAAGTTCGCCATCGAAAACACAAAATTATAACACTAAGGAATCAATCAAAAGGAAATAATAAAAATTCAAAATAAGAAGCACATTCGCTTCCATTCAAAAGTTTCCTTTTTACTTTTGAATTTTATTGTTTCCTTACCTCATCCGGTAAGCTTTCAAACACACATAGAAATTTCAATTAAAAATAAAATCGACACAATGGAAAAAGAATCAAACGATATTGGTAAGTGCCCGTTTCATAATGGCACAATACATCAAAATGTGGGCGGTGGTGGTACACGCAACCGCGATTGGTGGCCCAACGGCTTAAAGCTAAATATTCTGCGCCAGCATTCTTCTTTATCTAACCCAATGGACAAAGATTTTAATTATGCGGAAGCGTTCAAAAGTCTTGACCTTGAAGCGGTGAAGAAAGACCTTCATGCGCTCATGACCGATTCGCAGGACTGGTGGCCCGCCGACTTTGGTCATTATGGCGGTTTATTCATCCGCATGGCGTGGCATAGTGCAGGCACGTATCGTGTAACTGATGGTCGTGGTGGTGGGAGTGCAGGTATGCAACGGTTTGCTCCACTCAACAGTTGGCCCGATAATGTAAGCCTCGACAAAGCCCGCCGCTTGCTTTGGCCTATCAAGCAGAAGTGGGGTAAGAAAATTTCCTGGGCTGATCTCATCATTCTTACAGGTAATGTAGCGCTCGAATCCATGGGTTTTAAAACGTTTGGTTTTGCAGGGGGTCGTGAAGATTTATGGGAACCGCAGGAAGATGTGTACTGGGGTGCCGAAACTACATGGCTGGGCAACGACAAGCGATATAGCGTAGGTTCGCCTGGCGCTGGCGCACATAGCGTATTGGATTCTGATGAAGACCCGGGCCGTCCGATTCATTCCCGCGATTTGGAAGAGCCGCTCGCCGCCGCGCACATGGGTTTGATTTATGTAAACCCCGAAGGCCCGGATGGCAATCCTGATCCTCTTGCTGCCGCAAAAGATATTCGCCAAACGTTTGGCCGCATGGCAATGGATGATGATGAAACGGTGGCATTGATTGCGGGTGGTCATAGCTTTGGTAAAACACATGGAGCTGCGCCTTCTACCAATGTAGGCAAAGAGCCGGAAGCGGCAGAGATTGAACAGCAAGGCTTTGGTTGGAACAATGCTTACGGTTCGGGCAAAGGCGCTGATACCATTACCAGCGGCTTAGAAGTAACGTGGACAAAAACGCCAACAAAATGGAGCAATAACTATTTTGAAAACCTGTTCGGCTTTGAATGGGAATTAACCAAAAGCCCGGGCGGTGCACATCAGTGGATAGCCAAAGATGCGCCCGATATGATTCCCGATGCTTATGATTCCACAAAGTATCATAAGCCTACCATGCTCACTACCGATTTATCATTGCGTTTTGATCCTGAATACGAAAAAATATCGAGACACTTTTTAGAAAACCCCGATGCCTTTGCCGATGCATTCGCCCGTGCATGGTTTAAACTCACACATCGTGACATGGGTCCGCGTTCCCGTTATTTGGGTTCTGATGTTCCGCAGGAAGAATTGTTGTGGCAGGATATTATTCCTACAGTTGACCATGCTTTGATAGATGAGAATGATATAGCGGCTTTAAAGAGTAAGATATTAGAATCAGGCTTGAGCATCGCTCAGTTTGTTACGACAGCCTGGGCATCTGCTTCTACCTTTCGCGGCTCTGATAAACGTGGTGGTGCCAACGGTGCCCGCCTTAGTCTTGCGCCGCAAAAAGATTGGAAGGCGAACAACCCGGTGCAGCTTGGAAAGGTTTTGAATGTGTTAGAAGGAATTCAAAAAGACTTCAATGCAGCACAAACAAATGGCAAGAAAGTTTCGCTGGCGGATTTAATTGTGCTGGCAGGTTGTGCATCAATTGAAAAAGCGGCAAAAGATGCGGGTTATAACATTACCGTTCCGTTCACACCCGGTCGTATGGATGCATCGCATGAACAAACTGACGTACAATCATTCAGCCACTTAGAGCCGGTTGCGGATGGTTTCAGGAATTATCGTAAAAACAAATCTGAAGTATCCACCGAAGAGTTGCTGATAGACAAGGCACAACTACTTACCCTAACAGCACCGGAGTTAACGGTACTTGTAGGGGGTTTGCGTGTGCTAAATGCCAATTATGATGGCTCGAAGCACGGCGTATTCACGCAACGCCTTGAACAATTGACCAACGATTTCTTTGTGAACCTGCTGGATATGAATACTGCATGGAAAGCGATGAGCGATGATAAGGAATTGTATTTAGGTACGGATCGCAAAACCGGTCAGCCGAAATGGACAGCTACCCGTGCTGATCTTGTATTTGGCTCTAATGCCGAATTGAGAGCCGTTGCAGAAGTGTATGCAAGTTTGGATGGACAGGAAAAATTTGTAAGAGACTTTGTAGCCGCCTGGCATAAAGTGATGAATTTAGACAGATTTGATTTGGTTTAGCAGAATGATATCAACAAAAACAAAAGAGCCGGAGCTGTGGTTTCGGCTCTTTTGTTTTTGTTCGAATTTTTATTTTGGATGAGAAGCTACCAAAGCCGATGAAAGTTATTTACCGAAATTAAAATGCGAACCTTATACTGCGTTTTCATTTGAAACCATCACTACTGAATTTTATTGTTTTGTTGATTTTGTTTGATAAATGCAAATCCATCTTATCATTTATTCAAATCAATTTGTTTCTTTACACAATCATCTACAATTACTCACCACAATTGCCCTACTTATGAAAACATGGACGTTTGTTTTTGCCCTTTTTTTTGTTGCCAACACGTATGCTCAAAAATGGGAGAACCTCGCACCTACGCCGCCGATGGGCTGGAATAGCTGGAACACATTTCAAACCCATATTACTGAAGATTTGATAAAACACACTGCCGATGTAATGGTGGAAAGCGGTATGAAAGATGCCGGTTACACTTACCTGGTGTTGGATGATGGCTGGATGGCAATGGAGCGCGATAGCATAACAGGCAACCTTGTGCCTGATCCAAAAAAGTTTCCGCATGGCATGAAAGCCGTGGCAGATTATGTGCATTCGAAAGGCTTGAAATTTGGCTTGTACAATTGCGCCGGAACCAAAACCTGCGCGGGTTATCCGGGTACGCGCGGATATGAATACCAAGATGCCCGTTTTTATGCTTCGCTGGGCATTGATTATTTAAAATTCGACTGGTGTTATGCTGAAGGCGAAAATGCGAAAGAAGCTTATGGTACCATGAGCAAAGCCTTGCGCAAAGCCGGTCATCCCATTGTGTTTAGCTTGTGCGAATGGGGCAGCAACAAGCCCTGGGAATGGGCAACCAAAGATGGTCAGTTGTGGCGTACCACAGGTGATATTGGAATCTCTTTCGACTCATCGAAAAAGATTGGTAACTGGACACCTAACAGCGCTATGCATTGTATGGATTTGAATGCAAACCTGAACAAATATGCCGGCAAAAACGGATGGAACGACCCCGATATGCTGGAAGTTGGAAACGGCATGATGGAAAGCGAAGACCGTGCACATTTTACTATGTGGTGTATGATGGCATCGCCCTTAATTGCAGGCAACGACATCACCAAAATGTCGGCACAAACAAAAGCTATTTTAACTAATAAAGATGTGATTGCCATTGACCAGGATACGATGGGTATTCAGGGGTTTCGTTATACCAAAAAAGACAGTTTGGAAACATGGGTAAAACCATTGGGCAACGGTGAATGGGCATTGTGTTTTTTGAACAGAAATAATAAACCGATGCCGGTATCTTTCAATTTAAAAAATGAGACGATTAAAGACGAAGTATCGGGCAAGCAATTGGATGGCACTGTTGCTTATAAAATGAAAGATGTGTGGACGAAAAAAGCGATAGGCACAACGGCTAAAGCCCTTGCTGCTACTGTGCCGCCGCACGATGTGCTGCTGTTGCGATTGAGCAAATAAAAATGATCAAAACAAAATGGAAAAGAATAAATTAAGCAACCTCTCTTCTTTTTGAGGTAATGAAAAATGCACGCTCAATCTGAAGGCCAAAAATGGTTGTATTCTTTAATTCGACAAAACCATGCTCAACACTGATTTTCTTTTGCAGATTCGACAATCTCGGGTCATCATTTTCGATAATTACGATATGTGATATTTGTAAAAGTTCATCTGTGTTCAGAAGGCTTTTTATTTTTTGTCCCAAATATTCTAAAGCCTCACCTTTATTGTTATTATCAATCCAATCAGCAGAAACAAGAATATCCCATTTACCAGGCGAATTGTCTCTTAAAAAGAGAGCAAATAATTCATAACTACCACGCTCTGCAGATGTTTCGCTTTCAATTATTTTCAGTTTTTTCAAAATCTTTTTCATAATACCCCAATGAGTTTTTTAGCGCTGTTTATCATGAGTGTCGCATCCATAGCACTCACTAGACCAATAGGATTGTATCTGGCTTCAGGATTCCAAACAGCTACAGCAGACCATTCAATAAAATAGGTTGTCCTTATCACCTTTTCTATTCCTGTAAAGCTCAAAAGTACATTTCAATCGTGTGTTTTAAGGCTTTTGAATTTTTCAAATTCTTTGTTGGTTGAAGGGAAGCCAGCCCAATTCAGAGTTTGGCAAATTTTATATTTTAAAGCAATTTCAATTGCATATCCACACAAATAAACAGCCCCATCAAAACGATTCGCGAGTAATAAAGTTTCAGCATCAGCAAACCTTTCATTTGCAATTGTTCTAAGGTCAGTAATACGAATCACTTTACAAGTTTTAAATTAGAATAGAAAATCGCAATTGAACCTTTTTATACTCTTTCCATAATGCGCAGCCAGCGTTCGGGAAGCTCATTGTTTCGTGCCGATAAATAATCGTTGTGTGTGCAGGCAACATAATTTCCCTCTGGCATTTTCATCCACCAGCGATTTGTTTTTTTACTTTGTAAAAACACGGTATCGGTTTCGGCAAATGCCATGTGGTATTCATTAAAATTGTGCGTTTCGCTAAAGTGCGCTTCGTTCTTGCTTTTGTAAACGCCATCCATGTAATACCAAAGCATGTGACTCAGTTGTTTTGCGGTTAACTGGTGTACATCAAGCGATGGCTGATAACCATACAATCCAACCGATTGTACATTATTACTTAAGCCCGCATATTGCAGCAAAGTGCAGGCTTCTTCACCGTTAAAACCATTGGGCGAAAGGGTATTGGCAGGTGCTGCGGCATGTTGCAGTGCAGCAATATCAAACGAAAACAAATGGCTGTTGCGAATGGAAGGCTCCATTTCCTCAATGTTTTCTTTTACTCTGCCCACGCGGTAGCAATCAAACCTTAACCTATCAATGGTTTCCAGCATCGTAGGATGCACCAGATAACTCTGAAACCCAATGTGGTTGTAGTGTTTGATGAAGTTGGGCGATGAAGTTAACAGCTTCATCAAAAAGTTATCGGCAGCCAATACACTGTCCATATTCAAATCAATGCGGGCATCTACACAGGTGGCTTCAATTACTGTTTCGGCAGCTGGCAAACGCCGCATATTGCGCCCCTGTTACATCGTGTGAGCCGCCAACAATCACCACACGTTTTCCCTGCTGAATCAGTTCGCTTGTTACCGCTTGAATGGCAGCATAAGTATCCTGCAAACTTGCGCCGGGTTTTATGTTTCCCACGTCTGCCAACTGCACTTCTTTGTGCCAGTGATACAAGGCATAGAATGCTTTGCGCACATCATTCGGCGCATCAAAGTTGTTAGCGCCTCTTGCCGCCCCACGCATTTCACCGCAACCTACTAACACTACATCAGCTTTTTCAATATCGGGAAAGTGTTCGTCAAACAAATCAATGTGATCGCCCAATTGGGTTTGATGATACGATTCATCTTCCGAAATTTCATACTTGTTTACCGGCTGTAGAAAATCAGCGATGCTATGCAGTGAAGAATGCGACATGGACGGTTTTTATTAACGACAAACATACACTTCCATGACCTCATTTCAGCAAAATGTGGATTAGCTTTGTAATACAAAATAATTATTCTATCCATGGAAACGATGATTAAAAACAAAGTGGCAGAGAGCGGAATTGTGAGTCTTGATTTAGAAGCGTTTCATCCGAAAGGCGAGATTGTTGTGTTCGACATAAAGGATTATTTGTTTATGGGTTTGATTTTGAAAGAAAAAGACTTTCGTCTTGCCCTGCAAAATTTAGAAGTAGAAAAATACCGCGATAAATATGTGGCTGTGCTTTGCACGGCAGATGCTATCATTCCAATGTGGGCTAACATGCTTATTGCCAGCACGCTCAGCGGCATTGCAAAAGATGTAGTGTTTGGAAATGAACAAACGGTAATCAATACTGTCTTTATAAAAAATCTGGCAAAACTAAACGTTGAAGAATATGCCGACAAGCGCGTGGTAGTAAAGGGTTGCGGCGATGTAAAAATTCCGGAAACGGCTTATTTGGAAATCACCAATCTTCTTCGTCCCGTTGCCAAAACAATCATGTATGGCGAGCCTTGCAGCACCGTTCCGATTTATAAAAAAAGATAGCGTTGATAGAACCTGCCTTTGCCGGCAGGCAGGCACGGATGACACGGACTTCGTGCACAGATTTTTTGGATTTTGAATAAGGAAAACAAAAGCCGGATTGTGTTTGTTTTTACCCATAACTTTTTGAATGATTGCTATATTCTTTTTGTCAATTCATCAAATAATTTTACTGCTATTCTTTGCTGATCGGCTGCAAGGTCTGTGTCGTTTGTTTTTCCAGTAAAATCAGTGCCTTCAGCGCCTTCATCAGTTTCGTCATGACCACTTCTGTAAGTAATGTTTTCTTCGTGCTTTGCTTGTTTGGTTTTATGCGCAACTGTACCTCTCATGTCAATGCCCTGGTAAGCCGATAAATCCTGCGGCATCGGGGTATCGTCTAACATGATGGGTAAAACGTCCTTCGCCTTTTGTATAGCAAGTTGATATTCTTTTTTCACCCAGTCCGATTGGGCGGAATGGCTGCACCAGAACACTGCCACCAGGTCGGCATTGGCAAGCGCTTCCAGCAATTGTGGCTCCCACGGTTTGCCAACTTCAAGATTATCATAATCCTGGAATACAAGGTCTGGCTTAAACACACGAATGAGCTTTACCACAGGCGCAAGCCTGTCTTTATCAGCATGACTGTACGAAATAAAAACGCCTTTTTTCATAGCAGAGAATTGAATGGTATGAAGTGAAGAGATTTGTTGCAAAAACAAAAAGAGAACAGATCCGTTTTTTTTGAAAGTACTTCATCAAATGTATGTTTTTTATAAATGATAAATACATTTCAAATTTTTCATGGCGGCAGGATGCTTTTGCAAGGATTAACCAGAAGTGCCTTTGCAACCTTGGTAACGGATTATCAGAAAGTTGACTGCGACATTATTACCTTCCATATTTGCAGATGAAATAAGGGAATAATGTGGCACATTCCTCTTTATATTATTACTAAGGTTTAGTAGCAAGTATTTACAATAAAATAAAACAGAAACTTCAATAATCTTTGCAAAAACAAATAGTGTAAAAGCAAACTTGTGAATGGCGTTTATTTGTAATTGACAGGCGCCAGATTTTCTTCAGAATCAGCCTCTTTTTTTGTAACAAAAACAAACCTTGCAGTAAGGTAGCTTATTCATAAAAAAGAAAGTTACGTTGCCAAACATTCCAATGAATTACAATCGCTTTTGGTTTTGCCTCTTTTTTCTTTGCATTCTTTGCAATGCAATGCCGGCGCGGGTTTGCGCGCAATCTAAATCGCTTGATGATTATGTAAATGCAGCACTGCAAAACAGTCCGCTGCTGAAAGAAATCAACAACAACATTCTTCTTACTCACATTGATAGCCTGCGCATTTTAGCCATTTACAAACCCCAGGTAAATGGTGTGAGTTATAACTATGCGGCTCCCGTTGTGCATGGCTTTGGTTATGATGGAGCCATCAGCAATGTATATAACGTAAGTGAGCAGGTAAGTGCAACGCAACTGCTGGTGAGCAAACGCAATTTGCAAATTCAGTTTAACGGCATTCAGTTGCTGAACGATTCGTTAGCGATTGCAGGAAAAATAACAGAACAGGATTTGAAACGCACTATCACAGCAGCCTACATTGCTGCGTATGGAAGCTGGCGGCAATATTCTTTCAACAAAGAAGTGTATGATTTGCTTTCGGCAGAAGACACCATTTTGAAAAAGCTTACGCAGGTAAGCGTCTATCGGCAAACCGATTATCTTACTTTTTTGGTAACGCTGCAACAGCAACATCTTTTAATAACACAGGCTAAAACGCAGTACCAGAGCGACTTTGCGACGTTGAACTATTTAAGCGGATTGTTCGATACAACGCTTATTTCACTTGATTCGCCACGAATTGAAATTATGCAACTGCCCGAAATGAATGCTTCTATCTTCTACCAAAAATTTACGGTTGATAGCTTGTTGTTGCGAAATGCAGGACAGCAAATTGATTTGGCTTATCGTCCCAAAGTAACGCTGGGCGCAGATGCAGGTTATGTATCGTCGTTTGTTTATACGCCTTTAAAAAACTGGGGGGCGAGTGCAAGTGTAAACGTCATTGTGCCGATATATGATGGAAAGCAGCGAAAATTATCGCACAAAAGATTGGGCATTTTAGAGAACACCAGAGAAAATTACCGCGACTTTTTTGCCACGCAATACAACCAGCAGATAGCACAGCTTACGCAACAACTGAACAACACAAAAACATTGATTGCCGAAACAGCTAACCAGTTAAAATATGTGCGTGCATTGATTGTTGCCAACGGCAAATTGATGGCTACCGGCGATGTGCGCATTGCCGATTATGTGATTGCCATCAACAACTTTTTGAACGCGCAAAATGTGGTGATTCAAAACACTGTGAATCAGTTTCAAATTATTACCCAAATCAATTACTGGAACAGACGATGAAGAAATACAAGGTTTTATTTTGCTCACTTCTATTGTTTTGTTTGATGATAAATTCATGCAAAAACAAAAGTACCAATGCAGAAGAAGATGTATCGCCGGACGATGCGGTAACGCCCGTTACAACAACGTTTCCTACGCATCATATCATGAGTGAAACGGTTGAAGTGAACGCCATTTCTTCTTTTTTATTGAAGACGTATGTGAAAGCAAGCGCAGTGGGTTATTTGGAAACAGCAAACATTCATTTGGGCGATTATGTAAGCAAAGGACAAACCTTGTTTACCATCAAAACCAAAGAAGCGCAGGCATTGGGAAACACCATTAATGGCCTCGATACATCGCTGCATTTTGAAGGTGTGATAAAAGTAAAATCAACAGGCAACGGCTACATCACACAGCTCACTTACACTGCCGGAAATTATGTGCAGGATGGCGAACAATTGGCTGAAATAACTGATAAAAGCAGCTTTGTTTTTTTGTTGGATTTGCCTTACGAATTAAAGCCTTATCTTTCGCTGAAACAGGCTCTCACATTGCGTTTGCCGGATAGTACGATTTTGAATGGCTATGTACAATCGGCGTTGCCAACCATTGATTCGGCAGCACAAACACAACGGTACATCATCAAAGTCAATACCGATAAACTGATACCTGAAAACCTGGTTGCAAAAGTGCAGATTGTAAAACATCAAACACCCAATGCGGTGGTTGTTCCGAAAGCTGCTGTATTGAGCAACGAAGAACAAACTGAGTATTGGGTTATGAAAGTTTTGAACGATAGTATTGCCGTAAAAACAAACATTCAAAAAGGATTGGAATCGAACAGCGAAGTGCAGATTTTGCAGCCCATTTTAAATGATTCTGATAAGATTGTTTTAACCGGAAATTATGGCTTAGGAGATACGGCGAAGATTCAGATTGAAGAGAAATGAGGTTTCATTTGGTTGAATTTTAGATTGAAAGTACAAGCCTTTCGTCATTCCGCAATTTTTCAAACTAAGTTGTTAGTATTTGCTACAAAGAACAAACTGCCTGATTGATAAAACTTACTTTTGCAACAAAAGAAAACTGTGATAGCAATTGATAACAAACTGATCAGTGATGAAGTGCTGCAGGCGCAGTTTGTGTGCGATCTTACCAAATGCAAAGGCGGCTGTTGTGAAGATGGTGATGCCGGTGCACCGCTCGAAATTGACGAATTGAAAGAGTTGATTGATAATTATGAAGTGGTAAAACCTTATCTTTCGAAAGAAGGCATTACTGAAATTGAAAAGAGTGGCAAATATTTATATGATAAAGACTTTGGGTGGGTAACACCAACCGTTAAAGGCGGCATCTGTGCGTATGGAACCCGTGATGAAAACGGCATTATTAAATGCGGTATTGAAGCGGCTTTTTATGATGGCAAACTGAAATGGAAAAAGCCGATTAGCTGTCACCTCTTTCCCATTCGCACGCGCAAAAGCAGTCGTGATGAAGATGTGGAATACCTGAACTACGAGCCTCGTCCATCATTGTGTAAAGCAGCTTGTAGATTAGGCAAGCAGTTGAAAGTACCGGTGTTTATTTTTTTAAAAGAAGCCATCATTCGCAAATGGGGTGAAGAATTTTATGAAGCGTTGGAAGCGAGTGCAGAGCATGTAAAAAAATAAAAGTATTTATGAGCAACAATACAGCCTCAACATTCATTACCAAAAGCACCGTCAAGGCTGCCGATCTGGAACACCGGCGCACCATTAACTTCAACATGGGCAAGTACAATTCGGCTGTGCCTTTGGGAAAAGAACAGTTTGATAAACTAATGCAGGCGCGTGAGCTGGCAAAGAACCGCAAGTGGAAAGCCATTGAACATTTAGATAGTTATCTCGAACGGTTTGAGCAGCAGATTACAGCACGTGGTGCAAAAGTGTTGTGGGCAGAAACAGGAGACGATGCGTTGAGAGAGATAGAAAATATCTGCAAAAACAAAGAGTGCAAAACGCTGGTGAAAAGCAAGAGCATGGTTACTGAAGAAATCCATTTGAACAAGCATTTGGAGAAGCTGGGAATAGAAAGCGTGGAAACCGATTTAGGCGAATACATTCAGCAGTTGGATGAAGAGCCGCCCTATCACATCGTTACGCCAGCCATGCACAAAAGCAAGGAAGATATTGCCAAGTTGTACAACACTAAATTTGGCATTCCATCTACTTCAACACCAGAACAAATTACATTGTACACAAGAAATTTACTGCGCGAAAAATATGTAAGTGCAGAAGTAGGCGTAACCGGCGCCAATTTTATTTTGGCTGATATTGGCGCAGTTGCCGTTTCGGAAAATGAAGGCAATGCACGGCTAACTTGTGCATTTCCAAAAACGCATATCGTGGTGGTTGGCATTGAAAAAGTATTGCCTTCAATCAACGATTTGTATTTGTTCTGGCCGCTTCTGGCAACCTTCGGAACCGGGCAAAAAGTAACTTCTTACAACACCATTATTGCTGGTCCAAAACAACCTGGCGAAACCGACGGACCCGAGGAAATGTATGTGATTTTATTAGACAATGGCAGAACGAATTTATTAGCCAATACAAAAACGCGCGAAGCTTTGTATTGCATTCGTTGCGGTGCCTGTTTGAATGCTTGCCCGGTATATAAAAACATAGGTGGACATACGTATGGCACTACTTACAGCGGACCGATTGGCAGCGTCATCACGCCGCATTTAAAAAATCTGGACGAATACAAACATTTAAGTTATGCTTCAAGTTTGTGCGGAAACTGTACAGAAGTTTGCCCGGTGAGAATTAACCTGCATGAATTGTTGCTCGAAAACCGTTATGAATCGGTAGAAGAAGGCGATAGTAAATGGAGCGAAAAGATGGCCTGGAAAGGCTGGAAGAGGGCAAGCCTGAACCGCAAAATGATGAACATGGGCAATGGAAAACTGAAGAATGCGTTTATCAACAAAGTGTTTACGAGTTGGACGAAACACAGAGGCAGCCTGCATTTCAGCGATAAAACGTTTAATGAAATGTGGAAGGAAAGAGAAAAAGCTGCGCGATGATTTGAAACACAAAGGCAGGGAGAACAGGGAGGTTCATAGAGAAATTTTTCGTTATTGAGAAAACGCTGTCAGCGTTTCATTTTAGCGGTTAAAAATAATACGCATTACTTCGCCACCACCGGGTGCAATGTGCACAGAAATCACATCTTTATTGGTTACCTTTCTCGTTTGTTTTTGCAGATGATTTGGATTGACATTCATATCGCTGGCATCGCTGTAAATATCAACCGAATAAGCCCCTTCTTTCAAAAAATTTAATGGCACTTCTACATCACGTGCTTCATGGTTGGTGATGGTTCCTATATACCAATCGTTGCCCTTTCTTCGTGCTATGGTGATGTATTGGTTCACCTTTGCATCTATCACTTTCGTTTCATCCCAGGTAGTAGGAACTCCTTTGATAAAATCAAATCCATCCTGTCCTTCATAAGCTTCAGGATAATCGCATACCATGCCCAAATTGCTTTCTAATACCACATACATAGCCAGCATGTGGCAACGCGTGCCCAACATCAATGGCCGTGTATATTGTGCTCTGAATTTCTCTTTCGGCACAGCACGAAAACCGCCCAGATGATAATCCGTTGCACCTGCCAAACCGCGTGTAAACGGCATTGTAATATCATGGTCGGGAGAGATGCCTTCATTGCTCCATTTATCTACTTCATAATTGCGTGTTCCTTCTCTTGTCAGTTCGTTAGGATAGGTGCGGCTCAAACCTGTTGGCTTGTAGGCTCCATGAAACTGAATGTGCAAATGATGCTGGGCAGCTTTTTGTACAATCTCTTCCTGCATGTTTACCATTTCCTGGTCGTCTCTGTCCATAAAATCAACCATCATTCCACTCAAACCCCATTTTTCAAAAACAGCAAAAGCCGTATCTAGCTTAGGATACAGCGCATAAAAATGAACCCATACTCTTACATCAACGCCCTTGCTGTGGGCATAATCGCATATTTCTTTCATGTCTAAACCAGGCACCGGCTTCGTAACATCGGCATGAGGGCCGGGCTGAAAGCTAATACCATCATCGGTGTACCATTGGTGCAAACCATACTCAACAACAGAATGCGACTGAATGTTATTTCTTGCACAGAAATCAATGTAGTATTGGTTCGTAACAAAATTGTTGCCCGGTGCATTCACTGTGTCAGACACTACATTGCCATTCCACCACGGAAACGTGGTTTTACCAGGCTTCAGCCAGCTCCAGTCTTTTATACTGCTGGGTTCATTTAATGTAGTGATGATATTGCTCTCTATCAACGCTCCAATCCTATCACTGATGAGCAGTACGCGCCACGGCGTTTGGTGCGGCAACACAGCTTTTACTTTTGCACCATTTCCATTGGGTAGCGGTGATAATTTACTCATCAATATACCGTCGTGTTTACTCAAATACATACCGGCATAATTGCGCAATGAAGCTTCTGTAATTGCCATGTTGATACCGTTTGAAAACTCGAACAATGCAGGCATGTCCAACAAGGTATCAGCAACCACTTTACTCAATGGCAACGTTTGATAAACACCTTCGTGTGATGATGTATAATTGCCAAACATAAGTGTGTGAACAATGGGATCGCCATTCATGTGAAAGCTTGTGTTTTCATCCAGTAAAGTGTAATCTTTCCAATCATTTTGCGCTGGAAATTCATAGCGAAAAGCAACGCCATCGTTAAACACTTTTACGTGAATGTTCATTCTCTTTTGCGCTGCATCCAACAACGGAATCATCACTTCATGATAACTTATTTTTACACTGCTTGTTTTGCCTGTTATCAAATTATACTCTTCGGTGGTATCTTTAAATATCGGCTGTTTTGTTTTGATGTTTTTTGAGAAAGAACCATCAGCAAACTGCAATGAAAGCGTTGAATTCTGAATCAACACATTTCCTTTGAAAGCCACGCTATACGTAGGTTGGGATTGAATGAGCTGAAACGAAAAATGAAGATTGTTATCAGGTGAGTTGACACTGATTTGTTTTTGTGCAAATACAGAAATAACGGTGAAACAAAAAAGAAAGGGAAGCCATCGTTTCATATCATCAATTATTGAATGAAGATAAACGCTTTCTATTTTCTTTTAAAAAATGGTGCAAAAACAAAAGCCGTCCCGACAGTACTGTGGGACGGCTTTCATCTTTATGAGTTGATATTTTATTTCAAGATAAGAATAAGCAGCAAAATAATAACAATCAAAGCGCCAAGCGAAATGTAAACACCACCCGTTCCCAACACTTTTGATTCTGCATTCATGTCTCTCAACTCATGCCGCAACGCTTTTTTGTCTGCACCCGAAAGTTTGGATTTGTCCATATTTTTGATTTCTTCCACCCGCGCTTTTATCTCAGCAACGCGAGCTTCTTTTTGTTCCTTCGTCATAACAGCCACTTTTTCTTCAATGGCTTTTTTATCTCCATTGGCGAAGACCTGAACAGAAGCGAAAGAAAGGAGCAGCATAAGAAAGATGACAACCATTCTGCGTTTCGAACTGAAGATAAATTTCATGGTTAAAGAATTGAGCTTTTACCATAAAAACAAAAATGTATCCAATCTGTTATGGCTTTTATATTTCAATAGGATAGCTTTATTTGCAAAAACAAGTAAAGCTATTGAAGCTTTTCATCGTAGCGCCGATGTTCATTGTTCCAATTATCGTTAATAATTTTATTTGAACCCACACGCGTGTTGGTTTTATCCTTTTGCAGATAAAACTTACCTACCACATGGCTGGCTTCGGCAGGTGTTGCACCTGTTAAATCAATCGTATTATTGCTGATTTCCCAATCGTATCCATAGACTTCTATCGGGCTTGTTGAAACCGATGTACTTTTAAAAACATTGTTTTTAATTACTACATTTCTTGTTTTATCGTTGTTGGCATATACCGCTTTATGTGTAAAACCGGTAATGGTGTTGTGGGTGATGGTCCAGAGCGCAGTAAAATCGTCAATGCCTTTATAGTTCAGGTGTTGCTCTTTGGGTGTGGTAGTCTTGCTAACGATGGCAATGCCGTTAAATTCGTTGGGTGTTTGTTCATCAGGCTGCGATCTGTCTAAAGTAAAATGATTGTCATCAATTACATTATTGAAACCATACACTTGCATACAATCAATACGTGCATCTTTTACTGAAGGCAGCACGCCACCTGATGTGCTGCTGAATGTAGTGATGGTGCCGGTGTTGCCCTTAATTTCACCTTCTATACCTACAAATTCAATTAAGGTTCTGTCAACATCATACAAAGTGTTACTGTCAATCTTTGCATAATAACTACTTGCGCTTATTAAAAAACCTCCATTGTGGGTTGAATATCGCAGGTTGTTGTGATGAATGTTAAGATGGCTTCCTAATCCCTGGCCTCCCAATTCAATTCCCATCCAGCAAAGGCTGAAATCATTATGGTGAATGTTCCAGTTTCCGTAGAGAGGATTGCTGTCTTTAGAGGTTGGTTTTTCAACAGAACCCCAACCGCGAATGCCATCACCGCTGAGATTTTCAAAACGGCAGTTTTTTATTTCGGCACGTAAAGTTGTTTCCTGCAGATCAATGCCGGCACATTTAGGGCCTGTATCGTTCGTAATAACTTTTTGCGACGGATTGTAAATATTATAAAAGCGGCAGCTATCAATGAATACATTGTCATTACTGTGTTGCTGGTTAGGTGCAGTTGCTCCAAAATTGATTGCCTGTTTTGCCCACACGTTTACAAACTCGCAATGGATAACACTGATATTTTTATTGTGATTCGGATAACTGTTGAATTCCAAAACGGCTTTCACTTCTTTTTGATTACCTGTAAAAGTGATGCCTTCAAAACTTAAATCACTTTTTCCATTCGATTGAAAAATAGCATTGTTACCTTCATAAGTTGAATCCCATTGGATGATGGTTTTGCCAGTGCCTGCGCCTTTGATGTGCAGCCCTGATGTAAACAACAAAACTTCTTTTTTTAAAAAATAAGTTCCTGCAGGCAGATACAATGTATTAGCACCCGCCGTTGCTTTCAAGCCAAGCGCAATGTCATCCGCATCATTGTGAGTGCCATTGCCAATCAACGCAATTTCCTGTGCATTGGTAATAACATCTGTTTTGAGGTTGATTAGTTTGCCATGTACTTTACCTTCTTGCGAAAAGCCGGTTAACGAAATGCCTGTTAACAATGCAAACAGCAGAGGCTTAACAATAAGGTTTATCATAAACTTTGTTTTCCTTCAAAAAAATCCTGTGATGTTAGCTCAACCATGTTCATCATAAACAACGGCAATGTATTTTTTTTATTACTGAAAAAGAATAGTAACGAGCCTTCTGTTTTTGTTTTTGGCAGAATTTTTCAATAACACTCAATATACATTCAGAGGCAACGGATACGTTTTATAACGCCGCAACGCTTCTTCCATAACGTTATGAACTTTTTCGCGCAACTCTGCAATTTGATCCATTGAGTAAGAATGCACTTCAATTTCATTTAAGTACACGCAACGACATTGGCCAGGTGTTAACTCTAAAAAGCCGCGATAGTGCATTCGTTCATAAGTATCCAAAAACAAAACGGGCTTGATGGGCGTTCCTGTTTCAATAGCAATACGAAAGGCGCCATCGTAAAAGCTTTTCAGGGGCTCTCGCGTTTCGTTAAAGGTTCCTTCGGGAAAAATAAAAATGCTGATTTCCTTTGCCAGTGCAGCTTTCAGGGCACGCACACTTTGCGCGCGGCGTTCAGGGCTTCTTCTGTCAACCACCACAACCGCCATGCGATAAATAATGCCAAACACCGGATATTTTACCATTTCATATTTACCCAAAATACGAATGGGCTGATGCACAACGCGCACTGCAGAAGGAATGTCTATGTACGAAGTGTGATTGGCTACAAAAATGTATTGCCGGCTCTTATCGTGCGGGGTTTCGTAAATTTCTTCATGCCGAATACCAACCATAGCGTACCAGGCAATTGCCCACAATTTGCAAACTTTGTACACATAATTGCCACCACGCACTTTGCCAAAAATGGGCGAAACCAAAACGGGCACCAATACAATAAACATCAGCACCAGAAAGCAAAGCAACGCATACAAGCTGTATATCAATTGAAGACATCGCAACACCGCATTGCGTGGCGGATATACCCACTCCGTTTCGGTTGGCGTACCGGAAGGTTTTGTTTTGCCGGAAAACGATTGTTGTGATGGCATTACTTGTAAACAAGATGAGCAACAACAGTACGAAAAAATGCCAATAGTTGTGTTTACGGGCCCACAATATTGCTAACATCGGATAACAATCTAAAACGAACGGTTAAGATTTGTGAATTAACTTGTTTGCAAGTAACATCTTATTTCATATTTGCAGTATGAAGCTTGGATTGGTGACGAATATATGCGTGTTGTTTCATAGCCTTTGCACAGTGTTTGCATTGCCTTCGTGTGCTGAACAAAAAAGTCAGAACGCATTAATTATGTCGAATTTACAGGATAAAAGTACAACCCCAACCTCTGTACACACTGATACGGCTACGTTTGGCAGTGGTTGCTTTTGGTGCAGCGAAGCTTTTTTCCAGCGCATCAAAGGCGTTGAAAAAGTAATCAGCGGTTACAGTGGTGGTAAAGTTGCCAATCCATCATACGAGCAGATTTGTACGGGCGCAACAGGTTATGTAGAAGTGGTGCAGGTAGTGTATGATCCATCGCAGGTTTCGTTTGATCAATTGCTGGAAGTGTTTTGGAAAACGCACGATCCTACAACCTTAAACCGTCAGGGAAACGATGTGGGAACACAATACCGCAGCGTTATCTTTTATCACAATAATGAACAAAAACAAAAGTCAGAGCATTATAAAGAAGAACTGGATAAAAGCGGCGCATGGAACAAGCCCATCGTTACTGCCATTGAGCCGTTTACCAATTTTTATGCGGCTGAAAATTATCATCAGAATTATTACAACAACAATCCACGGCAGATGTATTGCCAGTATGTGATTCGTCCAAAATTAGAGAAGTTTGAAAAGGTTTTTAAAGAAGAATTGAAAGCGCAACAATAAGAAATGTGATAAAAACAAAAAGCTCCGAATCTTAATAGGTTCGGAGCTTTTTTAAATAAAAGAAAGCTATATAACTTCATATTCTACCTGCAATGGCTTTTCCATTTTTTGAGAAGCATTTAAAACTTCAATACCAACAATATTCGCAGCATTATCATAATCGAGTATGATTCCAGGTTTATCACTATCACTTTCAGCAATTTTATTATCGCTAAGCTTGATATACAACACATCTGCTTCTTTATCGTACCGTACTTTCATGGTGAGTATTTATCAATCTTTGATGTTTTATAAGCGGTGACCACCAGTGGCGGTTGCTTATGCTCATTTACAAATATACGAAGCAGATAAAGTTTATTGTTTTCAATTATTATTTTTTGATAAACTGTTAAGCCAGCTTCCATAACTGTATTATCAGGACTACTTAATGCCTCATTTACATTTATAAGAGAGATGCTTCTCAATTCTACTTGTTGTACAAAATGTTTTGAATAGATTATCATAACAAATAGAAATAAAGAGAGAATGTGGTTTTACTTCACTCCCTTTAAATACTTTCCATAACCGCTCTTCGCATACAACTCTGCCTGCTGCATCAGTTGCTCATAATTGATGAAGCCCATCTTATAAGCAATCTCTTCGATGCAGCCAATTTTGGTGCCTTGCCGTTTTTCAATTACGCGCACATATTCGCCGGCATCGCTCAACGAATCGAACGTGCCGGTATCTAACCACGCATAGCCACGGTTCATCACGCCAACATGCAATTTTTCTCTTTCTAAATACACTCTGTTGACATCAGTAATTTCATATTCACCGCGCGGAGAAGGTGCAATGTTTTTGGCAATGTTCACCACTTCATTATCGTAAAAATACAAGCCCGGAACGGCGTAGCGGCTTTTTGGTTTTGCCGGTTTTTCTTCGATAGAAAGAGCTTTGAAATTTTCATCAAAATGTACCACGCCATAACGTTCAGGATCGCTCACTTCATAAGCAAAAATAGCTGCGCCATCTACATCGTTAAACGATTGCAGCAACTTGCTAAAGCCCGAACCATGAAAGATATTATCGCCCAACACCAACGCCACTTTGCTGCTACCAATAAACTCTTCGCCAATAACAAACGCCTGCGCCAAACCGTTGGGTTTTTCCTGCACGGCATAAGTAAACGAACAACCAACGGCGCTGCCATTACCTAACAAACGTTGAAACTGTGATGAGTCTTCAGGCGTTGTAATGATGAGCACTTCCCGAATGCCGGCAAGCATTAAAACAGACAGCGGATAATAAATCATCGGCTTATCGTACACCGGCATGATTTGCTTGCTGATGCCTTTGGTAATGGGATACAAGCGCGTGCCCGAGCCACCTGCTAATATGATTCCTTTCATGCCCTCAGTCCGCCGCGGAGAGTTTTTAAGATCGTTCATGATGTAATAAGCTTTACGATATTTAAATATCTTTCAATAATGGATTCACTAAATCTTTTTCCGATAAAACCAAATCGTTGTGCGGCAAGCGCCAGTTAATATTTAATTGCGGATCGTTATACGCCAATCCGCCTTCGGCTGTTTTATTATAAAAATTATCGCATTTATAAAAGAACGTTGCCCTTTCGCTCAGCACCACAAAGCCATGCGCAAAGCCGCGCGGAATAAAGAATTGCGTATGCGAGTCTTCGGTGAATTCAATCGCAAAATGTTGCCCATAAGTAGGCGAATCTTTGCGCAAATCAACCGCCACATCCAGCACCGAACCTTGTAGTACCCGAACCAATTTTGCCTGTGCCCATTCGCCTCTTTGAAAATGCAAGCCCCGCAGTACGCCTTTGGTGGAAGCTGATTGATTATCCTGTACAAAATGCAGCGTTAAGCCGGTTGCCTCTTTAAATTTATTTTGATTGAAGCTTTCAAAAAAATAACCGCGATTGTCTTTAATAATGGTATCGTGAATGATGAAACAATCTTTCAGTGGTGTTTGTTCTACTTTCATGGAATGTCTTTTAAGCTCCGAGCTATGAGTTGTGAGCTTTGAGCATTGAATATTGATTCTTTTCTTGCAGCTCGTAGCTCAAAGCTCACAACTCATAGCTATCTGTTACTATATTGTTCTTCGTAATAATGTTGGTAATCGCCGGAGGTTACATGCTTCAGCCATTCTTCGTTTTCTAAGTACCAGTCAATGGTTTGGCTCAAGCCTTCTTCAAACGTAACGCTCGGTTCCCAGCCCAACTCTTTGTTTATTTTTGTAGCGTCAATGGCATAGCGCAAATCATGTCCTGGTCTGTCTTTCACGTAAGTAATCAGTCTTTCGCTTTCGCCACTTTTTCTTCCTAATTTTTCATCCATCAGTTTGCACAAGAGCTTTATCAGGTCGATGTTTTTCCATTCGTTGAAGCCGCCGATGTTGTAGGTTTCCCTGTTTTTTCCTTCGTGAAAAACGAGGTCAATGGCACGTGCATGGTCTTTTACATACAACCAATCACGTGTGTTTTCACCTTTACCATAAACTGGCAGCGGCTTTTTGTTGATAATGTTGTTGATGAACAGAGGAATCAATTTTTCGGGAAAATGATTCGGTCCATAATTGTTGCTGCAATTGGTTATTACAACAGGCAATCCGTAGGTTTCGCTATACGCTCTTACAAAATGGTCGGAGGAAGCTTTGCTTGCTGAATAAGGCGAGTTAGGAGAATAAGGTGTGGTTTCCGTAAACATGCCTTCCGCACCGAGCGTGCCATACACTTCATCAGTAGAAATGTGATAAAACCGGTGACCGTTGTAATCTCCTTTCCAGGCTTCTTTGGCAGTGTGTAATAAGTTTACCGTGCCGATAATGTTGGTATAAATAAAATCGAGCGGCGCAACGATAGAACGGTCAACATGACTTTCCGCAGCGAGGTGAATGACATCAGTTACACCATATTTTTGAAACACTTCTTTTATCGCGTCAGCATCTAAAATGTTTACTTTTTCAAAGTGATAATCCGGTTTATTTTCAACATCTTTTAAATTCTCTAAGTTACCCGCATAAGTCAGCGCATCGAGGTTGATGATGGTATAATCGGGGTATTTGTTTACAAACAAGCGCACCACGTGCGAGCCAATAAAGCCTGCACCGCCGGTAATGATAATTTTTTTTGACATGAGAATGTTCTCTGTTTTATCTAAGAGATGAACAAAACGGGCGTAAAAATAAACGATTTGTTTTCGCCATTTTATTTTGATGATTAATATTCAATTAAAGAAATAAGGGCAAAACCAAAAGCTACAGTCCAAGCTCCATCAGTGAAACAGACGGCAACAGATGAACCGTTTGCAAACCTGCTTTTTGTGCGCCTTCCACATTTACCAAAGTATCATCAATAAACAAAGTTTCATGCGCTTGTAATTGTTGTTCGTTCAGCACATGTTGGTAAGCTTCTATGTAAGGTTTGCGCAAACCCATCTGGTGTGAATAATAAGCTTTGATAAAATAATCGTCAAAACCAAACCCCTTGCTGCCGGTTTGTTGTTGATAAATTTTAAGAAAGGCTTTGTGATGGATGGCATTGGTGTTCGATAATAAAAACACTTTGTATTTGTGCCTTATTTTATCTAACCATTGAATGCGATCTAAGTAAAATGTACCGAGCAGTGCATTCCACGATTCTTCAATTTGTTCATCTGCCAACGTGGTGTTGGTATGATTACGGAAATGGTTGTAAAACTCTTTTGCTTCCAGCTTACCCATCTCTAACAACTCAAACAAATCAGACGCATGGTGTTGTGTATAAAGCTGGTGAAAATTGTTTACCTGAAGGTCAGTAAAAGCTTTGAGCGTTTTGCTGTAATCAATGTGGATGAACACACCACCCAAATCGAAAATGATATTTTTTATGTTTTGCATGAGCACAAAAATAAAGGCTCATCGTTGGTTTTACTTCCCCGAAAATAATTGTGTTTCTTTTTTACACCTCACATTAAAAGCAAGGAGTTACAACAACTTGTAGCTCCTTGCTTATTTTCATACATACCAGCTACATACTTGGGCAAGAAGGATGATTTCCGGTTATTCTCAAATTTGTATTCCTTTCATTTTGTTTTTACTGAAATTTTTTTCATAACCCAGCCTCTTATCTGCCCACGGAATAAAGCATTTAAAATTAGGCGCATCCGTGTGTCCGCCGTCGTGCTGACGCCAGGCAAGTTGTCCATCTAACAAACCAACATTCACCGGCATGTGCTCTTTTAGGTAATCATTGGAAACGCCTAAATCTTTTGCACCCAAAAATTTATACACCTCACCGGCACTTATAATAGCTTTATAACCGCCACGATGGTCGAGCCAGTTGGCATCACCTTTTTCAGGAATACCATAACTTAAAAATAAAGGCCGTGGATCACCCAAAAGGATGTTGTGCAAAGTGAGTTTGGTTTTGCCTATAATCTCCATCGTATAAGGGCCACTGGCTTTTATCGGCGTCAACTGTACTATCCATTTGCCATCATTCCCTGCCGTTGTTCTGTATGTTTTGTTGTTGAACTTTACACTTATGGTTTCATCTTTCGATGCCCAGCCCCAAATGTTTATTTTGCTATTGCGTTGCAGTATCATGCTGTCGCGGATGATTTGCGGCAGCTTTATCTGCGCGTTTGCAAACAGCGTAATTATCGTGCAAAAACAAACCATAACTGTTTTCATCTTTCTCATACTATTTTATCTTGTCAACAAATTCGCTTCCTCCATAACGTTGCAACTGGAAACCTGACACATTTCCTTTATCATCTTTCATAAAATGAATTTTTAGGAAAGATGAAGTGATGTAAAAATCAGTTTCAGATGCAGCCAGCAATTTGAATGTGTTGTTGCCTGTTGTTGCGGTGAGTGAACCATTCTCGCTTTTTATCGTTACAACATTTCCATCCTTCATTTTATAACTGCCGTTGTAAGGCTGAAGAATACCGGAGGATAATTGTAACGATGGCCGTTTAAAAACAAACTGCAACCCTCTTGCATAACCTTCTCCTTTGGTTCCTGAATGACCTGTATTTTCCAACACCCTGCTTTCGATTTGCAGGTTTGGATAATGGCGGTTTTTTAAAAATGTGGCAAGCTTTTCAAAACCTGGAACACCCAATTCAACACCACCTACACACATAAACAATTTTGCGGGCGGATGGGATGCATTGTTGTGATATTGTTCTTCATATTTGTAGAGCACATTGTTATCCCACATAAACGCAGGGCTTGCCGCAACATACCGGTTGAACATATCCGAATGTGTAAACAGAGTGTACATCGTAAACAAACCGCCGAGCGAACAACCTACTAATGTTTTATCAGCCGCATCCACTCTATAATCCTTTTCAACAAGTGGAAAAATTTCATTTTTTATCACTGACAAAAAAGGCTCTGCGCCGCCACTTTGCGGTGAACGTTTTTCGTTAGTGGGCGTATAATCTCTCGCCCGCAAACTATCCGGATTCGGATGGTCACCGCCCCAAGTGATGCCAACGATAATAAGCTCGGGAACAAAGCCATCATAGTACTGCTGTCCATACAAAGCTGCCAGCAGGGGGAAATCCCACTGCGAATCCATGAGATAAACCACCGGATATTTTTTATTGCTATTGTCGTATCCGGCAGGTAATGAAATATGCAAAACATATTCCTGGCCATTTACAATTTTCGAAGTGTATCGTTTGGTTTGTGAGCCGGGAATGGTTACTTCGGTTGACTGACTGAACGAGTTTGTTACAATCAGAATGGTAACTAAAAGGAGTAATACTGCTTTCATTGTTTTCATATAGATGATTTCTTTGCTTATTCATTTGTTTTGCAAACTCTCTTACGTGTTATCATTGGCTTCGCATGTGTTCCAATCATACAAAGGGTATTTTAATTTTCTATCGTTCTTACACATTCGAGCTTTGTTCAGTAATTCAACAAGCAGAGAAACAGCATCCCGTCATTCCGCAATTGCCCTCGGCACGAGGCGGCACCTTTACGTTCTCGTGAGGGCTTTGTGCGGAATCTGCTCTCCAAAGTTTGAACAAGCTATTATGTTGTAAACAACTTTATATCATCCAGTATCTTCACTATTCAATCATCAGATTCCACACAAAGCCCTCGCTAATTTGATTATTACTTTTGTCATCGTGTTGAGGGCAATTGCGGAATGACGGGCAGACCCGATCATTCTTATTATTACTTGCTCCAGCACAAGGGTAACGGAATATCTTTGATGCTTCTATCAACCCTACCAATCATCCGTACGAACATTTGAACTGCACTCCTCACAAAGCATGTTTAAAAAATGATGCGTTTACAAACCAAGCCGCAATACGTGTTCGCTTACTTTATAAAATAACTTTTGCATCGTTATAAGGTTCAATCGTTTTTATCAATCCATCTTCCTCATATTCAAGCTTTTCCACTTTTATGTTTCGCAGGTGTGTAACGCCTTTACTTACACTGCTATCATGGTAAAACAAATACCATTCGCGATTGAATTCAACAATGGAATGATGCGATGTCCAGCCAACAACCGGGTTTAAAATTCTGCCCTTGTATGTAAACGGACCATACGGATTATCGCCAATGGCATAACAGATAAAATGTGTATCGCCGGTTGAATAAGAGAAATAATATTTGTCCCTGTATTTGTGCATCCATGAGGCTTCAAAGAACCGCCGTTCTTTATCACCCTGCAATAAGGGGTCGCCCTTTTCATCAACAATCACAACATCCTTCACGTCTTCTGCAAACTGTAATAAATCATCACTGAGTTTGGCCATTTTTGCACACAAAGCAGGCTCATCATCGTTTGGTAAATGCGCTAACGGGCTTTCCGGTTTTTCTGCATTGAAACTGCCGGTGCGCCAGCGTTGCAATTGACCGCCCCAGATGCCACCGAAATACAGATAAAAACTGCCATCGTCGTCTTTAAAAACTGCGGGATCTATCGAAAAACTTTTTTCAATAGCCTTGGCTTGTGGAGTAAAAGGGCCGGTTGGTGAATCGCTGATGGCAACGCCGATTTTAAAAACGCCGTCATAATCTTTTGCGGGAAAAAAGAGATAGTATTTTCCCTCTTTCTCAGTTGCATCGGGCGCCCACATTTGCTTCTCTGCCCAGGGCACATCGTTTACATGCAAGGCAACGCCATTGTCTTTTGCTTCACTTGCCGGAGAATCCATTGAGATAACATGATAATCTTCCATTGCGAAATGGCTTCCCAAATCGTCAAAGGCTTCGCCTGCATCAATGTCATGCGATGGATAAATATAAATCTTTTCCCTGAATACATGAGCCGACGGATCAGCTGTATAGATGTGTTGAATTAAAGGTTGCGATATGGCTCTTTGATTCAATTCATCAAAGTCCAGGTGTTCTATGCTTTCTTCAGGCATAATGCAAGTTTTAAATTGTACGCTGTTTATGTTTTGGAAACAGTAGATGAATAATGACATACAGTACAAATGTGCGACGCAAGGGGCGATGACATGAGTTCATTGGCTTGTAACATAAATGTTTTTCTCATAACAACAACTCCTTGTTTTTATTCACCTCTTTTTTGTTTTAAATCGCTTTCAATCTGCACTTCCATTCTTTTGTTGATTTTATAGAAAAACAACAAACCTGCACCCATCAAAAACGGGATGGACGGATACACGCTTACCAGCAACTTGGTGCCCAGGATGGCTTGTGCAGATTGCGTTTTAGCGTTGGGCACATAATGATACAATCCCAGTATCCAGGTAAGAATAGCACTGCCAATGCTTAGCCCAGCTTTCAAACCTACCATCATGGCAGAAAAAATAATAGCGGTTGCACGGCGATTATTTTTCCATTCGCTGTAATCGGCAACATCTGCAATCATTGCCCATAACAAGGGTATGGTAAGACCATAAAAAAAGCCATGTAAGATTTGCGATGCGAACATTAACCCAACACTTTGCGGCGGATAAAAAACAAAAGCAAAGATGAATAGCGTTGAGATAAAAAGGCAGATTCCATACACATCGCGCTTCCCATATTTATCTGCGAAACGTTTTGAAAACGTAATGCCCACAATCATGAAAATAATGCCACCGGCATTGAACAAGCCAAAGCCTGCAGAAACTGGGTCTTCACCAAAAAAATTGAGACCAATAGCAGTAAGAAAATGCACGATGGGCGTGATGAAATGGATGAGACTTTGTTTATCTACATAATTGTTGAAATAGTAAACGTAAGAGCCGCCTTTCATGGCAAGTGTGATGAACACAAATGTTGTTAGCACCAGCATGATGAGCCAGGGTTGGTTTTTACTCAAATCACTGAGGTCTTCTTTTACACTCGATTTTTGTTCAGGCTTTGGAACGATGCGTTCTTTGGTGGTAAAGAATGTGATGAGCAACATAACAGTGCCGATGATGGCAAGCCATGTCATCACTTTTTCAATGCCTACAGATTTATCGCCATGACCTGCCGATTCGATTATCGCCAGCATAAAAACCTGCACAAAAAATTGCGCGAACATCACGGCAACAAAACGATAAGAAGATAAACTATTCCGCTGTTTCATGTCGCCGGTAATAACGCCGCTCAAGGCAGAGTAAGGCAGGTTGTTGGCAGCATACAACAACAACAATAACGAATAAGTGATTACAGCATAAATGACTTTGCCTTTGTACGAAAAATGAGGCGTACTAAAAGCAAGCAAGGCTACTACGCCGAGCGGAACAGCGGTAAATAAAATCCAGGGACGAAACCTGCCCCAGCGCGAATGCGTTCTATCGGCAAGCGCACCAATAATTGGGTTAAAACCAAACGCAGCGATAAGCCCAACCGTAAGGATGATGACGGAAGCATGTTCGGTTTTGAGTCCATAAATATCTGTATAAAAATAAGCGAGGTAAGTAACCAATGTTTGAAAAACAAGGTTGGCAGCAAGATCACCTAAGCTGTAACCTACCTTTTCGAATACTGATAAATTTTGAGAACCTAAGGTTGTATTTGAACGCATGTATGATGTTTGTTTTGCCCGAATTTATTTTGATGAAGCAGTGCTGATAACGCTGTAAAACGCTGGCTTCGGTTTGAAGTTTCTGTCGAACAACAAAGGATAGTTGGTTCTGCCCCGGATCGGAAAACCATTCAACCAGGATTGCCCGTCGTTTACGCCCCAGAATGTTACGCGGCTGATATTTTGTTTGTATTTCAAAAACAGTTTGAATAATTGCGCATAAGAATTGGCCAGTGTTTGCTGCACAGAATCGGGTAAGCCGTTCGTGTAGGGATTCATGGTAGAATCGCCTTTGGCTGTGGCACTTACATCTGCCGTGATTTGATCCCCCGGATTTTTTAAAACACTTACATCCAACTCGGTAAACATCACTTCAACGCCCAGTGCAGAAAACTCTTTTATGCTTTGTTCAATGTCGTTATAAGGAACATTGGCTATGTTCCAGTGGCCTTGTATGCCAACGCCATCAATGCGCACACCGGCAGCTTGTATTTTTTTAATGATAGCAATAGCGCCCGCCCTTTTGGCTGGTTGTTCAATGTTGTAATCGTTATAATACAGCTTCGAATGAGGCGATGCTTTTTGCGCCAGACGAAAGGCTTCAACAATATAATCATCGCCAAGTTTCTCTAAGAAAATGGATTTGCGCATTGTGCCGTCTTCGTTCAGCGCTTCGTTCACTACATCCCAAGAATACACTTTGCCATCATAACGTTTGGCAACTGTTGCAATATGGTTTTCAAAATATTGCTTCACCGAATCTGCACTTTGGATATGATGCATAAATTGGGGCAACTGGCTGTGCCAGATTAAATTGTGTGCATTCACTTTGATATTGTTTTTTGATGCGAAGTCAACCAATTGATCTGCCATATCAAAGTTGTAGGAATCCCAGCCCGGATGAATGATTTCAGCCTTCATAACGTTCTCCGGCGTTACGGCATTGAATTGTTGTTTGATTATTCTGTCTGCAGCGGTATCTCTGCCTTTAATTTGTTGCGCATCCATGGCAGTGCCGATGAGAAAATCATTTTTAAATGCTTCTTTTAGTGATGGAATCGCACGTGCCGATGGTGCCTGCCGCACCGCTCTGCAAGCGCCAAATAACAATGCAAACAGGAGGAGAACAGATGAAAATTTTGTAGGCATCAATCAATTGTTTTTTGTTTTAAAAATGGTTTCCTGCGGACCGAGATAGGAGGGTTGCGATTCACCAAAATGAAGCACTGCCTTTTGCAATACAACACCCGGGCTTATCATCCGATATCGAATGGTATGTTTTCCTTTTTTGTTGATGGTATGATCTGTTGTTTTTATGTTGATATTATTAGCAACCCATTCGCTCCATTTTTTTACATTATGGTCATCTTTGTTGATAGAAAAGATTTTTGGTTGTTCATCATCAATTGAAACGGCATATTGCAAACCCGTTGAATCGCCATGAAAATTAAGCGTTGGCGAGAAGTACAGATTCAGTTGGCACAAACCGGAATCATAACTATAAAACTGATACTCCAAATGTGGTGTGGCTGCACCAATGTTTGATACCGATGCTGTTACGGGGAATGTAGTAATGCCATCGCCATCACGCCCAATGTTGGGAATGATTTTCCACTGGATATCTGCTGCATTTGTTTTTGCCGAATAATGTGAAGCTTCGATAGAAACGTAACCGTCTTTTTTATAAAAGTTATTTCCCTGAATGCCTTTAGGAATAAGGGCTTCAGCCGTTTTAGAAGCAAGGTTTGGTTTTGCCACTTTTTTCGTTGCAGCGCTTTGCGAAATGTATGTTACTTCGGGCATCGTTTGCTTCTCGGGTTGTTGCCAGTACGTATAACCAATGTGCGTTTGATCCATCATGTGGTTCCACTTGCCATCATGTAAATGATTGTAGGTTGCAGAAATAACGGAATCCTTTACATAGAATACTTTGGCTTCATCGGCATATTGATTTGCCAGCGCATTGTTTTGTTTTGCATAGTAATGATTCCACGCAACCGCTGTATATAAGTTTTGCAAATTGGCAAAAGCTTCCACAGGGTGCAACACCAGTTCATAAAAAGCATCTTTGTATTCGGCAGGTAAGGCTGCGTTTATTGTTGATGCCTCTTTCAACAAGTTGTTCCAGTCATTAGTTACACGGTTAGCTTCATCATAATGTTCAATGCTGAATGTGTTGGCACCGAGCAATTCGGGTTTCCTTCTCGATGCATACTGTGCATATTTGCGGAGCGCATCACCAATTTGTTTTGCATAAGCATCACCAAATTGTTCCCTTGCCCACTTTGTATAATAATCATTCAAATTATCTGCCTTCCATCCATTTACATTCCATGCATAATCCAAAAAGAAAGAGATGGGAAACTCCATTGGCTTCAAATCGCCCACATTCACTATCCATATATCTTTTACGCCATTTTCATACGCGAGGTTCATTTGCTCCCATACTCTTGCAATGTTGTTGGTGTTGATCCATTTGTAGTTTCTCGGGTCGCCCACATAGTCAAAATGATAATAAATACCATAACCACCTTGGCGCGGTTTGTCATTCAATTTTGGCAACCTGCGAATGTTACCCCAGTTATCATCGCACAACAAAAGGGTAACATCATCCGGCACACGCCTTCCCTTGTCATAGTAATCCTGCACTTCTTTATACAAAGCCCAGAGCTGCGGCGTTTGGTAGGCAGGTTTGCCCGTAATGTCTTTAATAATTTTGCGTTGGTCTGCCACAATTTTTTCTAACAGATTAATCGCAGTGCCTTGTGTCATCGGTTCATCGCCATCGCCGCGCATACCAATGGTAACAATGCTTTCGTGATGATCCATGTTCTCGATGCCCTTTCTCCAGAAAGTCCTAAGCAAAGAATCGTTTTTTGTGTAATCCCATGCGCCGCTGCCATAACGCTTCCATTCCGTCTGCGCACGCAACATCGGTTCGTGGTGCGATGTGCCCATTACAATACCCCATTTATTAGCGAGAATGGGATTGAGTGTGTCATCATCATTAAACGCATTGCCCCACATGGTAGGCCATAAATAATTGGCTTTTAAGCGAAGCAGTAATTCAAATACATGTTCATATAGCATGTGATTGACGCCACCGAATTTTTCTTTCGTCCATCCGCTGAAAGCAGGTGCTTCATCGTTAATAAAAATGCCACGGTATTTTACAGAAGGTGAGGGAAAGTTGTAAACGCCTTTCTTTACGTATACTTCTGTTTTCTTTTTTGGAGGAACATCTGCCCACCAATGCCAGGGCGAAACACCGATTTGTTCTGATAGGGTGAACGTGCCGTAGGCCACGCCACGCTTGTCGTTGCCAACAATTACCAACGCGTTGTCAATGCCTTTTAGCGGCTTATTTATCGTTTGTAATGTGAAGGCTTCCCACCTGCCTATTACGCTGTCAACATTGAGTTGTTTTGTTTTGATTAATTCATCAACAATGGCAGAGCAATTGATCGTTCCAATGATGATTATATTCTTTGTGGATGAGGAAAGCGATGAAACAATATAGGGCTTTTTTCCCGTAACCATTTCGATGTCATTTTGCAGTAATAACGCCGCTTTGTGCACGAGCCAGTCATCATTGCTATCAACATAGATGGAAGTGGTTTCAGATGAGGTAACAATCGGGAATGCGTTGCTTAGTTTTTGTGCAAAAACAAAACGCTGCGCACGCAATGCTTGCGACATTGCAATTACAATGATGATAAGAAACAACGCTTTTGGTTTCATGCAAAAAATTCTTTTATCAAAATCCAACTGAATTGCCGCCATCAACAGGCAGCACAACGCCGGTAATATATTTGGATGCATCGGTAGCCAAAAACAAAGCCACTTCTCCAATATCAGCAGGTTCTCCCAAATATCCAATCGGCGTTCTGCTCATTACCTTTTGCTTTCTTTCCGGATCGTTGTTCAGGGCTTTTGCGCTCATCTCTGTAGCAATAAATCCCGGCGCAATACAATTTACCCGGATGCCTTTTGGTGAAAGCTCAGTTGCCATTGCCCTTGTCATTCCTTCAACCGCTGCTTTGGATGCGGTGTATGCAATCACTTTCGGCAAACCATATTGCGAAGCCATTGAACTAATGTTAATGATGCTTCCTTTTACTATCTTTTCAAACATGTGCTTTACTATTTCTCTTGACATAGTGAATACAGAAGTTACGTTGGTGAGTAATATTTTTTGAAACTCTTCATCGCTCACTTCAGTAAATTCTTTTTTAAATTGATGCCAGCATTGTTTACTAAAATATCTATTTGTTGAAACCTGTTACACAACTCCTCTACAAGTTTTGGAATACCTCCTATCTCGTTCAAATCATAGCGTACCGTCTCGCATAAGGCGCCTAATTGTTCTTTCGCTGCTGCTAATTTATTTTCATCCCTTCCGATAACGATGGTGCGAATTTTATTTTTTACAAATGTGCCTGCTATCGCCAACCCAATGCCCGATGCGCCTCCTGTTATAATTGCAGTTTTACTCATTGTATGTTTTTATGAATAGGCGTATAGATTGCATTCCGCCAATACTGATTCGGTCATGTTTTATTGAGTAAGTATTCTAGCACTCTATCACATCCATCCTATCTTATTTACAGTGATAGAATTGCATACTTCTATGCCGGTAATCTAAATGGCAACCATTCTTTGTTCGGTAAAACAAAGCAATGTTAATAAAATGATTGCAACCGATTGCATAAAATATTATTTTTACTTTTTTAAAACGACAATTGCTTGTAATTCCCTGTTTGTTTTTGAGGGAATTCTCCAGCTGCTAATCAATAAAATAATATGAAACCAATCGCTGTTGTTCTATTCCTATTACTATGTCATTTCAGTTATGCGCAACAGTACCAAAATTTTAAAGTAGCGGTGTATTGCCGCGCGTATGAGGTTCGCCAGATGGGCGATACCAACCATTACCTCAAACCATTGTGGAATGAAATATCAAGACAATTAAAGGTTGATAAAGTATATCTCGAAACGCATCGCGATTTGATTGTGGTAAACCAGGATACCTTAAACATTGCGAAAAAATTTTTTAAAGACAGAGGTATTGAAATTGCTGGTGGCATCACCTTAACCATCAGCGAACCCAACCGCTTTCAAACCTTTTGTTACAGCAGTTCTGAAGACAGAAAGAAAGTGAAAGAGTTGAGTGAATACACAGCAAAAAATTTTGATGAGTTTATTCTGGACGATTTCTTTTTTACCAATTGCAAAGATGATGGCGCGATAAAAGACAAAGGAGATAAAAGCTGGACGCAATATCGGTTAGCACTCATGACAGACGCTGCCAAAACATTAATAGTTGGTCCTGCAAAAAGGGTAAATCCAAAAGTAAAAGTGGTAGTGAAATATCCCAACTGGTATGAACATTTTGCAGGTATGGGTTTTAATCTCGAGACAGAGCCCCAAATATTTGATGGAATTTATACCGTCACAGAAACAAGAGATGCAGTACTATCCGCACAACACCTGCAGCCTTATTTGGGTTACAACATCATTCGTTATTATGAAAACATAGCGCCGGGCAGAAATGGCGGTGGCTGGGTGGATCCCTATGGCAGCAATTATTCCGACCGTTATGCCGAGCAGCTTTGGATCACTTTATTTGCAAAAGCAAAAGAGCAAACCTTGTTCGATTTTCGAAGTATCGCAAGACCAATCTACGCAACTGACCGTGCGCCCTGGCAGGGGCAACAAACAAGCTTTGATTACGATGCCATGATGCAGCCGCAGAACTATAATGACGGCCCTCCAACAAAGCCCACAACGATTGCAAGAGTGACGGGTTATACGTTTGAAAAAGTAGATGGCTTTTTAGGAAAGCTGGGCAATCCAATCGGTATCAAAAGTTATATACCGTACAATTCTGTGGGTGAAGATTTTTTACAGAATTATTTAGGCATGATTGGTTTGCCAATGAACATGGAACCCGAATTTCCTGCGGCAGACAGCCTTATTTTATTAACTGAAGAAGCCAGATTTGATACTAAGATTGTTGATAAAATAAAGAGACAATTGACCGATGGAAAAACGGTTGTTATCACTTCCGGCTTGTTACATGCCATACAGGATAAACTGGCTGATATTGTTGAATTGCGTTATACCGACCGTAAGGCAATTGTGCAGGATTATACTGCAGGTACATTTCAACTGATACACACAAATAAACCCATTCTCATTCCACAGATACAATACATAACCAACGATTCATGGGAAATTGTTTCAGGTATCAGTGGTGATAATGGCTTTCCGATTTTGCATGATGCAGCCTATTCAAAAGGTCATTTGTATGTGCTGACAATTCCTGATAACTTTTCTGATTTGTACAATCTACCTGCAGAAGCATTGAATAAAATAAGACAGGTATTGTGCGGTACTTTGAATGTACAAATGGAAGGTCCATCCAAAATCAGTTTGTATGTGTATGACAACAATACTTTCATTGTTGAATCTTTTTTAGAGACTGAACAAATGATAAAGGTTGTTACGCCACCTACTTTCAATGCGATTACAGACATAAATACCAACGAAGGAATCAAGGGCGAAGCACGAAAGGCGGGGTTTAGTTATATAGAGAAGAACCAGACTTCTAAGAATGTGTATTCGTTCACGGTAAAGCCACATTCATTCAGAGTATTCAGGATGCATTGAAAGGTAAATATCGAATTGTGTTGAGCCTGAAAAGGAAGAGTTTTGAAAAATATCATGCAATCCGTTGCTTTTTTGAATATCCTTATTTTTATATAGTTGTAAACTAACCCATTATTAAAAGTTACTGATTGGATATCATGATTCTAAAACATACTTTATGAAAATGAAAAGCAGTACCTTCTTCCTATGTTTATTATTGATTTTATCAATCCATACGATTGCCCAAAATGTACACAGTGATAACGGCAATGGCACTTATACCAATCCACTTATTTCTGCTGATTTTCCCGACCCTGATGTCATACGGGTTGGAGATACATACTATTTCGTAACAACAACCATGTTTGTTTTTCCCGGCGTTACCGTTTTGAAGTCGCACGACCTGGTGAACTGGGAATATTGCAGCCATGCAGTGCCCCGTTTTGATTTCAGCAAGTGTTATGATTTGGATAGCTGCAATCGTTATGGGCACGGGCAATGGGCAACCAGCCTAAAATATCATAACGGGAAGTTTTACCTGTTGTTTATTACGCTGAATGAAGGCGGCTTTGTATGTACTGCAAACAAAGCGGAAGGCCCGTGGAAGATCACACATTTGCCAAAAGGCTTTTATGATCCGGGGTTGTTCTTTGATGACGACGGAAAAATTTACGTGGCGCAGGGTTATAACAATATTTCTATCACAGAAGTTGATTCAAATCTTGCACCTGTCAGTAGAGATTCCTTGGTGTTCGTTGGTAACATACGAAAAGGCCTGGAAGGAACTCACCTGTATAAGTTGAACGGTTATTATTACATGTATTCCACTTATGGCGGATTGGATGGTATGCAGGTGGCATTGCGCTCCAAAAACATCTATGGGCCGTATGAGCAAAAGCTGCTGTTGTACGATACAACCAGAGGAATCAATTACGGCATACACCAGGGTGCATTGATTCAAACCCAAACAGGCGAATGGTGGACCATTTTGTTTGTTGACAGCGGTCCGTTTGGTCGCTTTCCTTCTTTACAACCTGTAACATGGATAGACGATTGGCCGATGATTGGAGTTAATGGAAAAGCAGTTGTAACCTATAAAAAACCGGCCGTTGGTAAAACATATCCTATCACCAACTTTCCAACTTCAGATGAATTTAATAAGAACACATTGGGAATGCAATGGGGATGGAATCACAATCCCGATTCAACAAAATGGTCATTAACAAAAAAGCGGGGTTATTTAAGATTGATGACAGCCAGCGTAACATCCGATTTCAGAATGGCACGCAATACACTTACCCAACGGCCATTCGCCAAACGCGATCAAAGTATTCCAACCATTGCAACAGCAAAAATTGATGTAAGCAATATGAACGATGGCGATATTGCAGGCATAGCCGTATTCCAGGATCCGTATGCATACATCGGCGTTAAAAAAAAGGGCAAAAACAAATCCATTTTTATGATGAACGATGGTAAAACAATTACTTCTACTGGCATTAATGCCTCAACTGTTTATGTGAGAACAATTACTTCTAACATGAGCAAAAAAGCAAGCTTTGAATACAGCACCGACAACAAAACGTTCAAGCCATTGGGCGATGAATTGGAGATGAAGTTCAACTTGAAAATCTTCACCGGAAACAAATTTTGCTTATTCAATTATGCAACAAAAAGTTTGGGTGGCTATGTTGATGTTGACTGGTTCAGAGTTGAATAACAAACACATTATATTTTCGGATGTCATCCTTATTCGAATCTTTCTTTTGTTTCTTCTGTTGGAACAAAATCAAAAAAAGTTACCTATGGAAACAACCGTGCAAACTTCAGTTTCATTGCCGGTGGCATTGTTCCGGGCATCCTGATCATCAAACCGGATTTTCCTGAAAATAAAGAAGACTGGCCTTTCTTCTGGGGTGAAAATGAAGTAACGGTTGGCGGTTGCGCCGATTATATTTTATTAGGGAACGCAGCGCAGAGCTTGGCTGCTGGCAAATAAAGATAGCATCAGGAAATATTGGAGGAATGAGGTGAAAGGGCTATAAGTTTACTTAATTTTAATGAGTAGGATATATTGTTTTAACGGCAGCCAAAACATCACTATCATTTGTAGTAAGCAATTATGAAACTAACGAAGTTGATTTACTTAATTGGTTGTGTTTGTTTGCTTGCAACGGGCTGCAAAGAAAAAATACACAACCCGTTATTTACTGCTTTGTCATCCTCCGAAACGGGAGTTACATTCAGCAATAATATTGATGAAACCAAAATGCCCGGTGATGCAATGAATGAGTTTGCCTACATGGGTGGTGGCGTTGGTGTGATTGATGTTAACAACGATGGCTTGAAAGACCTTTTCTTTTGTGGCAACCAGGTAAGCAGTAAGCTCTATTTGAACAAAGGCAACAACCATTTTGAAGACATTACTGTAAGCGCCGGTGTAACTACCAGCGATTGGATTACGGGTGTGAGTGTAACTGACATCAACGACGATGGTTATGATGATATTTATCTCTGCACCTATGGCAAAACATTGGGAACACATTCGCCCAATTTGCTCTTCATCAATCAACACAACAACACATTCAAAGAAGAAGCTGCCGACTATGGTTTGGCAGATACTAGCTATTCAACGCAGGCAGTGTTTTTTGATTATGATAAAGATGGTGATCTCGATATGTATTTATCAAACTACCTGTTGAACGCTTCTTATTCAGCCAACTATTTATTTCCAAAAAACCTGAGCGGACGTTCACCTGCCAATGATAAATTGTATCGGAATGACGGCTTAAAAAATGGTCATCCCCATTTTACAGATGTTTCAATGCAGGCAGGTATAAAAGAAGATGGCTATGGCCTTGGGCGTATCGGTTTGCGATTTCAATATGGATGGCTATCCGGATGTTTATGTGTGCAACGATTTTGTTTCGAACGATAATTTTTGGCTCAATAACAAAAACGGCACATTCACCAATATTTTAGACAAAGCTACCAAGCACCAAAGCTATAGCAGCATGGGCTGTGACGCGGCTGATATTAACAACGATAACAAGTTTGATTTAGCATCCGTTGACATGATGCCGGAAGATAATTTCAGGCAAAAACAAACCTTTTCTTTCATGAATTATGACAGGTATAATGAAGAAAGAAATTTGGGTTATTCACCGGAGTTCATGCGCAATATGTTGCAACTGAATAGGGGAAATTTTCAGCGAGGCGATACCAGCATACCTTTCTTTAGCGAGATAGGACAACTGGCCGGCATCAGTCAAACCGACTGGAGCTGGAGCATTTTGTTTGCTGATTTTAATAACGATGGTTATAAAGATGCGCACATCACCAACGGCATTGGCAGAGATTTTATCAATGCTGATTTTATATCGTTTAGTCAAACCAGTGGTAAGGATATGGCAGGAGATCAATTTCGAAAAACACTGCGTAACAAACTGGTTGCACTAAAGCATGTTGAAATACCGAATTACTTATATCTTAACAATGGCGACTACACATTTTCAAACATCACAGACTCATCAGGCATCAAACAAAACTCTATGTCGAATGGTGCTGTTTATGTTGATTTGGATAATGATGGAGACCTTGATTTAGTAGTCAATAACATCAATAAAGAAGCGTTTGTTTTTATCAATAATCAGAACGAGCCCAACAAGCCCAAAACGGCTCACAGCATCAGTTTCATATTGCAAGGTGATAGCTTAAATACAAAGGGTTTTGGGGCAAAAGTTTTCGTGTATGCAAATGGTTAATCGCAAGTGCAGGAAGAGTATCCGGTGCGGGGTTATTTATCAACTGTGGATACAAAGCTTTTGTTTGGACAGGAAAAAATAGCAAGGCAGATTCTGTAGTTATTGTATGGCCAAATGATAAAAAACAAGTGTTGCAAAATGTAAGTGCAGATTCCACTTATACGTTGTATCAGCGGGACGCAAAAGAGAACTGGTTGCCATCAAATCCTGATGCCGAACCAAAGAATATTCACTGATGTTACAAGCTTCTGTAAACGCATTGTATAAGCACGATGATTTTATATTTAATGATTATGCCGAACAATTGTTTTTGCCTCAAAAATATTCGCAGTTGGGTCCGTTTATTTCAACCGGCGATATCAACGGCGATGGCGATTTGGATTTATTGATTACGTATGGTGATGTGCGCTTCAGCGATACATCTATGTATTATCAACCCCGCTTGTATCTGAATGATGGGAAAGGAAACTTTACTTTAAGTGCGAATGCCATTCCATCCAATGTGACGAACCATTGCAGGTTGCGTAACCGTTGCCGATTATGATAATGATGGTGATTTAGATGTGTTTATTGGTGGTCGTGTTTCAAAGCAATATCCATTGTCGCCCAAAAGCTTTTTGCTGCAAAACCAAAATGGTGTGTTTACCGATGTAACCAAGAAGGTTTGTCCAGCTTTATCAAAAGCCGGAATGATAACCGCAGCGCAGTGGGCAGATATTAATAATGATAAACGCCCTGACTTAGTAATTGCCGGCGAATACATGCCGGTACGTGTCTTTAAAAATGAAGGTGCAAAGCTTATTGAAGTAACAGCCCAAACCGGTTTGCAAAATAATGACGGCTTATGGCGCAGCCTCGTAGCAACTGATATTGATGGCGATGGCGATATAGACTTTATTGCGGGCAATTTAGGATTGAATTGCAACTATCATACAAGCGCAGAATACCCGATGAAATTGTACGCTGAAGACATTGATAAAAACGGAAGTGTTGACCCTGTTATGTTTTATTATATTAAAGACGAAGATGGAAAAAGAAAGTTGTATCCTTCTATCAACAGAGACCAGTTTGCTACGCAGGTGCCAATGATTAAAAAGAAGTTTTTATTGAATAAAGATTATGCAACAGCAACACCAGACGACCTCTTTCCAGCTAATAAAGACTTACAAATTTTAACCTGTAACGAAACACAAAGTTGTTGGTTTGAAAATATGGGCAAAAACAAATTTGTAAAACATCCGTTACCAATGGAAGCGCAGTTTGCACCTGTGAATGCTATTGTTTGTGCTGATATGGATGGCGATGGCATTAAAGATATTTTGATTGCTGGCAACGAATACCAAACAGAAGTAATGACCGGCAGATATGATGCGTCTTATGGTTGTTTTTTGAAAGGATGTAACAATAAAACATTCAAAGCGATTTCGCCTGTGGTATCAGGTTTTAAAGTGGAAGGCGATGTAAAAGACATGAAGATGCTAACAACCGCCAATGGTGAAAAGCTGATTCTTGTTGCCGTGAACAATGATAGTTTGAGAGTGTTTAAGTATAAATAAAACGCCTGTTCGTTTTATACATTGGAAAAGAAAAGTCAGCTTTGGTTTTGCCCTTTTTTTAAAGAAGATTCTCTGACAATCAATTCAGACTTTAATAACCACAGTATTCGTAAGATTCATATCCCATAAGCCTTTTAAATGGTTAATAAGGCTGCGCGCTGCTACCTGCCCCATTTCAAAACCAGGATAATTGATAGTCGTCAGTTTAGGACTAATAACTTTCCCGATACTATCATTGTTAAATCCAACAATGGCAATGTCCTGCGGCACTCGTATGCCCGCATCTTTAAGCAACTGCATAACAACGGCTGCGCAAAAATCATTGGTTATAAAGATGCCATCCGGCAGAGTCTTCATAGATAAAATTCGTTTGGCAGACCGGGTTGCGTCTTCTTCTTTAAAGCCATCAATCACTATCAGCTTTTCATCAAACTTCAAGTTTATGATCCTGCAAGGCTTGTTTGTAACCGCGCATTCTTTCCGCATATACATTTCTTTTCAAACTTGATGTTATGTGTGCAATGCGCTTACAACCTTGTTGTATCAAATGCTTGGTCGCGTCATATCCGGCCTGAAAATTATTGATAATCACTTTCGTGCCATCACTGCCTTCAAACACACGATCAAAAAAAACAACAGGTATGTTTTTACTTTGAAATTGTTTGAAATGATCGAGGTTTTCGGTATCAAACGAAAGCGAAGCAATCACACCATCAACACGTTTATGAAAAAGATTGCGGGTATTAGCCATTTCCAGCTTTACATTTTCGGCAGAGTGAACAATAATAAGGTTGTATTTCGCCTCTGTAATCACTTTCTCAATACCTGTTAATACAGAGGTAATAAAATAGCTGTTTAATTCATGCAGTATGACACCGATTGTATGTGTTTTTTGCAACCGGAGGCTACTTGCAAAAGTGTTATGCCTATAACCCAGCTTTTCTGCAAGTGCATTTATTTTTTTCCGGGTAGTTATACTAATGGAAGTATTATCATTCAAAGCCCGACTCACAGTAGCCGGTGATACGCCCATCTGTTTTGCTATATCGTAAATGGTAATTTCTTTTTCAACTTTCACGCTCTGAATAAAGTTTTGGGACTAAAAGTATGACAAGTTTACAAAAAAATTTATGCAACCGATTGCTATTACAAAGAAAGTTTTATTTCTATCATGGAATAAGCAATTTCCATTAATTAAATAAACATTTTGCAATAAAAAGTAAAAATCAATGCAGCACATTTAATAAAAAAGATTGTCTTATTCCGTAATCGGTTGCTATTTTATAACGCGTTTGCCAAAAATGATTCTAACCTGCCATGCTATGTAAATGATACCTGAAACACTTCGATGTCATTTTTATGATTCCCCGAATCTATCCTTGTTTACAAACCAATACTTTCTTCTTCTTTATACAAACATTGATACTTATTTTTAAAACAACTGTTATGATTATTAGCCTTTACAATGGATTTCTTAAACGATTGTCTTTCCTGGTTGGAAAACATGCTTTTGTTCCCTTATTTCTTATTTTCTGTGTAACTATCTCTTTACCTACTTATGCACAAACAGAAGTGCGTGGAAAAGTTACAGATGAAGCAGGAAAACCGGTTCCCTCAGCATCAGTAATGGTAAGAGGCACTTCGCGTGGAACATCTACAGATGAAAATGGTGCTTTTGCCATTTCTGTATCGCGGGGTAGCACACTTGTAGTAAGTTCGGTAGGTTTTGCAAATAAAGAAATCAGGGTTGGAAATGAAAGCAACCTGGCCATTTCATTAACTGCAACCAATCAGCAACTCGACCAGGTAATTGTGATTGGTTATGGTACGCAAAAACGGGCAACTGTTACGGGCGCTATTTCGAGTGTTAGCGGTAAAACAATTACTGAACTTCCTGTAGCATATTGACAACGATGGTTATTTTGATTTTTATCTGGAACGGGCAATCCTCAAATCAAATCGGCTATTCCCAACAAGCTGTTTAAAAACATCAATGGCACCCACTTTTTAGATGTTACTTCATCGGCTCGCGTAGGAAATTTGCAGAAAGGCCATGCCGTTTCTTTTGCCGATCTTGATAACGATGTTAATGAAGACATTTACATTAAAATGGGCGGTGCGTATGTAGGTGATGCGTATGAAAGTTCTTTGTTTTTAAACCCGGGTCAAAACAATAATCATTGGGTGAATCTTTCGTTGGAAGGAACCGTTTCAAACAAAGTGGCAATTGGTGCAAAAATAAAAGTAACGTTCAACAATAATGGAACACAGCGTTCCGTGTACCGGGAAGTAAATTCAGGTGGAAGCTTTGGTTCCAATCCTTTGTTGCAACACATTGTTGTAAGCAAGGCAACATCTGTTGAAAAATTAGAAATCACCTGGCCGGTTACAGGCAAAACGCAGTTAGCGGCAATTTTTAATAGACCCTCACTTCATGCAAATGCAAACCTTCTTAATGGTGACAAATTACAGGAAGGGGATTAACGCATTGATTTTGATGAAAAATATTTTTTGTGGCGTAATCAAAGAGAGATAAATTTTCTGCTACATTAGAGTTGTGTGAATTCATTTTAATTCATTTATGTCAGAGATTCAAACAATAGATATCAAGACCATACAAACCCGGTTAAGTATTACTGCTTGTAATGATAAATTTATTCATCATGAATTTACTATTCACAATGCCCCGAAATTTGAAATGTGCCGCATGGAAGTTTATTTCATCGCATTGTTGCATCAAGGTGAGGTGTTAATAGAGACTGATTTAAAATCACAAGCAATTCAGGCGCCTGCTCTTCTGGCTATGGCTCCTTCGGTTATCAGAAAATTTATTACTGCAAGCAGCAGTTATAGCAGCGAAGCTATTTTTTTTGATAAATCATTTTTTCTTGAGCATTTAGCAGATACTAATCATTTAGAAAAATACAGTTTCTTTTATACAAACCAGAAACATCTGATGCCTTTTTCTAAAAGTTCATACAAAGAAGTTTCCCGGTATTTTAATATTGTAAAACGACAATTAAAAAAGCCAGGTAAATTTTCAAATGATATTGTAAGAAATATTATTCAACTTATACTTTTCGAAGTAGCGGCGCTTGTGCCTCCAAAAGAAAAAAAAGAGTCCTATTCACACAACCAGCTTATATGCTCTGTTTTTAAAGAAGACCTTCACAAACATTTTCGCAATGAAAAAAAAGTTTCTTTTTACGCATCACTGCAACATTTAAGCAGCAAATATTTTTCTAACATCATTCAGCAGCAAACCGGTAAAACCGCAGGTGAAACCATAGATGAAAAGGTAAAGCTTGAGGCGCAGGCATTACTCCATAAAAAGGAACTTACCATTAGCCAGATAGCCGACTGGCTCAACTTTACTGATGCGTCGAACTTCAGTAAATACTTTAAAAATCTTACCGGGCAGTCGCCTAATGATTACCGGAAATCTATTAACCCATAAAAGGAGTTTTTTACCTGTTTCTCCTTCCTTTCCACCTTGTTAACCATTCATGATTGTGTAAACTTTGCATTTGCAAATAAGCAAATAAAAAACTTCACAACTTTCAAAACACAATCATGAATCATCAATTTATTTTATGGCTATCCATGCTTTGCTATGCAGCGCACATGTTGGAAGAATACTTCTACAATTGGAAAGACTGGGTCTTTAAAACCCTCGGTCTTAATGCATCATGGACTGACTTTTATCTGGTAAATACTTTTGTATTGTTTATGGGAGTAGCCTGTGCTTCTGTTGGCTGGAATTGTATGTGGGTGTCATTGATTTTCCCTGGGTTTATGCTGATTAACGCCGTTATTTTTCATATTATTCCTGTTATCAGGTATCGGAAATTTTCACCAGGTATCATTACGGCAGTCCTTTTGTTCCTGCCTGTTATAACGTTCTCTTACTATTATGCCTTGCAGAATGGAGCTACTACTCAAGACATTGTTTTATCTATAATAGCAGGTGCCATATTGATGTTTTATCCGATTATTCTTCAGGTAACCAAAAACAAAGCTTTCTTCCGTCAATAATCAGTCATTGATATCTGCTTTTCAATAGCTAATACTTTCTTCTATTTAAAACGCATTCATTTTACCCTTATAAAATTAATATCATTATGTTACAACATGTAGATTTAGACCCGCAAACCCACTTATTCAGTCAGTTTGCCGACATGCTTGATGAACCTATACTCCTTGTTAACCTCTTCAACGTTGACCAAAAAGACAGTGAAGAATTTAAGTCCTCATGGGGTGCAGACGCTTCCTTCTTCACAAAGCAGCCCGGCTGCCTGTCTGCCCAATTACACCAGGGCATCAGGGGCAGCTCTTTATTTCTCAACTACGCACTTTTTGAAAATACTGCGGCGTTTGCAGCTACGACACAGCAACCCGAGTTTGCACCTCTACGCAAGATATACCCTGACAGTTCTGTTGCCCATCCGCACTTGTTTAGACGGGTGCACATTCCAGGTATTTGTGTGGGGGAAATTAAGTTTACTGAAACACAACGTAGTAAAGATCCGAAAACTGGATTGCAGCATATAGAATTAGATCCTCAAGCTCCTTTGGAAAGTCAATTTGCTGATACACTGGACGAGGCAATTATTTTAATAAATATCTTTCATGTTGATGCTGCAGACCACGAGGATTTTAAGCTTGCCTGGCAGGAGGATGCTGTTTTTTTTACAAGACAACCGGGCTGCCTGTCTGCCCAACTGCATCAAGGTATCCATGGTAGTTGCATGTTTCTAAACTATGCGGTGTTAGAGAATGCAGCAGCCTTTGCAGCCACAACAAAGCAACCGGAGTTTGCGCCTTTGCGCAAAGTTTACCCGGACAGTGCAATTGCTCATCCACATTTATTCCGGCGGCTCACCATTCCAGGCATCTGCGTGGGAGAGGTGAAAAGTCATATAACAAAAGGTGAAATAAATTAGTCTAAAAGCTTATTAAAGTATTTATGTCTCTATTAAAATTCATATTATGAATCTTATTGAAGAAATGCAAAAAGCTTCTGGTCGTTCACCAGTAGAAAAAGTTGACCCTAATACACAAAAACCACAAGATGAAGAAAGCGAAAGTGACAATCTTTTACCACAGGCAGTCATTCCAATTTCCCTTTTGGGCTTGTATCATTTTTCAAAAAATGAAAACAATGCGCAAGGGCTTATTGTAAAGAACAAAGACGAAAATCGCAATTGGAAAAACACGTTATATGGAAATCATTCTGATGAAGTAGCGCAGCATGTAGCTGACTATACACATACAACAAAGGAGTTTGCCGGACAGGCATTAAATCATGCTACTAACTTAGCCATAAAAATTATAAACAACTCGTTGGGTAATAAAGCAACTGGAAAAAGCATAGCTGGTATTCTTGAAGATAACCGCAATAATATTTTAACGCATTTACCAGCTACATTAGGTATTGGTTCTATTGTTGACGATACAACAATAGACGATAATATTAATAAAATGGAAGGTCCCATGTCTAACCTGATGCATTTGTTTGAAAAGATATTTTCAAGATAATTGCGACAAAAAACAGCCGCTAACATGAACTGTGTAAAAAACCAAATTAATTAAGCAATAATTTTCGAGTAATTGTTATCGAACAAAGTCTGGTTGTAGACAACGGCAAATACCTGTTTGAGAAGCTTGTTGCAGACAGCGATGAGCGCCAGCTTTTATTCTTTCCTTCCGCTACCAACCGTTCATAAAGCTGTTTACAGGCATGATTGCTTTTGATGGCACTCAGGGAGCACATGTATAAAATATTCCAGAGGTTTTGCCACCTTGTTTACATATTTTGCTTCGTCCGCGAATGCTCGTGCCGCTGGTGAACTCCCTGGGACTTAATCCTGCATAACTGATGAGTTGCCTGTAGTTGTTCATGTCTTTAAAGCCTTGCGTATATACGATCAACTCTGCCGTTGCCCGTTTGCAAGAGCCCTGATAACAGCCGATGCCATTCTGCAGAAATCGGATTACAGGAAGCTGCGCAGGGGCAGGTATGCTTCTTTTGACATGGGTAAAGGAAAAGCCTTTGAAGAAGGGAAACTATCGCTCGAAGACCTTCATGGGTACGCCATTGAAAAGGGGGAACCGGAAATGGTCAGCGGTAAGCAAGAATACCTCGAAAATATCATCAACCGCTTTATTTAAATGAAAGATAAAACACGGATCCCCCATACAGTACCGTGGAGATCCGTGTTCTATAAAATTAATCTCTTATGTTGTTAGGATCATAAGGTTGAAAACAAATTAACCATAACTCCAATAGGTTTATTTATTGATTCCTTATTCAATTCTTCATATTACTTCGGAATAATTAACCTTGCAAACACAGCATTGTATCTGCCTTCTGTCCAACCTTTTTTACACATTTCTTATTCACTCCGTCGCACAACATTTTTTAAAATTGTTGGTAGCTATCTATTTACCATTTCTGGTGCAATTTTTCGGGCTTAGACTTTTAATTTTGAATACATTAATGGGTCTGCAGAATTATGAACAATAACGTTGTCAACTTAACCAACGAGGAAGTATTACAGGTTCTGAATTTATCGGATACTGCCACAGGAATTTACGTAACAGAAGATATCATCGTTCGCTATGCCAACGATGCCTTGCTTCGTTTTTGGAACAAAAACAAAAGTGTAATTGGCAAAAAGCTGGAAGAAGCTATACCGGAACTGGAAGGACAACCTTTTATTGATATACTCAGAAACGTATGGCGCACTGGTATTTCTTACGGGGCTACAGAAGCGGCTGCCAGTTTTATGGTAGATGGCAAAATGCAGACTTCTTATTTCGACTTTGAATACAAAGCTGTTAAAAGAGAAAATGGTGAAATGCTTGCCATTCTGAATACAGCCAAAGATGTAACCGACCGTGTTAAGAACCGTGATTTACTAAAGCTGACAGAAGAACAACAACAAGCATTAGAACGTGAGCAGGAATTGAACGAGAAACTGGCAACAGCCAACGAAGAATTAACGGCAACCAATGAAGAACTGCACAAGGTTCAGGACGAGTTGCATACAGTAAACAAAGAATTAGAAAATCGCATTTTGAACCGCACCAAAGCGCTGGCACAAAGCGAGGGGAATTTTCGCAATGTCATTATGCAGGCGCCTGTGGCAATGGGATTTTTTACAGGTGAGGAAATGAAACTGGAAATTATCAACGATACCTTCCTTGCCTTGTGGGGCAGAGAAAGAGATATAGTTGGCAAGCCTGTTCTCGAAGCACTTCCTGAGATGAAAGACCAGCCTTATTACGCAATCATGCAAAAGGTGCTGCAAACAGGAGAGCCTTTTCATGGCAGTGAAGAGAAAGTAATTTTATATCGCAATGGAAGAATGGAGGAAGGCTATTACAATTTTATTAATCAGCCTTTTAAAGATGAGCAGGGTAATAATACAGGCATTATCGTGGTGGCAATGGAAGTAACAACTTTGGTGTTGGCTCAACAATCTCAGCAAGCGCTGAACGAAGAATTGGCTACTATCAATGAAGAGCTATCATCTACCAATGATGAGTTAAATGATACACAGCTATACCTTGAAGAAACCATCAGTAAACTTGAAGAAAGCGAAGCTCGTTTGACTCGTTTTTTTATGCAGGCACCTGCCGGCATTTGTGTTTTAGACGGTCCCGAACTCTCCTTCGAGCTTGTCAACCCATCTTACCAGCAATTGTTCCCCGGAAGAGATTTATTGGGCAAACCTTTACTGGAAGCCGTACCCGAGATAAAGGGACAACCCATCTGGGATATCATGCAAAATGTTTACACCACAGGAAAAAGCTTTGAAGGAAATGGGTTGCTCATACCGTTGGCACATTACGATAACGGGCCTGTTGAAGACCGTTATTTCAACTTTATATACCAGGCACGTTTAGATGCAAATGGAGTTGCAGATGGAATATTGGTGTTTGTATTTGAAGTAACCGAACAGGTAATGATGGCGAAAAAAGTAGAGCAGGCAGAAGAGCTTTTAAACGCTGCTGTTACAGCAGCCAACATTGGCACGTGGTATTTGAACTTAACAACAAGAGAGTTTACTTCCTCTGAAAGATTGAGGGAGATATATGGCTTTCGGGCGGATGAAATCATTACCATTGATGATGCCATACGGCAGATTCCGGAAGAATACCGCCAATCAACTCGTAACACTATCGAGCATACGTTAGCATCAGGAGAAAGATATAACATGGAGCATACGGTTACTGGTTTTCACAATAAAGAATCCCGTTGGGTAAAGGCGGTGGGTAATGTAAAGAAAGACAAAAGCGGAAAGGCTGCTTTCTTTTACGGAGTATCAATAGATATTACTGAACAGAAAAAAGATGAGCAAAGAAAGAATGATTTTATTGCCATGGTGAGCCATGAATTGAAAACTCCGCTTACCACATTAAAAGCATACGCACAGATGGTGCAGATAAAAGCAGGCAAAAACAAAGATGCTTTTACAACCGATGCAGTAAGTAAGGTAGAAAAGCAAGTGGTTAAAATGACAACGATGATCAATGGATTTTTAAATGTATCGCGCCTCGAATCGGGAAAAATCATGATTGATAAAACACGCTTTGATATGGCTGTGCTGTTAAAGGAATCAGAAGAAGAAACGGAATCGTTATACAACACCCACCGCATTGTTTTTCATCCTGTAGAAACAACTTATGTATATGCAGACAGAGATAAAATTGCACAGGTAATGAATAACTTAATCAGCAACGCTGTTAAATATTCTCCTGCCGATACACTGATAAACGTAGCCTGTATAACCGTAGATGGCATGGCGCAGTTAAGTGTGCAAGATGAAGGAATTGGTATTGAGGAAGAAGACAAAGAAAAATTGTTCGAGCGTTACTACCGGGTAAAAAACAACACTACAAAATCAGTATCAGGTTTTGGTATCGGATTGTATTTGTCTGCCGAAATTATATACCGGCACGATGGGAAGATTTGGGTTGAAAGTGAAGTGGGTAAAGGCTCTACATTTTATGTAAGCTTACCTGTTGTTGAATAAGCTGTGTTTGTTTTTGCGTGAATTTTCAAGCCGTCACTGCGAGGCACGAAGCAGTAACGGTTAGCGGTTCTGTTAATGGTTTAGCCATACGGACACTCATTCAATTTATGAAATAATATCAGCAATCACAGATACCTGAATTGACGTAGGTACAACGCAAAGACTGTTTTGTTTTTGCACAAAAAACTGGTTCCGTTTATTCGCTGCTTTGCGCTATTGTAGTTTTGCGTATTGGCGAACCATCGCGCAGTTCTTCGGATGCGGGTGCAGCTATTGTGTCGCCTGCCAGCAGGTTGCCAAACACTTCTGTTTCTTTGTTTGTTGATCTTCCTTTTTGAACGGTTACCCATTCCGCTTTTCCGTTTACGATTTTTACAACATATACTTTTTCAGTAGAAGTTACTACAGCATTTGCCGGTACCAGCAAAGCACTGTCGCGTGCAGGAAGTGGAATCACAATTTCGGCTACCATGCCCGGCAATAATTTTTTATCGTTGTTGGTAACATCCATTTCTACTCTTTCGGAACGCAGTCGCTGATCCAATGCGCCGGCTAATCTTTTTACCCCTGCTTTGAATGTTTGGTTGGGCAACGAAACCACAGTAAAACTGACTTCACTTTTGTCCGTTAAATAAGAAGTATAAGCTTCGGGCACGGATACAATCAGTCTTAATTTTTGTTGCGTTTGCAAAGTGAACATAGGCAAATCAGAACCTTTTCCCGAAGGGCCAACATACGCTCCCTGGCTTACATTACGCGCCGAAACAACGCCAGTAAACGGTGCTTTTACTTGCAAATAATCACGGTTGTTCATTACTTCGTTATAAGCAGCTTTGGCTGCCTGGTATTGCGCCAAATCGCTGCTTTGTTTTGCCTTCGCTAAATCAAGGTCATTGGGTGAAATGGTGCCTGGCGTTTTGCTGGTTTCGAGCAATCTATCATAATTGGCTTTGCTTGCAATGTAAACTGCTTCAAATGATTTTAACCGCGATTCTGAAGCAGATAACTGTGAATTGATTTCCGGTGCTTCCAGCGTGGCAAGCAATTGTCCTTCCTTTACTTCGCTTCCTACATCAGCATACAACTGCTTTACATAACTGCTCACTTTTGCGTATAAATCTACCTGTTGAAAAGCCTGCAATTCACCCGGAACTTTAATATCAGAGGATAACTTTCCTTTGCTTACCAAAGCCACTTGTGTAGGGGGTTGTTCTACGGGTAGTTGAGCGTTAGCAGCCTGTTGTTTTTGTTCGGAGGAATGACAGCTTTGCAACAGCATTACTATAATGCCAACTCCAAAAATGGTTATGATTACTTTTGTTTTCATTCAAATAATTTTGATCAGCCCGCCGTTTCGTAAAGCGATGCTACATAGTGTTTGCTTTCTTTATCTTCAGGATCGAGCGATATAGATTCTGTGCCCGTTTTGTTCTGCACCCATGCAAATACTAAGGGAAGAATTAATAAAGCGGCAAATGTAGAAGCAATCAATCCGCCAATCACAGCACGACCTAACGGCGCAGTCTGATCGCCCGCTTCGCCAAACCCTGATGCCATTGGAATCATGCCCACAACCATTGCCACACTTGTCATTAAGATAGGACGCAAGCGCACAGAGGCGGCTTCTTTCGCAGCCAATAAAGCGTTGCCGTTTTTTAACCGCAATTCTTCAGCATTGGTAACCAAAAGCACAGAGTTGGAGATAGACACACCTACCGACATAATCATGCCCATGTAAGATTGCAGGTTTAGCGTTGAGCCTGTAAGCAATAACAATCCTAACGAACCCACCAACACGGCCGGTACCGTACAAAGCACAACAAGTGATACTTTGAACGATTGAAAGTTAGCCGTAAGCATTAAAAAGATAACCACAATGGCTACCAGCAAGCCCGATTGCAGGCTGTCTAATGTTTCGGTGAGCACCTGCGTTAAGCCTCTGGTTTCAATGGTTAAACCCTTGGGTAATGCACCAATTGAGGCGATGGCTTTGTTTACATCTTTGGCAGCGCTGCCTAAATCTTTTTTATAAAGATTGGCTGTAACCGAAAGCACCGGCAACGCTCCTATGTTATCATTTTCGCCGTAGATCGTATCCATTTTTATATCGGCTACATCACCCAACACAGGTCTTGCGGCATTAGGCGTTACCGGTATTTCTTTGATGTCATCTACGCTCCTCATTTCATTCACCGGCACTTCTACCTGAACATTATAACTCAGGTTTAATTTTGGATCAATCCAAATATTTTTTTCAGTAAAACGTGACGAAGAAGTGGCTGCAACCAATGAACGCGCAATATCGTTTACATTCGTTCCCAATTGAGCTGCTCTTACCCTGTCTATGTTGATGTCAATAGCAGGATCGTGAATGGCAGAACCCAATTTTACATCACGCAGGTAAGGGATTTTTTTCAACTCATTAATCATCTTATCGGCATACACTTCGTTTTGCTTTTTGTTTTTGCCGATAATTTTTACTTCAATCGGCGTGGGCGATCCCTGGCTTAGGATTTTATCGGTTAATTCAATCGGTTCAAACGACAACTTTACGTTCGGCAATGCTTCTTTCATTTTTTGTCTGAACCTATCTTTCAAATCGTCCATATTTACTTTGTACCCTTCCTTCAAAGCCACCTGCAATACTGCATCCTGCGGACCTGCCATAAACAGGTAAATCGGATTGGTTGAAAACTGCGAGCCATGCATGCCCACCATTGCCGAAGTAATGGATACATTTTGCCTTCCCACCAGAGAATACAGAACATCCAATGTTTTTAATACATCCCGTTCTGTTTTTTCAATTCTGGTTCCGTCTTCGTCACTAAGGCGTACCTGAAACTGACCTGCATTTGATTTGGGCAACACGTCCCTGCCAATGGTGTTTAAAAGAAGTGCTGCTAAGGCTAACGCACCTACGATATAAAGGAGCACAATGAGTTTTCTTTGTGGCATCATACGATCCATAAAGCTTATGAATCGCGCACGAAATCTTTCAAAGCCAGTTATCTTTTTGCCGTGGTAGCCTGCCTGCGCCTGCGGAATATCGCGTTGCTGCCAGGTGTCCCTCTCCGATTCTTTTGAGATGCCTGATTCTATAAATTCTTCGTCATCTTCTGTTCTTCCTTTACCTACAAAACTGCTTTTGGTTTTGCCGCTTTTTTTAGAATGTCCTTTCATCATCCAGTTGGCCAATACAGGCACTAAGGTCTGCGCCATGAAATAAGAAGTAATCATAGAAAAACCAATGGCCAATGCCAGTGGCAAGAACAAAGAGCCGGGAATGCCGCCCATGGTAAATGCCGGTGCAAATACAGCCAGGATGCACAATAAAATAAGCAATTTAGAAAAAGCAATTTCCTTACAGGCATCCCATATAGCAAGGGCTTTGGGCTTGCCCATATCAATATGCTGATGTATGTTTTCTATGGTTACTGTGCTTTCATCTACCAATATACCAATGGCAAGCGCAAGACCGCTTAACGTCATGATATTAATGGTTTGCCCAAAAAGGCTTAAAAACAAAACGCCTGAAATAATACAGGTAGGTATAGTTAAGATTACAATTAAAGCACCTCGGGGATCGCCTAAAAAAATCAACACCATTAAGCCGGTGAGAACAGCGCCAATAGCACCTTCGTTTAGCAAACTTTTTACCGAATTGATTACATAAGTTGACTGGTCAAATTCATAATTCAGCTTTACATCATCCGGCAACAGCGCCTGGAAGCGAGGGATGGCTTTTTTCAAATTTTGCACCACATCCCATGTAGAAGCCGAGGCACTTTTGGTAATGGGAAGATATACCGAACGTCGCCCGTTTACCAATACATAACCGGCAGTAATATCGGCACCGTCTTCAACCGTAGCCACATCTTTTATATACAGATTTTGAACACCGCCTGTAAACAAGGGAATGTTCTCAAAGTCTTTGACTGCTTTTAAAGTTGTGTTGGCAGGCGTAAAATAATTTTTATCGCCAATGCGAACAGTGCCGGCAGGCGTTGTTTGATTGTTGATGCGTAAGGCAGCCACCAACTGATCAGGAGTAAGATCATGAGATCGTAATAAATCCGGATCGGCTTTGATTACAATCGTGCGCGAGTTGCCACCAAAAGGTGCGGGCGCAACTAAACCTGGAATGGAACTAAAACCCGAACGTACATATACGTTGGCAAGATCCTGCAATTCGTTATTACTTCGTTTATCACTGCTTAAAATCAATTGCCCAACAGGTAGTGTACTGGCATCAAAACGAATGATAAAAGGAGGCGTTGTTCCCGGCGGAAAAATGGTTTGTGCACGGTTGCTGAAAGCGGTTACTTCGGCGGCTGCCTGCGCCATATTCGTTCCTTCATAAAAGGTAAGTTTCATCAGGGTAAGAGCCTGTATGTTTTTGGTTTCAATGCTTTTTACACCCGACACGTACAACATCAGGTTCACATAGTTCTTACCAAAATAAGCTTCCATCTGGTCGGGCGTAAGACCACCATACGGATGCGAAATATAAATAACCGGAAGATCTATATTAGGGAAGATATCTATCTTGATAGTAGTAACCGCTTTAATTCCAAAGAAAAACAAGCCTGCCACCAAAACCAATATGGTAATGGGTTTTCGTAATGCAAATCGTATCAAATTCATTTCTTCACGTTTTTTAGCTTCTATCTATAAGCCATACGAGTTACTCAATTGGCACTTTTAACCACGGAGTAAACGGAGGGTTACACTGAGTTTCCGTTGAAAATAAGTGCTAAACATCTCTGTGCCACTCCGTGTTTCACTCTTTGAACTCTGTGGTAAAAAATAGTTCTTTATTTCAGGTGTAATTTCTAAACTATCAGCCTTCAGCTTTTGTTTTTGTTTTTGCCGATATTTTTCTCGTTCTTCTTACTACTTGCTCCTTGTATCTTGGCTCTTGATTCTTGCCTCTTGTATCTTCACCTGATTTGGCTTAAAAACAAATTGAAGTCGCCGGAAGACGCCGCCTTTTGCAGCAATGCCTGCCATACGTAGATGTAGGAAATACTCACATCGGTTTCAGCTTTGTTTAAAGCAAATAAAGCTTGCTGCAAGTCAACAATATCTGTTAAACCGTTCTTGTATAAAACACTTTTTTGATTGTAAGCATCAGACGCTGCTTTGTATTGCACGGGCACTTCATGAAAGCGTTGCAGTGTATTGACAATGCGTTGATCTGCCAGCACCAACTGATCCTTCAATTGCGTGTTTACTAAGTCGGTTTCAGCCGTATAACCTTTTGATAAAAAGTGTTGCGCTGTAACCTGGTGTTTGATTTTTGCAAGACTCATAATGTTCCATGCAATAGATACACCTGTTACATAATTGCTACGCGTGGGGTTGATACCATTCCAAAGGCTTTTGGAATAACTATCTCTGTAATCGGGCGAATAATTATAATCAAAACCCGAACCTCTCGTTTGTACAATACTAAACAAGTTAACACCAGGCAGTATGCTTTTCTTCAAAAGATCAGCATATTTTTCACTGGCTGTTACCCGGCTTTGATAGAACTGAACCTGCGGATTTTGTTCTGTTTTAAAATCACTGTTGAACACCGTGGGAATCCGGCTAAAAAAGAAACTTGTATCTAAGTTATACTCAACCGGCGCTGCGTTTAAAACCTGCGCAAGTAAGTTGCGCTGCTCTTGTTCTCTTGCTTCCGCATCCAAAATAGCAATGCGTGCACTGGATACCTGTGCAATTACTATTGATGAATCAACACCTGCAATCAAGCCATTTTTTGCTTTGGCAAGTACAACTGCCTGAACGGAAGCTATCCTTGCTGAATCCGCTTTGGCAACATTGATTAATCTCTGTGTGATAAGAAGATTGAGATACGCATCAGCAATCTTTACACTTTGTATAAACTGCTCCTGCACTACGTCTGCCGAATCGGTATTGGCGCGCGCCCCGTAAGCTTCAATGCGCGATTGTAATCTTCCGAAACTAAACACTTCCCAGTTGGTATTAATCACGTATTGCGCACCAAAAGCTGCGTTCCAGCTTTGTTTACCAAATGAAGGACCGGAAGAAGATACACCCGCAATGCTACCAATGCTCAGTGGTCCAAATTGTCCGTTCACAGTACCATAAGCATCTTGAATACCTGCAGTTATATTCGGAAGGTATTCGTTGCGTACATTCTGCACAATCTCTCGTGAAGACTGATAATAATTTTGTTTTGCCTGTATGCTTTGATAATTGTTTACACCATTGTGAATGGCTTCTGAAAGGAGCAAAGGTGCCTGTTGCGCATAAGATGAAACAACACTAAAAAGAAGTGTTGCCAACAAGCCAATGATTACTATTTTATTTTGAATCCATTTCATAAAAACTCTGTATCCGTTTTTATGGTATTATAATCGTTGTTTGAATAAATGAGGTTACAATATTATTGATTGACCTGTAATTTGGGCTGCGCACTTCCACGCTGCCTTTGCGTTTTTATTAATGATGCTTTGCAATAAGGTTTCGTGCAGTTCCTGTTTCTCAAGAAACAGCGAAGTGTCTTCATGTACCATTGTAAACGACTTCTTTATTTGCACAGCAATGGTCTTATACAAATCAGCAAGGATTTCATTTTTCGAAGCTTCTGCAATGGAAATGTGAAACTGAATATCTGCCTCGATGCATTCTTTTATATCGCCTTTAATGCCCGCACGTTTTCTTTTGTTTAATAACGAAGTCATCTTTGCAATGTCTTTCTGTGTGCGGCACAAAGCGGCTTTTTCGGCTGCCTTCAGTTCAAGCAGTTGTCTCACTTCTTTTAAGTCTTCATTGCCTGCGCGCTTCAACCGCTGATGCAAGGGTTCGTGCAATCCTTCACTATGCAAAACAAAAGTACCAAGCCCTTGCTTTACCTGCACCAGGCCACAGTTGGCAAGTATTCTTACCGCTTCACGAATGCTGGAACGTCCAACACCAAAGCGTTGCATCAATTCAGGTTCTGAAGGAAGCTTGTCGCCGGCTTTGTATTGTTTTAACCGAAGTTGAACTTTTATTTTTTCGGCCACCACATCTGCCAAAGCCGTGCGTGATGTTAATTCAATTTGTTCACTCATCATATCATCTGATGAGTAAAAGTAGGAATATAAGTTTTAGCGAATCCTATTTTTTATTACAAATTATTTATAAAATTGATTTCATTAGTGTGAGTTGAAACGTTCAATATAAATATCTAATCAGGCAGTTGTTTTTTATTGAGTATTGAAATACTGCAAAAGTGTTCGACTATAAACGATAAATAAACAAACCACTTTTGTTTTTGCACGAATAATGAGTGTAAGCTGAATTATAAAATAGTAGATAAGTTTTGTTGAGTAGTTACAAGTTCTACTTACTTCTAAACAGGAACGTTGGTTCTTTACATCAGGAACAAAAAATAATAGAGGTGAAAATTATTTTCACAAAAATTTTGTTAAACAAAAACTACTTCTATCTTTGCAGCCGCAAATAAAAAGAAAGATATGCAACGCAATACATTCACACATATTGAAAGCCTGAAGTGCTTACCAGCATTGGGCTTCAGCCGCGGGGCATATTTTCTACATCCATAAGTTCACAACAACTTTTCGATACAGAAAGCCCCGCACACTGCGGGGTTTTTTATTACTACTTCAATCAGTAAAAATGTTACGACAATTACACATATCGTCTCTGCAAACAATGCCAACGCATTGTTGTGAATGGCAGCCCGTTGGCATCGTTATGCAGAGGAAAAATGTAGAGAAGAGTGATATGTTTATTGGCAATTTCTATCCCGACCTACGACCGTATTATCTTATGAATATGTGTTGACAAAATAGCAGCATGTAAGAAGAAACCCGGTCAGGATATATCACCTTACCGGGTTTTTTATTTGAACAAGCCATAAGCACATGATGTGCTTTGATTTTGTTTTCATAACTATTTCAAACAAACAACAATGAACAATTTACAACACCAGAAAGTATTGAACATAAACGGCATTCTGGATGGCAATTTTCTGGATACAAAGCACCTGTATTTCTATCACTTTAATCAGTTTGCAAGCAGCTTGTTTCGCTCTGACATTGATGGAGAAAGAGCTTGTGCTGTATTCATAGAAAAATATAGAAATCTTATACTGAACACACATCAATACAATTGGTTCAACAGGCAAAAAAGGAAGTTTAGTTTCGATAACACAATTATTATATTGAACAATCAGGTAATGATTGAGTTTGACGATGCTTACTGTCAAATCTTCCATAACAATGGGCAGGATGTGTTTATAGCAGAAGTAACAGAATTGCTCAACAAGTATAAACAAAAGCAACGCAAACAACCATTGGAAATTAACCTGATTGTGGAAGGGAAAAAAGGGATGTATTTAAAACCAATGGAAATTAAACGCACAAAGCTCGATTTGGATTTGTTTTATGAAGATAATTTTAAGGCGGTGGATGATACCATCCGCAGAAGGTTGAACAAGAAGAAAGACAAAGGTATAGTACTCCTGCATGGCCTGCCGGGAACAGGTAAGACAACCTACCTACGTTACCTGATTGGCAAAATAAAAAAACGCGTATTGTTTCTATCGCCAAATGTAGCAGGCAACCTGATGAATCCTGAGTTTATTGATCTGCTCATTGGTAACCCAAATACAGTTTTGGTAATTGAAGATGCAGAAAATATTATCATGGACAGGCGTGCCAATAGCAGCTCTGCAGTAAGCAACTTGTTGAACATATCAGATGGTTTGCTGGCTGACTTTTTGAACGTGCAAATCATCTGCACGTTCAACAGTTCGCTCACGTTGATTGATAGTGCGCTGATGCGTAAAGGAAGACTGATAGCAAAATACGAATTTGGAAAGTTGTGTGTTGAAAAAGCAAGACAACTAAGTCAACATCTCGGATTTAATAAATCTATCAACATGCCGATGACAGTAGCAGAAATCAGTAACCAGCACGAGCAAAATTTTGAAACAAAGCAAATACAAATTGTGGGTTTCAGAAGGGAAGAAATTATACAGAATTAATTTCTCATTTCTCTAAAAAACAATAGCTGACCGGCTGCGGGCGAGAAGCGGAATTATTTTTATAAAAAGAAATAAAAATAAAGCCCGCAGCGAGGCGTAAAAAATTTATTGAAAAAGGATATTGAAAAACCCAACATCATTAAAAACAAGCAAAAACAAACATGGCAAAATTATCAGTAACCGGAAAAGAACTAAGAGCCATCGGCTATCCCGAAGGTCCGGTCATCAGCGTAGCAATGAACGTGATGGAGAAGAACTATAAACATCACACGAAGGAAGAAGCATTGACAGTTTTAAAGAATATTTTGGCTCAGCCAACGATGTTTATAGAAGATGAAATATTGAGCAACATAGCAAAGCTGCTATTACCAAAAGAGACTGCAAACAATAGTGAAATTGAACTGCTCAACAATGGTGTTCACTTTAACATCTTTGGCGCCGAATACATTGAAGAAAGTGCATTGGAGCAAATGCACAATGCAGCCAAATTACCGGTAAGTATTGCAGGTGCTTTAATGCCGGATGCACACTCCGGTTACGGCTTGCCAATTGGTGGCGTGCTCGCAACCGAAAACGCTGTAATTCCTTATGGCGTTGGCGTTGACATTGGCTGCCGTATGTGTTTAAGTGTGTTTGACATTCATTCCAAAGAGTTGACGGAGCGTGAGAATTATTTTACAAGAGAACTGAACGAAGCCACTTTGTTTGGTGCCGGTAAAGAGTTTTCAAAAGTATCTTATGATGAAGTGTTAGACAGTCCTGTGTTTAATGAGATACCGTTTGTAAAAGGCTTGCAGAACAAAGCCGCAAAGCAATTAGGTTCGTCCGGTTCGGGCAACCATTTTGTAGAGTTTGGTTTTGTTGAAATTCCACATAAAGATGATATTCTTGGTTTGGAAGCCGGCGTTTATGTAGGCTTGTTGTCGCATTCGGGATCGCGCGGTTTGGGTGCCAATATTGCGAACCATTTTACAAAACTCGCAAGAGAAAAAAAGAAGCTTCCCAAAGAAGCGCAAAACCTTGCCTGGTTTGGGTTAGATGAACAGGAAGGTATTGAATACTGGATGGCGATGAACCTTGCAGGTGAGTATGCTTCTGCGTGTCATCATGTGATTCACAATAAGATTGCAAAACAGTTGGGTCGTGAACCATTAACAAGGGTTGAGAACCATCACAACTTTGCGTGGAAAGAACAGTATGAAGGCAAAGAAGTGATTGTGCATCGCAAAGGTGCAACGCCAGCAGGCAAAGATGTATTGGGCATTATTCCCGGCAGCATGACGGCGCCTGGCTTCATCGTGAAAGGCCTGGGAGAAGCGGCTTCTATCTACTCCGCATCGCATGGTGCAGGCAGAAGAATGAGCCGCACGGCAGCCATGAAAAGCATTACACAAACGGCTTTGAAAGATGAACTACAAAGGCAAGGTGTAAAGCTCATTGGTGGTGGATTGGATGAAGCTCCGTTTGCTTACAAAAACATTCACGATGTGATGAACGCACAGAAGAATCTGGTGACAACACTTGGCTTGTTTCATCCAAAAATTGTAAAGATGGATGGTGCGATTCATCAAAACAGAAACAAACTTCGTCCCGAAAAAGGAGATACTTATGTGGAAGGAGAATAAAGCAAAAACGGTTTAAAAATAGGGCAAAAACAAACCCTGATATTTTATTGAATAGTCTTACCTGCATTGTGCACTTCTATTTCTTTTACCTGCCGGATCATCCGTGCATGGATCCTTTCATCTGTTGCAATGATTTGAAACGGCTTTGCATTATCGGGTAATGTTTTGCCATCTTGCCCATCAGCCAGGATGATGGTTTTATTAGAGAATAATGTATCCACTTCGGCAAGTGCAAACACAGTGCTATAGCCATCTGTAGCTTTGATAAAAAGATAACTGCCTGCCGTTTGTTTTTTGGCTGCATTGCCTAACTGAACACCTGCTTTTTGAAGCAAGGTTGAAAGAAGCACACCGTTATAATTGTGCATTTTTTCATCATGTCCTTTAATGGTAAGATTGATGTGTGGCATCGCTGTAATATCGGTTGCTGATAAGGTAACGGACTTGTTGTTGGCAGTAATAATTAAGTTAGTTGCATTCGTTTGAGCGATAGAAAAAACGGGAAAAAAGAGGCAAAACCAAACGATGATATACACGAACAGTTTATTCTTCATAAACGTTTTTTATTGTTGAAAACAAGTTCTATTGCAATAATAACACAGCTACTTTTAACATTGAATGATTTTTTAAACAAAAACAAACCAACCACTTTATTCTCTTTTTTTATTTGCAACGGCAATAAAATAAACAGGTATGCCTGACAGCACAATCAGCAAGCCCCGCACTGTAAAAAGGGGACGATAAATAATAAGCGAGATGCAAAAAATACTTGCTACTATCATGTACACCAACGGCACAATTGGATAGCCAAACGCTTTGTAAGGTCGCTCGGAATCAGGGCGCTTTTTGCGCAAAACAAAAACACCGCCGATAGTGATAACATAAAACAACATCACCACAAATGAAATGTAATCGAGTAAGTCGCCGTACTTGCCACTTAAGCACAACAATATGGCTACGACGCATTGAATCCAGATGCCATTGGCGGGCACGGCGGCTTTATTTAATTTACCAATGTCTTTAAAAAACAAACCATCTTTCGCCATCGCATAATACACACGTGCGCCCGATAAAATCAAGCCATTGTTGCAACCCAAATTCGATAGCATAATTAAAAATGCAATCACCACAGCCGAGCCACCGCCAAATATTTTGATGGCAGCCACAACACCAACGCGGTTCTCGGCAGCGAACGCAATGCTTTGCGTATCGGCAGGCGAATTACCCAACGGCAGCACGGCGAGGTACATCACATTGCACAGCACATACAGCGTGGTAACGATGAGTGTACCCAAAAACAAACTCAAGCCCACATTGCGTTTGGGATTTTTTACTTCGCCTGCAATAAAGGTAATGTTATACCACGCGTCGCTGGTTAAAATGGCGCCTACCATAGCCGCGGCAATCGCACCAAAAACAGAGAAGCCGGTTACATGAGACCAGAAATTATTTTTACCATCGTAATTCGGCAAACTGGCTGAATGGCGCAAAATGGCAAACGGGTGTTGCCAGTTGTTATGCCATATTGTTTTATTAAACGCCAGTAAAAAACCGCATACAATCAAACCCAACAACATCAACAGCTTGGTGATGGTAAGCACGTCCTGTACAATCTTGCCGGTTTGTATGCCGCGTGTGTTGATATAGCTTAACAAAACAATTTGCACAATACCAAAGAGCTGCGCTGCCGAAATATCTAACCATGAAGTATGAAAGATGATATGGCTTTCGCTCAATTGGGGAAAAATGAAAGCAGCAAACTTGCTGAAAGCCACGCCCACAGCGGCTATCATGCCGGTTTGTATTACAGTAAAGAAACTCCATCCGTATAAAAAACCAATGAGCGGATTGTAAGCTTCTTTTAAATAAATGTAAGTACCGCCGGCTTTCGGAAACAGGGCACTTAATTCAACAAAACTTAACGCCGCAGCAACCGTCATCAACGCAGTTAACACCCACGCAAAAATGAGCCAGCCCGCGCTGCCTACGTCCTGCACCATGTACGAGCTAACGATAAAGATACCAGAGCCAACCATGCTGCCGGCAACAATCATGGTGGCATCTAACAAACCAAGACGAGGCTTAAAATGTGGTTGTGTTGCTGTTGCTTCATTCATCGTTTCAAATATATTGCGAAGTAAGCTGTGAGCTATCAGCTATGAGCAGCGAGCCTGGAATATTTTTCGCCAACCTTATTATTGTATTGGTTTTCTACTTGTAGCTTGCAGCTCACAGCTCAAGTCTCATAGCTCGCAACTTACATTATGAACATCACATTTGAAGTTATCGTTTTAGGTCTGGGAGCCAATGGCAGTTCGGCATTGTATCATCTATCCAAAACGAGTTATAAAGTTGCCGGTATAGACAGGTTTACACCGCCGCATACGTATGGCTCTTCGCATGGCGAAAGCCGCATCATCAGGCAGGCGTATCATGAACATCCGATGTACGTGCCGTTAGTAAAAGAAGCGTACAAGCTTTGGTACGAGTTGGAAAAAGAGAGCAAAAACAAACTGTTTTTACAAACCGGCGGCATTATGTTAGGCGATGAAAATGCAAGCGTTGTGAAAGGTGCAAAAAGGAGCGCCGAAACACACGGCATTGCGTATGAATATTTGGAAAGCGAAGCCATCCAGCAACGTTATCCGGCTTTTAAAACATCACACGATACAGTTGGCGTGGTAGAGAAAGAAGCGGGTATTTTGTTTCCTGAAGAATGCATCAAAGCTAACCTGCAATTGTCTGCCAACAACGGTGCTGTTTTGTTGTTTGATGAAAAGGTAATTTCTATTCAGCCTCATCATAACGGAGTTGAAATAATTACCGATAAAAACAAATACCAAACTCATAAATTAATTGTTAGCGCAGGTGCATGGCTGAACCAATTGTTACCCGACTTACACTTACCACTAACCGTTGAAAGACAAGTGTTGTATTGGTTTGCAAATACCGATATTTTGTTACAGCCTTATTTGCAGCCAAATGCGTTGCCCATCTACATTTGGGAGTACGAACCTAACAAACTATTCTATGGTTTTCCTGACCTTGGCAACGGCATCAAAGTGGCACCGCATCACGCCGGAAGAACAATAAATCCTGATTTATTATCACAGGAAGTAAGCGACGAAGAAGTGAAAAATATGAGCGGCATTGTTACTGAGTTTGTCAACATAAAACCAAAGTTCAGTCATTCTTCCGTTTGCATGTACACCAACACGCCGGATGAGCATTTTATCATTGATTTTCATCCGCAATATCATAACATTATTATCGGCAGTCCTTGTTCAGGTCATGGCTTTAAATTCTCTTCATTAACCGGCAAAATATTGGCTGATATGGCGTTGGAAAAAGAAGTGCCATTTGATTTGAAACCGTTTGCAATAACAAGATTCCGGTAAAAACAAATCAGCCAACCGTTTGCACCGTTGACTGAAAGGTGTTTTTTTGAGTTTAGAGTTGAATAAAAATCTGCTTTAGTTTGAATCAATAGCTGTCATGAAATCTTCTATTGTTGTAAGTAAGGATTTACTGTTTAGTATTGTAATTATCGCCACATACAATTTCACATTTGAAACCAATCTGCACAATCTGACCCAAGTTGGGAGGACCGATGCCCCAAACAGAAACATATAATTTGCCATCAGGTCCAAAGGTCATTGCCGAAGGAAAATTAAGACCGGACGCTATGATTTGTCTATGTCCATTTTCATCTACTCTTACAATATTGCTTAAACCAGGTGTTCCGGAAGATAAACCCATATCTTCAATCACATACAACCTGTTATGGTTATCAAAGGCGATTCCCAGTATGGCTGTAAAACCAGAAGCATAAACGCTATAAGTTCCGTCTTCAGACAATTTATACACATTGGCAGCACCTGCAACTGATGGAAATGGCGTAAGTGTGCCAAAATAAAAATCGCCGGCATGTTTCACCATAGAAGTGGGCCCTATCCAATCCGTTGGTCCAGGATGTTTTTTGGAAATATCAACAACACGGCTGATATGACCAGTTGAAGGATCAATTTTATCAACTTCCTGTTGGTTAGGTTGTGTTATGTACAAGTATCCATTTTTACTTACCATACTGTATGGTGTACCATCGGGTTCAAAGTCAGCAGGGTCAATACTTGCCACAGGATGCGTCATTAAATATTCACTGCAGTTGGCAATTATTTTCCAGGTGCCGTCTTTATTTACTTTAATAATTCCGTTAGGCACATCCGGCACTGAATGAGAGGCTCCTGATCCTGCCGTAACTCCGTAAAGTGTATTACCAATAAATTCAACATCTGCTACACCCTGAATTCCACTACCTGCAGCTGGTTGCGTAGAACTTGAAGGAATATTATCAGCAACCGTAGTTCTTACTCCATTTTGATCAATTTTTGAAATTCGTGCACCTGTGTTGCTGCCGAAGTAAGGTCCGACAGGTGGCACTACCTGTAAGCATGTTGTACAAACATTTGTTCCGCCGGTACCGGCTTCAGCAACGTACAGGTTTCCATCAGGTCCGAATTTTAAACCACGCGGATCGTGTAAGCCTGTTGCAAAAACAGTTTGTGTGGTGACCGTGCTGTCGTTGGCGCCACCGCAAAGCGGTACAGAATCATGCTTTTCACAAGAAAAAAGAAGCAATACAGGGGCTACAATGAATAGCAACCGAAAGAGGAGCTTTGTTTTCATAAATGGTATTTTGTTTTTAAAGAAGAAAAAGATAAATGAGGTATGGTTGTTCTCTCATAAATTTTATAGGGGTAGATGTTTAGAAAGGACACAAATTAGTTTTGCGTAAAATTATTGTTAGCTTTATCGTCGAAAAATACCCATTTGTAGGTAGGAAATACTATCATCAATTACCTAAGCTGCTAAGAAATATTTACTAAAAAACTTTGTAAACTGAATCGTTTACTCTTGGCTTTTATTGACGACTATCTTTATACACCAAAACATAACTTATGAAGCAAGAACTTTTTAAGCAGGAATTCAATAAGGCTTTTTTATGGTTTACCAACGAGTCAATACCTTCTAAAAAATTACATTTAGAACTTGACTTGTATAAGAAACTTTGGAATTTTTTTTTAGCCGGAGATTCGTATTATTTCGTTTTTAATTACCACACTTTACAATGTGATGTTGTAAGCCATGAAGTAGAAGCGATTCATGGTTATAAACCATCTGAATTTGATTTGATGTTGATGAGTGAACAAATTCACCCAGACGACTTCCCTTATTTTCTATCTATTGGACGAAGAATAGAAGAGTTTCTTTCACAGTTGCCTATAGAAAAAATCATGAAATATAAAGCAAGATATGATGTACGTTACCCCAAAAAAAACGGAGATTATGTAAGAATCCTTTTCCAGGGAATTAACATTGAACATGATAAAAAAGGAAGGCTACTAAGGTCTTTTTGTATACACACAGATATAACTTATTTGAAAAAAGAAGGCAAGCCTACTTTGTCTTTTATTGGAATGGATGGCGAACCTTCTTATATAGATGTTGATGTGCAGAATAACCTCCATAATAGTAAAGATGATTTTACGGCGAGAGAAAGGGACATACTTAAACTTTTAATTGAAGGTAAATTAAGCAAGCAAATTAGCAGTATTTTAAACATCAGCAAGCAAACAGTTGATACTCATCGTAAAAACATGCTGCACAAAAAACATCTTACCAATACGAGTGAACTGGTAGGTAAATCCATTATGTGCGGATGGATATAAAATTTATAATCAGCCAGACAATTACATTGTTAGCCATTCATTCGTTTCGGTAAAATAAGCTCCGTTACAAGAACCTTTTATTTTACTAATTTAATCCGTGCCATGAAAAATGTGAGTCTTTGTTTTTGCACTAAATTTATTGCAACAGAATGGTATCAAGTGCCTGTTAGCTACAACAATACAGTATGAAAAAGTGACTAAACTATAACGAAACAAAAGCTGTTTTCTAAGGTTTAGAGTTGAATGAAAGTTATTTTGGCTGATGAAAAAAAACTTTCATTATTGCAAAGGCAATTAATATTTACAATTGCCTTTGCAATTTTTATATTCAGTAGGTTAGCTGAACATCATTAATATCTTTTCCAATATTGTCTCCGTACAAGTGCCCAATATCAACAGATTGCTGATAATGGATGCCTCCGTAAACACGCGATTCTCCAACTTCAAGAGCTACCTGATTAAAATCGTAATAGCTTCTGGAAGGATAGCCTAAGAAGTCGTAAGTATGATCGGTAAAAGGATACTTGGTTCCAAACACAGCCCGCAAAGTCTGCATGACAGATGAAGTAATAAAAGCATGAGCAGCCGGATATTCAGGATGAGGTGGCGTTGCAATAAAGGATGTCCATGCAGGATTTATATTTTGCTGAATATAAGTAACCGGGCGTTCCTGATTGTATTTGTATTTTGACCGCCAGCAAACAATAGATGCATCCCACATTGCCATTCCTGCTTTCACATACGCTTTTTCAGCAGTAGCCAAAGAAGCATGTGAGGTGCGAAGTATTTGCGTAATAATTGAAATGGCGTGCCCGATGGGTGTATAGCCCGTGCCTACACCTACGTCGTCCCAAAACAGGGCAATGTTCTTTTGGTCGGTGGTTAATGACTGCGATATTTTATAATCGTAATCAACCATTTTATAATAACCCGAATGCACATCCGTTGAATAAGGAAATGGAGGCGGTATAGTTACACCCTGCATGTGCTTGTATAAAAATGTACGACAATTACCCGCATAGGGCGCTGCGGCTTTAGCAAATGCTGGAGGTACAGGCACCCATGCACCCGGAAAAACGGGCGGCGTGTAAAGATCATTTGCATGATTAAACAAATCGGTTTTTGCCCAGCTAAAAACAAGCGCCGCAACAGAGTCGCCATAGCGCTGCGAACAAGTAACCACATTGGCGCCTACCACAGCAGTTAGCTTATCGTTATAAGCTTTTTCTAACGAATCAATCGAAGCCATATTAGCAGTAGTAAGGGCAGGAAAGAAATGTCTTGTAATGCTTGCCATTGCTGCATTTGCGCTAATAACCCATGAATACTTTTTGCTGCCTTCGGGTAATGGCATTGATGGCATTTGATAGAGCTGACTACTTAAACTTTTTGAATTTTGAATTTCAAAACGCGCTGCTTCAAACAAAGAAATTCCTTCATAACTAAACAGGCGAATAATCGCAAGATTGGAGGGAGCAGGATTGGCATGAAGAATCATCCGCAATTGTAAATTGTACCAGTCTGTTGCAACCGATGCATCATCGTTTTGCAAAGAAGCGAATTGCTTGTTTCCCATTTTGTCTTCTAAAGAAGCTGTTGCAATTGGCTGGTTGTTGATATTCTTTTGGCAGGAAATGAGAAAAACAGATAGCAACAAAAAGGTTAGCAACCCTTTTGTTTTTGCACTAATTTTTCTGCTCATAAAGGCATGTGTTGTTTTCATGATTGTTTTGTTTTGAATGAAGGATAAATGTTTTGAATTAAAGGCTTTTGGGCATTGAATGAAAAGAGGCGGTGAAGTATGCTTTTAATTTATGAATTGAGTCGTTATTAGTTTAGCCATAGGCAACATTTATTTTTATGTAAAATTATTTATGACCTTACCATGAGGGAATACCCATTTATAGGGAACTAACTATTGTAAAAGCTTCAACATGTTTTATAGATAAAAAGTTGATTTGATTAATAGTTTTTCTTTCTGCCATATTTTATAACCGACACAGTTTATAACAATAAAAACAACTTCTTTGCAGCATGAAAACAACCGCCATCATAACCGGCGCAAGCAGCGGAATTGGCGCTGCCATTGCGTTTGCGCTATCTCACAAGAATATTGATGTTATTTTATTGGCAAGAAATAAAGAACGACTACACGAAGTGGCTTCGCAGATAACAAAAAATGGTGGCTCTTGTTCTTACCAGGTATGCGATGTTACAAAACGAAGCGATATCGAAAGAGTTTTGCAGGCCATTCAACCTCAAATCATCAACTCGAAATTAATCCTCATCAACAATGCCGGCTATGGCGGAGCGTTTCAAAAAACGAATGAAGTAAGCGAAGAAGAATGGGATGCGATTTTTAATACCAATATCAAAGCACCTTTTTTGTTTTGCAAATATTTACTGCCCCTCATGAAGAAAAACGGTTGGGGACGCGTCATCAATATAGCGTCTGTGTATGGTTCGGTTGGTGGCGCTTTGTCATCGGCTTATGCTGCCAGCAAACATGCGCTGGTGGGTTATACAAAATCAATCGCTGCAGAATGGGGCGAATACAACATTACCTGCAACACCATTTCACCGGGCTTTACCAACACTCAAATGGGCGCTGACGCCAATGCGGCTTCTTATCAAAATATCATCCAACAAATACCACTGAAACGGCAAGCGATGCCGGAAGAAATTGCACAACTGGTTTTGTTTTTATGCAATGAAAACAGTAGTTACATTAATGGTTCAGACATTCTAATTGATGGCGGTTTGCTGGCTGCAAAATCGTTTCAATAATTAGTGCAAAAACAAAAACGGCTGCTGCTATTTTTTTATGATAATAACAACCGTTTTGTTTTCATCAATGTTTACGAAAAAACTGCTTCGCTCACAACTCGTAACCCGAAGCCCACGGCTCATAGCTCATAACGCAAAGCTTGTTGCTTGTGGCTTTCAGCTTGAGGCTTGTAGCTTTCTTTACACCTTAGTAAGATATTGCGTGTACACATAACCTTCTTCGCCTTTATCAGTACGTATCAAACTCCATTGGTCGTTGGGATTGCTTAGCACCGTTACCACTTCGTTGTGAGCCGCTTTGCCAACAATAGCCTGATCAGTTCCCGGACCTTTGCGAATGTTTAAATTAGACGATTCTGTAGTAACCGTTGCCTTACTGCCAGCCGCTGCCGAAGCATCAATGTTTAACACCAAATCGCCGGTTCGGTAATCGGGGTCAATCTTGTTATAAATGTTCCAAAGATTATCTTTCACGTCGCCGCTTGGCGCAGTGCCATCAATGTATAAAACATTGTTTTGCTCGCGTACCTGCAGGTTGCTAACGCCTGCGGTGGTTGCAGCATCAATCAGTTCTTTGTATTTATCTTGTAGTGCCATGGTTGTTTATTTTATCGTTAGGTTATTGTTTACTTTTTTTGGATGCATTGCGTTTACGGCTTGCATCAGCTTCGGCAATTTATCGCGTGTGATGTTGCCGGTAAGCGTAACCTCGCCCCCGTTTACGTTTGCTGTTACGCCGGGATAATCTTTTACAGCATCTTTCGCCATTTTGGAGAGCGAATCGTCAGGCGAAATTTGCACTGGTGCTGTATCAGGCTTTACCGTAGCATTGTCTTGCCTCGGCTCCATATAAGCGGCAGCCGTATCGGTGTTGTTTACGTTGCTGTTTTTGCTTTTGCAGGCAGCTATCGAAAGCGAAGCGCAAAATGCAGCTACAACAAAGATTTTAAAAGATGTGTGTTTCATTGCTTTTGTTTTTATTATGAATGATTTCTTATTGTATAAAATATTATGCCATTGCTGAATAACACACAACCGTTTTGGTTTGCAACTTTAGTGATGCAAGGAAAACGATTGATTTATAAAGATGAATTAGCTTTGCTCCACAATAAATCAAACAAGCATGTCTTCCGCTACCTACAGCAACACTACTCCACGTAAATCATCGCTTGGAAGAGTAATTACCATTACTGTTTTGATACTCCTTTTAATTGGCTTTTTTATTTTCTGGTGGAACTATTTGTATGTGTTTGGCGAAGGCGTAAAATCGGGTCAGTTGAATTATGTAGTGAAGAAAGGCAACGTGTTTAAAACCTACGAAGGCAAGCTGATACAAAGCGGTTTTCGCTCGCCTACAGCAGGCGCGATACAATCGTACGAATTTGAATTTTCGATTGCTGATGACAGTCTTGCGAATGTGTTGATGAACAACAGCGGCAACTATTACGACCTTCATTACAAAGAATACAAACACGCTTTGCCTTGGCGTGGTTACAGCCCTTATATTGTTGATAAAATCATCAGGACGCACACGGCGCAACCGTAAATTTTTTCTACCGCAGAGACGCGAAGGCGCAAAGGTGTATGAAGTTTGTTTTTGCCGCTTTTTTAGCGACTATGTTATTGCACAACCTTTACTGAAGTTTGTTTTTGCACAAATTTCTTAGCGGCTTTGCGGTTCAACATAGCACTCGCTTAAAAGCTCAATTTGTTTCAGAATGTTGAAGTGAGTGACACAACAGGCGATCAACAATAATTGCTGCAGCCCGTATCATAAAACTGTATTTTGTATTTTTGGTTTTACCCAAATTTCCATCACTCACCATTCACTACTCACTATTACAACGAATGAAAATAATCGGTTACCTGGCTGATAAAGTAGCTGATGAGATTCACATGCGCAATGGTGTAGCCGGTAATAACTAAAAAGAAAATGCCATACACCGAACCCCACAAATGCGCTGAATGATTGATGCCCGAACCGCCGCGCCGCGCGAGATACGATGTGATAACCAAATACAAAAAGCCAAAAATAAATGCAGGCAAAGGAATGGGCAGAAAAATCAAACTTAAACTTGTCATTGGGTTTAAAAATATAAATGCAAATACAACTGCAGAGATGGCGCCCGATGCGCCCAAACTGCTGTAATACGCATTGTGCCTGTTTTTGAAATAAGTAGGCAGTAAGCAAGCCACCAGCGCAGTTACATACAGGATGATGTACAACAGCTTTCCCCACTCGTGAAAGCGAAAGGTAAACTGTTTTTCTACCGCATCGCCAAACATATACAACGCGTACATATTGAAAAATAAGTGCGGCGTGTTGGCATGTATCAAACCGCAGGTAATAAAACGATACCATTGGTTACGCTCTGTAATAGCAGGCGGGAAAAAAATGAGATCGCTTTTGATTTTATCGTTATAAAACCCACCAATAGATATGAGTGTTGTGATAACAATGATGGCAAGCGTAATGGTAACATTCATAAAGGCAAGATAAGAGAGAATTGGTTGTGGTTGAAGTGTTCAAAAGAAATGTGGAATAAACCTGCTCATGTTGTTTGTTATCAGTTTGTCGCTTTCTCTGATTCCCATGCCGGCAGGAATGCCACCAATTAACCAGCTTCCTACAATGGGTGTCTTGCCATCAAACTTTGGCACTTCAAAATATTGCTGAAACAAAAAACCTTCTTCCCCATACTCGCCTCCTGTTTCATCTTCAATGCTGCCATTGTTAACAATGGTTATGTTGGCACCTTCGCGGCTAAACACTGGTTTTTTTACATAGCTTTTTGTGATGGGCTTGCCAAACTCGCAAGGCAAAACATAAGGTGAATGTGGGAACAACTGATACAAATATTTTAAAAGCATTTTATTGCTCAAAATCGCTTTGTAAGCTGGCTCTATCCAATAACATTCTTCTTTTGTGGTGATGAGTGCCTCACCAAATTCTTCACCAAACATCCATTCATAAGGATACAGTTTGAAGATATTTTGAATGGGCTCGCCTGACCTTGTGCAGAATTGATTCTTTGCGTTTATTCCGATGTCTTCTATAAAAAGAAAATCGTTTTGAATGCCTGCCTGCTGCGCTACATCCTGCATGTATTTTACCGTGATAAAATCTTCCTGGCTGTTGTTCACGCATGAAAACCAAAGCTTGCCATCATGAAAATAGGGCTTGCACACTTTCATGTGGTCAACCAATTTCTCATGTATCGAGTTGAATTGATCTTTGTTTTTATCATATTCCTGCAGCCAATACCATTGAATGACGCTCGCTTCCAGTAAAGAAGTTGGTGTGTCGGCATTGAACTCGAGAAGTTTGATTTCATTGCCGTTGTAAGCCAAATCAAACCGACCATAGAACGACATTAAATCTTCATTCCACGACCACTTTATTAAGTCAGCATATTTGCGTGGTATAAAAAACTCATCCCACAAATCATTGTCAATAACATACTGTACCACTTTGAGGCACATATCAAATATTTCACCCGTTGCAGTTTCAATGTTGTCAATTTCACTGGCAGTGAATTGATAGGCGGCGTCTTCTGAATAATAGCCTTTGTAATAAACAAAGCCTTGCTCTTTTACTTTACTCTCCCAGTTATTACGGGGCACTATATTGATTCGTTTCACGGTAAGTAATTTTTATTCGCCAACTGATGAAGAATGAGCTGATTCGCCAAAGCCGCCTGTGCGTACCGCTGCATGATACGAAGGAGATGCAATTTCTTCGGAAGAACCGCCCGAATACATGCCCGGATTAATTTGGTTATTATACACCGGATACCACGAACCATGATAGTACCGGTAAGGGGTTCCCCGTACTGAAGTATCGTGATAAAGTCCATTTTGGTTGCCTGAAATCCAATTGTTATTTGAACTGTTGCAAGCTGTTACAGCACTCGCGAATACTGTAACCAGAACAAGGGCTTTTGTTTTTTTCACTTTTGTAAAATTTGTGCAAAAACAAAAATAAGACAACCTATTTTGTTATGCGCCAACCGAAGAACAATGAGCCGATCTGCCAAAGCCATGAGTGTGTATTGAAGCCGAATGAAAAGAAGAGAAAGATCCACCGTGGTAACCGCTTGCATACAGTGCGAGATTAATTTGGTCGTTGTAAATGGGATACCAGGCACCCCGGTAAAAACGATGAGGGATTGTATTGATCAAAGTATCGCGGCAAATTCCGTTTTCTTCGCCCGAAATCCATTGGTTGTAGGGATGACCGCAAGCTGCAACAGCACTTGCAAACACCGTAACCAAAACAATTTGCTTCGACTTTTTCATGTCTTCTGAATTTTTATAATAAAGGTAGGCATCGCTAAAATGCTACAGTGTATAAAGGATTGGTAAAGGATTGCAGTCTTGATAAGCTTTAAAGTTGATTAGTTCATTCCATACATTTTCAGCATTGCTGTTGATAACGATTGATGTGTGATATTACTTCATACCATTATTCTGCTTTATTTTGTAATGTTCTTACAATCTTCACTATCCATTTTGGATGAGAAAATCATTTCTATCGAAAATAAAATTACCCAATTAAAAGCAATGAAAAAGTTAGTGTTCGATTTTAAAAAGAGCGCAAGAGAGGACAGTTGTTAATCAAAAAATGCAGGCCATACTTTCTGTTTTTATAAAGATGACCTGGCTATTTAAAAAAGGTTTTCATTGCTTCATCAGTTATAGATAACCTGTTAAGCATTTTTGGTTTTACACCTTTTTTACCACATACGAGCTTGCAACTGTTTACAAAGCGATGAAGAACAAGGAGATGATTACAACAAGCAATGAGCCTTGCAAAACGTCAAAAGTTTTTTAGGTTCATCAATCCACAACATCTGCTTTTGATTTTACACGTCTTTTGATGGTGTAATTTCTTATAACATTCCAGCGGGCTGATTCTTCGTCACCCATTAAGTTGCCCCATACATGCATTTCTTCAACATGATCAAACACAACCTTGCAAATGGCAATAAAAGGTAGGCTAAGAAACATGCCGCCTACTCCGCACAAAGTGCCTCCCACCAGTACGGCCACAATCGAAACCAAAGCATTCAATTGCACGCTTGAGCCAATGATGCGTGGCACCAAAAAATTATTGTCAATAAATTGTACCACCAGATACACCACTGCGCTGCCAAACATTGCCGGAATGCTTCCGGTGTTGCTTAATGTTACAATGGCAGTTAAAATAATGCCTATAAGCCCACCGATGTAGGGAATGAGATTTAGCAAGGCACCGATAATGCCAAGGAGTATAGAAAACCGGGCACCGATTATCAGCAGACCGATAGAGTTTAAGACAGCGACACAGGAAGTTTCTATCAGCAATCCGGTAACATATTTCTGCACCACCATCCTTATTTTACCAACCGCCATTCGCACCCTGTCAGAATGATTTTGATGGAACACATTAACAATAAAAGTTAGCATGTGAAGGCGATAATACATGAACAGAAAAACATAAATCGGCACTAATGTGAGTGTTACAATGGAAGCTGTGATGATGTCAAACGTGGTACCTGCCACTGCTTTTACATTGTTGATTCCATCACCTTTGGCTTTTTGAATTACCTGGTTTTGTTGTTCCTCCGAGAAATGAAATTTATCGCTAATCCATTGTTGGGCTTTATCTAAAAAAACAGTAAGGTTTTGTTCGATGGCTGGAAGGTCTTTCATAAACAAATGCACTTCATGTGAAAGCAGTATAAAAATGCCAGACAATACCGCAATGGCGATGAAAAGAGACAAAAGAATAGCGATTACCCTTGGCACTTTTCGTTTTTCAAAAAAGGTTTCCAATGGATGCAACATGACAGCAATCAGAAAGGAAAATCCCAGAGGAACAATAATATCGCTTCCTAAATAAAATCCGTACAGTAAAAACCAGGCGCCGATGATGATGAGAACGAAATGAACATAGAACGGTAATTGTACCTTCATAAAATCGAAGTGTATAAAGCGAGCGTTTGTAATTGATTTTCTACAACCGAAACTATGAAATAAATGGAGTTTTTTAATTTGCTTTACAACGATTTAATCATTGGATTTATTAAGAGACCTTAGTAGTATGTGTTTTTGAAATTTTTTATATCAAAAGCAAAACCACTTATAATGAAAGCAACTTGAGACACCTGTTTGAAACATTAATGTCTTATAAAAAAATAAGTCGCTATTTATTAGCGACTTATTTTTTTCATGTGGTGTGGGCCGGGATCGAACCGGCGACACAAGGATTTTCAGTCCTTTGCTCTACCGACTGAGCTACCGCACCATAATTCTTTCAGTCCTTTTCCGCCGCGGCGGATACCGCACCAAATTATCAAGAATTTCCAGTCCTTTTCTGCCCTACGGCGGATACTGCACCATCCGTAAAGGGCTGCAAATATAACGCGATAATTAAAAAGGCAAAATGGAAATTGCAAAAGTTTTGTTTTGCCCTTTTTTAAAACTCACAGTTCTTCGGTGTGCGGGCAAACGGAATGACATCGCGTATGTTTGTCATGCCGGTTACAAACTGCATCATTCGTTCAAAGCCCAAACCAAAGCCTGCATGGGGCGCAGTGCCAAAGCGGCGCGTATCTAAATACCAATCCAATTCTTCCACCGGCACATTCATTTTTTCCATGCGGCTCATTAAATTATCCAAGCGTTCTTCACGCTGGCTGCCACCTACAATTTCACCAATGCCTGGCGCTAAAATATCCATTGCCGCTACCGTTTTGCCATCATCATTCATACGCATGTAAAACGCTTTGATGCTTTCAGGATAATTCGTAACAATCACCGGTTTTTTAAAATGCTTTTCTACTAAGTAACGTTCATGTTCGCTTTGCATATCAATGCCCCAGTTAACATCGTACTTAAATTTTTTCTTTTTGTAGTGAGAAGATTGTAGTAAAATATCAATCGCTTCAGTATAAGTAATGCGTTCGAATTTATTATCAATTACAAACCGAAGTTTCTCCAGCAAACCCATTTCAGATCGTTCGGCTTGTGGCTTTCCTTTCTCTTCTTCTGCCAGGCGCTGGTCTAAGAACTGTAAGTCATCCGCATTGTTTTGCAACACATAATTGATGATGGATTTGATGAACTCTTCTGCCAGGTTCATGTTGTCTTCCAAATCGTAAAATGCCATTTCGGGTTCTATCATCCAGAACTCTGCAAGATGCCGCGTGGTATTGCTGTTCTCGGCACGAAACGTTGGCCCGAATGTATATATATCGCCCAATGCCAAAGCACCCAATTCGCCTTCTAACTGACCACTTACCGTGAGGTTTGTTTTCTTGCCAAAAAAGTCTTCACCAAAATCAATTTCACCATTTTTGTTCAAAGGCGCATTGTTCAAAGGCAATGTGCTAACGCGAAAGGTTTCGCCCGCACCTTCTGCATCCGATGCAGTGATAATAGGCGTATGCAAATAAAAAAATCCTTTGTTGTTGAAAAACTGATGCACCGCAAAGGCAAGCGAATGGCGCACGCGAAACACCGAACCAAACGTATTGGTGCGAAAACGCAAGTGAGCAATTTCTCTTAGAAATTCAAGGCTGTGCTTCTTGGGTTGCAACGGATATTTTTCAGGGTCGCAATCGCCTAAAATGTCAACCAACGAAGCTTTGATTTCAACGGCTTGTCCCTTGCCAATGCTTTCTACCAATGTGCCCATTACTTTTACGGAAGCCCCGGTGGTAATGCGTTTTAGCGTGGCTTCATCAAGCCCTCCCAAAGCCACCACTACTTGTATGTTTTGGTGCGTGCTGCCATCGTTCAACGCAATAAACTGGTTGTTGCGAAACGTACGCACCCAGCCCATTACAATTACTTCGTCGCCTACTTTGCGGCCGCTTAACAGCTCTTTTATTTTTGTTCGGTTGTTGAACATCGCTTTCAAAATTTTTGCAAATATTCAGTATTCAGTTTTATTTGGGCAATACTAAAATGGGTAGCCTCTAAAATTAGGATGTTGTTTTTACCACAGGGAAGAAAGGGAAAGAGGCTTTGCAGAGAAATTGTTCAGCGCAAACTCTGTTTCTTGTTTCCCAGCGGTGAAAGGCTGCTCTTCTTTCGCAAATCATACATTCATTATAATGAGCGACCTAATTTTTGCACATATTCGTCAATGAAAAAATCCATCTCTTTTCTTTTGTATTGAATGATGTAGCGCGGATGCGGTAGCTCGGTTATCTTCTTAAAAAAAGAATACTCGTTGTTGATAGCTGTAAAATATTCTGCATTCTTTTTACCGAGGCAAAAACATTCATCGGTATGCAAACCGAGCCTGATTTGTTTTTGCATCATTTTTACAATGAATGGTTGTGCGGCGGCATACAAAGCTTTGTCATCATAATAATTATAGTTGATCCATTTATTGTTTCCTGTATGAACTACGAAGCCCAACGGACAAACCGAGTTGATATAAAATTGTTGATAAAACACATCAACACCGCCCATTGCTGTAATCATCGCATATACAAATTCTGATGATGGCTCGTGCGAAGTATTGCCTTTTGTATCAATGCCGCAAACGTCACGCAAACGTTTAAAATCGGTAAACGGAATGCCGGTTAAGCCGCCGCCAAACCTGCCGGGATTGATTCCGAAAATAGCCCAACGTTTGTTTTTATCATTATAATATTTTTGGCAGAATGCATCGCTGAAAGCCAGTGTTGATACGCTTTTGAAAGGATTGAGCACATCAATATGCGGAGGAAGCTTTTCTGTAAAATGTAAAAAGCGATTGAAGCGTTTCATCCGGTCGGCAAACATGAGCGATGTATTTTTTAGTAAAAGAATTTTAACTTCACATCAAATATAACGGCTATGAAACACGGTATTGTGTTCTTCCTGCTTGCAGGATTTGTTTTTGCCGCAAAAGCGCAATTGCTACAACCCAACAATCATTATCAACAAAAGCGATGGTTGGATAGCTTGCGCATCAATCACAAACAATCAGCGGTCAGACTTGAACCTGTTCCTCAGCTTGTTTATAATGAGCCTTCGGCTTTGCTGCCCAACGAAGGAAAGAAAATAGGTATGAGTGGCGAAGACACCATCTATCAAATGAAAACAGACAACATGCTTTTACTGAAGCCAAACAGAAATGCAACTTATACTCCGAATGCAACAGATGGAAAAGTAATTATTGTGCCTCAGCCAAAAAAGCCTAAGTAATTATTTGTTTGACAATTCGACATCTTCATAAATGTCTGCTAAGGGAATAGAAAGTGAGATGGTTTGTATTTGCAATGAATCGTTGATATTGTTGTATTCTTTTCCTTCCCAGGTCTGATTATCGTTAATGCAAAACACTTCAATGTTTATCGTTTGAGAATCTACTAAAATATATTCTTTCAAAGAAGGTATATCGCGATAAAATGAAAATTTGGTGGTGCGGTCATATTTCTTTGTAGAAGCAGATAAAATCTCAATAATCACGGCTGGGTTCATTACATTCCATTCATCGTTGTTGCGGGTTTCTATCGTGCCGCAAACAATCATTAGATCAGGATACGTGAACATGCCCCGTTTTTCAATATATAACTTTTGATCGCTGTTGAAAGGCTTACAGGGCTTGCGTTTCAGGTGCGGTAGCATACTACCTAATAAATTCATTGAAATGGTGGTATGCGGTACTTTGGCACCCGACATGGCGAAGATTTCACCATCATAATATTCGTGCTTTTCCAAAGCCGCTTCTTCCATGGCTAAGTATTCTTCTTCACTTATGTATTTCGGGCAAGAAACCGCTGGTTCTTTTACCTCTTTTCCATGAATTAAAGTTAAGCGTTTGGAAAGAGAAATGATAGGAGGACTTTTATAAGAAAGCAGACTTTTGGTTTTGCCTAAAAAAGTCGCAGCTAACAGCTTGCAGTTTTCCTCTACACCTCCTCTTCAGCGCCTTTTGTGTAACGCTTGATAATGCCACGACCGCTTTCGCGAATGAAGGTTACAATTTCATCTCGCTCATCAGTGGCAGGCAGTTCTTCTTCAATGTACTCAAGCGCCTGCGTAATGTTCATGCCTTTATTGTAAATGATGCGATACAAATCGAGGATATGATTGATTCGCTCAATAGAAAAGCCTCTGCGTTTTAAGCCCACACTATTCACTCCACCGTAACTCAACGGTGTGCGAACAGCTTTAATGTAAGGCGGAACATCTTTGGTTACATGACTGCCGCCGGCAATAAAAGAATGCTGCCCAATGTGTGCAAATTGCTGTACAGCGCAAACACCGGCTAATATTGCCCAGTCGCCCATTACCACATGCCCTGCCATTTGCGAACTGTTGCTCATAATACAGTTGTTACCAACTATGCAATCGTGACCAATATGGCAATATGCCATAATCAAACAGTTGCTTCCTACTTTTGTTTTGCCTCTGTCAACCGTACCCCGGTTGATAGTTACAAACTCACGAACGGTTGTGTTATCGCCAATTTCAATAATGGTTTTTTCTCCGGCAAATTTTAAATCCTGCGGAATGGCAGCCAGCACGGCGCCAGGAAAAATGCGGCAGTTTTTACCAATGCGGGCACCTTCCATGATGGTTACATTGCTACCTATCCAGGTGCCTTCGCCTATTTCAACATCTTCATGAATAACGGTAAACGGGTCAATCTTTACATTGCGGGCGAGCTTTGCGTTTGGATGAATGTACGTGTGCGGATGAATCATTTACAAAAAATAAAGCGGCTGATAAACCCGCAAAAATAAACGGAATGGCTGAATAACGTTGTCAGGAGGGTCTTTTAACAATCTGTGCAATCATGTCAGCTTCGGTAGCTACTTTACCGTTTACATACACGGTGCCGTGCATATCGCACAAACCACGGCGTACAGGTGTATTAAATTCCATTTTTAAAATCATGGTATCGCCGGGGCGTACCATTTGCTTAAACCGGCAGTTGTCTATCTTCACAAAGTAAGTATCGTATTTTCCTTCGGGGCTGTTGTTGATAGCAAGAATGCCGCCCGTTTGCGCCAGCGCTTCTAATTGCAGAACACCCGGCACAATTGGATTTGAGGGAAAATGACCCTGAAAAAACCATTCGTTAATAGTAACGTGCTTAACACCAACAATGCGCGAGTCGGTAAGCTCGATTACTTTATCAACCAATAAAAACGGATAGCGGTGCGGCAGTGTTTTTTCTATGTGCTCGTAGTTGAAAACCGGTGGCTGCATCGGGTTGTAAACAGGAACATCTTTTACATGCTTGTTCTTTTTGATGTACTGTTTAATTTTTTTGGCAAAAGCAACATTGGTGCTATGTCCCGGACGGTTGGCAATTACGCGACCTTTGATGGGATAACCAATTAAAGCCAAATCGCCAACTACATCCAACAGCTTATGACGTGCAGGCTCGTTGGGAAAACGCAGTTCCAGATTGTTTAAATAGCCTTCGCTTTTTACTTCCATTTTTTCACGACCAAACGCTTTTGCTAAGCGGCTCATCGCATCAGGAGTTACAGGCTTATCAACAATTACAATTGCGTTGTTTATGTCGCCACCTTTTATTAAATCGTTTGCCAGTAACATTTCCAATTCATGTAAAAAACTAAACGTGCGGCAGGGAGCGATTTCCGTTTTAAAATCGCTCATATTTTTTAGCTGCGCATATTGCGTTCCGAGCACCGGACTATTAAAGTCAATCAACGTTGTTATCTGGTATTCCATTGCAGGCATCAGCACCATTTCCACACGTTTTTGTTCATCATAATGGTTGATGTTTTCATCAATGCTGTACCACACTTTAGTAGCTTCCTGCTCGGCAACACCAGCTTCTTCAATCAATTCAACAAAGGGCTGGCTGCTGCCATCCATGATGGGCACTTCCGGCGCATTCAACTCGATCAATACATTATCTACACCCATGCCCACAAGCGCTGCCAGCAAATGTTCAATAGTGCCAACCTTGGCATCGTCAACCTGTAAAGTAGTGCCACGACTCGTATCGCTTACCAAATCGCAATCGGCTTTAATAATGGGTTGATTGGGCAAATCAATTCGTTTAAACTGAATGCCAAAACCCGCACTGGCAGGGCTTAGCGTCATATCAACCAAAATGCCTGTGTGCAACCCTTTGCCGCTGATGCTGATTTGATTTTGAAGCGTGTGCTGCTTATCTGGATTGAAGCTTGTATTCATTATAATAGGTGCTTTTGTAAAAGCCAAATTTGTTGCAAAACCAAAGGCTTTTATATTGAATAAATGTGGGCAAATGTAAGGCTTTGCTCACATTGGGTAAATGCTGCTTATGGCTGAATCAACCGGAAACAATCCTGAATAATTTTTACTTCAAACGTTTCGCTGCTGGGCGCAGGATCGCCATCAATGTGAAACGGCGCCTGTTTTAAATTCTTAATTTTTATGCAAGGCGTTTGAAAATACAGCACATTGCTCTTCGATAAATCGTCCACCATTTTTTGTAGTTTGTTATTGCCGCGAATTTGTTTTAACACAGCAAACGGCAAGCGGGCTTTGTGCATTTTTTGAACAATCACAACATCTAACAAACCGTCTGTTAAGCTCGCTTGTGGTGCAATGGTAAAGTTGTTTCCAAACTGGTTGCTGTTGGCAATAGAGATAGAATAAGCCTCTGTAAAAAAAGAAAAATCATCGGTGGTTACTTCAAACTGGTAAGGATGCGCTTTGAAATAATTAATCAAACTTTGTTGTGTGTATGTAAACAATCCGCGCGTTGCTTTTTCGGCAAAATCGTGCGCCACTTTTGCATCGAAACCAATGCCGCTTAACATGCACGAGAAGTGATTGTTGACGGTAAACGAATCTATTTTTTTTGCTGTGCCGCTAAACAGCAAGCTCAATGCCTGCAAGGGTTTGACAGGAATTTTAGCGGCTCGTGCCAAGCCATTTCCGCTGCCCAAGGGGATGACGCCAAAACACAAATGCTCAACATCGCGAAGCGCATTAATTACCTGCCGCACTGTGCCGTCCCCACCAATGATAACAACGTCGGTAAAGTTACCATCCACAATTTTTTCTTTTAACAAAAAATAATTTCCATCGGCAGAGGTTTCTTCTATTTCATAATCAATGCCTTTGCTTTCGGTGATTGATTTTACAGAAAATAGAAACGGACCTTTTTTAATTGTACCAGACAAAGGGTTTACGAGGTACATTATTTTTCGCTTCCTCACACAATCATATTTAGTGATGTTGTTATTAATAAAAACAGTGCCATTGGTTTCAGCAATCGTTAACCAAAACCAATAAAAAATGGGCAAAAACAAACGCTATTGTATATTCTCTTCTTTCCGGTTATTTGCGATGGCTTTGCTTTTTATTTTAGAAAGAAGAATGGCGCCGCTGATACAAACCACAATCACAAGTAACGAAATATAAATGGAGATGTGAACATACCATTCAAGCAACATTTTTGCACCAATAAAAACCAGCACCAACGCAATGCCTTGCTGCAAATATTGAAACTGATTGGCAGCGCCACGCAACAAAAAGAACAAGCTGCGCAAACCCAGGACCGCAAAAATATTGCTTGAATAAATGACCATAATATCGTCGGCAGAGAAAGGCGTTTTTGGGGTTTCGCGAACCAGCGATACAACGGTAGGAATGCTATCCAAGGCAAACAAAACATCGGTGCCTGCTAAGATGCAAACAACCAGCGATAAAGTAGTAAAATAAATTTTGCCCCTTTTTTTAAGAATATACTTTCCTTCGGGGTTTTCATTGCTCATGCGAAAAATGCGGTTCATCAATTTGTAAATCGCCGACTCTTGCGGCTTATATTGTTCATCTTCTTTTTGAAAAAACAATCTCCCTCCGGTATATAATAAAAACAAACCAAACAAGTAAAGCACCCATTGAAAGCGATTCACAATTTCGATGCCTGCTGCTATAAACAAAATGCGCAAAACAATTGCCAGCAGCACACCAATAAGCAAGGCTCTGCCCACATCGTTTTTATGAATTTTTAAGTAAGAAAAAATAAGGATAAAAACAAACACATTGTCAATGCTCAGGCTCCATTCCATCAGGTAAGCGCTGATGTATTTGGTGGCAACATGCGTATCTTTTTCAATCCAGATAAATGCCCAAAATGCCAACGACAAGCCTACCCACAGTAAGGTTTGCAGCAAGGCTTTTTTAAGAGTAATGACCGAATGCTTTTTACTGATAACATCCAAATCAATTACCAAAGCCACCAACAATGCAATACCAAAAACAAGATAGATAACAGTGGTGGTGTTCATGAACAAGTGAGTAGTGAGTTGTGAAAGGTGAGTAGTGAGTTATCAATGTGATTTTACTTCACTCACCATTCACAACTCACTACTCACAATTAGCAATAGCTATGCGTTTACCCTTTCAGCCAACAGTTGCTGAACTAATTTTTCCAATTCAGCAATGCGCTTTTCCATTTCGGGCAGGTTGCGGCTTAACGCCTGGCTGCGTAGAGCAGAGGTATATTCAAAAGCCGGGCTTCCGGTTACAGCAACGTTAGGTGTTTTAATGGATTTGCTTACGCCGCTTTGTGCATTGATTTTAGCGCCATCGGCAATGTGCAGATGACCTACAATACCTGCCTGGCCGCCTACCATTACATTGTTGCCAATTTTAGTGCTGCCGCTTACACCGGCTTGTGCAGCAATTACTGTGTTGCTGCCAATTTCAACGTTGTGCGCAATTTGTATGAGGTTGTCAAGCTTAGCTCCTCTGCGAATGATGGTGGAGCCAATGGTAGCCCGGTCAATGGTAGAATTGGAGCCGATTTCAACATAATCTTCAATTACTACATTTCCAATTTGCGGTATCTTTTTATATGTGCCATCGGTTTGTGGTGCAAAACCAAAACCATCTCCGCCAATTACAACACCAGCATGTACCGTAACGTTCTTTCCAATCACACAATCGTTATACACTTTTACGCCGGGATACAAAATGGTGTTATCATTGATACTTACGTTGTTGCCAACGTACACACCTGGAAACAGTTTTACACCATTTCCAATTTGTGCATTGGCGCCGATGTAGGTAAAAGCGCCCACAAACACACCATCACCCAATTTCGCTGTTTCGGAAAGATAAGAAGGCTGTTGAATACCGGTAAGCTGCTGCGTCATTATCTCCTGGTATTTGCGCAGCAAAAGTGCAAATGCCGAATAGGCGTCGGGCACACGAATTAATGTTGCGGCAACTGCTTCTTTTAATTCCTGATTTTTGTTAATGATGATTATAGAAGCCCCGGTGGTGTATAAAAATTCTTCGTATTTGGGATTGGCAAGAAAGGAAAGCTGGCCCCTTTTGGCTTCTTCAATTTTGCCGAATGAGGTAACGGCAACCGAAGCCTCACCTTCCAATTCGCCATCAACCATCATGGCTATTTGCGCTGCGCTAAACTGCATAAATTAGTTATAAATAAAAATGTGCTTTGGGCTAATAACCATCATCGTAATTGACAAATGTAGAATTTTTTTACAGGCAGAGATAAAGTTTGATTGATGAGCGGATCATCAACCCCAGAAATGTCTTTTACCTCACCGTTTTTAAACAAAATGTTTACGTTTTCATTGGTCAATTTATAGGCTGTGTTTTCGGCAACGCCGGTAAAAGCAAGATACCTCGCTTCCTCTTCGCTAATGCGCAAACGCCTTGCAATTGACTTACGAATTGTTTGCAACAGGGCTTCATCAACCGGCTCGTTATGCAATGTGCATTTTAATAAGTTTCGATTCAATAATCCATTGCTTAAAACCGATAACACTACATCTTCGTGATGGCTCCATAGCTTTACGGCGAACATTACATCAGCATCATCAATGCTGCAAAACGCATTGATAAATGCTTCCTGTGTAAGCGATTTATTGGCCAAAAACAAATCTACCGGCGATCCGGTTTGCAATTGTTTGTCATCGGGTTGATAAATTTCTTTTACACGTTCTATAATTTTTACCAGCATCATTTCGGTTGCCAGCACGGCACGATGCAAATACACCTGCCAATACATTTGACGGCGTGCCACCAAAAATTTTTCAGTGCTGTAAACCGCTTTTTCTTCAATCATCAGTTCGCCATTGTGCACAGCAAGCATTTTTAAAATGCGGTCGTAACCAATTACACCTTCGCTAACGCCGGTGTAAAAACTATCGCGCGTGAGATAATCCATGCGGTCAACATCTACTTGTCCGCTGATCAGGCTATGCAAAAAATATTTAGGATAAACATTGGTAAAAATATCAATCGCAAGAGACAACCTTCCATCCAAATCTTCATTCATCCGATGCATAATTTGTAAACCGATTTCTTCATGATTAGCATGAGGCACCAACAAATTCTCCAGCGCATGAGAATACGGACCATGACCAATATCGTGCAATAAAATAGCCGCTTTTACGGCTTCACTTTCTTCCTCTGAAATGTTCACTCCTTTGTGGCACAATTCGCTTACTGCCTGGCACATGAGATGATACGCGCCGAGCGAATGATGAAACCGCGTATGAACCGCGCCGGGATAAACAAATGAAGCGAGCGCCATTTGATGAATGCGACGCAATCGCTGATACCAGGGATGAGAAATGATGTCAAAAATAAGCGGCGAATCAAGGGTAATGAAGCCATACACCGGATCGTTGATAATTTTTCGCTGCTTTAGTTTCATTATAAAAGGATATTCCTATCTATCAAAAGTAGTGCTTGAATGATTGAATCAGGGCAAATAAAAGGGGCAAAAACAAATTCTAGCGTTTTAAGATGTTGCTTCTATTAATCGTTCCCATAGGCAATCGCAAAATGTTCCGTTAGGAACAATCTATAAAAAACTGCCTACCATTTATCATCTTATTTTCACGCTTATCATTTTCGCATGTTTTTGCTTTTATCATAAATATCTAATAATCAATTATTTAATTTATATGATAATACCTTTTACACTAAACTACCATAAAAAAGATAGTACTGTGTGTTGCATAGTACCAAATAATCTTTACTTTTGTGTTGTCAATGTATGAAAGTTGACACCAAACGATTCTTCTAAATCATTTTATAAAATCACTCGTATGGACATTCAAAACACTCAAAGCCAAATGCGCAAAGGCGTACTTGAGTTTTGCATTTTGTCTATCATAAAGCAGGGCGAAGTTTACCCCAGCGATATTGTAGAAAGAATGAAAGCTGCCAACCTGCACATTTTGGAAGGCACGCTGTACCCTTTGTTAACACGGCTGAAGAATGCCGGCTATCTCACTTATCGCTGGGTAGAAAGCATTAGCGGCCCGCCACGCAAATATTTTGTAATGACTGACCAAGGGCTTTCATTTTATGCCGAATTAGAGCGTACCTGGACGGAACTTGCCGACGCAGTTCATACCTTAACACAAACCACCAACATTACCAACAATAACCAATCAAATCATTAACATCATGAAAAAGGTAATCAACATAAACTTTCAGGGCAGAGTAATACCGATAGAAGAAACTGCCTACGAAATATTAAAGCAATATGTAGATAGCCTGCGCCGCTATTTTATAAATGAAGAAGGCAGGGAAGAAATTATTAACGACATAGAAAGCCGCATTGCCGAATTGTTTGGCGAAACGCTGAAAAAAGGAGGCACCTGCATTACCGATGAAGATGTAACCGCAGTGATTAGCAGCATTGGCAGACCTGAAGATTTTGATAGCGACGAAGAAAAAGTAAAAAGCCGCGTGTATGAAGAAAGTGGCAATAACAAAAACTACACATACACAAAAGCCGAGCGTTTTTACCGCAGCGAAAACGATAAAATAGTTGCCGGTGTTTGCGGTGGGTTAGCCGCTTATTTTGGTATTGACCCAATTATTGTCCGCATTCTGTTTGTGGTGTTTTCATTCGGGTTTGGTTTTGGCTTTATTGCGTACATTGTTTTGTGGATAGCCGTTCCCAGCACGGCATCAACGGTAATTGGCTCTGCCCGCAAACGTTTGTTGCGCGACCCAGAAGATAAACTGATTGGCGGCGTTTGCAAAGGCTTGTCTTACTATTTCGGCGTGAACGTTTGGATTCCGCGCATTTTGTTTTTGATTCCTTTCTTTTCTTTCTTTTTTAGATGGGCGCATTGGGGAATATTGAATTACCCTAACTTTTTATCGGTTTCCTTTAGCCCGGGTGCAACGCTTATCTACATCATTCTTTGGATAGTGCTGCCCGAAGCTAAATCAACAAGTGACAGGCTGGAAATGAAAGGTGAGAAAGTTGACATAAATTCAATCAAAAACAACATTACCAACGAAATGAAAGGTGTGGGCGAGAGAGTAACAAAGTTTGGTCAGGAAGCGGCCGATTTTGCAAAACAAACCGGTCAGCAATTCAGCACGAAAAGCAAGCAATTTAGCGGTGAAGTTGCCCAAACGGCTCGTAAAAGCGGTCGGGGCTTAGGCAATGTGCTTGCTCTGCTGATAAAGATTTTTGTTTACTTTATTGTTGGCTGTGTTTTATTCGCCGTGGTTTGCGGGCTGTTTGCTTTTGGTGTGGTAATGATTGGTTTGTTGCCCCTGAAAAATTATATTTTAAACAATGGCTGGGAAACTGTTTTTGCCTGGGGAACGCTGCTGTTGGTTTGGATACCGGTCATCGCCATCATTACAGGCGTTATCCGCAGGCTGGCAAAATTAAAGGGCAACAGCGGCATTTTGCGTGCTTCCTTTTGGTCGTTGTGGTTGCTGGGGCTGGCTTGCGGCATCGGGCTGTTGGTTTCACTCGCCAACGATTTTAAATACCACAGCACAGTAAACGAGCAAAACATCTCTCTTTCTGATGCAAAAACAAACAAGTTAGAACTTCATGCCGACCGTTTGGGATCTTATTACCGCCGTTACGACTGGCTGCAAATGGAGCCCTTTGCTAACATTGACGAAGACACGGCTTATGTAAATAATCTGCATGTAAGAATTATAAAAGCCGATGCTGACAGCTTTGAAGTAAAGCTTTTGAAAATGAGCGACGGCGCCAGCCGCGAGCAGGCAAATGAACTAAGCAACGAAATAGATTATAACATCGCACAAAAAGATTCGGTACTTACGCTTTCAAAAGGGATTACCATTACCGAAAACCGCAAATTCAGAAACCAGCGGGTGTATGTTACGGTAGCGGTGCCGGTGGGCAAGCGGATTTTAATAGATGGCAGTGTTGCTAACTGGCATGGCAATGTTCATGTTGGTTTTAGAAATGATGACTGGAACAACTATGGTTGGAGAGATGCCAACGATGGCTATGATTGGGATCATGATGTTGAATACATTATGACGAAAGATGGACTGAAGAGAGCCGATGGCAAAGTGAAAAATGATGATAACAATAACGATGACAACTCCGATGATGACATCAATCAAAAATTAGAAGAAAACAAACGCAACCGCGAAGAACTGGAACGGCAGAGAAATGAAATGCAGCAAAAAATGCAGCAGATAGACAGCGAATTAAAACGGCCTGTTGATACCGTTCCTTCAACCCCAAAAAACGGGCAAAAACAAACCCTGAAAACCGCTGCTGTTATGCAAACACAGGCAAGCATTTCAACCATACTCTTGTCAAAGCTGGCAATATAAATGAGGTTTATTGTTGGTAAAAGAACTCTGTTTTCTTTATGAAAGCAGGGTTCTTTGTTTTTGCACGAATATTCTATTTACGAAAGAACAGAAGCAGCCGATAACATTTCGGCACGATGTCGTTCAGGATAGAGAAGTTCTGATACAAAATCGGCATGTGATTGAAGCTGTGTTGTTTTTCCTCTAAATTGGCTTTCAACAAAATGGGCTAAGTGTTGTTGCACATTTAAGAAAGCGGTAGCGGTTGGTATGTGTAACTCACGCGAAGGAATACTGCTGTTCACTTCTTCTAAATTAGCATCCCACAAACCGGAAAGATGCCACGGTGTAAGATGATCCCAATCGGGCCGGTCAATCACCGGGTACCAGCAAACGCCCCACAAAGGAATGTGTTCCTGCAAAGCAAGCTCACACTCTCTGCCGATATAACGGATCCATTTAAAACGGTCTTCTCTCGGATGGCTTGTTTCAGATAAAACAATCGGTTTTTGATAACGCACATAGGCCTGTTGCAGCAATTGATGCAAAGGTTTCCAGCGCGAATCGGGAAATTCATTCAGCCAGGGAAGAAAAGTTACTGTATTCGCTACCCATTGATTGTTGAAGTAAAAATTCAAACCTAAGATATCAAGGTATTCCGGTTTGCCGCCCAATTCAGGGCACAGCCTTCCCGTAAGCATATCCGCCGCCTGAAATTGGTTATTGTGTGCCATTGTTGCAAAGGCAAGCTCCTCGGGTGTCGCATTCAGCGGTGCAACCATATTCACTAAAGGTTCGGTCGTCATTATCTTCACCGAAGCGTCCTCTTCTTTCATTGCTGCAACCCCTTCAATGTAAGCCCTCATCAACGCATACTTTACATTCCATCCTTGCTTTATACAGTAAGGTGAAGTGCCCCGGACATCGCCTCCCAGCCATGATACAAAACTTACTTCATTGATAGGTGTAACAATGAGGGTTTCGGTTGGAAACTTTGTACGATAAAACCGAACAAATGCACTGCACACATCGGCAAAGCGACCGGCAAAATGAGGATGAAGCGGCGTGAGATCGTCTGGAAAACCAAAATGGCAAATGTCCCACACCTGCTGGATGCCGTGCTTTTTGGCAGCTTCCATCATTATAGCAACAGTACTCCAATCGTATTGATTAGGCTGCTTTTCAACCTGGCTCCAGCGGATGCCTTCCCGAACGGTTTTGATGTTGAAAAGGGATAAATCTTCGTAGTCTTTCTCTATTCTTTCCAAATGTCCTGTTATGTGTAAGAAATCAACGCGGTTACCAAAGGCATTCAGTTGATCGGTACATTCATAGCCGCCCATCCAAAAGGAATGGAAAGGGCTTAGCCACGACGAGTCAGTTTGCATGTTAGTGTAAACAATTTTAGTAAAAAGAAAGGTTTAGGATTGAAATATCAATACAAATCAAAAAAGGTGCAAAACCAAAACGGCGGCGCCTTTTGGTTTTGCACAAATTATTTTATTGCTTAATTGCCATTTTTTGCATGTTGCCATTGAGATGAACTGTCTCCTGTTCGGCAAGCATTAGCTTCTTAAACAGTGTTAGCGATTGTGCCACCACTTGGTCCATGTTGTAATATTTGTAAGTTCCAAGCCTGCCCGTAAAATAAACATTTGGCGTTGTAGCTGCCAGCAACTGGTATTTTTTATACAATTCTGCATTTTCAGGACGCGGAATCGGATAATACGGATCGCCTTCTGCCTTTGGATATTCATACACGATAGAAGTTTTATGATGCTTCTGACCTGTGAGATATTTAAACTCGGTGATGCGCGTGTACAAATGTTCGTTCGGATAATTGATTGTGCCGGTACTTTGGAAACGTTCGGTTTCTAAGGTTTCAAACTGAAATTCCAAAGAACGGTAAGGCAACTTGCCATAACAGTAATCGAAGTAAGAATCAATAGGTCCGGTAAAAATCAGGGATTTATAACGGATGCTGCTTAAAATATCTTTATAATCTGTGTTCAGCATAATGCTGATATTCGGATTCGACAGCATATTTTGAAACAGTTGTGTATAGCCATGCAACGGCATTGCCTGGAACGTATCGGTAAAATAGCGGTCGTCTTTGTTAGTGCGGGTAGGAACGCGTGCTGTTACCGATGCATCGAGTTCGCTGGGGTCTAAATCCCATTGTTTACGGGTATAATATTTAAAGAATTTTTCGTACAGTTCTTTGCCTACTTTCGCTACCACCACATCTTCCGATGTTCTGATTTTATCCTTTTTTTCAGCCCGGCTTTCAAAAAACGATTCTACCTGGTCGCCCGAAAGGTTCAAACCATACAATGTATTGATGGTAGTAAGGTTAATGGGCATAGGAACCAATTGCCCGTCAACAGAGGCAAGCACTCTGTGCTCATAAGGACGCCATGCCGTAAAGCGGCTTAAGTATTCAAATACATCTTTTGAATTGGTATGAAAAATATGCGGTCCGTATTTGTGTATCAGTATGCCATCGTTGTTGTAATAATCGTAGGTGTTTCCACCAATGTGATTACGTTTGTCTATTATTAAAACCCGTTTGCCTCCTTTTGTGGCTAAGCGTTCTGCCAAAACACTTCCGGCAAAGCCTGCACCTACAACTACATAATCAAACATACGCGTCCTCCTTTTTTGTGTTATTTTTTATTTGTTTAGAATGATGAAAAGATGCTTTTTTATCCATTTCTTTTTGGATCAGGTTATTCATTTGTTGCCAGGTTGCATCCCATGAATTGTCTTTTAAAAACTCATCCGTTTTTGCCAGCCATTGTTGCTTGTTCCCTTTTGCCAGTTCTTTTTCTGCTTTTCCAACGAACTCTTCCGAATTATTTACAATATGCACCAATTCTCTGTCGCCATACGGATGCACCACATCCTGAATTGCAGTTGAAATGACAGGTTTGCCACCGGCAAGATATTCCGGCGTTTTGGTTGGGCTGATAAAACGGGTTGATTCATTTAAAAGAAACGGTACCAACGCGATATCCCAGCCATGCAAATAGGTCGGAAGCTCGTTGTATGTTTTGCCACCAAGATAATGAATATTTGACAAACGGGGCAGCATAGCCTGATCTATTTTTACAACCGGTCCTATCAAAACAAAATGCCAGTCGGGCTTTTGTTGCGCCGCTTCCTTTATCAGGTCAATATCAAACCGTTCATCAATGACACCATAAAAACCAAGACGTGGATGCGGAATGCCAGCCTGGTCAGCAGGCTCGTCTATCTCCTTTCTTGCCTGTGCAAAATGGGTTTTGTCAATACTGCTGGGAAAAGGATAAATGTTGTGATGTTGGTGCTTTTTAGCCTCAAACAAGGTATGGCCGCCGGTAAATACAACATCAGCTTTAGCAAGCAATTGCTCTTCCAGTGTTTTTAAAAGTGGAGAAGCAAATTTAAAAGCTGAAAGTTCATCCATGCAATCGTACACCACAATTTCTGTCTTTAGATTATCACTTACTAACAAAGCCATCGGTGTGTAATACCATAGTATAAAATTTTGAATAGCTTGTTCCTTGAATAAATTATCTAACAATCTCTTTTGTCTGTCAATATTTTCAGCAGAAGGGTTGCCTTGCAAATAAAATTGGACTACTTCTACGTTTTCTTTTGTCTTATTTATTCTGTAATTATCATCTGGTGCATCAAAAATGGGTTCCTCAATATAAAAAACACGACAAGTGGCTGCAAAACGGCTAAGCAAATGCTGTGGACGTTGATATACAAAGTTCCATCGTAAATGAGAGAAGCATACAATATCCATTTTTTAATTTCAATTTTTCAGTTTTATTGAAAGATGATGCAACTGGCAAAAGCGAAAAAATCAACGATTAGCAAAATGGAAGAGTAAAATAATTATGCCATTTTTATTTATTCTAATAATGAGATGAGAATATAATCGTAAGTTCTGTAATGTAAAGGATTGTAGAATTTTATGCCCTTACTTTTGGTTTTGGCATGATGATTTTTTACTATTGGATGCGAGGTTTGGCTTGGAGCCGGTTGCTTGAAACAATCCGTTTTCGATTTAATAAGAACGAACTCAATCAGGAAGCAAGCGTGACATCAATGCTTTTTATTATAATCTGGCAGCCTCTTTCTAATTCTTCATTACTAATACTTAAGGGCGGCGCGATGCGCATTTTATTAGTAGCAAATAAAAACCAGTCGGAGATTAGTCCGTTGCTGATGCAGCGGCGAATCACTTTTACATTCGTTTCAAAATCGGCAAACTGAAGCGAAGCCCAAAGTCCGGCTGTTTGCCGTTTGTAAATTGCTGAGTGCTGTAACTGCCTGCGCAATATTTCTTCTTTCTTTTTCACTTCTTGAATATAATTCTCTTCGAGCAACACTTCAAAAGCAGCTTTGCCTGCCGCACACGAAACCGGATGACCGCCAAATGTTGTAATATGCCCCAGCACCGGATTGTGAGTAAGGCTTTGCATAATTTGATAATCGGAAATAAATGCACCCAACGGCATTCCACCGCCGAGAGCTTTTCCTAACAACAACACATCGGGCACAACGCCGTATTGCTCAAAAGCCCACAGCGTTCCGGTTCTGCCAAAGCCGGCCTGTATTTCATCTACAATCAACAAAGCGCCTTTTTGTTTACACCTGTTTTGTATTGCTTTCAGCCATCCGTTGGGCGGAGAAGTAACACCACTTTCTGCCTGCACCGTTTCAGCAATTACAGCAGCGGTGTCTTCATCAATGGCATTCATTACTTCTTCGCTACCATACGGATAATGGTAAACATCAGACAGCAAAGGGCGATAGGCATTCCGGAAATATTCATCGCCCATCACACTCAATGCTCCGTGCGTGCTGCCATGATAACTGTTGTGAAAGCCAATGATTTTACTGCGTCCTGTATAACGCTTCGCAAGCTTCAATGCGCCTTCGGTGGCTTCGGTGCCGCTGTTGGTAAAATAAACGCAGTTGAGCGTTGAGGGTAAATGTTGTGTAAGCAACTTTGCATACGCTACCTGCGGACTTTGTATAAACTCGCCATACACTATCAGGTGCATGTATTGTTCAGCTTGTTGCTGAACTGCGGCAATTACTTTTGGATTGCCGTGACCGATGTTGGCAACGCTGAAGCCGGAAATAAAATCCATGTATTGTTTGCCATCCGCGCCAAATTGATAAATACCTTTTGCCTGCACCATTTCCAAACCCATTGGTTCGGGTGAAGTTTGCGCAACGTGGCGAAGAAAAAGCGAACGGTTATCCATAGTTGAAACTGACAGTTGTCGGATGACAGATACAAGAAATGAGCAAAAGTAAACCATGGATTCGCCTCCTTTTGTTTTTACTTTGTTTTCATCTTAAAAATAAGTATGGCTTTACTGATACCTGTACTGGGAAAAGAACCGCGAATGGGTGACCGTTGTTTTTTGGCTCCGAATGCTACGCTGGTAGGCGATATAATGATGGGCGATGATTGCAGCGTTTGGTTTAATGCCGTTTTGCGCGGCGATGTAAACTTCATCCGCATTGGCAATAAAGTGAACATTCAGGATAACGCCGTTGTGCACTGCACGTTTGAAAAATGGTCAACCACAATCGGCAATAATGTTTCCATCGGGCACAGTGCCATTGTACATGGCTGTACTTTATATGATGATGTGTTGATTGGTATGGGTGCTATTGTGATGGACGGGTGTATTGTTCACCCAAACTGCATTATTGCCGCTGGCGCTGTACTGCTGCAAAACACGGTTGCGGAAAGCGGAAGCATCTACGCAGGAGTGCCTGCAAAAAAGGTAAAAGAAGTGTCGGCAGAGTTGACTGCTAATGAAATACACCGCATTGCCAACAATTATTTGCGATACGCCGGTTGGTATAAAAAAAGTTAGTAATTCTTGCAGCGAAAAGCGGCGGCAATTTGTCTTTCGTATTTGGATAGCTTTTCTGGCAAAAACAAAACTAATTGCTTATATTTTTTACGGCTAATTCACCCTTCAGGAAAGCTATCTCTTTTATAAGACAATATTTTTCTCGTTTATACGATTTATAATAGGAATTTGTGAAGACAAGAAAAGAAGAAATGTGAAAGCTGCTACAACCTACTAAACTTAATAAAACTGATTGATATAACTCATTAAAAACAAAAAGCGGTACCATGCACGCAACCCAATATGCTGCTACCACCAATATCTACAATTTGAATAGCAGCCTCGCCGATTTTTACCAACTCACCAGTAAGTTAAGCAAACTTCGCTTTGTTCGTTTCACCGGGAAAGAAGATGAAGCCGACACTATTCAATGGTCGTTTACCTATCGCAAGCGCAAGTTTGTTTTACAGTACAGCATTTATAATGGCATTTCGTTGTTTTCAGAAGAAGCTAAAGACGAAAAGCTGATTAACAAACTGGCGGACAAGCTGCATTTGCTTCCTTCCTGATTTGTTTTTGCAGTAAAAATTTTGCAGTAAAGCAAGTACTTCTCTTGCTCTTTCCCGCACAAGTTTAGGATGCTCGCACAGAGTAAAGGAGCGAACAGAGAGGAATCGTAATTTGGTAAGATGGGTAACTTGCTAAGTGTATTTAACCGCTACTTGCTTGTAGCTTCCTGCTCGTAGCTCAAAGCTCACCGCTTCTTTCTACCAGTTTTTATCGTCAATGCTATCCATCATATTCAGATAGCTGCTGTATCGTTCAACCGCAACCGAACCTTCGTTCACGGCTTCCTTTACAGCACATTCCGGCTCATTCAGATGAAGGCAGTTGTTATACCGGCACTGCGGAAGTAATTTTCGCATTTCAGGGAAATAATGTGAAAGCTCCTCCTTTGCAATATCAATCATACCAAACTCACGAATGCCAGGGGTATCAATGAGCCGTCCGCCAAAAGGCAAATCAAACATTTCGGCAAACGTGGTGGTGTGCATTCCTTTTCCGCTCGACTGGCTTACTTCAGTAGTTCGTAAGTTTTTTTGAGGCAAAACCGCATTGATAAAAGTAGATTTCCCAACGCCGCTGTGTCCGCTTAGCAATGTAGTTTGGTTTTGCAGAAATTTTTTAATTTCTTCCACGCCTTCGCCGGTTTTCATGCTCAACTTCGTTACTTTATAACCAATAGATGTGTAAATGGTGCTCCATTCTTCAAACAGTGCGATTTCCTTCTTTTTATAAATATCCCATTTATTAAAAACAAGAATGGCGGGAATGTGAAACGCTTCTGCCGACACCAGAAACCTGTCAATAAAGCCGTTTGAGGTACGCGGCTCTTTAATGGTTGCAAAAAGCAGTGTTTGATCGAGATTAGATGCAATAATGTGATGCTGCTTTTTGTTATGTGGGGAGCTGCGGGCAATGTAATTGTTGCGTTCCCTAATTTCTGTGATAATGGCAATACTGCCTCCCTCCTCTTCCAATTCAAGCGTAACCTCGTCGCCAACGGCAATGGGATTGGTTGAAGTAATGTTATCAATTTTAAACACACCCTTTATACGTGCATTTACAAACTGACCGTTTTCAGTTTTGGCCACATACCAGCTTCCGGTTGATTTGTAAATGAGCGCCTTCATAAATAGAGCGAAAATATTGCAAATGCTACAATCGGGATTAATAACAATCTGCGGGAATTTGAGGAGAGACATCCACAATTCCCTCCCGTTTGGTTTTGCACTTATTATCGCTTTGGCAAGTGAGGAATAAAAATTTGGTTTTGAGGAAACTATTTATTTTTCGAAAGCGGTTGATTTGGAAAGAACTTTTAAATATTTAAAAAGTAGTGAGCTAAAAAAGATAACAATTACTTAAAAGAAAAGGGATTTGGCATAATTTATACTATTATAAAGGATAAATATTCCCTTGTGAAGCAACTTTTTATTGTTGATGATGACTACGACATTCTGCTTTCGCTTAAAATCTGGTTTACAAAAAAGGGGTTTTCGGTAAAGGTATTTCAACAATCCCAGCCTCTTTATGATGCACTGAAACAATCAAAGCCAGACCTGATTTTAATGGATGTGAATCTCAACGGTGAAGATGGCAGAGAAATTTGCAAGCGTATAAAAAACGAATTCATTATCAATCTTCCGGTTATCCTTTTTTCAGCCAATATTCATGCGTTGGATAATTATAAAGATGCTTGTGCGGATGACATTTTGCACAAACCGTTTTCACTTAATCAAATTCATAGTCTTATCAGTTCTCATCTGCCGGTTGAAGCTTAGTGCTTTTTAGAGTTTTGATTGATGATTGCCTGTAAAGGCTTCACTAAAAATACTCTTATTCAGGCCGTTTGAAAATAGCATTATGTTTGGCTTTGTATCAATAAAACAAACCTTTCGTTTGTTGCTGTGCATCCATTTCCCGATGGGAAAATTATTTTTATGAGTGAATCCTTCTTTATCCCGGTTGTTTATCAAAACAAAACACTCGAGCTTCCTGGACAGTTAGTTACTACTGCTTACTCTTACTACATAGAAGTTGAGATTGAAGATACCAAAGTAAATTTTGAAAGAGACGATGAAGGCAATTTCAGAGCCATCATTCCACCATCCGATAGCGAAAATGGGGCAAAAACAAATGCCCAACTGCTGCAAGCCATCGCCAATACTTTGGAAGATATTTTATCCTGATGAAAGACTCTACTACTTGTAACTACAGCTAATAGCTCGTAACTCACAGCTTACTCCTATTCCTCAGGTTCGGCTGGCAATCAGCAGGTTTAAATCGGTGTATTTCAAATCATATCGCTGGCTGATGTAAATATCGGTTAAGTGCCCTTTGTACATATACACACCGTGCCGCAGGTTAAAGTTGTGCCATAGCATTTCTTCAAAACCACCTTCATCGCCGGCGTCCATCAGCAGCGGCATCAGCACATTGGAGATTGCCTGGCTTGCGGTACGTGCAAAGCCGCTGGCAATGTTGGGCACGCAATAATGGATCACATCATATTTGCGAAACGTAGGTTTTTCGTGCGTGGTAATTTCGCTGGTTTCAAAACAGCCGCCGCGGTCAATGCTCACATCAATAATCACGCTGCCGCTGCGCATTGCCGCCACCATATTTTCGGTAACTACAATCGGGCTTCTGCCACTTTCTGTAATAAGCGCGCCCACGGCAACTTCGCAGGTTTTGATTTGCTTAGCTAAAATTTTCGGTTCGATAACGCTTGTCCAAACACGCACACCGAGGTTGTTTTCCAGTCGTTTTAATTTGTAGATATTGTTATCAAACACTTTTACCGATGCGCCCATTGCCAAAGCAGTACGTGTAGCAAATTCGCCCACCACGCCTGCGCCAATAATGATCACTTTTGTTGGCGGAATGCCGCTGATGCCACCGAGCAACACACCTTTGCCTTCGTTTGCCGTACCCAGGTATTGTCCGGCAATCAGCATAGCGGCGCTGCCGGCAATTTCGCTCATGCTGCGTACAATGGGAAAAGTGCCGCTTTCGTCTTTTAAATTCTCAAAGCCAATGGCAGTGATGCGTTTCTTCATCAGCACTTCAATAATTTCTTTTTTTAAAAGAGAAAGATGAAGTGGTGAAATGATGGTTTGGTTCATTTGCAACTGCGCACATTCTTCCTGCACAACCGGTGCGCTCTTTACTAGAATAGGGCATTTGTAAACGGCATCGGCATCATAAGCTATTTTAGCACCGGCATCAGAATAATCTTTATCATCGTAATTGCTACCCACACCAGCTTTGGTTTCTATTGTTACTTCATGCCCGTTGTTTACCAATACGCCAACAGCTTCAGGAGTAAGCCCAATACGGTTTTCCTGGTAAGCCGTTTCTTTCGGGATGCCGATTTCAAGCCGCTCACCGGCAGTTTTAATGTCTAATTTCTCTTCCTGTGTTTCGTACGAGAACGATCCGCTCACAACAGGCTTAGTTACAGGCATTGCTTTTTGTTTTGTTATAAAATTGAAGTGATAGAATTGGAATATTCAGTTAAGGAAACAGGACACCTTGCATTTGACCGGACGATAATTATTGATTCTTCTTTACTGCTTGTACAAATGTAAACTAAAATGAATTATGCCGTTGCATGAAGCCTTCGTGTGTTATCATCTATTATAGTTATCTGAATGTGCAGCGTGTTATCGGGTAGCAAGCGAGGCGCTACCTGGGGCCATTCTACCAGGCAAAGATTACCACTTTGCAGTGCATCTTCCACACCAGCTGTTACCGCATCTTCTTCGCCCCGTAACCGGTACCAATCCATGTGATAAACCGTTCCTGCCTTTTTGGTTTTGTATTCATTGATAATGGCAAATGTCGGACTGCTCACTGCATCTGTGGTTTGTAAAACATCGGTGCAAAGCGCACGGATGAGTGTGGTTTTGCCCGCGCCCATGGGTGCCTCAAACGCCCACACGGAAAAGCTTTTTCCCCATTCCCACAATTGCTGGGCGGCTTCCTCAAGTTCATTGTGGGTGAATGTTATGGTCATGGCGCAAACGTACAAAACAGTTAATAACAACCCGTTTACAAAGCAACTCTATGAACACTATGTAATCAAAATGCGAATAAGGAATGCAGGCATACGGCGGCCCTTACTTCCATAGCTGTTCTAAACATTCCAAACCCTTGTAAGGGTAACGTGTTTGTAGTAAATACACCATAGCATATTTATCCGGCTCCATTGGAGCCGCGTATTTCGTGTGCCTGCCTTCTTCGCTATGCGGCTCCAATCGAGCCACATTTACAAGCAATAATGTCTTCTACGAACACGCGAACCCTATGGGTTATGAACACAATACTTTTTAGGCAAAACCAAAGAACCTCTGAACACTTGTGCATTACATCTTCTTCAAGCCCTTACATTTGAAATTGTCACAAAAACAAAAAGCAAAAGAAAAAACATTAATCACTTTCATTATTAAAATGGCTTTTATCAGGCAACTACCTAAAAATTCAAATTGTCCACCGCATTTACATTCATCATGACTATTACCCGTGCGCTGTGGAAATAATTTTGTTTAATATATAAATTCTGTTGCTGTAAACAGGAGCCGTTTGAAAGTTGATGGTAAACAATAACAACATGCTTTATGCTTTCTATTTCTGCGAAAAGTTCTTTCAATGATTATTACCCTACTAACACTTTTGTTTTTGCCCGAAAAATATGGGTAACAGCTTTTGTTTTTGTAAGCACCGTTTATTGCCTTAAGCGCAAACCGCACAAGACACAAGGCTAATACCGAAACCGGAACATTCACTTTGCAACAGTGCATCAATTATGGATTGCAACACCAACCGACGTTCAGCAATCTCTCATCAATCAATCTATCACCCGAGCTACCAACGCTATTAACAGGGCCGGCTTGTATCCGCAGGTGTCTGCTGCTGCAGGCCTTACGCATTACATACAACTGCCCACCAATTATAATAACTCAAACGGAACACCAACGCCGGTGCAAACTGGAATTGGTAATACATCTATACCAGGCATAGCTGTATCGCAGGCAGTGTTTAGTCCTTCACTTATTTATGCTTCCAGAGTAGCGCCTTTTTATGTAACGCAATCGCAGCAAATCACCGACAGCGCAAAAATTAATGTGTATGTATCGGTAAGCAAATCGTTTTACAACCTGTTGCTCACGCTGCAACAAATTAATGTATTGAAAGAAGATACAGTGCGGCTTGCACAAAATGTAAGAGACGCTTATCACCAATATGTCGGCGGTATTGTAGATGAAACAGATTATGAAGAAGCTACCATTTCGCTGAACAATTCGCTGGCGCAATTGAAAGGGGCAAATGAAAATATAACTCCGCAATATGCTTTTCTAAAACAAGCAATGGGTTATCCACCTGAAAAGCAATTCGATATCCTTTTTGATTCGGCGCAAATGATGAAGGATACTGAGGTTGACACTACCGAATCACTGCAATTCGAACACCGCATTGAGTATCGTGTTTATAAAACCGGATATTGACATTCAGCACCAGCTTACCGAATACTATCATTTGGCTGCGTTGCCAACTGTGTCTGCGTTCTACAATTATAATTACGAATTTGCCAACAGTAATTTTGGTAAATTGTACTCCAGGGGATTCCCTTATTCTTATGGCGGCTTAACATTGAGCGTTCCTATTTTCAACGGCTTTTCGCGGGTGCAAAACCTACGGAGATCAAAACTGGAAGAAGACTACTTGGGTTGGAACCTGGTGAGTTTGAAGTCTCAAATTTATTCCGAATATACATCGGCACTTGCCTCTTACAAAAGCAACTTGTACAGCTTGCATCTTTCCGATGCCAATGTTACGCTGGCAAAGCGTGTTTATTTTGTAGTTACGTTGCAATACAAACAAGGCATCGTTCCTTACCTGAATGTAATTACGGCTGAATCGAATTTAATCTCTTCTCAAATCAATTATTTAAATGCCTTGTTTCAGGTGCAGTTAAGTAAAATTGATTTGCAAAGAGCGATGGGCAATATTCGTTTGTAAACAAATTAATGGCATAAAAACAAAGCATGAAACGGCTACTCATTTTCTTCGTTATAAGTTCCGCAGGTTTTCTTTCCTGTGGTAAAAAGAAACCGGCTCCAACAGGTCCGTCCGAAGTGCCGGTGAATTTGTACACGGTTACCTCGCAACCTGTTTTGTATTACGATCAGTATCCTTCTACAGTGCAGGCATTAAACCAGGTAAACATTGTGTCGCAGGTGCAGGGCTATGTTACAAACATTTATGCGAAAGACGGAAGCGATGTAAAAAAAGGACAGGTGTTGTATGAGATAGACCGTCGCATCTACCAGGCGGCTTATGAAGCTGCCGTTGCCAACTTAAGAGTGGCGCAAGGCAACCAGGAACAGGCGCAGCAGGATGCCGAGCGATACGTGTATTTAAATAACTATCATGCCGTTGCCAAGCAATTGTACGATCATGCTGTTATAGCTTCGGAAAATGCAAAAAGCCAGGTGCAGGCAGCGCAGGAATCGGTAAATAGTGCAAAAGCAAACTTAGGTTATTCAATAATTACAGCACCTTTTAGCGGTACCATTGGTTTTAGCCAGGTAAAGCTGGGCAACGTAGTAACGGTGGGTTCAACTATACTCAATACCATTTCAACCAACGACCCGATGGCAGTTGATTTTGTAGTGAATGAAAAGCAGTTGCCGCATTTTGAAAACATACAAAACGGAAAAGAACGAATGCCCGATTCGTTGTTTACGATACTGATGCCCGATAACTCGTTGTATCCCTATCAGGGAAAAATATCGGTGATAGACAGAGCGGTTGATCCGCAAACGGGTTCAATCAGAATACGGCTTGTATTTCCTAACCCTAAATCTGAACTGAGAGCCGGAATGAGTTGCGTAGTGCGTGTGCACAACCAGGACACGCAACCGCAGTTGGTAGTGCCTGCTAAAGCTGTGGTTGAGCAGATGGGAGAATACTTTGTTTATGTGGCGAAAGATACCATCATTCATGAGGACAGAGATTCAGCCAACGCAAAAAATAGTGCAAAAACAAATAGTGGTGAAAACGATTCGTCCAATATTCCAAGATTAGTTGCAGTAGAGAAGAAAGTGCAAACCGGGCAAACCATTGGTGCTGATATGGTGATAAAAAGCGGCATTGAAGCGGGTGATAAAATAGTAATTGATGGTGTACAAACTTTGCACAGCGGTGCAAGAATTACGACTGCCAACAAAGTAGGGCCCGCAAGCGGCAAAGGTGGAGGTAAAGGACAATAAGGGCTTTTCAAAAAAAGACGATTTCATGATTGCGAATACATTTATTAAACGACCTGTAACTGCCATCGTTATTTCAATCGTATTGGTAATAACAGGCGCTATCAGCATTTTTGTTTTGCCCATTGATCAATACCCCGATATTACGCCGCCTGTAGTGCAGGTAAACGGGCAGTTTACCGGAGCTGATGCCCAAACCGTTGAACAAACCGTTGCCACGCCGGTTGAACAACAGGTGAATGGCACGCCCGGCATGGAATACATGCAAAGCAACAGCACCAACAATGGTGCGGATGCAGTTGAACGTAACCTTTAAAATAGGTACCAACACCGATGTTGCTGCGCTCGATGTGCAAAACCGTGTGAGCATTGCAACGCCGTTGCTGCCTTCTGTTGTAAGCCGCCTGGGTTTAACCGTTCGTGCAGTAAATCCAAGCATGCTGATGATGGTTGCCATTTATGCGCCGCACAGTACACACAACATTACTTTTCTTGATAATTATACCAATATATTTATTCAGGATGCGCTGCTGCGTGTGCCGGGCGTAGGAAGCATCAGCCGTTTTACCGATGATTTTAGTATGCGCATTTGGATGAACCCCGATAAAATGGCGGCTTACAGCATCACGCCTACTGATATTATCAATGCCCTTAACTGCGCAAAATGTACAGGTGGCAGCAGGTACAGCGGGTGTGCCGCCGCAGCCATCAACACAAACGTATGAACTGGGTATCCTGGTAAATGGAAGGTTGAGCAAGGTGTCGGAATTTGAAAATATTATTGTAAAAACAATACCGGCAACCGGCGAATTGGTATATTTAAAAGATGTGGCCCGTGTAGAGTTGGGTAAGTTTACTTTTTCAAGCAATTCGTTTGTAGATGGTCATCGTGCTTCTTATCTTCAGATTTACCAGGCACCCGGCAGCAATGCGTTGCAAACGGCAAAAGGTGTGTACGCTGAACTGGCAAAGCTGAAACAAACCTTTCCTTCCGATGTTGAATACAGCGTTCCTTTTGAAGCAGTAACCGTTGTAAAAGTTTCGATGAGCGATGTGGTAGGAACCTTGTTAAAAACATTGGGCTTAGTGGCAGTAGTGGTGTTCCTGTTTCTGCAAAATTGGCGTTCTACTTTAATACCTGTGCTTGCCATTCCGGTATCTATTCTTGGCACGTTTGTTTTTTTATTCCGCTTAGGTTTTACCATCAACACACTTACCATGTTTGGTTTTGTACTTGCCATTGGTATTGTGGTAGATGATGCCATTATTGTGGTGGAAGCCGTACAGCATTACATAGATGAAAAAGGAATGACGGCAAAAGAAGCTACCTACCATGCAATGAAAGACATTTCTGCGCCGGTGGTTGCTATTGCATTAATATTGGCTGCGGTGTTTGTGCCGGTTGGTTTTATACCTGGTATTGTTGGCAGGTTGTATCAGCAGTTTGCTATTACCATTGCTATATCTGTTATCATCTCTGCTTTCATCGCATTATCATTAACACCTGCACTTTGTACTTTATTGCTAAAGCCAACACAGATAAAAGAAAACGCGAGAGGATTGAACAAATGGTTTTTTAAGTTCAACCAATGGTTTGAAAACATCACTGCAAAATATACAGCCGGCGTTAAGTGGAGCATTGCAAAATCGAAGTATATCATCATTCTTTTGGTGTGCCTTTGCATTGGCGCATATTTTATTATTTAAGGCAAAACCAACAGGCTTTATTCCTTCGGAAGATGAAGGCAATTTGTATGTTACCTATCAGTTGCCGCCAGCTTCTTCTACAGCCGCTTCGGTTGATGTAATGAACCGCTTGATGAAGGTGATTGGCTCAACGCCCGGCATTGCACACTATGCAGCTTTATCGGGATTGAACGTAGTAACCAATGCCAGCAATTCAAACAACGGAACCATTTACTGCCAGTTGGCAGCCCTGGGATGAACGTAATAAAAGCAGCGAGCAAGTGCCGGGCATCAATGAAGTATTACAAAAGCGCATTGCCGATGCCGGCATTAAAGATGCGAATGTACAGGTGATACAACCATCGCCCTTACCCGGCGTTGGTACCACGGTTGGTTTTAGTTTGCAGATTGAACAACGAAGCTCAACTGATAATTTGCAGCAATTTCAAAGCGTGGTGAACCGCTTTATTACCGAAGCCAACAAAAATCCGGCAATAACAAATGCCTATACTTTTTTCAATGCACATACGCCCAATTACCAGCTTACTGTTGACCGCGAAAAATGTGAGAAATTAGGAGTTGATGTAGGTGATGTATTTACCACCATACAGGCTTTTATGGGTAGTTTATACATCAACGATTTTACAACGTATAACCGAACTTTTCATGTTGTGGTGCAGGCAGATACTGCCTTTCGAACAATGGTTACCAACATTGGCAAATACTATGTTCGCAACAGTGCCGGAACAATGGTTCCGCTGGGTACGGTTATCAATTACAGTCCTACCGATGCGGCACCGTTAATCTCTCATTTTAATATTTTCAGAACGGCAGAAGTAGATGGTGCATCTTCAGCCGGTTATAGCAATACGCAAACGCTGGATGCATTGCAGGAAGTAGCTGCCAAGGTTCTTCCTGAAGGATATAATCTCGAGTTTTCAGGATTGAGTTATGAGGAAGTAAAAGCAGGCTCGTCCACCATTTATATTTTCCTGTTTTCCATCACGTTTGTGTTCCTTTTTTTGGCTGCTTTATACGAAAGCTGGTCGGTGCCCTTTTCCGTTTTATTAGCCGTTCCCATTGGTGCATTCGGCGCCATCTTCGCCTTGTTTTTAGTGCCCAGTTTAACCGATAACGTCTATGCACAAATTGGTTTGATTACGCTCATTGGCTTAGCTGCCAAGAATGCGATCTTAATTGTTGAATTTGCCAAAGTGCGCGTTGACCGTGGTGAAAATTTATTGCAATCAACACTCGATGCAGTAAGCCTTCGGTTGCGTCCGATTATCATGACATCACTGGCTTTTATTTTGGGTGTATTGCCGCTGGTGCTGGCAACCGGTGCAGGTGCCGTAGCGCGCCGAACCATTGGCTGGACGGTGCTTGGCGGAATGCTCGCAGCATCAACCATCGCTATTTTTATTGTGCCGGTTTTGTTTGTTTTAATTACACGGTTATCATACGGGAAAGAAAAGCTGGCATTTCTAAAAAGGCATCACAACGACTTAATGGAAAAAGCGAAAAGAGTAGAAGCACAAAATATTGATCCCGAGCTGGAGTTTGAAATCAACAAATCGCGTGAACTGAATAAACCTGCACAGGCATGATTGCAAACACTTTTATCAAACGGCCGGTAACCGCCATTGTTATCTCGCTCGTGCTCATCATTGCAGGATTGATTTGCATGAACACCCTTGCGGTTGACCAGTATCCGAACATCTCGCCACCAAGTGTTTCTTTGTATGGAAACTACACCGGCGCGGATGCACAAACGGTTGAACAAACCGTCATCACACCCATCGAAGAGCAGGTAAACGGCACGCCCGGTATGGAATACATGCAAAGCACGAGCACCAACAGCGGCGGCGCCAGTCTTCGCGTAACGTTTAACATTGGCACCAATGTTCAGATTGCAGCTTTGAATGTACAAAACCGGTTGGGCATTGCAAAGCCTCTTTTACCAACGGTGGTGAGCCGCCTGGGTTTGAACGTTCGCGCAAGCAATCCGGATCAGTTGATGCTGGTTGCCATTTATTCGCCCAAAGGAACACACGACATTACCTTTCTTGATAACTACACCAACACGTTTATTGAAGATGCCATCCTGCGTGTGCCGGGCGTTGGCGATGTATCGGCTCGTGCCGATCCATTCAGTATGCGCATCTGGATGAATCCAAACAAAATGGCTTCATACAACATTACGCCAGCCGATGTTACCAAAGCACTCAACTCGCAAAACGTATATGTTGCAGCCGGTTCGGTAGGTGCGCCGCCACAGCCCATTTCGCAGGCTTATGAAACGGGCATCCTGGTAAACGGTATGCTGAATAAAGCTTCTGACTATGAAAAAATTATTGTAAAAACAAACCCTGCCACGGGGCAGATGGTGTATCTGAAAGACATTGCAAGGGTTGTATTGGGCAAGTTTACGTTTGCAAGCAATTCGTTTGTGGATGGTCATCGTTGCTCTATTATACAAATTTATCAATCGCCCGGCAGCAACGCGTTGCAAACGGCAGACAATGTTTACAATACTCTGAATGCTTTAAAAAAATCGTTTCCTGCCGATGTAGATTATATCGTTCCTTTCGAATCGGTTACCATCATCACCGTTTCCATGCAGGAAGTGTTGGGCACGCTGTTAAAAGCCCTCGCTTTGGTAGCTTTGGTGGTGTTCCTTTTTTTGCAGGACTGGCGTTCTTCCATCATTCCTATTGTTGCTATTCCGGTTTCTATCCTTGCTACATTTTGCTTCTTCATTCCCCTGGGCTTTACCATTAATACACTGACGATGTTTGGTTTTGTACTTGCCATTGGTATTGTGGTAGATGATGCCATTATTGTGGTGGAAGCCGTGCAGCATTTTATTGATGAAAAACACATGTCGCCCAAAGAAGCCACGTATCATGCGATGAAGGAAATCTCTGCGCCCATTATTGCCATTGCATTGATACTTGCCTCTGTGTTTGTTCCGGTTGGCTTTATTCCTGGCATTGTGGGCCGCTTGTATCAGCAGTTTGCCATTACCATCGCTATATCGGTTATCATCTCTGCATTTGTGGCCCTTTCGCTAACACCGGCGCTTTGTACCTTGTTGTTGCGACCTTCTCATCATAACAAAAGAAATTGGTTTGACCGATTTTTTGACTGGTTTAATAAAGGGTTTGAAAAACTCACCAACAGCTATTCAAACGGAGTAAAAAGAAGCATCCGGTATTCAAAGCTGGTAGTTATTATTCTGTTGTGCATTTGCGCCGGTGCTTTCTTTTTGTTCAAAACAAAACCATCGGGGTTCGTTCCCAATGAAGATGGCGGAAGATTGTTCATTACTTATTCGTTGGCAGATGCTTCATCAACCGCGCAATCGGTAAGTGTGATGGAAAAACTGATGAAAGTAGTGAGTTCAACGCCAGGTATTTTGCATTATACAGCATCTTCAGGCTTTAATATTTTGAATGGTGGTGCAACCTCTAACAGCGGCTCAATGTTTCTTATGCTTCAGCCCTGGGATAAGCGCAAAACCAAAACCACCATGATGCCCGGGCTTATGGATGAACTGCGAAAACGAATTGCCAAAGAAGGCATCAAAAATGCAAATGTGGTAGTCATTCAACCACCACCCATACGAGGCATTGGCCTTGCAGCCGGCTTTAGTATGCAGATAGAGCAAGGCAGTTCAACTGATGATGTGTACCAGTTTGAAAAAGCGGTGCAGAAGTTTGTGGCCGTTGCTAAAAAGAATCCGGCTGCATCAACAGCATTTTGTTATTTTTCTGCTCACACACCAAGCTACAACGTAACGGTTGACAGAGAAAAATGCGAGAAGATGGGTGTAAATATTTCTGATGTATTCTCAACCATGCAGGCGTTTATGGGCAGCTTGTTTGTAAACAATTTTACTTTGTACAACCGTACTTACCACGTGGTGATACAAGCTGATACTGCTTACCGCGCCCTGGTTTCTGACCTCAACAAATACTATGTTCGCAACTCAGTTGATTCAATGGTACCCCTAAGCACTTTAATCTCTTACGAGGCTTCCATTGCACCACCGCTTATTAATCATTTCAACATTTTCCGTTCTGCCGAAGTGGATGGTTCAATACCTGAAGGTTATAGCAGTGGTCAATCGCTGGATGCTTTGAAAGCCGCAGCAGCAAAGGCTTTGCCGCGCGGATATACGTATGAATTCTCCGGCTTAAGCTACGAAGAAATCAAAGCCGGTTCGCTTACCATTTATATTTTTGTCTTTTCCATTTTATTTGTGTTCCTTTTTTTGGCAGCTTTATACGAAAGCTGGTCGGTGCCTTTTTCAGTTTTATTAGCCGTTCCCATCAGTGCATTCGGAGCTATCCTTGCGCTTACTTTATCATCGTCGTTAACCAACAATGTGTATGCACAAATTGGTTTGATAACACTCATTGGTTTGTCTGCAAAAAATGCAATCTTAATTGTTGAATTTGCCAAGATACGTGTTGATCAGGGTGAAGATTTAATTCAGTCAACACTCGAAGCCGTTCGCTTGCGTTTGCGCCCGATTATAATGACATCGCTGGCTTTTATTTTGGGCGTAATGCCACTTGTATTGGCAACCGGTGCAGGCGCTGCATCGCGCAACACCATTGGCGTAACCGTGTTGGGAGGAATGATTGCATCGTCGAGCATCGCCATTTTTGTAGTGCCGGTTTTGTTCGTGTTATTCACCCGTTTATCGTATGGTAAAAAACAATTGGCTTGGCTGAAAGAGCATCGGGAAGAATTGTTGGAGAAAGCTAAGAAAGTAGAAGAAACCAACATTGACCCTGAACTGGAATACGACATTGCGCAAGCGCACGCCGAAAACAAAGCCGACCGCGAAAGAACGCTGAATGAAAATACGGACAAATAAAAATCTGTTGAAAGTGCCATCAAAACATCAGTTCACATCTGCTTTTTGCAGCTTTGGCACTAATAGTTGAATGATGATCCATGCCAGCAAATAAGCCACTCCGCAAAGAATAAAAATGAAGTTATAACCAATGGTTTTATTGCCGTTGGCTGCCGCTGCATCCAGCAGATAACCAATCAGCATCGGGAAAAAAATGCCGCCCACAGAGCCAGCCATACTGCCAATGCCCACTACCGAACTAATGTCTTTTTTGGGAAACATATCAGACACCAATGTAAATATATTGGCACTCCACGCCTGATGACCGGCTGCTGCTAAGCTGATGAGTGTAACAATAATACTTATGTTCGTTGCAAAACGTGCTGCAGCAATTGGCAAAACGATGAATGCGATGATCAGCATGGCCACTTTGCGGGCTTTGTTTACCGTCCATCCCCGCTTAATAAAATAAGAAGATAAATAGCCGCCGCCGATACTGCCTACTGTTGTTGCCGTATAAACAATTGCCAGCGGCCAGCCTGGCTTTGTAAGTGAAAGATGAAAAGTGCCATGAAAATAATCGGGCAACCAAAAGAGCAGAAAATACCAAACCGGATCTGTAAAAAATTTGCCTAAAACAAAAGCCCAGGTTTGTCGCAATCCGAACAATTTACTGTATGAAGAGGGCTTTGGGGCTGTGTCATCAACCATTAATTGCTCATCTGCATCGCTGTTGATATAAGCCAGTTCATCCCGGCTTACTTTTTTTTGTTTTGCCGGTATTTCATAATAAATCACCCAGAAAACCAGCCAGATAAAAGCCAATGCGCCGGTGATAATAAACGCTTCCTGCCAGCCATAAGCACCTAAAATCCAGGGCACCATAATCGGCGCAATCACAGCTCCAATGTTAGCTCCCGAATTAAAAATGCCGGTTGCCAATGCCCGTTCCTTTTTCGGAAACCACTCTGCTACTGTTTTAATGGCTGCCGGAAAATTACCTGCTTCACCCAAACCCAAACCAATGCGTGCCGCAACAAATCCAGCCGTGCTTTTTGCCGCTGCATGAAGCATGGCTGCTGCACTCCAGATAACAATGGAAACGGTGTAACCCAGCTTTGTTCCCAACTTATCTATGAGCCTGCCAAACACCAACAATCCAACGGCATACGATGCGGTAAATGCCATTACAATGTGGCTGTAATCGCTTTCCGTCCAATTGAAAGCCGCTGCCAGCGTAGGTTTGAGCAAGCCGATCACCTGCCGGTCAATATAGTTGATAGAAGTGGCAAAAAAAAGGAGTGCTACCACTGTCCACCTATATTTTCCAACCGCATTTTTTTGCATAATCAATCGTTTGTTTTTGCCCCTTTTTTGGGCTTTCATCGTTTGGTTTTCAATTGAGCTTTTGTTCGGGCTGTTTGCACTACTCCGCCGCAAAGCTGCACTGCAAAACCTTCAGCGGGGTAGATGCTGCACATCCAGCAGCCCATCAACAATTGAACGTTTATTGAGCAATTTAAAGTGTAAGTTGCATAGATGTTAGTTATCAGTTTCATTACGCATTTCATAACGCTGACAGGGTTCTAAACCCTGTCAGCGTTTACACAGCACGCCTCAATTCTACTCTTACTTTCTTCACCATCTCCAACGCTTCTTTTATCAGCGTTTCAATTGTATCGTATTGCTTGTTCGCGAGTGCATTTTTACTAATCACTTTGCTTCCCAACCCAACGGCAGATACACCGGCTTTGAACCATGCGCTAATGTTGTTTTCGCTTACCTCCACACCGCCTGTTGGCATGAAGCGCATGTCCAAAAAAATGTCTTTCAGCGCACTGATGTAAGAAGGGCCAACCAAACTGCCCGGAAAGATTTTTACCAGCGTTGCGCCATTGTCTTTCGCAATGATGATTTCTGTTGCAGTCATACAACCAGGTATCCATAACAAACCCTTTTGGTGAACAACCTGCGCCACTGCCGGAATGGTTCCGGGGCAAACAACAAAAGCGGCACCGGCATCTATAAATTTATCCGCATCACCAACATTTAATATCGTTCCAACACCAAGCTGCAAGCCTTGCCAGCGCTGGTTAACAAGCGATGACAACTTTGTAAAATTGGAAACGCGTAAGCACCGCGGTTGGTAAATTCAACTGTTTTTACGCCTCCTTTGTACAAAGCATCCATTACACTTACACACACTTCTATGTCATCATGATAAAATAAGGGCAAAACGCCTTGCTGTTCAATTACCGAAATCATTTGTTCTTTACTCATGATGGCTATTCATTGTTTGTTGTATCATAGCAACTGTTTGATTCGTATTGTCACCTATTTCATTCATCTTACCAACGGCTGCCGCAGCCGCAAAATCAATAGTATGTTGCGGCGATTGTTGATGATACAATCCATAAAGTAAACCTGCCATAAAACAATCGCCGCTGCCTACTTTGTCCTTGATTGTTTTTACCCGATATTCTTTTGAAACGTACTGTTGCTGCTCATCATTCAACGCTGCGTAATATCGTATGCCATTATCATTATCAAAGCGAAATGTTTGCGCAACCGTTTTGCATTTCGGAAACCGCTGCATTATATTTTGTGCTGTATCGTGTGCATGTTGAAGATAAGATGGTTTGCTTCCTCTTATCATGAATATCTTCATCTACCGGAATGCCTAATAATGTATTTGCGCTCCATATATTGCCCATGATTACATCACAATAATCAACCAGTTCGGGCATTACATCAACTGGTTCTTTTCCCCATTTCCAAAGCTTTGCACGATGGTTTAAATCAACCGAAATACCCATGCCTTTTGCAACAGCAACCTCTAATGCTTCTTTGCAAACAGCGGTTGTGTTTGCATTCAGCGCAGGACTAATGGCACTGAAATGAAACCAGCCTGCCTCTTTCAACACTTCATCCCAATTTATCATACCCGGTTGCAGTTCGCTGAATGAAGAATAAGCACGATCATAAATAACGCCGCTGTGTTTTAAATCGGTGCCTTGTGTTAGATAATAAATGCCAATGCGGTTGCCCGAAAAATGAATGGGAGAAACATTAATTTGTTTTGCTGACAACACATCACAAATGTCTTCCGACAAAGCATTTTGCGGCAGTGCAGTGCAATACTGAACCGGTACTTCCCATGCGGCCAAAGCCGCAGCTACATTGAGTTCTGCGCCACCAATATATACCGGCATACAAGCCTGGTATATCCATTGCGATTGGGGCAACGGAGACATGCGAAGCAATAATTCGCCAAAACAAAAGATCGGTTTCATTGGTAATTTTTTTGAACCACAAGAGGCATGAAGAACACGAAGGTTCACAAAGTTTTTGATGATTGTAAAGTTTACACTTCATTTCATTCATGATAATGTAAGCTGAACGTAAAAACAAGTAAAAATAAAACGCTGCCTTTTCAATTGCATTTGTTCCGTTCAAATTGCCGAAATTGCGGTAGAAAGTACCCTCCATTAATGCAACAACAACTAACTTATATCTCAGTAGATGACGACGAACTTGATCGTTTGCACATTGAAGCGATGGCTTCCTCTTTTTCTTTCTTACAAAACATAGGAACAAGCAGCAATGCCGTTGAAGGTTTTGAAATGATTTCATTTTTAAAGCCCGATATTGTTTTTGCCGATATTGAAATGCCCGGTATCAGCGGCATGCGCATGGTGCAACAACTTGCCGGTGAAGTTCCTGCTCCGGTGTTTGTTACGTCTCATCCTGAGTTTGCGCTGGATGGTTTTGAATTGCAGGTATTTGATTATTTATTGAAGCCGGTAACCAGCGAACGCTTTGAAAAATGCGCGTTGCGATTGAAGGAGTTTTTTGAATTGCGCAAAAATGCTTTTGCCTTTGCAAAAGAAGAAGAACACAATTATATTGTTATTAAACAAGGACACGATAAATACAAGTTAGCGTTGGATGATATTGTATATCTGGAAGCGATGCGTGATTATACAAAACTGGTAACGGCTGCAAAGAACTATCTTGTGCTGGAAACGTTCAGCAACATGCTTCAGCAATTGCCATCTGAAAAATTTGTAAGAATTCATCGCAGCTACATTGTAAATAAAACCAAAATAGTTTCTGTTCAAAAGAATAAAATAAATATTCAGTCAGAGGAGTTGCCCGTAGGAAAATTATACAAACACGCATTACATTTTACAGATTGATCTTTTTATTTTATTAATTGTTGTATCACTTATCAATTTTTTAAAACAATATGAAGCAAAGGCTTTTTATATTTTTTGCATTATTGTATGCACTAACATTTCAGGCTAAAGCGCAAGCTCCTGATTTGTCGAAGTTGAATAATGCCAATGATAAAATAAAAGCATGGATTGATTACTGCAAAGTGTTACGTTTGAATAAAGATGGTGCTGCAAACAATTATATTCTGTTGCAAAAAGCAGGTTTACAAGGGTTGCAGTTGGTGCAGCCAGATGACCATTTAGATAAAGCAAGTTTTTACTTATACACTGCGCTCGGATACTATTACCAGATAAAGTTTGATAGCGCTCAATATTATTTTTATCAAAGCCAGCACAGTGCGCAGCTTGCCAAATCAACTAAATTAATTGCCGCCTCCAGCGAAGCATTAATGAGTCTTAATTTTCAATTGCAGCAATTTGATAAAGTGGATGAATGCAAAACTCTTCTTCAAACGATTGCGGATACAACAAAAGATAAATCTATACTACAGGATATTTACTCTGCTTTCGGCAGTTACTATCAGCAAAAATCGTATTACAGTGCGGCACAGGATTATTATATCAAAAGCATACAGTTGCGTGAAAAATATGTAGATACAACAGAAGATTCAAAAGCAAAGTTTGATTATGCCATTCAATGCGATCAGCTTTCCAAGCTCTATCTGAATACGCAAATGGCTGATAAAAGCCTTGCCTCATTAAGACAGGGGCAGCGTTTTGCCAATGTATCGCCGCTTGTACACAATCGTTTGCTAAGTTCTTTTGTGGAAGCTTTTACCACGTCAGGCAATATTGATTCTGCTTTGTATTATAACAACCAGCTTGCAGAAAATACACAAAACCAAACTTCATTTCCATCAGAGCTTGTTTCTTCCAATCTCAACATCGCTATTTATTATATTGATCATAAGCAGTATGGCAAAGCACTTCCTTATGCAGAGAAAGGCGATTCATTGGCAGCATTAACGCAATCACCTTTTTTAATCTTTCAGTCGCAAATGATAATGGGAAGATATTTACAGGAAACAGGCAATTACGAAAAGTCAATTTCCTTATTGAATGGAGCACTTCCTGTTGCGCAGCAACTGAATAAAGAACTGTATTCTAATATACTTAAATATCTCGCGCTGGATTACAAAGGGTTGAATAATTCAGCCACTTCATTGCAATATTATGAACGCTATGTCGGGTTGCAGGATACGCTTTCAAAAGAAAAATTATCAAGAACATTTGCAGACCTTGAAACACATTATCAAACAAATGAAAAAGAACAAAGAATTGTTTCGCTAAATCAAAAAAACGAATTGAATACTCTTGAACTAAAGCAGGCTTCCAACACTAAGCGTATCCTGATAATTGGGTTGATAAGTCTCTCCATTTTTTCTTTACTGCTTTATTTTATTTATCGAAACATAGAAAAGCTGAACAAACAACTCAATCTTCAAAAAGCAGAATTGCAAATACTGAATGGTCAGCTTTCTGTGGCAAACGATACCAAGGCAAAATTGTTTGGCATTGTAAGCCACGATTTGCGGGCGCCGGTAAGTAAGATTATACAACTCATGCAAATGCAAAAAGAGCATCCGCAATTGCTGGATGGGCAAACGGTGCAAAGGCACGAAGCAGGAATAAAGCAAGCTACCGAAATGGTGTTGGAAACAATGGAAGATTTGCTCTTGTGGAGCAAAAGCCAGATGCAGCATTTTAAGGCAGATAAAACCCTGGTAAACCTGCATGATGTTGTTGTGAAAGAATGCGATTTTTTACAATCTGCTGCGGAAGAAAAAAACATTGTTATCAATAATGAGCTTCCACAACGTTTTTTGCAAACAACCGATGAAAATTTTATTGCTGTTATCATACGCAACTTGTTGCAAAACGCTATCAAATATGCTGATGCGGCCACGGCTATCTCTATCACAGCAAAGGAAAATAGCCTGCAGATAACCAATACAACTTCAAGTGCCAATGTTGAAGAGCTGAACAAACAATTTGGCCAAAAACAAATCAACAGCAAAGCTTCGGGACTTGGGTTTCAAATTGTGAACGACCTTGCTGAACAGTTACATCACCAGGTTTTTTTTGAACAACTGAGCAACGGGCGCATCGCTGCTGTTATTCGGTTTGTGTAAGCTGCAGAAAGATGCCAGATACTTTTTACGCTCCATCCATAATTAGTTTTATAAATGATAATCAAGGCCGGCGTCATTCCGCAAATGCCCTCAACACGAGCTTGCACCTTTACGTTTTCACGAGGGCTTTGTGCGGAATCTGATGATTGAATAATGAAGATGGTTGCATGCAATAAGACGTTTACAACACAGCAACTTGTTCAATTTCACAAGAGCAGATTCCGCACAAAGCCCTCGTGAAAACATAAAGGTGCAGCATTGCGCCGAGGGCAATTGCGGAATGACGGAAGCCATAAGCCTGCTCCCTTGACAACCGTTTATAGTTGAGTTTATAAAAAGCCAGGCACTGTAGCCATCTACTTTTCCTTTTGTCGGTTTTTCCGATACGTTTGTCGGTTATAGCATAATTCCCGTTTTCCTGTTCATCAATTTTACCGATACCTTTTCGTATCACAAAAATTGATGGATTATGAAACAGAAAAACACTTTCTTTTTAACCGTTATTATCTTTACAGCATTTGTCTTTTTTTCAAATTTTGCAAACGCCCAGTTTTTAAAAAAGATAATAAATGAGGCAAAACAAACAACGCAAAACCGCGCAAACAGCAAAGCCAGCGATGCTACCAACAAAGCGATAGACGGCGTTCTGCAACCCAAATCAAACAACAATTCTTCAAACGTAGATACAGCCGCAATGGGCGGTGTTCTTGGTGCATTTGCAAAAGCAGCGAAAGATAATCCTAACGATACTTCGATGAGCGATTTGATAAGCAAGAGCTTAGGCAATCTTACCGGAAGAGGAGGCGTGTCAGCTGCCGATTCTATAGCTGCTATCAAAACATATACAACTGCAAATGGTGGAAGCGGAATTTATTATGAATACACAATTGAAAGCAATACAAAAGAACGGGGCAATGTAAAAAGTACTTCAAAAATGTATGCAACCAATAATGGTGAAGCCCGTTCTGAGATGAACCTGGCTGCCATGATGGGTGCAAAAAACGGGACCGCATTAATTGTTATTGCAAGAATGAGCCAGCCGCATTACAGCCTTATACTGGACGATGAAAACAAAGCGTATTCGCTGAATGTGATAGATACTTCTCTTATTAACGGCATACATCAAAAATATGAAGTAACGAAACTTGGTAATGAAACGGTAAACGGCTACAACTGCACGCATGCAAAACTGGTTTCTACATCAGGTTCAGGAATGTTTAAATCATCAAGCACAGAAGAGATATGGACGAGTGTTGATGTGCCCGGATATGAACTGTTTAAAAAAGCAACGCTGCAACAAAACATGACGCCCGGAATAATGAAAGCCTTAACTGATGCGGGCTGCGGCGGTTTTTTTGTGAAGATGATAAGCGGTGATAAAAAGTATTCGATGACGATGCAATTGAGCAAAGCAGAGAAGCAATCCTTTCCCGCATCCCTGTTTAAAATTCCCTCCGGTTATACCGAATCGAAAAGCAATCTGATGTTTGCCAATATGATGGGCGCGATGCCTAAAAAATAATTGACTGATTTTTAAAACCATTCTTATGCAACGTTTTAAATTATTTATCGTACTCTTTTTTTCAGCATTTTCATTGTTTGCATGTTCAAATAATAGTTCAACATCAGCGAATAAAGACAACTCTTCAAATTTTACCTCCAATAAAACCGGTGATAGCACTTATGCAGGCAAATCAAGTTTGGCTTATACAATAGAGGGAAAGCATCATGCAATAAAAGATTTCCTGAATAAAGGCGATGGAAAATATTTGATGGCACTGTTCCTTAATGAAGTGAAAACTAAACCTGACGGCATGGTAGAAATAAATCTTACCAATGAACTATCTAAGGAAGTGTTTAATTTTTTAATTGAAAATAAGGGAAGCACAACTATTCTGCATTACACGCCAAGCCTTTCAGATTTTGCCAATAAAAAAAGTTATTCAGGAAATTATATGTCGCCAACGTATAAAAACTATTATGCTGATTCAGTAACAGTATCAATTACCAACATCAATGCAACAAATGTTGCCGGTACGTTTTCAGGGAAATTTTTATCCGATGATGACAAACCTGTACCGTTACTGATAACAGACGGAAGTTTTGATGTGCTATTTACTAAAGACAAAGGCAATAATTAAAAAGCCTTTCAATGAACTTATGCGTTTTAAAAGTTTATTTCAAATGAAAAAGGAAAATACTTTTTATACACTTTAAATTTTAAATCATGAATTTCCAACAAATGCACATACAGCGCAAAGCAGTTATTATAGGCGCGGCAATAGGTATAATTGCCTGTTTCCTGCCGTGGTTCAGATTATGGTATAGGATCGGTAAATGGCATGAACGGTATGGGTGTGCTGGTGTTTATACTTTTTATTTTGGCAGGGCTTCTTGCCCTGGCTGGCAACCAGAAAAATTATATTCCCGCAAAAATGTGGCTGCCCGTGTTTGGCGCCGGCGTAATAAATATTTGCATCACCGCTTATCTTATAATCCGGTGGGAATCTGCAATGAGTGGCGTTAGCAATGAAAGCGGAGTTTATGGCAGTATAGGTCTTAGCGTTGGAATATGGGCTGCTATTGCAGGCGCCATTGTTGTTGCCTTCGGCGCTTACCGTTTCCGTTCAGCAGACAGCAACATGAAAGATTCATTCCGGTCGTTGAAAAGTGATGTGGACAAGGCGATATCAGACAAAGGAAAAGATAGCAATACGATACCTCCTCAATCATAAGCTGTATAAAAGCTATCCCTGATTTTTATAAAAGCAAACCATTGTTGCTGAAACGATTTTACATTTTAACGTGAAGTTCCTGGTAATAAAAAGGTGAATCACTCTTTTCTCTCATCTCTTTTTGTCATTCTTCATGTTATATAAAATCAAAAGGCGGTTTGCTATTTAGCAGTATGATAAAGGCTTCGCAAAAACAATAATTTCTATGTATTTCAAATCAAAAATAGGCATTGCTTTCATTGTTATGCTTTTGGCAAAGAGCAATGTTGGTCATGCGCAGTTGCTGAAAGGTGTTTTGAACTCGGTAAAGCAAACTGGCCAAAACAGGGCAAATGGAAAAGTAGATCAAATCACCAATAAAGCATTGGATAAGATAGATAATTTGGGCAAAAACAAATCGAAAAACAATACTACTGATAATAACACAAATTCACCATCTGCACAAGACACGACAAAGCCAGTTAACAATAATGCGCAAAAACAAAGCACAGCTTCCTCTGAATCCAATAACAGTAACAATTCTTCATCACAAAACAATCAATACAATTCTAATGGAAGCTTCATCAATTTGAACCTTTCATCCAACAGAATTATTGCAGGTGGCGCCGTGCAAATAACCGGCTCAAGTATTAGATACCAAAATTTTAAGTCTGTTATAGTAACCATAGCGGCAGCAGATGGTAGCCGCAAAGAAAGCCGGACGCTTACTCTTGATACAAGCGGTGCCTACTCTACTATATGGCAATTAAACACAGACGATAGTTACACTGTTACTGCAAAAAGCAGCGATGGCAAAAGCTCAATCAGTAAAGAATTAGGTGTATATAAGCCCGATGATATTGACTCGGTAATTGAGCCTTTAAAAACCGGCATAATCAAAGCATCTGACAAGCTGAAAGAAGATATTGATAAAGTAAAAACAACGCTTACTTCACAGGATGGAGATGCATTGCAAAAAAAGATGAATGATTTTACTGATAAGAAAGATAAGGTATTAAAACAATTAAACGATGTAGCCGCTGCAGGCAAAGGACTGACTAATGTTGAAAAAAAATATGGCGGATTACCTTCTTCTGTGTTTAGCAAATTTATCTGATATGACAGATGTTGTATCGCAGGAAACAAAACAGATAGACGTGGCAATTGAAGCAACAGAACATAAGTCTTACGATAACAGCGTTTGTGAATATTTGGTGATGGTTAGTGAAGCCTGTGCTGCGTTTTCAACGTGCATGAGTTTTGAAGGAAAGTTTACAAAGACTATACTAAACATTGCTAATGGAAAAGCATATCCTGCTGTTGCAAGCTATGGTGCAGGAGCTTTGACAGGTGGCAGCGATGCAGCGGGAAAAGCAGCCGCCGAATGCTCCTCACTATTTTTAGGTGCTGCCACCGAAAGTGAAGCGTTGAAAGCCAACTTTAACCCGCTTTCTTTTGGCGGTGATATTGTGCAAATGTGTTCTGATTTGTTGCTGAAAAGATATTGCGCTGTTATGAGCGGCGATCTCAATCATAAATACGAATGCACATTCCGCAATAAATCCAACGATGTGTGGTGGGATTATACTTATACAACGGAAGCGGTTATCAGCCTGCGCTATCCTAAAAACAACAAAGGCGGTAATATTATAAAAATGAAAGGCAATATAGAAGGTAACGCAACAAAGTTTACCATCTATCAAAATGCGCAGCAGATAGATGAGTATAAAGATGCAATGAAAGGAAGAGAACGCTTTACACAATTTTATTCGCTTTGTCTTCATAAGCCTGTTGCCATTCCTTTTTCCGCAGCATCGGCAGATAAAGACATTGGTTTTGGTGCGGTGGCAAGAGCCATTGCAACGCCTGCTTCTTTTAATATTCCGATTGATGCAGATTATGATGTGGCGCAAAAAAAAGTAACGATATATGTGAACGATGCGCTGGTTGATTTCACGCCGGTCGTTTGTTACATCTACGGCTACATCTCAATAGCGGCGGGCATTCCACTGGTAACAAGAGTAAATTATCCCATCAATTCTGTAAAGCTTACACTGGGTAAAGCAATTAAAGAGAACAGCCATTTTTCTGTGCAAACTGATGGCAATAATAACCTGACAATCAGCGGAACCGGAGACACCAGATTGGGAGATCAATCTTCCAGCATTGAGCACAACATTCATTTTTCTTTCAACCTGAAAAGCGAGTAACACGCTTGTACAATTATGAAAACAACAATTTCCGTTTTAGCAATAAGTTTGTTTTTGCTTCTTTTTGCAGCAGCCTGCACTTCTAAGCCATCTGCAAACCTCCTTATCAACGGAAGTGCAGAAATACCAAAGTATGATACCGTTCCAAAAGGTTGGGAAAATATACAAGGGAAATGGGTTTCTGCAGAAGGCGACAGTGCGCATCACGATTATGCACATGCGCAGGACAGCAGCCATTATTTTTTTGGAGGTTACGGTTTGCTTTGCATTCTGCAACAGGATGCAGATGTTTCAAAATACGCAAGAAGTATTGATGGTAAAAAGCAAAAATTTGTTGTAAGCGGATTTGAACAAACCTTAGACCAGGGACCACTTTCCGACCAGGGAATGTTGAAAATAGAATGTTTGGATACAACTAAGAACAAAACCCTTTATAGTGATTCTACCGATACATTAATGAGCAAAACCAAATGGCTGGCAGTAGCAGATACGTTTTTAGTGCCGCCAGCTACACGATTCATTAGAGTTCAATTGATTGCCTTTAGAAATGTGGGTGGTGATAACGATGGATACTTTGATAACATCAGCTTAGTGGCTTTGCCTGCTCAAAACTATTTTTTAATCATTATAATAATTGCTGTAATACTAACAGGCATTGCGGACTGTGTTGTATTTCCGCAAAAGAAAACGACAAATCAACATAAAGAATCAATAACCTGTAATCATAAAATATCAAACATGAAACACTTATTTTTTGTAACAGCAATATTCGTTATTGCGTCGTCTCTATCCTGCAACAATAGCAGCGCAAGTAAAGCAACCAATAAAGATGAGGCTGCCACGGAGAACGCAACTTCATCTTCATCCACAGGTGATGCTGTTTTTTCTTACAACTTAGACGGAACAACGGTTTCCGGTGGCGAAGTGGATGCAACACAAACAAACAATATAGCCTATATTACCCAAACTAATAATGGCAATAAGCTAACGTTTTTTCTTGGTGATGCATATCAGGAAAATACAGAAACGTTTTCGCATTCATTACGGTTTGCAATACCTGATAAAACAGGCGCAGTAACGCTAACTCCTAATGAAGACAACTGGAACATACAACTTTTTTTAGGCAACGATAAGAACGACAAATATATTCTGTATGCTAACGAGACTTTTAATATTACACTAACAAACATTTCTTCAACACGTGTTTCAGGCACCTTTTCCGGGAAAGTAAAATTAGTAGAAGGACAAGGATCCGGTAAAGCTGAGCTTACCATAACCGATGGAAAGTTCGACATTCCGGTTCGCAGCGATAAACAGTAATCAGGTTAAGTTTTTTCATGTAAAAAATCATACAGTTTCCTTCAAACAATTAAAAATCATGAAGCAGTTATTTATTATTTCAATAGTCATTATTTCGCTCGCAACATATTCCTGCAGGAACACCAACTCTTCATCAAACTCTTCAAGAACAAATTCTGCTGAAACCAATCCACCAGCAATTCTATCATCATCTTCGTCATCAACAGCTATGCCAGCCAACGCTGACAATTCTAACGAATTGATGGATACCACAAAACTAAAATCGGATATGAACGATATGTTGAACTCGGTGATCAGTGGTAAACCTGATACAACAAAACTGAAAAAAGCAGCCGGAGATATCATGACCACAGATGCCGAATATGTTATCGGATTCAGGCATTGATAAAATGTATGGTAACAGTAATGATCCTTCTGTGAAAGCGGCTGCGGATGCACTGAAAAAGGCGCGAAATGGAATGGGCATAACACCTGGCAAATTAGACAGCATGAGAAAGGAAGCCTCTGCCTTGCAACATTAATTTCTTCATTTTAAATCATAAACATAAACAAAGAAATACCCCTTGTTTGTTAGTGTTCAATTTTCAGCCTTAAGCCCTGAAAAGCAATACAGTTAAACACTACAGCCTTTGATTCATTGCTCTCTTTTTAATTACACAACTGGTTAAAAAATAAAAATGATGAAAACAAAAACGGTAAGTTTACTCATATTAATTGCCTGCGCTATTGCAGCATTCACCTCATGCAATTCCAGTGCATCTTCCAACAACAATCCTGCTTCTGAAAGCAATACCAGCAGTGGCATTCCCGGCTCAGGAAACGATACATATTTAGAGATGAGCAGCAATACGGTTGGCAAGCAATTATCTATGCAAATACTTATCAAAGCTTACTTATCGGCAAGCGGAAAACTAAGAACCGAAATGTATAAGATAACCAATGATAAGCCATCTCTAATTATGGCAGGGCTTGCCGATGTCAACAACCCTTTGCAAACCACTTTGCTTGACGACAGCGCAAAAAAATTCACGTCTCATCATATTGATACGGCTGGTAGCAACAATGACGATGCAGGACACACAACGTATGCCGTTTCAAAAATAGGTAACGAAACCATCAACGGTTTTAACTGCACTCATGCCCGTGTAATTGCTACCAAACACTATAGCGGAGCAGCAGCCAGTTTTATGAATGGAACCGATACTACTGATTTATGGATGAGTAAAGATGTGCCCTTGCCCAATGCCATGAAAAAATACGTACAACTGTCATTCACCAAAAGTTTAGGCACAGGAATATTCAACAACAATGTGGCGAATCAGTTGCAACAAATGAGTTGCGAAGGCATGTTTGTAAAGTTTGAAATGCACGGCGAAAACGTTTCGTCAACCACACAACTTACCAAAGTTTTAAAAGATAACTTTCCAGCAGGTTTGTTTGCTGTGCCTTCAGGTTACAAGGAAGAAAAAGATGATTTTTGAAATTTACTGTTCCGCAGATATATGCGGATGTTTTGGTAGTGGTTCAGTTTGAAACAATGACAAATAAAAACCTGTCAGGTTATACATTTTTTTCTAAAAAATCATAAGCAAACCCCACAGGTTGCGATGATTATTTTCAATCTGCACCATTACTTATGTTTTGTATTCAATCTGCGTTATCTGCACGACACGATTCACGCTGATTGATTTCACAACAGGATGCACAAATTTGAACAAAAACAAATGCGCATAACAATGGAAGGAAGCTCTTTTGCAAAAGCCGCGAAATGGTTTTTTCTTTTGTTGGCAATTGTATTGTTCGTATGCGCTGTTGTATTGGCTTGTTGTTAGAGAATACTGCGTTATCTACAACATAAAAACAAAAACCTTTCTTCTTAGTTTACGGCTTATGATGCTGGAAAATTGTGTTTATAAAATGAACTTTTCCCTTTTTGTTTCCTGCCTATTTTACAAAACATTCCTTTCGGCTTCTTGGTATGCGCTGTGTATTCATGGTGCAAACACATTTATATTTGCGGCTCATCAAACTAAAATCATGTCAGTTATTGTAGTAGGCACAATGGCGTTCGATGCCATTGAAACGCCGTTTGGAAAAACCGATAAAATCATAGGTGGCTCGGCTTCGTATGTGGCGTATGCGGCACATCATTTTGTTACCCCGGTGCAGCAGATTTCGATTGTAGGAAATGATTTTCCACAGCAGGAATTTGACGATTTGCAACAGCGCGGCGTACAGTTGGATGGCGTGGAAGTGGTAAAAGACAAACCTTCTTTTTTCTGGAGCGGTCGTTATCATTTGGATATGAATACACGCGACACATTAGTAACTGATTTGAATGTGCTTGCTGATTTCAATCCGGTGGTTCCCGATAGTTACCAGGGTGCTGAATTTGTAATGCTGGGTAACCTAATGCCGAGCATACAAAAGAGCGTAATTCAGCAATTGAAAACGAGACCCAAATTGATTGTGTTAGACACGATGAACTTTTGGATGGATTCAGCATTGGACGGTTTAAAAGAAGTGCTGCAAATGGTAGATGTGTTGCTGGTAAACGATAGCGAAGCGCGACAACTAACCGGCGAATTTTCAATAGTAAAAGCGGCAAGAAAAATATTAACGATGGGACCGAAATATCTCATTATTAAAAAAGGCGAGCACGGCGCTTTGTTGTTTCATCAGAACAAAGTGTTCTTTGCACCGGCGCTGCCATTGGAAGATGTGTTCGACCCAACGGGCGCAGGCGATACATTTGCTGGTGGCTTTATCGGGCATCTTGCCAAAACCAAAGACATCTCTTTTGAAAATATGAAAACGGCAATCATTGTTGGCTCGGCAATGGCAAGCTTTTGTGTTGAAAAGTTTGGTACGGAACGGTTGAAAGAATTGACCAAACAAGACATTGCCGAACGCATGGAAGCCTTTGTGCAATTGGTGAATTTTGATATTGCACTGGTGTAATATTTTTAATGGATGATTGATGATGGTTAATTGATTTTACAACTGACAATTAACCATTATCAATAACAACATCATTTGACATACTTCCTTATCATCTGCAACTGCTTGATTCATGCTTACAGAGAAAAGTGTTCTTGACATATTAGATAAATACTCACCTCTTATCTACCTCGATCATCCCTATTCTTACACAATTGATTCTCGGCTAAATGTTTTTTGCAATAAAAAAGAACAATGGGTTATTTTAACTGAAAAGCTTGGTTATAATCCAAGAGGAGATTCCATCCGACTGGAACTTATTTGCGTTGGTAATTGTTTAGGTAATGTATACAAAAAAGAAAGTATCAAAATGCCTATAAACTTCGACAATTTCAACGACTCATTAGATTATGAAGTTTTAAAACCAGACGCTAAATATTGGCTTGTACGTAGCGTGAAGGTTGAATTGAGTCATAATAAACAAGATTATATAGATGCAGAAATAGAATTAAAACAAATTGAACCGAATGAAATATCAGCCGAAGAAGCAGAAAGGTTAATAATACTCAAACATCGAAATCTTTTTCGCGCAACTGATGATGAGTTTTATCAATTGATTCCAAAAGAACTGAAAAAGATACTCGTTATTGATGAATGGTATCATATAGATTATGAAGAACTGTATGAGCAGCACATCAGCCAAGAAAAGATAGATATGACTTATGAATTGAGTAAACATTTTGCTGGTGGAAAAAACATCTCAGATTATGACACCTTTGTTGCACTTTATAAGCAAAAAGAGCAGAGAATCTATGATGAAAGTTTAGTAAAATGGCAAAACAGTTTGCCAAGCTCTTATGAAACATGGCAACAGATTGCAAAGGTCATAGTAACTGGAGATACCTCATTTTATAAACCAACTTTAGAACCAAACACACATTGGAAATTTCATCCTGAATCGGGCAGCTTATAAAGATGTTTTTCTTATCAATATCATCACTTCACATACTTCCCTATCACCGGCAACTGCTTGAATTCTTTTCTTTCTACTCTGCTAATAAACCACAAATACGATAAAACCAAAACGGTGGCTACCGCTAAACTATATAACGTATTTGCCCACAATGAAATCAATCCCCTATGAATAAAAAACAGCAATACTACGATCATCAGATATGCCAATAATTTCTTCCACGCATACGGCACACGATAATGTTTTTGTCCCCACACATAGCTTACCACCATCATTGTTCCATAACATAAAAAAGTTGCCCATGCACTGGCAATATAACTAAAGCGCGGAATGAACAGCCAATTGATCGAAATGGTGATGATAACGCCAATCAAAGTAATGATGCTGCCGGCCGACGTTTTACTTGTGATTTTATACCATATACTTAGGTTAATATAAATTCCCAAGAACATGTTTGCCAGCAAGAGTATAGGAACCACTTTTAAACCTTCCCAATAGTTTTTTTGAATAAAAAATTTCCAGATGGGCAAATACAAGCTCACCACTAAAAACATAAGCGTAATAGTGAGCACAAAAAACTTCATTACACGCGCATACACAAACGGTGCGCTTTTACCCTCAGCCTGCTTAAAAAAGAATGGCTCTGCCCCCAAACGGAAGGCTTGTATAAACAAAGAAATTAAAATGGATAATTTATAACAAGCACCATAAATGCCCACTTGTTGCTGCGCAATTTGCGGCGGCAACCACCAACCGAGCATCAACCGGTCAAAGGTTTCATTTACGGTGTAACCCAAACCGGCTATCATCATGGGCAGCGCGTAAACAATCATCTCTTTCCATATTGCCACATCAAAAGAAAAACGTTTTGGCACCAGCCATTTTATCAACAATAACAACGTAAAAGCCGACTGCGCAATGTTGGCATACAACACATATTCAATAGGATTTTTATTGGGCTGATAAAACAAAACAATCCACGAATTGCCGCCTGTTTTTTTGTACTCGTAAGGGCAATATTTAATAAAGAAAATAGTAAGACCAACGTTAATTAAAATACCAAACACTTTTATCAGTGCATACAAGCGTGGCTTACCTTCATTGCGCAAACGCGCAAACGGAATGGCGCTCAAGGCATCGAACCCAATGATAAAAACGCTTAGTGTAATGAGATGCGGAAACGCTTGTTGCGAAGAAATGTTTACCAAAAGGGATTGACTGAACCAAAGCAAAACGCTTAATACAATTGTGCTGATTAATAAACTAATGGAAGTGGTATTATTAACCTTGTCGGCAATCGTTTTATTTTGAATGAACCGAAAATAAGCCGTTTCCATGCCGTAAGTAAACAGCACATTCATTAGCGGCAACATGGCGTAAACAGAATTCATTCTTCCATAATTAGCCACACTGATGATAGAAGAGTAAGTGATGATGGGAGCCAAAAGATAATTGATAAACCGCGCCGCAATGCTGCTGACGCCATACCAGACCGTTTGTCCTGCTAAACTTTTTATGCTCAAGAAAGAGTTTGTTTTTAATGGTTACTTATTAATGGTTAATTGTAGAAACATCAATTAACCGCTAACCTTATTCAATCAAAAATACTAATAGCTGTCTCCGTCAATCATGTTGCCTAATGTTCCTAAAATGCTGCCTTCTTCTTTGCGTTGCGTGGTGCCATACATCAGGATGCGATGTGCTAAACGGCTCACAGGCAGCGTTTGAATCCAAATGATTCCAGGACCGCGAAGCGTGGCAAAAAACAAACCTTCGCCACCAAAAAATGAATTGCGGATGCCGCCAATAAACTGAATATCGTAATCAACCGTAGCTGTATAACCTACGAGGCAGCCCGTATCAATTTTTAAGAGTTCCCCCGCAGCGAGATCTTTTTGAAACACATGACCACCGGCGTGCATAAACGCCATGCCATCGCCCACTAATTTTTCCATAATAAAACCTTCGCCGCCAAACAAGCCGGTGCCTAATTTTCGCTGAAAAGCAATGCTGATGCTAACGCCTTTTGCCGCGCACAAAAACGCATCTTTCTGGCAAATAACAGTACCGCCTAATTGCTGCAAATTGAGAGGAATAATTTTACCGGCATAAGGCGCGGCAAAGCTCACATGCTTCTTGCCATAACCCACATTGGTAAAAGCCGTCATAAACAAACTTTCGCCTACCAATACGCGCCTGCCCGCATTCAACAATTTATTAAAAATGCCACCACTTTGCTGCGTGCTGCCATCGCCAAAAATGGTTTGCATTTGTATGCCATCATCCATCATTAAAAACGCTCCGCTTTCGGCAACAGCGGTTTCCTGCGGGTCAAGTTCTATCTCCACATACTGCATTTCTTCGCCCACAATTTTGTAATCTATTTCATGATTTTGTATCATAACGAGGTTTGTTTTTGTTCAGTTTTTCATCAGCTAAGAATTCTGTATATTGCTTGTATTTATATTATTAAACCAATAAGGTTGCAAACCATCACAAGGTTGATTGACAAACAACAAAAATAGTTTTTATGAACCAACTGATTGTTAAATGCGCAGTACTATTTGTGTTGGCTTTTGGCTTTTCGGAAGCCACACATGCACAACACATTTATGTTGACGTTCAGCCACAGGCAAGAGCAATGCCACGCCCTGTAGCACCACGCTCCAACTACATTTGGATAGATGGCGAATGGGTGCGGCGCGGCAGGCATTATGTGTATCGCCCGGGTTATTGGATAGCGCCGCGCCCAGGCTGGATGTGGGTTCCGGGCAGATGGATAAGAACACGCAGAGGCTGGTATTGGATGCCAGGTTCGTGGAGAGGAAGATAATTCGTTCTTGACGCTTGCTTTTGTTTTTGCCCTTTTTTTGCTGTTGGTGGTCATCCTCTTTATAAAATTCCGCCTTACTGCAACATTAAAATTGGATTAAAAACAAATTAGAACCTGCTTAAAATTGGTTTCTCTGTTGTTTGGATATGGTAGTGTTGTGTAATTTACACTCTCATTCAAAAACAATAAAAAGAATCCAATCATGAAAACAGAACTTGTAACCTCTTCGCTGTTATCAGCGCTTTTATTTTCATTTCAATGGGCATCAACACGAGTGTTAAGCGTGGTATTAAAACCATTGGTAAGATTGATGATGCGGTTTTGCATGCCGTCGTTTGTGTCTCGTTTTTTGATGCAGTAATCGAACAAAAAAATTGAATCCAATAGCACGTGGAAATGTGTCCCAAATTTCCGGACAAAAGATAAAAAGTAAGGTTTAGTAGAACGTATAAGAAGAAACGCCTGTTGATGATTTCAGCAGGCGTTTGTTTTTGCCGTAAAACTTTCGCAGCTATTGCTAAGAAGCAGAAGCGTTTCATTTTTGTGTAAAAACAAATGGGGCTTAATTTTTTATCTTCTTCTTATGGCGTGCCATTTGTTTCAATCATCAAAAAACTATGAAACAAATACTTTGTGCTGCCAGCCTTGCTGCTGTTGTTTTGCTTACACAAGCCTGCGGCAGCAACGGAAACAACAAACAAGACAGTGTGGACAGCGCGCGTGCACAAAACGACAGTACACCGCATACCAACACTGATGCTTCTGATTTTTTGACCAAAGCTGCCAGTGGCGGAATGCTGGAAGTGCAGTTGGGGCAACTGGCGCAACAAAAAGCAGCGAGCCAGCGCGTAAAAGATTTTGGTTTGATGATGATTCGCGACCACACCAAAGGCAATGACGAATTGAAAACCATTGCGCAGCAAAAAGGCATTGCCATTCCGCAAAGCTTATCAAACGACGCTCAAAAACATTATGATGAACTGAGTAAGAAAAGCGGAAAAGAGTTTGATAAAGATTATATGGGCTTGATGGAAAGCGACCACAAAGAAGACATTGAAGAGTTTACTGATGCGAGCAAAAAATTACAAGATCTGGCTGTAAAAGGTTTTGCAACGCAAAACATACCAATGCTACAAATGCACTTAGATTCAGTGAAGGCAATTAAGGAAATTTTGAAGTAAAACCTCACCCCAACCCCTCTCCACAAGTGGAGAGGGGCTATTTCACAAATGGCAAGTTTGGTTTACTGTGAAGAGTGTTTTGCTGTTTTAGATAAAATCAAAGCTTCTTAGACCTATCTTTTTAATACCTCTTTGGTTAACAAAAATTATTACACCTCTACAAAATTTAGTGTATATAAATTCAATCATCGTAAGCCCCTCTCTACTTGTGGAGAGGGGTTGGGGTGAGGTTCAATTCTTTACTCACTTTTGTAAAGGCTGCAATGGCTTTGTCTAAATGATGTTGTTCGTGCGCGGCGCTCAATTGTACACGAATGCGCGCCATGCCTTTCGCCACCACAGGATAGAAAAAACCAATTACATAAATGCCTTCCTCCAGCAGCTTCGCAGCAAAATTTTGCGCCACTACAGCATCGTACAACATGATGGGTACAATGGGATGATCGCCGGGCTTAATATCAAAGCCGGCTTCCCTCATTTTACTTCTAAAATATTTTGTGTTGTACTCTAATTTATCTCTTAGCTCTGTAGTTTCTGTAAGCATCTCCAGCACTGCAATAGAAGCGCCGACAATGCTGGGTGCAACGGTGTTGGAAAACAAATACGGACGGCTTCTTTGCCGGAGCAATTCAATGATTTCTTTTCGTCCCGAAGTAAAGCCGCCACTCGCACCGCCCAAGGCTTTACCAAGCGTTCCGGTAATGATGTCAATCTTTCCCATCACGCCACGGTATTCATGCGTGCCTCTTCCAGTTTTGCCCAAAAAACCCGAGCTATGGCATTCATCAATCATAACAATGGCATTGTATTTTTCAGCCAGCTCTACTATCTTATCCAACTGTGCGATGGTGCCATCCATACTAAACGAACCATCGGTAACAATGATGCGACTGCGCAGGGTTTGCGTTTGCTTTAGTTTATCTTCCAGGTCTTCCATGCTGTTGTGTTCGTAGCGGTAACGCTGCGCCTTGCAAAGCCTTACGCCATCTATAATTGACGCATGATTTAAAGCATCAGAAATGATAGCGTCCTGCTCGTTAAAAAGCGGCTCAAACACACCACCGTTCGCATCAAAACAAGCGGCATACAAAATGGTATCTTCTGTTCCGAGAAACTGCGAGATGCGGTGTTCTAATTCTTTATGAATATCCTGCGTGCCGCAGATAAACCGTACGCTGCTCATGCCATAGCCATGCGTGTTAATTGCTTCGTGTGCAGCTTCTATTACTTTTGGGTGAGATGATAAACCGAGATAATTGTTGGCACAAAAATTCAATACTGTTTTGCCATTCACCTCTATCTCCGGCCCTTGTTCGCTGGTAATGATTCTTTCCCGCTTAAACAATCCAGCTCCTTCAATTTCCGTCAATTCATTTTGAATACGGCTTACAAATGTTTCGTTCATAAATAATCGTTGTGCTGCAAAAATAAAGGGGAAGAAATATTTAGCATCTTTACTTTTATAAAAAGAGAATTATGTGGTGGATATATGCTTTGCTTTCGGCCCTTTTTGCGGCGCTCACAGCCATCTTCGCCAAGATTGGAATTAAAGGGGTGGATACCGATCTGGCAACGGCTATTCGTACCAGCGTAATATTGGTGCTTGCCTGGGCAATTGCCATCTTCCGTGGCGGCATTGCTACTACAGGTTCGTTAACCAAACAAAACCTTTTGTTTTTACTATTATCAGGTATTGCAACGGGTTTATCATGGATATTTTATTTCAAAGCCTTGCAGTTGGGAAAGGTATCGCAGGTAGCGCCGGTTGATAAGCTAAGTGTTGCCATTGCCATTGTGTTAGCTGTTTTGTTTTTGGGCGAACAGCTCACGCTGAAAACCGCTGTGGGTGCGGGCTTGATTGTTACCGGAACAGTTGTATTAATACTATAAATTTCATCGCAGAGAGTTTATTTGCTCTGCGTAAACTCTGCAAACTCTTATTCTCTGCGGTAGAAAATTCATTTAAATAAAAATCAACAAAAACAAAAATGGAAAGAAGAACGTTCCTCAACACACTATCCAAAACGGTGGGAAGTGTTGCCGTTTTATCAATACCCGTGATGAGTGAAGCGAAAAGTTTTTTAGCACAAAAACAAACTATCACTGTTGGAGAGATTATGGATTTGTTTATGAAGCAAGTTCCTTCACCCATTCCCAACACAGTTGACACATTGAAGGCCGGAAGCCGCGACACAGTTGTAACCGGCATTGTTACCACCATGTTTGCTACGGTTGATGTGATAAAAAAGGCGGCTGCAATGAAAGCCAATTTCATCATTGCACATGAGCCTACTTTCTATAACCATGCTGATGATGTAAGCTGGCTGCAAAACGATGATGTGTATCAATATAAAAAAGATTTATTGCAGCAACACAACATTGCTGTGTGGCGCAACCACGATTCTATTCATAGTTTGCAACAAGATGGCGTGCGTGAAGGCGTGCTGGCGCAATTGGGCTGGAAACAATATGACAGCGGTACAAAAGATAACATGGTAGCGATACCAGTAATAAGCCTTCAGCAATTGATAAATGAGGCAAAAACAAAACTGAACATTTCAACGCTGCGGTACATTGGCAACTTATCTCAACATTGCAAAAAAATATTGTTGATGCCCGGCTCGGTAGGTGGTACAAAACAAATTACAGGACTAAGCCAATACAAACCGGATGTGTTGATGTGCGGTGAAATTTCGGAATGGGAAACAGCAGAATACGTGCGCGATGCAAGGGCAAAAGGCGACAACATTTCGCTCGTTGTACTGGGGCATATTGCCAGCGAAGAAGGCGGCTCGGAATGGATGAAAAGCTGGCTGCAACAAAATGTGCCCGCCATTCCGGTAACACACATTCCGGCGGGCAATTCATTATCGTTTGCGTAAAAAGATTTATTTATTTTTCATGCAAAAACAAAAGCTATGGCACACAATATTCCGTTTGCCAACAGAATAAGAGAAGCACTGGCAAACACACCAAACGTAACGGAGAAAAATATGTTTCGGGGCACTGCTTTTATGGTAGATGATAAGCTTTGCATTAGTGTGGGCGATGATAGCATGATGTGCCGCATTGATCCTGCCATACAGGAAGAGCTGGTTGAGAAAAAAGGCTGTCGCACCATGATAATGAAAGGGCGCGAATACAAAGGTTATGTTCTGGTTGACGAAGACGCGGTGAAGAACAACAGCGAGTTGCTCTATTGGATGAATCTGTGCCTTGCTTTTAATAAACATGCAAAATCTTCGAAGAAGAAAAAGAAGTAAAACAAAAACCGTGGAGATTTTTGTTTGCTGATGGTTACAATTTTGATGGGTTGGCTTTCAGTTGCAGTCAACGGAAGTGCAATGTCAGTCTATATTTTACAAATGCTTGTCATTTTTTTACCAAACAGAAGTACCGCTTGTTTGCAAGCCGCTTAAACCACAGGAAGTTTTTATTTTTGTTTGAATGCATGGTAGAAAAGAAAGCCGGACGCATTGCCCTGTTCCCGAAAACTGGCTCGTACACTTACAATAAACTTTTATTTTTATTGAACTTATGGCAAGATTAAACTTACTGGAAGAAACGCGCTTTGAAAAACTGCCCGTTTCCGTATATCCAAACCGCCACGCAGCCTCGATAGAAGTGGCGCGGCGCATTGCAGCTATTATTACTTCTAAACAACATCGAGGCGAAGCTGCTGTATTGGGTTTAGCTACCGGCGATACGCCTGTTAATGTGTATCAGGAACTGGTGCGAATGCACAAGGAAGAAGACCTAAGCTTTGCTAACGTCATCACCTTCAACCTCGATGAATACTATCCGATGCAGCCCGATGCAAGGCAGAGCTATGTGAAGTTTATGAACGAGCATTTGTTCAATCATATCAATATTGACAGAGCTAACATTTATATTCCCGATGGCACCCTGGCGCAAAAAGATATTACCGAATTTTGCCTTGATTATGAAAAGAAAATAGAAGCGCTGGGCGGTTTGGATTTGCAACTATTAGGCATTGGTCGTACAGGTCATATCGGCTTCAACGAGCCTGGCTCAGCGCCCAATTCAGGAACGCGATTGGTAACGCTTGCCGACCTTACCCGCCGTGATGCATCGCGCGATTTTGGTGCAAAAGAAAACGTGCCTTACAAAGCCATTACGATGGGCATCGGCACGATTCTAAAAGCCCGCGAAATCATCCTGATGGCATGGAGCAAAAACAAAGCTACCATCCTTAAAAAAGCAGTGGAAGGCGAAATTACATCACGTGTTCCGGCTACTTATTTACAATTGTCTGATAAGATAGAATTTGTATTAGACACCGATGCAGCAAGTGAGCTTACACGCTTCGATACACCATGGCTGGTAAAAGATTGCCAGTGGACAGACAAGCTAATTAAAAAAGCGGTGATTTGGTTATCGTTTAAAGAAGACAAACCCATTTTAAAACTTACTGACGAAGATTATAACAACAATGGCATGAGCCAGTTGGTTACGCAAAAAGGACCGGCTTATAACATCAACATGAGTGTGTTTAATAAAATGCAGCACACCATTACCGGCTGGCCTGGCGGCAAACCCAACACCGATGATACCAACCGTCCTGAACGCTCAGAGCCTGCTAAAAAAAGAGTGATTATTTTCTCGCCACATCCCGATGATGATGTGATTTCGATGGGTGGCACTTTTATTCGTTTGGTTGATCAGCACCACGATGTGCATGTGGCGTATCAAACCTCAGGCAACACAGCGGTTTGGGATGATGATGTACTGCGCTACATTGAGTTTGCCATTGACTTCAATAAAAACATGAGTAAAGAGTGCGGCCATTTGGATGATGTATATAAAGAGATGCGCGATTTTATGGGGAAAAAGAAACCGAATGAAGTTGACATCGCCCCCATCCGCACCGCCAAGGGTTTGATTCGCAAAACCGAAGCCATTGCCGGCGCGCGTTATGCAGGCTTACCTGATGATCACATTCATTTTATGGCGCTTCCGTTTTACGAAACCGGCAAAACTAAAAAGAACCCGGTAAGCCAGTTGGACGTTGATTTAACCAAAGAATTGTTGCAACATGTAAAACCGCAGCAGGTGTTTACTGCAGGCGATTTTGCCGACCCGCACGGCACGCACATTGTTTGTTTTCGCATCATTATAGAAGCCCTTACACAATTGCGCAGCAGCGGAGAAGAGTGGGTGAAAGATTGTTGGGTGTGGATGTATCGCGGTGCATGGCATGAGTTTGAGCTTTATGAAATTGAAATGGCGGTGCCACTCTCGCCGCAGGAAGTGATTAGAAAACGCAATGCCATTTTTAAGCATCAATCACAAAAAGATACGCCTGTGTTTCCGGGCGATGATTCGCGCGAATTTTGGGTACGCGCCGCTGAACGCAACCGTGAAACCGCAAAGATTTATGACAAGCTGGGACTGGCAAACTATGAAGCCATGGAAGCTTTTGTAAGATGGAAGTTTTAACCATGATTTTATGCGATTGTTCTGATTGGGCAGATTTGGTTTTGCCTTAAAAAATTTTACCGCAGAGAAAGAAGAAACAGGAGTTTTCGCAGAAATAAAACAAACTCAACGAAAACTCTTTCACTCTTGTTCTCTGCGGTTTTGTTTTACCACATTTTCTGTTCATCATGTTTGTAAAAAGAACTAATCTTCCTACTCCAAAAAATCCTTCAGAATCCTGGTTTAGAAACCATTAATGAAATTCCTCACCAACCCATTAAATTTCTCTTCTTCGCTAAACAAAAACTTTGGTTTTATGGGCAAAACAAAAAGTGGTACGTTTTGCAATTGCTCATGAAATTTGTGCAACCGTACAGCATCTTTTTCGGTGGTAAGAATAAGCTTATGGCTGCTTTTTATTTCTTCAAATTCCTGTTTTATTTTTTTCAAATCATCTATCGTAAAAATATGGTGATCGCTATACAGCAGTTCATCGTAAGTAGCGGTACATTCTGCTAAGTATTTCTTTAATGGCTTTGGGATTGGCAATGCCGCAAACCAGCAGTACGCTTGTGTTTGACGTGAGCAGGATTGTTTCTTTCGTAAGAATATGATATGGCTTTCCGTACTGCAACGAAGTAAAAAAAAGATGTTGCTTTGGCATAAGATGAATGCTTTCTGCAATGCTGTTTTTTTCCTTTTCGTTCATATCAAAGGGGCACTTGGTAACTACAATGATTTGTGCCCGCTTGTACGATTTGCGTTGGTCGCGCAAATCGCCGGTTGGCAAAAACCAATCGTTATAAAACAAGTTGCTGCAATCGGTTAATAAAATATTCAACCCTGCATTTACATAGCGGTGTTGAAATGCGTCGTCTAAAATAATAACATCTGTATCAGGCTTATCATGCAACAATTGCGGAATGGCAACCAATCGTTCTTCACCAACTGCCACTGCAACCTGCGGAAACTTGGTATGAAACTGCATGGGTTCATCACCAATTTCCAAAGCCGTTGTGGTTTCATTTGCAAGTGCGTAACCTTTGGTTTTGCGCTTGTATCCACGGCTTAATGTAGCAACCCGATAATCGTCTTTTAGTGTCTCAATTAAATATTCTACCATTGGGCTTTTGCCGGTTCCGCCAACGGAAAGATTGCCTACACAAATAAGAGGAAAATTAAACGTTGCCGATTTGATAATTCTCTTATCAAACAACCAGTTTCGGATGGTGATAATCAATCCGTACAACAAAGCAAACGGCAAAAGCAAAACGCGAAAAGAGCGCAAAAAGAAAGCATTAAAATTCATAGATGTGGTGCGGCGTGATGCAATAATTGATGGGCACATCCTGTTCGTGTACATCATCAATTTTATCAACCGGCTCAAAGTAACTAAAACTTATTTTGATAACATCTTCGCGGCACTGCTGTAAGTAACGATCGTAAAAACCTTTGCCATAGCCTACCCGGTAACCATTGGTATCACAAATCAACAGGGGCACAAATATCAAATCAATGTCCTGCGGTTCAACAATGTCATCACCAACAGGCTCGTTAATTTGAAATTCATTCATCCTAAATTCAGTGTCTTCATCAACAGCAATAGCTTGCATAGAATGGTTGATAAAATCGGTTTTTGGATAAGCGATTTGTAAGTTAGGAATGAGATGTTGTAAATAGCGCGAAAACAAATGTGTTAGCGGTTCGGCGGTGTGTGGCATCGGCTCGTAAGACAGCAAAATCTGCACGTTTTCAAACGATAACTTTTGAAATTGTATCAAAAGCAAATTATCCAGCTTTATCTTTTCTTTTTCAGGTAATGCCAGTCGCTTTGCTTTGTATTTGATGCGCAGTTCTTTTTTTGTCATATCCTTTTATTCTGCCGATAACATAATTCTTTTGCAAAAACAAACTTTAAAACTTATGGCAAATGTTTTAACAACAATTCTCTTACTATCATCGCCTGTTGTTGTACAAACTCTTTGTTTATCTTCTCAACCAATGGCAGCGATGCAATTTTTGGATAGCCGCTCCAGGCAACAATTTCATCTTCATAGTTCATGTAAATATCATTGAATATCCAGCCCAGCACATCAATATTGGCCGCTTTGCAAACGCTTGCCGTTAATAAAGAATGATTGATGCTGCCCAAATAATTTCGGCTCACCAATATTACTTTGGCTTGCAGCTTTTTGATAAGATCAATCACAAATTGAGTTTCATTCAGCGGCACCAACAAACCGCCCGCACCTTCTATTATTGTAAATGGGTTATCATTAATGATTAATTGAGAATAATATTTTTCAATTGCATCTAAATTAATCCTGATTCCTTCCTCTCTTGCTGCAATGTGCGGTGATGCAGGTAGCTTTAACTTATAAACTTCGGGATAAATGAATGTGTTGGTATTGGATACCAAATCCTTTACTGTTGCCGCATCTGTTCCTTCATCAAAACCAGCTTGCACCGGCTTCCAATAGGCTGCGTCCAAAGCTTCTACAACAATTGCCGACGCTATCGTTTTACCAATTCCTGTTCCAATACCAGTGATAAAAATAGGTTGCATAAAAATGAATTTTTTAAGCAAAAACAACTGTACTTGAAACACATAGAATCATAGGAACATAGGTTTCACATAGCATTTCCTATGTGTGTACTTCTTATGTTTCTATGTGTTTCAAAGCCCGGTTCTTTCAGTATAAACTATTGAAAAAACGAAAACACCGTAGTTCCATAATTGCGCTGAAACTGAAAGCTGGCAAAGCTTTCATAGTTATTGCGTGGCGTGTGTTCCAACACAAAAAAACCATTGGGCAACAAGAGTTGTCTGGTTATAACCTGCCTTGGCAATTCATCAATGGTGGTTAACGCGTATGGCGGACCTGCGAAAATGAAATTGAACTTTGTGGTGCAGGTAGCGAGGTATTGAAACACATCCATCATTAGTACGGTTGCATTTTCAATTTTTAAAAGGTCAATATTTTTCTTGATGAATTGAAACATCTCCTTATCGCGCTCAATAATGGTAAGTGACGCCGCGCCGCGCGATGCCAGTTCGAAAGAGATGCTGCCTGTACCGCCAAACAAATCAAGCGCCGCAATGCCATCAAAACTCATTCGGTTTTGTAAAATATTGAACAAACCTTCTTTCGCAATGTCGGTTGTAGGGCGCGTGTTGGGCATGTTTGCCGGCGGATTGATTCGCCTTCCACCCAAAGAGCCGGAAATGATTCTCATGTTGTGGGCAAGTGATACGTGGTAAAATAATGCGCCGGATATTCGTTATTGATTTTGCCCTTTTTTGTAAACTGAATATTGCTGACGTACAAATAAATTTCTTTGTACAAAGCCGATGTTTCATCAATAAAACCCGAAAGAAAAACCGAAGTACTTTCCCGGCTCATTCCTAAATTATCAAGCGTGTTTAAGATGTGATAAACGGCTTCGTGCGGCGTAGCAAAGCGATACACCGTTGCCAGTTGCAACACCTCGTTCTGCAAAGCCATTACAATAAAATGCGACTGATAAAACTGCAAAAACAAACTATTGTTTTTGCCCTTATTTTGTTGCAACAGAGTGTACACTTTATGTGAATGCGATGCGCCAGGAATTTGTTGGGTGATAATTTTATGAAGAATAGAATCGGCGGTGAAAGCAAACGTATAATCGTGTAATAATTGATACATTGGCGCTGATTGAAAACTCTGACTGTTTACCAAACTCAAATAAGTAGCTGCATTTTGTTCAACAAACCTGCTGTTGGGAATGCACATAAAACTGGCGTTCTCCCATACAATTTCCTGCGACGGAAACGGATGGCTTAATAAAATAGAACGCCGTTTCAACTCGCGAAAAACATCTACAAAACCCCCTTCCGTGTTATCGTAAGTAAAGGTAAAATATTCGAGCGCCGTAAAATCGCCATCGTTACCTGTACACCAACAGGTAAGATGAGCTGCGCCGATTTCTATATGAAGCGGATGGCTTTCTTCGGGATTTGTATAAACAGAGAATAATTTCTGAACCATATAAGCGATGCAATAATTAGCAGCGCAAAGTAAAGGAAAATGAACAGGGAGAAAAGGCAGCGTTTATAAGTTATCACTTGTCATATATAGATAGCATTTTTTTGTTAAGAAAAACTGAATGCTTTATCTTTCGCTCGAAATCGCCCGGTAAATAATTGTCATTTTATTACTGGAGCGATACCGCTAACATTTCGTATCATATCAAAATTAATTACACATGAGAAAGCAACTACTCACCTGTCTTCTGACAGCAGTATTGGGCTTATTGATGTCTTCCTTACAAGCCCAGAACAATCTCGTAAAAGGAACCGTTACCGACAGCAAAGGCACAGCTCTGTCGGACGTAAGCGTTTTAGTAAAAGGGACCCGGCGGGGAACCACAACCAATGCGCAAGGCAGTTTTTCTATTTCTGCCAACCCTGAAGATGTGCTGGTGTTTTCGTCCGTTGGTTATGCCACTCAGGAGGCATCCGCCAAAGGCGGCAACCTTGCCATTGTATTGGCTACCGAAAACAAAAGCTTAACCGAAGTAGTAGTAACCGCTTTGGGTGTGAAGAGAGAGAAGCGCATGCTTACCTATGCAACGCAGGAAGTAAAAGGCACCGCACTGGTAGATGCGAAGCAGGACAATATTGTAAACGGCTTATCTGGCAAAGTAGCCGGTGTTCAAATTACCAACTCCAGCGGCCAACCCGGCAGTTCGGCACAGATCGTAATACGAGGCAATGCCTCTTTGTTTGGTGATAATACGGCTTTGTTTGTGGTAGATGGTGTTCCCATTGACAATGGCGAAGCTGGCAACCCTGATGGTCCCTTGGGTGCTGGCGGTACCGCCAACCGAGGTATTGATATTGACCCCAACATTGTGGAAAGCGTTACCATTTTGAAAGGTTCTGCAGCTACTGCTTTATACGGTTCCAGCGCATCAAGAGGCGTGGTTTTGATTACCACCAAAAATGGTTTGAACAGTGGTAAAGTAGGCAAGCCAACGGTTTCGTTTAGCAGCAGCTATACATTTTCTACGCCTTTGTATCCTGAATTGCAGGACAAATGGGCACAAGGTTTAAACGGAAAATATATCAATGGAAATGCAGGTCAGCTAACTTCTGCTTCCTGGGGGCCGTTGATTGATACGTTAAGAGTAGATGGAAAACCAGTTCCCAAACATAACCAGTTAAAGGAATATTTTAGGCAAGGGCATACAACCGATAATAACATTAGTGTCTCTGGCGCTACCGACCGCTCCAATTATGTGGTGTCGTATTCATTCTTGCGAAACGATGGCATTGTACCAACTACCAACTATATCAGAAATTCATTTTTTGCCAAATACAATACAAAGTTCAGCAACAAAATCAATTTGACTACGCAGTTTAACTACATTCATTCCGATAATAACAGAACATTGGATGGCAATAGCCTGGAAGCTCCTCTCTGGACGGTGCTTTCCGCACCCATTTCATGGAATCCACTTCCTTATGAGAACCCCGATGGTACACAGCGGGTATATCGTGCAGCACGTAACAATCCCTATTGGCTATTAAACAACACCGGATTAACCGATAAAGTTGATCGCATTTTGCCGGTATTCAACTTAACCTATTCGCCTCTTTCATGGCTCACCGTTACCGAGCGGTTGGGTGGCGATATGTATTTTAACCCTTTGAATTATCATGAAAATGTAAATACCATCGGCTCATACCCTACAGGTAGGGTCTATAAAAGACAGCTTTCTTACCAGCAGTTTAATAATGACATTATTGTAGATGCAAGAGCGAATGTTAATAAAGATTTATTTGGCGATTTGCTGATAGGTAATAATATTCTTACCAATTACAACGACAACAATTATGTACAAGGCGTAGGCTTGAGCATACCCAGCTTTTACAACATTTCAAACGCCACCAATGTAACATCGAGTTACAATTACTATAAAACCCGCAAGATTGGTTTTTATGCGCAATTGAACATTGAATACAAAAGAATGCTCACATTGGCATTCACCGGCCGGTATGATGGTTCTTCTGTTTTATCAGTTAATAATCAATTTTATCCTTACGGTTCAGCAAGCGCAGGCTTTATTTTCACCGAAGCTTTGGGAATGAATAATAATAAAGTGCTGAATTTTGGAAAGGTGAGAGCGTCTTACTCAGCAGTAGGCAACGATAATGTAGCTCCTTATTCGCTCACCAATCCGTATTATCATGCAGGCATTGGAAATGTTACCTTTCCATTCAACGGCCAGAATGGCTACTTGTTAACTACCACTTATGGCTATCCTTTAAAAAACGAATCGGTAAATGAAGTTGAAGTTGGATTGGAAACGAGATGGCTGCAAAACCGCATTTCTCTTGATGTTTCTTATTTTAATAAAAAGAGCACGAACCTGTTAACGCCAGGTGTACCCTTAGATGCTTCTACGGGTTTTAATGCCGCCTCGCTAAATGCCGGAAGCATTCGCAACCGGGGCATAGAAGTTACGTTAGGGCTTACCCCTGTTAAAACCAAAAACTTCAACTGGAACATAGAAGTGAACTTCACCAAAATCAAAAACGATGTGTTGGCATTAGCGCCTGGTATTAACTACTTACAGTTTGCCGGCTTTACTCATCCGGGCATTTTTGCATTTGCCAATAAACCTTATGGTGTAATTTACGGCAATCACTTTAAAAGAGATTCCACCGGCAGGCTGTTGTTAGACGATAGCGGTTATCCCCAGGTTAGTGAGGATAACACTATTATTGGCAATGCAAGCCCCAAATGGCTGGGCGGTTTAACTAGCGATATAACATTCAAAAATATTGTGTTTTCGTTTGTGTTAGACATGAAACATGGTGGACAAATCTTAAACCTAGATGGTCATTATCTCGATTTTTACGGTACTTCGAAAATTACTGAAAACCGCGATGGCACTAAAGTGTTCGATGGCATAATAGAAAGTACGGGAAAACAAAACACCATTGCTGTTAAAACCGACCAGAATTATTACCGCAATATTTATTCAGTTGCTGATGAAACATCGCTGCAAGATGCTTCTTACCTGAAGTTGCGCCAGATAACGCTGGGTTATAAATTTGGGGCTACCTTGTTAGAGAAAACGTTCGTTAAATCGCTTACGGTAAACGTAACCGGCACTAATTACATTTTGCATAAAAACTACAGCGGTTCTGACCCTGAAACAAGCTTAAATGGTAGCGGTAACGGGCAAGGCTTTGCCAACTTTATGACGCCAACTACCAGTAACATTATCGTAGGTGTTAAAGCCACATTTTAATTTCAAAATTACCAGCAAATGAAAAAGATAAAAATAATAATTGTATTAGCAGCTATCTCCTTAATAGCGGTTAATTGCAGAAAGTTTTTGGATATAAACAAAGATCCAAACAATCCATTGTCTGTTTCTGAAGGATTGATACTATCGCCGGTTGAAGTAACGCTTTCAACCAATGTGGTTGCTGGATTTAACGGAACCACGCTTTCCTACTGGATGCAGTATCTATCGTTGAACCAGCCATCACCTGGTACTGAAACATATTATATACTACCGGCTGATGTGGACAATAGCTGGACTTCTTATCTCTATCCAAATATCCTGAATAACCTGAATAATATGGTTATTAAAGCTGAAGCGGCCGGTCATGTAGAATATGCAGCCATCGGCAAAACCCTGATGGCTTATAGCTTAGCTATTATCACGGATGAATGGGGAGATGTCCCTTATAGCCAGGCACTCAAAATTTCATCTACTCTAAAACCAAAATACGATTCTCAGGAATCTATCTATGGCAGTATTCAAAATTTGCTCGACAGTGCCATTTATTATGCAAGCCAGCCAGCCAGTGCAGTACCTGCCGGAGGAGACGATTACATTTATGGTGGTGATATGGGCAAATGGACAAAGTTTGCTTATATGCTGAAAGCGCGGTATTACCTGCGCCTGTCGGCAGCGCCTGGTCGCACTGCCTCTGCTCAGGCTGATTCAGTATTGGCTGTCCTGAAAAATGGATTCGCATCGAATGACGACAACGCTACAGTTTCTTATCCCGGAACGCCGGGTGCAGAAAATCCCTGGTACGAAAATACCTTGCCTGGAGCCGGCGGTGTTGTGTTGTCATCATCTTTTGTAGATACTCTTGTGGCACGAAAAGACCCACGGCTGCCGATTATAGCAACCAAAGGTAAACACGGCAATTATGCTGGCAGAGTTATCGGTTCAGACCCTGCACCCGATCCAGATTCTTTTTCTGTTATTAATACTTTTTATGGCGGTTACCTGCCTTTAGATCCTAACAACAGTGCGGGTGCGGCCGCACCGGTTTACCTCGCCACTTATTCTGAACAGTTGTTTATAGCAGCAGAAGCCACTTTTTATAAAAGCGGTGCTGCCGCAGCAACGCCTATTTACCAGGCAGCGATTGGTGCACACATGGATATGCTGGGTGTATCGGCTGAAGACAAAGCTGCTTACATTACATCGCGCGGACCACTCACAACGGCAAATGCGGTTCAGCAAATTATAGATGAAAAATATGTTGCTGACTTCTTAAGTCTGGAAACGTATAATGATTGGCGTAGAACCGGCTTTCCCGTTTTGCAGCTTGCGCAAAACCCTTATGTAAATTATATTCCACAAAGATGGCCTTATCCTACCAACGCCATCCTTACCAACCCGCAGCCACAACAAAGCGCTACTCTTGATACTAAAGTTTGGTGGGCAAGTAAATAAAACCAATAAAACAAAAAGTGTATAAAACCAAAAGCGGTTGTCTTAAAAATTTAGACAACCGCTTTTGGTTTTGCACAAAAAATAAAATCAATCCTTTTTATACTATTTTTAATGTATAGGTGGTATCAGTTCTTTACTGAAAGCTTTTGCCATTGCGGTTTCCAGCCATCATAAATCCAAAATCACAATTCAGAAATTGTATTATACAGCTTCTGTTTTCATACTTTTTTGTGTGCGTTTTCTTTCATCTTCATCCAGTAACACTTTGCGCAGCCGTATTTTCTTTGGCGTTACTTCTATACATTCATCTTCCTGAATGTATTCCATACATTCTTCCAAAGTCATCAGTGTTTTAGGTGCAATGCGCGAAGCATCATCGCTGCCGCTGGCGCGGTGGTTCGTAAGCTTTTTGGGTTCTGTTGCATTCACAATCAAATCGCCTGGCTTAATATGCTCCGCAATGATCTGGCCTGTGTAAACCTCTTCGCCCGGATCTACAAAAAAGGTTCCGCGATCCTGTAGCTTATCTATTGAATACCCCGTGGTTTTTTCCTGGTTCTTAGAAAGCAACACGCCATTATTACGTCCGGGAATGGGTCCTTTCCAGGGCTTGTATTCAACAAAGCGATGCGCCATTACTGCTTCACCGGCTGTGTTGGTAAGCATATTGCTGCGCAAACCAATTAAGCCGCGCGATGGTATTTCAAATTCCAAGTGTTGCATTTCACCTTTGGTTTCCATTACCTGCAATTCACCTTTGCGCTGCGTTACCAAATCAATCACTTTACCACTGTATTCAGCAGGAACATCTACTACTAAGTTTTCGTATGGCTCACTCTTTTTTCCGTCAATGTATTTTACTAAAACCTGTGGCTGACCAACGGTTAATTCATAACCTTCGCGGCGCATGGTTTCTACTAAAATACCGAGGTGAAGAATACCACGCCCAAACACTAAGAAACTATCCGCACCATCGGTATCTTCTACACGAAGAGCCAAATTCTTTTCGGTTTCTTTCATAAGTCTATCGCGCAAATGGCGTGAGGTTACAAACTTGCCATCTCTACCGAAGAAAGGTGAATTGTTAATGCTGAACAACATGCTCATAGTGGGCTCATCCACACTAATAACGGGCAAAGCTTCCGGGTTTTCCTGGTCGGCAATGGTATCTCCAATATTAAAATCTTCCAAACCTACAACGGCACATAAATCGCCGGCGATAACCTCTATTACTTTACGTTTTCCCATGCCTTCAAACACGTACAACTCTTTAATGCGCATTTTCTTTATTACGCCTTCAGCCTGCATTAAAGCAATAGGCTGGTTTTCCTTTATCGAACCACGGCTTACTTTGCCAATGGCAATACGACCGAGAAAAGAAGAATAATCCAACGAAGTGATTTGCATTTGCAAAGGACCTTCGTTTACCTTCGGTTCCGGAACATATTTCAAAATGCCATCCATTAACGGCATAATGTCTTCTGTTGGGGTTAAGCTATCATTAAACCAGCCATTTTTTCCCGAACCATAAAAGGTAGGAAAGTTAAGCTGCTCTTCAGTTGCATCTAAATTGAAAAAGAGTTCAAATATGGCATCGTGCACTTCATCAGGGCGGCAGTTTGGCTTGTCAACTTTATTAATTACTACTATCGGTTTCAAGCTGAGCTGCAATGCTTTTTGCAACACAAAACGAGTTTGTGGCATCGGTCCTTCAAAGGCATCAACCAATAACAGAACACCATCTGCCATTCTTAAAACGCGTTCTACTTCGCCGCCAAAATCGCTGTGGCCCGGTGTATCAATTACGTTTATTTTTACGCCCTTATAAGTAACGGCTGCATTTTTACTAAAAATGGTAATGCCACGTTCGCGTTCCAGTTCGTTGCTGTCCATAATCAGCTCACCGGTTTCCTGGTTGTCGCGAAAAACTTTTGTGGTATGTAGAATACGGTCAACCAAAGTTGTTTTTCCATGGTCAACGTGTGCTATAATTGCGATGTTGCGAATTTCCATAAGTGCGCGAAGGTAAGCCAATACAACTGTGGAAGCAAGTGTGAGGGACCGTGTTGATTATTTTTTAACGTGTATTCCTTCTAATTCAATAAACTAATAATCAAAAAGAATAATTCTGGCAATGCAATTGAAAATATGATTATAGAAGCCAATCAGCCATTACTTTTATGCCTGTCCGAATGAGTTGTTTATTTTCAAACATAAATTTTTTATACAATCAATTCCGTATGGTTCTTACAAATCAGCAATCAAAAAAGAGGTTTTCCTTACTCCGGCTTAAGCCCTTGCATCGCATGTTGATAAGCCTTATTGTGGCGGCTATCACTCTTGTTTTTATCCATAAATTACCAAGCCCGTTAATTGAAACTTTACTGGTATGGCTGGTGTTTGAATTTGTGTACCTGGTAATTGGCTGGGTTATTTTATTCACCCGTCCTGTGAGTGAAATCAGAAGATATTCGAGGATGGATGATGGCAGCAAGCTGTTTGTTTTTATCATGGTATTGCTTACTTCATTCGCCAGTATTATTACGGTATTAATACTCATGATTTCCAAAGCAGGTGATAATTCAGAACACAATTTGTTTTTATCTGTTTCCATTGGCGGCATCTTCATGTCGTGGTTTATGGTGCATACGCTTTACACGTTTCATTATGCACACATGTATTACGACGATATTCCCGACGATAATACGAAAGATGCCGAAGGGCTCGAATTTCCACAAAAAGGAGAACCCGATTACATTGACTTTGCTTACTTTTCTTTCGTAATTGGCTGCACCTTCCAGGTATCGGATGTGCAAATTACTTCTCGTAAAATTCGTCATGTTGTATTGGTACACCAGATGATTTCTTTTTTCATGAACACCTTTGTGGTTGCACTTACCATCAACCTGATTGCAGGATTAATGCATTAAATTTTAAAAAATTATCGGTTGCATTTTTGATTGAATGTTTACTGCAGAGAAAGGAAGAAAACAGAGTTTACGCAGAGTGAAAATTATCTCTGCCCAATCTCCTTTACTCTTGTTCTCTGCTGTAAAAAATATCAACAAAAACAAATTGTATGAACAAAGCATCAGTTGGCTGGATAGGCTTGGGAAACATGGGCATTCCGATGTGTAAAAATGTATTGAAGAACGGTTATGCACTTACTGTATTCAATCGAACCAAAGAAAAAGAAAAACCATTGCTGGATGCTGGTGCTTCTTCGGCAGAAAGCATTGCTGCATTGATGCATCAATGCGAGGTTGTGTTTACAATGGTAAGTGATGATGACGCGGCAAAAGAAATTTATGTTGGCAATGATGGCTTGCTATCAAAAAAAGGGGCAAAAACAAACCTTATTATCAATACCAGCACGCTTTCACCAGAGACATCAAAATGGCTGGCTTCGCAATGCAATGATAAAGGAATTGATTACCTCGAAGCTCCGGTATCAGGCAGCGTGAAACCCGCTGAGGATGCGGCTTTGATCATCTTATGCGGCGGACAAAAAGAAGTGTTCGAAAAAGCAAAACCTATTTTAGAATGTTTGGGGAAAAAGGTAATGCACTTAGGCAATTGGGGCAATGCGAGCGTTGCCAAATTAGCCATTAATTTATTGGTTGGCTTTAACGTGCAAGGCTTGGCAGAAACCGTTTTGTTTGCCCAACGTCATGGCATTGATACGGCGCAAATGCTTGAAATTGTAAACGAAGGAGGCTGCGGCAATGCCACTACCAAAGCCAAAACACCTTCTATTTTGAGTAACGATTTTACACCTGCTTTTACCGTAAAAAACTATGCAAAAGATTTACGTTTGGCAAAAGGTGTTGGCATTGAAACACCGATGGCAAATGCCATATTTCAAACCTATCAAAACGCATTAAAAGAATACCAAAGTGAAGATTTGATGGCGGTGATCCAATTTTTAGATGAAGCCAAATCTTAAGGTTTACAACCACTTTATTTGTACCAATCCCACACCAGCTTTGATAACTTTCGGGTAAGCACCCAGGCTTCGTTGTTCGGCTCCCAGCTTTGGTCTTTATTATTGTTGGTATAAATGCAAAAAACATAACGCCTGCCTCTGCCATTTACAAACATCACTTCGCTTCGGCTTTCATCTACGGCACCATTTTTATCTGCCACAAATACATCAGAGGGTATTTGCGAAATAGCTTCTTCATCCCAATAATTTCTTCCCAGCAGGCGAAGCATTCGTTCGCTCAGGCTATCACTGACCATTTGTTTTTGCACAATTTTTTCCATCAGCGTCGCCATCTCGCGCGGCGAAGTTTGCCCCCAGCCCCATTCATCTCTGGCTTTTTCTCTTCCCGGCGTTCTGCTGTTTACACGCGTTGCTTTCATGCCCAAACTATCGAGTATGTGATTGATGCGCAAACCGCCACCCGCATAGCTTTGCAGCCACAGGCTTGCTGTGTTATCGCTGGTGGTGAGCATGAGCATAATCACTTTGCTCAGTTCAATCTTTTCACTGTCTTTAAATGAACCTAAGATATCAACGCCTTTGTACAGCAGGGAATCTCTGTACGTCAGTTCCTGGTGGTATTGCAGCTCGCCCTTGTTGATCTTATCCATGATGCTGATGAAGATGGGAATTTTGATGGTGCTTGCGGTTGGAAAGAGGGAATCGGCGTTGATGGCAACCGTTTTGTTTTTGTTTAAATCGTGAATATAAACACCAATGCTGCCGTGAAAGTTTTGAATGGTTTGTTCGATTTGGTTTTGCAGCTTTTTATCGGTTTTTTGTGCGAACGTGTTTAAGAAAATAAGGGCAAAAACAAAAGCGAGAAATGGTTTCATAAGCAGTAAACATTTTTCAAAATAAAGTACAGAATTGTTAGAACTTTTTAAGTGTCTGATGACTTTTACCAACCTCACTCCTTCCCAATCGCCGTTATTATTTTTTCCTCTGCTTGCCCATCCTTTTCCACCTTTTTTTCCAGCACCTTAATTTCTGTTTTTTCCTTTACAATGCCCTGCCGCAGCCAGCCGAAGACGCTCATATATACATTGGCTATCCACACTAATGAGAAGCCTGCAATGAGATAGCCGCGCCAGTCAGAAAATAGCAAGGTATAATGGGTGAGAAACAAAAATGCAACGGTTACATAATGGCTGAAGCAATATTCGCAGGTAAAGAGATAAAAGAACTTCCGGCGCAGCAAGGTTTTGCCGTCGCGGCATTGCTCCGTGCAATATTCTCTTGGCTCACGAAATACTTCTTCGTGCGTAACTGTCCATGCCACGCACGCAATGGGAATGGCTAATAAAAACAACCACGTGATTTGTTCAGACAAAATCATAAAAGGATAATAATACTTGCAGTAAACAAAAATAAAACCGCTTCTTAGCAGCAACCTCTACCGCACTCATAAACACCATCCGCACATAACCTCCGCGAACATCGTACAACCCACATCTAACATTGTATATTATGCTGTTTTCTTCATTTTTAAACAAACCATTACAACGCTATTTTGTAAATTGCAGCTATGCAGTTTCAGTTACAATCTCCTTACCAACCGGGCGGCGACCAACCTACGGCAATACAACAATTAACCGAAGGCATTTTACAAGGTGAGCGATACCAAACCTTGCTCGGCGTTACCGGCAGCGGTAAAACGTTTACCATGGCAAATGTCATTCAAAATGTGCAGCGGCCAACATTGGTTTTAACGCATAATAAAACACTGGTGGCGCAATTGTATGGCGAGTTCCGGCAATTTTTTCCCGACAATGCGGTGGGTTATTTTGTAAGTTATTACGATTATTATCAGCCGGAAGCTTACATTCCTGTGAGCGATACCTACATTGAAAAAGATTTAAACATCAATGAAGAATTAGATAAGCTGCGCTTGCAAGCCACATCGCAGTTGCTTACCGGAAGGCGCGACATTATTGTGGTTGCCAGTGTGAGTTGCATTTATGGTATGGGCAACCCCCAGGAGTTTGAAGCCGGTGTCATTCGCATCACTAAAGGCCAGATGATTTCGCGGCAGGGCTTTTTACATTCGCTGGTGAATTCATTGTACAATCGTAGCCAGGGCGAGTTTAGCAGGGGCACATTCCGTGTAAAAGGCGATACAGTTGACATCAATCTTCCGTATGCCGATCAAAGCTGCCGCATCACTTTTTTTGGCGATGAAATTGAAGAAATTGAAACAATAGAAACCGCAACTGCAAAGCGCATCAACACGCTGGATGACATTGCCATTTTTCCTGCCAATTTATACCTCGCGCCAAAAGACATGATGCAATCCATCATGTATGAAATTCAGGACGAAATGCGCCTGCAGGTGGAGTATTTTAAAAGCATTGGCAAACTGATAGAAGCACAGCGGATTAAAGAACGAGTGGAGTATGATTTGGAGATGATTCGCGAACTGGGTTTTTGCAATGGCATTGAAAATTATTCCCGCTTTTTCGACAGAAGAAAACCGGGTAGCCGTCCGTTCTGTTTGCTCGATTATTTTCCAAAAGATTATCTTGTCATTCTTGATGAAAGCCATCAAACGGTGCCGCAGGTGGCAGGTATGTATGGCGGCGACAGAAGCCGCAAACTAACGCTGGTAGATTATGGCTTTCGCCTGCCCAGCGCATTAGACAACCGCCCGCTCAATTTCACGGAATTTGAAAACATGATGAATCAAACAGTCTTTGTGAGCGCCACGCCGGGAGACTATGAATTGGAAAAAACCGGCGGCGTTGTAGTAGAGCAAGTGGTGCGACCAACGGGCTTGTTAGACCCACCCATTGAAGTGCGGCCCAGCGTAAACCAGATAGATGATTTGTTAGATGAAATAGACAAGCGTGTTACCAAAGGCGACCGCGTGTTGGTAACAACATTAACCAAACGCATGGCAGAAGAGATGGATAAATATTTGGGTAAAATCAACATTAAATCCAAATACATTCACAGCGATGTGGATACGTTGGAACGTGTTGAAATCCTTCGCCAGCTTCGCTTGGGCGAGATTGATGTGCTGGTGGGTGTAAACCTGTTGCGCGAAGGTTTGGATTTGCCCGAAGTTTCGCTCGTTGCCATTTTGGATGCCGATAAAGAAGGCTTCTTGCGTAATGAAAGATCGTTAACACAAACTGCTGGCCGTGCCGCACGTAATGTAGATGGACTGGTTATTTTTTATGCTGATAAAATGACCGAAAGTATGCAGCGCACCATTGATGAAACGGCGCGCCGCCGCGAAAAACAAGTCCTATTTAATATTGAACACAACATTACACCGCGCACGGTGAAGAAAAGCATTGAGCAGGTAATGATGCAAACTTCAGTACTTGATATTAAAGGATTTGACGCTAAAAAATCGTATGCCATCCAGGGCGATGAAGACATTGTAAAAACAAAAGCTGCCGAAGAAGGCTCGTTATACAAAACCATTCCGCAAATGGAAAAAGCCGTGCAGCAAACCAAAAAGCAAATGGAGAAAGCTTCGCGCGATCTGGACTTTATTGAAGCGGCTCGTTTGCGCGATGAAATGTTTAAGCTGCAAAAAGAATTGGATGGAATGAAAGTGTCATAATATGGAACACGGATGACACGGACTCAACGGATGTTCAGGATTGAAAATTGAATCGGTAAGATTGAAGATTAGTTTGAAATGCAATTGTTCCTTCTATCAATATCCCATTCATCTCATACATCCCAGTTCAGACAATTGCCCAATTATTTTCAGAACGTTGAAGAGTGCGACGCAAGAGACGATACACCGGAGTTGCAAAAGCCCGTCCCAAAAACTGTATTTTGTATTGATTTCCTATTGATAAAAATAAGGGCAAAAACAAACCTTCGTTCCCTTTTGGTTTTACACAAATAAATGGATCAGGAAATATATGACCGCAGCCAGTACCGCACTCACAGGAATAGTAAGCACCCAGGCCCAAATTAAATTCACGGTAACGCCCCAGCGCACGGCAGACAAGCGTTTGGTGGCGCCTACTCCAATAATAGCACCCGTAATGGTATGTGTTGTGCTCACCGGAATGCCCAGTCCTTCGGTAAGCAGCAAAGTGCTGGCAGCCGCCGATTCGGCAGCTACGCCTTCCAGCGGCGTTACTTTGGTAATGCGTGTTCCCATAGTTTTTACAATGCGCCAGCCACCGCTCATGGTTCCTAAACCAATGGCGGTATAACAAGCCAAAGGAACCCAATAGGGCATGTGTTTTACCACATCAGGGGGCACATGACCGTTGGTATTGTAGTACGCCATTGCAACCGTAATCAAGCCCATTACTTTTTGGGCATCGTTGCCGCCGTGCCCCAAACTAAACGCCGCCGATGAAACCAACTGCAAGCGTTTAAACCACCGTTCGGTTTTGTAGGGTCGGGATTTCCGGCTTATCCAAACGATGATTAAGGTGAAGATAAAAGCGAGTATCATCCCGATTAACGGAGAAAGAAAAATGAACAATACCGTTTTGGTAAGGTTTGCCATAACAACGACACTGAACGAGCCGACTTTAGCTACGGCTGCGCCAATAAAACCACCAATCAATGTATGTGAAGAAGAAGATGGAATGCCAAACCACCAGGTAAATAAATTCCAGATGATGGCAGCAATCAGTCCGGCTAAAATCACTACTAAATCAACATATTCAGGATAAATGGTTTTGGCAACGGTGTTGGCTACTTTATGTTCTTTAAAAACAAAAAAAGCAACAAAGTTCCAGAAGGCTGCCCACAGCACGGCCTGAAACGGAGTTAATACTTTGGTAGAAACAATGGTAGCAATGGAGTTTGCCGAATCGTGAAAACCATTGATGTAATCGAAGATAAGAGCTAAGGCAATGATAACAATAAGTAAGGTCATGTAGTTAGCAGGTAGATGAAAAATGTGAAGCTAAGCGTATTTTACAATGATAGATTCGATTACGTTGGCTGCGTCTTCACATTTATCGGTAACAATTTCCATTGCCTGGTACACTTCTCGTTTTTTAATGAACGCTTTCATGTCGTTTTCGTTTTCAAACAGGTGCTCAAGGTTCAAATCATAAATGTCATCTGCCTGGTTTTCTATACTGTTAACGCGCACCATGGCTTCCGTCATGCGCCGCAGGTTCTTCATATCACGCAATTCAAACACAGCCGTTTTAATTTCTAATGAAGATTCAACAATCAACTCTGCCATTTTACGGATGCCGGTATCGTCCGGATTTACCTGGTAGAAATTAATTTTTTTGGCTGAACCATAAATGTAATCGCAAATGTCGTCCAGTGCCGAAGTAAGTGCATGAATATCTTCTCTGTCAAAAGGAGTGATGAAATTGCGGCTCAATTCGGTAAAAATCCGGTGCGTGGTATCGTCGTTGCGATGCTCTAAATCTTCTAATTGCGAAATCAGTTGGGTGCGGTGTTTTTTCTCCGGCTCATACACCATTTGTTTTAGCATGAGTGCCATGTTGTACACCGTTTTTCCTACTTCCTCAAACAACTCATAAAAAATGGTGTTTTTGGGCATGAACAACCTGCCAAACGTGTTTAACGCCATAGTTTGTATTTGTGCAAAAATAGAGATATGCGTTTAGCCTGCCTGTTATGAAGTGGAATTAATATTAAAATAATATGATGAAGTAAGGAAAATGATTATAGGTTGATGCTTTTAATTTTATAAAATAAGTTGTACCGCATAAAAGAAACAAATGCTTTTGCGAAATCAATTTTCCTGAAAGCCTTTTTTGCGCATCGCCTGTTTACAGCTACACAGTTGTAAATGCAATTTTTTTATTTTTATTGAATAAAAAAATTGCGTAACTTAAAAGTTACCTATATCTTCGTGTAACTTAAAAGTTACTTATTTATGAAAAAAGAAATTTTGCATCAACTGTTTTTCCCGCACCCGCTGCAAACTGTTTGGGAGTACATCACCAATTCCGAACTGATGGAGCAGTGGCTGATGCCAAACGATTTTGAACCCGTTGTCGGGCGTCCTTTTCAATTCAAAACAAAACCCATTCCGTCACTCGACATTGATGGCATTTTCCACTGCACCGTTCTGGAAATTGTGCCGTTTCAAAAGCTATCTTATTCGTGGAAAAGCGGTCCGGGAGATGGCACATTTACAGTTGATTCGATAGTTGTGTGGACGCTTACCGCAAAAGACAACGGCACCGAGCTAACACTTCATCACAGTGGCTTTAAAGAAATTGAAAACCTGTCTGTTTATGCCGCGATGAATGGCGGTTGGTTGACGAACATGAAAAAGATTGAAGAATTAATCAAAAACAAAACCTATGGCACAGCAAACGCCTGATGTGTTTGGGGTAATTGCCGACCCGAGCCGGCGGCAAATTTTACAGCTACTGTCGAAGAAGAGTTTAACCATTAATGCCCTGGCAGAAAACTTTGACATGAGCCGGCCTGCAGTTTCCAAGCACATTAAATTATTGTACAACGCACAGTTTATTTCCATTACAGATATAGGAAGAGAAAGGTATTGCATTTTAAAACAGGAAGGTTTTACTGAGCTTCAGAAATGGATTGACTATTTCGATAAATTCTGGGACACCAAACTCAAAAAATTAGAAACATTATTAAACAATAAAACAAACAAAAAATGAACAACGAAAATTACACATGCAGTATCACTGCAAACGTTACAGCCGACAAAGCATTCAAAGACATTTGTAAAGTAACCGAATGGTGGAGCAAAAACGTTGACGGTAAAACAGAAGGCTTAGATGATGTTTTTACTTATCATCCCGGCGATACTACGGTAACTTTTAAAATCACGGAATTTACGCCCGACAAGAAAATTGTATGGCATGTTACCGACTGTTATCTGCACTGGCTTACCGACAAAACTGAATGGAAAAACACGGATGTTGTTTTCGACATTGCAGAAAATGAAAATGGAACGCAAATCACTTTGACTCACGTTGGTTTGGTTCCCCAAGTAGAATGCTATGAAGGTTGCGTGAAAGGCTGGAATTTTTTTATTGGCGAATCGCTGCGCAAATTAATTACCGAAGGAAAAGGCAATCCTGATAGAAGCTGAATCATCTTTTCTCTGGCCAAGCGAGATGCTTGCGCCAGAGAAATTTTTTTGATCAATCTTAAATTTTACTTATTCAATCTCTTATCTCATTCCCAATTGCTCTTGAATTTGCTCCAGCGTTTTGCCTTTGGTTTCGGGCACTTTTGTTAGCACCCAAATCAATTGCAGTACCATCATAAAAGCGAAGAAAAGAAAAATCGGGTAAGGATTGTCTTTAAAAATACCGTTTTTGCTATCAATAAAAACGGGCGAAATCAAAGTGATGAGCGCCGCGAAAACCCAATGTGTGCTGGCACCAAACGATTGCCCCAATGCACGGATTTTATTGGGAAAAATTTCGGAAATAAACACCCAGATAACTGCGCCTTGCCCAACGGCATGAGACGCAATAAACATGGCTAAAAAGAAAGTAAGGACGCCAGCACTTGCATGACTGTAAAAACTCCAGGCAACCGCAGCCAAACTAACGATATAACCGAAAGAACCAATTATCAGAAGTGTTTTTCTTCCTACTTTATCAATCAAATACAAACCCACGAAAGTGAATACGAGGTTGGTGCCGCCGATAATGATGGCACTGCGCAAAGAGTCTTTTGCCGCAAGACCTGCCGATTCTAAAATGCGTGGTGCGTAGTACAAAATAAAATTGATGCCCGACCATTGGTTAAAGAAAGCCACAAAAAAGGCAAGCCACAAAATGGTGCTGTGCTTTTTACTAAAAAATGAAACCTGCCTGCCACTGTCTTCATGTTGAATGCCCGCTTTAACAGAAGCGATTTCAGCATCTGGATTTACAATGCCCAATCGCGTGAGCACTTTTTTTGCCTCGTCTTCTCTTCCTACTGTTATTAACCAGCGTGGACTTTCGGGAATGCTAAAAACAAGCATCGAATAAATGAGCGAAGGTATTGCCATTACGCCCAGCATATAACGCCAGTCGTTGCTGCCGCCAACGCCTTTTAAAAGATAATTGGAGACATAGGCAAGAAGTATAGCAAACACAATATTGAACTGATACATGGCTCCGAGTTTGCCACGCGATGAAGGTGTAGAGATTTCGGAAACATAAGTGGGCGCAGCCACCGATGAAACGCCAATGCCCAAACCGCCAATAAAACGAAAGAAAGAAAAGAGGTACGGACCCGTTGCCAGCGCAGAGCCAAGCGATGAAATAGTGAATAAGATTCCTATCCAGATCAGCACTTTTTTTCTGCCCCATTTTTGAGTGGGATAACCACCGAATAAAGCTCCTACAACGGTTCCCCAGAGGGCCATCGACATAATAAAAAAGCCATGAAACCACGGCGATGTGTGCCACAGTTCCTGTATCGGTTTATCGGCACCTGAAATCACAACGGTATCAAAACCAAAAATAAATCCGGCCAGCGCTGCAATCAGGGAAATGCCAAATAAAGAACCGCTTTTTGTAGTGGCTTCCGCCGTAGTGGCGTTTGAAGATTCGATGAACATAGCAGACGTTTGTGAGTGATGATTTAGCAATGAGAGCTTGCACAATCGTGTTTATATCGGCTAAAGATAACGGTAAACTGAAAATAAAGAAGATGATTTTGCGTAACGCCACTTTATTTTGCAACCTCATTCATTGGTTTATATTTATGCGTCGCATTTTCTATCTCTGTTTGTTAGTTGGCTTTTTTACAAGTTACTTGTGCAATAGTATTTATGCACAAAACCAAAACAAGGCTCATCAACCGTTACTATTTCGGGCCAGTTACCAGCTTTTGCACAGCACTCACAGCACCAATTTTAATGGAGGAAGTATTGATGTGAATCGTCAATTCACAAACCATTGGGTTGCTGGCATCGGTGTTCAATATGCCGCCACTCCGGAACATCCCGATAACGGCTGGAGGCTTACCCGGCTACATTTGCTGCCGGTTTATCTCAGCGCTATTTATACGTTCAATGCCCAACATATTGTTCAACCTTACTTTCATACAGAGGCAGGCATCTCGTTCAATCATTATTATAAAAGCAATGCGGCTTCGCAGCCTTTTGCAGTAGCGGAAACGGGTTTGTATTTGTCGGAAAATGTAGGAGCGCGCTTTATTGTTTCGCAACACATTCACCTGTTTGTTGAAGTGGGTTACAAAGGTTACAAACATTCTTTCAATGCGTTGGATGTAAACCCGCATGGCTTTACAATGCGCGCCGGCATTGAGTTGTAGAAGATAAATAAGGGCAAAAACAAACTGGTTGCTCTTACATTAACGTAAGCATTTTGTTTGTCTTATCTTCATGCCGTATAATGCTTCATCGTTCTACCATACAATTGCTTCGCCTGCCGTTTTCATTTTTTTTAATGCCGGTGTATTGGTTTGCATTGAGCACCATTTCTTTGATTGATGTTAGCAAAGCCATTCTCATTTTCATTATTCTTCATCTTTTGGTATATCCTTCCAGCAATGGCTACAATAGTTTTATGGATAGAGACGAAACGCCCATTGGTGGCATTGCTAACCCGATGCAGCCAACACGGCAATTGTTTTATGCAACGATTGTTTTGGACATAACCGCCCTTGTTCTTTCCTTTTTTGTAAATGTTGATTTTACAGCCGCCATTGTTGTTTATATTCTTTTTTCAAGAGCTTACAGTTATCGGAAAATAAGGCTAAAACAATATCCGATCATCGGTTATCTAACAGTGATTCTAAATCAGGGTGCGCTTACCTTCTGGATGGTTTACAAAGGCGCAAAAGCAGACGGGATAAGCACTTTTCCAATCGTGGCTTGCATAGCTGCTACCTTTTTAATTGGTGGATTTTATCCCATCACGCAAGTGTATCAGCATGAAGCCGATAAAAAAGATGGTGTAAAAACAATGAGCATTTTACTCGGCATAAGGGGCACTTTTGTTTGGTGTGCAGCAATGTATGCCGTTGCTTTTGGCTTGTTGTTTGTCCATTTTTATCGTGTTAATCAAACGGCTTATTTTTTGGTTTTGCAGCTTTTTTTTATTCCTGTGCTCATTTACTTTTTTTATTGGGTAAATAAAGTAGGGCAAAATAAAGCAAACGCTAACTTTATTTATACAATGCGCATGAACTGGCTTGCCGCAACATGCACCAACTTTGCATTTATTACATTACTCATACTTAATTACCTTGACTAATATCATTTCCATAGCCACAGCCGTTCCGCAATGGTGCCATCAGCAGGCCGACATTCTGCAGTTCATGCAGCAGGCTTACAATTTGGATGCAAGCGACAAACGCAAGCTTTCATTTTTATATCATCACAGCGGCATTGAAAAACGGTATTCGGTATTGAAAGATTTTAGTTTGCCGCCACAGCAATGGCAGTTCATTAATGTTGAAAGCAGCGAAGCCACGCCGCTTGATACTCGAATGAAATTATACAAAGAACATGCGCTGCCGTTGAGTTTGCGGGCCGCACAAAATTGTTTGAATGAACTCAATAATGAGGTTACCATCACGCACCTTATCACCGTAAGCTGCACCGGCATGAGCGCACCAGGCTTAGATTTGGAGTTGATGGAAGCCTTAAAATTACCGCCCCATGTTTTTCGTACATCAGTTAATTTTATGGGTTGCTATGCGGGCATTCACGCATTGAAACTGAGCAAGATGATTTGCGACAGTACACCCAACTCAAATGTATTGATTGTGGCTACAGAGCTTTGCACGCTTCACTTTCAGCAAGATTATACACCCGATAATGCTGCCAGCAGTTTGTTGTTTGCAGATGGTAGTGCAGCCCTTGTCATCAGCAATGATGAAAAGAAAACACCACTGGCAAACATCAATGGCTTTCATTCGCACGTTGCGTTTTTCGGTAAGAAGGACATGGCGTGGGAAATCAGTAACAAAGGCTTTTTGATGACCTTAAGTGGTTATGTCCCGCAATTGATTGAACACGATATTTCTTCATTGGTGGCTGAAGCGTTACGAAGAAGCAATTTGAATACAGAAGATGTTGAATACTGGTGCCTTCATCCCGGAGGTAAACGCATTATTGATTCTATACAAAAGCAACTGCACTTAACTGAAGAAGCGGTGCAGCATTCGCGCCGTGTGTTGAACGACTACGGCAACATGTCGAGTGCCACCATCTTTTTCGTTTTGAAAGAAATGTTTCAACAAAAGAAACAAAACCAAAAGGCTTCTCCCTTGTTAGGTGTTGCCTTTGGCCCGGGTTTAACCATGGAAACTTTTACCGCTACTGTTGTATGAAGTGGCAACAACGTTCTTATCAAAAAGAGTTGTTAGATGAAGATAACATTCCGTTTGCTGACATACAGCAAAACATGCGCGAACTGAACATCATCAACACCCTGCTTGGCGGGCATCGCATAACGCTGAAAGGCTTGCAAACATTACTTTTCGGGCAAAAACAAGTTCATGTGTGCGAAATTGGTTGCGGTGGCGGAGATAATCTTGTTGCCATAGAAAAATGGTGCAAAAACAAAGAGATCAAAGCAACGTTTACTGGCATAGATTTAAAGGAAGAGTGCATTCAATTTGCCAAAACAAAAACCGCTTTGCAAGGGCACACAGCATGGATAGTGAGCGATTATAGAAAAGTTGTTTTTACAGAAAAGCCACACATCATTTTTTCAAGTTTGTTTTGCCATCATTTTACAAATGAAGATTTGATAACGCAACTGCAATGGATGAAAGACAATTCAACCATTGGCTTTTTTATTAATGATTTGCAACGCTATCCAATGGCATATTATTCCATTAAATTACTCACACAATTGTTCTCTAAATCCTATCTCGTAAAAAACGATGCGCCCCTAAGTGTGCAGCGTGGATTTGTGAAAAAAGAATGGCAACAGTTGTTTGCAAAAGCAAACATTGCACCTTGCAGAATTCAGTGGCAGTGGGCGTTCCGCTATCTTATTACTTATCGTCATGCTGAATAAAGAAGAATATGATATTGCGATTGTCGGCGGCGGGTTGGCCGGTTTGTGCTTGTCAATTCAATGCGTTGAGGCGGGTTACAAAACCGTTTTATTTGAGAAAGAAGAATATCCGTTTCATAAAGTGTGCGGCGAATACATCAGTAACGAAAGTGCCCCTTTTTTACAACGATTGGGAATTGATTTATCTTCTTTGCAATTGCCGCAAATTCATCGTCTGATGGTATCTGATACAAGAGGGAAAGCGTATGATTTTCCGTTGGATTTGGGTGGTTTTGGTATCAGTCGTTATACCTTGGATAACATGTTGTTTGAAGTAGCCAGATCAAGAGGCGTAGAAATTCTTACAAAAACAAAAGTAACCGATGTAACGAAAAAAGATGGCTTTGTTGTTACTGCATCAAACACCAATTACAAAGCAAAAATAGCTTGCGGTGCGTGGGGTAAACGAAGCAATCTGGATGTGCAATGGAAGCGCAGCTTTGTGCAGCAAAAGCCTAACAAACTTAACCATTTTATCGGCATCAAATATCACATTCGTTACCCATTTGCAACTGATGCTATTGCTTTACATAATTTCAAAAATGGCTATTGCGGCATTTCAAACATTGAAGACGGTAAATGTTGTTTGTGTTATTTAACCACAGCCAGCAATCTCAAAAGGCACAACAACAGTATCGCGCAAATGGAGAAAGAACTGCTGTCTCAAAATTCATTCTTAAACCACATTTTTGAGAAAGCAACCTTTTTATATCAGCAACCCTTAGCGATTTCGCAAATCAGTTTCGATAAAAAAAGGACGGTTGAAAATGGTGTATTGATGTTAGGTGATGGTGCAGGTTTGATAACACCACTTTGTGGCAATGGGATGAGCATGGCGATGCATTCTTCATTGCTGGCATTTGAAAATATAGATTTGTTTTTACGGCAAAAACAAACCCGCAATGAAATGGAGAGGAACTATGGAACGCAATGGCAGCAACAGTTTGCGAAGCGTTTGCAGGTAGGAAGAACCGTACAGCGATTGTTTGGTGGCGCTACTTCTACAGCTTTGTTTCTACAAACCATGAAGCTGTTTCCTTTTATGGCAAAACAAATTATTAAAGCTACGCATGGAAAGGAATTTTAAATAGTGTCTCAGTTTGAACAGGTGTTTGGTGTTGCCGTCATTCCGCCCCAACAATACTGTTGGGGCGGAATGACGCGATGCTGCATTTTCAAAATGATGCAATACAGAATTTAAAAGAATAATTTCTCATTGGTAAACCCTTACTTTTAGCGCAAAAACAAACACATGGCAGCAACGAAAATAACCGTGAACAGCAATGGTTCTTTAAAAGTAGAAGGCGATTTTGAAATCGTAGATAAGAATGGTAATGCATATGATTTGGGCGGACGAACGGTTGTATCCATTTGCCGTTGCGGTCGTTCGGAGAACAAGCCTTTTTGCGATGGCTCGCACAAAGGGCATTTTGAACACGATGCCGTAGCCTTTGCGTTGCCGCCGAAGAAAGTGGTGTAGTTGTCTTCTATCAATAAAAACAGGTTATTATAAAAACAAACTTGTCATTTATTTTTATAATAACCTGTAAAACAAAAATTGTTTTCTTACCTCCCCACCCCATTGCTTCCCTTACTCACCGGTCTCGAAGCCAGTATTCCCGCAGGCACTTTTAACTCGCCGGTTTCGGCGTCAATAATACCATTTTGCTCTTCTTCAATATTGGTGGCTTGCGTATATACATCACCGGCAATCGGGCGTTTGCGCAACTCCTGTTTAAACAAACGGATTCGCTCGGCGCGGTTTTCTGAATCTTTCGGTCCGCCATAGTTTTCAAACCCAAAACCGCCCCATTCGCTTACCAGCAACGGCACCTGGTGGCGGTAAAAAAACGGATCGCCTACCACCAGCGGAAACGCTGCTACGCCATCTAACTGACCTTCTACCAATCGGTCCAATAAATTTTCCCAATGCTCTAAATCCGGCGTGTACAAATGTGCCGTCAGCAAATCCGATTTCAAACGACCCTCAAATGATACATGCTGCCAGCCATCATTGTCAACCACCAAAAACTGTGGATGCGCCAATTGCATGTAGTGATACAAATTGGTGATGTATTCACGTGTTTCAGCGTTGGTAGCAATGTCCTGCGCACCCCAATCTTCATTGTACAAGCTCCAGATGACCACCGATGGATGCGTTTCAATCAGGGCCAGCATTCGCAGCAATTCAGCATGATGCGCTGCACGGCTTTCGGCGTTGGAGCTATGCGGGCTGGGCACTTCTACCCACAACAACATTCCCATTTTATCGGCAAGATTATATACCCGCGGGTCAACACCCGAAATGTGTATACGCACCAAGTTGCAACCCAGTTCCTTCATTGCGTACATGTGCTTTTTGATTTGTTCGTAGGTAGAAGTGTTGGGCTGATATAAAATGCCATCTAAGTAAATGGGTTTGTTATTGAGATAAATGCAACAGCCTCGCGATTCAATTTTGCGCAAACCAAAATGCGTTTCTATTTCAGCAATATAACCCTGGCTGTCTATCAACTGCGCAACCAAGCGATACAGGTGTGGCGAATGTGGCGACCAGTGTTTTGCATTGGGCACTTCCAGCACCAAACGCTGCCGTTTTTGCCCTTCTTCCAAATGCAAGGGATAATCTGATGTGGCAATAGGTTCGTCTGTTTCCTGCTTGCGATTAAATACTTGCAGGCGAATGGTGTAATCACCGGCATCGTGTATGCGTGTGGTTAAGTTGAAACGCACCAGGTTATCTTCTACAATGCTCACCACACCCACACGCGAACGAAGCCGGTTGCGCTCTACCGTTTCAAGCCACACACTGCGTACTGCACCGCTATAGGTTTGATACCAAATGCCGCCTCTTTTATAAACATGCGATTCCTGCTTGCCACGCGGTATGTTGGCATCGAAGGTATCGGCAATGCGAACCGTTAAGCGATTTACCAACTGCAGGCTTTCTTCGTTGATTTCATACGAAAAAGAAGTGTATTGCCCTACATGCACTGCTTCACCATCAATGGTGGAAAGTGGCTGGCCATTGAGCCACACGCGCGTTTCGTAACCACAGGCGCCAAACGTAAGCTGCAACATATCCTGCGGCGATACTTCCGAGCGGTCGGGCATCGGAAATTCACGCTCGTACCACACTACCACTTTGTCGTGCCATGCGGTAGCCTCTTTGTCTTCTTTGCCCCTATTCACTTTCTCTTCAATAGAGCCAGGCCACTGCGCAGTATCGTGGTATTGATGCCACAAATACCAACCTTCCTGCAAGCCTGCATCTTCAAGGTCGAGTGCAAACTTCCATTCGCCATCTAACAAAATGTAAGCGTTGGGACGAATCACCGCGCGTGGCAGCGGGTTGTTGAAAATTTCATCAAAAGCTCCTTCTTCACGACTTTTTGTAAGACTATAATTGGGATGAAGCTGTTCCATAATTTCCTCTTCTATCATTTCCATTGGATTCATTTTTTTAGTTTCGGTTTGTTAGAGTGAAGATAAAACCACAAACCACTAAAACAACGAATGATGGCTTAAATGATGATTAATGACTGCTTAAATGATGATTAAAGCTACTGCAACTTTTGGAGCAAAAACAAATACGCATCGAAGTTGTGATGAATAAATATTTTTTTATCGCTGTCGGGGAATTTTTTATAATACTCCGCATCAGCATTCAGCACAATGTAATTGCCTGCCCGTTCATATTGCATTGAATTATAAAAATCAGGCTTCTTTAACTGTGGCATTGTTTTACTAATGAATTTATACACCACGCTGCCTAAATATTTTTGATAAGTATTTCTTGCTTTGCGCGTAGTTCTGTTCAACCGGTTGAAAGCATGTCGAAGAATGATATTGCCGGGAAATTTGATTTTGCGAATAACGTCTTTTGCATGTACAAACGGATTGGTGTTGTTGAAGTCGTCCAGCGTTTGAATAGAAATCGGGTTTTGCGGCACCCAATCGGCACTGTTCACTACGTTGTAAGCCCAGCCGTTGGCAGTGTAACTTTCATAATCATACGCATAAAATAAATTGCCCGGTTTGGGTGCTGCGCTGCAATAGGTTTTAAAAACAGCGTCGTTTGGTATTGCACTATTTTTTTGTTGATAATGCAGGTAAGAGGTTAGCAGATACGCAATGGCGCCGCCCTGGCTATGGCCCATGATATAAAAGTTGTGAATGCCCGCTTTGTAACACGAATCTATTTTTGAAAGGATGTTGCCAGCCATACTTGCCATACCGATAAGCCAGCCAACATGAACAGCGGCTTTGTTGTTATCTGCCAGTTGATATTTAAAGGTGGTGCTATCGTTCAATTGCAGTTCGCCTTTTGCAGGAGCCATGGCAGCATAAAAATTTTCGAGCCAGCTAACGCCGTTGGCAGTAGTGCCACGAATGCTGATGGTAGCAATGGTGTGCGCTTTATTCACCCATAAATCCCAACGGTTATCCAAACCGGTTATGGGCGAACGGTAAGCCAAAGAAAAATCTGCGGGCGGGGCGATTTTAAAATGCACCCAATAGACACTGTCAAACTGCATGGCTGAAACCCGCAGCAGTTCTGCATATTCAGCTTTATTGAAGCCTGGTTGTAAAATTTGCGCAAAAGAAAAAAGAGGTGTAAAAATGAGGCAAAACCAAATGTGCTTGTTTATCATAGCTGCTTCGTAAAAGATGAAGATAGGAAAGGATAACGTACGCACATGAATGCAACCATCATGCTATATTTTTAAGTAATTATCAATGCCCATACCTTTTTGTTTTTACAAATAAAATGTTCCGCTCATTGCTGTCTTCTGCCGCTGTTGCAAATACGCTACTTTAGCGTTGCACAAAAAATCAACATGAAACAAATGGCTTATTACCGCTGCGTTTTTTCTTTTTTATTTATCATAGCAATTACCACTAAAAGCGGCGCACAAACAGTAATCATTCCTTTACAAACAGAGCATCATGCCATTGTTTTACAAACCGATAAAGACAATCGCCTGCGAATGATTTATTCCGGCAAGCCATTACAAAACAATACAGAATACAACAGCCTTGCGAACGCTTATCATTTAAACGATAACGACGCTGGTATTTACAATGCAGCTTACACACCGGCAGGTACCTGGAACTTGTCCATTCCCGCTATTGAAGTGCTTCATGCCGATGGCAATCCTTCGTTAGAATTAAAGTATGTAAGTCATCAATCCCAACCAACTAACGATGGCTCAACGCTTACCAAAATTGTATTGAAAGATCCGGTGTATCCGTTAACGGTTACGCTTTGTTATAAAGTATGGAATGATGACGAAGTCATACAACAATGGAGCGAAATAGAGCACAATGAAAGAGGAGCTGTTGTGCTTAAGAAGTATGCCTCTGCCAATTTGTATTTTGCCAATAAAAACTTTTATCTCACCACGTTTCAAGGGCAATACGCCAAAGAAATGCAGCCAGCCGAAACCAAACTGGCACAAGGCATTCGCAGTGTGGAAAGCACATTGGGCACAAGAGCTATGCTGTTGCAATCTCCCAATTTTATTCTTTCGTATGATAAGACTGCACAGGAAAACGAAGGCAGCGTTATGCTGGGGCAACTATCCTGGACAGGCAATTTTAAACTCGATTTTGAAATAGATTCTTATCAAAATCTGCGGCTGCTGGCGGGCATTCATCCTTACAATTCTGCTTATACTTTACAGCCCGGTAAAGTGTTTGTAACGCCGCCTTTTACTTATACGTTTTCCGACAGCGGCACAGGCACTGCCAGCCGTCATTTGCAAAGCTGGGTGCGCAAACACAAGCTTATTAACGGCGATGGCGAAAGGCTTACTTTACTCAACAATTGGGAAGCTACTTTTTTTAATTTTGATGAAACCAAAATCACTGCTTTGTTTGCCGATGCAAAAACATTAGGCGTTGATTTGTTTTTGTTAGATGATGGCTGGTTTGGTAATAAATATCCGCGCGATGACGACCATGCTGGCTTAGGCGATTGGCAGGAAAACAAAAAGAAACTGCCGCATGGCATTGGTTATCTGGTAAAAGAAGCAACGGAGCAAGGCATCAAATTCGGTATCTGGATAGAGCCTGAAATGGTGAACCCGAAAAGTGAATTGTATGAGAAGCATTTGGATTGGGTGATCCGCCAGCCAGAACGTCCCGAAATTTATTATCGCAACCAGTTGGTGCTCGATCTTACCAATCCTAAAGTGCAGGATTTTGTTTACGGCATTGTAGATTCTTTGTTCACCAAAAATCCATCGCTGGCGTTCATTAAATGGGATTGCAACGCTGTTATCTACAACGCTTATTCATCTTATTTGAACAAAAACAAACTACCACAATCGCACCTGTATGTTGAGTATGTAAAAGGTTTGTACAATGTGCTGAAACGCTTGCGCAGCAAGTATCCTAACGTTCCCATGATGCTTTGCTCGGGTGGTGGTGGAAGAAGCGATTATGAGATGCTGAAATATTTTACAGAGTTTTGGCCCAGTGATGATACCGACCCGTTAGAACGCATTTACCAGCAGTACGATTACTCTTATTTTTTCCCTTCCATTGCAGTGGATTGCCATGTTACTAACTCGGGCAGGCAGCCCATTAAATTCAAAGTAGATGTTGCCAGTATGGGCAAGCTGGGCTTTGATATTATCGTAAATAAATTGAGCGATAACGACAAGCAATTTTGCACCGAAGCGGTACGCAATTACAACGGTTTTAAAGACATAGTATGGCATGGCGAAATGTACCGGCTGGCCAATCCGCACGAAGGCGATATAGCTTCGCTGATGTATGTAAAAAAGGATAAAACCAAAGCGGTGATGTTCACTTATCTTACCAATAACCGCGTGGGTATAGAAACAAGATTGCCGATTTTATTAAAAGGGTTGGATGCTGCCAAACAATACAGGATTACTGAAACCAATCTTTATCCAGGCACCACTTCAACCTTAGCGCAAGGGCAAATATGGAGCGGCGATTATCTTATGACAATTGGCTATAACCCTGATGTAAACAGCAGCAGAAGCAGCGCGGTGCTTAAGATAGAAGCTGTGAAGTAAAAAGTAAATCACGATGATTGCTATTGTGTACCCTTTTTTCTGTTCAAGCATCGTCTCTCAAAGATTTAGGATAACTTATAAAGTGGTTGTGAGGCAGTTTAAGAATGCAACGTTTCGTCATTCGGCAATTGCCCTCAACATAAGGTTGCACCTTCACAATTCTACGAGGGCGTTGTGCGAAATTTGCTCTTATAAGTTTGAACGAATTGCAATGGGGTAAAGTTATCATATTCAATCATCTTTATAATTTGATCAGCAGATTCCGCACAAAGCCCTCGCCGATTTGATTATAATTTTTATCATCGTGTTGAGGGCAATTGCGGAATGACGCCATTACTCTTCAAAATAACCCGTTACTTCAATTTTTTATTATGACATATGGTACAGCTTTATGAGTTATCTTAAACTCAAAGAGGACAATGCTGGAAACTAAATTGTACTTACAGTAACGAAGGACGCTCAGTGATTTCATGGTACTTGATAACATCCTTTGCATAATAATGTATCACCATACTTTTTCTTGTTAGTGAGTGATCTTTGATAGGAGAGCCGCCATGAATAAGATTGGCATTCCAAATGAATACATCACCTTTCTTGGCAAAGAATGTTTTCTTTTCCAAACCATTCTTCTGAATGATTTCTTCCACCACATCTTCATATTCAGGATAATCTTTTCTGCCCAACTTTAGAGCGGTGCTCATTTCGTTAAAATCGTTGTTGAGCAGATAAGGCAATGTATGACTTGCGGGATAATAAAACAGAGGTCCGTTGTTTTCGTTCGTGTCTTCCAACGCTATCCAAACCGCAATCAGATAGCCAAGCGGATAAGTAGTCATGTGGATGCTGTCGGAATGCGCACGCTGGTTGCTGCCTTTTGTAAAATTCAAGGTTTGAAATGGCACCACTTCTTTGCCCAATAGAAAGTTTAAAACGCTGATCAGTTGCGGGTTGTAGGTAATCTCTTTGATAACTGAAGAAATCTTGTTTGCAAAAGGCAGCTTGTTATCGTGTGTGAATGTGATAAGGTTCTTCTCAACAATTTTATCAATTTCCTTATTAACTGCTAAGACAACATCATCATTAAAAAAGTTGTGCAAAATCATAAAGCCATCGTCTGACCAGTTCAGGATTTGTTTTTGCACAGAAAATGGAAACGTGTTGAACGGGGGATGTTGTGGCGCAAGCTCTTTCGCGTTGCCTACATCCAACCATGCCTGTGAAGTTTTATGGGGAAAGTCTTTGCTGGAAATAGAAGCAAACAAAGGCTTGTGAACATTGTATTTTTCGAACGCCTGCCTGTTGTGCAAAAGGCTTTTATAATGCAACAAATTATAAATCCAATGGGCAGGTTTGTATCTCTTGAATGCAGAAACAATGCTTTTCATCGTTCAAATCTAAACGATAATATGAAGTAAAAAAGAAGCTTACAAACAAAATATTTCCTCTAAGAACAACTCTTTTAGAACAATGTAATCAAACCACTTACTCCTTCAGCAGTTTTTCAATCTCATCATCAAATTCTTTTTGAAACACTTCATAATGTTCGCCGGTAGCAGGCCCGTCGTAGCCGGCGTGTATCCTATCCACCTTGCCCGTTTTATCAATAAAAATGGTGGTGGGAAACGCTTGAAGCTCATCTAACTGCGGCAACGTTTTTTCTGTTTTGTGTTCATCGGCAGCGGTAACGCCGGTAATTAAAAAAGGATAGTGAACATCAAACTTCTTTTGAAATGATTGCAAGGCTTGTTTTGATTCATTAAAGTCTTCCGTGCGCTCATAAGCCAATCCAATCACTTCAATTCCGCGTTGTTTGTTTTTGTTATAATACTGGCTTAAGAAAGCTGTTTCGTCCATGCAGTTGGGACACCACGAACCTAAGATTTGCACGACTACCACTTTGTTTTTATAGCGTTCATCATTGATAGAAATTATCTTTCCATCGGTGGAAGGAAAGCGAAACGAAAGGCTGGTTTCGCCCGGGCGCATCTTCGTCATGTCATAACCGTTGGGAAGTTGTGCGTTGTTATTTTTTATCGCAGTCCAGCCTTGTTTACTTGTAGCTCCCGAATACACAAAACCATAGGAAAGTGTAGTGTCGTTTTTGATTTTTGCACAAAACAAAACTGCATGTCCGCCATCAAAACCAGATAGCAATAAACTATCTCCATTCACTCTGCCTTCCAAGTAACGATAGTCGCCGGTTGGCGTGCGAAACGTGCCCGTAACAATGCCGCTTTTGTTTTGCTCAAATTCACCAATCGCATAGTTATCCTTGTTCTTCTCTTCACCAAAATAGGTTTCCCATTTTCCGGTTATGTTATAAAGCGGATATGCTGTTGCTCTGTACCGGTAACTAACTCCGTGAATGGCTGTAAACGGCATCTGCGTTGCTTTTGCGCCATAATACTTTGTATAATTGCCTTGCAGTTGATAGTTGCTTTTAATCAATAACTGAAAGCCCGAAGCAAAGAACGGCATCTGCACAAAAAGCGAATCACCATGCTGACGGATGCTGTCAACCAGCAAGCGTTCTGCTGCATTGTGAATGTACCAAACAGGGGAACCATTTTTATTTTCAACTGAAAAATTGAACACAATATTTTTACCATCGTCTCTGTGCAAAGTGCCTCGCCAGATGCCCGTATGCAAGCTCACTTCTTTCATTTGCGCGAAAGTTGAACAGGATGTAATTATAATAATGATAACCGTTATCAACCCTACCTTTCTAACAGGTTCTTTTATAAAATTCATGGTGCAAAATAACGTCGGTTTTTGATTGCATTCCGGTTAAAAAACGCTGTCATCTGCGTTCTTTTTCACAAATCATTTTAGTGAAGTAACGTTTGTTTTTGCACATATTTTACAACACTTGACTTTCCACATGTTGCATCAACAAATCATTTCACACTCACTAAATAATAGTTCTTCTTTCCCCTTTGAACGAGAATATATTTTTGATGAAGTAACCAACTATTATCAATCATCACTTGCACATTATCAATCTTCTTTCGATTGATGCTCACGCCGCCGCTCTGCACCATTTTTCTTGCTTCGCCTTTGCTTGGAAAGACGGTAGTTTCTGCTAAAAAAGAAATGGCATCAACGCCAATCAATAATTTGTTTTTATCGAAAGAAAAATGTGTTACGCCTTCCATATTTTCCAAGTCTTCAACGGATAAATTTTCAGCAGGCGCAGTAGTGTTGGCGAATAACTTTTCGGTGGTGGCAACAGCTTCCTGATAAGATTCTTCACCATGCACAAAAACGGTAAGCTCTTTTGCCAATGCCTTCTGCAAGCCGCGTTGGGCTTCGTTTCCGGCATGTTGCGCGTTCAACTCATCTATGTCTTCTTTCGATAAAAAAGTAAATAGTTGAATCCACTTTTTAGCGTCTTCATCACTTGCATTCAACCAGAACTGGTAGAACTGGTATGGCGATGTTTTTTTTGCATCCAACCATACATTTCCTTTTTCGGTTTTGCCAAATTTTCCACCATCGCTTTTGGTAAGCAAAGGACAGGTAAAAGCAAACGCTTCACCGCCGGTTTTTCTTCGTATCAATTCGGTTCCGGTGGTGATGTTTCCCCATTGGTCGCTGCCACCCATTTGCAGCTTGCAGTTATAGTTTGTGTACAGCCAATAAAAATCATAGCCTTGAATCAACTGATAGGTAAACTCAGTGAATGAAATGCCGCTATCACCTTCGATGCGCTTCTTCACGCTTTCTTTTGCCATCATATAATTCACGCTGATGTGCTTGCCTACATCGCGAATAAAATGAAGAAAATTCACCTCTTTAAACCAATCATAGTTGTTTACCATTACGGCTGCATTGGGTTTGCTTTTATCGAAATTTAAAAACTTTTCCAGTTGCTTTTTTACGCCGTTTTGATTGCGCTGCAACACGTCTTCACTTAACAAATTGCGCTCTTCACTTTTACCGCTTGGGTCGCCAATCATGCCGGTGGCCCCACCTACCAATGCATACGGTTTGTGCTCCGCTTTTTGTAAATGCACCAATAATAAAATGGGAACCAAACTACCAATGTGAAGACTATCCGATGTAGGATCGAAACCAATATAGCCGCTTGTCATTTCTTTGTTTAACTGCTCTTCGGTTCCGGGGATTATATCTTGTATCAAACCGCGCCAGCGCAGTTCTTCAATCAAATTCATAGCTGTTTGTTTTTGCGGCAAAAGTAAGTTTGAGCCACGAAGGCACGAAGACACAAAGGTTCACAAATAAGAAAAAAGAAAATTTTGTGCATCTTCTTTTCTTCGAGACTTGGTGGTTCAATCAGGATTTGTTTTTGCTTCTTATTTTTTTATAAATGCTGATGGTGCTCATGAGTACGATGATGAAAACGATCAATCCACCCAAACCCCAGGCAAGACTAATGGCTTGTTTCACCACCGCAAGCATCACAATGGCAAATAAAAAAATGGTTGCTACTTCGTTCCAAACACGCAATTGCTGCGAGGTATATTTATAAACGCCCCCGATTTGTTGTTTAAAAATAAGGTGCAGTGAGATGAAATAGAAGTAAAGCAGCACAACAAAAATCAACTTGATAAACAACCATTGGGGAAGCGCGTTTAGCATGATCCACATCCAGGGCCCAAATACCAATGTAAGCAAGGCAGAAGGCACTGTAATGCCATACCACAACCGCTTCATCATTACCGTAAAATGCTTGTGTAAGATTTCTTTTTCAATGTCTGATTTATCATTTGCTTCGGTATTGTAAATAAACAAACGAGGCATGTAAAACATTCCCGCAAACCAGGTAACCACAAAGATGATGTGCAGGGCTTTAACGTAATTGTACATGCTCGTTTTGTTTTTGGACCAGCGAAACCATAGCATTTACCCACAACGGATTAACATTCAGGCAAGGGATTGCCGTAAAGCTTTCGCCACCGGCGTTTAAAAAAATATCGCGTCCTTCAATCGCCATTTCTTCCAACGTTTCCAAACAATCGGAAATAAAAGCCGGGCAAACCACCAATAATTTTTTAATGCCTTCCTTTGGCAGTTCTGTTAAGCGAATGGCAGTGTAAGGCAACAGCCATTGGTCTCGCCCCAAGCGCGATTGAAAGGTTTGTTCCCATTTTTCTTTAGGTACATTTAATTGTTGGCTTACGAGTTCTGCTGTCATTAATGTTTGATGGCGATAGCAAAATGCGTGCGCCGGCGATGCCACATGGCAACAATCGGCCACCTGCAAACAATGCTTGCCTGTTGGGTCGGTTTTCTTTACATGCCGTTCGGGAATGCCGTGAAAAGAAAACAAGATTTTATCAAACGGCTCGTCAGTAAAAGGCTTGATGCTTTGCGCCAACGCGTTGATGTAATCTTCATCGTTATAAAATGGTGGGATTATATTCAACGAAAAAGAATAGCCCTTTTGTTTATGCACGTTCTTTCATGTACTCCACCGCCGTTTCATAACTGCTCATGGCATAATGCGGATACAGCGGAAAAAGAATTACTTCTTCCACATCGGGCAGTTGTTTCAATATGTTTTCATATGCCATTTGCGGAGTAGGATTTCCATAGCGCATGGCTACTTCAACCGGCATATTAAAGTGAGGCTGAACGGCGCGTTGCAGTTGAGCCGTAAGCACAATTAACGGTGAACCTTCACCTGTCCAAATGCTTTGGTAAGCGTGTGCCGATTTGGGCGCACGAAACGGAACGATGATGCCTTTAATCAACAACAAACGCGCGAGATAAGGAATGTCAATCACGCGTTCATCCATCAAAAATTCGCGTAGGTATTTGGCTACATCTTTTGTTTTTGTTGAATCGGGCGAGCCCAAATTCATCAGTACAATGGCTTTCTTACTACTCTTCTGCATAGCTTATCTTCTTCGTGCCATTGTTGCTTGCGCGATATATTTGCGCAGTAAAATAATGGCGTTTATAAAAGGGCAAAGATAGCCGAAGCGAAACACATCAACCATGAAGCAAAAGCCGATTCATCCTGCGTTAACTTCTTACTTAGAAGGCAAAGTGTTGCTGTTGAACAAGCCACTTCATTGGACATCGTTTGATGTGGTAAAAAAAGTTCGCATTCTTACCGGCATTTCAAAAGTGGGTCATGCCGGCACGCTCGATCCATTGGCGACAGGTTTGCTCATTGTTTGCACAGGAGGCTTTACAAAAAAGATAAACGAATACATGGGCATGGAAAAAGAATATACCGGCTCGTTTACTTTAGGTGCTACTACACCCACATTCGATAGAGAAAGTGAGCCACAAAATGTTACTGATATTTCAGGGCTTTCCATTCAACAAATACACGATGCCACGATTCATTTTATGGGAAATATTTTACAGATACCACCCATTCATTCCGCTATCAAAAAAGAAGGCAAGTCTGTATATCTCGCTGCGCGAAAAGGTATTGATGTTGTGTTAGAACCACGACCTGTAACCATTTCAGAATTTATTATAACTAAAACCGATTTGCCTGAAGTGTTTTTTAAAGTAGTGTGCAGCACCGGCACTTACATTCGTAGCCTAGCTAATGATTTTGGTGCATCGCTGGGTGTTGGTGCTTATTTGAGTTCGTTGTGTCGCACACGCATTGGACAGTTTACATTGGAAGATGCGATGAGTGTAGATGGTTTTGAAATGATGATAAGGAAGCTGAAGGAGTAAGTAAGTCTTGCGTTTCGTCATTCCGCAAATGCCCTCAACACGATGGTAGAAGTTATAATCAAATTAACGAGGGCTTTGTGCGGAATCTGACAATTAAATGATGAAGTTTTTGAAATGAAAATATTTACAACATTAATTGCAAGTTTAAATTCATAAGATCAGCTTCCGCACAAAGCCGCTTGCAAGAACGTTTATGTTTGAAGACGATGCAGCGGCATTTGCGGAATGACGGCATTACCAAACATTCCCTTCTAACTAAATCACCCTTCCTTTCCACCGCCCGCTTTTCATGTACAAAAACGAGGGTGTAAACATGAAGATCCAGTAAATCCATTCCGACATCCAGGCAACTGTTATTGGCAGACGAAATACTTCCAGCACCAGCCACACATAAACGATGTAAACAGCAAGCGTGATGCTTTCGGTTTGGAGATTTTTTTTGCTGTTGCCCGTGCCCACCACACCATTCAGCCAAATGGTGGCGGCTGGCTGTAGCACCAGCACAGCCGATACTACGCGCAATACCGGAATGCCTTCGTTTATAAATGCACCATTTTGTCCGTACACAGAAAGAAAGAAGCGGGGAAATAAATTTAAAATGATAAAAAGAAAGGCGCCTGCACCCACACCAATCCTTATAATGCGTTTGATTAAAGGAATGACTTCTTCTTCTTTTTTCTGACCGATGACATTGCTCACCATTGCATTGCTGGTGGCTGCCAGCGACCATCCGAAACAGCCAAACAAACCGAATACATTGCGCATGGCGTTTGACACGGCAAGATCAACAATCGTACAGTTTCGTTCAATCAAAATATAAAACAATTCCCAGCTTCCGAGGCTGATGGCAAACTGTAAAATGAGCGGTAAAGATTGAACCAATATGAGCTTACTTTCTTCTTTATTAAAATGCACATTTGTAAATAATGATAAGCGATGGCTTAGTCCTCGCAAATGCATGATTCCAAAGATGGCTATCAGACCCATAATTTCGGCAAACACCGATGATAAGGCTGCACCCTGAAAGCCCATATTCGGAAAGCCTAATGACCCGCTTATTAGCGTGTAATCGAAAAAGATATTGGTAAGCGTTTCGGCAAGCGTGCCGATGATAAGAAGGCGGCTGTTGTTGGTGCCAACCAGCAACGCATTGCGCATTTGGTACAGATATAAAAACGGCAAGCCCCAAACGCGGGTATGCAAAAAGCGAATGGCAATGTCGGCATGTTCTTTTTTGTGCAAAACCAAACGAAACAGGGGCGGCACAACCACATAAGTGAGGGCAATGCACACCAGGCTGATGAGAGTAGAAATAACAACTGCATTTTGAAACAAGCTGCCAATAGCACTCAGGCGATTCTCGCCGGCACGGCGTGCAATGAGCGCCTGCAAGCCATTATTAAAACCCAAACCAATACACGCAAAAATGAGATAATACACACCCGTAATGGCAGCAATGGCAAGATATTCAGGAGCCAAAAAATGCCCGATGAAAATGTTGTTGATGATGAAATTAAATTGCGGCACCACCAACGAAGCTGCAATGGGCAAGGCAAGTTTTAAAATGTGCCGGTAACCTGTAGAAACCTGTAACTGCAATGGGGCTGAACGCGGGGTACTCATAACGCCGCGAAGCTAAGTGTAAAAGATTACAGTTTCTGCCATTGCCAGAAGCCAAAGAAGTAGTTGCATGGAAGCCACATGCCGATACACTTTTTCAAAAACTAATGTCAGCTTTTGGAATGGTCAAAAACTTATTTCTGTAAAAGCACTAACAGGCGCTTGTGTTGAACAAAATGAAGGTTTTGTTTACTAAGTATTTTTGTTATCAGGCGGGCGATTGCCATCAGATAAGAAGGAAAATTTAATATCAGGGCTTACAAAGGTAGTTCGTTTATCCTCTATGGCTTTGCTTTAGCTCTATTGTTATAAACACCGGATAGTAACTATTTCAATCCCCAAAATTTTCAATGTTGTAGTAAGAACTCAGGGTTCAATAAGCACGATGGAATGAATGGCTAACTGCGGAACAACAGTTATTACTTTGCCGTTTTCGTATTTAAATTCCAAAGGTTGATTTGCCGGTTGCAGGCTCACTTTTGCCGGTTTTTTATTCAGTTGTAAGCTAAGGGTTAAAGGTCCGAGTTTAGGAACTTCATCATAGACATAAACATCATTATTAGCGTGAGAACCTGCCATATTAATCAGGTTTACGGCATAGTTATTCCCCGTTTTATTTAAAGTAACATTCACCAGGTGAGAGCCTGTTACTTCGAGCATGGGTTGGGGGAAAAGCTCTCTTACCATTCCGGATAAAAATTCCCGCATTGCCGGCGCTTGCCGCTTTTGATAATTTTCGCCGAGATTGATGTAAACAGCTGCTATTTTTCCTTTTCCGTAGTTACCTATAGAAGCCGGTATACCGGAAGGAAAACGAAGGTCTTCCTCGGTATAAAAGCTGCCAAAAAGTTTTGTGCCGGCAGCCAAAGTTACTTCCTGATATTTCCCTGAAACGCTTGCTATGTCTCCGGCATAGCCTAAGTGTAAATTCTGTTTATCGTGATAAGCACCGAATGTAACGCCTAAATCTTTTTCAAACAGTTTCACGGCTTCTGCCCCGATAACAAGTACATTTCCGCCATTGGAAGCATAGGCTTTTAATTTGGTTATAAAGTCGGGAGCTAAGTATTTCCATTCGGGAATGATGATGACTTTATAATCGTTCATTCTATCCTGCAGAGAATGTTCCATCAATACTTCTACTGTGTTTTGCCCATCTAACAATGCGTTCAGCAAACCTTGTTCGCCGTTAAAAAGTCCCCAGTTATTATAAAGCCCGTTCACCTTTCTTTTAAACCCTTCGGTAGAATGCAGCATGGCAATTTGCGGAACTGCTTTGGCACCGTAAGTAAACGCTTGCCTTTCCCGGCAAAACCGGGCTACTTCAGCCATGGTTTTTATCTTCCATGTTTTTACTGAAGCATCGCGATTTTGCGGATAATAAATTTGAAAACCGCCACCCATCGAAAGCACATGGGCTGCTTCCTGCTCCAGCTGCACAGCCGATTTGTATGAACCCAAACTGTTTTCCCAATCGTATGTAAAGCCCCATGCCATTAAATCCCAAGGCTTTCCTTGCGGAGCCAAACAGCGGGCTTCCAGCGCGGCATTGGAAACATAACTTCTGGTAGCCATATCTCCTGAAAGGAAATCAATATCGGTATCTACTTTCTCGGGCATCATAGAAGAATAAGCCCAGTTGCTGGTAATTAAAAAGTTGGGATTGAACTTGTGTACCGCATCAGCATAATGCTGCACATAGTTGCGAAACTGCTTGCGGTTAAAGTCCATAAATTCGTAATAGCCTTCATCTTGCGGTGTGCGCGGAATGGTAGCAATGCCGGTTTCTTTTTTAAACGCAGCCAGTGCGGCAGGACTGTAATCGGCCTGCGCCGACCAACAATCGCCGTCAACCTAGGCACCATCAATTTTATAATCAGCAATCAACTCTTTAAACTGCGGAATCATCAAATCATCCACATACGGACTGAAGAGTGAAGTATTACTTTGATCCTTTTCGCCTTTGGCATTGATATTTGCCCACTCAGGATGAAGTTCCAATGCACGATGATCCTGAACGCCGGAATAATGAACATATAAAGGAATGTGGTGCTTCGCAGTAATATCTCTGAATACTCTCAGCGGATCTTTTATTATTCCGGGAGCAGGAGTACCGACTTTTGTAGGATAACTCGAATAGCCGGGATGACCTTTACAATCTACCTGTAAAAAATCGGGCTTAACCAAAGTGAGCATGGAATCTACCATTTCTTCGGTTAACGTTTTCCCCACTTCTGTGCTGGAAGCATCGGCATGAAAGTCTAAATGAATGCCGAAAAAGCGCTTGATTTCTTTCGCTTTTACCGGAGCATTTTTTGCCTGTTGGGCAGTAACAGAGAATTGTAGAAAAAGGGACAAAAAGAGGAGATTGAAAGTTAATTTCATACAAACTGGCTGGCTTTTATTTACAGATAAAAATAGCAAATGCACACAGGAAACCGGTATGCGACATTAGCAAAAACAAATAATAATTAACTGCAACTTAGGTTCGACTGCTTTATGTATCTTTTTCTGCCAATAAAAGCTGGCCTTATTAACTAATGGTTTTTTACAAACATTATTACTGCATAAGCCAATACGCACAATAACAAAATAATCACAGTTGCCATTACAATCCACGAAGGATGAATAAGTTTTCTTTTGTCTTGTTTTTGTTTTTTTGTGGCTAATTGTTGCTGCAAGTTCTGATTCAGGCTGTGCACGTATTCATGCAGTTTTTTATCGGATGAAAACTGTTGCAAACCATCGAGTGCATCCTTTACAAACGCATCATCACCCATTTGGTTTTGCACATTTTTCCATTCGTCATCCGATAAATTTTTTTTCAGGTAATTCATCAGCTGCTCGTCAGGTGCATCGTTGTTGGGCAATATGTTGTTGGCATCATCCATTGTGTTGCTGTAGTTTTTTGCTGATGAAGAGTTTGAGGTTTCGCTTGCCGTTTTGAATGCAACTTTTAATATGCGGTAAACTTTGTCCGGTCAGTGCACTAATTTCGTTATACGATTTGCGATGCAGATAAAATAAAGTTACGCAGGTTTTTTGTTCGGCATTCAAATGCGCAATGGCTTCTTCCAAATACTGCAAAACCGCTTCCCTGTTCTCACTTTCAAAAGCCGGTTCATCGGCTTCTTCGTTCAGCCATTCGCCTGCTTCTTTCATAACAAAATGATTGTCGCGCAGCTTCATCAAACAATGGTTGCGGGCAATCATGTACAGCCAGCTTTTCAGGTAGTCAACTTTGTATTTTTGCAATTCCGAAATGGCTTTTATAAACACCTGCTGCACGGCATCTTTGGCTTCTTCTTCGTCTTTTAAATACTTCATACAAACACCCAAAAGCAACAACGTATAACGTTGCAGCAAAGTGCCAAGAATACTGTTGTCGCGTGTGGCATACCATTGCTCTAACAATTCATTGTCGGTTGTATGTGCATCGTTGCGCTGATTCACGCGTGAAAATAATTTTTATTTTTTGTAAGATGCAACGGCGGCCCAATTCCATATCTTTTCAGCAAAAATTAAGATGTTGTTTGTTATTTCCATCATTGCCGTCTGTCCTTTAAGAAGTGAAGCTTCACATCGCAGCGAAATGGTAAGCGCCTTGCTATTGGGTGAAGCCGCTGAAGTATTGGAAAAAGAAAAAGATTTTATAAAAATCAGGTGTTTGTATGATGATTACGTTGGCTGGGCGCAGGCTTCACAATTGGCTGAAGTAAATAAAAACATGGCAATGATAAAGCCTGCAAGTTTTAGTTTTAAACGAAATACAACTGCATTACTAAATGGAATAGAAGTGTATGTTTCGGTTGGTACGCCGGTTTTTGAAACGATAGAATTGGGCAATTACAAAATAAAATATAATGAAGAAGAAACGTTGTTGTTTGAACCTTCTTTTTTTAGAGATGAAGTAATAAAAATGGCGGCTTTGCTGTATGAAAATGTGCCGTACTTATGGGGCGGAAAAAGCTCGTTTGGTATTGATTGCAGTGGTTTTGTACAACAGGTATTTAAGCTGTTTGGCAAGCCCTTGCCACGCGATGCTTACCAGCAGGCAATGGGCGGTGAAGTAGTTCATTTTTTAGAGGAAGGCCAATGTGGTGACCTTGCATTTTTTGACAATGAAGAAGGCAGAATTGTGCATGTAGGAATTTTGTTTGGCGGAAATGAAATCATTCATGCTTCGGGAAACGTGCGTGTTGATACGATAGATTCGTTCGGCATCATCAACCGAACAACCGGACAACGAACACATAAGTTGAGAGTGATAAAGAGAGTGTGATTAGTAGGTAAAAATATATTGGAAAAATAAAATAATTTCTACAAGAGAAATTATAGAAAGAGAAAAGCCTAAATAGTTGAGTTTAATTTTCTCATTTATATAAATATTGCATAATTTTTTTGTTGTAAAATGGCTATTAGTGAACCACTAAAAGCAGACAATGCGAATGTTCCCAACACAACCATCCATAAGAAATCAGGAAAAAATTTTTATAGTAGGAGCAAAAAGAGCAATAGTTAAGTTAGATAAAACAAAATTGATGATTGTTAATTTAAGGATACTTTTTTGCTACATAAATTATTGATTTCACAACCCAATCAACTGGCACTTCACTTCCAGCTTCTCAAACGCTTCTTCCAATCGTTCTTTGTGCGTATCGGTGATAAACACCTGCGCTTGTTGTTGAATGCAAACTTTGTATAAAAGATTGTGCATCCGGTCGGCGTCTAATTTTTCAAACACATCATCTAACAATAAAATGGGCGCAAATCCTTTGTACTGTTGGATGACAGAAAACTCTGCCAGTTTTAACGCGAACAACAAACTTTTTCGCTGTCCCTGCGAGGCAATGCTTTTAAACGCTTGTTCGTGCATCATCATTTGCAAATCGTCCTTGTGAATGCCACTTCCGGTGCGTTGCAAATACAAATCGCGCTGCCTATTTTGAAGCAATAAAGTTTGCATATCGCTATTATGCAAAGGGCTGTCATATTCTACATTTACTTCATCATCTTTGCCCGCAATGTTGTGATATTCCTGCAAAACCAAAGGCAAAAATTCCTGCATAAATTGGGCACGCCAAGTGTAAATTTTATTTCCTTTTTCGCTCAACTGTTCATCTATTATTTGCAGTAAATCTTCGTCTAAACGGTTGTGTTCCGCTGCTGCTTTTAATAAGCTGTTCCGCTGCTGCAAAATTTTATTGTACTCAATTAAAGTAAGCAAATAATCGGCGTTCAGTTGTGACAAAATGGTATCAACAAATCGTCTTCTTTCTTCGCTGCTGCCAGTGATTAACTCCACATCATCAGGCGCAATCATCACACAGGGGAACTTACCAATGTGAGAAGAAAAACGTTTGTAAATTTCTTCATTTACAATCACTTCCTTTTTATTGTTTTCGCGAAGAATACAAACAATATGAAAAGCGTGTGAATCCTTATCCAGCGTGGCTTCCAGCCGGAAGCCCTGTGTGCCGTAATGCGCATTTAAAGCATCGGCACGGGCAAAATAACTTTTGGTAAAACAGAGGTAATGTATTGCATCCAGCAAATTGGTTTTTCCACTTCCGTTGGCTCCATAAATGCCAACAACCGGCTCTTCAAACGTGAACGATTCAAAAGCATAATTGCGAAACTGCGTAACAGATAGCCGCTTTACAAACAACATAGCTGCAATGTACATCGCACCGGCAGTTGCATAAAATTTATCCAATTATTATTATCTCTTACAAACTCTTTATCCCACACTACTTTTGCCCTAATTGTTTTTGTATGAGAATTGTTGGCATTGGTACAAGGGTACTGGCATTTTTGGTTGATTTCAGCATCATTGTTATTATAACGCTGGGTATGAAAAGGGGTTGGGATTTTTATGTGTTTTTCTACCATCTTTTCTTTTTGCCCTTTTTTTATATTTTGGCTATTATTGGCTTTTTATATTACCTCATCTTTGAAGCCATCTGGAAACGAACGCCAGGCAAATGGCTGGCACTAACAAAGGTGGTAAACAAAACCGGCGGCAAACCTTCCTTCTTTCAAATCCTTGCCAGGAGCGCGGTTCGGGTGTTGGGTGTAATTATTATAGACAGTGTTTTTATTTCTTTTCTTGGTAAAACTTTGCACGATTATCTAAGCAAAACAGAAGTGGTGGAAGTATGATGTTTTTCGGGATCAATTGATCGAAGATAATAGTAATTGGCCTCGTCATTTCGCAAATGCCCTCGACATGAGTTTGCATCTTTACGCTTTTATGAGGGCTTTGTGCGGAATCTGATCTTAAAATTATGAACGTTTTACAGTGTTCTCAATAACTTTATTTTATGCAATCATCTCCTTATTCATTCATCAGATTCCGCACAAAGCCGCCTGCAAGTTTGATCATAAATCAATTTTCCTGTTGGCGGCATTTGCGGAATGACGAGACGATTTATTTTTAAACTGCCTTACTACCAGTTTTGGTTTTGCCCAATTATTCAATCAATCGTTTTGGCTCTCTCACTTTTGCTTTGTCCACTTTTGTTTTTGCCTCTTTTTTCGGAGTCGTTTCTTTCTTATGATGGTCGGGGTGCAATATCCATTCGTAATCTAATTGCCGTTTATCTAAGTTTGCTGCTACCACTTTTATCCAAACTTTATCGCCCATGCGAAAGGAGCGACCGCTGCGCCTTCCCACCAAAGCATAGTCGCTTTCTATCAGCCTGAAATCATCAAAATCGCTAAGACTGGCAATGCTTACCAGGCCTTCGCATTTTTGCAAAACCGTTTCTACAAAAAAGCCAAATGAGGTAACGCCGCTAACAACGCCTTCAAACTCTTCACCCAGGTATTCCTGCATGTATTCCACTTGCTTATACTTGTTGGCGGCACGCTCACACTCCATCGCGGCACGCTCGCGCTCGCTGCTGTGCTTGCACTTTTCGTTCATCTTTTTATCAATGATGGGTTCGTTTTGCAAACACGAAAGGAGAACACGATGCACCATTACATCGGGGTAACGGCGTATGGGTGAAGTGAAGTGGCAATAGTTTTCAAAACCCAACCCGTAATGACCAATGTTCTCCGTTGTGTACACAGCTTTTGCCATCGTGCGGATGCCCAATTGTTCCAGCACATGCTGTTCGGGTTTGCCCTGCACATCGGCAAGCATGGTGTTGAAAGAAGCCGCAATTTTTTGGGGCGTGCTGATGTTGAAGCTGTGCCCGAATTTCTTTGCAAAATCAATAAACGGTTTTAGCTTTTCTTCATCGGGCTGGTCGTGAACGCGATACGGAAACGGAACCGCTTGTTTGTTCACTTTTGTTTTTGCCACATTTTCGGCAATGGTGCGGTTGGCAAGCAGCATTAGCTCTTCAATCAGTTGATGCGCTTCTTTGCTTTCTTTTATTTCAATGCCAATTGGCTTTCCCTTTTCATCCAGTTTAAAGCGAACTTCCTGCGATGAAAAATTAATAGCGCCTTTTGAAAACCTTTGTCCGCGCAGGTTCTGGGCAATTTCATTCAACAGCAACACTTCTTTTTTGTGTTCGCCTTTTTTTGTTTCGATGATGTGCTGCACTTCTTCATACGTAAAGCGATGGTTGCTGTGAATGAGGGTTTTGCCTATCCAATGCTGCTTTACTTCTCCCTTTTTATTCATTTGAAAAACGGCAGAAAACGTAAGCTTGTCTTCATGCGGCCGCAAGGAACACAATACGTTTGAAATATGTTCAGGCAACATTGGGTTTACCCTGTCGGGTAAATAAACCGATGTAGCACGTTTGTAAGCTTCTTCATCCAAAGCTGTGTCGGGCACTACGTAATGGCTTACATCAGCAATGTGAACGCCCACTTCATACCAGCCGCCTTTTAAGCTTCGCAACGAAATGGCATCATCAAAATCTTTGGCGTCAACGGGGTCAATGGTGATGGTAAAAATATCTCTAAAATCGCGGCGCGATTCTACGTCGTGCTGCGTAATCGTTTCGGGAATGAGTGCCGCTTCTTCGCTTGTTTCCTCAGAAAAATGGAGCGGAAAACCAGCTTCTGCCAGCAGGTTTTTCATGGCACTGTCGTTCTCATCTTCTGCACTTAAAATGGCGGTTACTTTACCTTCGGGCTTGCGGCTGTCCTTCTCCCATTTTATCAGTTGAACAGACACTTTATCCTTGTCAACGGCACCGTTTATATTGTCGGTCGAAATGTAAATATCCGGCATTGGCTTATTGCTGTCGGGTTTTACAAAGGCAAAGTGTTTGTTCATTTGCAACCTGCCAATAAATTCTGTTTGCTTTCGCTCCAGCACCTTTACAATTCTGCCTTCTTTTTTGCCGGTTTCAAGGTTTTGTTTTACCACTTTTACGGTTACTGTATCTCCGTTCAATGCAGTATTAAAATCGTGCGGGCGCACAAGAACATCGCCTTTGCCATCAGCAATGATCACATAACCAATGCCCGATCTTGTAACTTCTAAAATGCCTTGCAATGTGTGGGCTTCCCCTGTTGAATGATGGGTTTGTTTTTGCTTCTTTTTTTTCTTTTTTTTATCGCTCATCTATCAATTCTTGTTTGTGCTATAATGATGTTTGTTGTGCTATGTCTGACCCTTTCATAGTACTGCTTTTATTGTGTGAAGATTTTTTTGCTTCGCCAAGTAATTTGTCTAAATAAGCACGCTCTTCTTCAAACGTCATGTCTTTGATTTCATTACTTATTTGATCGCGAATCTTGCGCAAATCCTTTACTACGTTTTGTTGTGTATTATGAGTTATCGTTTTCATTATTGATAATTTCTTTTGGTGTTCTAATTTCTATTATATTATGTCCAAACTGATAGTTGATGCCATTGTAACCTCTTATTTTATCAAGGTTTACAATATGTTTAAAGTTCCAGCTTGCAAGTACATCAACCTTTACTAAGGTTGCCATTGCAATGTGTTGGCAATCTGCCCGGCTCGTTTGTCCCACTACTTTTGCTAAAATATATTGGTCGGCAAGAGTAGCAGCATCTTGTGTCAATCGAATGCGTTCAATTTGATTTGCCGGAAGCGTTACTAAAAAATCTTTTACATGTTGGGGTGCTCTCAATAATTCAGCTTCTAATAAATCTGAAACAACAATGATTAGTTGTCCGTTTATGACAGAATCAAAAAAGGGAATTGTATCTGCCGAGAATTCTTTATCAAACTGCCCTCCCACAACTGATGTGTCTATATAAACCCTTTTAATCATTCCTTCAAAGTTAGTGATAAAAGGTCTGCTTTAGAATGAGAGCAAGTCAAATAAGTTCTCGAAAATAATAGCTTAAAGATACTGCGAGAAAGATGGAATTAGAAAGAGCCAATCATTATTTAACAGCAAAAACAAAAGCAATCATCGCATACCAACATTCATTTCTGCCTCTTCGCTTCTTTCCTCATTCCAGGTAACTTCAAAACTATTTCTGCCTTCGTTTACTGCAAGAGAAAAGTAGTTCAATTGCACCATTTCTAACACAGACAAAAACAAAAAGATGGCATGAATGCGGTTTTCGCAATGCTGAAAAAGGAGTTGAAAAGAAGTTTTTTTTTGCAGCTTTACTTCTTTTAAAACTTGCTCACGGCTTTCTTCCATTGTGTAGTTATACCGAACCACCGTGTGCACCGGCTTGTTGTTTTTATCGTACAAGCGTTGCATTACCCGTTCAAATGTTTTCATCAGTTTGAATAAGGTAATGTTTTGTATTTCGGTGCCTTCGGCAGATTGTTCGCCAACTGTAGCCAGTTCGGTTTGTATGTTGCCACGCTTTATCATCAGCATTCGCAGCGCTTCCTGCTCTGCCATTTGCAGCGAGGCTTCTTTGTAACGTTTGTATTCGAGCAGCTTATCTACCAACTCTTTGCGAGGATCTATTTCATTGCCTGAATCATCGGTTTCTTTTCGTGGTAACAACATCCTGGCTTTCACACGCATGAGCGAGGCAATGAATAAAATAAACTCGCTGCTCAATTCAATATTTAGGCTTTTTTGCTGATGAATGTATGTCTGAAAATCATTGATGATTTTAGTGATGGGAATGTTGTAAATGTCAAGCTCATCTCGTTCTATAAAAAAAAGGAGCAGATCGAAGGGGCCTTCAAACTGCTCTAATTTTATTTGATAAGAAGTTGAATTCAATAGAGAAAATTTGTGTAAATTAAATGCTCGGACGGCTGCTTCTCAATTCGTCTCTAATATCTACCAACAATTGCTCGGAAACTGTAAATGGCGGTACTTCTACCACAACGCCTTTTTTTCTACGGCTTGCATTAATGCCTTTGATAATAAGAAACAAAGCAAGGGCAACGATAAGAAAGGCAATAACATTTGATAAAAAGTTTCCGTATTTGATGGCGGTGCCCGGAATTACCAACTGCTGAAGGTTTTGAAGATTGGCTCTTTTCAACGCAGGCGTTAAAATAGCAGGGGTAATGATATCATCAACCAACGAAGTAACAATTTTGGTAAAAGCTGCACCAATGACGATACCAACAGCCAAATCGAGTACATTGCCTTTTAATGCAAACTCTTTAAAATCTTTCAGAAAGCCCATAAGAAGTAGTTTTTATAAGTTATGAAATGAAAATAAAGGTAATATAAATTGATATATCCTATATCGCCATCATTTCTTTTTCTTTTGCCGCTAAATGCCTATCCACTAAGGTAATGTAGCGATCTGTAATTTCCTGCACGCCGTTTTCGGCATCTTTGGCTTCATCTTCACTCAATCCATCTTTCTGCAACTTTTTTACCTGCTCAATAATGTCGCGGCGAATGCTGCGAACAGCTACCTTCGAGCCCTCGCCTTCGTTGCTTGCTTTTTTAAACAATTCTCTTCTGCGCTCTTCGGTTAAGGGCGGCATAAACAAACGAATCTGGTTGCCGTCGTTTTGCGGTGTAACGCCAATGTTGGCAGCCATAATGGCTCGTTCAATGGCTTGCAGCATCTTTTTTTCCCAGGGCTGAATGCTAATGGTGCGCGCATCCAGCACATTAATATTAGCTACCTGGCTGATGGGCGTTGGCGCACCATAATATTCTACGTTAATGCCATCCAGCATGGAAGGATGGGCTTTGCCTGCACGTATTTTGGTTAACTCCGTTTCTAAATGGCTAATGGCTTTTTTCATTGACGATTCAGCATCATCTAATAAAAACTCAACATCTTCCGACATACAAATTTTACATTTTAACGAGGCGCAAATCTAAGCATTCCCTTAGCATTACATTGTGAAAGTATCGCAAGAACTAAACGAATGTATGGCTGTAGCTTTATCATACAAAACCAAATGCCTGAATCACTTGTATTCAGGCATTTGGTTTTGCACAAATTATGTTGCGATCAGGCTTCCTGTTTTTCTTTTTTTGAAAACAATACTTTCAAACGCAGTCTGCGCGGCTCTTCTATCACTACTTCGCCATCTTCTTTCTTTTTCACGCGCATTGTGGCAGGTTCGTAAATATGCAGTGCCGAAATAACGGCAAAAAATAAAACCGCTTCCAACACAAATACAACTGTTGTATTGAACGAAGCCATACAAAAGAACAGGAGCGAAAACACAACGCTTAGCGATGCCAGTATCAAAGTAGTTTGTACAGAAGAAAAACCTTTGTCGAGAAACAGGTGATGAATGTGATTGCGGTCGGCAACAAAAGGAGAATTGCCGCGCGAAAGCCGAATGCAAAATACCCGCAGCGTATCCATCAAAGGAATTAATAATAAACCAAAACCAATAGCGGGTGAAGCGGATACTGCAAAGTTGTGAGCCGTTGGCGCCAGATTAATAAACCGGATAACCAAGAATAGCATTGATTAAGCCCAACATCATAGAGCCGGCATCGCCCATAAAAATTTTTGCCGGATAATAGTTGTAATATAAAAAAGCCAATATGCTACCCAATAAAGAAAAGGCAATCAGTGCATAAGCCAAATCGCCGTTCAGATACATCCAGCTTCCAAAAAGAAAGGTTGAAATTAAACTCAAACTACCGGCCAGCCCATCAACACCATCAATCAGGTTAATAGCATTGATAATAACGATGATGGTAAAATAAGTAAGCAGATAACTAACTAAATCGGGTATTTGATGAATACCCAAAAAGCCATGCAAATTGTTGATAAGTAAATGACCCTTGAAAATAAGAATAAACGAAGCTACCAACTGACCAATGAACTTTTTAAACGGCGACAAAACCATAATATCATCGCCAACACCCAGAAAAAAAATAATGAGAAAAGCAGCCAGCAAATACTGAAACTGTATAAACTCGTTGTTGATGCTTACATTTAGCAAAAGGCTGCAAACAAAACCTGCAAATATGCCGATGCCTCCGAAGCGGGGAATGGGATTGATGTGAATTTTTCTTTCATCAGGTACATCTACCAGTTTCTTTTTTTCAGCCAGGTGTATTAAAACAGGGATGAAGTAAAAGCTGATAAAAAAGGCGATAACCGCACTAATCAATATGTACTGCATGTTTTTGCGTTAATGGTTTAGCCTGTTCTTTTTTGTGATTCCGTTCGTATTGGGATGCAAAAATATTGGTTTTGCGCCAAAGTTGTCTGTCAAAGGCAAACTTGTTTGCCTTTGTGGCAGTAAGTTTTATTTACTGTGTTTATGCTTATAAACAAATGGAATTATCAGGTACAAATTTTCATAGTCGGATTCCAATTAGAGGTTCATAAATCGCATACTTTATGCCAAATGAAAAACACAAAGACCTTTGTAGCCATTTGTTTTCACGAAACAAACTGTGCTTTTGTTTTTATTGATTTTTTGTGTTAGTCTATTCAGCGTTATTAAAATAATTATCTTAGGTTGTAGTAATTGTTGGAATAAATATCAAAACCATTAACTATGGAACCTGAAGTTGTTGCGTTTTTAAAACGAGTGGCGTTTTCCATCTTTCTTTTATTTTTCTGGCTTGTAACAACTGTTGTTATCGGTCTTAAGTTTAATCTTGCATTCATCAATGGCTCTCTATCAACAGGAAATGTGCTGTTTTATGTATGGATGATAGGCAGCTTCATTTCGCTGCTTCTATATCTGATAAAAATTTGGAAAAAAGCAGAAAAATGGTAAAACCAAAAACCGGCAGTTAGCGCATCTTTGTATTGTTCATCTTCCTTATCATGGATTACATCTCTCATCTTTCAAAAGATAAAAAATTTGCCTCGCTTCTTTCTGAGCCTTTGTCCTCTTTACAATTGCGCAATAATATTCCGTTGCGACTGATGGCAAGTATTATGAGCCAGCAATTAAGCACCAAAGTAGCCAAAGTTATTTTTCACCGCTTTTTGCAACTGTTTGGCGGAGAAGAACCAACGCCGCAACAAGTGCTGGCAACCGAAACAGAAACCCTGCGTGCTATTGGTTTGAGCTATGCCAAAATAAAATACATACACAACGTTGCCCTCTTTTGCATTGAAAACAACATTGACGATACCCAACTGCTAACCATGAGCAATGAAGACATTATTGATTTGCTTACACAAATAAAAGGCGTTGGCAGATGGACGGTTGAAATGCTGCTCATGTTTTCGCTGGGAAGAGAAGATGTGTTTGCTGTTGATGATCTTGGTGTGCAGAACGCAATGAAAAAGCTCTACAACATCAAAGCAGAAAACAAAAAAGAGGTAAAAGAAAAAATGCTGAAAATTTCAGCTCGATGGAAACCGTACCGCACCTACGCGTGTATGCACCTTTGGCAATGGAAAGACAATAAGCCCGATGCTGATTCTGAAAATAAAAAGGAATAAAAAAAATCCTGCGGCTTTCGCACGCAGGATTTAGCTTACACAATCAACACTCTCTTTTATTGGGCATTTTTTACCACAACTTCTTCCACGGTTTTTGTAGTTGTGCTGATGTTGAACGTTTGCTTTACATTAGTAGATGCCGACTTGATAATAAAAGTAAGACGTGCTTCGCCAGGTTCTTTGGTTAGCAACACTTTCTTGTCAAAACTCTTGTCTTTAAATTGTTGCTGATATATCACATCGCCGTATTCGTTTTTAATAATTAAGCTAAACGGCTCTGCAGTAGCGTTGTCATACTTTACATTAAATACAACACCCTGGTCGGTTGCGCCTACATACTGTACGGCTGAAGAGGCTTCTTTATCACCTTTGTTGGTGGTTGCCAAACCTGAGAAAGAAAGAGAGCCAACTAAACCTGCGAGGATAATCATCCTGCGAATTCCAAATTTTAATACTTGCTTGTTCATAACATTGCTTTTTAAATTGTTAATAAAAAAGGCATCAATCGGAAAAACGTGCTACGGCAGGTATCGCGGGCAGAACAATCAGAGCATATAGCAGCAGGATAAGTAACCGGTTTTTTACAATGTCTGTCATCATTTTGAGATGATGAGCGAGACTTCGTTTAAACGATAAAACAAAAATACAACCTTTTTGTTTAAACGATAAAATATTTTTCACTCCGTAACAATTTCTTAATACGCCAACAGAGGAAAATCTGGTTTCATTTTTGAATTCTGTTTTGCTAAAAAAAATAGTATGACAAACACAACAAACAGCGGAGAATCAACGCAACAAAAAGAAAAATCGGTGGCTCAAAATCTTGATACCGCCAACTCGAACACTCAAAAAGACCCTGATGAATGGACAACCGGCGGCGAGCCGATGACAGGCGCACAAAAGTCGTATTTAAAAACCTTGTCGGATGAAGCTGGTGAAGAGTTTGATGACAATCTCACAAAAGCAGATGCCTCCAAACGCATAGACGAATTACAGCACAAAACAGGACGTGGGTTGAACCAGTAATGGATGTATTGATTATAACAAAAAGGCGGCTAAGTAATTCAGCCGCCTTTTTGTTTTTGCACAAATAATTCATCTTCCTTTCAGCCAGTTTTCCGGATTTAAAAAACTTTCCTGCTCATTCATTACCATAAAATGCACCATGCCGCCGCCATCGTTGTTTGCTGCGGCTTTGCCTACAATGGTTCCGGCTTGCACCACATCGTTTTTCACCACACTTACTGATGATAGATGGCTGTAGGCTGTAAAATATTTCCCATGCCGCACCACCACAGATTTTTCATCTCCTAAATCTAACACAGCCGATACCGTTCCATCTGCTACCGCTTTTACGGTTGCCCCAACTGGTACTCCAATATCTATTCCGTCATTATTATCAACCAGCTTAGTTCCGGGAATAGAATATCTGCCAAAAGGTATTAGAATGGTTCCGCTTCCTACAGGCCAGGGCAAACCTCCTCTCTTGTTTTCAAAATTGATAGAAGTTGTTACATTTTCCGGTGTTGATTCTAACGGGCTGTAAGTACGGTTGTTGTTGCGTGGTGGCGGCGTTACGGCAGCCGTTGTGTTTTGCGATGAAGAAGCATTATTGTTGGCTGCACCATTGTCGCCGGCTTGTTGTGCCGCCAGTTTTCTTTTGCGATCTTCTTCCTGCTGGCGGGCAAGCTGCGCCTGACGTGCCTGCTCTTTGCGCCGGGCTTGCGGCTATTTCGCGACCAATAATTAATTTCAACTGCCCTTGCAACTTGCGGCGGGCTGCTTCGCGTTCTTTTATTTGTGTGCTCAATTCTTTTTCCTGTCCCTGCAAGCCGCGCACCACTTCATCTTTCTCTTTCCGGTCCACTTCCATCTGCTGTATTTGCTTGCCTTGCTCCTGCAGGGTTGAGTTTTTCTGCGTTTTGGTAGTAGTAAGATTGTTCATTTTCACCTGCAGCAGATTTTGTGTTTTGATGATATTGTTTGCCTGCGCTTCGCGATACTGCCGGTAGCTTTTCAGGTATGAAATCCGCTTGATGGCATCGTTAAAATTTTGGGCAGAAAAAACAAAGTTCAGATAATCGTAACTGCTCCGGTTTTTATAAGCAAACACTAAGTTTTTTGCATAGCGTTCTTTCAGTGTGTCTAATTCTTTTGTATAACGATAAATGTCAAGATTGTTCAGATACAATTGATCATCAATCTTATGTAGTTCTTTATTGATGTTGATAACTAGTTCTTCACGCGCTTTTATTTTTCGCTGCACCAGCGCCAGTTGACTGATGGATTGTTTTTTATTCTTTTTAATGCTGCTTAATGTGCTGTTTAAATCTGCCAGTTCTTTTTGCAACTGCTGCTGTTTGCGTTGAATGTCTTCTTTGGTTTCCTGTGCAAATGCAGCAAAACCAAAACTTAGAAACAGGATAAAAACAAAGGCTTTTCTAAACATAATTTTTTGGATTAAAAAAATGGACAAAACCAAAACAGCCAGGACACATAGAGTACGCTTGCACTGCGTTACTTATTATCTTACCCGGTAGTTTTTTGGAATATTGAAAGGAAAAGTGAGCAGCTTATTATCAAAATCGTATTGCTTAAACTGAAGATTCACGTCCAGCTTGGCTCTTTCAGCCACCGATATTTTTCTTGATGTAGAAAAATAAAAATCATTCACTTTATCATAGTCATCAAACGTAATGTCTGCGGTTCGGTTTTTTAAAGGGTTCACATCATCCAATTTGCTGTGCAGTAATCGCAGGTTGTTTTTATCTAACGTAAGCAAATTTTTAAACACGTTGCCAGCCATCAGTATCAATAAATTGTCGCCCGTTTCGGAGTACGAAACAATATTGCTGTCTAAGTAAACCGGATTGCCAATCAATATATCCTGAAGGTTAGTAAAACCAACCGGCACTTCTGTTAACTCCTGCAAATAACCAATGCGACGATATTGAATGATTTTATGCAGCTTATCCATAATTTTTACGCTGTCGGGCGTTATCATTACCCGGAAACCTTCAATGCCCAAAGCGCCGGTTAAAGACATCCAAATCAAGCTATCTTTTTGCATCCTCAAATACACTGTTGCCTGACCATTGCCTTCGCTGCCATCATAGTCCATTTTTACTTTTGCAGAAAAAGTTTGGAAATGGATCCGTTGTTTATCAAGCCGGTTTACAATGTTTTGAATGATGGTTGCTGAATCTATTGCAGCCGCTTGCGTAACTTCTTTCAGCACTGTATCTTTTTTGGTGATGACATGGCCAATGCTTTGCACTTTTCTTGCAGGCCGGCAAGCGGCAAACATCGCAATTATGAAGAGAGTAAAACAGAGCCATCGCAGCAGGTGTTTTTTTATTTTCATTCTTTTTGTCAGGTTTGTTTTTGCCCAAATTTTTATAGCTTGCCTGTATGTCCAAAACCACCGGCGCTTCGTTCGGTGTTTTTGATTTCGGTTACTTCTTTCCAAATTACCTGTTCAACCGGCGACACAACCATTTGCGCAATTCTATCGCCGGAATGTATCGTATGCACTTCGTTTGATAAATTAATCAGTATGATTTTGATTTCGCCCCGGTAATCGGCATCAATGGTTCCCGGGCTGTTTAAACAAGTAATGCCATGATTGATGGCAAGCCCGCTGCGCGGACGAATTTGCGCTTCATAGCCATCGGGCAATTCAATGAATAAGCCAGTTGGCACCAACACACGCTGCAAAGGTTGCAGGTGGATGGCTTTTTTTATATCGGCTCTGATGTCCATACCGGCAGCGCCTGCTGTGGCATAGTGCGGCAACGGATTGGATGATGTGTTGATGATATTAACGGTGCAGGTTTTCACGGCGGCAAAACTAAGGAAGGAGAAAATAGCGATTGTGTAAATAAAGAAAAGGATTTGCGTTTTGTTGTTCACATGATAAACAGTTATAGACTTGCCCAGCAACAAAATAAGGCATGAAAGAGTATATTTGAAAACTACAAATAAAAATGCCTGGTTACTACGCACATCCATCTTCTTTTATTGATGAACCCTGCGCCATTGGCAACGGCACACGCATCTGGCATTTTTGCCACATCATGCAGAGCGCTGTAATTGGTGAGAACTGCAACATCGGGCAAAATGTAATGATTGGTAAAGGTGTTGTGTTAGGCAATGGCGTAAAAGTGCAAAACAATGTTTCGCTTTATGAAGGCGTGAGTTGCGAAGATGATGTATTTATCGGTCCATCGGTTGTGTTTACCAACGTTATCAATCCACGCAGTGCCGTTTCGCGCAAGCACGAATTTAAAAGCACCCTCATTAAACGCGGCGCAACCATTGGTGCCAATGCAACAATTGTTTGTGGCATTACCATTGGCGGGTTTGCGTTTGTTGGCGCAGGCTCTGTGGTTACAAAATCAATACTGCCTTATGCTTTAGTAATGGGAAATCCTGCAAAACAAAAAGGCTGGATGAGCGAGCATGGAAGCAAACTCCAATTTGATGAAAACAATACTGCCGTTTGCAAAGAAACCGGTGAAAAGTATTCATTGCAAAACGGAGCAGTAAAAAAAATGAGTGGTGAGTAGTGAATGGTGAGTATAAAAACATTAAATAAAAAAGAGACTTTTGTTTTTAAGCAAAAATCTCTTTCTCAAATCTCGTAGCTCAAATCTCGCAGCTTCTAACTATTCAGCATCAGCGGCATCACCAGCATTAATAAATCCTCGCCTTCTTCCTGTTCAATGGGCTTAACAATACCCGCTTTGGTTGGTGTTGACAGTTCTACTTTTATTTCGCTGTTATCAGCCGCATTCAGCATTTCAATTAGAAACTTTGCGTTGAAAGCAATCTGTAAATCTTCGCCATTGTAATTGCAGTTCATGCGTTCATTTCCTTCAAAACTAAAATCAACATCCTGAGCAGTTAACTGCAATTCGCTTCCGCTAATGGAAAGCGCAACCTGGTTAGTGCTTTTGTTACTGAACACATTGATACGGCGCAATGCTCCCTGGAAATCGTTTTTATTTACTATCAATTGATACGGATTGTTTACCGGTATTACCACTTTGTAGTCGGGGAAGCGTGCATCTATCAAACGGCAGATCAAATGCGTTGTGTTGTGCCTAACAAACAGGTGATTGCTGTTGTACGAAATGGTGATTTCATCATCGTTGTCGGGCAGAACATTTCTTAATAAGTTCAAAGGTTTTTTGGGAACGATAAAGCTGTCGTTGTTAGGCGCGCTTACATCGGTTCTTTTATAACGAACCAGGCGATGCGCATCGGTGGCAACAAACTGCACGGCATCTTTATTCAATTCAAAATAAACGCCCGTCATGGCAGGTCGCAAATCGTCGGAGCTTACAGCAAATAAGGTTTTATTAATAGCAGTTACCAGCGCGCCGCTTTTCATTGTAAAGCTGTTGGAATCATCTGCCACCGGCTCTTTCGGAAAGTTATCAGGGTTTTCACCCATCATTTTATACTTGCCATTGCTGCTGGTAATTTCAATACCAAAGTTTTTATCTATAGAAAATGTAAGCGGTTGGTCAGCAATATTTTTTAATGAATCCAACAAAATTTTGGCAGGCACACAAACGCGTCCGTTTTCATTGCTCTCCACATCCATCTGCACACGCATTACCGTTTCTAAATCGGTAGCCGTAATGCTTAATTTTTTATCCTGAATATCAAACGAAAAATCTTCTAAAATGGGCAACACGGTATTGGCATTGATAACGCCGCTGATTTGCTGCAACTGCTTAAGCAACGAAGAAGATGAAACAATAAACTTCATTTGAATAACGATTTACTTTTTGGGTAAAAACAAAAATTAATGTAACAATACAAAGCAACAAACGTACTGTAAAATATGGAGAAACTGCTATTAGGTGCATATTGTGTGAGCAAAAAAATAATCGAATTGCATTCGCTGAATTGGTTAAAAAAATCAAAAAGAAAAGCGGTTCTCATGATGTTACGAAATCTATCGTATTTTTGATACGAAATAATTCGTAACTACCATTATTCAATCTCAAATTATGAAAAATGTACGCCTTGCATCTCCGCTCGTTAAAGTGGCTGCCCTTTTTGTTTTTGTTGTTATTTTTAGTTCCTGGCAGCCGAAAAACAAAGACATCCCACAAAGGAACATCAACCGCGCAACCGATGGAGATACCACAATACCAAAGACATTCAATACTGATGAAATTAACCTTCAACTGAACATAGACTCCATTATGCAGCAGGTGAATCTTGCGCTAAAGCAAATTGATTATCAAAAAATCAATGCTGAAGTGCAAAAGGCAATGGCACAGGTTGATTACAACAAAATCAACAAAGAAATTCATGAAGCGATGCAAAGCATTGACTGGAATAAGATGAAAATAGATGTGTCCGCTTCGCTCGACAGTGCGAAAGCAGCCATTAACAAGATAGATTGGAATGAAATGAAAACCGAGTTGAGCAAAGCGCAGATTGAAGTGAAGAAAGCGATGGCTGAACAAAAAATAAACAGTGAAGAAATCAAACGTGAAGTAGAAAAATCGTTGAAGGAAGCGCAGAAAAATTTAGGATCAGTAAAAGCTGAACTGGCGAATTACAAAGGCTTGCAAACAGCTTTAATGAACGATGGATTCATCAGCAAAAACAAACCTTACACCATCGAACTGAAAGACGGTGTGTTATACATCAACGGTGCCAAACAAAGCAAAGCAACTACCGATAAATACAGCCGATTTTATTCAGGCAAAAAGAACTTTGTTTTGAAGAATGATGGTGGAAGCGATTTGTGAAATTTTGACACAAAGACACGAAGGCACAAAGGATCGGTTTTCTTAGATCACTTCGTGCCTTTGTGGCAAATAAAACTTAAACTTTGTCAAGCGCCTGTTCAATATCTGCAATCACATCGTCCACATGCTCAAGCCCTACCGAGATACGCACCAAGCCGGGCGTAATGCCAACGGCAAGCCGTTCTTCTTCCGTTAATTTGGAATGCGTAGTGCTTGCGGGATGCGTGGCAATGGAACGGGAATCGCCAAGATTAGGCGTCATAGAAATTAACTCCAAACTATTTAAAAACGTTTCCCCTTTTTCAACACCACCTTTTATTTCAAAACACAAAATGCCACCGCCGCCCCGCATTTGTTTTTGCGCAATTTTGTACTGCGGATGCGAAGGCAAAAACGGATACTTTACCCAACTTACTTTCGGATGATTTTCTAATACTTTAGCCACTTGTAAAGCATTGCTGCAATGGCGTTCCATGCGCACATCCAATGTTTCCAAACTCTTGCTTAATACCCAAGCATTAAAGGCAGAAAGTGTGGGACCCGTATTGCGGCAAAACAAATAAATTTCGTGTATCAGTTCTTCTTTACCCACAACAATGCCGCCCAGTACGCGGCCTTGCCCGTCAATCCATTTGGTTGCCGAATGAACCACAAGATCAGCACCATACTGAATGGGCAATTGCAGCATCGGCGTAGCAAAACAATTGTCAACGTTCAATATCAAATTGTGCTCTTTGGCAAACGTTCCCATCCATTCTAAATCCAGCACTTCCAATTGCGGGTTGGTGGGCGTTTCCAAATAAATCATTTTACTGTTTGGTTTTACCGCTTTTTGCCAGGCTTCTTTATCGTTTGCCGGAACCAACGTGTATTCAATTCCATACTTAGGCAAATATTTGGTAACAATGGTAATGGTGCTGCCAAACACCGAACTGCAACACAACAAATGATCGCCTTGCTTCAACAAGCGGAAAGATAGAAGCAAACACAGCCGCCATACCCGAAGCCGTTGCGAAGCCCGCTTCTGCGCCTTCAAGAGCAACCATTTTATCCTTAAATTCATCAACGGTTGGGTTGCTGTACCGACTGTAAATGTTGGAATCGTTTTCTCCGCGAAATGCATCCCGCATGGTATCAGCATCATCAAACGTAAAGGAGCTGGTCAAATACAATGGGCTTGAATGTTCGTGCTGCACCGTTTGCGCCGCACGCAAGCGAATGGCGTTGGTTTGCGGATGCCACTTGTTGTTTTTCTTCATCAATCTAAACGGTTTCTTCTATTGCTTTGTTTACAATTACGGTCCAGTTAATTTCAGCTCCGGCAGCACGTAAAGTAGCTGCTACCGAGCAATATTTTTGTATAGATAAATCGGCAGCGCGCTGTGCTTTGGTTTCGTCAATATTTCCCCATAAATGAAACTCAACATCAACCGTTTTCCAGAGCGATGGCTCTTTGCCCGCTTCGCGTTCGCCATGCACTTTCATTTTATAATTGGTGATGGTTTGGCGTTGCTTGTTTAATATGCTGATTACATCAATGGCGCTGCAACCAGCCAAAGCCATGAGGAGCAACTGCATGGGTCGTGCGCCAAAATTGTTACCGCCCGATTCGGGGCTGGTATCCATTTTTACATTGTGATGGTTAGCATCGGTAGCAACAAAGCCATAATCGAGCTGTTCTCTTGATAATTCTATCGTAATCATTTCGCTTCAAATTAATGGAGTGCAAAGGTATTGCATTTGCACGTTTGGTAGAAGAGATGCGACTGTGGTTATACTTTTGCAGCAAATACAAAAAGGAAAGAATGAACTGGCTGTTACTGATTATTGCAGGCTTACTTGAAATTGGCTTCAGCATTTCGCTCATAAAAATGAAAGAAACAAATGGATGGTTGTTTTGGGAATGGACAGGTTTGTTTTTGTTCTTTTTATTTGTGAGCTTGTGGCTCATGTACAAAGCTGTTGAAACCATCCCGGTAGGAACCGCTTATGCAGTGTGGACGGGCATTGGCAGCGTAGGAACCGTGATTGTTGGCATCTTGTTTTTTAGAGAACCCGCTACTTTCTGGCGATTGTTTTTTATCAGTACATTAATTCTTTCTTTAATTGGATTGAAGCTGGTTTCGGATTGATTTTTTGTTTTTTGCAGGAATAATTCACTTTTGATTTTTTGTTCTTTGTTTTACCGGAATTACCAATTTTAATCCTGACCACAGTTCATCTATCGCGCAAACTTTTACATCAACAAGACCATTTTGCAAAGCTATTTGACGAATCAAATTTTCCGTTACATCCGTTAGAGTTTTAGAAGATTTTTTATACCATGAAATCCAGATGATACCATCTTGCGCAATCTCATTTTTTATAGAAAAAATATTTGCGTAAAATTCTTCTGCGCTGGCAACAAAACAATGAATAAAATTCTTTTTTGTTTTGATATCTGTTGTAACCGTTACGTTGTTAGGCATGTTGGTAAACAAATCGAAATAATAATTTGGCTGATTGATTAGTTTAATAACAAAGCCATCCCTGATACCTAACTTTTTAGCAAGCGGAGTTTTTGAATAGCCGGATGGTTGCATTGTTTTTATTACAATTTATGTAAATTAATTCAATTTGATTTCATACACCGAAGGCCAGTTTTTCCCGGTAATATAAAAGCTGTTTTTGGTTGAATCGTAGGCAATGCCGTTGAGCACTTTTTCATGATTTTGTTCACTCGATTCATCAATTCCCTTTCCGGTTTGCGATAAGATATCTCCGATGTTGATTACACCAACCACTTTTCCGGTTGCCAAATCAATTTTAATGATTTTCTTTTCGTGCCACACGTTGGCATATACATATCCGGCCACATATTCCAGTTCGTTGATGCTGCTGACAGGACCGTAATTATCGGTAACGCTAAGTGTATTTTTGATTTGAAAATTATCGGGATTTACAAAGTATAAATTGCTGCTGCCTGTACTAATGATAAGTTGCTTGCCATCTGTCGTCATACCCCAACCTTCATACGGAAAATTAAATTCTTTCAGCTTTTTAAACGTTGCCAAATTGTACTCATACGCTTTTTGATTGCGATACGTAAGCTGGTAGATTTTATCGCCAATAATAGCAATGCCTTCACCAAAATCAGAATCGGGCAAATCCACTTTCTGTTCAGCTTTGCCGGTGTTCAAATCCAATTTTAGCAACCGGCTTTCGCCTTCTTCGCCGGTGCTTTCATACAAAGCGTTATTGTGCCAGATTAAACCTTCGGTAAAGTGAGTAGTATCGTGCGGATATTCTTTGATCAGCCGATACGAAAGCGTTGGCGGCGGTGGGTTGCTGGCATCATCAATAGAAGTATTATCGTTGTTATTGTTTTTGCAGGAAAACAAGGCAAAATAAAACGAATTGCTGCTATAATTTTCTTCATAAATAAAAAAGGAATAGGGCAAAAATAACGGGGTAAAATTTAAAGTGATGTTGAAATAGAAAAACGCGAACTGTTATTTCATTTTCATTTGCGCAAAATAGGGATGGTCAGGATTTACAATCAACTCTTGCCGTTGTGGATGAATAAGCACATCCATGTCATTAAAAGGAATGTATCCTAATATGGGTTCATTATTGCCAGGTAATACAACTGCACGACAAGTTGTTCTTCTATTTTTAAAATGCAATTCAATTGGTGCAACTATTTTGTACTCCGCAAGGGAACCATCCGCCAGCCGCATTTTTCGCCTTTCACTAATTGGCAGTTGCAATTGCTCCTGTATGTTTTCATTAATGGCAAGCATGTAACTTCCCGTATCAACCAATGCGGTTACACGCATCCGTTTTATTTCTTCTTCGCCAATATAATGTCTCCGCGCTAACTCTAAATCACCACCATTAATCAATTCAATTTCAGCATATACCAAATCCATAAAATTTGTTTTAATGAATAAATAAAGATAAACAGAAAATGCTATTCTGCCTGCTGCTCTTCTTTCTTTTTCGCTGCTAACATCCTGATGCTTATGTTCAATTCATACCCTACCAACAGCATCATCGAATTTAAAAAAATGAGCAGCATAATGATAATTAATGAACCAATAGAGCCATAAAACTTATTGTAGGTTGAAATGTTTTTTGCCCAGTAAGAAAACAAGCCTGTAATAACAATCATGAGTACCGTAGCAATCACAGCGCCGGGTGTGAACACTTTGCTCCTTGTTACCGATGTAGGCGCATATTTATAAATGTAGCCGATAGCCAATATAAACAAAAAGAAACTTACCAGCCAGCGCGAGCTTAGAATAAGTTTAATAACCGATGTGTTTTTAATATTTGCCCACTGCATGATTTTACCAAACAAATAACCTTGCCCAACCGAGATTAACAACATTCCCAGCAGTAAGGCTACTAAGGTTATAATCAAACGAATGGCACGCAATCGTTTTTTTATGAAATTGGTTTTTCGTTTTTCAACCACTGACCTGTCGAACGCACGAATGATGCCCATCATGGCATTGGACGATGTAAACAACACCAATAAAAAACCAATGGATAATAAGCCGGTTGTTTTATTATTAAAAAAATCGTTGAGAAAGCGCGTCATAATTTTTTGCGTATCGCTGTTGGGTGTAAAATCTCTTACAAAATTTAAAAGCTGATGATACACCTGCTGCGAGCCTGGAACATAAGGCACTAAAATGCACAAAAACAAAGTGATGGCAGGAATGGCGGTAATGAGATTGAAAGAAATAGCTGCTGCCCGAATGTTTAAACCATGTTTATTAATTTGACCTAACAACGCATGAAACACATCGTACAAAGGCAGCCCCTGAAAGCCCGGCAGCGTTACTCTTTTGCTAAGCGAACGGAACGAGCTCACCGGCGATGTAGTGATTAATATGCGTTCAATCTTAGTCATTTGGCTGGCTGCATTTGTCGGCTTTTCAACAACGAATCCAATGCGTGCTGATACAGTTTTGCATATTGTTCATGCTCGGCAAAATTGGAGCTGAAATGACTGTAACCGCTGAAATCGCTTTTGGCAACAAAGAACATGTAATTCGTTTGTGGCGCATTCAAAACAGCATCAATGGTTTTCACTGAAGGCGTGCAAATGGGTCCTGGCGGCAACCCTTTGTTTTTGTAAGTATTATACGGCGATACTACATTCAAATGCCCATATAAAATCCTTTTCAAACCAAAGTCTTTCAAAGCGAACTTAATAGTTGGGTCGGCAGCCAGAGCCATGCCTTTTTTATAGCGGTTGATGTACACAGAAGCAATGTTTCCTTTCTCATCATTCTTGTTTGTTTCTTCTTCCACAATGGAAGCAATCGTTACAATCTGCACCGGCGTAAAACCCATTTCCGTTGCTTTTTCGGTGCGATTGTTTTCGCTCCAAAACCTGACCTTTTCATCTTTCAATCTTCGCATGATGTTGGGCAGTGAAGTGTTCCAATACAAAATATAAGTATCGGGTATCACCAACGTTAACAACGTGTTCGTATCAATGCCCAGAGGCTTTAATGAATCGTTGCTGGTAAAGTAAGACAACGCCTGAACAGAATCGGTTGAAAAATTTTTGCCGATGAGCTTTGCAAAATCGTTTGCCGTGCGCAGTTTGTTAATCACCAAACGTGATGGCGTTTGCCGGTTGTTGCGCAAGGTTCTGATAATGTCTAACATGCTTTCGCCACGTTTGATTTCAAACTTGCCGGGCTTCAACCGTTGCCAAACACCAAAGCGGTTAGCCAAAATGTTGAACCACCAAACATTGTGAATGTAATTGCTGTCACTTAACTGTTGTTCCGCTTGTTCTTTTACCGGGCGGTTATCGTAGAGGTACAAATATTTTTGTGAAGAAGAGAAAGCGGTGGCGCTGCCAAACGTAATGTAGGCGATATAAATTCCGACAAAAACAACAATCACAACAAAAGCAAGTATTCCTTTTTTCATTCAAAAAATTACAAGTTGAAGTTGCAATTTATTAATAAGATTTTGAACAGTTCAATTGCAACAAGTTTGTTTTTGCCGTCTTTTTATGTTTTGATTTGTATGGTTTGTTTTTGCACGAATTTATATTGGCAAAATCATCACCGTTAGCCGGCTGATGCAAACTAATTTTTGTGTTGTTTCTTCTTTAATCTGAATGTCCCACACATGCGTTTGCCGCCCGATATGAATGGGTTTGCAAGTAGCAAGTACAAAACCTTCTTTCACGCTGCGAATGTGATTGGCATTGAGTTCCAACCCTACGCAACGGTGCGTTTTGTTATTTATCACAAAGGCGCTTGCAACACTTCCAACGGTTTCTGCCAAAGCTGCCGAAGCACCGCCATGCAAAATACCATAAGGCTGCCGGGTTCGCTCGTTAACCGGCATGGTGGCACATAAAAAATCATCACCAATTTCCGACAACACAATGCCAAGATGCGCACTCATCGTGTCCGCATCGCGCATTTGCAGGTCATCTATTTTTATATCTTTTTGAAACCAGATGGACATAGAATGGATTATGATTTTAATTGATGATTTTTAAAGTTTGGAAAATGATGCAAAAACAAATCCTTCTGTTTTTATGAAGATAATTCATCACGCATCAATTGTAATTCAAAAATCATCAATCATTAGTGGCTTTGATTATAAATTGAAAGCCTCACAGGTTCGGGCAAAAATATGCCTGCATCGGCACCATGCCGGATGATGTCGCGCACCAGCGTAGAAGCCACCGAAGTGTATTGCGGCGAGCAGGTAAGAAAGATGGTTTCGATATGCCCATCCAGACTGCGGTTCATATCGGCAATTACTTTTTCGTATTCAAAATCGCTTACATAACGAATGCCGCGAAGAATGTAATTGGCGCTTACATTTTTGCAGCATTCCACGGTTAAGCCTTCATAAATCAAAGCTTCCACACGCGGCTCATTTTTATAAATTTCCTGCAACCATTGCAGGCGTTGCTCATCGCTGAACATAGGTTGCTTATTGGCATTTTTACCAATGCCGATATACAGTTTATCAAACAAATTCAGGCTTCTGTTAATAATGTCGGTATGCCCTAATGTTACCGGATCAAATGTACCTGGAAACAAGCCAATGCGCAACGTGGAAGCCATTTATGAATTGTGATTTATGATTTGTGAATGGTCAATTGTAAATAAACAATGTTCGGCAATTCATGCCAGAAATATAATCACTTTACCTTTTTATCATCGTAGCCCCTCTCCACCTGTGGAGAGGGGTTGGGGTGAGGAGAGCAAATACAACACTGCCATCCGCACAGCAACACCATTTTCAACCTGGTTTAAAATAATGGAATGCGAACCATCGGCAACATCGCTGTCTAATTCAACGCCCCGATTGATAGGACCCGGATGCATAATCACAATGTCTTTGTTCACTTCATCCAACAACTTTTTACTGATGCCATACGCTAAGTTGTATTCGCGCAGTGAAGAAAAGAGTGGCTGATTTTGCCGCTCCAATTGTATGCGCAACACGTTGGCAACATCGCACCATTGCAAGGCTTTTTTTACATTGTATTCAACCTTAATTCCAAAGGCTTCTTCGATGTATTTGGGTATCAATGTTGGCGGGCCGGCAACCATTATTTCTGCTCCCATTTTTGTTAACAGGTAAATGTTGCTCAATGCCACTCGGCTGTGCATAATATCGCCAATGATTGCCACTTTCAAACCTTCCAGATTCCGGTTCAATCTTTCCTGCATTGAAAACGCATCTAACAAAGCTTGTGTGGGATGTTCGTTAATGCCATCACCCGCATTGATAATGGCTGCCGGAATGTGCTTCGCCAAAAAATGTGGCGCGCCGCTCGCACTGTGCCGCATCACCACCATATCTACCTTCATGCTTAAAATATTATTCACCGTATCCAGCAAGGTTTCGCCCTTGGCAACCGATGAAGCAGAAGCCGTAAAATTGAGCGTGTCGGCGCTTAATCTTTTTTCTGCCAATTCAAAAGAAATGCGCGTGCGCGTTGAATTTTCGAAGAATAAATTGACAATGGTAACGTCTCGCAGCGAAGGCACTTTTTTTACGGGACGTTGCAGTACTTCTTTGAATTGGGCTGCAGTAGATAGAATTAATGAAATGTCTTCTTTGGTAAGGTTTTTAATGCCCAGCAGATGTGGCGTGGATAGTTTCATTAAAAAGCAAAGATAGAAGGTTTCAAGAAACAAGATTCAAGGTTCAAGAATACAAGAAGCAAGATTCAAGAATACAAGAAGCAAGAAGGCAAGGAACAAGATTTAAAAGCTAAAAACGACACTATTGAAGTTTACTGATGATGACTGATAATATTTTCTTGATTTGCTCCGCTTCGTCTATTAATAGTAAGCGTTGCTGATTAAGTTGTGTATTACTATCAGTAAGAATTAATTTCAACCAATGAACAGTTTCCTTTGCTTCTCGACGTGATAATTTTTAATTTCATCTTTTCATCGTCCAATCCTAAACTGTCTGATGCTTCAATGTAGTTAGCGCCAACAGAAGCACTTGATCGAATTAGTTGTTTAATGTATTCGGTGTTAATTACATTCCATTTTACCAACAAGCACCAGTCTTTCACATCTTCAGCAAATTGATAAAACCGGTTTTCCAATTGTTGGGACATGGTTGTGTTTAAATTAAGTAACTTGATTGTTATTTCTTGTTCCTACACCAAAACCACTTCATCCACTTCAGTTTTTTCCTTCCATTTGACTATTACTTTTTGCGAAGCAAACGTGTCAATGGTTCTGCCAACATAATCGGCTTGTATAGGCAATTCGCGGCTGAAGCGGCGATCAATCAACACACACAATTTCACTTTGGCAGGTCGCCCAAAAGCTTGCAATGCATCGAGTGCAGCGCGTATGGTTCTGCCCGTCCACAACACATCATCAACGATGATTACGTTTTTGTTTTCGACATTAAAATTGATGCTGGTAGTATTGGCAAGATGCAATGAATTGCGCACATCATCGCGATAAAAAGTAATGTCTAATTTGCCATACAAGATAGAAGATGAAGGCATCAGCGAGCGCAATTCGTTCACAATCCGATCACTCAGATAAATGCCGCGCGGCTGCAAACCAATGATAGCCGTATTTTCTAAATGCAAATGATTTTCGAGTATCTGATGAGCCAGCCGCTTTACACTTAATGCCACCTGCGCGCCGGTTAAAATTGATTTCATTCCTGATATTTGAAGCGATAAAAATAACGCGCTTATTTGAACGGCAAAAGCAAAAGAAGAATACAAATGTTTTTTGACGAATCAATGCGCTTTTGGTTTTATTGATATGTTGAGAAATAACAGACATCTGGTAATGCTACAAAAAGTAAGACAAATGAAGAATGCTAACGTGTTGTAGGAGATGTAATTGCTCCGTAGGTGCTCCGTGTTTTTTCATACCCATCACGTGGCTCCGATGGAGCCGATTGCTGACGAAATGGGTTCTTCTACAAACACGTAACTCCTACCGAGTACAACATTCCATAATGTAATTTGAACCACCAATAAAGTTTGTTTTTGCCGGTTTTCTACCAGAGTTATAACCCAATAATTCGTGCAAAAACAAATTGCTACGCGTCTTGAAAAGCAAGGCTATAAACCAATGCGAATGCGAAACACATCTTTTAAAGCCTTGCGCGCCGCATGATAGCCGCACATGCCATGCACACCACCACCCGGCGGCGTAGAAGACGAACAGATGTAAATGCCTTTTGCACTGGTTTGATAAGGCGATGCACGCAACGCAGGTCGTGTAAACAATTGCGAAATGAGTTGTGCGCCGCCGTTAATATCGCCACCCATGTAGTTGGCATTGTACTCCTGTATCGCTTCGGTGTTCATTGGGTGCTTTGCCAGAATGCAATCCCGAAAGCCCGGTGCAAAGCGTTCAATTTGCTGTTCTATTACAGCCGTCATGTTTTGGGTTGAACCATTGGGCACATGACAATACGCCCATGCGGTTTGCGCTCCTTCCGGTGCGCGAGTACTATCAAACAAGCTCTGTTGCGCAAGCAAAACAAAAGGCTTATCCGCATGTTTACCGCGCCAGCTTTGTTGTTCGCTCAAAGCAATTTCCTGCATCGTATTTCCAATGTGAACGGTTCCGGCTTTCTTACATTGTTCGTTGGTAAACGGTATCGGTTCGCTCAAAGCCCAATCTATTTTGTACACGCCCATTCCGTATTTGTAATGGCTCAGTTGCCATTTATAAAAAGAAGAAAGCTTGTGCCCTGCAATCTGCAGCAATTGTTTTGGCGTTACATCAAACAACACGGCATGAGATGATGGCAACCGCTCCAAAGAAGTAACATTTGTATTGGTTTCAATCTTTCCTCCTAACGAAATAAAATAGTTTGCCAGCGCATTCGCAATACTTTGTGAACCGCCTTTTGGAATTGGCCAATTGTATGTATGCCCGGCCATCATCAGCACCAGCGCAATAGCAGAGGTTGCCGTTTTATGTAAGGGCAACATCGAATGGGCAGCCATGCCCGCCAGCAAGCCTTTGGCTTCTTTTGTTTTGAAAAAAAGATTGGCTAACAAAGTAGCAGGTTGCAAAGCGCGAACACCAAAATTTGCCATTACCAACGGATGTTTCGGAAAACGAAACGGACCTAAAATGAAAGGGAAAATTTTGTCGTGATGTTTCTGCAAAGGCATCATCAGTTTTTGATACGCTTTTGCATCCCAACCCAATGCTGCTGCGGTTTGCAGAAGAGAGGGATGAAGAACAGCCACTCTGCCATCGTCAAACGGATGTGCAGCCGCATACGGTGGATTGATGAACTCCAACCCAAAGTTTTGCAGGGGCAATGTTTTAAAAAAAGGTGAAGCCACCGCCATCGGGTGAATGGCAGAACACACATCGTGCAAAAAGCCGGGCAGGGTAAGTTCTGCTGTGCGCATACCGCCGCCAATGGTTGGTTTTGCTTCTAACAATAAAGTAGAAACACCCTGCTGCTGCAAAGTGATAGCGGCAGCCAAACCGTTAGGACCGGAACCTACTACCACCGCATCGTAATCTCGTTTGGATAAGTGTGGCAACGGAAAATTTTATGTGTAAAGGTAAAAGGGAATGAAAACAATTGTTTGAACCACTTTTGAATCACAAGCACATAAAGAGGAACAAAAACAACTTTGCGTTACCTGCCTGCCGGTAGGCTGGCTTCATTTACTTCCTGTCAGCGTGGTTTCTTACTTAAAAAAAGAAGTTCCCTATTTAAACCATTGTAGTAAAATACCATCTATCATCACATTTGCGTTATTTTGAAAATAAAAAATGAAATCTTTCCTTTCTGCATTAGCTGCTTGCTTGCTAATCATTTCTATTGCAAATGCACAAACCGCAACGGCAACACAAACCAAAGAAGATGAAAAAGGACTGCGCCAGAACGCAACCGATACAACCACGCACAATAAAAAAAGGCACGAATTAAAAGCGGCTAAACGGGAAGAGAAAAAAGCGGCAAAGCACAACAAAGCAACCGATACTGTGAAGCCAACCAAAGAAGCAAAAGCAGACAGCAAAGCTGTAAAGCGCGACGAAGCTGCTTCGCGCAAAAACGGCGCAAAAAGCACCAACAAAGAAACTTATCCATTGCGAAAGCATCATTAATTTTTAACAGCCATTCATTAGTCTTTATGAGAACTACATTGCTTTTTGTTTTTGCCCTTTTTTTATTGTTGGGATTCCAAACATCATCAGCCCAGCAAACCACTGCTTTGTCCGATTCTCTTTCTAAAAAAGAAGGTTCATCTTATTTCAAAGCCGACATCAACTATCTATCTAACAACGTTTACAACGGCAGAAAAGATACCTTGCCCGTGCCATACATTACACCCACATTTGGGTATTATCACAAAAGCGGTTTGTATGTTGAATCTTCCTTGTCGTTGTTAACCAGCAGCTATGCGTTTCGCCCCGACTTGTTTACAATAAGTGGCGGTTATAATTTTGATATTGGTGATAACTTCAGCGGCAGTGTAAGCGCTGATAAATACTTTGCCAGCAAGCAAAGCGTATCAGTTCGCTCCGAAATAAAAGGCACGTTAAACGCTGATCTTTCTTATAACATTCCCAACATAGTAAAGCTTACGGGGGGCGGCTCGTATGTGTTCAGTTCGGGCAAACCCGATTTGATTTTTAATGGTGGCATCAGCCATGCATTTACGTTTGGTGAAGACGATGAATGGAGCGTTGAACCGATGTTTGTAGCCAATGCAGGCACACAAAATTATTACGACAGTTATCACAAAAAACGTACGCTAAAAACAGGCAAAAACAAAAAGAAACAGACAACAAATCCAGGCATTACCACTACCACAACCATTACATCGCTTCAGCCCAACCGTTTTGTTTTGCTCGATTATGAAGCCTCCCTTCCCGTGTATTACGATGCCAAAAAATGGGGTGCTTATGTCATTCCTACATTTGCCATTCCACAAAATCCCGACACGTATGTAACCACCACTACCATCACGCGAACCAACCGCAATGGTGGAATTGTGGGCACACCAATCATAACGCAAAAACAAACCCGCGAGCAAATTGAAAACAGCTTTTACGTTCAGGTAGGTGTTTACTTCGTGATCAAATAAAGTTTGTTTTTGCCCATATTTTGGGGCTGTGAGCGATTGGTTTTTCAATGTGTCTTCAATTCCGGCTATTCGCTGCAAGTCCGCAGCGCAGCGGCTGTTCACTTTCCACCTTGCGGTCTTTCCAACTTCCGGTCTCTTCCCTTGCTGCGCTTTACGGGCTTTCCGCTTCTATCCGGCAGCCCGTCAACAGGTGAACAAAAATTGAGCAATTCCAAAGTGCATCGTCATGGCGAAGTACGAAGCCATCTGTGCTTTACAGTTGATGCAGCTTATATAGAGTAAACCAGTTAGCTTTATTCACTCACAACTCACCATTCACCACTCACCACTCTTTCTTACCTTCGCCCGCTATGACACAGGAACAAATAAAAGATATGAGAGACCGCCTTTTGGTTTTGAGGAGGTTTCTTTGACTACGACAACCGAACCGAAAAAGTAGAGAACGACCGCCGCCTTTCCCTTTCGCCCGGCTTCTGGAACGACAATGTCCGCGCCACTTCCATCATGAAAGACATCCAGGTAAATGAGTACTGGCTGAAATTGTACAAGGGAGTAGAAACTTCAGTAGAAGATTTTGCCGTACTGTTCGACTTTTGGAAAAGCGGTGATGCCACCGAAGAAGAAACCCGCGCCGCCTACCAAACTGCCCTTGCACAAATAGAAGATGCCGAATTCAAAAGCACACTAAACCAGCCCGAAGATGAGTTGCCCGCCGTGCTGCAAATCAATTCCGGTGCGGGTGGCACAGAAAGTCAGGATTGGGCGGAAATGCTCCTGCGCATGTACCGCATGTACGGCGAAAAACATGGTTATAAAGTATCCGAACTCGACTTTCAGGAAGGTGATGGCGCCGGAATCAAAACCGCTACGCTGCAATTTGAAGGCGATTTTGCGTATGGCTTTTTAAAAGCCGAAAGTGGTGTGCATCGCCTCGTGCGCATTTCACCGTTCGATAGCAATGCCCGAAGGCATACCTCGTTTGCTTCAGTGTTTGTGTATCCGTTGATTGATGATACGATAGAAATTGAAGTGAACCCTGCCGATTTGGAATGGGAGTTTTACCGAAGCGGCGGCAAAGGCGGACAAAATGTAAACAAAGTAGAAACGGCGGTGCGCTTAAAGCACATTCCATCGGGCATTATTGTAGAGTGTCAGCAAAGCCGAACCCAAGGCGAGAACCGCGAGCTGGCTTTAAAAATGCTCAAAAGCCGCTTGTATGAAGAAGAGCTTCGCCGCCGTGAAGAAGCCAAAAACGCTGTGAATGCAGGTAAGAAAAAAATTGAGTGGGGCAGCCAGATTCGCAGCTATGTGTTTCACCCGTATAAAATGATTAAAGACCATCGCACCGATTATGAAGTGGGCAATGTACAGCCCGTGATGGATGGCGAACTGGATGGTTTTATCAAAGCGTATTTGATGATGGAGAAGGAAGAAGCGTAATTTCTGATAGGATGATATTTTCTATTTTGTGCTTTTCCAAAAAGGATAAAATACTATATTGAAAAAACGACTTACAAAATTCATAGTTCTATTAACTGTTATTATCGTAGTAGTTTTTATAGGCGCATTCCTTTTTATTATTTATGGTATCCCATATAGCATATCATCGGAACACAAACAAATTCAATGTAACGGGACTATCGTAAGCATAGAAAAACAAGTTCTTGTTTTATAACTATTCAAGTAGATCAGCAAAATGCAATCATTGAGTTTGATGCCAATTACTGTATTCCTGATAATGACTTCTGCAATTTTATATCTGTTGGTGATAGTGTTAAGAAACAAGCGGGGCAGCTTTTTTTGACTGTAACTAAGAAGGACAGCCAAGTAAAAAAGACATTTGACTACCCTTATACTATCGAATAACAGCGGATGATAAATAACAGCACTATCAGCGATACAAACATTGCCTCAACAACAGCAACGCAACAACCGCAATTATCAGATACACCACATTCGGGCTGATAAGGTTAGCAGGTTGTTCTTTTTTTGTTTTTTCTTTCAGTTCGTCAGCAAGTTGTTGCAGCTCTTCTTCCGATAAATTTCTTCGTTCTAACTCACGCTTTGCCTGTACTTTGTTTTCTTTATCCAAATGCCGGCTGTGGATGATGGAATACAATTGAAAATTGGTGAGCTTGTAAAAATCCATACCTAAAAGTAAACACTGCTTTTGAATGGATGATAAATGAAAAAGAAAAAGCTGCCCAAAAGCAGCTTTCATTGTGCAAGAAAATAGTTGTAAAAACAAACTGTGTTGCCCGACCTGGATTCGAACCAAGACATACAGAACCAAAATCTGTTGTACTACCCTTATACTATCGGGCAAAAAGAGCTCTTGTTTTGCGGGCTGCAAAAATAAGAGCGCAGCCATCATCCTCCAAATTATTAAAAGAGATAAATCTGTTGAAGGAAAGATAAAAATTGAGGATTTGTTTTTGCCCCATTTTTACAACAACAAAGCCGCCAGCACATAATCGGCTATCAATATCATAATGCAACTTACAATCACTGCTTTTGTACTGGCTCTGCCAATTTCAAGTGAGCCGCCTTTTACATTGTAACCGTAATAAGCTGCAATGCTGCCAATGATAAAACCAAACGTATAAGCTTTGATTAAAGCAAAGGTTACATTAAACGGATGGAACGATTGCTTTAAGCCTTCATCAAACACATTCATAGAAACGATGTTGGCAGCACCCGCGGCTACACGACCACCAAATATTGCCAAAAACAGGGAGATGGCAATAAGCAACGGGATCATTAAAACGGAGGCTAATACTTTGGGTAAAATCAAATACGATTCGGTACTGATGCCCATAATTTCCAACGCATCAATCTGCTCTGTTACACGCATGTTGCCCAGTTCGCTTGATATTTTACTACCTATCACGCCCGCCAGCACAATGCAAACTACCGTGGGCGAAAGCTCAAGCATAATGGTATCGCGTGCCACCATGCCAATGGTAGTTTTGGGTATGAGCGGCGACACCAACTGATACGCTGTCTGTACTGTGGTTACTGCACCGAGAAACAAAGAAATAATCAGCACAATGGGCAAGGAACCAATGCCGATTTCAGAACATTGGTGCATGAATTCGCGCCAGTACATTGTCCAGTTTTCCGGCTTGCGAAACATGGCTTTGAGTGTGAGTAAGTATCTGCCGGTATGGGTAAGAAAAGAAGCCATTGATTTGTTTTTATTGATATTTTTTGAACCACGAAGAAAGGAAGAGGTAAAGGTTCACGAAGATTGGTAAAAGAAACCTTTGTGTACCTTCCTTATTTTGCGTCTTTGTGGTTCAAAACTCTTATTTTTTTAATCGTTTCCACCACGGCGATTGCGCAATCACTTCCTGCACATTTACATCGGTGCGCGATTTTTGTTGCGCATCTACCACTGCAATGTTGGTCATGTTCACGATGCTGCGTACCGAACTGCCTAATTGCAACACATGCACCGGCCGTTTAATGCCCAGCAAAATCGGACCAATGGCATCTGCGCCGCCTACTTCTTTCAGCAAATTGTAAGCTACGTTTCCGGCAGCCAGATTGGGGAAGATCAATGTGTTTACATCACCATCTACCAGCTCGCTGAATGGATAATTGTCGCGCATGACATCTTTGTTAAACGGAAGCCAGGCTTGCATTTCACCATCAACAATTAACGACGGATTGTGTTGTTTTAAAATCCTTGTCGCTTCTGCCACCAACTTTGCTTCGGGCGAATCGCTGCTGCCAAAATTACTATAACTCAACATGGCAATGCGTGGCGTTAAATTAAAGTTGCGAACTTCCTTTGCTACCAATATGGCAATGTCGGCAAGCTCCTGCGCGGTGGGGTTAAAGTTCACAGTAGTATCAGCCAAAAACAAGGGGCCGCGTTTGGTAAGCAAGAGGTACATGCCCGCAATTTTTTGTACGCCTTCTTCAGTACCGATCACTTGCAATGCAGGACGAATGGCTTCAGTATAATTGCGGGTTAACCCTGAAATCAAAGCTTCAGCATCGCCGCTTTCCACCATCATACAACCAAAATAATTGCGGTCGTTCAGCAGCTTTTTACTTTCGTATAAATTGATGCCTTTGCGTTGCCGCTTTTTAAAAAACGCTTCGGCGTATTTGCATCGAACATCATTCATCTCATGACTTGTAGGATTGATAATCGGGAAATCGGAAATATCAATTCCGTTCTCAGCTGCAATCTTTTGAATCGCCCCTTTTTCGCCCAGCAAAATAGGGCAGGCAACACCTTCATCATATACAATAGAAGCCGCTTTTAAAATCTTCTGATTATCGGCATCGGCAAACACCACGCGCTGCGGATTGCGACGCGCTTTGCCAACCAGTGCACGCATAATCTGATTGTCTAACCCAAGTCGTTTGTTCAAATCAATTTTATACGCTTCCCAATCTACAATCGGTTGCTTTGCCACGCCGCTTTCCATCGCAGCTTTGGCAACAGCTGGTGCAACAGTTTCCAGCAATCGCGGGTCAACAGGTTTAGGAATGATGTATTCTGCGCCAAACACAATTTGTTTTTGATTGTAAGCCAAGTTCACAATGTCGGGCACAGGTGTTTTGGCAAGATGAGCCAGCGCTTTAACGGCGGCCAGTTTCATCTCTTCATTGATGCGGGTTGCACGAACATCCAATGCTCCTCGAAAGATGTAAGGAAAGCCCAGCACGTTGTTTACCTGGTTAGGATAATCAGTTCTGCCGGTTGCCATGATCAAATCTTTACGAACCGCGCAAGCCGTTTCATATTCAATTTCCGGGTCGGGATTTGCCATCGCAAAAACGATTGGATTAGGAGCCATGCTTTGTACCATTTCAGGAGTTACCACATTGCCTACACTTAAGCCAACAAACACATCGGCGTCCTTCATTGCTTTTGCTAAATTCCAATCATCGCCATCCACCGCAAAGCGTTGCTTCACTTCATCCAAATCAGTTCTCCCTTTGTGCAATACACCATCTTTATCAAACATGATGAAATGCTCATACTTAGCACCCAATGCAGCATACAATTGCACACAAGCCATCGCCGCAGCCCCTGCGCCATTTATTACAAAACGAACTTCATCTATCTTCTTTTTCTGCAGTTCCAGAGCATTTAGCAACGCTGCGCTGCTGATGATTGCTGTGCCGTGCTGGTCATCGTGCATCACGGGAATATTGAGTTCTTCGCGCAGTTTTTTTTCGATGTAAAAACATTCCGGTGCTTTAATGTCCTCTAAGTTGATACCACCAAAAGTGGGCTCTAATGCTTTTACTATTTGTACAAATTTTTCGGGATCGGTTTCAGCAATTTCGATGTCAAACACATCTATATCAGCAAAAATTTTAAACAACACGCCTTTGCCTTCCATCACGGGTTTGCCAGCTTCGGGCCCGATGTTTCCCAAGCCCAAAACAGCCGTTCCGTTACTAATAACCGCCACCAGATTTCCTTTGGCAGTGTATTTATAAACGTTCTCTTTATCGTGGAAAATTTCGCGACATGGTGCGGCAACGCCCGGACTGTAAGCCAACGAAAGATCGCGCTGTGTTTTGGCTTCTTTTGTAGGCACCACTTCTATTTTTCCCGGTCGTCCTTTGGCGTGATATTCCAATGCCTGCTCTATGCGAAGTTCATTAACCATAACTCTCTTTTATGGGGCAATTTTTATTTCAGAAAATGAAATAAGAACGCAAGGTAGCAACTTAACAATTACTTTGATGCGGTTACACATTGCTCAAGCCGTTTCAGAACGTTGAAGTGAGTGACACAACAGACGATACATCGGAGTTACAGACGCTCGTAACATACAACTGTATTTTTTTTATTGATTGTTGTGATTTACTGTTTGTTTTTGTCTATATTTTTTATTAGCGTTCCCAGCTTATAAAAATTGAATAAAGAAAGACTAACATAACCGTTTACCAACAGCCATTTAATGAGAGGCTTTGAAACGCTGAAAACCGCAGCTATTAAGGGCTGTAGCGTTTTGCTTTTGTAATAAAAATTAAGCAACGATACATGGGTAATAAAAGCTTTATCATAGTTTACAAACCGGAGAATCTGTATTAAATTCACAACCGCTTTTTCGGTTTGTTGAAGATAGATTTTATTGTTTTCAAGATGTCCGTTTACTACCGGATTGTTGATGTGATAAACAAGAATATGTTTCTGTTTTAAGGCAAAACCAAACAGTGTGTCTTCGTGTCCGTATTCGGTAATGCGCTCGTCAAAGCCGGTTTGCGAAAGAATGTTTTTATTGATCAAAAAATTGTTGGTTTGAAAAGAAGCATTCGGGTTTTTGATGCGTTCTTCAACCGGCAGGCTTTCCCTTTTAATGCCATACAGCCAACGCAGTTTGTATTGCTTGGGAGGTGAAACTTTGTTATAAATTCTACCACCGCAAACCACATTGTAGTTTTTGTTTTTACTGATCAATTGAACATAATTGAACAGAAACTTTTCGTTGCGGATTATCGAATCGCAATCTAAAAACAACAGGTTTTGGAAACGTGCATATTGCAAAAACAAATTTCGGATTTTAGCTCTGCCAATGTTTTTCGGAAGTTCTATATAAACAGTTTTATCAGCAATGCTTGCGTTTTGTTTTTGCCATTTTTTTTCCGAAGCATCATCAATGCAAATGATTTCATACGGCACTTCCAAAACATTTGCCTGCTTCGATAATTCATCAATTAACGAAGTGATGTTGAAGTTGTAAACCGGAATGCAAATGCTGATCATACAATGCTACACTTCAAGTAAACCTGACAGCGTTGGTAAATGATTCAAAGCCCGAAAGATAATTATCTTGCGTCGGATGATTGTTTTTACACAAGAAATAAGCAACCGGCTGTTGTATGTTCTGCAATTTGTGTTTGCAGAATTTTCCAATATTGCATACTCGATCACACAATCAAAAGATGAATTTATTAATCATACAGAAACAAAAATCAATTATTCGGATGAACCCATTTGTGATGATGAAATCAGCATCCAACCAAGCAGATTTTTGGAAGAAAAGAAGCTTCGCCACTTTATTCCCGAAGTAAAAACAATAGAGGATACACCTGTGCTATTTCATGTTGAAAATGCCGCTAAAAATGTATATCCGTTTGATATTTTTTCAGCCATATTTTTCATGATCAGTCGTTATGAAGAATACATCAATCCATCAAAAGATCAATGGCACAGATTTCCTGCAAAAAGGAGCCTGGCTTACAGAAACAACTTTCTTCATTTGCCCATTGTTGATATTTGGCTGAACAATTTTTTTAAACATATCGTTGCTCACAACTCACAACTCACAACTCACAACTCACTATTCGCCACTCACAAACAAACAGAAGTCAACTTTACTTACGATGTAGATGTAGCGTATGCTTACAAAGGCCGCAAGATAGGCCGGCAAGCAGGTTCGGCATTAAAGGATGTGCTTCGCATTCAGCCATACAACCTGGCGCAACGAACTGCAGTGCTGGCGGGCTATTTAGAAGATCCGTTTGATACTTACGAATACATCAAAAAGGAAAGCATCAACCCGATCCTCTTCTTTTTATTGAGTGAAAGAAAAACAAAGTACGACCACAACATCAATCCGAAACATAAGATTATGAAACTGCTGGTGAACAAAGTAAAGCGATGGAGCGAAGTGGGCATTCATCCTTCTTTTTATTCATCGGAGAAGGAAGAAAAAATAAACACAGAAAAACAACAATTGGAGACTTTAACAGGGAATAACATTATCAAAAGCCGTCAGCATTATCTGCGATTCAAAATGCCACAAACTTTTCGCAGCTTGCTTAGCAACGGCATTAAAGAAGAGTACTCTTTATCATTTGCAGAGATGCCCGGCTTTAGAGCAGGCACTTGCACGCCATTTTATTTTTTTGATGTAGAAAGAGATGAAGCAACAGAATTGAAGTTGTTTCCTGCCTGCGTTATGGACAGCACGTTCCGCGATGATATAATCATTCCTATGAAAGAAGCATTGCGTGTTTTCATTCGCCATTTTGAAGAAGTGAACAAAGTGAACGGACATTTCATTTCCATTTGGCACAACGATACTTTGGCAGCGAATAACAAACAGCATTTTCGCTGGCTGCATCAACAGGTGTTGCATTACATTCGCAGGCGATTGAAGGAAAGCTGCGAGTCGTGAGCTATAAGCTGCGAGCCAATACAGATAAGCATTTTACAAGTTTATGAACAAAAGAAACATCATACATATTGTTGGCAATCGTCCGCAGTTTATCAAGCTGGCTGTGTTGTATGGCGCCATTGAAAAATATACTTTATTCAATCAATTTATTATTCATACGGGGCAACATTCATCGAGAGAAATGAGCGATATTTTTTTTGATGAACTAAGCATTCCTTCACCCAACATTCAACTGAATATTGAAGCCAATACAAGTGATGAATTTATTGGGAAAGCTGCAATACAAATTCATTCTGTTTTGGTGCAAAAACAAACCGACGATTTCGTGTTTGTATATGGTGATACGAACACCACATTGGCGGCATCACTTGCCGCAAAACGTTGTAACAAAAAGCTGCTTCATTTTGAAGCCGGCGTACGTACAAAAGACGTTTCAATGCCGGAAGAAATCAACCGTGTGTTGAGCGACAGGCTTGCTGATGTTCATTATTGCTGCACGCAAAACAACCAGGAGAATTTACGCAAAGAAGGATTTGGTTTTGCCATAATTTCCCAAACAATCTGGAGTGGCGATTTGATGCTGGATGCGTTTCTTCATATTGCTTCTTCTCATAAAAAAATAACTACATCCAACCATTACATTGCCTGCACCATTCATCGCGCAGCTAACATTACGAACAGAGAAAATTTAGCACAAATTGTATCAGCGCTGAACACCATTCATCAGCAAACGGAAGTTATTATTCCGCTTCATCCGCATACGGCAAAGCGATTGAAAGAGTTTGCAAATTGAACTCCATTGTACAGTTGCTGAGCCTTTAGGTTATCAGGAGATGAAACGCTTTATTTGTGAAGCCGATTTTGTAATCACCGACAGCGGTGGTGCAAGCCGGGAAGCATTTTTTGCGAAGAAAAAGTCCCTAATTGTGATGGAGCATCCATTTTGGGGTGAAATTGTGGAAGCCGCAGCCGCATTGTGTTGTGGCGCGAATAAAGAAGCGATTGTAAACAACTTTTATTCGTTATCGACTTTACAATCTGACTTCAATACAAATCTTTTTGGCGATGGCAAAGCAGCCATCAAAATTGCAGAGCACTTGAATACATTGACGAATTAAAAAATGGGCAAAACCAAAAGGATAACTGTATCTGTCATTACCGATTTGGCTACCGACCAGCGCGTTATCCGTATCTGCACCACGTTGCAAAATATGGGCTTTGATGTGCATGTGCTGGCGCGACAACTTCACAACAGTTTGCCTTTGGAAAACTATGCATTTACAGCATCGCGCATCCGTTGTTATTTCACCAAAGGAACAATGCAGTATGCTGAGTTTATGACGAAGCTTTTCTTTCGTTTGTTATTTACCAAAACCGATTATCTGCTGGCAAACGATTTAGACACTTTATTGTCCAATTATTTAGTATCAAAGTTGCGGGGCAAGTATTTGTTTTACGATACGCATGAATATTTTACGGGCGTTCCCGAACTCGCTCATTCACCTTTGAAAAGAAAGATTTGGAAGAAGCTTGAAGATATTTTATTGCCAAAATTAGAAACCGTTTACACAGTAAACAATTCGGTAAAAAATGAGTATCAGAAAGAATACAATATACCGATTGATGTGATACGAAATGTTCCGGTTACAAAGCCAACTATACCTGCTTCGTTGCCCGAAAAATGGAAAGGAAAAATTATTTTATTAGCACAAGGCGCTGGTTTGAATGTAGGCAGAAGCTGCATTGAAATGATAGATGCGCTGCCATACCTGGACGACCGTTTTCATCTCCTTTTTATTGGTGGCGGCACAGCGTGGGAAACATTGAAACAAAGACGAAAAGAACTGCATTTGGAACATCGCATTGATATGATGGAACGCATGTTACCATCGCAATTAAAAAGATACACGCCACTTGCTCATCTCGGCATTAGCCTGGATTCGTTTACTGATAAAAATTGTCTTTTTAATTTACCCAATAAAGTATTTGATTACATACAAGCCGGTGTGCCTCTTTTTGCAACGGCAATTCCTGAAATCAAACACATTGTTGATGAATATGGCTGCGGCATTTGTATTACCGATACATCACCACATTTTATTGCAAAAACAATCATTGACTTAGTCAATAATGAAGAACAATACCAACGGCTGAAAGCCGCAGCAGCAAAGGCTTCTAAAGAATTGTGCTGGGAAAGGGAAGAAGAAAAACTGAAGAAGATTTATCGGGCGTTTTTATAAACTGCTGACAGGGTTTGAAACCCTGTCAGCAGTCATGTAACATGAATTGAACAAGCCTTTATTTTTGTTTGTATCTAATCTCCACATTCGCCACACCTTGCTGCAACATGCCTAATTTTCGTGCTGCTTTTTTACTCAAGTCAATAATTCTTCCGGCAACAAAAGGGCCGCGGTCGGTTATTCGTACACGAACGGTTTTTCCATTGTCTAAATTCACCACTTTTACTTTTGTACCAAAAGGCAAGGTTTTACTGGCAGCGGTGCGTCTGTTTTGTTTGAAGATAGAACCACTGGCTGTTTGTCTGCCATCAAATTCATCAGAATAATAAGAAGCTTTACCCCGCTGTTTGATGGTTGCGCAGGAAGTAAAAAAAGTGATAAAAACAAACCAAAAGATGAATTTCCTCATGTTACTTAAACGGCACTTTTACCACTTTGGCTTTCAATAATTGGTTGCGCACATCAATGTAAATTTCAGTGTCGAGCGCAGCATTGGCAACGTCAACATAACCCAAGCCAATTGCCTTGTTCAGCGATGGCGATTGTGTGCCGCTGGTAACATGACCAATGAGATTCCCGTCTTTATCTTTTACCTGGTAATGGCTGCGGGGAATGCCGCGGTCTATCATTTCGAAACCTACCAGCTTTCTTTTGATGCCTTTTTGTTTTTGCTCCATTAATCCTTCTTTGGAAGTGAAGGTTTCTGGCTTGTTCAGTTTCGTTATCCAACCCAAACCGGCTTCCAATGGCGATGTGGTATCATCAATGTCATTGCCGTATAAACAATAACCCATTTCAAGCCGCAATGTATCACGCGCACCCAAGCCAATTGCTTGAATCAATGCATTATCGCCTAATCGAAAAATGGCGTTCCATATTTTTTCGGCATTGTCTTCCCTATTTTCAAAATACAGTTCCACACCACCTGCGCCTGTGTAGCCCGTAGCACTAATGAGCACGTTATCAACACCCGCAAATCTGCCACGAACAAACGTGTAATATTTGAGGTTCATAATGTCAACATCAGTTAGGGGCTGAATGATTTTTGTAGCGTTCGGACCTTGTACCGCAAGCAAACAAGTTCTTTCGCTGATGTCTTGAAGCTCTGCGCCATTTGTGTTGTGCTGCACAATCCAGTTCCAGTCCTTTTCAATATTCGATGAGTTCACAACCAGCATGTAAGTTTTGGCCTCTTCAATGCAGTACACAATCAAATCGTCAACAATGCCGCAGTTCATGTTGGTCATGCACGAGTATTGCGCTTCGCCCTTTTTCAGTTTTGCCGCATCGTTGGTGGTAACGCGCTGAATGAGGTCTAATGCCTGTTCGCCTTTCACCATAAACTCACCCATGTGGCTTACATCAAACACACCGGCGTTGCTGCGAACCGCCATGTGCTCGTCTTTAATTCCGGTGTACGAAATAGGCATATCGTAGCCTGCAAACGGTGCCATCTTTGCACGCAGCGCAATGTGTTTTTTATGAAATGGAGTTTGTTTCATGACAAGATTTTTTTGAACCACAAAAGCACGGAGGACACAAAGTAACACGAAGTTTTGTTGTTCCTTTTTGCAATCGCATTTTGTGTGATGAATGGAATGCAATATCTGCATTTTTACAGAAAGGACTTTCTTAAAATGATTATGGATTGATGCTGTAAATGTTTAAGCCATTTTTTGTAAGAACATAAAGCTTGTTTCGCTGTCGTTCGGTTTTAATAATATCGGCAAAAACAAACTTTGCGCCCGTTGAATGAAAGTCAATATCGTTTTGCGAAGCATATAAGAATTGATTCCCATTTCTCCCAAACAACACATTATCGCTTACGCTTACATCCTGCCAATGCGTAAAAGGCACAGCTTTTTTAAACGCCCCATAATAATCAAATATCAGCCAGCCAAGCCGTTCATCATACAAATACAACTGCCCGTTGTTGTCAATTATTTTTTGCGGATTCAACGAATCATCAAACACCAGCCGCAAATCGGAAGATTCTAACAGCACATTGTTGTTTTCGTCTATTTTTTTAATCTTTCCTTCACCTTCATCATACAGCCAAATGTTGCCATCGTAGCTTTGCGCAATAGCTTTTACCTGCGTGATGCTAAGCTTGCGCAAGTCAATGGTGGCGCGGGTTGCAAGGAATCTATCCAAAAGAAGAATGGTAGAAAACTCTTTATAAAACACGAGGATTTTTAAAGGATTGGTTACATCCAACGAATAAATATTTCCATAACGTACAACGTTGTTAAACACGGCAATGGAATCACCATTGCTGTTTATTTTTTTGATGCCATTAGCCGATGAATTAATAAGATAAAGGTTCTCTAAATTATCTGCATAAAAGTTACTAAAGTTGTCTTCAATGGTTTTGATAGATTGTAAATACAAAGTGGTATCGGCTGCAAGGGTTTGCAGGGAAATGAACAAAAGAAAACATGTAATTATTCTTCCCATTTTTTTAGTTGCATATCATTGCCATCAAACTGGGCATACGTAAAACTGTACAGCCAATCGCCCAAATTGATATAACGGCTATTGTTGGTTAATTTATAATCAATAGGAAAATGGCGATGCCCAAACACAAAAAAATCAATGTTTTGTTTTGCCAGTATTTGTCTGCAAAAAATAATAAGCCATTCGCCTTCCTCGCCTAAAAATTGTTTGTCTTTATCGCCTGTTTTTTTACGGCTGCTGCGGCTAAAAAAGTTTGCCAAACCAATGCCCCATGAGGGATGAATCACGCCAAACAACCATTGCGCAATTTTATTCCGGAAGATAGATTTTAAGAACTTATAACTGTGATCGCCCGGACCCAAACCGTCGCCATGACCAATCAAAAATTTCTTACCGCTCAATGTAAATTCTTTAGGATGAAAGTACACGGGAATGTTGAGTTCTTTTTCAAAATAACCACTCATCCACATATCGTGATTACCAACAAAAAAATGAATCTGAATGCCTTTATCGGTAAGCTCTGCCAGCTTACCCAGCAAGCGCACATAACCTTTGGGAACGGTGGTTTTGTATTCAAACCAAAAGTCGAACATATCGCCCACAATGAAGATGGTTAAGGCAGTATTTTGTATGCTGTTTAAAAAAGAAACAATCTTTTTTTCTCTCTCCAAAGAGGCTTCATAAGAAGGCGTACCCAAATGAAAATCGGAAAGAAAGTAAATGTATTTGTTGGTTGTTTCTGCCATGTTTTTGTGCCACTAAGGCACGAAGTTGCTAAGAATCTTTTAATCGAAGAGATATAGAGTAAAAGGAGTGGATATCCTTATTATTTAGGAATTATTTTACTCTCATTTTTAAGTATTGTATCAAAATTTTTTAACTCATCTTGTGGAAAAGAATTACAAGGAAAGGTCAATACTTCGCCATAAACTCTTGGGTCTACATCATCTTCAACGCTTGCAAACTGTGGATCATCCACAGGCTGTAAACGTATGAGTTTATCATCCAAAATAAAAGCAAGCTTTTTACCTCTTGCTTTTTGTTTAGCAATATTTAATGACTGCGCGCCGCTTTTATTTAGCCAAGTAAAAACAGCCCAGCAATCTTTTTCATGAAAAAGTGAAACTTCTTTAAAGTTAACTGTTGTTACAATAGGCGTTGGCTCAATGCTATAACTCTCATTGAATTTAAAAAGCTGTCTTTTATATCCTGTTAAAGTATCAGAAACAAAGTACCAACCTGTATGAAGGGCACGATTGAACTTTAAAATTTCGGAACTGTCTTTAGAATAATTCTTAGAACTTTCTTTTACTGATTGTTTACTTACAGTGTCAGAAGAATTGCAGCTAAATAGTAGTAAAGTAATAATTGCTGTTGCTGCCATTTTCATTTTAGAGACTATTTAAATTTGGTAATTATATGGCAGCTTAGTGTTTCAAACATCAAAGCACATCCGCCATTCCCCGTTTGCCCATTTCCAAAATCCAGTCTTTGCGGCGCAATTCAAAGTTAGTTCCGAGATATAGCTTGCGCACCGTTTCGTTGCCAGCCAGTTCTTCCGCCGTGCCGTGTTGAAATATTTTTCCTTCAATCAGCAGGTAAGCCCTGTCGCAAATGGATAGCGTTTCGTTCACATTGTGGTCGGTAATTAAGATGCCGATGTTCTTGTATTTCAATCGTGCCACCACGCTTTGAATGTCTTCTACCGCAATCGGGTCAACGCCTGCAAAAGGTTCATCCAACAAAATAAATTTGGGGTCAACGGCTAAAGCACGTGCAATCTCGGTTCGTCTTCTTTCGCCACCGCTTAAGCTATCACCATTGTTTTTGCGAACGTGGTGCAGATTAAATTCATCCAGCAGTTCTTCTAACTTATGAAAGCGTTCGGCTTTGGTCATTTTTGTCATTTCCAACACAGCTAAAATATTATCTTCTACACTCAGTTTCCGAAACACCGAAGCCTCTTGCGGAAGATAACCAATGCCCATTTGCGCGCGCTTGTACATGGGCAGTTTGGTAATGTCAATATCATTCAAAAACACGGTGCCTTCTTCAGGTTTTATCAAACCTACCACCATGTAGAACGTTGTGGTTTTACCAGCCCCGTTGGGTCCTAACAAACCCACAATTTCGCCTTGCCGCACATTTACCGATACATGGTTGACTACCGTTCGGCTTTTATAAATTTTTACAAGATCATTGGTTTGAATAATAAGACTCACTGTGCGAAATGTTTTGGACAAAAATAAAGCAATGAAACACGGCTAACACAGATTTCATGCACGGATTGTTTGGATGTTTCGTTAAAATAAGGTGTTCGAACTTGAATTGATGGGATAAATGGGAGCGAAGAAATATGTATAAAAACAAAAGTTGCTTTTCATCATGAAATTAAATCTTTTTTAATTAGAATTAAATCCTGTAAATCCGTGCGTATAGTCCGTGTCATCTGTGTTCCGTGCCTTATCTTGCAACAATTTTTTGCAGAACATGAAGATTACAGAACATATACAAAGCGCAACCGATACTTTAATTTCATTTGAAGTGCTGCCACCATTAAAAGGCAGAAGCATTTCTTCCATTTACGACCATCTCGATCCTTTGATGGAATTTAAACCTTCGTGGATAAACGTTACTTATCATCGCAGCGAAAGCATGTTTAAAAAGCGCAAGGACGGTACGTTTGAAAGGGTAGAAGTGCGCAAGCGTCCGGGTACGGTGGGCATTTGCGCAGCGATAATGAACCATTATCAAATAGATGCCGTTCCGCATATTATTTGTGGCGGCTTCAACCGCCGTGAAACGGAAGATGCCCTTATTGATTTGAATTTTCTTGGGGTTGACAATGTGCTGGTGTTGAGAGGCGATGCGCCTAAAAACGAAGCTTTTTTTGAACCTGAAATAGATGGTCACCGGTATGGCTGCGACTTACTGAAACAAGTGGTGAATTTGAACAACGGAATTTATCTGGATGAAGATATTTTAAATGGAGGCAAAACTCAATTCTGCATTGGCGTTGCGGGTTATCCTGAAAAGCATTTTGAAGCACCCAACTTAGATGCGGATATGAAGTATCTGAAAGATAAAGTAGATGGCGGCGCCAGTTATATTATGACGCAAATGTTTTTCGACAATCAAAAGTTTTTTGATTTTGTAAAGGCGTGTCGTGATATGGGCATTACTGTTCCTATTATCCCCGGCTTAAAAGCGATGACTTCCAAAAAGCAACTGAGCATCTTGCCCCGCATTTTTCATGTGGATATTCCGAAAGATTTATCAGACGAAATCATGCGTTGCAAAACTGACGAAGAAGTTGAAAAAGTTGGCATCGAATGGCTGGTGCAGCAAAGCAAAGAGTTAAAACAATTTGGTGTTCCGGTGCTGCATTATTATACACTCGGCAAAGCCAAAACGATATACGATGTGGTAAAGGAATTGGTGTGATGATATAAGAAGCTATGAGTTTCGAGCTAAGAGTAAGAAGCCACAAGCTTTTAGCTGCAAGCTACAAGTAGAAAATGGGGCAAAAACAAAAGTGTTCACCAAATACTCATGACTGAAGCTCATAGCTCGCAGCTCAAAGCTCGTAACTCGTTGCTTACTTTCTTACTTCCAGCACAATCTTGCCCCGCACATGCCCCGCTTCACTTTCTCTTTGCGCTTCGGCGGCTTCCTCCAAAGGCATTACTTTGGCGATGATGGGCTTTAGTTTTCCTTCATCAATCAGCGTTGCCATTTGGTTCAATTGATCTGGAATGGATTGCGCCATATAAGCTTCGCCTTTTATATTTTTTTGCGCCAGCAAATCCTTATCTACAATACCTAATGTGCTTACCAAAATGCCGCCTTCTTTCAATACCTGCACCGATTTCTTTTGCGTATCGCCGCCAATCAAATCAAACACAACATCAATGTCTTTGAGCAATTCTTCAAACTTTTGTTTTTTATAATCTATCACTTCATCAGCGCCCAAGCCTTTTAAAAAATCAATATTGCTTTCCGATGCCGTTCCAATAACATACGCGCCTTTCCACTTGGCAAGCTGCACGGCAAATGTGCCTACGCCACCTGCCGCGCCATGAATGAGAATGCATTGCCCCGCCTGTAACTTACCATGATCAAAAATGCCTTGCCATGCTGTGAGCCCAGCCAATGGTACAGCCGCCGCTTCATTGTGGGTAAGGCTTTTCGGTTTATAACCCACTTTGTCCGCTTGTACCACAACATACTCGGCATACGTTCCATCGCGGTTTAAATCGGGACGTGCATACACTTCATCACCTTTTGTAAAGCCTTTTACATCGGCGCCCAGTTCTTCAATCGTGCCCGATACATCCCAACCCAAAGTAAGTGGCATGGGGTTGTTATATCGCTGATGATTTTTACCACTGCGAATTTTTGAATCCACCGGATTTACGCTCGTGGCATATACTTTTATCAGCACTTCACCGGCAGCCGGTTTTGGCTTTTCAACCTCTTCTATTTTCAATACTTCCGGTCCTCCGTATTGGTGAATTCGTACTGCTTTCATACTGTTTTGTTTTTGCACATATTTTTTAAAGAAGAAAGAGTGCGCAGGAATTGTGCCTGAATGAAAAGACAAAGCTGTTGTTGAATAATGCAACTTTTCCTGCAAAACCAAAAGCGCAGAAAAAGAAGTGGCTTTGTAAAGCTGCCGTACAATAAAAGCGCTTATTTATCCATCTTAAAAGAAGCATTACTTAACAAAACGTGCAATAACATTATTTAACCTGTCAAGCAATGGTTCTTGTTTTTTGTTGATTGTTGAAATCATTACTGTACACCATTTTATCATCTCAATTTCACTAACCCTTTTTCTTTCATCAATATTTAATTTCCATAAAGCTGCATTATCAGACGCCGGCTTTTATATTTGAGCCCGATGAAAGTACACAGATACAGTGAGCACCAACGTCGCTTATGGGTGCACGAAATGATGCACAAAACCAAAACCGTAAAAGCCATTTGTAAAGAAGCTTCTGTTTCGCGAGCTACGTTGTACAACTGGATGAGTGAGTTCAATAAAATTGGTGCAAATACAAATGAAGAACCAGCGCCAACCACAGCTTCGCTTTCGTGGCAACCCAACGATAAATACAAAATGCTGTTGTCGGCACTCTTAAAAATTGATGCAGATAAAACGGTATCGCACAAGCTGGTAAGAGAGTTGGTGAAGCGATACAATATAACGCCTTCGCAGGCTTGTACATTGGTAAATTTGTCCGGAAGAAGCTTACAGCCATCGCCCACGTAAACCTGAAGCTGATGACAAAGAAGTGTATGCCGCTTTGGTGCATTTATTAGAAGAGGACAAGAGCCGGAGTTTGGAAGATTGCATTGCCATTTTGCAATTGCAACAACCGCATTGGGCGGTAAAACAAGCGAAGCGCATTTACCGGCAGGAAAGATTGTATTTGAAACGCATACGCATTCGGAGTGCCCCATTTTTGCCTGAAAATAAAACTGTTGCCCCAGATATTTTATTACTAAAGAGGTTACAAAGAGAAGCTGCTTTTTGGCATCTTGGATTGATAAAAGAAGAAGAGTGCTGGCTTTTGTTTTTGTTGGATTATGAAGATGGTACGCCGTTGAACGCCGTAGCAGGCGAAGGCGAAATAAAAGAAGCGGAGGTGATGCAACTGATGTGCAAAGCGGCTAAAGAAAATGGGTTGCCAAAGAAAATTCGCATACCGAACGTGATGCCTTTTATGTGTCGTGAATTATCGAAATGGAGTTGGGAAAATAAAGTTGCTTTGTATCAATTGTCAATGGCAAAACCGGAGAACCTTTTGGAAGCCGGTTACATTGAAGACGACATCAAAAAACAATTGATGATAACTGAAACAACAACGTTACAAAGTCTGCAAACAGTAAGTGAAGAATGGATAGTAAATTTTGCGCAAAAACAAACCGAAGCCATCAATTATTTTGTGAAGGAAGAAGTTGTGGGATGATTAAAAATGAAAGCCGATAACACGTCAACTTACAAGCACACCAATATTTCTTATCTTCGGATAAATACAAAGGTTATGATAGTTGAAAGAACCGATAAGGAAGTTATCATCCGGTTGCCTCTTTCAGTAAATACAGAAGACCTGCAGGATTTTTTAAATTATGCCCGATATAAAGAATTGACTTTAGGTTTCGCAATTGAACAGGAAGAAGCCGACAAACTTGCCGAAGAGATCAATAATGGCTGGTGGGCTGATAACAGGAACAAACTGATAAAGTGAAAATTGTTGTTGACACAAACATCGTTTTTAGTGCTATTTTAAACACAGATAGCCGTATTGGCAAAACATTGTTGAATTCAAAAAATCACTTTCAGTTTTATAGCTGCCATTATTTACAAATTGAAATGCAGCGGCATCGCAACAAGCTTTTGAATCTTACAAAACTGCCTGAAGATGCGCTGGCAGAACTTACATTTCTTGTAATGAATCCAATTATTTTTATTGACGAAAGACTGTTGCCGCAAGCTCTGCTGCTAACAACAGAAGCACTTCTGCAATCCATTGATCCTAACGATACGCCTTTTGTTGCTTTGACAACCTATTTAGGCGGAAAACTGTGGACTGGCGATAGAAAATTGTATGAAGGTTTACAATCGAAGCAATTCACAGAAGTTTTATCAACTGCTGATCTTTTATTATTGCGTGATCATTTAGAAATAAAATAATTGCCATGCAATTGCCTTACTTCCATCAACCATCAGTAATTGCCATTAACACCGTTATTATTTTAGATGAAGATGCCAGCCGCCACTGTGTGCAGGTGCTTCGCATGAAAGAAGGAGATAAGTTGCAACTTACCAACGGCAAAGGCGGTTTGTTTACTGCATCTATTAAACAAGCGGATAAAAAACATTGTAGTGTATTGGTTGAAGAAGCAACCTTTCAGCCGCAGCCCGAGAAACAAATTTGTATTGCTATTTCGCTCCTAAAAAATGCCGCCCGTTGGGAATGGTTTTTAGAAAAAGCGGTTGAAATGGGCATTCAGCAAATCATTCCGTTGCTGTGCGAGCGCACCGAAAAACAACATTATAAAGAAGAAAGATTGCACAACATCGTTGTGTCTGCGATGCTGCAAAGCCGCCAGCTTTGGTTGCCGCAACTGCATGGGCCAACTTCTTTGCATGAAGTCATCACCGGCAGCCATTCTTTCTCACAAAAACTCATTGCTCATTGCAGAGATGATGACAACAAAATATCTTTACAAAAAATAGCACAAAATGGAACGAACGTGCAAATAGTAATTGGACCGGAAGGCGATTTTACAGATAAAGAAATTGCAGCCGCATTACAAAATAATTATAAGCCGGTAAGCCTTGGCAACACACGTTTGCGCACCGAAACTGCCGGTGTTGTGGCATCGGCTTTGCTTATTTTTACATCAAAATAAAAAACAACCATTACATAATGAAACCCGCATCTGTACTGATACTTCTGCTTATTGTATTTTTATTTTCCTGCAAAAACAAAACCGGCAAAGTCAAAGAAGAAATTGTAATTGACAAATCCATCACCCAAACCACTGCGTTTAATAATTTGTTTTTGGATAGCAACCTCATTAAAAATTTTATTGCCAACAACCCCGATTATGCCTCATACGAACAACAGTTTGAAGATTTTTATAAAAGTAGAAATTACGAATATGCATGGTTTGATACAAGCGGGCTGGCAGAACAAGCTACCAATTTTGTAAACCTGTTGAGCACAACCATTGGCGACCTGAATGACAGCAGCCTGTACAACAAAAAGATGATGAGCTTGTACAATGCTTTTTTTACCGATTCAACCAAACACAGACATAAGTCTTCCCTGGAAACCGAGTTAATGCTCACGGGTCAGTTTTTTAAATATGCCAACCAAGTGTATAAAGGCGGCGATTTGGATGCTGAAGATTTAGGTTGGTTTATCCCGCGCAAGAAAGTAGACATAACGCAACTTCTTGACTCGGTAATTGTAAACAAAGGCAAAAATGAAGACAACTATTTGCCCTTAAACAAACAATACAAGCAACTGCAAACGGCACTTGCGCAATATTATAACGTACAGAAAAAAAGCAGTTGGGATTCGCTTCCTTTTCCGCAAACATCTTATAAAAAAGGCGATGCTTCGCATACGATACTTTTAATAAAGCAACGTCTGTATTGGCTTGGTGATATGGCGGAAGAAGATTCAACCAACAAGTTTGATACATCAACTGTACGTGCTGTAAAATCGTTTCAGCGAAGGATGGGCTTACCGGCAACGGGTGTTGCCAATGCTTCGTTTATGAAAGAATTGAATTACCCGATTGATGACCGCATCAGGCAAATACTTATTAACCTCGAACGCGATAGATGGATGCCCGCAGAAAGCGATAGCAATTACATTATGGTGAACATTCCTGAATACAAATTGCATGTATATGATAGCGGTAAACTGCAGTTTGACATGAACACTATTGTTGGTAAAGAAGGTACGGGAACCGTAATTTTTACAGGCAAATTAAAATACATTGTGTTTAGCCCATATTGGAATGTACCTGCCAGCATTGTAAAAAAAGAAATTGTGCCCGGCATTGCGCGTGATAAAAATTACATTGCTAAGCACAATATGGAAATCACAGGTTATAGCGGTGGTTTGCCTGTTGTAAGGCAAAAGCCTGGCGAGGATAATTCGTTAGGGAATGTAAAATTTTTGTTCCCGAATAACTATGATATTTATCTGCACGACACGCCCAACCGCAGTTTGTTTTCGGCTACCAACCGCAGTTTAAGTCATGGCTGCATCCGCATACAAGACCCCACTAAAATGGCTTTGTATTTATTAAGAGATGATACCACCTGGACTTCGCAAAAAGTAGATAGCTGTATGCACCTTACTATAGAAAAATGGGTAACTTTAAAAAAGCCGGTTCGTGTATTCATTGGATATTTCACTACCTGGATTGATAAGAATGGCAAGCTTAATTTTAGACACGATATTTATAAGCACGATCAGGAAATGGCGGATAAATTGTTTGCAAAGAAGGATGAAGTAATGTGAGGTAAGAGGCAAAAATCAAGGTTCAAGGTTCAAGAAACAAGAACAAAATGCTGAAACGCTGATGGTTTCGGCATTTTTGTTTTTGCCTTTTTTCTAACTACAAATCTCTTCTTTCTCCAATCTTGTTTTTTGTACCTTCTTCCATGCTTTACCTTTGGTTTGTTTTTATAAAAAAAATGAACAACAATCATTCAGCCGGTGCACGCTTTCGCAAAGCGATAGAAGAAGAACAACCTTTGCAAATTGTAGGAACCATCAATGCAGCCCATGCGTTGTTGGCTACGCAGGCAGGCTACAAAGCCATTTATTTATCAGGCGGCGGCGTGGCGGCCGGTTCGTTAGGCATTCCTGATTTGGGCATCACAACATTAGAAGATGTATTGATTGACGTTAACCGCATTACCAATGTTACTTCTACGCCATTGTTGGTAGATATAGATACCGGTTTTGGTCCGTCTGCTTTTAATGTGGCACGAACAGTAAAAAGTTTAATCAAAGCAGGCGCAGCGGCTTTGCATATTGAAGACCAGGCTGGCGCAAAGCGTTGCGGTCATCGGCCCAACAAAGAAGTGGTTACAAAAGAAGAAATGGTTGATAGAATAAAAGCAGCCGTTGATGCACGAACCGATGAAGCATTTGTAATTGGTGCTCGCACCGATGCTTTAGCTGTAGAAGGTTTGGAGAAAACATTGGCTCGTGCACATGCGTATGCAGAAGCCGGTGCTGATTTTATTTTTGCTGAAGCGGTTACGGATTTGTCATTATACAAACAATTTAAAGAGGCTTGTGGCTTGCCCATTCTTGCTAACATTACTGAGTTTGGAATGACGCCATTATGGACGGTTGATGAACTTCGCAGTGCAGATGTAAGTTTGGTTTTGTATCCTTTGTCAGCATTTCGCGCAGCCAATAAAGCAGCGCTTAATGTGTACGAAAATATTAGGAAAGAGGGCACTCAAAAAAGTGTGATTGATACCATGCAAACCCGCACTGAATTGTACAACAGCATTGGCTATTACGAGTATGAACAAAAGTTAGATGCGCTGTATAAGAAATAACAATTGATGTTCTTTTCACCGCTAAGACGCGAAGTTTGGTTTTACTGTTATTTTGCTTCGCGCCTTAGCGTCTTAGCGGTAAACAATTCTTCTCAAAACAAAAACAAATCAACATGAATAACGATGCTTTGCCAATCGAATTCAAACCTAAAAAATCGGTTGCTCTTTCCGGTGTAGCTGCGGGCAACACAGCCATTTGCACCGTGGGTAAAAGCGGTAACGATTTGCATTATCGCGGCTACGATATTTTAGACCTTGCGGAAGGAGCTTCATTTGAAGAAGTGGCTTATCTTTTACTGTATGGCGAACTACCGGATAGAACTACGTTGCGGGCATATCAACAGAAATTAATTTCTTTAAGTGACTTAGATGCGATTGCAAAAAACATACTGGAACAAATACCCGCAACGGCGCACCCGATGGATGTGTTGCGAACCTACACTTCTGCATTGGGAACCATTGAGCCGGAAGAGCCGAAACATTCAATAGATGGCGCACGGAACATTGCCGATAAACTCATTGCATCATCGGGTTCTGCCCTGTTATATTGGTATCATTTTTCGCACAACGGAAAGAAAATTGAGGTAAAAACAAACGATGTTACAACCGGTGCACATTTTCTTCACTTACTGCATCAAAAAGAACCTTCTGCATCATGGATAAAAGCAATGGAAATATCTTTGAATTTATATGCCGAACATGAGTTCAACGCTTCTACATTTACAGCAAGGGTGATTGCCGGAACCGGCTCCGATATTTACTCCTGCGTTACGGGCGCTATTGGTGCTTTGCGCGGTCCGAAACATGGCGGCGCGAATGAAGTGGCGTACGATATTCAAAGCCGTTATTCATCGCCCGATGAAGCCGAAGCCGACATTACAAAAAGACTTGAAAACAAAGAAGTGATCATTGGTTTTGGGCACCCGGTTTATACCATCAGCGACCCGCGCAACAAAGTGATTAAAGCAGTTGCAAAACGGCTTTCAGAAGAAGCGGCCAACATGCAATTGTACAACATTGCCGAGCGTTTGGAAACGGTGCTATGGAATGAAAAAAAGATGTTTCCAAACTTAGATTGGTTCTCGGCTGTATCGTATCATTTGATGGGCGTGCCTACTTTATTTTTTACCCCGCTGTTTGTGATTGCACGGCTTACAGGCTGGTGCGCGCATGTGATAGAGCAACGGTTGGATGGTAAAATCATTCGCCCCAGTGCTAACTATACCGGACCCCAAAACAGGGCATTTGTAAAGATAGAAGAACGATGAAAAAATGCGGATGAAATCTGTGCAAAACCAAACTTTGATGTACTGCTTTTTTTAAAACACAACTTGTCCGACGTGGCGGATAGGATCATATAAACTTAAGGAAAGCACATAGAGAAATACTGTATGAAATCTATGTTTCTATGTGTTTCCGTCCGTTATTAATGCAAAAACAAACCCGCTTCTTACTATTGCCTGCTTACATGAGAGGCAATCTTTTGCGATATCTGCTCAAACGAAAAGGGCTTACTGATAAAGCCATCAGCACTAAAGTTTTTGTATTCGGTTTCTACATCTGCATTGGCTGAAAACAAAACGATAGGCGCGTTAACAGCGTACTTATTTTTGATAATGCGGCATAAAGTTCTGCCGTCATTTCTTCTTAAATTCACATCCATCAAAATCAAGTTGGGCTTGCTTGTTTCAAGGGCTTCCATCATGTCTTTTGATTTGGTAAATGTTTTTACTTCATAGCCTTCTTTCTGTAAATAAAACTGTAACGATTGCAGTAAGTCTTCTTCATCGTCCACAATAAAGATGGTTTCCATTCGGTGTGATTCTGTTTTGGCTTTATATAGCAGATGTCTTGCCAGAAAAATAAGAAGAGATGGTTTTGTGAATGATTTATTTGAAAAATAAAATACAGAACTTCACAGATAAAAAGCTTTCATTGATATTATCTTTCCATCATGCAAAAACAAACCATAAAAACATTGAGACATCATACAGGCAACTGGATTGCAACTTTCATATTCGCAGCCATGTTCTTTTTTGCAGTCCTCTCTTCCTGCAAGGCGCAATCAACACCGCAGCAAGCGCTGCTGGCCCTATCAAAAAGAAACCATACGCTGGCAATTGTTGATCCTGCCACACTCAAAGTAGTTGCCCGCATCCCTGTTGGCGAAGACCCCCACGAAGTGATCCCTTCTGCCGATGGTAAAACGGCTTATGTTTCTATTTATGGTGGCGGCAGTTTGCACACCCTGAACGTGATTGATTTGGTTGCACAAAAAGCGGCAACCGACATTGATACAAGACCATTATGGGGTCCGCATGGTTTGACTATTGCAGATGGAAAAGTATGGTTTACGGCGGAAGGCTCAAAGGCAATTGGACGTTACGATCCATCAACCCGCCAACTTGATTGGAGTATGGGAACGGGGCAGGACAGAACGCACATGATTTATGTAACGAACAATGCAAAGAAGATTTATACAACCAATGTAGCTTCAGGAACGGTAAGCATTCTTCAGGATACATTGTTGTCATTCGGCAACTTTGCACCTCCCAGAAATGCAACGACGAATGGCAACATGCCGCCACCGCCACGAGGCAATTTTCCCCCTCCCGGCGGAGGACAACCACGTGCCAACTGGGTGCAAACCATTATCCCTGTTTCCAAAGGTTCGGAAGGCTTTGATGTATCGCCCGACAGCAGCGAGTTATGGACGCCATCGGCTGAAGACGGAACCATTTTTATTATTGATGTAAAAGCAAAAAAGGTAGCTGCTAAAATTGATGCAAAAGTAAACGGTGCTAACCGCTTAAAGTTCACGCCTGATGGTAAGCTTGTTTTTATATCAAGTCTTGGTTCCGGCAATCTTAGTGTGTTTGATGCAAAGACGCGCAAACTGGTGAAGCAAATTGCTATTGGCCATGGTGCTGCAGGTATTGTGATGCAGCCGGATGGTGCAAGAGCTTTTGTTGCCTGCTCGCCTGATAACTATGTTGCGGTGATTGATTTGAAAACACTAACGGTAACAGATAAGATAGATGTCGGTGGTGAACCTGATGGCTTGGCGTGGGCGGTGAAGAAGTGAGAGCTTTATATCATGTAAGTTTAGAAAATGAGTTGGTTATTATAAATCATTAAAATTCATTTGAAAAGATTCAATCAATATTAAACAGAAATGACTTTTGTAAGTGAGCACAATCAAACAAAAAGAAACAACTTCATAAAAAAACTTCTATCAAATGCAAGAGCAATTATTTCAAATCAAATTGCACTGCCTCTTGGTGTGAGTAAAATGCATTCGATTTTATACCAGATTGCTCTAATTAAACCTCTTGAAGAAATTGATCTTCAAATATTTTCTGACTATAAATTGAAGGCATCAGACTTAGCAATTGGAACTGAACGGCTTGCATACCATCCTGACTTTTTAAAACGACAAGACAAAATACTTGATGAATTAACTTTGCAGCATAAGGACGAAATTATTGACAAATGTTTTGAGATCATCAACAAATTTGCAGACAAATAGATAGCAAACAAAAAACCTGTCAGCTTTATAAACCTGACAGGTTTCAACAAAAATGATAGCCAATTATTTCCGCATCACCATTGGATAATGATCAATGGTTTCAAACACATTGCGGGGGTCTCCTTTTAAAGTAGAGATAAACTTAGTAAGCGAATCAGCATACTGCGGCTTTTGAAACATGCGATCATGCGCCAGTATCACTACAGCATTCTGTTCGTTGGTGGTGCCATCGTCAAACTTCCGGTTTATTTCACGCACCATTTCAGTTGCGCTTTCAATGGGCGTGCTGCCATTTTTAAAGCCCCATTCTAAATCCCAGCCAATCACATCATACCCTAAGGAATCCAACTTTCTGCAAACCGCTAATGTTGATTTGGGGCCTGTTATTTTTCCTTTGGCAACCCAGGCGCTGTTGCCCGGCAAACGAATGATTTTTACCGGAACTTTTAAGTCGCGCTCATTTTTTAAAAAGTCCTGCACAGCACTATCGGGCAGCGCATAAAATTTTCTATAATTGTTTTGAAAACCGTGCGTGAAGCTATGATTCGCAATTAAAAACTCGGGGTAGCCATTACGAAGTGAATCCAAAACGCGGTTTCTAAACGGTCCTACATCGTTAAAGCCTACCACAAAAAAAGTAGCTTTTATTCCTTGCTGATGAAATATATTTTTACAATTGCTGGTGCCGGGCGGTTGAGGACCATCATCCCAGGTTAAGTAAATGTATCGTTTGCTGCTGTCTAACTTCATTGGCGTTCCGGGACCTGTTTGCACCACCGCTTTTTTGGTAGAATCGGCACCGTTGTTTTCACCCCCTTTTTTGCCGCTTTTACAACTGCTTGTTATCACAAACAAGGATAATAAAATGCACATTCTATGCAAAGAAAAAATTCGCTTCATTTCAAAAATTTAAGTGGCAAATATAATAACCTCGTTAAGGAAACAAAATTATCTGAACAGCCTTAAGCAATTTATAATGTAATCAACACCTCAGCCCTTTTCTTCTGCCAATCCTACAATCAAAGATGCTACCAGCGATGTCCATCCTGTTTGATGCGAAGCGCCTAAACCTCTGCCGCTATCGCCATGAAAATACTCGTAAAAAAGGAGCAGGTTTTGATTTTCGGGACGGCTGTAAAACCAGTTGTAATCGCCGTGCAGGCAACGTTTGTTTTCGCCGTTTTTTGTGAATAAGGAAATGGTGCGCTTTGCCAGTTCGTTGGATACCTGCAGCAAATTCATGTAATTGCCGGAGCGCGTTGGATACTCAATTTTTAAAGTATCGCCATAAAACTCTCCATACTTGCGGATGGATTCAATGAGCAAATAATTAATGGGTATCCACACAGGGCCGCGCCAGTTGCTGTTGCCGCCATAAAAGTCGGAAGTGCTGTCGCCTGCCTCGTACTGAATAGAATAATCCACATAATCAATGTTGATGGAATACGGATTTTTTTCGTGATATTTTGATAACGCACGAATGCCGCCCGGCGATAAAAATTCATCTTCATCCAGCACACGTTGTAATAAAGCAATCAGTCTTTCTTTGGGTATGAGGGAGATGAGAATTTTGTTTTCGCCGCCTTCTTCGTTGGGCCAAAACTTTTGATTGAGCTTGCGATACCGTTCAAACCAGGTAATGCGTTTGTTGAAATCATCCAGCGTGTTCAACACTTTTGTTTCAATTACCGATACTGCGAAAATGGCCGTTAAACCAACAATAGATTTGATGCGAAGCTGCTTTGGATTTTCATTTACAATCGCCAAAGTATCATAATAAAATTTATCTTCTTCATTCCACATTCCCAGTTCGTTCATGGCTTCGGCAATCAACACAAAATGTTCAAAAAACTTAGTGGCTGTATCTTCAAACGAAGTATCGTTCATCGCAATTTCAATGGCCATGTCCATCATATTCAAAGCATACATTCCCATCCAGCTTGTACTATCGGCCTGCTCTAATTCCATGCTGCCGCTCAACTGCATACTTCTATTAAAAACGCCTATGTTATCCAACCCCAAAAAGCCACCTTCAAAAATGTTGTTGCCGTTAGGGTCTTTGCGGTTGATCCACCATGTAAAATTGATGATGAGTTTTTGAAACGCACGCTTTAAAAAGTTTAAATCACCTTCGCCGGTCGCCTTTTTTTCAATGCGATACACTTCGAGCGCAGCCCACGCATGAACAGGTGGATTTACATCGCTAAGGTTCCATTCATACGCCGGCAATTGGCCATCCGGTTTCATATACCATTCGCGCATTACCAGCAGCAATTGGTGCTTGGCAAACGTGGGGTCAATCAATGCCATCGGTATGCAATGAAATGCCAGATCCCACGCAGCATACCAGGGATACTCCCATTTATCAGGCATTAAAACAATATCCTGGTTTTTCAAATGCAGCCAATCGTTATTGCGCCCGCTTTTTCGGCTATTGTTCAGAGGCGAAATGCCATCGCTGGTTGAAATCCATCGTTCAATATCGTAATGATAATATTGCTTACTCCACAACATTCCGGCTAACGCCTGGCGTGTAACGAGCCGTTCTTCATCTGATAAATTTTGAGGCAAAACGGCTGTATAAAATTCATCGGCTTCTTCTTTTCGTTGGGCAAAAATTTGTTCAAACCTTTGCCCAAAGGGTTGGCTTTGCATTTCGTTGCACAAGCGCAGATACAACACTTTAGAACCTCCTGCCGGTACATTCATTTTGTACATCGGCGAGAACTTAGTGCCTCCCTTTATCTTGCGCAATTGCTCAATATTTTTGCCATCAACCACCGCATCGTTAATGGCATCTTTTGTATAAATGCCGGTATTGTTTTGCCTGCCAAACAGCTTCTGCAGGTTGGTTTCGTTCTCTGTAAAAAATCGGTCGGCAGGTTTTTGAAAATACAAATAATAATCGCCAATTCTTTCGTGCGTTGCTTTTACACAACAATCATCAATTTGTTTAATGGTAGGGCGCTTTTCCAAACCGCCGTAACTCCACCTATTGTAAAACCAAAGTGTTGGCAATACGGTGATTTCAGCGTTTGTTTTTGCACGATTTATTACTTCAATTTTAACAGCAATATCTGTTTTGGTAAACTTAGCATAAGTGATGTAAACATCAAAGTATTTGTTGTCATCAAACAAACCGGTATCAAGCAGTTCGTACTCCGTTTCCAAACGGCTGCGGCGGCGGTTGGTATAAAGCAAATTATCGTAAGGGAAGGCTTCCTGCGGATATTTGTACAACATCTGCATATAATAATGCGATGGTAAATTGTCTAAGTAATAATACAGTTCTTTTACATCTTCACCATGGTTGCCTTCATAGTTGTGCAAGCCATACAAACGCTCTTTTATAATTTCATCTTTTCCATTCCACAAACCAATGGAAAAACAGAGGTTTTGAAAATAGTCGGATATGCCACCCAAACCATCTTCACCCCAACGATAAGCACGACTGTGCGCATGATGAAAGGGAAAATAATTCCAGGCATCTCCGTTATCACTATAATCTTCACGCACGGTTCCCCATTGCCGGTCGGATAAATAAGGACCCCATTGTTCCAACGGAACTTTATTACCTGCATTCACTTTCAAACGTTGCTGCTCGGCTGTCATCATAAAACTGCAAATGTAGGCGTGTTAGTGTTGAAAAGGAGATTATAAAATGCTTAGTTTATATGCAAAAACAAAGGTTTGCTTTTGCACATTTTTACAGAAAAATTTGAAACAGCGATATGTGGAATTGTTCCCTCTTTTTGACTATGTGCAAAGAGAGTAATTTTTTTATTGGCACGTTTTCTGAATTTTCAGGATTGTTATTATATTTTCTAACTTAAAACATACAACTATGTTACGCTGGACGATCACCTTTTTAATTATAGCTATCATTGCAGCTATATTAGGTTTTGGAGGCATTGCAGCCGGTGCTGCGGGTATTGCCAAAGTGTTGTTTTTTATTTTCATCGTATTATTTTTATTGTCTTTAATAAGAGGCAGATCAACGTTATAACGGGTGCCGCAAACAAATAAAAAACTGTGTTCAATTAAATTGAACACAGTTTTTTATTTGTTTGAACTGGGAAGAAAATGGAACACGGGTGACACGGACTGCGTGCACGGATTTCAGGGATGGATCATTGAAGAAGTAAGATTGAATATTATGTGTAAAACCAAACTTCATTGTTCATCATTATCCAACGAATCCCATTCAGCCCAGTTCAGACAATCCAAAAAATCCGTGCACGCAGTCCGTGTCACCCGTGTTCCATTACAATTACAGATACATATCACCTTTACTTCGTTTTACTTCAGCAACATATTCTTTAATGGCCTGCTCTTTTTCTTTTTTACAGATGAGCAAAACATCGGGCGTATCCACCACAATAAAATCTTCCAAACCTTGTAGTACAACCAACTTTTCGTGCGGCGCCGATACCATACATTTTACCGCATCAATTACAATTACATTGTTGGCAGAAACGGCATTACCGAGGTAATCTTTTTCAAGATTATCATATGCGCTGTTCCAGGTTCCCAAATCGCTCCAGCCAAAGGAAGATGGAATGACATATACATTATCCGCATGTTCCATTATTGCATAGTCAATAGAAATGTTGGTGCATAACGAATAAATGCGGTCAACAGCTTCTTTTTCGTTGGCTGTATTAAAATTGTCGCTTTCCACCGCAAACACTTCATACATTTCGGGCTGGTACTTTTCAAACGCATTTAATACATCTTCTACGCGCCAGATAAAAATGCCTGCGTTCCATAAAAAATCACCGCTTTCATAAAACGTTTTGGCAAGCTCGGCATCGGGCTTTTCAGTAAATGTTTTCACTTTATAAACATTAGGTGCCGCAGCTTTGGTTTCGTGCTGAATGTAGCCGTACCCTGTGTTGGGATACGTTGGCTTGATGCCCAATGTTACAAATGATTTTTTTTGTTCGGCAAAAGAAAGCGCTTCGTTTGATATGGCAACAAACCCATCGAGATCCAATATCATGTGATCGCTTGGCGCGATGATCAACGTGGCATCCGGATTTTTTTGTTTGATTTTAAACGAAATATAAGCCACGCAAGGCGCTGTATTTTTGCGGCTCGGTTCGGACACCACATTTTGCACCGGCAGTTGGGGCAATTGCTCTTCTACAATGTGTGCATATTCTCCCGAAGTAACCACAAAAATGTTTTCAACCGGAATGAACTCTTTGTACCGCTCAAACGTCCATTGAATAAGGGTTTTTCCTGTGTTTAAAATGTCTAAAAACTGTTTGGGATAAGCTACCCGGCTTTGCGGCCAAAACCGGCTGCCAATGCCACCCGCCATGATGGCTACGTAATGATTTTTATTCATGTTTTGTTTTGTGATAATTGGATATTATGGTTTTACAAAATGCCTTCGCGCAATAAATCGTGCAAATGTAAAACGCCTAAGTATAAGTTGGTTTCATCAATAACGATCAATTGCATAATATCGTATGCTTTCATTGTATCGAAAGCTTCGGTAGCAAATGTTTGTGGAAAAATGGTTTTTGGTTTTGCCGAAAAAATGTCTTTCGCCGTGACGTTGCTGATGTTATCCGTTTTTTCCAACATGCGCCGAATGTCGCCATCGGTAATGATGCCAATGAGTTTATTTTCGCCATTAATTACCGCCGTGCAGCCCAGCCGCTTGCCCGATATTTCGCTGATAACTTTTTTTACCGGCGTTTCCAAAAACACCTCCGGCTTCTCGTTTATTTTATACAAATCTTCAGCCCGCAAATACAAGCGTTTGCCAATGTTGCCACCCGGATGAAACCTTGCAAAATCTTCCTCATTAAAACGGTTCAGCTTCATTAAACAAACTGCCAGCGCATCGCCAATGACTATTTGCGCGGTGGTGCTATTGGTAGGCGCCAGGTTGTTGGGACAGGATTCTTCGGTAACTGAAGCGTTAATAATAAAATCGGCACAAGTTGATAAGTAAGATTGCAGGTTGCCGGTGATGGCAATGATGGTTTGCGCAAGCTGTTTTAGCAAAGGCAGCAAGGTTTTTATTTCGCTGCTGTTGCCACTATTGCTTACAACAATAATAACGTCATCTTTTTGAATCATTCCCAAATCGCCATGAATGGCATCGGCGGCGTGCATAAAAAGGGCGGGCGTTCCGGTTGAATTGAACGTAGCCACCATTTTTTGCGCAACAATGGCGCTTTTACCAACGCCGGTAATTACCACGCGGCCGGCACTATGGTAAATGGCTTGTACCGCTTTTTCAAAATCAACGGTCAGGTGGTTTTCTAATTGTGAAACCGATTTTGCTTCTGAACGAATGGTTTGCACAGCAATGTGAAGAATGTCTTCCTTCATGGGCGGCAAAGGTAATAGGCTTGCCCAATATGAACGAAAGGGGAATGAAAGGAGGCAAAAGTTCTTTATAAAAACAAAAGTGCTGATCAGCAATATCAGACAAAAACAAACTTATGATGTTTTACTTTTATCTTCTTTATTAAACAAGCTGCATTTAAAAAAAGCAGATTTGTAAAATAATGCGCCTTTGTTTTTGCCTGTTTTTTATATGCTTGTACAATAATACAATTTGCAAATCTCTTCTTTCTTTTTATTGAAAAGTAAAGCAGAATAAATTTTATACGGTTGCAATAAAAAGGAATCCGTAACTTTAAAAGCGATAAAGGACAAAAGGAAACTTTAACAAACCCCTCGTTGGCATCAACCTTTTTTTGGTGTTAATTTCGTTCCCCTTTCGCCTTTATCCGAAGGTTATATTTTAATAAAGATTTTTAGATTTTAAAAAGCTGCTGCGGAAGGCAGACAGCAACAGACAATTATGGCAACACTTTCAAAGAAATCATCTGCTAAAACTACAAGAAAAACAAAAAGCGTTAGTGAAGAAACAGAACGGAAACCAATAGTCAATACCTCCAATCACGGTTACGAAATTCATAAGCATTTACAACTCAATTTTGGTTTTGAACATTTTAAAGGCTTGCAGGAAGAAGCCCTTAACAGCTTGCTGAATGGGCACGATACGTTTGTAATTATGCCAACCGGCGGCGGAAAAAGCTTGTGTTATCAATTGCCGGCTTTGATATTGGAAGGCTGCGCTATTATTGTAAGTCCACTCATTGCGTTAATGAAAAACCAAGTTGACCTGGTAAGAGGATATAGCGAAAAAGATACGGTGGCTCACTTCTTAAATTCATCATTAAACAAAGGTCAGATTACGCAGGTAAAAAGCGATCTGACAGACGGAAAAACAAAGCTGTTGTATGTAGCTCCCGAAACCTTAACCAAGCAGGAAAACCTTGACTTTTTTAAAGATCTGAATGTTTCTTTTTTCGCGGTGGATGAAGCGCATTGTATATCGGAATGGGGACACGATTTCCGTCCCGAATACCGCCGCCTGCGCGAAATGATGGACATCATCAATCCTGATATTCCGGTGGTTGCGCTTAACGGCTACGGCAACGCCAAAAGTGCAAAGCGATATTGTAAAAAACTTAGGCTTGCGCAACCCGAATATTTTTATTTCCTCTTTCAATCGCCCCAATCTTTACTATGAAATTGTTCCAAAGGTTAAAAAAGATCAAACCATAAAAAGCATTGTCCGCTTTATTACGGGAATGAAAAATAAAAGCGGAATTATTTATACATTAAACAGAAAAACAACTGAAGAACTGGCAGAAATATTAATGGCGAATGGCATTAAAGCGGTCGCTTATCATGCCGGTTTGGATGCAAAGCTTCGGGCTGACCGACAGGATTTATTTTTAAATGAAGATGTACAGGTAATTGTTGCCACCATTGCATTTGGGATGGGCATTGACAAGCCCGACATTCGGTTTGTGATTCATTTTAATGTACCCAAATCCATCGAAAATTATTACCAGGAAACTGGCCGCGCTGGTCGTGATGGTTTGGAAGGAAAATGTTTATTGTATTACTCGCATAAAGACGTTTCTAAACTAGAACATTTAATGCGCGATAAGCCGTTGAGCGAACGCGAAGTGGGCGCGCAGTTGATTAATGAAACGCTGGCTTTTGCCGAAACCTCAGTTTGTCGCCGCAAAGTGCTGATGCATTATTTTGGCGAAGACTGGGGCGATGAAAACTGCGGCAACTGCGATAACTGTCTTCATCCGAAGGAAAAAATAGAAGCGAAAGACGACGCCTGCAAAGTGCTGAGAGTGGTGAAGGCTTTGGAAGAACGTTTTCCGGCAGATTATGCGGTGAACATTTTAACCGGCAGGCTAACGCCGCAGGTTGGCATGTATCGCCACGAAAAATTAGAAGTGTTTGGCATTGGAAAAGACAAAGACGAACACTTCTGGAACAGCTTAATCCGGCAGATGTTGCTGTTCAATTTGCTTCGCAAAGACATTGAAGAATATGGCTTGTTGAAGTTTACGGAAGGAGGCGAGAAGTTCTTGAAAAAATCAACTTCCTTCAAAATTGTATTGAACAATTTGTTTGAAGATGCCAATTACGACGATGAAGAATCGGAAGGCGCCGGTGCAACAGGTGCTGCCGCAGATGAAAAGCTGCTCGACATGCTGAAAGATCTGCGCCAGAAAGAAGCAAAGAAAAAAGGCTTGCCGCCCTTTGTTTTGTTTCTTGAAAATTCTTTGATTGATATGGCTACTATGTATCCCACTTCAATGGCGGAACTGGAAAAATGCCAGGGTGTTAGTAAAGGAAAAGCTTTGAAGTTTGGCAGACCTTTTATTGATTTGATAGCCCAACATGTGGAAGAAAACGACATAGAGAAGCCTGATGATTTTGTAATGAAAAGCGTTGCCAACAAAAGCAGCAATAAAATTTACATTATTCAGAATATAGATAAAAAAATACCGCTCGAAACCATCGCCCGCAATAAGGATTTGCGGTTGGATTCGTTGTTGGAGGAAATGGAAACCATCGTTGCCAGTGGCACAAAGCTCAATTTGAATTATGCCATTGAAAGTATGCTGGATGAAGATGACCAGGACGAAATCATTGATTACTTCCGCGGTTGTCAAACATCTTCATTGGAAGTGGCAAAAGAAGAGCTGGCAGATGGCAATTACAACTGGGAACAATTGAAAATTATGCGCATTAAATTTATTTGCGAATACGGAAATTAAACTGTTCATTCATTATAAAAAATCCCGTTGCTGGTTGTAACTGCAGCGGGATTTTTTGTGCAAAAACAAACTTGTTGCATCATAGTTATAAAAACAAATTTTATGGCAGAGATGATTGCAACCAACCAAGCAACGAAACACGGAAAGCCAGTGCAGAAGCGGCTTTCAACCCGCATTGATTTTATACCTATGGTTGACTTAGGTTTTCTTTTGATTACTTTTTTCATTTTCACTACTACTTTATCTACGCCTTCGGTAATGAAGTTGAATGTACCGTCGGATGGTCCGCCATCTTTAGCAAGCGAAGACAAAACAATCAACCTTGTGCTTTTTAAAAACAATACCATTGGTTACTACTTGGGTTCAAACATTAACGCAATGCAGTTTACCAATTATTCACCTTCAGGAATCAGGAAAGAAATACAATTAGTGCAAAAACAAATTGTGCATCGTTTTGGGAACGAATCGCAACTTTATGTAGTGATAAAACCAACCGTTTCCTCAACCTACAAAAATGTTGTAGATATTTTGGATGAAATGCTGATTAACAATGTAAAGCGTTACATTCCTACCGAAGCTACTGATTATGAAACGGTTAAGATGGAGAAAGGTTAGTTACTGATTTATGCACAAAAACAAACCGGTTGAAAAGTTTGTCAGTTTACTACTATAATTTATTTTTTCTCTTTCCAATGGCATATCGTTTGACACAATTGCAATTCACCGATTTAATTTGTGTTGATATGATGGTGCAAAATTCCTCATTAAAAAATGTGTTCAATTATTTTGAAGTTGTTACCGATTGTTTGGGTAATAACATGGTAGTAAAAATTTTAGATGCACATGGCAGGATAGCCAAAACAATCAAACAATCTTTAGAAGAAAGCGTTGATAAAGTCCAGCTGAACATGGATGATTTGCGCAGAGGGAAATACACCATTAATATCTTTACTGATGATCATTTTATAAAAGCAGTTCGCTATACAAAAATGTAGAGTATCGTAAACTATTGTATAACCCGCTAATTATGAGCGGGTTTTTTTATTAGGACGAACCTTTACTTTTACACATATTTTAAATTGGATTACAGTTGCTTACCAAACGCCACATTCCGTTTTTAAAAGCGGTATTTATGTATAGCATTACTGCTTTCGGCGGTCCGCAGGGACATTTGGGGATGATGCTAAAAACATTTGTTCACCAGCGCAAAGATGTTACCGAAGAAGAACTGACAGAGTATGTTGGCTTTTGCCAAATGTTGCCCGGCGCTTCTTCAACCCAAACCCTCACTTTAATCGGCTATAAACGTGGCGGCTTGCCATTAGCGATTGTAACACTCATTATTTGGATTTTACCAGCTTGCTTTTTAATGAGTTTGTTGTCGTTTGTTCTCAGGTTTGTAAACATCAAAAATTTCGATACTAATATCTTCAGCTTTATTCAGCCGATGGCAATTGGTTTTATCGCTTTTTCGGCGTTCAAGCTGTTTCGTGTTTCTATACACAATACCATTACGCGGTTTATCATGGTGTTTGTAACGCTTCTTACATTTTTTCTTTTTAAATCGCCCTGGATTTTTCCAACGATGTTGTTGCTTTCAGGTGTGGCAACCAACTTTAGCAGCAAACGCTATCCCGATAAAAAAGAGCCGCGAAAACAAATCAAATGGGGCAATATCATTATTTTCTTTTCCATTTTTCTTTTAGCAGCAGGATTGAGCGAAACCGCACGAAAACAAAATTGGAAGAACCGGGGATCTTACAACTTATTTGAAAACTTGTATCGGTTTGGAAGCCTTGTTTTTGGTGGTGGTGATGTGCTGATGCCAATGATGTATGAGCAATATGTGGTTCGTCCGCAAACGCCTGCTGTAAAAAGAAAAAACCCGAACGTCCTTCACATGACGAAAGCTGAATTTTTAACAGGCTATGGAATGGTTCGGGCAATTCCGGGTCCTGTTTTCTCAATCTGCTCTTATGTTGGTGGAATGGTAATGGGTAATAAAGGGCCTGTAAATCAATTAGTTGGATGTATAATTGGTGCTTTTGCTATTTTTTTACCCAGTGCTCTTTTGGTCCTTTTCTTCTTTCCGGTTTGGAATAATTTAAAGCATTATACCGTTATTTACCGATCTCTGGAAGGCCTCAATGCTGCCGTAGTAGGTATCATTACAGGTTCCTGTATTTATTTAATTAAAGATGTATTTACCAACGTTGTTATTCCGGTTACAACCTTATCCATCTCTGTTGATATTGTCGTTATCGGAGGAACGTTTCTGCTTCTGTCATTCACCAGAATGCGCGCACCTTATATCGTTCTTATCTGTCTTTTGTTAGGCGCTGTGTTTTAACTATTGATAGTAGCGATTCTCCATTATTTCTTTAAACACAACCTCCGGCAGAAGGTAACGTACGCTTTTCTTTTTTTTGATTTGTGTACGGATAAAGGTGGAGGAAATCTGGAGCAGAGGCGCATTTACAACCTGGTAGTCGGTATTGTAAAAGTCAGTAATTGTAAAGTCTGGCCGGCCGTAAATGATAAAAGGATATTTCTGAATTAGCAGTTCCCCGTTCTTCCAATTTTTTATGTTTTGAAAACTATCTGAACCCAATACAATGCAAAATTGATGCTGCGGATATTTTTCTTCCAAATAAACCAAGGTATCAATGGTATAAGAAGGCGTAGGCAGATGAAACTCTATGTTTGAAGCCTCTAAGGCCGGATTGTCTTCAATAGCCAGTTTTACCAAATGCAGCCGTTGGTAAGCGTTTAATAAAGAAGATTTGTTTTTGAAGGGATTTTGCGGAGAAACAACAAACCATAATTTTTGAATGTTGGTGTTCTGCTGAACAAATTCCGCAATGATAAGATGTCCAATATGAATGGGGTTGAAAGAACCGAAGTACAAGCCTATTTTCATATTTCATTCGTTTCTTCCACGAGAATATGGTCTGCTTCTTCCCTTCGTAAACTTAGTATATAACCTGATACCGCCACAGAAATCGGATCACCTAACGGTGCAATTTTGTCAATATAAATAACTTCGCCGGGTACACAACCCATTTCCATTAATTTTATAAACAAGTCGTTATTTGCAAATTCTTTAATCGTTACATTTTTTCCCTTCGGCACTTCGGTTAGCTTCTTTATCATTTAGCAAAGTTAATGTTACACTTCTTTAGCACCTTCATAAGAAGGGAAAATATTGTTTCCCTAAGTCTTTCGATATTTTTGCAGAATGTCTTTTATCCGATTTTATAATGCCGACAAAAAATTAGTCATTAAAAACAAGCAGCAGTTATTAAACTTTATTCCCTTCATATTTTCGGGCGAAAACAAACTTCTTGATTCACTTTCAATCATTTCTTGTTCTGATGACTATCTTTTGGATTTGAATAAACAGTTTTTAGATCACGATTATTTTACAGACATACTTACATTCGATTTAAGGAAAGAAGAGGAGATTGTTGGCGAGATTTATATTAGCATTGATAGAGTAAAAGAAAATAGCCTTGTTCACGGGGTTACTTTCCTGGATGAATTTTGCCGGATACTTTTTCATGGTATTTTACACCTTTGCGGGTATTTAGATAAAACTGCGGTAGAAAAAAGGCAAATGACACATAAAGAAGATTTTTATTTAAACGAATTTTCTACGTTTCACGTGAAACAAAATTAGACTTATGTTTTTAGAGTATGATGTTATTGTGGCAGGTGCAGGTCATGCAGGCTGTGAAGCGGCTTCGGCGGCAGCGAACATGGGCAGCAAAGTTCTTGTGGTTACTATGAATATGCAAACTATTGCGCAAATGAGTTGCAATCCTGCCATGGGTGGAATTGCAAAAGGTCAGATTGTTAGAGAGATTGATGCAATGGGCGGCATGAGCGGAATTGTTACCGATATAAGTTCGTTGCAGTTCAGAATGTTGAATAAAAGCAAAGGTCCTGCTATGTGGAGCCCCCGTGCGCAATGTGATAGAATGCTGTTCGCACAAACTTGGCGACAGGTTTTAGAGCAAAACCAAAACATTGATTTTTACCAGGATACAGTTCAGTCCATTATAGTAAAGAACAACCAAGTTTATGGAGTGGTAACCGGATTAGGAAATGAGATCTATTGCAAAGCAGTTGTGCTCACCAGCGGAACCTTTTTAAATGGTGTTATTCACATAGGAGTGAAGCGATTTGGCGGTGGTCGCGTTGCAGAAAAAGCTGCTACCGGTCTTACCGAACAATTGGTAAGTTTAGGCTTTAGCAGCAACAGGCTGAAAACCGGAACCCCCCCACGCATTGATGGCAGAAGTTTAGATTATGAGAAAATGGAAGAGCAGAAAGGAGATTCTGAGATCACCGGCTTTTCTTTTCTCCCAATTGAAAAACTAAAGAAAGAAAACCAATTAAGCTGTCACATTACTTATACCAATCAAACTGTTCACGATATTTTAAAAACCGGCTTCGACAGAAGTCCCATGTACACGGGTAGGATAGAAGGAACAGGTCCGCGGTACTGCCCAAGCATTGAAGACAAAATCAACCGTTTTGCCGAGCGCGACAGGCACCAGATTTTTGTTGAGCCGGAAGGTTTTCATACAGTGGAAATTTATGTAAATGGATTTTCAACTTCATTACCTGAAGATGTACAACACAAAGCCTTACAGCAAATTCCGGGTTTTGAGAGTGCCAAAATGTTCCGCCCTGGTTATGCTATTGAATATGATTTTTTCCCACCCACCCAGCTAAAAGCAACTTTAGAAACCAAAGAAATTGATAACTTGTTTTTTGCAGGACAGATTAATGGCACCACAGGTTACGAAGAAGCAGCGTGTCAAGGCTTAATGGCAGGCATCAATGCACATCTAAAAGTGGCTGAAAAGGAACCTTTCATTTTAGGAAGAAGTGAAGCATACATCGGCGTGCTGATAGACGATTTAATTAACAAAGGAACAGACGAACCGTATCGCATGTTTACAAGTCGTGCTGAATACAGAACGCTCTTGCGGCAGGATAATGCTGATTTGCGGTTAACTAAGAAAAGCTTTGAGATAGGTTTAGCCAATGATGAGAGAATGAGGTTAGTTGAGAAAAAGGAAGCTGATATAAAAGAGATTAAATCAATCATTAATAAGAAAAGCATTGAGCCAGAAGAAGTTAACGGCTTTTTACAGAGTATTGGTTCTGCCACAATCTCCGAAAAGCAAAAACTTGCCAGGATTCTTTTACGCCCCGATGTTTCGCTAACCGGTTTGCTTCAACACTCAGAACAATTACAAAACAGCCTCTCAACTTATAGTAGCGAAGTGCTCGACCAAAGCGAAATACAGGTTAAATACGAACGGTACATTGAAAAAGAAGAACAGTTGGTAACCAAACTTTCCGAAATGGAAAACTTTGCTATCCCGGAAGTATTCAACTATGATTCTGTTTCAGCATTAAGCCATGAAGCCTTGCAAAAGCTAAAGAAAATCAAACCTCGAACTATTGGGCAGGCAGGTCGCATAAGCGGTGTCAATCCGAGTGATATTCAAATTTTAATGGTTTATATGGGCAGGTAAAAAGTGCTTTGTTCAAAGCCAAATTGAGGTTAAAAACAAGGGTTTGTTTTTGCCCGATTTTTCTTCATTGTAATATTACAGGCAAAAATCTCTGTACCGATTGAAATTTTTTGGGTTAGCATTTTTCCTTACTATTATCGTAACCGTATGTGCACAGGCACAGGTAATACCATTGTCGGGAACGGTGTACGATTTCAGTAACCGCTTGCCTATTGAAGCCGTTGCCGTGCAATGCACATGCGGTAATGGAACGTTAACCGATTCATCTGGCCATTATTCTTTATTGGTAACACAAAGAGACTCAATTTTTTTCTCTTATTTAGGTAAAAACACCATCAAATATCCGGTTGATACCATAAAAAATACAGAAGCGTTTGATTTAGGGTTACACATTGATGTAAAATGGCTGCCTGAAGTAAAAGTGCAAACGCACAACTATTACATTGATTCTATTCAAAACCGGCGCGATTATGCAAAAATTTTCGATTACCGGAAGCCACATCTTGCCTTAAGCAAAAATTCGCCTCAGACATATGTGCCAGGTTCCGTAACGGTAGGTTTGGATTTGGATGAACTAATCAATATGTTTCGCTTTCGCAGAAACCGGCAGATGCTTTCTTTCCAAAACCGGTTGATGCAGCAGGAAGAGGACAAATACATTAATCACCGCTACAGCGTGAGATTGGTGAAACAGCTTACCAAATTAGAATCACCGGAGCTGGAAAGATTCATGAGTGAATACCGCCCTGAATACGACATTCTTCAGCAAATGAACGATCTGGAACTGGGCTATTACATCGAGTTAAGCTTCAAAGACTATTTAGTTAGAAAGAACACCCGCAATGGAAATGGCAGAAGTATATTGGGAACAAATTAGAAAGCTAAAATTTAACCGATTAAACCCGCCTTCCTGCTGATATCCAACATCCTTTCTATTGGTTGTAAAGCTGCCATTCGTAAATGCTCCGGCATGGTTAATTCCGGCGTTTCATATTCCATACACAAATACACTTTCTCAAGCGAGTTGAGTTTCATGTGCGGACAATCGTTGCAGGCACAACTGTTGTCGGGCGGCGCAGGAATAAATGTTTTTTGAGGTGCATCTTTTTGCATTTGATGCAAAATACCAGTTTCGGTAGCCACAATATATTCCTTCCCTTCATCCTGCACGGCATATCGGAGAATTTGCGTGGTGCTGCCAATATAATCAGCCACCCTCAATATGGCTTCTTCACATTCAGGATGCGCCAGCACTTTCGCAGCAGGATGGCGCAGTTTTAATTTGGTTATTTTTTCAAGGCTGAAAATTTCATGCACCATACAGGCACCGTTCCACAACAACATATTCCTGCCAGTTTTTTTGTTCAGATAAGCGCCTAAGTTTTTATCCGGCGCAAAAAGGATGGATTGATCTTCCGGTACGCTTTCGATAATTTTCAGTGCGTTACTGCTGGTGCAGATAATATCGCTCAATGCTTTTATTTCGGCAGAACAATTAATGTATGAAATCACGATGTGGTGGGGATGCTTTTCTTTAAACGCTTTGAAAAGAGGCGCAGGCGCACTATCTGCCAGCGAGCAGCCGGCATTTAAATCGGGCAGCAATACTTTACGCGTAGGATTGAGAATTTTGGCAGTTTCAGCCATGAAATGCACGCCGGCGAACACAATGATGTCTGCGTTTGTTTTTGCCGCATATTGCGCCAATCCGAGGCTGTCTCCGATATAATCGGCAACGTCCTGTATATCCGCATCCTGATAGTAATGCGCCAGCAAAACGGCATTCTTTTCCCGCTTCAGCCGTGCAATTTCTTTAAACAAATCTAAAGTGGGGTCAATATCAATATCCAGGAAGCCGCGCTTGGGTACTTTCCGTATTGCTTCTTCTATGTTCATAACTGTTGTAGTATTTATTTATAATACTTATTTATATAAAATAGCTATTACTATTAGGAGTGTGCATATCGTGATAACTTACTTATACACACGATGCAAAGTTATTATAAGAAAGGCTTTTCCACAGTAGAGTTCACAAAGCTTAACAAGTGCAAATCAGTAAATACGGGCATTTCCAAACGTTACCAACACTGTAAAAAAGAAGTGCCAGATTTATTCACAAAACAAATATTCACAACCGGTACACAGTTCGTTCACAGCGGAAAACTGGTTGATATTTTGGATGTTTTATCACAGACATAAAATTAAGCGGTTTTTATTCTTTGTTTTTGCACATTTTCCCTTTGGAAAAGCGATGTTATGCCCGTTATTTTTGTTTATTCACATGACTAAGTAAACTAAGATTTGCATTGCATTGAATGTCTCTTATTTTGTTTAGGACCATGTTTCAAAAGCGAACAAAAGGTTTGTTTTTGCCTTAATTTTAAGCGTTAGTGAAACCGCATTTTACTTCAAATTAAGTAAATAGCCCTTAAGGTTCTTCAGTGTTGATACTCCAAATGCTTATTTTGTTTTTACAATTAAACGACATGATTTTAATTAGAACGTTTTTTATAACATGGCAAAGTTTTTAGTTGAATAAACCGATTATGGAAGCAATTGAAAATTCAGATGAGCACCAATTTGTGATACAAAAAGTGCAACCGGCTTTATTGGGATTGATGGATGGTTCAGTTTCTACTTTGGCGCCAATCTTTGCAACGGCGGGTTTAACCGGGCGTCCAATGGATGCTTTTTTTGTTGGATTGGCAGCTTCGCTGGGAGCAGGCATCAGTATGGGATTGGCAGAAGCCTTATCGGATGATGGTACTGTAACAGGCAGAGGCAAGCCGCTTTCAAGAGGAATTATAACGGGTTTGGCAACGGCCATTGGTGGCATGTTGCATACGCTGCCATTTTTATTGAAAAATATTCATTTGGCTTTGCATACGGCTTATGTAGTTGTAGTAGTAGAGCTGTTGGCGATTGCTTTTATTCGCTTTCAATTTATGAAAACTCCGCTACCCAAAACCCTTTTACAGGTGATTGTTGGCGGTGCCATTGTATTTGCAATTGGTTTGTGGCTGGGAAAATTAAATGTGTAAAAACAAACTCTTTAATCCATTACCGGGCGTAGCCATTTTTGTGCTACTTCGTCGCTCCAACCTTTGCGCTGCTTGTAATTTTCATATTGGTCCTGCTGAATTTTACCAATCCCAAAATACCGGCTTTGCGGATGACTGAAGTACCAGCCACAAATGGAACTTGCCGGATACATTGCCAGCGATTCGGTCAGCTCAATACCGGTTTGTTCAGAAGCGTTTAAAATGTGAAACAGCTTATATTTTTCGGTATGATCGGGGCAGGCAGGATAACCTGGCGCGGGGCGAATACCTATATATTTTTCCTTAATCAACTCTTCATTGCCGAGTTCTTCATTCTTTACATAACCCCAATATTCTGTACGAACTTTTTTATGCAGCAGCTCAGTAAATGCTTCTGCCAAACGATCGGCAAGAGCTTGCAGCATAATTTTATTATAATCGTCGTGCTGCTCCTGAAAGCGTTGCAAATGCGGCTCTATGCCATAAATGGTAACGGCAAATGCGCCGATGTAATCTTGTCCATTTGTTTCATGTGGAACGATAAAGTCAGCCAAAGAAAGATTTGGCTCGGTTGCTGTTTTCTTTACCTGCTGGCGTAGGAATTCTAAGTTGATAGTTTCATCATTGTGCTGAACAACCACTGTATCAGGTGCTGTTTTTTGGGCTTTATAAAAACCGATGACTGCTTTTGGTTTTAGCCATTTTTCTTTGATAATGATATCCAGCAAAGCATTGGCATCGTTGTAGAGTTTAGTAGCTTCTTTGCCAATTACTTCGTCCTGTAATAAATCTGGAAAACGCCCACCCAATTCCCATGAAATAAAAAATGGCGCCCAATCTATGTACTCACGAATCTCAGTCAGATCATAATCAACAAAAGATTGGGTTCCCAAGAAAGTTGGCTGAGGTGGCGTATATTCTTTCCAATCAATTTTTGCACGATTTGCTTGCGCATTTACAAAAGAAAGATAAGGTTTTGCAGAACGCTTGCTGGCAAAATCATCGCGCAGCTTTTTATATTCGGTTAAAATATTTTGCAGATAACCAGGCTTGTTGTCTTTGTTTAACAATGTACCAGCTACTGTTACGCTTCGCGATGCATCTAATACATGCACTACGCCGTTATCATATTCGGGAGAAATTTTTACGGCTGTGTGCATACGGCTTGTGGTGGCACCACCAATAAGCAAAGGTTGCTGCATGTTGCGACGTTTCATTTCTTTTGCTACATGCACCATTTCATCAAGGGATGGTGTAATCAGTCCACTTAAACCAACAATGGCAACATTTTCTTTTATAGCCGTATCCAATATTTTATCGGTTGGCACCATCACGCCCAAATCAATAATATCATAGCCGTTACATGCAAGCACAACACCAACAATATTTTTACCAATGTCATGCACATCGCCCTTTACTGTTGCCAATAAAATTTTAGCTGCACCACCTTTTGTTGCAACGGGATTGTTCCTCTTTTCTTCTTCAATAAATGGCGTAAGCCAAGCCACGCTTTTCTTCATTACGCGTGCGCTTTTTACAACCTGCGGAAGGAACATTTTGCCCGAACCAAATAAATCACCCACCACATTCATTCCATCCATCAACGGACCTTCAATTACTTCCAAAGGCTTTGGATATTGCCTGCGGGCTTCTTCCGTATCAGTATCAATAAAATCGGTAATTCCGTTTACTAATGCATGTTTCAAACGCTCCTGTACCGATGTGTTGCGCCAGGCATCATCCTTTTTTTCTTCCTTGCCTGTCCTTTTTACCGTTTCTGCAAATTGAATAAGCTTTTCAGTGGCTTCGTTATTAGAATTGTTGCGATTTAAAATCACATCTTCGCATAAGTTTCTCAGCTCAGGTTCTATCTCATCGTACACAACCAACTGACCCGCATTTACAATGCCCATGTCCATGCCGGCTTTAATAGCATAGTATAAAAACACACTATGCATGGCTTCGCGCACCGGCTCGTTGCCACGAAAAGAAAACGATACATTGCTTACACCACCGCTGATTTTTGCCAATGGCATTTTTTGTTTGATAACGCGCGTGGCTTCTATAAAATCAACGGCATAATTGTTATGCTCTTCAATGCCGGTAGCAATGGCAAAAATGTTAGGGTCGAAGATAATGTCCTGTGGTGCAAAGCCCACTTCATTTACCAGTATTTCATACGCTTGCGAGCAAATATTGACGCGGCGTTCAAAAGTATCGGCCTGGCCTTTTTCATCAAATGCCATCACAACGACTGCAGCACCAAAGCTTTGACAAATAATCGCTTGCTCAACAAACTTTTCAACTCCTTCCTTCATGGAAATGGAGTTGACAATGCACTTTCCTTGTACGCATTTCAAGCCGGCTTCTATCACCGAAAATTTAGACGAATCTATCATCACAGGAATCTTTGCAATGTCGGGCTCGCTTTGCACAAGATTAATAAAAGTAGTCATTGCCTGCACGCCGTCGAGCAGGGCATCGTCCATGTTCACGTCAATCACCTGCGCACCGCTTTCAACCTGTTGCCGCGCCACACTAAGGGCTTCTTCGTATTTGTTTTCTCTGATTAAACGCGCAAACTTTTTACTGCCTGTTACATTGGTTCGTTCGCCAATGTTGATGAAGTTAGTTTCAGGACGAATAACAAGCGGCTCCAAGCCGGATAGCCGTAAGTAAGGTTTGATATTGTTCATAATTTTATTTGCCACAAAGGCACAAAAACACAAAGTAATTTGATAAAATGGAGTAAAAACAAAAGTCACAAAATTTCTTTGTGACTTTAATCTTTATAGTGTTAAACTAATTCTTCTTCCACCACAGGTAACTTACGCGGAACAACTCTTTTTACGCTTTCCGCAATGTGCTGAATATGGTCAGGCGTGGTGCCGCAGCAACCACCCACAATGTTTACAAAACCTTCTTTTGCCCAATCTTCAATGAAGTGTGCCGTTTCGTGCGGCTGCTCATCGTATTCACCCATTGCATTGGGCAAACCAGCATTGGGATATGCTGATGTATAACAGGCTGCAATATTGCTTAATTCCTCAATGTGGCTGCGCATTTCCAGCGCACCTAATGCACAATTTAAACCAACACTCAAAGGCCTGGCGTGCATTACAGAAACATAAAACGCTTCCAGCGTTTGACCGCTTAACGTTCTTCCGCTGGCATCGGTAATGGTGCCGCTAATCATAACAGGCAGCGGCTCTCTTTTTATATCCCGAAAATATTTTTTGATAGCGTAAATAGCCGCTTTTGCATTAAGCGTATCAAAGATGGTTTCTACCAGCAACACATCAACACCACCCTCTACCAAACCTTTGATTTGCTCATAATACGCAATGACTACTTCGTCGAACGTAACAGCCCGATAGCCAGGATTATTCACATCCGGAGAAAGTGATAATGTTTTGTTCATCGGGCCAATGGCGCCGGCAACGTATTTATTTGATGGATGAGAGTTGACAGATGAAAGATTGTATTCATCAATCGCTTCTCTTGCGCACTTTGCTGCGGCTACATTCAACTCGTAAGCCAACGATTGCATATCATAATCGCCTTGCGCAATGGACGTGCTGGAGAAAGTATTGGTTTCGATAATATCGGCGCCGGCGGCGAGGTATTCTTTATGAATAGCTTTTATGATTTGCGGTTGCGTAAGACAAAGCAAATCGTTGTTGCCTTTTACATCAGTATGCCAATGTTTGAAGCGTTCACCTCGATAATCTTCTTCGTTTAGTTTATACCGCTGAATCATGGTTCCCATTGCGCCATCAATTACCAAAATCCGTTGCTCCAAATCTTCTTTAATGTTGCCTTTTGGTTTTGCTAAAATATCGCTCATACTTGTTCGTTTTACACATGAAAAAATACAAAGACTCCGTGCACCTTCTTACACTTTGTGTCTTCGTGGTTCAAATAAAAACTGAATAAAACAAAAAGAAAACGATAGAGAGGGAGTTTCTTATTGTTTATTAGTTCAGCTTTTTTAGGCAGGTGGAACAATAAACAAATCTTCCTGCGGTTGCAAAGATAAAGGGTTTACCGATTGGAAATATAACTGCCAACAGGTAAGCGGTTGGTTAAGCTGCGGGCAAGCGTAAGTTCATCGGCATATTCCAGTTCGCCACCAAAGGCAATGCCGCGTGCTATAGTGGTTGTTTTGCAGGGCAGTTGCTGTATTTTTTTCTGAATATAATAAATAGTGGTATCACCCTGTATGTTTGGATTTAGGGCAAAGACAAGTTCTTCCGTTTCCTCTTCTTTCACACGATTAATCAGTAACTCAATGTTCAACTGATCCGGACCAATGCCATCCAACGGAGAAATTACACCACCCAACACATGATACGTTCCGCTGAATTGTTGTGTGCTTTCAATAGCAATCACATCGCGGATATTTTCAACTACACATATCAAATGCTGATTGCGCAATGGGTTGGCGCAAATGGCGCATACTTCGCCATCGCTCACATTGCTACAGCGTTTGCAAAATTTTATTTCAGTGCGCATTTTGGTAATCGTTTCTCCAAAATGAGCCACTTCAGGTTCGTCTTGTTTAAGTAAATGGAGCACCAAACGAAGGGCGGTTTTTTTACCGATGCCGGGCAATTTTGCAAACTCGTTGACGGCATTTTCGAGGAGATTAGAAGCCAGTTGCATAGCTAACAAAGATACAAATTAAGAAAGGTTTTTAGGAGGAAATAGAACACGGAAAACGAGGCATTGGAACGGATTAACAAAGCATTTTTATTAAACCACAGAGGCACAAAGAGCACAGAGAAACACAGAGTTTTTGTTGAAGTAGATGTTGTTTTGATAGAAGCAAAGCAAAGTTTTACTCGGGTTTTATTTTTACGATTTTACCATTCTTCATAACAACTAAAACAGAGTTATTTTTCTTTTTGAACTCGATTAATTTCTCATGCGTTTCCTGAAGCCCTGAAATAATTTTATCGTATAACTCTATTTGATCTTTAACGGTTGTCATAACAAGATTTTAGTTCTTCAAATTTTTTTGTGTTAAGTATATTCAAAGGATTATCAATTGTTTTTCCCGCTCCATTGCAACCAGCAATGATGTAAAGGTTTTTATTTGTCAATATTATACGTTAACCGATTAGGTACTTTTGTTTTCGAAGTTTAACTGGTATACATTTCCAAACGAGCCAGTCTTTATTTTTCTGAACCTTGTTTCTTGCCCTTAATATTTCACCAGCTTCTTTATCACGTCTTCTAACCTTGATTTCGCTAAAAAATTCTTCTCCAGTTCAATGTTGAAAGGGATTGGCGTATCGAGACTTGCACAGCGCACTACAGGCGCATCCAACATCAAAAAGCAATGTTCGTTTATCCATGCAGATAACTCGCCGCCGATGCCGCCCGTGAGCGTGTCTTCATGCAAAATCAACACTTTGCCGGTGCGTTGTACACTGGCTTTGATGGCGTCATAATCTAAGGGCAATAAAGTTCGTAAATCCAGGATATCGAATGAAACAGCGGTTTGTTTTTGTGCATATTCTAAAGCCCAATGTACACCCATTCCATACGTGATGATGCTGACGTCTTTCCCTTTTTGTACAACCCGGGCTTTACCAATTTCGGTTTCATAATATTCATTTGGCACCCTGCTGCTGCTGCTTCTGTACAGAGCTTTGTGTTCAAAAAAAAGAACCGGATTGGGATCGTTAATTGCTGCAATCAGCAATCCCTTTGCATCCAACGGCGAAGAAGGATACACCACTTTTAATCCTGGTGTATGCACAAACCAGGCTTCGTTGCTTTGACTATGAAACGGACCTGCGCCAACGCCTGCGCCGGTTGGCATACGGATAACCACATCGGCATTCTGCCCCCAGCGGTAATGCATCTTGGCAAGGTTGTTTACAATCTGGTTAAAACCAACGGTTACAAAATCGGCAAACTGCATTTCCATCACGCTTTTAAAGCCTTCCAAACTCAAGCCCAGAGAGGCTCCCACAATAGCACTCTCGCATATCGGCGTATTGCGTACCCGAGCTTTGCCGAAATCTTGAACAAAACCTTCGGTGATTTTAAATGCACCACCGTATTCAGCAATGTCCTGACCCATCAACACCAAATTTTTATGTTGCTGCATACTTTGGTACAAGCCATCTTTTATCGCATCTATAAATCGTTTATCAGAGGAAGGCTGGTTTGTTTTTGCCCCAAAAATATTGTTGATAACCGGCACTGTCGGACGACGATAATTGGCAGCAGAAACAGCATATACATCACGGATTTCTTCTTCCAAATTGGGTTGAATAGGAGATGTATTATTAGACAAAGCCAATTCTTCTTCTATATATTTTTTGATACCGTCTTTTATATCATCTACTTCAAATTGTCTGATAATGCCTTCGGTTAGCAAGAACGTTTCATAATTACTGACCGGGTCTTTCTTCTTCCATTCTTCAAACAGATGTGAAGGCACATACTTCGTTCCACTGGCTTCTTCATGCCCGCGCATCCGGAAAGTATCACATTCAAGTAAGCAAGGTTTTCCTTCAGCAATGCATTGCAGCCGGATGCGACTCACTGTTTCAATTACTTCTAAAATATTATTGCCATCAATGCGCAGGCCTCTCATGCCATAGCCTTTGGCTCTGTCAACCAAATGCTCACACGCGTATTGTTCGTTGGTCGGCGTGCTTAAGCCATAGCCGTTGTTTTCAATTAAAAAAATAGCAGGCAGCTTCCACACCGCAGCCACATTCAAGGCTTCGTGAAAATCGCCTTCGCTTGTTCCGCCCTCGCCGGTAAAGGAGAGCGATACTTTGTTTTCGTTCTTTAATTGATATGCTAATGAAACGCCGTCGGCTATGGCAAGCTGCGGACCCAAATGCGAAATCATTCCGCAGACATAATGTTCTTTACTACCAAAATGAAAACTGCGTTCGCGCCCTTTGCTGTAACCTTCTTTATTGCCCTGCCATTGCATGAACAGTTTGTGCAGCGGCATGTTACGCGTGGTGAAAACGCCCAGGTTGCGGTGCAGCGGCATGATCCATTCATCAGCCTGCATGGCATACGTACTGCCCACAGCAATGGCTTCCTGACCAATGCCGCTGAACCATTTGCTGATTTTGCCTTGCCGGAGAAGAACCAACATCTTCTCCTCTATCATTCGTGGCAGCAACAGCTTGTTATAAATGCTGAGTAATTGCTCGTTGGTAAAACTTCGTCTGTTGAATTGCATGAAACCGTTTTGGCGCAAAAGCAAAACGAAGATAAAGGAACAAGAGGCAAGCTACAAGAAACAAGATTTAAGATTCAAGGAACAAGAGGCAAGTTGCAAGTATCAAGAAACAAGATTGGCTATCGAATTTTTTCCTCTGTACCTTGTATCCTGGACCTTGTATTTTTTCTAAAAGATTTCTTCCAACTCCTGCAAGTGATGAATGGTGTAAGTAGGCTCGATGTAATCATCAAAATCAATACACAGATGATTGACAAACACAGTGTCTAAACCCGCGTTCATAGCGCCGGCAATATCGGCATCAAGATTATCGCCTATCATAATGCACTCTGTTGAAATGGCATTGCAACGTTGCATGGCAAACTCAAAAATTTCTTTAGCCGGTTTTAAGCTGTTGCTGTTTTCAGAGGTAATGACTTCTATAAAAAAATGACGCAGATTGCTGCTGGCAAGCTTGCTGTGCTGCACGGCATCAAACCCGTTGGTGATGAGGTGCATAGCATAACCTTTTTCTTTTAAATAAGTAAGAATTTCGATGGTATAAGGGAACAGGTTTTTTTTAAACGGCAGACCTTCTAAAAATTCTACAGCCATCTGTTTTGCCAAAGCTTCATCAGCAATTTTAAAATCTAATAATGCCAGCCACATGCGCTTCCAACGCAACTCTTCCTGTTTAATGAAACCCTTTGTGTATCTATCCCACAGCTTGTTGTTGTGATAGCTGTACTGATTGAAAAAAGAATCAAAATTGTACACTCCTCTTTGTTCTAAATGATGAGCAATGTGCAAATCGTACAATGTTTCTTTTGCATTGGTTTCAAAATCCCAGAGGGTATGGTCGAGGTCGAAAAAAAGATGTTGGTATGGTTTCATAAAAGTAAAGGTTCAAAAGTAAAGGCGAAGCGTTTATGTTGTTCAATTTTTTCTTTGCTTCATTTGTATTTTTACTGAATAAAATTTAGTCATGAACATCGTTATCACCGGAGCCTCCAAAGGTTTGGGCTTTGCCATTGCAGAAGCGTTTGCGGAAGACCATCATCCACATCATTTTTTTCTTTGTGCCCGCAATGAAAATGATTTGGAAGAAGCTGCTCAAAAATTAGGGCAAAAACAAACGCATCATGTTGTACAAACAAAGGCTTGCGATATAACCAATGAAGAAGAAGTGAACGTATTTGCTAACTGGGTTTTAGAGCAAGCAACGGCAATAGATATTTTGGTGAACAATACAGGCAGCTTTCTGCCGGGTGGAATTTTGAACGAAGCCGATGGCACACTCCAAACCATGATGAACACTAACTTATATGGTGCTTATCATCTTACCAAAGCATTGCTTTCTAATTTTGTGCAAAACCAAAAGGGACATATTTTCAATATCTGTTCTACCGCAGCTTTAGGAGCTTATCCGGGTGGTGGCTCATACAGCATCAGCAAATTTGCACTGATGGGTTTCAGCAAGAATTTGCGCGAAGAATTAAAAGAGCATAACGTGAAAGTAACTACTGTGTATCCGGGTTCTTTTTATAGCGATAGCTGGAAGGGAAGCAATATTGATCCGAAAAGAATTATGGAAACGGCTGATATTGCTAACATGATTTTTACTGCCGCGCATCTTTCTCCGCAAGCTTGTGTAGAAGAGATTGTATTGCGACCACAATTGGGGAATATGTAAAAAGCCTTATGCTATTAGTAATGGCCAGATGAATGTGTATCATTCACTTGTAAACATTCACAATGCTTGTAGCTTGAGGCTTAAAGCTTGTAGCTTTCTTCACCTTTCTTTTATCTTCGCCGCATGGAAGAGTTGTTGCAACAAATAGAACGTTATAAAGAAGATATCAAAGTTTATACAGCGCAAACGCCCGAAGAAGCAGAAGCGTTTCGCATCAAATATCTCGGTACCAAAGGCATTGTAAAAGCGGTTATGGGCGAAATGAAAACGGTGCCAATAGAACGCAAAAAAGAGTTTGGACAAATTCTCAATGAATTCAAACAATTTACCGAAGCCAAATACGAAAGCATAAAAGAAGCTACAGGCAACAAGCAGCAAGCCGCAAGCAACGAAGTTGATATTACACTGCCCGGCTCGCCTGTTGAAACAGGATCGAGGCACCCTTTGAGCATTGTGCGTAACAATATTGTTGGTATTTTTAAACGATTGGGTTTTGCAGTGGCTGAAGGCCCGGAAATAGAAGACGACTGGCACAATTTCGGGGCTATGAACCTGCCCGAAAACCATCCTGCCCGCGACATGCAGGATACATTTTACATCAACCAGAATCCTGATTGGCTTCTTCGCACTCATACCAGCAGCGTGCAGGCAAGCGTAATGGAAACACAAAAGCCTCCCATTCGGGTGATTTGTCCCGGCCGTGTCTATCGCAATGAAACCATCAGTGCGCGGGCACATTGCTTTTTTCATCAGATAGAAGGCTTGTATGTGGATGAAAATGTAAGTTTCGCCGACTTAAAACAAACCTTGTATTTTTTTGTGCAGGAGATGTTTGGAAAAGAGGTGAACGTGCGGTTTCGCCCTTCTTATTTTCCTTTTACCGAACCCAGTGCTGAGATGGACATTACGTGTTTAATTTGCGGTGGCAAAGGCTGCACCGTTTGCAAACACACGCGGCTGGGTTGAAATTTTGGGAAGCGGCATGGTGCATCCCAAAGTGCTTCAAAATTTTAATATAGATCCGGAACAATATACAGGCTTTGCTTTTGGTATGGGCGTTGAACGCGTGTGCCAGTTAAAATATCGTGTGAATGATCTGCGCTTGTATTCGCAAAACGATGTTCGGTTTTTAAAGCAGTTTAAAGGAGCGGTTTAGGTTTACCGCTGAGACGCGAAGGTGTGAAACTTTGTTTTGGACAAAGACCTATAAGGTTTCGCAAACCTTATAGGTCTTGCCACTTTAATTTCTTGCTTATCTTCTTTGCGCCTTCATATTTTTGTGGCAAATCAAAATGTGATACAAAAACAACAATTCAACACTGTTCTATTTTCGTTCCCGTATCATTTTTCCTCTATCTTGCCTTTATGAAAACAGTTCTCAAAAAGCACCCGCTCGCCATTCGCTGGTTTCATTGGCTCAACTTTCCCTTGCTTGCCATTATGATATGGAGTGGTATGCTCATTTATTGGGCATACGATCCTTATAAAATAAAGCTCGGCAGCAAAGAAGTTTTTCATTTTTTCCCCGACGCTTTTTACAATGCTTTACACATTCCTCACCGGTTAGCAGAAGGCATGAGCTTCCATTTTGTTTTTGCCTGGCTTTTCATCATTAATGGACTGTTGTATGTTTTGTACACCGTTTTTTCGGGCGAATGGCGATACCTGTTGCCCAATAAACATTCTTTTAAAGAAGCTTGGCAGGTACTGCTTTACGACCTGCACATTAGCAGAATTCATCCGCCGCAGACGAAATACAACGCCGCCCAACGCATTGCTTATACAGCTATTATTTTTATGGGCGCCGCTTCGGTGCTTACAGGCTTTGCTATATACAAGCCAACGCAGTGGAACTGGCTTACTGCAATCTGCGGTGGTTATGAAGCCGCCAGGATGGAACACTTTATTTTAACGGTTGGCTATGTGTTGTTTTTTCTCATTCACATTGCACAGGTTATAAAAACCGGATGGCATAATTTTCAGGCAATCATTACTGGTTTTGAAGTAATTCCCAACGCTACCTATCCTGCACCTCCACAAAAAGAAGCCAATGAAAAAGCATGATTTTTTTGACCGCACCCAATTAGAAAGTGAAAAGAAAATTCAGCGTCGTACGTTCTTTTCTTTTATCAGTTTTGCGGTAGCTGGTGCAACGGGCATTTTGGGTTGGAAATGGCTCAACCGACAGCCGCTGGAAAACGGTGCTTTGAAGCCTTTGCGCAGCAGGTTGGAAGGAAACGAAAAGCTGCTCACTTCCACTTTCAGCGAGCATCATTTGGTGAAAACATATCCAATTGAAAAGGCAGCTAAAGATGTACGCAAGAACGGAACCGAAGGTCTTCAAAATAATATAGATGATAAGGCTTGGCGATTGAATGTAAAAAAAACCGATAGCAGCCAGGTTGCTTTTGCTTTGGATGATATTAAAAAGTTGCCTAAAAAAGAGATTGTTTACGATTTCAAATGCGTGGAAGGTTGGAGCCAGATTCAGCACTGGGGCGGCGTTTCGTTGCACGATTTTATTCTTGCGAATGGATTAGCCGAAGAAACAAAAATGAAATTCATCGGTATGCAAACGCCAAACGGAGAATATTATGTGGGTCTTGATATGCCCAGCGCCTTGCATCCGCAAACCCTTTTGGCTTATGAAATGAATGGACAACCTTTAACGATGGCGCATGGCTTTCCCCTGCGTTTGATTGTTCCGGTAAAATATGGAATTAAGAATTTAAAATGTATTGGTTTGCTGTTTTTCAGCAATACCAAACCACGCGATTATTGGGCAGAAAAAGGCTATGATTATTATGCGGGATTGTGAAAAGAAGCTATGAGTTATGAGTTACAAGCTTTAAACTTCGAGTGATTTATAAGACCTATAAGGTTTACAAAACCTTATAGGTCTCACTACATTTCTATATTCTTTCTTTACTTGCAGATTGCAATTACCTGAACAAAGGTAATATCACAAACTTCACTAAAATAAAAATTAAAGAAGCTAAAAATATAATCAACGAAATGCGGTTCATGCCGTGCATCAATTTGATATTGAGATCACGCTTTGCATTCGGGTCGCGTTTCTTAATATATAAGTATTCGGCTATCTGTCTGAAAAATCCCATCTTTGTTTTTATATCAAATTTACAATTATTGGGCAAAACAAAATGTTATGACAAGTTGTCCATGGCATAATAATGGATAATTTATTAATCTTAAAAAGCTGTAAATCATGGATAGAAAATATAAAGTTTTGTTGTGTGAAGATGATACCAACTTAGGTATGGTTACCAAAAATGTATTGGAACTTCACGATTATGATGTAACGCTTGAACGCGATGGCAGATTGGGTTTAGCCGCTTTTCAGCGTGAACGCTATGATATTTGTTTGCTCGATATTATGATGCCTAACATGGATGGCTTTACATTGGCAGAAGAAATCAGAGACATTGACCCTGATGTTCCCTTGTTTTTTCTGAGTGCGAAAACAATGAAGAACGACATTTTGGACGGCTATAAATTGGGTGCAGATGATTATTTGACCAAACCGGTTGATACTGACGTTTTATTGGCAAAAATAAAAGCCATTTTAAAACGCAATGAAGAGCTGAATAAAGAAAGCGAAAACATTGAGTTTGATTTGGGTTCGTATCATTTCAATCCGAAGCTACGCCAGTTGGGCATTGACGGAAAAATGCAAACGCTGTCGCCAAAAGAAAATGAATTGCTGAAAATGCTCGCCGAACATAAAAACGATTTGTTGCCGCGTGAACGTGCCCTGAAAAAAATATGGGGCAGCGATACCTATTTCAATGGCAGAAGCATGGACGTTTACATTGCCAAGCTTCGCAAATACTTGAAAGAAGACACCAACATCGAAATTGTAAACATTCATGGCAATGGCTTCCGTTTGGTAGCGCCATAAGTTTTAACCATAAACAATCAAAGCCGTTGATGGATGTCAGCGGCTTTTTAGTTGTTATCCTTTTTCATACAAATTTTGCAAACCCATTATTACTTTTGCGGTTTGTAATTCAATTCACGTAGTTTCGTATTAACCTTACTGTTTCAAAATGGCAATTTTTGATATTTCACTTCCCAAACGTATTGCCAAAGCATTGCACTTGCCACCCAACAATCCGCGAAACCAGCAGCTTCGTGTGTTGAAAAAGTTGTTACGTAAAGCCCGCTTTACCGAGTTCGGACAGAAATATAAATTTGATGAAATTGCATTCAGCAAACATCCCGGAAAGAAGTTTCAGGACATTGTTCCTGTGTATGATTACAACTCTATTTACAACGAATGGTGGTATAAAACCCTCGAGGAAGGCAAGCCCGATGTTTGCTGGCCCGGTAAAATAAAATACTATGCATTAAGCAGCGGAACCAGCGAAGCCGCCAGCAAATACATACCCATTACCAACGATTTGCTGCAAGGCAACAAAGTAGCCATGATTAAGCAGTTATTGAGCTTGCGCAATTACACAAATATTCCGGTAAAATCACTCAGCAAAGGCTGGCTGGCATTGGGTGGCAGCACTGATTTAGAAAAAGGTCCGGGTTATTATGCGGGAGATTTAAGTGGTATCACGGCAAAAAAATCGCCCATTTGGTGGCAGCCGTTTTACAAGCCGGGAAGAAAAATTGCAAAAGAAAAAGACTGGAATAAAAAGCTGGAAGAAATTGTAGCCAAAGCTCCGCAATGGGACATTGGTTTTGTTGTTGGCGTTCCTGCCTGGATACAGATGTGCATGGAGATGATTGTAGAGCGTTATAAACTGAACACCATTCATGATTTATGGCCTAACCTTGCTTTTTTTGTGCATGGCGGCGTAAGCTTCGAGCCGTATAAAAAAGGCTTTAAAAAATTGTTGGACAAGCCCATTACTTATATTGAAACTTATCTTGCCTCTGAAGGATTTATTGCCTACCAGGACAGGCAGTATTCGCACGGCATGAAGCTCGTAACCAATGAGCACATTTTTTTTGAATTTGTTCCGTTTGATGAACATCATTTTGATGCGGACGGCAATGTGCTACCTGATGCAAAACCGCTGATGATTCATGAAGTGGAGGAAGGAAGAGATTATGCCATTCTCATCAGCACCAGTGCGGGAGCTTGGCGTTATTTACTGGGTGATACGGTTCGTTTTACAAACAAAGAGCGCAGCGAAATTGTAATTACCGGCAGAACACGGCATTTTTTAAGTTTGGTGGGCGAACATTTGAGCGTTGACAACATGAACCAGGCAATTCGTTGGGCTGCCGAAGAATTAAATATCTCCATCCCTGAATACACGGTTGCCGGCGAACCTTACCAATCGTTTTTTGCTCATCACTGGTATGTTGGCTGTAACGATGTAGTGAATGCCGAAGTGCTGCGCAGAAAAATTGATGAAAAACTAAAAGCCATTAACGACGATTATCGCACCGAACGCAAAAGTGCATTGAAAGAAATCTTCCTCGATGTATTGCCTGAGGACCAGTTTTTTGAATTTATGCGGGCAAAAGGAAAGGTTGGCGGACAACATAAATTTCCACGCGTTTTAAAAGGCTGCATTTTGGAAGACTGGAAGAAGTTTTTGGTAGGCGAAATGGTGTGAGGAAATTTTAGATTTGTGATTGCTGAAAGCCGCACCAGTAAAAAGCGACATGGGTAAAAAATTGAAAATGTTATATTCAATTTTTGTTTTTAACCCTTATTTTTTCACTCAAAACTCCTTTTGAATAAATATCTTGTTTCGTTCTTTCAGTTTATTGTCTTCATACAATTCAAATGTAAACCAGCCACCGTGTAAAAAATTGGCTTTGTCTATCATCAGATCCGGCTCTGGAATATGCTTAATAGAAAACACCTGCGTCCTGCCAGCAGGCTCAAACACACGAAGCGAATAGGTTTTCTCTTTGGCCAACGGCAGTTTTAAATTAATTACTCCACTTCTATCAGTAAACAAAAATTGAGATGCCCGCCACGGACCGTTGTACACATAAGGCTTCAGCAAAACGGTATCATTGCTCAACATAAACAAACTGTCTTTTGTGTTTACATACACCGAATCTTTAAACTTTAAAAACGAACTGTAGGGCAATCGTGCAACAATGGTATCAACCGTTTTAATGGTAATGGTATCGTTTGTTTTTGCCAGTTTTTCTGCAACCGAATCGGTCAATAAAGAGGGCGCTGTATTTTTGGTTTTGGAAAAAAAATAAGCATTGTTGCTAAGCATGTAAAAGATGCGGTAATACACTTTTACGCCCGGATAATAGGGCTCGATAAAACCGTTTTCAGGTAACTCGGGCGAGGGGGTTGAGAACACCGTTTTGAAATGATGCGCACTATCGTAAGAACGCTGTACATTAATCTGAATCAAATCTTCACCATACGGATTTACCCAACTGATGCGCACTTTGTTATTGCCGATAATTTGTAAATCGTACTGCGGCAACGCCTGTTTTAATTGTTGTGCAAAAAGCGTTGAAGACAAAATTGTAATCAAAAGAAAAATAAAAGCACTTACAAATAGTTTCATTGGTGAAAAAGAGAAGAAAAACAAATATAACGTTGTGTGTTTTATAAAAATGAGATTGGTTGACGTAATGAATGTAACAGCAATATTATATCACATCAACTGATTGGAAAAATCCTGAAGAGTCATTACACGGACGGGCGGAAAATCTATGTTTCGCAGTGCTAATAGTTTGGTATCGTTTGATACAAGATAATCGGCATTGGATGCTAAGTAAGTATCTGCAAATTTATTGTCATCGGCATCGCCATGCACCAACAAGAAGTTGAAAAAAATATCGTGTAAGGAAGTGTTTGAGGCGGTAAGCAAGGTATTCAGCAAATTGTATGTCACACTTGACCCCCAGAATGCTAAAAATTTTTCCTCGTATTCAAGCAATATTTCTGAAGACAAACAAAGCGTATAAGTTCTATTTAAAAAAGCGTCAAAAACGTTCCTGTAAGGCGAGCGTTTGCCAATGCAACTAATAAAGCAATTGGTATCTAAAACAACGCGCACGAGTTATTGTTTTTTCTGTGTTTGTAACCACTTCTCATACACTTCAGAGCTGTAGTTGCGGGCTGCTTCTTCCTGTTCGATGGAGGCATCCAGCTTGTGGGTATAATACAAGTGCAGCAACTCTTTTACTTCTGCAATCTGTTTTTCATCTGTAAAGTATGTAAAGCTTTTCAAAAGCTCTAATTGCTGTTCCGTAATACGATTGCCGGTTGATGCCTGCATAATTTTTTATTACAAATCTATCAAAAAAGAATGGCTTTTTCCAACGATACATTTCCCTGCAAGCCTCCTGTATGAATAAACAAAACACGGCTATTGTCTGGGATGATGTTGCTATTCATTATCACATCACGCAAGCCATAAAAAGCTTTTGCTGTATAAACAAAATCGAGCGGCAACTGGTGTTGCTGCCACATTTCATTCATAAACTCTAACAATTCTGCATTGTATTTTGCATAACCACCAAAATGATAATCATGCACTATCAAAGTTTGTTTTTGCCCCTTTTTTTCGGGTAACAGTTGCGCCACTTCTTCCTTTATACTCACATTGTTTTTTAAAACGCTAAATCCAATCATGGTCTGATGTAGCGAAGCTGCATTAATTAAACCGGCAAGCGTGGTTCCGGTGCCAACGGCACAAGCTATGTGCGTATAGTTTTCGATGTCATCAACCAGCTTCAAAATATCAGCAGCACCTTTTATTCCTAACCTTCCGTAACCTCCTTCCTCAATCCAATATACATTGTTGAATAAACCTTTTATAAACGTTTTGTTTTTGTATTGTTGCCGGCTCACAAAATGCAATTGCATTCCATATTCTTTGGCCGCAAGCAGCGTGTGGGAAAGGGTTTGCGGCTTTTCTCCTCTTATCACGCCAATGCTTTGCAGGTTCATCTCTTTACAGGCAAAAGCCGTTGCTACAATGTGGTTGGAGTAAGCTCCGCCAAAGGTTGCAATCGTACTATATCCTTTTTGTAAAGCTTCTTCCAAATAATATTTCAGCTTGAACCATTTGTTACCGCTTACTATTTTGTGCCATTCGTCTAACCGCAACACCTCTAATTTTATACTTTTCTGCTGAACCCAATCCACATACATCTTTTGTATTTGTATCGGTATTAAGTCTTCATTCATTTTCATAAAAAGGGTTTGCCCTTACATTGGTTTACTTTAGTTTCGCAGCGATTAAAAAATCAACTATGCAGCCAACCTTAGTCATTCTTGCAGCGGGCATGGCAAGCCGCTATGGAAGTATGAAACAAACACAATCGTTCGGTCCTTCCGGCGAAACCATTATGGATTATTCCATTTACGATGCTATCGAAGCCGGCTTTCAAAAAGTGGTATTCATTATTCGTGAAGATTTTGCCGATGCCTTTGTTGGCATTTTTGAGCCAAAACTAAAAGGAAGAGTTGAAACTGAATATGTGTTTCAAAAGTTAGATGCTTTTACTGATGGCTTTACCGTTCCGAAAGACCGCGTAAAACCCTGGGGAACCGGGCAGGCTGTGCTGTGCACTAAAGGCGCCGTGAATGAGCCGTTTGCCGTAATTAACGCCGATGATTTTTATGGAAAAGATGCATTTAAAAAAGCGTACGATTTTTTAACCACGCGCGTTTCCGACAGCCGGTATGCCGTGCTTGGCTACGAGCTTTCCAACACGTTAAGTGAGAATGGCAGTGTGAGCCGTGGTGTAATTAAAACCAATGAAAATAATGAACTGAGCGGCATTGATGAACGACTGAAAATTTATCGGAAAGACGGCGGTGTTGTGTATGAAGACGGCGACCAACTTGTACCACTTGCTGAAGACACGAAAGTGAGCATGAACTTTTTTTGTTTTGCCCCTAATTTCATCACGTTTTGCGAACGTTTGTTTCACGAATTTTTAAGCCAGAACATCAACAATATCAAAGCTGAATTTTTAATGCCGCAAGCGGCCGACCAGTTTATTAAAGAAGGTTTAGGCACACTGGAAGTAATACCCACCAGCGCCAAATGGTTTGGCGTAACGTATAAAGAAGATGCTCCTATTGTGAAAGCCGACATTGATGCCTTAGTAAAAAGTGGCGTGTATCCTGAGAAGTTATGGTTGTAAAAACCGATTTGTTTTTATAGGAAAAAGAGAAGGTGCAAGCCTTCTCTTTTTTTATGTCTGTGTTTAAAAAAGCTTATTTGGGATAAGCACTAATTTTTATGCAATGTTTTTTAGTAAAAGTATTACTTTAACAGACTGTTGGTTTTAGAATTAATTTAGTCAGACACTCATATCATTAAAAAGTCGAGTCATGAATTATAAGCTGATAAAAGATGTCGTTGCATTGATTGAAGATTTTGAAGATCAGTTGCGGAAAGAAAAAAAATATGCAAATAACATTGATGGTTTCATGCATTGGCTTGCAGAAAATACTTTGGAAAACGCCGCCGCTACCGAACCAGATTGGGAAGGGAAAGAGGCCGGCAGAAGCCCTGAAAGCGTTATCAACACTTTAATTCAGCATGTGAACCGGTATGCGAAAACTTATTCTAAGTCGGCCATCCACAATTCAGATTTTTCCACACAGGAAGAATTTATTTATCTCATTAATCTCAAAGCATTTGGTGCAATGACCAAAATGGACTTAATTAAAAGAAATATTCACGATAAGCCAGCAGGTATTCAAATCATCAACCGCTTGATTAACCAGGGATGGGTGGAACAACATGACTCGAAAACAGACAAGCGCAGCAAAGTGATTAGCCTTACGCAAAAAGGCTTACAGGCATTGGAACAACAAATGGCTAAGGTTCGGCAGGCAGCAAAAATTGTAACCGGCAGCTTAAACCAAAGCGAAAAAATGCAGTTGATCCGGTTGTTGCAAAAGCTGGCCGACTTTCATCAGCCCATTTATAATAAAAGCATTGCAGCTGCCGATTTGATTGATCGTGTTCTTGAAAGTTATTTGCCGGATAAACCATCGCTTACGGAAAACGATGATGTGCGGAAGCAATGAATGTTTTGTTTTGCCTAAAAAAATAAACGCTACTTCACTTCATCACCATCAGCTTCACAGTCTTCGTTTTTCCGTTGGCTGATGCCACTTTCACAACATACACACCTGGTGCAAAGCCAGCCGTAACGATAGGAAAATAAGTAACGCCGCTGCCTATGGTTGCATTATACACTTTTCTTCCCTCCATGTCATAAATGAGGAGCGATTGTGCATTGAATGAAACGTCTAACAACAACATTACTTTGTTGATTGCAGGATTAGGAACCAATGTTATCACATCACTGCGCACAAACACAACAGACCGAATGGGAGAGATCACTTTTGTATTTCCATTCTTATCTACCATAAGAATGCGGTAGTAAACTTTGCCGCCCGCAGGCTGGTTATCAGTAACAGAATAATTGAAGCCAACACCTTGCACAGCAAGGGTATCAACAGGTGTAAAGCTGAGGCTGTCGGTGCTTCGCTCTATAACAAAATAACTGACGTGAAATTCCGATACTGTAGTCCAGCTTACCAGTGATGAAATGTTGTTCGCTGCTTTTGCGCTAACATCGGCAAAAGCAGGCTGCACTATGCCGTTACTATCAGTATTAAAATTGCCCACTTTGGCACCCGTAAGAACTGTGTTGTTGTTTTGTAAACCAATGCGTTGCAAGCCGCCGCAGCCATCGGTCATGGTAATATCGTCAACATACCAACCGTCATAAGCCGTTCCCAAATCTGTGTACATCCTAAACCGTAGCTTGAGCTTTTTTCCTGAAAAAGAAGACAAATCAATAAAGGAATGAACAAAGCCCGAATCTTTTGAACCGCCCGTAAACGCCGGCATGGGCGTGGTTCCGTAAGAAGTATCAGTTGGGTTGAATGAATAAATTACTCCATTGTATCCGTTGCTGATGAAAAGGGGCGCGGTGCTTATCCAACTGTTTCCGCCATCGGTTGAAACATCTATCATGCCGCCATCATAACCAGCTTCGGTATTGAAATAATGATAAAAAGAAAGTACCGAAAAATCGGTCGGAATAAATTCGTTCGAAACCAAACTAACATCCGTTGCTGTTGCCCCATCGGGTGCAAACCAGGAATGGGTTCCGCTATGCGCATGTGTTGTGCTTGCTGTCCAGCCCGCACTTCCTCTTGCCGTGGTAGAAGTAAAGCCACCACTTGTATGCGCGTCCCTGTCATCATACACAACAGTATCACGCGTGCAACCCGCAGTGTCGTTGGGCAACAAGGTAACACTATACACATTGCTCTGCCCAATGGTTGTAAAATTGTTCAGGCTCCAGGCTACTTGGTTGCCTTGTGTTGAAGCTTGTGGGGAACTACCTGCAACCGTGAATGCGGATGGAATCGTATCTACCAACTGATAATTGCTTTGCGGCAACCCGCACTCGCAGCTAACCGTTATTTTGGTAGTTAGTTCATCGTTGATGGCGGGTAAGGTTTCTGTATGCAAGTGAAGGGTTGGCACATCAAACGCTGCTGTTCCATCGCTTGTATTGTCGGAAGAACCTTGCACCGCACTCGCACCCATTCCTCTTCGTGCAAACGCATTCCAGATCGTGCATTTATGGCGGCTGTTGTATAAAATAGAATCGGCAACCAGTATCGCATCCCGCGCATCCAAAAAGCCCGGACTACAAGCTTGCAGTTTCTCTCCTTCTATCACCAATTGCAAAGCTATTACATTGCCGCCGCTGCCTTTGGCATCATAAATATTTGTATTAATGCTGCCTTCCTGGTTAATAATCCCCCACGTCATGTCCCACAAAGTTGAGCACCAGATTTCACCAATGTAATGTACTTCACCGTTGCTCAAAAGATCTTTGTAAGTATGCGGGTTCACCGTCATATTGGTACTGTAAGGATAGGTTCTGATGCCGTTGCCGGTAGCTGCTTCACCAAATACATACGTGCCGATGGTACGTGGTTTTGCTGAATCAGTTAGGTTTGTTTTTGCCCAATTTTGCGTCATCATCAAAGCAAAATAATCGCTCCATCCTTCATCGGGCCGTTCGTTGTTGCTCATGCAGCTTGCATTCGCTCCCGTAAGCCGGTGCGTAATGCCATGACCGTATTCATGACAAATGATTCCATCATCAAAATCGCCATCCAGCAACGGCGTTCCTGTAAGTGTTGCAGTTACCGGATTGCCATTTTTAAGCGCATTGTAAATGGCTGACCCATTTCCATAAGAAATGAGTATCGCAGGAATAACAATACTGGTATCGGTACCACCCATGGTTAATAAAGCTGAGCCTTGTGTGTTCACCATTACAACCGCGATGGCGCCTGCGTTCTGTGCATTTTTTACTTTTTGAACAAAGGTGCAATTGCCTCTGTAAATGAGGGCTATCTTGCCTTTCAGATTGATGGGTAAGGTATCGGAGCAAGCCAGTGTATCGGTGTTGTACAACACAATACTGCCGCTTACAGGCCCAACGGCAATCAGTTTATTCTTTCTGCTGAAACCACTTTCAATACTGCTATCGCTGCCCGCAATAAACGATGGTGTTCTCACTACGAAAGAAGGCTGCTTCACGGCATCCCACAAATACATTTGCATACGTCCGCTGGTGCCATCATCGGGTGTGCTGAAGTTTGAATTGTTCAAACCGCTGCCATCGTGAGATTCTGCCAAAACAAAATCATTACCTAAACCACCACGCCCTAAATTGTTTGCCTGGAAATTGCCGGCCGGTTCATCAAAACCATACTGATACATCACATCGTGCATCAGGTTATTCCAATAAAATAAATTGGTAATGGCAGAACTTTTATTCACCGATAACGAAGTGTTCAAATTAAAATCTGGCGTAAAAGAAAATGATAAATCAGGCAAAGCCGTAACCGAGGTTGCCACGCTGCCCGGCGCATTTTTATTGGCGCTGTCATCATACGCGAACACATTGTTGCCGCGCGAAATGTTGTACGTAGTCGTTCCATCGTAATGCCAGCCAAGCGTGGTAGCCTTGTTGTTTGTGCCAGCCATCTCCCAGGGATTGGTAACGGTGCTGATGTTAGCGATGTTGGTGTTTTCGGCAGGAAACGGAACTACATTGTATGAAGCGTTGGCTGCACCATTGGGCGGAGAAAAATAATTGTACGAAGGTTTGTTTTCGCCATTATTTTTTTCGTACACGGTGAAATTATTTTTATTGATTATGGTGCCGGAAGTTGCATCTACACGTACATTCCACCAGTCGGGGCTGTTGGCAACATCAATGCTTACGTTCCATGCCAAGTGCCATTTGCCCAAACTATCGGCTGTCCAGCACAAGCCGGTTTCAATGTTTTTTTTCGCTATTTTTTGTGCCGAAAAAATTTGGTTGTTGATGTGATTGATGGTTTCATTTCTAACAAATGAAAAAGCAGCCTCCGCAACCGGCAAATGCAGATGCAGTGCGGCTTTGCCAATAGCTTCCTGTGGTTGAATGGTTAGTGTAGGGTTGGCAATTTGCCTTTTTATTTTGAACGAAAACTCACCCGATGAATACAACAGTTGCTCATTTTTAAAAGCGAGTGTTTTAATGCTGTTGTAAACAGGTATGCCTGCATAAGTTTGCTGCAAATACAAATGCTGAATGCCTGTATTTTTATCGGTATAGTTTTTTAAGATGATAGCATCCTGAACATCAGAAGCCGACAAACCAATGCGGCTGGCAGACAATACAATTTTATTTTTTACAACCGCTTCATCACCTGATTGCGAAAAAGCGGTAAAAACAAAACACAGAAACAATAAGTTGATGATAATTTTTTCCTTCCATCCCTTGATTCCTTGCATATAAAATGTATAACGGTGTAAGCAGTTTGATAACTATTGGTTCCTTCTATCAAAAATGAGGAATATAACAATACGGCACTCAAAAAGTTTTTGCAAAAGCAACATTCCTGCAACGGCATTTTGTTTTCATTAGTATAGCTTCATTTTTGCAACTTCTTCTCATTACATTAAATACGAAGATTTATGACAAACCGTTCCGATATTCTTATCATCGGTGCAGGTGCAGCAGGTTTGATGGCAGCCAAAGAGTTATCAGGAAAAGGAAAAAAAGTAATGGTGCTGGAAGCGAAGCCCCAGGCAGGCGGGCGCATCCACACAGTGCATGATGATGGTTTTTTACAACCTGTAGAAGCCGGTGCTGAATTTATTCATGGCAACCTTCCCATCACACTGCGCCTGCTAAAAGAAGCCCGCATAAAATACACAAAAGCAAAAGGTGAAATGTTGCGCAGCGAAGGTGGTAAATGGAAAGAAACCGATGAACCTGTGGTAGACTGGGACGAACTGCTGCAAAAGATGAACAATTTGCAGCAGGATACAACGCTTACGCAATTTTTAAACAACCATTTTGGTGATGCCAAACATGTTGCACTGCGCAACTCGGCATTGCAATACGCGCAAGGTTTTGATGCCGTTGACCCCGATACCGCCAGTGTGTTTGCGCTGCGCGAAGAGTGGCAGCATGAGGAAGAAGATACATATCGCGTTGAAGGTGGTTATGTGCAACTCATCAATCATTTACTCACCTCATGTAAGGAGCACAATGCAGTGGTTTTGTTCGATAAACCTGTTGCTTCTATTGAATGGAAAGAAGGTGAAGTAACCGTTACCACAACTACACAAGAAACATTTCAGGCACAACAGGCAATTGTTACCGTTCCAATAGGTGTGTTGGCAGCTAATGAAGGCACACCTAATTTCATTCAATTCAAACCACAATTGCCGCAAATAGAAAAAGCGGCAAAAGAAATCGGTTATGGTAATGTGATCAAAATATTGTTTCAGTTTTCTTCCTTTTTGGGGCAAAAACAAAAAGATGCACTGTTCTTTATTTCGGATCAAACCATCGCCACCTGGTGGACGCAGCAACCTTCCGATTATCCCTTGCTTACCGGATGGATTGCCGGTAAAAAAGCCGATGAGTTCACCAGGAAAAGCAGAGAAGAAATAAAGCAGTTGGCGTTACAATCTCTCGCTACTATTTTCAACAAAAAGGAAGATGAGTTAACCAAATGGTTAACCGCCTTCCACATTGTAAACTGGCAAAACGATGTGTATGCAAAAGGTGCTTATTCCTTTAATATGGTGGGTTCAGAAAAAGCTAAACAAGTGTTGAACGAACCTATACAAAACACTTTGTTTTTTGGGGGCGAAGCGTTGTATTCCGGTACATCGGGCGGAACGGTAGAAGCCGCACTGGTAAACGGTTTGAGCGTTGTGAAGAAGATATTGGAAGATTGAATTTTTTGTGCAAAAACAAACTTTGACTGCCTGCGTAACTGAGCACTTAAAAAGAGGCAAAAACAAACGTTCAACTTTCAATTACTGAAGTTGATATTCATAAAAAAGCTACCAAAAAAATAACTTTGGTAGCTTTTATAATTGAGATGACCGATAAATTAATAAGCTGATACAGGCTCTACTTTAACCTTGGTTATGCCTCTGCTTAAAAAACCCAATTCTCTGGCAGCGGTTCTTGTTAAATCGGCAACACGGCCAATGGCTTGCATTCCCTTGCTCATGCGGTCGTTAATGCGAACCAGAATGGATTTTCCATTATGAAGATTGGTAACGCGAACCCAGGTATTAAGCTTGAAAAAATTACTGGCGGCACTCATTTCCGTATGATGAAATGTTTCGCCGGAAGCGGTTGACGTACCTTCCAGGCTTTTGCTGTAAAAAGAAGCCATACCAAATACAGGTTTTGTTTTCTTATCTACTTCGGAAGATTTTTGACCAAAACCAATTTCGTGCAACAATAAAAACGCACATACTAAAATATTCTTTTTTACAAATGAGAGAACTTTATTTGTTCGTTTGCCAAATGCAAATGATTGCATGTTGTGATATTTAGATAAAATGATTCCATTCCTCACATAAACCACTCTCTACCAATGTTTCGATAACGGCGAAAGTATTGAAAATCTTACTTAACGGAGCCTTTCGCTTGTTAATTTTTGGCTTGCCACACTTAGCAACAATCGCACCATCGGCTTATAAAACGCGTGGAATTTTTTGATCGAGCAGCAATAAATCTGTTAAAACCATTGCTGTTACGGCTTCCAGCACTACCGGAACGCGCAGGGCGATACACAAGTCATGTCGGCCTTTTACCGAAAAAGTTTCGATTTGGTCAATTTCCCAATTCCAGGTTTGCTGTTCTTTTGGGGTGGAAGAAGTAGGTTTGATGGCAATGCGAAACACCAGTTCGTTGCCATTAGTGATGCCGCCTACAATACCGCCGGCATGGTTGGTTGCCGTTTTGCCCGAGCCATCTTCAATGGCATCGTTGTGCTCCACACCAAACATGCGGGCAGCAGCAAAGCCGGTTCCAAACTCGATGCCGCGCACAGCAGGGATGGAAAACACGGCGTGAGCCAGCAAGGATTCAACCGAATCGAAAAAAGGTTCGCCCAAGCCAATCGGCAAGCCATTCACACGACATTCAACAATGCCACCAATCGAATCTTTTTGGTCAATGGCTTTTTGCAAGCCTTTGTCTAAGTCCCTCTCGCCACCAATTTCAAGGATGGTTGCCCTCACCCCTACCCCCTCTCCACCCGTGGAGAGGGGAACATGAGTGAGTAATTTCTTTGCAATTACACCCACCGCAACAAGGCATACGGTAAGCCGTCCACTGAAATGCCCGCCACCGCGATAATCTTCAAAGCCGCCAAACTTTTTGCTGGCTACAAAATCGGCATGACCCGGGCGCGGCACGGCGCGTTGTTTTGCATAATCGGTGCTGCGTGTATTGTTGTTTTCAAACAAAATGGTGATGGGTGCACCGGTGGTTTTGTTGTTAAAAATGCCGCTTTTAAAAATGGGTAAATCGCTTTCCTGGCGCGGCGTGGTGCCTTTTTGTGTGCCGCCTTTGCGGCGTTCGATGTCTGCTAAAAAATCATCAACGGTTAAGGGCAGACCTGCCGGCACGCCGTCAATGTTTACACCTACACTTTCTCCGTGCGATTCGCCAAAAATGTTTACTCTGAATATGCGACCGAATGAATTCAACGGTTATGGTAAATTTTTAATTTTTAATTGAAAGATTGAACGCTCAAAAAATTCCGTCAAAGCACCAGTCCCCACTTCTCAAACTCCTTTTTTGTGTCTTCATAATTTTGATGATGAACACCGCGCAAACCTACTGTTTCCGCCACTTGCACAAACATGGTTCTGTCTTCTAAATATAAAGTTTCAGAAGGATTGACCTGCGCTACGTCAATGGCTAATTTAAATATATCCACGTCAGGTTTTCGAAAATGAACGAAAGAAGAATTGATAAAAAAATCAACAAAACTATTCAAGCCAAATTTTTGAATGCGATATTCATTCAATTCTCTGCCTTCGTTATTTACCACTGCAATCTTCAGGTTGTATTTTTGTTTCAAGCCTTTTACCAGGTTCAACATGTCATCAAACGGCTGCGATTGTTCGAACATAAATCGCTTAAAATCTTCTTTGGAGAAATATCTTTTTGTGTAAAACACCACACGCTCTAAGTATTCATCCAATGTTATTTTTCCCACTTCATACGTGTCGAATGTCATGTTGTGCCGGTCCTGCGTTTCTTTCGGGTCAAGACCAAAATGCTCCACCGCTTTAGCGCGTGAGTTATGATCCCATCCGTTGGTGAGCAGCACCCCGCCTACATCGGTAAATAATGTTTTGATTGGTTGGTTGTTCATGCGTCAAAAATAGACCAGGATTTTATACGATTCTACTGATTCGGCAGATGAGCGATTTTTATGAGAAGTTTTTTGGATAAAACCAAATTTAGTATAAAAAACATAGAACACGGATCCCTACAGTACTGTGGGGACGGATTTCATGCACGGATGATGAAAATTTAATATTGAATCAATAAGATTGAATATTAGTGCAAAAACAAACTTCCTTCTTATCCACATCCCACAAATCCCAAACATCCCATCCATCCCAGTTCAGATAATCCATCAAATCTGCCCAATCAGTAAAATCATTTTAAATCATGGTTCAGACATCAGGCTACTGTGATTTCTTTTTCAATATACACATCCTGTATCGCATTTAACAAAGCAATGCCATCTTTCATCGGACGCTGAAACGATTTACGGCCCGAAATCATACCCATGCCACCAGCGCGTTTGTTAATCACTGCTGTTCGTACCGCATCTTTTAAATCAGCAGCACCCTTGGATTCGCCGCCGGAATTAATCAATCCCGAACGACCCATGTAGCAGTTAATAACCTGATAGCGGCACAAGTCAACCGGATGATCGGAGCTTAACTCTGTGTACATGCGTTCATCCCATTTGCCATAAGTTTTTCCGTCTGCATTTAAAACTTTATAGCCACCATTGTTTTCGGGCAATTTTTGTTTGATGATGTCAGCCTGTATCGTTACACCCAAATGGTTTGCCTGTCCGGTTAAGTCGGCTGACGCTTCATAATTCACGCCGTTGATTTTGAAAGCATTGTTGCGCACATAACACCACAACACCGTTGCCATTCCGAGCGAGTGCGCTTCCTCAAACGCACGGGCAATTTCAATAATTTGCCTGTCGCTTTCTTCCGAACCAAAATAAATAGTAGCACCCACAGCAACGGCTCCGATGTTCCAGGCATCGCGCACGGTACCAAACAAAATCTGGTCGTATTTGTTAGGATAAGACAATAATTCGTTGTGATTGATTTTTACAATAAACGGAATTTTATGTGCCCACTTTCTCGCCGTTGCCGCCATTACGCCAAACGTTGATGCCACCGCATTGCAGCCACCTTCTACGGCAAGTTTGATGATATTTTCGGGATCGAAATATTCGGGATTGGGCGCGAAAGATGCACCGCCACTGTGTTCTATGCCTTGATCAACCGGCAGAATAGAAAGATAGCCAGTACCGCTTAGTCTGCCATGATTGTGCATTTGTTGGAGGCTTCGCAAAGTTTGTGTGTTACGGTTAGAGGGCACAAACACATCATCAACAAACGATGGCGATGGCAGATGTAATTTATCTTTTGTAACGGTGCTGCAGGTATGTGTGAAAAGCGATTCGTTTTCCTTTCCTAACAGGTCGGTGATTTGAGTGTAATTCATAAGTAAAAATTAGAATGACAAGACTACTCTTTCACAACACTTGCGCCTAAAGATGCAAGATGCTCATAAAAATTAGGATAGCTTTTATCAATGGCACCGGCTTCTTCAATGGTTGTTTTGCCTTCAGCCTTCAATGCTGCCACAGCGCAAGCCATAGCAATACGATGGTCGTGCCGCGAATGAACCGTTGCTCCTTTTACACAGTTGCCACCATGCACAATCATGATGTTGTCTTGTAGTTCAATCTTCACACCCATTTTGCCAAACTCATCCTGTAATGTGATGGCACGATTGCTTTCTTTATGTGTTAAACGGTGCACGCCTTCGATCACTGTTTTACCTTCGCAATAAGAAGCCAGCGCAACAAGTGGCGGAAACAAGTCGGGGCAATCTGTTGCGTTGAATTGAAAAGAGCGCAAAGGCGCATTGCCAACATCAATGGTATCGGCAGCAATGGACAGCTTGCAACCACAATCCATCAAAGCTTGCAGAATGGCTTTATCCGCCTGTGTGGACGCTATATCTAACCCTTTCACAGTAATGTTTCCGGCTATTGCGCTAGCTACCAATAAAAAGGCGCCGCCGCTCCAATCTCCTTCTACTGTATAATCAATAAACGTGTCCCCGATAGCTGCAGGCGCATCTATAAATTCAAACGATTCATAGTTGTTATTAATGGGCAAATCGAGCTGAAAAGCCTCCATGACTTTCAGCGTTAAATCAATGTAGGGCTTGCTTTTTAAATCATCTACATAAATGGTTACATTGTTCGCATCAACAGCCGAAAAAGCAAGCAGTAAACCCGTTAAAAACTGCGAGCTTAACGAGCCATCAATGCTGATGTTTTGGGCTTGCAACGGTCCTTTTAATTGAATAGGAAGCTTGCCTTCGTTAGAGGTAATTTGAACGTTTAGTTTTGGCAATATTTCATCAAAAAAATTCATGGGGCGGGAAAGCAAACTGCCTTCTCCGTTGATGGTGATGGCTTGTTTGCTTAAAGCCATTAACGGCGTAAACATGCGAATACCCAAACCACTTTCGCCGCAATTAATTTGATTGGTGATTGGCTGAATGCCATTGCTGATAATTTGCAACGAGCCATCACTCTGTTCATTTACTGTTGCACCTAATGCTTTGATTACATTCAATGCTGCTTTATCATCGTTGCTGATGCCGGGATTGCGAATGATGCTTTCACCTTTGCGTACTAAAGCTGCTGCACAGGCACGTTGCATAGAACTTTTGGATGCGGGTGCAAATAGGTTACCTGATACGGATGATGGTTGTATAATTACTTTCATGAAGTTTATGCAAACTGTGAAATAATAGGTTCAATTTCTTCTATGGTTAGTGGTTGAATTTTGGCTTTTCCTATTTTCTCCAGTAACACATAATGTAGCTCTTTTTTAAATCGTTTCTTATCTGCCTGCATATTCTGCAAAGCCTTACCTGCGTTGAATTTCAGAAATGTTGGCAAGCCATATTGCTTGATTACTTTTACCAATTTTTCGGTGGCGTTAAAGCCGGTATATTGCTCACTGATGTGTGCGGCTACCACCATTCCTATTGCAATAGCAAAGCCATGTGGCAATTGATAATCGTTCTCTATCGCATGACCTAACGTGTGACCAAAATTGAGCAGTTTTCTTTCGCCTGTTTCAAACTCATCTTCTACTACTACTTTGCTTTTTAATAAGGCATTGCGTTGGATGAGTTTGTTTAATAAGCGAACTATCTTTTTGGAAGTCTGCAAGCTTGTGTTGCTCTAACGATTTAAACATCGCTGCATCTTTTATTGCCGCATGTTTAATGATTTCGGCAAAGCCGTTTATCCATTCCTGTTTGGGCAAGGTTTGTAAAAACGAATAATCGTACAAAAGAAAAAGAGGCTGGCGAATTAAGCCCACCATGTTTTTATAAACGCCAACATCAACGCCATTTTTTCCGCCGATGCAGGCATCTACCATAGCGAGGATAGAAGTTGGTACAAAACCAAACGAAATGCCGCGCATGTACACGCCTGCAACATAACCCGCCATATCTGTAATTACACCACCGCCTACACCAACCAGTGTTGTCTTTCTATCGGCACCCAAGCTAATCATCTGTTGGATAATGTCATCAACTGTTGATTGGTTTTTATGTTGCTCGCCCGCTTTTACAACAATGGTTTGCCAGCCTTTGAAACGCTTTTTGTTTTTACCGAAAATGTTCTCATCGGTGAGAAGAATGGTGTTTGTTTTTGCCGATATTTTTTCCAAATGGTCAAAAGAAGCATCGAAATAAAATGTGGTGGCAGAAGATGAAAACTGTATTTTCTTTTTGGTCATTTGTAAAGAGGTAAAATGAAAAACCATGAGCGCAGTTGAAACCTTGCCCAATTATTTTCAGGACGTACAAGTGAGTGACACAACGATGCTCAACCGGAGTTACATAAGCTCGTAACACAAAACTGTATTTTGTATTTCTTTCCCTTCTCCACATGTGAAGAAGGGTTAGGGATGAGGTCAATCGTTCATTATCTTATTCTGATGATTGATGCTTTCCATGTGCACGGCATCAAAATATTTGGTGATAAACTCTTTGCTCAAGCCCAGTTTCGCTGCTTTGGTTGTAACCCGCTCCAGAATTTCGTTCCAGCGGTTGGTTTGCAAAATGGTAATGTTGTTTTCTTTTTTATAAGAACCAATCTGGTCGGCAATTTTCATGCGCTGACTTAAAATCTGCATCAGTTCATCATCGAGATGATTGATTTGCTGGCGCAGCTTATCAAGCGAACCATGATCGGCAGTTGGCACATCTTCATGCCGCCATTGAATTGCATTCAGAAGTTCAGCCAAACGCTCAGGTGTAATTTGTTGCTTCGCATCGCTCCACGCATGGTCAGGGTCAATATGACTTTCTATGATTAATCCATCATAATCTAAGTCAATCGCTTCCTGTGCCACTTCTTGAAGAATATCGCGCCTGCCACAAATGTGTGATGGATCGTTAATCATCATCAGTTCCGGATTGCGGCGTTTCATTTCAATGGCCAGATGCCACATCGGCGCATTGCGGAAATGCGTGTTGCCATACGAAGAAAAGCCACGATGAATCAAACCAATTTGTTTGATGCCTACTTTCGCCACGCGCTCAACCGCACCCAGCCAAAGTTCCAAATCGGGGTTGATAGGATTTTTGATAAGCACCGGCACATCAACGCCGCGCAACGCATCTGCCACTTCCTGCACGCTAAACGGATTCACCGTTGTACGCGCACCAATCCAAAGCACATCTACATCAAAATGCAGCGCATCCTGCACCTGCTTTCCGGTTGCCACTTCTACCGCTACCGGAATACCGGTGAGCTTTTTCGCCTGTTGCAGCCACGGCAAGCCTTTAGTGCCAATGCCTTCAAAAGAACCCGGGCGAGTGCGTGGCTTCCAGATGCCGGCACGCATGATATCAACTTTACCTGTTTTTGCTAAGCGTACTGCGGTTTCTGTAACCTGCGTTTCCGTTTCGGCACTGCACGGACCGGCAATGATTAACGGACGTTTGTTCCATTTTTCCTGTACCACTTCTTTGGCAGATGCTGTTCCAGTTGCTTCCATAACACTTTAATTTATGAATTGTGATTTATGATTTGTGATGAATGTACAATTTGCTTTTCTTGCCTGCATTCATCTCTTTTGTTTTTACCGATAATATTTAGGAGCTGTCATCGTTCAAAGCCTTAGTGAGCTTCAGTTCCGGCTATCCGTTACAAGTCCGGCACAAGAGCCTGCGCTCAAACCTTCACCGGTCTTTCCACTTCTATCCGGCAGCCCATCAGCTATAGAATAAGAATTGAACTTTGCCAACCTTGTTTGCTAAAAGAACTTTTGTTATTTATCTATTTCCAGTTTGAGTAATTGATTCACTTCACTTTCTAAAATTGGAATGTCTTTCGTTACAATTTTCCAGATAATGACATCATTAATATTATCATAAGCATGAATAATTCTGTTACGCAAATCCACTATCGTTCTTGACTAAGACAATTGAATCTGTGGATTTATTTTTAATAGCAAATTCATTGCTTCTCCTATAATTTCCAACTCTCTTTCTACAGCTCTTCTTTTGGTTTTGTTCTTTTTATACTCTTCAAAATTTCTCTTGCTTTCCAGGTGTTCATAAATTGAAACAATTGCTGTTTTAATATCAAACAGTAACTTTTTTCTTCCAGCATCATATAATCCGCACCTTATTACTATTGACACTTTGAATGAAATAAGGATTCGACAAGGTTTCTTCTGCCACCAACTCTACTTTTTTGTTTAATAAGTTTTCCAATGCATCTATCAAAGAAAAATAATTGTTGGCGTATGTTTCAACATCGGTATCAGCCGGAAAGCTTATTAAAAAATCAATATCACTGTTATCATTCATGTTTTCTTTTACAGCACTGCCAAAAGCATAACCTTTTTGAACGTCATGCTGCCGCATCAGATGTTGTATCTGCGGCAAATATTGCTGTATGATGTTTATTTTCTGCATTTCGTTTTCTTGCAACACCGGATTCATCCGGTGGCTAATCAATTACCGGCTGTTTGCATCATTCATCCGTATTCTTCTGCCTTTGAAATTCTTGCCATCTAAGGCACGAATCATCTGGTTGGCACTGCCACGATCCACTTCAATCCAGCTATTCATTTCTTTCATATCCACACGGCCCAGCACCTCTTTGCGCAGATCGCTCATATCGAGAATAAACTGCAGGAAAGAAGATTTATAAAAGCCATCTTTTGTTCCGAGATTTACAAATAAGCGCATGTAATCGCCCCCCTCATTGTTGAAAGTTCTGCCTTTGGTATCACGGTAATTTTTTTCATTTTTATCGCCGCCTCTTGTACGGCTTTGGTCGCGTGCACCAGCTTCACGACTATTGCGTCTGTCATCACGAACATTCAAATCGCCGGCATTTTCGTAATACTTTAAAAAACGGGCGAATTCCAGTGCTGCCACACGTTTCAGCACTTCTTCCTTGCTTACATCGGCGAAGCGTTCTTCCAGCATTGGCACATAACTTTCGTAATCTCCATGGCTGATGTCTGCCTGCAGCAATTTATCCATAAAATAAAAGAACTGCTTGCGGCAAACGTCTTTACCACTTGGTATTTCTAACTTATGAAACTGCGATTGCACCATGCGCTCTATCTGCCGCAGCTTGCCAATCTCGCGCGAGTGAACAATGCTCATGCTGATGCCTACCGCACCGGCACGACCTGTGCGACCGCTGCGGTGCGTGTAAATTTCTACATCATCCGGTAACTCGTAGTTGATAACATGCGTGATGTCTTTTACATCAATGCCACGTGCGGCAACGTCTGTTGCAATTAAAAGCTGTAAACTTTTATCACGAAACTGACCCATAACTTTATCGCGCTGTGCCTGTGTAAGATCGCCGTGTAAAGCGTCAATATCATACCCTTCGCGGGTGAGCTTTTCAGCTACTTCCTGTGCATCTAATTTCGTTCTTGTAAAAATCAATCCATAAATGCCGGGATTAAAGTCTATCAGGCGTTTCAGCGTTTCATAGCGCTGATGACCTGCGGTAACAAAGTATTGATGATCTATATTTTTATTACCTGTGTTGGCTTTACCAATTACAATTTCAAACGGCTCTTTCATGTAACGCTTGCTAACCTTGCGTATTTCAGGAGGCATTGTTGCGCTAAAGAGCCAGGTGCTTTCGCGTTTGGGTGTATTCTGCAGAATGAATTCTATATCATCCTGAAAGCCCATGTTCAGCATTTCGTCTGCTTCATCCAGCACCACGTATTGTATCTGCTCAAGGTTAATGGCTTTGCGTTCTATCAGGTCTATCAGTCTGCCGGGTGTGGCAACTACTATTTGTACGCCCCGTTTCAAATCTCTTATCTGCGTGCCAATGGATGCGCCGCCATAAACAGCTACTACATGAATGCTGCGTATGTGTTTTTTAAACAATTCTATTTCACTTACTATCTGTATGCATAGCTCGCGGGTAGGACAAACGATCAATGCCTGCGGATATTTTTTTTCTGCATCAATCAGTTGTAAAAGGGGTAAACTGTAGGCTGCCGTTTTTCCGGTGCCGGTTTGCGCGAGGCCAATTAAATCTTTGGTGCCGCTTAATAACACAGGGATTGCTTTTTCCTGTATCTCTGTAGGATTTTCGAAACCTAAATCACTGGTAGCCTTTACCAGCGGCTCAGATAATCCCAATTCTTCAAATGTTGTCATTAATATATTTTAAAAATTTCTGCAAAAGTAAACAATGGAACACGGAGTACACGGACTTCGTGCAAGGATGTTTGAGACTGAGTAATGAATAAGTAAGAATGAATATTATGGCAAAACCAAACTTCATTCTTTATCAATTCTACAAATCCCGAACATCCCATTTATCAAGTTCAGACAATCCTCCCCATCCGTCCCCACAGTACTGTGGGGATCTGTGTTCTATTTTCTCATTTAATTATCTTTCGAATTTTATTCGCGTTCTCTATTAACTGTTGTAAATATTCAACGTTCTCTTTTTCCAAACAAGCTTTGAATTTCCGCAATTGCGAGATGTGTTCGTTCAATACATCCAATACATTTTCTCTGTTTTGCATAAAGATGGGAACCCACATCTGCGGGTTGCTTTTTGCCAGCCGCACCGTACTTTCAAAACCAGCAGAAGCAAGGCGGAAAATGGCATCTTCTTCTTTTTCTTTTTCCAACACTGTATTTGCCAATGCAAATGAAGTGATGTGCGAAATATGACTTACATACGCTACCTGCATATCATGATCGAATGCGCTTAAATACACGAGATACATGCCCAGTGCTTTGTATAAATTTTCAGCTATTTGCAGCGCATCTTCATCGCTTTCTTCTTTATTGCAAATAACAGTAGCTTTGTCTTTAAAAGCTCCATGCACAGCGGCTTCGGGACCACTGTATTCCGTTCCCCACATTGGATGCGTAGCCACATATCTGCCGCGGGCCGGATGATCTTTTACCGCATCAATTAAGTTTTGTTTGGTTGAGCCGGTATCAATGATAACCTGCTGATTGAATGTTGTCCAGCAATTGCGGCAACATAATTTCGCAGGCGCTTACAGGAATAGCCAAAATAATAACATCGGCTTTTACCACAGCCGGATAAAGCGGTAGTATTTCATCAACTAAATGCAGCTCCAACGCTTTTTGCTGATTCTCTTTATTGGCATCCACGCCAATGACACGCGAGGCAAACCCTTTTTCTTTTAAGGCAATTGCCATAGAGCCGCCAATCAATCCGACACCGATAATAGTGATGGTGATACCCCCCGCCCTAAAGGGAGCTTTGTTGCCTGCTTCTGTCATTGCTAATTTGTTTTCACTTATTTTTTAATCTCACCTTCGGTGGATTTGAGGGCTTCTTGATTCTCTTGATTGCTTCTTCAAATTTTTCAACGGAGCCACATAAACTGATGCGCACATAACCATTTCCTCTGCTGCCGAAAATGCCTCCCGGCGTAATGAACACATTGGCGTTGTATAATATCTCGTCGCTTAGCGCATAGCCATCTTTGTAGTGCGCTGGAATCTTTGCCCAAATAAACAAACCAGCCTGTTGTTTTGAATACGTGCATTGCAGAGTATCTAACAGTTGATACACTTTTTCTCTTCGTTGTTTATAGACTTCATTGATACTGTCATACCAATCTTTTCCCAGGCTCAAAGCCTTTGCTGCCGCGAGTTGCAGCGGTAAAAACATGCCGCTGTCCATATTGCTTTTAAAACGCAGCACTTCATCAATTCTTTCTTTTGCACCGCATAATACACCCACACGCCAGCCCGCCATGTTGCCACTTTTGCTTAACGAATTCAATTCAACTGCAACCTCTTTTGCTCCTTCAATGCTTAACAGACTCATCGGTTCATCATTCAAAATGAAACTATATGGATTATCATGGCAGATCAGGATACTGTGCTTCTTTCCAAACTGGATAATTTGTTCAAACAGTTGGCGTGTTGGCAGTTGTCCGGTTGGCATGTGAGGGTAGTTAATCCACATCAGTTTTACACGCGATAAATCTCTTTTTTCCAACTCATTCCAATCAGGAAAATAATGGTTTTCTTCTCCTAAATCATAATCTACGCAAACACCACCAGCAAGCATAACAGCACTTCGGTACGTGGGATAGCCAGGGTTGGGAACCAGCGCTTCATCACCTTCGTTCAGATACGTCATGCAAATGTGCATGATGCCTTCCTTGCTGCCAATGAGCGGTAAAATTTCAGTATCTATATTCAAATCAACATTGTAAAATTGCTTGTACCAATCGGCAAAGGCTTTGCGCAAATGGGGCGAGCCTTTATAACTTTGATAGCCATGAACATTAGGCTTTACACTTTCTTCCTGCAACACTTTTATTACATCGGGATGTGGCGGCAAATCAGGGCTGCCGATGCCGAGGTTGATGATGTTTTTGCCCCCCTTATTCAGCGTTTCTATCTCCCGCAATTTTTGCGAGAAATAATATTCGCCGATGCCTTCTAATCGTTTTGCTGTTTGCATGACCTCACCCCCGACCCCTCTCCACTTGTGGAGAGGGAAGCGAAGAAAATTTAGTTTGTTGTAAAATAAATTGTTTTCATCATTTTTAAATTCATTCCTCTAATCATTAAAATCTCTCAATATCCCGGTTCCGCTTTTATAAATGCCATACACTTTTACTTCTTCCGTTATGCTTTTCATTTTCTCAATCACGTTATAAAATTGTTCTGTTGTTTCAAATTCCATATCAGCATGAAAGCTGTATTTAAAGTCGCTGCCCGGTATAGGAAAGCTTTGCAGCTTGCTTAAATTAATATCGCCTTCAGCAATAGTGGTAAGAACTTTTGCAAGGCTGCCTTTTGAATGATTGGTATGAAACGTAAGGGATGCTTTGTCAGCCGCATCAACACGTTGCGCCGCTTCTTCTCTTTGCAAAATTAAAAACCGTGTGTAGTTGTTTTTTAATGTATGAATATTGGGCGCAATAATGTGCAAATTGTATAGCTCGGCCGCCAGCTTACTGGCAATGGCTGCAATGTGTTTGCTTTTGTGCTGATGAATGTGTTTTGCGCTTAACGCGGTATCTTCTGTTTCAACGAGTTTCCAGTTGTATTTATCCAAATAAGAAAGACATTGCTGCAGGGCCATGTAATGCGAATGCACTTCGCGGATGTCTTCTAACCCAACGCCTCCATTCACCATTAGGTTTTGACCAATTTGCAAATACACTTCGCCAACCACCTTCAGGTTGCTTTTTTGCAACAAATTGTAGTTGGGAAGAATGCTGCCGGCAATTGAATTTTCAATTGCCATTACTCCACCATCGGATTGGTTTTTGTTTTGCGCAATTTTTATCACTTCTCTGAAAGTGGCGCAGGGCACGACTTCCACGTTGTTGCCAAAAAATTTTCTTGCCGCTTCCTGGTGAAACGAACCTTCGTAACCTTGAATTGAAACTTTACTCCTCATACTGTGTAAAAACAAAAATCCCGATTCGCTGTGAACCGGGATTTTATATTGATTAGTTAGTGTTTACTTGTTTGCAATACAATCCCGGCTTTACTTGGTAAAGTAAAAAAAGAAAAAATAAAACGGGATGTATAAGCGTGTTGTTTTCATTAACAGCGCGAAAGTAGAAGTTATTTGTTTTGCAACAAATTTTTTTTGAGCAAGCGAAGAAAACAAAAACAGTGTTCAACGAATTGATTAAGAATAACAAACGTTTGTTCGCTATGCCTTCTGCCAAGAACAACAGAACATTATAAAGAAATAAATGCTGTATTCATTCGTTCCATCAGTAACGGAAAATCGTGCAAAAACAAACGTTTCATTGCCACGAACATTATGATGCACGCATCGGTTTCACGCCTGCCTTTTGTAATACAGTTGCGATAAAATCACCTATTTTTTTTCCTTCTTCCTGTCCCCATTCTACTGAATCTCTGAAATGAATGCCGCCATAAATACGCGATACGGCAGCTTCGTTGGATGCTTGTTTAAAAGAAGAAAACTTCCGTGCAGGCAACTCGAATATTTCCTCCGAATTATCGGTAAAAGAAAACGAATCACCCAACAGAAAAGTGAGAACCTGAGCTGCGGCAGTTGAAATCACGCTGTGACCGCTGGTGTATTCCGGAAACGGCGGCGTTTGCAAAAGAGGCGTCCATTTCGGATCAATGTATCGAACAATATAGGTTTCCGGGCGAATGCGGTTGGAGCGATATTTTTCATCCCAGCAACTGATAAACGCATCCATCAAAGTAGCGGCGAGATAGGTTTCTACCGCAACAGCATCATCAAAAGAAAGCTTTGCTTTTTGGGCGGCAATAGAGCCAATGTTCATCCAATGGCCACCGGGACTTATTTTTTTAAAACCAATCATCATGTGCCCTGATGTTTCTATCGCAAAAGGGTTGCAATCCCAAAAAGCAGCCACAGCCAGTTCTTCTTTAGTAGGATGAACGCCGTAATTGTACACTTCTTTCGCAAGCGCATAAAATGCACTGCCGCTGTCTTTGCTGAATGTAGTGGGAACTTTAGGGACAAATTGATTGCACGAGTCTAAGAGCATAGGACGAACCGTTTTCCAGTTAGGTTCTACTGCTTCTATGTAGCCGGGTGGTGTGGGATACCAATAGCCATCGCCTTTTAAAGGTGTGTATCTTCTTTTCGCGCTCAACTGATTGTAATGGTCGGTTTTTGAAAAAGCTATCATTTGTGCTGTAGCTTCTTTGGCAACGACAATGGATTCATCAATGGTTGACTGTGATACTTTGGCTTCTTTTAATTTCTTTACAAACGTCTGTTCATCTTCCTCAATCATAAAACCTGAAGGCAGCATCATCCTTCCAATTTCCAAAATAGAATACAGAGCTGCAATGCGATAATCGTAATGAACCGTTGGATGGATGACAATGGATTTATATTGTTTGATAAAGGTTTCAGCCCCTGGCAGCGTATGATTGTGCTGCGAAACAATGGCGTATGCAGTTAGCATTGCATACGCATAATAACGGCTGGCTGCGGGGGGATTCACCACATCGTGCATCATCACTTTTGTTTGAGCAAACAAAGCCGGTTGTAAAAGCGAAACATAACGCTGCGCTTCTTTTTGCGCTGATATATAATGGATAGAAAATACGGTAAAAACAAAGAGGATGACCACACGTTTCATGCTTCTACATTTTATGGTAATGAATAAAACTGTAAGGGCTCGTTGTTGCTGCCAACCACTAAATAATTTTTATTGCTGATGTTCAGTAAGGTTGCACTTTTTACATCGCCCGAAACCGATAAGCCCGATGTTGTTTGTGGCACATAACGAAAGGCCCCTTTGCCATCGCCCAATAACAAACATCCATAATTGGCATCAATGCTACCCAACTTCAAGCGATTATCAGAATGGTTTCCCAATAGGAGCAAATCTATCTTCCCATCTTTATTGAAATCCTGGGTAATGATGTTGGAAACTACTGAAAATTGCGCTTCGATAGGTAACGAATCTAAAACCATTTTGCCGTTCTGATTGAGATAACAAACCGATGCCGTTTGTGTTGCTGTTAGTTCTTTTGCTTTTTGCAAATCTTCATTTGAAAAAATAGCATGAATGTTGGCATCGGCATAAGCCTGATAAGAAGAAAACTTTTTTCGCATTGAATACATTTGCTCATTCAATTCATCGCGGCTAACAAACGGATAGCTTTCATTTTTGATGAAAAAACAAAAGAATGGATCTATCGAACCATTGTTGTCGAAATCAGTATAATACAATTGAGCCGGTTGTTTATCAGACGCCACAATTTGTGTATTCAACCCTAAGTTGCCACCGATAATATCGGGTTTGCCATCGCCATTTACATCAGCAACTTTTACTGAAAACCAAAAGCCATTTTGTGGTTGCGTAAAATAGCTTTTGGTTTTATCAATAAAACCGGAAGATGTATTTTCAAAAATTGTGATTGGCATCATTTCCCCACAAAGGACCAAATCAGGTTTGCCATCGCCGTTCATGTCTGCCCACTGCGCCGATGTAACCATACCAATGCTGTCAAAAGGAGTATGCGTAACAGTAAACTTTCCTTTTCCGTTGTTGGTTAGTAAGTAGGAAGTGGGCGCTGCCGGATATTGACCAGGAATCACTCTGCCGCCTACAAACAAATCTATGTCGCCATCGCCATCATAATCGCAGGGCACCACGCACGCTTTACTACTGCCGCTGACATCGGGCAAAGCCGTTGTATCTTTTGTGAAATTCCCTTTGCCATCATTCAAATACAATTCATCCTGAAGGGCAGGTGTGGCCGCTTCAAACAAAGAATAACCGCCCTTTGCAATGTACAAATCGGGGAAGCCATCGCCGTTGGCATCAAAAAAAACGGCCGCTGAAACTGCCGATGTGCTTTCATCACCAATTACACTGTTGCTGGTGGTGAATCCGCCGTTGGCTTGTTGCAAATAAACGGCGGCCCCTTTTTCTTTATCGCCGCTGATGAAAATGTCTTCTCTGCCATCGCCGTTTACATCGGCTTTGGCTATCACAGGCCCTGTTTTAGAATACATAAACATCATCAGCAACTGACGTTTGAAATCGTTTTCGGTATAATCCTGGTGTGTATAAGGAATGATAGCCGGTGCTTTGGTAAACAGAACGTTTGTTTTTGTAGGAAAATATGGATTGGTTGTTTGTGAAGAAGGCTCGATGGTTAACTTTTGATTGGCGGCGACCTGGTTGAGCCTTTTTGTTGAACCATCCGGAAAAATCACTCTTACTGAATCTGCCATTTTGTTTTTGCCCAAACCAAAATTCAGCACGGTTGACATACACGAAAGATAACCGCGGCTTGGGTTTACTTCCTGGTATTGCATTGTGCCATTGGCATACACATACACTTTACTGCCAATGGCGCGCGTGTTTTGTTTGCTTCCTTTTACTTCAATGCTGAGGTAAGAATTGTGGTTGATTTCGCGGCTGTTGTTTTGATAAACAAACGCCTCCCCATTGAGGTTATTTACCACCAGATCAAGGTCGCCATCATTGTCCAGATCAACATAAACCGCTCCGTTTGAAAGAGCCGCTTTTTCAAATCCCCACTGCATTTGCTCATTGGTAAAAGTTAAGTTTCCCTCATTTTTAAAAATGCAATTGTGAAACGTTGTAGAGGGCATGGCTTTTATCAGATCCATCAGCAAAGCCGGTTCTTTATCCATTGCTTTCTTTACTTTATAATCGCCCCAATAACGCATAAAATCTTTGTTGGTATAATCGCGCAAATAGCCGCTGGTAATGAATAAATCTTTATATCCATCATTATCAAAATCGGCAAATAAGGGGCTCCAGCTCCAATCGGTATTCGATATTCCCGCCAGTTGTCCTATCTCGCTAAACGTGCCGTTGCCGTTGTTCAATTGCAGCATGTTGCGCATGTACTGTTTGCCTAAATCCTGTTGCTGCATCAGGGCAAAGCTTTCGTAGTTTTCCTGAAGTTGTAATGTTTTTTGGCGATGATTATCGGGTGGCATCATGTCGAGCGTTACAACATCGGGCAAGGCATCATTATTAAAATCGGCAATGTCAACACCCATCGAAAACTGCGAAATATGGCGGAAGCATTGTTGGGTAACATCTTCAAACATGCCGTTGCCTTTGTTTAAGTAATAATAATCCGGTTCGTTGTAATCGTTGGTTACATAAATATCAGGCAAGCCATCTTTGTTAATGTCGGCAACGGCAATGCCCAAACCAAACGTAAGCGGGAATTGATGAATGCCAGCTTCTTTGGAAACATCGGTGAAATGGCCGCCATCATTGCGATATAATTTGCTTCCCGCATAAGGATCAACTTCATTGCGAAACTTTGCCAGTTCCATGTTGTCAATCTTTTTTACATTGTGATTGAGCAGGAACATATCCAAATCGCCGTCGCCATCGTAATCAAAGAAAGCGGCTTGTGTGCTGTAGCCCGGGTCATCCAAACCATATTGTTTAGCTTCATCCACAAACTTCAAGGCCCCTTTGTTGATGAAAAGCTGATTGCGCCGCACATCATCAGGCAACTTACCTGAATAGCAGATGTAGATATCCAGCAAGCCATCACCGTTTACATCGGCCAGGGTTACGCCGGTTTTCCAGCCGCCTTTTCTACCTTCCAAACCAGCTTCTTTGGTAATGTCTTTAAACTTCATTCCCCCCAAATTCAAATACACTTTGATGGGCTTTTGATTGGCGGTAAATACAAGGTCCTGTAAGCCATCACCATTTAAATCGCCTGCCGCAACCCCACCTCCGTTGTACAGGTATTCATAAGAAAGCACATTCAGGCTTTCATCTTCATTGATAATGTTGCTGAAAGTAATGCCCGTTTGTTTGGAGGATAACAGTTGAAACAAAGGTTGTTGTGCACGGCTGAAAAATTGGGCAAAAACAAACAGCAGCAGGCAACCCACCCGTTTTATTTTTTTAAAAGAAAAGAATAAGCTGTTCATCATTTCACTGGTCATTAATAAGCAGAGAAGCAAGGTAAGAAGCAGAATAAAAACGAAGCACAAAACGGTACGTTAATCTTATGAAACAAATTTGGATAAAAACAAAACAGGCTGCTTTTGGGGCAACCTGTTTTCTGTGCAGAACCAAAGATTTATTTGTCCCACCAAACTCTTCCACTGAATACATCACCGCCGCTCAGGCTTGATACAGCCGTTTTGTAATTGGCTCCGTTTGTGGTGGCTTCAGATAAAGGATAAGGTTCTCTGCGCGGTATTTGCCCGCCGGAAAAATTGCCCGTATAATTTACCGGTGTGAGGGGTGGAAAACCTGACCTTCTCCAGTTGCTCCAGGCTTCACTGAAGTTGAATAAAGTGCCGGTGGTAATCCAGTATTGGTCATTAATCTGCTCGAGAGAATTGTTTACCAACGGATTGGCAGCAGCATAAGCGGTTGCTGTGGCTGCGCTGATGGTGCCTGTAGAATTAAACTGACCGTAGGATTGCAAAGCACCGGCTACGCCATTGGCATAGTGTGAAGCTGCAGTACCGCCTACATTCCAACCTCTTACAGCGGCTTCTGCTAATAAAAGTTCAGATTCACCATAAGTTAAAACGAAAACAGGCGAGTTTAAATTAAGATAAAGTGATGTTTTTGGACGAGAATATTTACCGGTAGGATTAACATCGGTGCCGGTGCCGGTGCTACCTGGATAACCCGGCGATTTACTGATGTCATTAGCATCATTATTTTGATTGTAGCCATTTGGCATACCCATTTGTACAGAAGGGTCAGAATTGCCAGCCATGGTTTCATTTCCTGCATTGATAAGCCCGGCAGCAGGTACTTCGGCTATTACACCCAATCTTGGGTCGGATGTAGCTTTCAACATATCAATTAACGTCTTACTCCATCTTACTTCAACATAATCTTGTGGCACCACTAATGCGCTGCTATTGGGATTTGCAAAGCCGTTTGCATTGTCATACATTAAATAAGCATTGTCGCTCACGCCTGCCAGTGTACCGCCTGCGGCTGCTTTCTCTGTATATTTCTGCGCGGTAGTGGCATCTACTTTGGTTAAACGCATTGCCATGCGAAGCATAAGAGAGTAGCCAAACTTTTTCCATTGGGTTATGTCACCCTTGTAAGAAAAAGCATCATTGCCAGGCTTTGTTTTAGAAGGATCCAATGTAGTTAACACAGAATCCAGGCGGGTAAGCATAGAGTTATAAATGTCCTGCTGCTTGTCGTAAACAGGTGAGGTCAGCCCGCCTTTTGCTTGTAATGCTTGTGAGTACGGGCAGTCGCCATAAGTGTCAGTCACGAGCATAATAGAAGCGATTTCCATCATGGTAGCTACACCTCTTAAATTGAGATAAGCGTCATTTCCCTTGGTAAGATTTTGTATCTCACGTGCATTACTTGCAGCGGTGTAAGCATTGTTCCAGGTGCTTGCCTGGTACGTTGTCGTATTACCTGATGCCACATACTTATCGCCATTACTGTAATAGCTTGGATAAGATGCTGAAGCGAAGATTTGCACCCACATACTTTGAAACAGAATAGGTCCTGAATAGCCCGACATGGCGCTTGCATAATTTAATTCTGTAGTTGGCAATAGCAGGTTAGGGTCGAAAGTAGAAGCGTTTGCCTGTGTGGGATCGGTGTTGATGGACTGAAAGTTTTTTGTACAATTTGCCAGCAACAAGGATAAGGAGAGAAAGGAATATATAATTCGTTGTTTCATTACAGTTATTTTTTGAATTTGAAATTAGCGTTGATACCAAATGTTCTTGTGGAAGGAAGACTTGTACCTTCAATACCTGCATAATTGACACTGGCATTAAAGCCGGCTTCGGGGTCAATGTTATCGCTGTGCTTCATTAGCGTAAGAAGGTTGCGGGCAACCAGCGAAAGATCAACTGAACTAAACACGGGAATATGGGCAAACAATTTTTCTCCGAGTGTGTATCCTACTGTAATCTGGCGCAGCTTTATAAAATCGCCATTCAATACATTTAGTTTAGAAACACCGGCTATTCTTTGATAATAACTCTCTGCGTCTGCTGCTTTTGTGTTAGCGGTTCCATCGGCCAATACACCAGTTGTAATTCCGCCCTCTCTTCCGGCAAGCGTCAGTTGGTTTAATCCTCTGTAAATGCTGTAATAACTAGTGGCCGACAAAATCTTATTGCCATAGTTATAATCAATTAAAAACGAGAGGTTGAAGTTGCCAAAACTAAAGTCGTTTCTTACACCGCCGTAAAAGGTTGGCAGTACGCTTCCGTATGGTTTTAAATCGCCAACTACCGGCAGGCCGCTGGCATCTACCACCGCTTGTCCTTTGGAATTGTACGTATAATCATGCGCCAAAATTTGCGGACCCGACATGCCAACAACAAAAGCTGTGTTTGCATTCAACGGACGGTAAGTTCCTAAATTTACGTTGTTGTTAAACGCATCCGTTTTTAAAATTTTGTTGTTTACGCTGGTGGAATTTACGGTGATATTCCAGTTAAAGTATTTTGCCTTTACCGGATTGCCCGTTACCTGCACTTCCAACCCTTTGTTTTGTGTAGAACCGTTACCTATCACAGAACTGGTATAGCCTGAGGCAGAACTTAAACTGGCATTCATAATTTCCTTCGTTGTTTTGCGGTCATAGTAAGCTACATCCAGCCCCAAACGATTGTTGAAGAATTTCAATTCAGCACCCACTTCTACTTCGGTTAAAGTAAAAGGCTTTAAAAACAAATTGGGAAGATTGGAACTAAAGTTACCGGTTGGAACACCATTGATTGAATTTCCTACACCGTAGTAAACCGCAGTCCCATAAGGGTCATTGCTTTCTCCACTGGTTTGTGCATAAGCCACGCGGAGTTTGCCATAATTCAACTTTGTGCTATGCAACAATTCGGAGAATACAAACCCGGCAGAAACTGAAGGCGTAAAGATGGAGTTGTTGTTAATTGGCAATGTTGAATACGCATCATAGCGGCCTGTGGTGCTTACCGTTAAATAATTCTTGTAAGTGAAGTCAACCGAATAAAAAGCGGAGTGAACTTCTTTTAAGTTATAGCCATAGCTTCTGTTAAAGCTAACCACATTGCTTGGTGTGTACAAGCCGGGTATTACAAAAGGTCCACCTCCAATTCCAATGCTTTCAAAAGTGTTTCGTCTTATATTGGCACCCAGTGTGGCACTAATATTCAAATCCTTAAGCAGATTGTGATTGATACCAATCAAGCCGTCAAAGTTTAACTCTGATGTTTGCGCCGTAGAAAGGCCGATGCCACCCGACTGATTGGCTGAATTGAAGCTATAGGCAGTTCCGGAAGGAGTAACACTTAAATACCGGTCGTTTTGAATGTCATAACCCATGCGTCCCAATACATACAACCAATCGGTAAAATTGTACTTGGCCGAAACGGCGGATATAAGCCGATGACGACTCGTATTATTAATCCATTTGTTTACTACAAACCAAGGGTTGGTTACATAAGGATCATCACTAAAAACAATTTCATTTCCGCTCGAATCATAACCAGGTTTCAAAATGTTTTCATTGATATTATTGGCTAAAAAGAAACCATTGTTTGGATTACCAGGACCATCACTTAAATTAGGCCGGTTTTTATCCTGTTCATCAATGTAATTCGCAAACACTGTAACGCTCAACCTGTCCGTAACTTTTTGGTCCATGTTTAAGCTTACTGTTCTGCGGGTAATGCCACTGTTGCGAACAATGGACTGGTTGTCTAAATTTGAAAGTGCCACGCGATAGGTACCTCTGTCGCCACCACCGCTTACAGCAAGTGTATTGGTAAAGGAGGGGGCGGTACGATAAAAGTTTTCGATATTGTTTTTATATGGAGAATAGGAATACTGCTTGCCATCAAACTGCGTGAACTGGCTGCCATCTAATTTTCCTCCCCAGCTTAAACGGGCTGTATTCTGCGCATCCGTTGTATTTGCAGGTTTAGCACCATTTTGTCCTTGCCCATATGCATATTGAAAGTTGGTATTGTCAATCGCTTTGTCCAATTGATAATTGGTATTATAGCTTACGGTGGCTGTACCTTTCTTACCTGTTTTAGTTGTGATTAAAATCACACCATTGGAAGCACGTGCGCCGTACAAAGCAGAAGCAGCCTGACCTTTTAGCACCGTCATAGATTCAATATCATCGGGGTTGATATTACCAATACCATCACCCAGATCCGCCCCGCCCCACTCACCGGCGGAGCCGCGGTTTGAGTTGTCCATCGGCACACCGTTTATCACAAACAAAGGCGAACCGCCTGAGTTCATGCTGGGCATACCACGCAACAAAATGCGGGCTGTGCCGCCAGGCCCACCGCTGGTGCCATGCACATTTAAACCAGCTACCTGGCCTTCCAATGATAACGCCACATTGGTTTCGCGGGCTTTGTTAAACTGGTCGCCATTTACAGTGCTCACAGCATAGCCTAAGCGTCTCGATTCTTTTGAAATGCCCAATGCGGTTACCACTACGTCGGTAAGTCCGCTGCCTTTCGATTGACCCATCAACACCACGATGTTGTTGTCATTATCGCTTACCGAAATGCTTTGGGTAGCGTATCCAACGTACGAAACTTCAAGCGTAACATTGGCTGTTGGCAGACCAATGCTGAAGGCACCGTCGGTGCCGGTTGTAGCAACAATATTTCTTCCGGCCACTTTTACCGTTGCATAGGGAACGGGGTTATTGGTGGCAGAGTCTCTTATAAAACCCGTAAGCGTTCGGGTTTGCGACATGGCAGCCATGCCTGCCAGCATTAAAAAAAGGGAGAGTAACAGATGTTTCATGTTAGTCGGATTTGTGTTTATAAACAGTTACCAAACTGCACGGGTGACAGAGGGTCATCTCTGCCGCCAGCAGTTAATCAGTTCTCATTCTTAAGGCAAGAAATCGGTGTAAAAACAAAGGTCGAAAACCAGTCAGTATTTTTAAATCTGTTACGCCGAAATTTTTTCAATAACCGGCTATAGATTTTTTCAGCAAATGATAATGCAATAATAACAACAGAAAGATAAAAAACGCTGCTTTCATTTTTAATGGAAAAGGGGAAAATTTTAACCTGTGAAAAAATATGAACATCTTTGTTTTTATTAAAACATCACTATTAAGATCAACAAAAAATTCCAAACGGTAATGAGAGCCCAGTACATTAAAATATACAATGAAGCGCAGCAACAGATTGTGGTGGAAGAAAAAAGTGAACCTTATTACAACGCTTTGTTTCATTACCATCCTGAGTTTGAACTTACTTATATAAAAGAAGGCTTTGGGCGGCGCATTGTTGCCGATAAAATTGATTCGTTTTATGCAGGCGACCTTGTGTTTTTAGGTCCCGACCTTCCGCATGCCTGGCAGAATGATGACATCTTTCACAAAGGCTTCTCCAACTTCCGTTCAAAGTCGTTTGTCATTCATTTTAAAAAAGAAATTTTTTCAGATGAAATGTTGCAATTGCATGAAAGCAGCAAGCTAAACGAGCTGTTTGCACGCTCGGTACGAGGATTAAAAATTGTTGGCAAAACAGGAGAAGTAATTACTGAAAAAATGTGCAGCCTCAACCAGAGAAAAGGATTGGAACGCATCATCGGCTTGTTGGATATTTTAAACATCATTGCCGTTTCAAAAGAAACCGAATACATTTCTTACAAAGGATATTCGGGTATGTTGGCGCATAATAAAGTTGACCGGCTGGCGGAAGTTTATAACTATGTATCCGAAAATTTTAACAAGGACATTTCTTTAAATGACGTTGCCCGGATGGCCAGTTTAACGCCTCCCGCATTTTGCCGTTTATTTAAAAAAAGAACCAACAGGCATTTTGTTTCTTACTTAAATGATGTGCGCACTTCAAAGGCTTGCAAGCAGTTGCTGGAAACCGATTTGAACATTTCTGAAATTGCTTTTGGGTGTGGCTACAAAACGGTTTCTAACTTCAATAAAATTTTTAAGAAGAACATTGGCGTTGCGCCAAAAGCTTACCGCGAAAAAGCGGCCAGTCATTTTTCGCGTACCATCTAACACAATCTCAGGCAAACGCTTTTGATGATTGCTTTTTTAAATTTACCAATTGTTGCTGCAACACTGAGGTAACTGCTTTATTTTGTTTTCTCAACGGTTTTTATGATAAAAACAATCGCACAACGAGTTCTGTTTTTTGCACTTTTGGTTTTGCCCATTTTTTATGTTGCGCAGGCGCAGCAACACAACACCAGCAACAGCTATGTTTGGCCAAAAGATACAGCCGTTTTACAAAAGCTTCATCAATGGCAGGAACATAAGTTTGGCTTATTGATGCATTGGGGAACATACAGTCAATGGGGCATTGTGGAAAGCTGGAGCATTTGCCCTGAAGATGAAGGTTGGTGCGAGCGCAAAGGCAAATACAGCCCTGATTATTTTACTTATAAAAAAGCATACGAGAACCTGCAAACCACATTCAATCCAACTCAGTTTAACCCAGATAAATGGGCAGAGGCAGCTAAAAATGCAGGCATGAAATACGTGGTGTTTACCACCAAGCACCACGACGGCTTTTGCATGTTTGATACAAAAGAAACCGATTATAAAATCACCTCTTCCAAAACACCTTTTTCAAGAAATCCAAAAGCGAATATTGCTAAAGAAGTATTCAATGCTTTTAGAAAGGATGGCTTTATGATTGGCGCTTATTTTTCAAAGCCCGACTGGCACAGCCCTTATTTTTGGTGGCCTTATTTTCCGCCAAAAGATAGAAATGTAAATTACGAAATCAGCAAGCATCCCGAACGCTGGGATAGTTTTAAATTGTTTACTTATAACCAGATTAAGGAGCTGATGACGGGCTATGGCAGCATTGATATTTTGTGGCTCGATGGCGGTTGGGTGCGCCCGCTTTCTTCAGTAGATGCATCGGTAGATTGGCAGCGTGGCATCAGGCAAAACCAGGATGTTGATATGAATAAAATTGTTGCCATGGCACGTTCTTATCAGCCCGGATTGCTGGCAGTTGACCGAACCGTTTCGGGCGAAAATGAAAACTATGTAACGCCCGAACAAACCGTTCCTGACAAGCCATTGGATCATCCCTGGGAATCGTGCATTACGATGGGAAATTCGTGGAGCTATGTGCCGAACGATCATTATAAAACAACAAATTCGTTAATTCAACTGCTGATAAAAATTGTTTCGCGTGGTGGCAACTTATTGTTGAACATTGGTCCTTCACCGGAAGGTGATTTTGCTGATACAGCTTACCAACGTTTAGAACGGATCGGTGACTGGATGAAGGTCCATAGCAAGGGCATTTACAACACCATTCCGTTGGCGCCTTACGAAGAGAACAATGTGGTGTATCTGCAATCAGATAATGGCAAAACGGAATTCATTTATGTTTTGGCAGATAAAAACAATGAAGATGTAATATTGCCTCCAACCGTTCAATTAAACAAGTATATCATTGAAAAAGGAAGCCAAATAAAATTGGTTGATGCGCCTTCTCAAAAGATAACCTGGAAAGAGAACGGCGATGGCACTATCATAGAAATTCCAAAAAAGCTGCAAAACCAAACCGTTGGCAAATACGCTGTTTGTTTTGAGGTAACAAAGTAAAGATGACTGATCATTTTTCAATAAAAACAAACCGGCTTTTGATAGAGCCGTTGAAAATAAAAGATGATGATTTTATTTTAAAATTGGTAAATACAGAAGGCTGGCTGCAGTTTATTGGAGACCGTAATATTAGTTCTGTTGCTGAAGCCGGCACTTACATTCAAACCATTTTAGAAAACGGAAATATTTTTTATTGGATAGTGAAATTGAAAGAAGATGAAATAAAGATTGGCATTGTAACCTTCATTAAAAGAGAGTATTTACCACATCCCGATTTAGGTTTTGCTTTCCTGCCGCAATTTGGTAACAAGGGATATGCTTACGAAGCGGCAAGTGCCGTTTTGCAACAATTAGTGCAAAAACAAAACATGGGACACATTCTTGCTACCACACTTCCACATAACCTCAAATCAATTCACTTGCTGGAAAAAATAGGATTCCAGTTTGAAGAAGAAATGGAAATTGAAAAAGTAAAAATTCTTGTGTATAGAGCTTTTGTGAGTGCCTCAGTTTGAAGATTAAGCCTATGCGTCATTCCGCAATTGCCCTCAACACAATGCTGCACCTTTACGCTTTTATGAGGGCTTTGTGCGGAATCTGCTCTCACAATTATAAACTTGTTACAATCTTGTAAACGTCATTCTTTCATTGCAACATCTTCATTATTCAAACATCAGATTCCGCACAAAGCCGCCTGCAACAGCGATTATAGTGCAAAATCAAACGGCGGCAATTGCGGAATGACGGAATGATGCTGCAACAAACTATACACATTTATCTACTTCTCAACCGCAACCTCTTTCCTCTCCACATTCCAACCTTCCACTTCCACTGATACATTGCTGTTAGCAGAAGACTTATATTCAATCGTTACCGTTTTGCTTTCACCCGGTAAAACCGACACATAATTGTCGCTAAAAAAGGTGGGCAGTATTCTTTGTTTTGTGGTTGCATCAATTAGGGAAATGCGGTTGAAAAATGCAACGGGTTTACCTGCTGCGTTGGAGAGAGCTACATTTATTTTACCCGAGTTTGTTTTTGCCGCATTTATTGTCAAATCGGTTTTGTCCATCTTCTGCAAGCCGCTGTAGTTGCCGTTGGCATCGGGCAGCCAGTATAAGTTATCACTTACAATTTGCTTGTTCAGGTTCAACAAACGCAACACTACAAAAGTGCCTTCATCTTTACCAGCTTCAGCCAATTCTCTGCGAATGGCAAAGGTTCTTTTCAATGTTGTAGGCCCAATTTCGGTGAAGGTTTGTGTAAGCAATTTTGCAGCCCCTTTCATATCGTACAAAAAAATCTGCAGCATCAAATCCCTCTTCGATTCAAATGTGTTGTTGGCAATCATTACCACGCTGTCTGCTGCATTCAGCATCACATGCAAAGGTTCACCGGCGGCGTGTAAGCCATACAACCCGGCATTCGGATCGAGATAATAATCGTACATCTGTCCGCGCATTGCCGTCCACGGGTTTTGTGTTTTCCAGATGATAACGCCGGTGTACCAATCCCATGCGTGCGATGTAAAGCCTTCAATCAATGCACGATATTGGTTGTAGTTTACCAACTGTGCTTTGGCTGCAAATTCCTTAGCCGTAGCAATGCTTCCGTAAGCGGCTACAGAATTATCGTAACCAATGTATTTATGATAATCCCAAATCGAATCAACTGTTGTTCTGCCGTTGGCAAATTGAGGAGCCCGCATGTTGCTGTCGGGAATGAAACGCTGTAATGAAGTGTAATCACTCAGACCTACCGAGCCTACTTCAGAGTTAAAAGGATAAGTGCGGTTGGCAAAAAAAGTTTTGGTGTTTTGAATGCCATACGGACCATCGCCATTGCCACCCAAAAAGTTGTACGATAGGCTGTCGGAATTGGAGTAATCAGCAAACCATCTTGTGCCATCCAATTGGGGCAGCAACGAATCTTTTACCAAATGAAAAATATCTTCCGGCAACGTAATTTCATTGCCGCCGCACCAGATAGCGAGCGATGGATGATTGCGGATTAATTTGATGCCATCCGCAGCAGAAGCTACATACAAAGCATGATCGTCCGGATACTGTCTGCGTGTCCATTGATCATCTTTTTTAGCATCGTCTGTCCAGCGGCCATTACAATCACCGGAGCCCCAAAAATCCTGCATTACCAAAAGACCATATTTATCGCAGGCATCATAAAATTCAGGACGTTCCAAAATACCACCACCCCACACACGAATGAGGTTTAAGTTCATGGTTTTATGAAACCGGATTTCTGCATCATACCTTTCGTTCGATAAACGAAGCATGGCATCAGAAACAATCCAGTTGCCGCCCCGGATAAATATCTTTTGTCCGTTTACTCTTATCTCTCTGCTGCGTGTTGTGTTGTTCCATTCGGCTTCTATTTGCCTTATACCAAATGTTATGTTTTCACTATCAGAAACGGTTGCGTTGTTGGTAATAAACTGAACTTTGGTTTTGTACAAAGCCTGTTCGCCATACGTGTTGGGCCACCATAGTTTGGGATTGTGCAATACATAATTGGGCAGCGAAACAAGGAGCGATGAATGCGCAGGTACAGTAATGTTTTTAGAAACCGTATCAGGGCCAATGCTGTACAATAGCCTGCCGCTTACCGGAAAATTAATAGCATTTTCTACCTCGGCAGAAAGTTGAATGGTTGCAGGTTGTTGTGCGCCGGTTGGCATTCGCACACCGGGCACTTCGGTAACAACATGAATGTTTTTTACCCTGATGGATCCTGTTTTTTCGATGAACACTTTATCCCAGATGCCTGTGTTTCTGTCGCGTACCGGTTGAATCCAATCCCAGCCTGCAACATATTGCTGCGTTATGTTTTTGGCAATGGTTCCATCGCCGCCCTGACCGCCATTTGCGTTGCCTACAAAATCGGGCGGATGCACAATTACCGCCAGCCTGTTCATGCCCGTTTGCAACAAAGAAGTGATGTTGTAAGTCTGGCTTAGAAACATGCTTTTGTGCAGCGTTTCGTTCAGTTTGGTTCCGTTGAAATATACATCACAACTATAATTCACGCCCCGCAAATAGAGCCAGAATTGCTCGCCATTGGCTGCGCTTTGTTCTACAAAATCGTTCACAAACCAATACGTGTATTTGTCTTTCCCGGCATCATAAATATCAGCAATGGCTTTGTTGTTCATGCCATAAAACGGATCAGGAATTTCTTTATTGGCAAGCATTGTAGTAAGTACCGTGCCTGGCACAACAGCAGGTTGCCAGCCCTGCAAAGTGTTGGATGGAATGGAAAGTTGCTCGCCGGTTTGTTGCACCGTAGAAGCTTGTTTGCATTGCCAGCCGCTGGTTAGTTCATAAGCGGTTCTGTGCATTTGTTTTTACAACAAAAAAGAGAAAACAGCAAAGGAGAAAACGATACGTATTCATCACAGAAAGCAAATAATGGTAAAACAAAATTACGATGGCAAAATAAGGAATGATGTGTGATATTGAGAGAAAGAAAGTACAGACTTCTTTTAGATAATGAAAAGTAATGAAAAGGTGCGGTTTGTTTTGCGCATTTTTTGATGATTCTATGTTGTTGGATCGTGCTTTCGTTCTAGCATCGTCTCCTAAAAAGGACAATGCGTCAAAATAATATTTCCCCTTTTTTGTAAAGTAAACCTTACTTTTGATAAATTAAACTTTACAATATGAAACAAAGTTTGTTTTTACACATTATTCGATGTTTCTTGTTCAGAGTACCATCGTATTTCGATAACATGAGCCATGAATGCTTAACATCTACGTGCAAGTGCTAATGAGTTTAATCTTTTTCCAAACATTGTCTTTTAATGAAATATGCGAGTATCTCTTATTTGTTCTTAAAGAATAGCTTAAAAGTATCACTATCCAAATCGTCTTTGCACTCATGATGCAATCATTGTTATTAATGTTCTTTATCAAAAGTCTAAACCGCCGTTGGATGGGAATTGACCAAAGCATACAAGGCATAAAAGTTATCGAATTCAGGCTCAACAATCAGCAGGATTTGTTAGCCAGCCTTTTATTGTTCAGCTTCATAAATATGATTATGATACGCTTCGGTAAGAAAGATGCATTTGCTTTTGAAACCTTAATAGTGCAACAGTTTGGCGGCACAACAAACACAAAGCAGCGTGGCGATTTAGGGCTTGATGGCAAAACAAAAGATGGCTTGCCAATACAAGTAAAACGAATGATACATGGTTCATTGAAATTTTATTATAATTTTTTTCAGCCTTCAGGCTTCCATAAAAAATTGCTTTATAAAAATATTTTTGCCCAAACTGTTGGCTACAATTCTTTTTCTTTTGGCAGATAGTCAAAGAAATTCCGTTAAAGAATAATGAAACATATTATTAAATTGATAACTGATGAAGAGATTTTCCGATTCCATAAATCCAACCTAAACAGTTACGTTAAACATGGCAGAGATAAAAAAGCTGCGCGTACTTAGTTTCTTGCCAACGGACATAGCATGCCGGTATTAAGCCATATGCTGACTATAATCATGGACAGACAAGGATTTAAGCCGCATTTATTTTTTCATCCACGAAGCAAAATAAAGTATAAGTTTAAGTAGGCTTCACAAATTGCCAGTGCAATCGGTTGACATCTGGTTTGTCTTGGACATTAGTGAAAGTAAAGTTGAAAGAAGTTGTTAAAGTAGCGGCAATCTAATCTTCGCTCAATGACATGTCACTTGAACACTCGGAAAGAAAAGTTAGACTGACCAATTAAGCTGATGAATGTATAATCTCATGTTTGATTTTTGGTTTCAACATCGTTTAACAATGATTTGCGCAAACGACACTATATTTTAAATCACTCTATCCCACTTTGTTTTTACCCGATATTCAATGCCCTTTTCATCGCTTCCCCTTTCAACAAACATTCATTGTATTCTTCTTCCGCATCACTGCCAAACGTAATGGCACCGCCGGTTTGGAAAGAAAGATAGCGGGTGCTTTTGTTATATAAAATGGTTCGGATGACTACATTAAAATCCCAATTGTTTTCGGGCGAGATATAACCAATGCTGCCCGAATACAAACCGCGTTTCGAACGTTCGTATTCATCAATCAACTGCATCACTCTTCGTTTCGGTGCACCCGTCATCGAACCCATGGGAAACAAAGCCTGCAGTGCATCAGCGATATTTATATCTTCATCTACTTCACCTTCAATGGTGCTAATCATTTGGTGAACTTGCGGATAGGAATACACGCCAAACAACTCGCTAACATTTACACTTCCACGCCTGCAAATCTTACTCAAATCGTTGCGCACCAAATCGGCAATCATCACATTTTCCGTTTTGTTTTTGCCACTATTTTGCAATCGTTGTTTGGCCTCGTTATCCAATGCTTCATTATTCAAAATTCTTTTCGCCGTGCCTTTTATCGGTTGCGAAATCAAACGGCTGTTTTGTTTTTGCATGAATCTTTCAGGGCTGGCACACAAGGCATATTTATCATTCAATTTATAAAAAACTGAAAATGGCGTTGGGGAAATTTGAGACAGATGGTTGTAAATTTCAGCCGGATTGATGTGCACTTCTTCGCTAAAAAATTCGATACAAAAATTCATTTCATAACAATCACCGCGTAAAATGTGTTGTTTGATTTTGTTGATGATGTTGATGTATTCGTCTTTACTAATGCGCTGTTGCAAGTGTAACTTTTTATGGATAGCAACATCATGCTGAAAGCCGTTCTCCATCACGTTTTGATACACATCTTCCGGCTTTTCCGTTTCGCTTTCTATCGTCAGCACATTGCCCCGCAACAACAAAACTGTTTTGGGTTGAAAGAAGAATACATCAGGGAAATTGAGCTTGTCAGGATGAGAAGTAGCTAAGCCTTCTATTTCATTTTTTACATCATAACCTACATGACCAAACAGCCAGTTGCTACGATGTTGTTGTGTGAAAGAATGAAGTTGTAACAGCTTATTTTTTTTGGGCAAAAACAAATCGCCCGCGTTAGCCGCAGCAATGCAATCGTAAACGGAATATGCGTTTTTGTATTGATGATTGTTCATAAAACAGCAGATGCTAAACCGGGCCGCCCAGTTTAGCATCTGCTGCTTGCAAAGCAAAGCATCGCCTATGCGAAATGATGCTTTGTTGCGCATCATGAAACAGCAAGAAAAGAATTAAAAATCGTCATCATCATCAAAGCCGCCGCCTTTATCGTTGTTGTACAAACCAAATTCTTTAAAGTCGTCGTCCAGCTTAAAATCATCGTCCTCATCGCCCTTTTTGCTTGCTTTTTTAGGGCTGGCTGTACCGCTTTTGCTCTTTGATTTGGGTATGTCAAACTCATCAAAATCGGGATCCCAACTATCTTCTTCTTCGGGTTTGTTCCAGGTGTCTTCCACTTCATCCACATCTTCATCGTCTTCATCATCTTCGTGTTTTGACGATGCTTTTTTAGCAGATGATTTGGTTACAGACTCATCATCTTCATCATCCAAATCGTCATCATCTTCTCTCCTTTTTTTTGCGGGAGAAGGCTTTTTTTCTTCTTTTTCAGCCGCCGCTTTTGTGGTGCGGCCTGTACTTTTTTTGTTTGCAGATTTTGCCATAATTCCAAAGATTAACAACGTAAAATTTCAACGAGTTTTTGAATCAGCAAAAAAAATTTTTAGTGCCAAACTGTATTTATAAATTGATAATTTGTTCTCTGCCCGGCCCATTGGAAATGTACTTTACCGGCGCGTTGATATAGCCGTTTATAAATGAAATATAGCTTGACATAGCAGACGGTAAATTCGCTATATTTTGAAGGTGGGTGGAGTCGCAATGCCAGCCTTTAAATGTTTGATAAACGGGTTTAATGTTCACCTTCATCATTTGAAAAGGTACTTCCGCTTTTTCTTCGCCGTTAATGTTGTAAGCCGTGCAAACATCAAGCGTTTCAAAGCTGTCGAGCACATCAGCTTTCGTCATTACCACTTGCGTTACGCCGTTAATCATGCACGAATATTTCAATGCCACCAAATCAATCCATCCGCAACGGCGCGGACGCCCGGTGGTTGCACCAAATTCACTGCCGATTTTGCGCAGTTCCTCGCCGGTTTCATTTTCCAATTCGGTAGGAAACGGACCGCTGCCAACGCGTGTGCAATACGCTTTGGTAACGCCTAACACTTCTTTTATTTTTTGCGGTGCTATACCAAGACCGGTGCATACGCCAGCCGAAATGGTGTTGGAAGAAGTAACAAAAGGAAAAGTGCCAAAATCAACATCCAGCATACTGCCTTGTGCGCCTTCGGCTAATATTTTTTTTCCTTCGGAGATGTGGTTGTTGATAAAGTATTCGCCGTTTACAATTTTTAAAGAACGAAGAAATTCGATTGCTTCAAAAAACTCTTCTTCCCAAGCCGAAATGTCTTCGTTAAAATGATGACTGTCTAATATTTTCTGATGTTTTAAGCGCAGCTTAATGTAATCGGTAACAAAGCTTTTGGTCAGAATATCGCCAACACGCAGTGCGTTTCTGCCGGTTTTATCCATATAAGCCGGACCAATGCCTTTTAATGTAGAACCGATTTTACTTTCACCCTTCGATAGCTCGGAAGCCTTGTCCAGCGCGCGATGCGTGGGTACGATGAGGTTGGTTCGTTCAGCAATAAACAGGTTTTGTTTTACATCAATTCCAAATGATGCAACGGTGTCGCATTCGCGCTTCAATGTAACGGGATCGAGCACCACGCCGTTGCCAATAAGGTTAATTGTGTTTTGATGAAAGATGCCCGAAGGAATTTGATGCAGCACTATTTTTTTACCCTCAACATATAGCGTATGACCAGCGTTGGGTCCACCCTGGAAGCGGGCAATCACATCGTATTGCGGAGCAAAATAATCTACAATTTTCCCTTTGCCTTCATCGCCCCATTGCAAGCCTAAAATAACATCAACCATTGTTTTCTTTTTTGGTAGAACGGCAAATGTAAAAGTAGGATTTGGTTTTAGAGGAAATGAATGAAGAAAAGCAAACTTTTAAGGATTTGGAACCACGAAGAAGATAAGAGAATGAGATGCACGAAGTTTAATATTTGCTTGAAAATACAGCATCTCGTCATTCCGCAATTGCTCTCAACACGGGCTTGCACGTTTACGTTCTTACGAGGGCTTTGTGCGGAATCTGATGGTTAGATAATAAAGACGATTAAATAAAATAAAGTTATTTACAACATAATAACTTGTTCAAACCTTAAAGATCAGATTCCGCACAAAGCCCTCGCTGTTTTGATGAAAGTTTAAGTTCGTGTTGAGGGCAATTGCGGAATGACGAGATGCTATGGTTACAGAATTAAATACCATTAAAAATATCACACAAAACTATCTGCCTCTCTGTAAGCCTTTACCAGCGCGGCTTCGCCTTCTTTGCCGGGATTAGCAATGCCGTGCTCCATTCCCAACATGCCTTTGTAGCCTTTGTTGTAAATGTGTTTGAAAATGTTCTTGTAATTCATCTCGCCGGTGCCGGGTTCGTTTCTGCCGGGATTGTCGCCAATTTGAAAATAAGCAATTTCATCCCAGGCATCATCCATGTGTTTCATAATATCGCCCTGGTTGCGTTGCATGTGATACATATCGTGCAGCATCTTGCAACTCGGGCTGTTTACGGCTTTGCAAATGGCATACGCCTGGTCGCTGCCACGAAGAAACAATTCCGGCGTATCACTTAGCGATTCAATGACCATCACAATGCCCTGCGGTTCTAAAATAGCAGCCGCTTTGCGAAGCGCAACAATCACATTCGCTGTTTGCATGTCCACCGATTTAGTGTGGTCGTAATTGCCGGGTACAACTGTTACCAGTTTGCCACCACAACGTTTGGAAGTTTCAACAGCTTTGTGAGTGTAATCAAGAAATTTATCCAACCATTCTTTATCGCCACTGCATAAGGAAGTATGCACAGGCCAATTGTCAAAGCCATGTACAAACACGCCCATGCTCATGTTTCTCTTGGCAAGTGCTTCGCCGATTTTGCTTTGCATCTCGGGCGTTCTGCCCATCATCCCATTGTCTTCAATGGCACGAAAACCAAGGTCGTAAGCATATTGAATCTGGTCAATAAAATCTGCGCCAGCATTGTTTTTGAACATGCCATCATGAATGGCATAATTCAAATGAAATAGCGTTCCCTCAGCTTTGTTTTTGTTTGACTTTGCGTTTGCCATCGTTGCCGTTAAGAGAGAAGCGCCAGCGAGCGCTGATTGTTGCATAAAGTGTCTGCGTTGCATATCGTTAGTTTATAAAATGAACAATTTATCATTCGCAGATTACTCCGCGAGACAGGTTTGTTTTACAGGAATTTTTATATGGTTATCCAGAAACTTTACGCTTCCTTCAGCTTCTTAATTTCTTCTGTCAGCTTCGGAACCACTTCAAACAAATCACCTGCAATACCATAATCTGCCGCTTTAAAAAAAGGTGCTTCGGCATCTTTGTTAATCACCACAATTACTTTGCTTCTGTTCACGCCGGCAAGATGTTGTATCGCTCCCGAAATACCCAATGCAAAATACAATTTAGGTGAAATTTGAATGCCGGTTTGTCCAACATGTTCGTGGTGCGGACGCCAATGCGCATCAGCTACCGGACGGCTGCAGGCCAGCGCTGCATGAAGCGCATGAGCCAGGTCTTCTACCATACCCCAATTTTCAGGACCTTTCAAACCTCTGCCTCCACTCACTACAATATCGGCTTCGGTTAGGGGCACTTCACCGCTCACTTTATTGGTAGCGGTTACTTTTACTTTTGCCCCAATTTCTACCGGCAATTGAACCACTTCGGCTCCTGCATTACTGGCCTCTTTTACACCAAAGCTATTGGGAGTAAGTGTGAGGATTTTAATGGGAGAAGTAATCTCAACATTGGCAAACGCTTTTCCCGAAAACACCGTTTTGCGAACTACAAAGCCGCCTTCGGTTTTAGGCAAGCCAACAACGCCCGTAACCAAACCCGCTTTTAGTTTTGCCGATAAACGCGGAGCCACAGCTCTGCCCGTTTGGTTGTGCGAAAACACAACAACAGAAGAATTGCTTTTTGCAACGGCTTCCGCTACGGCAGCGGTGTAAGCTTGTGCGTCAACATGGGCAAATACATCACCCGCAACCAGGAATGTTTTTTCAACACCATACTTTCCTAACGATGCCGCTTCTTCGTTGGATACATTGCCCAACACCACTGCGTTGGCAGGCGCATTCAATCCTTTTGCCAGTGCATAACCATACGACAAAGCTTCAAAAGAAGATTTACTGATATGACCTTCTGCATGGTCAACAAATATGAGAACAGACATAAGCTGATTTGTAATTTGTAATTGTTAATCTGTAACTGGTGAGTAGAGAGTGTTAATAATCAATTTCAGCGCTCATAGCTCAACGCTAATAACTCATAGGTTTTAAATCACTTTCGCTTCTTCGCGCAGCAAACGCACGAGTTCGGCAACATTATCGGCCGGTATCATTTTCACACCGGCTTTGGGTGCGGGCAGTTCGTAGCTTTCAATTTTGGTAAGCGTATCCACTGCAACCGGCTCAACTACTTTCAAAGGCTTCGTGCGTGCCGACATAATGCCGCGCATGTTAGGGATGCGTTGTTCTGCTACGCCTTTCTGGCAAGAAATTACAACGGGCGATGCCACTTCATCTACTTCTTCGCCGCCTTCTATTTCGCGTGTTACTACTGCTGTTGTGCCATTCAGTTCAAACTTTGTTGCGAGTGAAATATATGGCAAATCCAAAAGCCCGGCTATCATTCCTCCAACTGCAGAAGCGTTGTAATCAATGGTTTCTTTGCCGGTAAAAATCAAATCGTAGTTGCCTCCTTTCGCCACTTCAGCAATTTGCGAAGCCACATAAAAGCTATCATCACTTTGCGCATTTACGCGAATGGCTTCATCGCCGCCCAAGGCTAATGCTTTACGGATGATGGGTTCGGAATCGCTGCCACCAACGGTTATCAAATGAATAATGGTGGAAGCATCTTTTTCTTTCAACTCAATAGCACGAACCAGCGAGTACCATTCATCATACGGATTGATGATCCATTGCACACCGGCTTCTTCGAACTTTGTATTGTTATTGGTAAAAGCAATCTTCGATGTCGTATCAGGCGTTTTGCTGATGCAAACCAAAATTTTCATGCACAATTTTTTAAGAAGGGCAAATATAGTTTGCGGCGAACACATCGAAACATAAAGAGATGAAAATACAGTTTTATGAACCACAGAGACACGGAGGAAAGGGAGTTGCACAGAGTGATGTTTAATATAAGCAGAAAGCCACACACGTCTTTGCGAGCCTGCCTGTCCGGTAGGCTGGGCACGAAGCAATCTATGCTGAATAAATGATACGATTTATAAAAAGGAATCAGCCTTATCATTTCGCATTCATAAATCATAAATCCACAGATTGCTTCGTGCGTCGCAAAGAGGAGATCGCCACATCGTACATCAAATCACATCATACATAGAATAATTGTACTTTTAACCCTTCCAAACGATTTCTATGCGCCGCTTCTTCACAAAAACCACAATGGTTGTTTTGTTGCTTGCTGTTGTTACGCTTTCTTTTGCGTTGCTTACTAAGGAGCAACGCATTGATTACAGCACACAGGTAAAGCCTATCATTAATAAAAACTGCATTACTTGTCATGGCGGTGTGCGTGCGAAAGGCAATTTTAGTTTGTTGTTTCGGGAAGAAGCTTTGTCGAAAACAAAGGATGGAAAATATGCTATCATTCCCGGTGATCCCGATGGCAGCGAAATGATACAACGGCTCTCCTTGAAAGACCCTGAAGAGCGAATGCCTTTTCATCATGAACCCTTATCAAAAGAAGAAATTGATGTGCTTCGCAAATGGATAAAGCAGGGCGCGCCATGGGGAGAAAACTGGAGTTATGCGCCTTTGAAACAGGTTGATGTGCCTCAGCCCAAAACATTTTTTGGTTTGATACCAACAAAGAATGATTGGGCTAAAAATGAGATTGATGATTTTATTCTTGATAAACTAAAAGAACACGATTTGCAGCCATCGCCGCAGGCAGATAAAGCTGCATTGCTTCGTCGGGTAAGTCTTGATATTATTGGTGAATTGCCTTCTAAAACATTGGCTGATCAATATGTGAATGATAACAGCACTAAGGCTTATGAAAATTTAGTAGATAGCTTATTGGCACAAAAACAATACGGCGAAAAATGGACTTCGATGTGGCTGGATTTGGCACGTTATGCCGATACCAAAGGCTATGAAAGAGACGACAGCCGCAACATCTGGCGCTATCGCGATTGGGTGATTGATGCCTTCAACAATAACATGCGCTATGATAGTTTTTTAATCAAACAAATGGCGGGCGATTTATTGCCCAATCCAACCGATGCCGACTACATAGCCACTGCTTTCAACCGCAACACCATGACCAACGATGAAGGCGGCACCGACAATGAAGAGTTTAGAACGGCTGCTGTACTGGATCGTGTGAACACTACCTGGAGCGCATTGCAGGGAACTACATTTGCCTGCGTGCAATGCCATAGCCATCCGTACGATCCGTTCCATCATGAAGAATATTACAAATTCGCAGCTTTCTTTAACGATACACGGGATGAAGATACCTGGGCAGATTATCCGTTGTATCGTTCATTCAACGATACTTTGCAACAGCAATTGCATGAAGTAACAAATTGGGTAAAACAAAACGCCTCGCAGCAACGCGAGCATGAAGTGTATCAGTTTTTAAGAACATGGCAACCAGCTTATAACTCGCTGGTGTGCGACAGCTTTACCAACAGTGAATTGAATGATACCAAATGGACATCATTCCGCAACAATGCTGTATGTCGGTTGAAAGATGTTGATCTTACTAACAAAGACCATTTGATTTTTCGCTATGTCGGTTTTATGGATGGCGGCGTTTGGCAAGTTCATCTTGACAAAGCAGATGGTGAAGTGATTGCTTCTGTTCCGTTATCAAAAACAAAGAAAGGCTGGGAGATTGCTGAAACAGATGTAAAGCCTGCCACTGGTGTTCACCATCTTATTTTTACTTATGCCAATAAGAATTTAAAAAAGCCCACTGACGCAGGCGCTATGCTTGACTGGCTGTACTTTACACAGCCTTTCCCGGGTAAGGACAAAGAAGGGTATGCTAACGCGAAGAATGAGTTTTGGAAGTTACTAAATGCTGATGTTCCTACCACGCCCGTAATGATGGACAACCCTACTGATATGCACCGCGCTTCTTATGTATTTGAACGTGGCAATTGGCTAACGAAGGGCAATAAAGTTGAACCTGATGTACCGCATTCGTTAAATGCGTTTCCACAAAATGCGCCGCATAACCGTTTGGGGTTGGCTTTATGGATGGTTTCGCCGCAAAACCCACTAACTGCACGCACGATGGTAAACCGTGTATGGCAACAATTGTTTGGAACCGGCCTGGCAGAAACGCTGGAAGATTTGGGCACACAAGGCGTTGCACCCACGCATCCTGAATTGTTGGATTGGTTGAGTTATGATTTTATTACAAAAGCAAACTGGGATGTAAAAACGCTCATCAAAAAAATAGTAATGAGCGCCACGTATCAGCAAAGTTCATTGCTAACAAAAGAGGCAAAACAAAAAGACCCGTTTAATAGATGGTACGCACGTGGTGCAAGAGTTCGCTTGTCTGCCGAGCAAATCAGAGATCAGGCACTTTGCATTGCTGATGTGATGAACGATAAAATGTATGGTCCGGGTGTAATGCCCTATCAGCCGCCGGGCATCTGGCAATCGCCGTGGAACAGCGCCACCTGGATACAAAGCACCGGCGGCGAGCAATACCGCAGAGCCGTTTATACTTATTGGAAACGCTCGGCTGTGTATCCGGCAATGGTTACATATGATGCCACTTCGCGCGAAGTGTGTACCGTGCGCAGAATCAATACCAATACACCTTTACAGGCATTGAATACATTGAACGATAGTGCGTTTCTCGATTTGGCAAGGCACTTTGCTTACCGTATGCAAAATGAAGGTGGAACCGATGTGGCCCAGCAAATTCAAAAGGGTTATAGCCTTGCCACCTATCATAATATTGATGCAAAAAGTTTAGCTTCTTTGCTTAATCTATACAACGTTGCTTATCAACAATTTAAAATGGACAAAAACAAAGTTTGCGGGATGAACGGCGGTATGAATGAACATGCGAACACAGAAACCGCAGCCCTGATGGTGGTAGCAAATGTGATACTGAATTTGGATGAAGTGGTAACAAAAAACTGACTTTGATTGGGTAGATTGAGATGGATGAAATAGATTTCTTGAGATCGCAATTTGTTATTTCAAATTTTGAGTAAAAACAAAAGCTTGCTTTCCTAAAAAAAGCTATTCACTTACTAAAAAGTTCCTTCTCCACCCATGGAGAAGGATTAGGGATGAGGTTATGACACAACAAGAACTACACAACCAGCGCCTGCTTCGCGAAGCGCAACGAGCCGCGATTCAAATGCACACACGCCGGCATTTTATTAAAGAAAGTGCAATGGGCTTGGGTGCGTTGGCATTGGGTGCGTTAATGGGTTGCGGACAAAAAAAGAAGACAGCACAAATTCTTTTCGATCCGGCACATCCGTTGGCTCCGAAGCTGCCGCCGTTTCCTGGTAAAGCAAAAAGCATTATTTACCTGCACATGGCGGGCGCACCCTCGCAGTTGGAACTGTTTGATTTTAAACCTGAACTCGCAAAAATGGATGGACAGCTATGTCCGCCTTCGTTGCTGGAAGGAAAACGATTTGCTTTCATTCGCGGCGTACCTAAGATGTTGGGACCGCAGGCAAAATTTGCACAGTACGGACAAAGCGGCGCATGGATAAGCGAGCATATGCCGCACTTGGCTTCGGTTGTAGATGAAGTAAGCTTTTTAAAAGCCGTTACTACTGACCAGTTCAATCATGGTCCTGCGCAGTTGCTGGTGCATACCGGCTCACCGCGTTTGGGTCGCCCAAGTTTGGGTAGTTGGGTAACGTATGGGTTGGGAACAGAGAATGAAAACCTGCCTGGCTTTGTGGTGCTTACCAGCGGAGGTAAAAATCCCGATGCCGGTAAAAGCGTGTGGGGTAGTGGCTTTTTGCCAAGTGTGTATCAAGGCGTGCAATGCAGAAGCGAAGGAGATCCGGTGTTGTTTATCAAAGACCCCGATGGCATGAGCCGCGATTTGCGCAAAGCCTCCATTGATGCTATCAATGAAGTGAACCAACAGGAATACAAAGAATACAACGACCCTGAAATTCTTTCGCGCATCTCGCAATACGAGATGGCGTATAAGATGCAGATTTCTGTGCCCGAAGTGATGAACATCAACAACGAACCACAATACATTCACGATATGTATGGCACAGAGCCGGGAAAATCTTGTTTGGCAAATAATATTTTGCTGGCTCGGAAACTGGTGGAAAAAGGTGTGCGCTTTGTGCAGATTTTTGATTGGGGCTGGGATAGTCATGGCACCGATGCCAGTCTTGCCATTGATATTGGTTTTATCAATAAATGTCGTCGTAGCGATAAAGCGGTTACAGCGTTATTGTTAGATTTAAAACAACGTGGTTTGTTGGACGAAACGCTGGTGATTTGGGGTGGTGAATTTGGCAGAACACCGATGATGGAAAACAGGGAAGGCAAACAAAATCCATTCAAAGGAAGAGACCATCATACCGAAGCGTTTACAATCTGGATGGCTGGAGCCGGCATCAAAAAAGGTGGCAGTTATGGCGAAACAGATGAGATTGGTTATAGTACCATTAGTGGTAAGGTAGATACATTTGATGTGCAGGCTACAATCCTTAACCAGCTTGGGTTTGACCATGAACAATTTACCTACGATTTTCAGGGACGGCCCTTCCGCTTAACCGATGTGAAGGGAAAAGTGATTGAGGAGATACTGGCGTAGGAAGCCCCCAGCCCCTAAAGGGGGAGCTTAAAAGCCGGTTCATTAATAGTAACCTCTTTCATTTTTAAATATAATCAAAATAATTTTACTTACGCTGTTTCGAACTCCCCTTTAGGGACGGGGGATCACTTTAAAATCATAACCATTGCAACGAAGAAATTTTCTCCAAACCACAACCACTGCTTTGTTACTTTCTTCACTAAAATCATTTGCAGTGCCACAACCAACTCACAACATGAACAACAACTTTAGTTTAAAAGTGCTGGCTACCAACTGGGGCTTTGCCGGAACAATGGATGAATTTTGTGCAAAAGCAAAAAAGGACGGATACGACGGCATCGAAAACTGGTGGCCCCTGCAAAAGCGGGATCAGGACGATTTGTTTTCGGCATTAAAAAAATACAACCTTGAAGTTGGTTTTTTGGTGGCAGGGCATGAAAGCGATTTTAGCCAACATTTTACTTCTTTCAAAACAATGATTGATGCTGCGGCAACCAATACAACACAACGTCCGTTGTACATCAACTGCCATTCGGGAAAAGATTATTTTTCTTATGAAGAAAACAAACAGATTGTTGATTTTACGCTGCAACTGGCGAAGCAAACGGGTATTAAAATTTGCCACGAAACGCACCGCTCGCGCATGTTGTTTGCCGCACCGGTAGCAAAAAGATTTATGGAAACCATTCCTGATTTGCGTGTAACGTTTGATGTATCACACTGGTGCAATGTAAGCGAAACTCTGTTGCAGGATCAACAGCAAACCGTTGATATGACTTTGCAGCGTGTAGATCACGTTCATGCACGCATTGGTCATCCCGAAGGCCCGCAGGTTAACGACCCACGCGCACCCGAATGGAGTGATGCCGTGAAAGCGCATTTTGCGTGGTGGGATAAAATTGTTCAAATCAAAAAACAAAAAGGCGAAACGCTTACGGTGCTTACCGAATTTGGTCCGCCCGATTACATGCCTACCTTGCCTTATACACGCGAACCTTTGGCAGACCAGTGGGCGATTAATGTATATATGATGAAGTTGTGGAGGGAAAGATATAGTTAGCTACAAGCTATGAGTGATGAGCTGTGAGCTACGAGCCAATACAGAATACAAATTCATAAATAACAAATTAAACAAGCATGAGGAATTTTAAAGAGCTAAAAATCTGGCAAAAAGGATTTGATATTGCAATTGACACTTATAAAGCAACCGAAAGCTTTCCTGTTGCAGAGCGATACGGCCTTTCACAGCAAGCCACGCGCGCAGCGGTATCAATTCCATCCAACATAGCAGAAGGCAGCAGCCGTTCCAGTTCAAAAGATTATAATCGTTTTATTGAAATAGCGTTGGGTTCAACGTTTGAGTTGGAGACACAATTGCTGATTGCGAAAACAATGCGTTTTGCAGATGAAAATAAGCTTCATGAAATTTTATACAAACTTGATGAAGAGCAAAAAATGCTCATCGCTTTTGCCAGCAAACTTCAATAACTTCTTTTAATTTCTTAAACACTCATAGCTCATAGCTCACGGCTCGCAGCTTCTTTCTTATGTCCACCTTCCTCGGTCATTTTCATCCTCTCATTGTCCATCTTCCCATCGGTATTTTGTTGATTGCTTTGTGGCTACAATGGCTTGCACGAAAAGAGCAATACAAAGCGCTGCAACCCGCTGTAGCAGTGGCTTTGCTATGGGGTGCCATCAGCGCTTTGGTATCGTGCATCACGGGTTATATTTTATCAACCACAGATGATTACGATGCCACCCTTATCTCTTATCACATGACGTCAGCCATTGTATTAACTGTGGTTTCTTTTGTGCTGTATGTAAGAGAAAAGAATCCAAAATTTGAAGTGCCTAAAAATGTGTTGGCAGCAGGTTTGTTTTTGTTGATATTATTAACAGGTCATCTCGGCGGTTCACTTACCCACGGCTCTGATTATCTAACCAAACCCTTGGTAAATTTGTTCTCAAAAGACAGCAGCGCATCACTTACCATCAAGCCCATACCCAATGTGCAGGAAGCGATGGTGTACAGCGATGTAGTGAAACCTATTTTAGAAACCAAATGTTACTCTTGTCATGGTGCAACCAAACAGAAAGGCGGCTTGCGTATGGATGATAGTTTGAAATTATTGAAAGGCGGAAAAGATGGCATCGTAATTACAAAAGGAAGTGCCGAAAAAAGCGAGCTGATGAAGCGCATCGCGCTGTCGTTGGAAGACGATGATCACATGCCACCTAAAGAAAAACCTCAGCTTACCAAAGATCAAATCGCGTTACTGCATTGGTGGATTGATAATGGTGCCGATATGAATGCGAAAGTAAAAAACACAAAACAATCGCCCGACATCAAACAAAAATTGCTCTCCCTGCAAACGGTTGAAAAAAAGAAGGATGAAGTAAGTGATATTCCACCAACGCCGGTTGCGCCTGCCGATGCAAAAACAATAGATAAACTACGTGAACAACACATTTTGGTAATCCCTGTTGCACAAGACAACAACTACCTGATGGCGAGCTTTATAACCGACACAATTGTTTCAAAAGAAAAGCTGATGCTGTTGCAACAGCTAAGCAAACAATTGATATGGCTAAAGCTTGCGGGCACAAACATGAGCGATAGCTTGATGCCATACATCAGTCAATTTAACAACCTTACAAAGCTTGACGTTTCCAGCACTTTGTTTACCGATAAAGGCATTCCCTCTATTGCTTCTTTATCGCATCTGCAATACCTGAATTTAGTCAACACAAAGGTTACTACACAGGGTATTTTATCATTGAAAAACATCTCATCGCTAACCGCTTTGTTTTTGTACAAAACCAAACTAAGTACATCCGGTTATGCACAATTAAAAACGGCATTTCCAAAAACCAACATTGATACCGGCGGCTATATTGTTCCCACATTGCCAACCGATACCACCGATGTGAAAGTAGCGAAGACAGAGAAGTAAGAATGAAGTTGAAAAGATTGAACTGCAACAATTGCTGTATCAAATTACGACACTTATAACCTCTGCCTTCCTCTCTTTACCGTATTTTTACGGATCAAACAAATACAATGAGGGAAGCATACATTGTAGCCGGTTTTCGTACGGCTGTTACCAAATCAAAGAGGGGTGGGTTTCGGTTTTATCGTCCCGATGATTTAGCGGTTGAAGTGATCAAAGGTTTGGTGGCTTCGTTTCCGCAATTAGAGGCAAATCTAATAGATGATGTGATTGTTGGCAATGCCGTTCCCGAAGCGGAGCAGGGCTTGCAGTTCGGTCGCATCATTGCTGCCAAAGCGCTGGGCATTGAAGTGCCTGGCATCACCATTAATCGTTACTGTGCCAGTGGGTTAGAAGCCATTGCGATGGCTACGGCAAAAATTCGCACGGGCATGGCAGATTGCATTGTGGCAGGCGGAACGGAAAGCATGAGCTTAGTGCCAACCGCAGGCTGGAAAACAGTGCCTTCGTACAGCATTGCGAAAGATGAACCTGATTATTATTTAAGCATGGGCTTAACGGCAGAAGCAGTGGCAAACGAATACAAAGTGAGCCGTGATGAGCAGGATGAATTTTCCACGCGTTCTCATCAAAAAGCGGCAACGGCTTTGCAAAATGGTTATTTTAAAGAGGGCATTTTACCCATCCAGGTAGAACAAATTTATGTTGATGAAGGAGGCAAGCGCAAAATTAAAACTTATACAGTTGACACCGACGAAGGTGTGCGTGCCGATACCACCCCCGAAATACTGGCAAAACTAAAACCTGCCTTTGCAGTCAATGGCAGCGTAACAGCGGGCAACTCATCTCAAACCAGCGATGGTGCTGCATTTGTGATCGTCATGAGTGAAACATTAATCAATCAACTCAACCTGCAACCTATTGGCAGATTGGTGAATTGTGTAAGTGCCGGTGTGCATCCGCGCATTATGGGTATGGGACCTGTAGCTGCGGTTCCAAAAGTGTTGAAAGCTGCGAGTATGAATTTGGGAGATATAGAATTGATTGAATTGAATGAAGCCTTTGCTTCGCAATCGGTAGCCGTTATTCGCGAGTTAGGTTTAAATCCTGAGATTGTAAACAGCAAATGGCGGTGCCATTGCGTTGGGGCATCCGTTAGGCTGCACCGGCGCAAAGCTTACCATTCAGTTGTTAAATGATATGAAGCGATTGAACAAAAAATACGGAATGGTAACCGCTTGTGTTGGTGGCGGGCAAGGCATTGCAGGTGTGATTGAAAATATTGGGTAAAAATAAAACTGCATAACAATGAGCTACGATATTTCTGAAATTTTAAAATTGTCTCCTGCCGAACAGGAAGAAATTGCAAATGCAATTTTCAAACATCTTACTTCTTTGGATGAGAGAGACGACGCTTCTGAAGAAGAATTAGACAAGCGCTTTGAAAAGATAGAGTCAGGTAATTTTAAAGGACATACGATAGATGAAATAAAAGTAAAGCTGGCTGCCAAATGGCAAAACGAATAATTGTTCTGGAAGAAGCCTGGATGGATGCCAGTGATTATTACGAGCGAATATCATCGAAACTAAGAAAGCGTTTTGAAGAAGAATTTATTTTTTACCTAGAAAAGCTGGAGACAGGCATTGTTTCATTTAAAGTGTATAAGTTAAAATACAGATGTGTAAGCTTATCTTCCTTTCCTTTTAAAATTTACTACAAAGAAACGATTGATGCAATTATCATAGCAGCTATCATTCATTCCGCAAGAGGAAATCAATTTTTAAAACAGAGGTTACTGTAACATTTGTTATCATCTTCCTCTACAAAAATCATCAAACATATCTCATGAAAACCATTCTTGTTCCGGTTGATTTTTCTGAACCTTCCAAAGCTGCAGCCCGCTATGCCATTGCATTGGCAGAACATTGGAATGCCGAAACAATTATTTTATACAATGCTTATCAGCAGCCCATTCCAGCCGATCCGTTGCTAACAGAACCTACCCTGAATGCAATGGAAGTATTTAATGTTTCGGAGTTGGGAGATATAAGCCGTGAACACCTGCAACGCTTTAGAAAAGAATTACAAAACGAAGTTTCCGGCTCGTTGCAGATTCAGGTAATGGGAGAATTTAATGATCTGATTGACGGCATAGAAGAAGTTTGTTCTTCTCAACCCATTGATATGGTGATAACCGGCATTACCGCCGGCGATAAATTAACCGAAACCCTGGTTGGCAGCCGCGCGATAGACATTGCTAAGCGCATAACAACACCTGTGCTCATTGTGCCGCAGGAAGCTGTTTATCAACCGATCCAAAACATATTGTTTGCCTGCGATTATAAGGGAGTGACAAAAACAACACCGGTACAACCCATTGAAAGTATCCTGCAACAAACCAATGCGCAACTTCACATTTTGCATGTGGCACAAACAGATAAACACACTTCCGATTTTGGCAACGAAGTGGCAACATTGAAAACCCTGTTACAAAAGGCATCGCCGCAATTTCATGATGTGCAAAGTGATGATTTCACCAATGCCATTACCACTTTCATTCAGCAAAACAACATACAGCTTCTCATTGCCATTCCTAAAAAGCACGGCTTTTTTGAAGGCTTGTTTCGCAAGAGCCATGTAAAAGCACTGGCATTTCACACGCATGTTCCCTTGTTGCTGGTGCATGAAGAATAAGCTATGAGCCATTAGCTACGAGCTGCGAGCTAAAAGCAATTATCAATGGATTTGTTTTTGCACCAAAATCTTAATACTCGCAGCTCATAGCTAAGGGCTCGTAGCTTTTCTTCGTGGCATTATCCTTGCCTTTTTTTGCACAAAAACAAACTATGACGTATTCTAATTTTATTCAAACTCCTGATAAAGCACTGTGCCATTTGTTTCTTCACTGTTGTTATAAAGACGGTGTGTTTAACGAAGCTGAACTGGATGCTCTATCTACCAAATTTGCCCAGTTGAGAATGAACAATGATCTGAACTTTAAAGATGAATTGATTGCTTATAAATCGTACCGCAATAACATTGGTGATGAAAGGCAATACATTCACGATTTGATTTCGCAAATCAACCCAACCAGCGAACTGGCTTTGTTTTCCTATTGCATTGAATTGGGTGTAAGCGATTCATCGCTCGACTTTTTAGAGAAAGACTTGATTGATACAATTGGCGATGTTTTAGGGATTGGAGAGGACGAACAAGAAACGATTCAAAAGCTGATGATACAACGGCAATTGGTAGCCGAAAATAAATTCTTTTAGGAGAAAAAACGTGCAAAAACAAAAGAGCCAATAAACTTTTGATTTATTAGCTCTTTTGTTTTTATGGTATTAGATGAAGTACTAATCAGGCCTCACTTCTATCAAAGTTTTCTATTTTTTATTAAAGCTTTTCAGCAGTTCATCTTTTGATACCACTTTTACTTTTGTTCCATTTTTCAGGTCTTTATTCACCACATCATAAGGCCCGGTAATAATTTGTTCACCACCTTTCAAGCCTTGCATAATTTCTATAAAATTCAAATCCTGAATCCCGGTTTTTACTACGCTTTGTTTTACCGTTCCATCGGGCTGCAACACAAACACCACTTCATTTATATCACCGCTGGTACTTGCATTATCGTTGTTATTGTTTTGATTGCTGTTATCCGGGCCATTAGCAGCAGTTGATTTTTGTGTTGGGTTGTTGCCCGTATCGCGAGTGGTAACGGCATTCAGCGGAACACTTAATACGTTGGCATGAGTGCGCGTTTGTATATCGGCACTGCCGGTCATGTTCGGGCGAAACGGAAAAGGCAAACCCTTGCGGAGTAAATCGCGATAGCTATCGGGCAACAAACGGATGTGCACCTGGTAGTTGGTAACGCTTGTTGTTGTAGAGGCTGCTGATGCTGTGCCTGTGCTGGTTTCAGGATTGGCAATTTTATAAACAATGCCTTTAAATTTCCGCTGGTTGTAAGCATCCACTTCCACAAGCGCACTATCTCCCAATTTTACTTTTGGTATATCATTCTCGCTTACATCAACCTGCACTTCAATGCTGTTTAAATCGGCAATGCGCATCATTTCTGTACCCACGTTAAAGCTGTTGCCGGCAACACGTTCGCCTTTTTTTACCGATAACAAACTGATGACACCAGTCATGGGTGCTGTAATTGTGGTTTTGCCTAAATTTTTAGCGGCAGCCGTAAGGTTAGAAGCTGCACTTTGCACCGCCGCTTTGTTGGCTTGTATGGCGCTCAAAGCTGCACTGTAATTGGCTCCTGCTGAAAGATAAGCCTGTTGCGCGGTTTCAAATTCGGCTTGCGAAATTACTTTATCATCACGCAATTGTTTCTGCCGGTTGTAAGCGGCCGTGGTTTGGTCAACGGTGGCTTTCAATGCACCCAATTGCGCCTGCGAATTAGATACCTGCGCCTGCGCCTGCGATTCCTGTGCAGCAGCCTGGTCGCGCTGCGAGGTATAAATATCAGCGTAAATGCGCGCCAGCACCTGGCCTTTTTTTACGGTATCGCCTTCGGCAACATCCAACTCAACAATTTCACCTGAAATGTCGGGCGTTATTTTTACTTCTATTTCGGGATATACTTTGCCGCTGGCATTTACGGTTTCAATAATGGTACGGTCGGCAGCTTTTTCAGCAGTTACTTTTGTGCCTTCATCTTTGCCAATCGCGCCGGTAGCTTTCAGCACAATAAAAACAATAATCACCGTAACCAAAATACCGATAATCCATTTTAATGACTTGCTCATAGCAACAGGTTTCTTTGAATAATGTAAGAAGAAATAAAATTAAAGTTGCACCGCGCCGTATCTATAATATTCCAACAGCTTGATGCGAAAAATATAATCGTAACGCGAAGCAGCTAAATTAAACCGCGCGGTAGCTAAATTGTTTTGAACGATCAAATAATCGCTGGTAGAAAGAATGCCGATTTGATAACGCTTGCGCGATAGCTCATTGGCATATTCGGCATAACCTGCTGCTTTTGAATTCGCACTAAATTTTTGTATGGAAGCCTCAGCATTGGCGCGTGCGGTGTAAATATTTTGCTGCAAGGTTTGATTGTCTAAAGCGAGCTGCAGCTTCGCACTTTCCAAGTTGATTTTGGCACGTTGGTAATTGGTTCGCAATTGCCTTCCGTTGAAAATAGGAACATTCAATTGCAGTCCAATAGCTTCTCCCAACTGTATGTTGCTTACCTGCTGCCAGTAAGGTATTTTGGTAAGTGTGGTGTTGTAAATGGGTGTTTGCGCCACTACCGGATAGTCGCTGCCATTTACTTTAGCCGCCGCAATGGTATCTGCCTTAAAGCCCTGAAAGGTGGTGTTGGGTGTTTCGTAAGCATTGGAATATCGCGTGTTCAACTGCCCGAACAAAGACAAGGTGGGATACATTGCCGCGCGGTTTGCTTTTATACTATACTCATTCGATACAACGCGCAACGAATCTACCCGTTGCAAAGGTTGTGTGGTAGAAGCGATCTGGTATAGCACATCAGGCTCTAAATCGCTCAGCCGTGGCAATGGTATTTTATCAACATCAGGAATGCTTGCCTCAAAGGGCTCGCGGGCATCTAAGTTTAGTAATGCAATCAACTGCAAACGGTTTTGTTCTTTTGTACTTACAGCGGTTATGTAAGTGCTGCTGTCAGTTGCCAGTTGCGATTCCAATTGTGCCGCATTCAGTTCAGGCATACTGCCTGCTTCTACCTGCTTGCGGGTAAGCACACGCTGCGAATCGGTTAAGCCAATTTGTGCTTTGGCGATATTAATTTGCTCCATCGAAAGCAACAATTGCAGGTAGGCTGCTACTACATTCAGCGATATATCGTTCTTCACACGGCTTATATCTAACCGGCCGGCTTCTTCAGCAAATTGGGCTGACTTTACGTTATTTTTTATACTGAACCAATTGAATAAAGTTACGCCTGTTTGCAGACCATAATTTTGAAAAAAGATTTGCTGATTGATGAACTGATTGGTAGCCGGATTGATGGTTCGTCCAAACTGATAACCTCCCTGCGTATTAAATGCCAATGTTGGAATAACAGCGCCTCTTGCCAGTTCGGTTTGCAAGGCAGTAAGGCGTGCCTGCACATCGCTTTGCCGCACCGAAATGTTGTGCTGTACAGCATAATCAACGCATCGCTGTAAATCCCATTTATCATTTTTACCATTTTGTGCAAAAACAAAAAGAGATAGTAAAAAAAAGGAAAACAGAAAAAGAAGCTTTCTCATAAAACAAAAATAGAAGGTCGCAAATTGTAACCGAACGAAAATACACGAACGGAAAATATTTTCAGAAAAACTGCCGTTGCAAAGTAATGTTATTATTCATAAGCGGCTGGCATCAAACCTCTTTTTTGAAATGCCTGATTTTTATTTTCGTAGTCGTTAAAAACTGATGAAATAAATTTATACAACCGCTAAGGCGCGAAAACGCTAAGTTTGTTTTTGCCTATTTTCTTAGCGTCTTTGCGCCTTAGCGGTTGATCATTCTTATCAATGAAACTATTTTCCGTCATACTCCTTTTGTTACTCGTTGTAATTGGCGGCCCTAATTTTATTTTTATTGATAAAAACAAAAATGCTATAACGCCGCTTTCTTTTCCCCTTCCTGATGGCTGGCCCAAACCCGTTTACGACTTCTCTAAAAACCCTGTTACGAAAGAAGGTTTTGATTTGGGCAAAAAATTATTTTATGATGGGCGGTTAAGCAAAGATGGCAACTTTCCCTGTGCAAGCTGTCATCAGCAGTTTGCCGCCTTTGCCACTTACGATCATCCGTTAAGTCATGGTTACAACAATTCGTTTACGGTGCGCAATGCATCGCCGCTTTTCAATCTTGCCTGGCAAAAAGAATTTATGTATGATGGTGGCGTAAACCATTTGGATGTTCAACCTCTCGTGCCCATCACTGCCGACAATGAAATGCATGAAGTGATAGATTCTATCATCCTGAAACTAAAGCAGGATAAGGAGTACAGGCAACTATTCAAAGCTGCATTTGGCAGCGAGCTCATCAACACACAACGCATTACCAAAGCGTTGAGCCAGTTTTTGGTGATGATGGTAAGCGCCAATTCTTATTACGATAAAGTAAAACGTGGCGAAGCCAAGTTCACCTTATCGCAGCAATTGGGTTATGATATTTTCAAACAAAAATGCGCTTCCTGCCACATCGAACCCCTATTTACCGATTTGAGTTATCGCAATGTGGGCTTGCCGGTGGATAGCATGTTGAATGATTCTGGGCGAATGCGTATTACACGCTTGTCGCAGGATTCGCTCAAATTCAAAGTGCCGTCTTTGCGTAACGTAATGGTTACAGGTCCTTACGAACATGACGGACGTTTTTTTAGTGTGTTGGATGTGATGAACCATTATCGCAACGGCGTTATTGACGGACCTACTACCGATCCGTTGGTGAAAAACATGAAGCTCTCCAATTTTGAAATTGGTCAGTTGACTTCATTTTTATTTACGCTTACCGATACTTCTTTTTTAAAGGATAGACGCTTCGCGCCACCCGGGCTCAACAGAACATTGGATGCGCCGTTGCAGGATATACATCCGGTTCAGCCAGGAAGAAATTAAGGCACAAAAAATCAATAAAAACAAACCTTCGCGCCTTCACGCTTCGCGGTAAACATTCAATTTATCAAATCATTTGAAAAAATTGCTCTTATCATTCGGTTAATCAAATTATAAATCCTACTTTTGCCGCCCTAATTTCAGAAATTATGTTTGCAGTTGTAAAAATAGCCGGTCAGCAATTCAGAGTGCAGGAAGGCGATAGCTTGTTCGTTCCGCACATTGCCGGCAACAAAGGCGATACCGTTGAGTTTAATGATGTGTTGTTAACCAGCAATAATAACAACCTTACGCTTGGCGCAGATTTAAAAGCGGTTGTAAAAGCCGAAATTGTAAGTGACCTTGTGAAAGGCGATAAAGTAATTGCTTTTAAAATGAAGCGTAGAAAAGGTTTCCGCAAAAAGCACGGTCATCGCACGCAGTACACGCAAATCAAGATTAGCAGCATTGCTTAATTTTTATTTCAATCATCAATTAACCAGTAACAATTTTCAATAGAAAGTTATGGCACATAAAAAAGGCGAAGGCTCGGTAAAGAACGGTCGCGACAGTAACAGCAAACGCTTGGGTGTAAAAATATTTGGTGGTCAGCCTGCCATTGCCGGCAACATCATTGTTCGTCAGCGTGGCACACAATATCATCCTGGTAAAAATGTAGGCGTAGGCAGAGACTTTACTTTGTTTGCCCTGCAGGATGGCATTGTTGAATTCAGAAAAACAAGAGATAACAAAACAACTATCTCTGTTGCGGAAGCAGAAGCCACTGCTTAAATGATTTTAATTTTTGCAGTTGGCATAATGTATGTATTTTTGATGGCATATTTACTAACCATTAAATTGTATTATTATGGCAACTGCAAAAAAAGCAGCTACTAAAAAAGCTGCTACTGCAAAGAAAGCTGCGCCAAAGAAAGCAGCTACCGCTAAAAAAGCGGCAACAGCAAAAAAAGCTGCACCTAAAAAAGCTGCCACTGTAAAGAAAGCAGCAACAGCAAAAAAAGCAGCCGCTCCTAAAAAGGCAGCCGCTAAAAAAGCAGCGAAGTAATTCAAAGTTTATTCTTAGTTTACTTACACGAAGCTCCGGTTTATATCGGAGCTTTTTTATTTGGCAGGCTTATTTTTATAAGCGTTTGAAAGCCGTTTGAGAAATGTTCCGTCAGGAACAATAAGTGGGTAAAAGTAAGCAAAACGGAATAGGGCTCTGTTCCATCGGAACGGTACTATTGATTTAGTTGACTTGTCTCGTTCCGATGGAACGACTGCATTTGTTTTCATTCATTTTCTTTCTACCTACCTTCTGTTCCGCCGGGAACATTTGTGAACTCAATTGCACGTTTTTCATTCATCTTCTTTTACCCATCTGATATTCCGCAGGAACAATTTTACAACAAGTATCATCTTATCATTGTTCTTTTCTTTCTACTTTCACAACATGGATAACGGAACCATTGCACATAATTTTTCGATGCTTGCCAAGGTGATGGACATTCATGGCGAGAATAGCTTTAAAACCAAATCCTACTCCAGCGCGGCTTTCACCATTGATAAGCTGCCCGTTGAGCTGAGCGATTTGTCAGAAGAAAAAATACATGCGCTGCCTGGCATAGGCGATGCCATCGCCAAAAAAATAATGACGCAACTGCAAACCGGCGAGCTGCCCCTATTAAATGAATATCTTGAAAAAACACCCATGGGTGTGATTGAAATGCTGAACATAAAAGGCCTCGGGGCAAAAAAAATTGCAACCGTATGGAAGGAATTAGGCATTGAAGATTTAGGTGAATTGTTATACGCCTGCAACGAAAACCGCTTGCTGCTGTACAAAGGATTTGGCGCGAAAACGCAGCAAAACATAAAAGAAGCCATCGAGTTTTATTTGCGCAACAAAGGCAGCTATCTGTATGCTGAAATTTGCGGGTATGCAAGCGGGTTAGAGAAAGAATTGCAAACGCATTTTCCTGATGAACAAACATCACTTACCGGCAGCCTTAAACAACACAATGAAATTGTTGAAAAGATAGAATTGGTAACAACGGTTTCAGCCAATCATATTGATTCATTCTTTACCAAAAAAGGGTTTACAAAAGAACAAGAAAAGAATGAAGAAGCGATGTACATAAGCGAAGACAACATAACCGTTCAGGTTCATTTTACTGCAAAAGGCAACTTCTTTACAAAGCTGTTTATTACCAGTAGCAGCGATGAATTTATCAAAGCATGGGAGCAGCGATTTCCATTGCAGAATGATTATAAAAGTGAAGAAGAAATATATGTAAAAACAAACCTCCATTTCATTCCTGCTTACCTGCGTGAAAGTGCTGACATCATTGAAGTAGCAAAAAAGCATCAGCTTCCTAAAGTGGTTGAAGTAAGTGATATAAAGAGCATCATTCACTGCCACAGCAAATGGAGTGATGGCAACAATACCATTGCAGAACTGGCAAATGCGGCAAAGGGAAAAGGCTTGCAATACATTGTGCTGAGCGATCACTCGCAGGCTGCGTTTTATGCCAATGGTTTAACAGAAGAACGACTGATAGCGCAACACAAAGAGATTGATGAACTGAACAAAAAGCTGTCTCCGTTTCACATTTTTAAAAGTATTGAAAGTGATATTTTAAATGATGGAAGTTTGGATTATCCTGACGATGTGCTGGCCCAATTTGATGTGGTAATTGCATCGGTTCATTCCAATTTAAAAATGAGCGAAGACAAAGCGATGAAGCGTTTGCTCACTGCTATCGAAAATCCGTACACCAACATTCTTGGACACATGACCGGCAGGTTGTTGTTGAGCCGCAAAGGTTATCCTGTGAATCATAAAACCATTATTGATGCCTGTGTTGCCAACGATGTTGTGATTGAACTGAATGCCAACCCACACCGGCTTGACATTGACTGGCGTTACCTGCGGTATGCGTTGGATAAAGGTGTGCTTACTTCCATCAATCCTGATGCACATTCGATTGGTGGTTTTGATGATATAAAATATGGCGTTCTGGCAGCACAAAAAGCAGGCGTTACCAAAGAGCAAAATGTAAGCAGCTTTAGCTTAGAGGAGTTTCAAAAATTTGTGCAAAAACAAAAGAAGAAAAGACCGTAAAAGGCAGATTTTAATTTTTGTAATTTTACGAAACAAACGTAATAATATGGACACAGTGTTGATTGAAATTAAAGATGACAGAGCTTATCAGTTCTTACAAGGTCTTGAAGAATTGAATGTGATTAAGGTTATCAATGGCGAAGCAAAAGGCAATCAGAAAAAGAACGCCTCAGCGTTTCGAGGTGGTTTGCAACTTACGGAAGAACAGTACAATGATTTTCAAAAACATGCGGAAGAAATAAGAAATGAATGGGAAAGAAATATTTAATTGATACCAACTCTGCAATTGATTACCTGGCTTATAAACTTCCAGCCGCCGCCTCTAAAATCATTGATAATGAGATTGTGCAGATGTCAGTGATTACACGTATTGAGTTGTTAGCCTGGCCAAACATATCAAAGCAACGGTACAGTTCTGACAAACTTTTATTGATGGTTCAATTGTATATGATTTGGATGAGCCGGTTATTCTCGAAACCATCAACATCAGGAAATCATACAAAATAAAACTCCCGGATGCAATCATAGCTGCTACAGCCATTGTGAACAGTCTCACATTGCTTACCCGTAATTTATCTGACTTCGAAAAGATACCCAATCTGCTTCTTTTAGATCCATACGCAGTCTGAGACAATGGTTTTATTTATGCAAAAACAAACATTACCAAAGAACAAAACTAAGCAGCTTTGCCTGGAAGGATTTCAGGATTTCAGTAAAAAGCAACATGCAAAAAGATAATGTGATTTACTTTTGCAACTCACAACCAAAGCAGCTTCCTCACAAAGCTGCTTTTTTATTTATTATAACCTATGAGCAAACTATTATCACCACTTACCATTAAGAATACAACTCTCAAAAACCGTATTGTTATTTCGCCTATGTGCCAGTATTCATCGGAAGATGGATTTGCCAGCAACTGGCATTTGGTGCACTTGGGCAGCCGCGCAGTTGGCGGCGCATCTTTAATTATGCAGGAAGCAACGGCTGTATCGCCGGAAGGCCGCATTACGTATGGAGATATGGGTTTGTGGAAAGATGAACAAAAACAAAAGCTGCAGGAAATTGTTTCTTTTATTCATTCGCAAGGCGCGCTGGCAGGTATACAACTGGCTCATGCTGGGCGAAAGGGGAGCATGCAAAAGCCTTGGGATGGCGGGAAACAAATTCCTTCTAATATCACAAATGGATGGAAGGCTGTATCAGCTATGGCATTGCCTTTTAAGGAGGGTGATGAAACTCCGCTGGCATTGGATAAAACCGGCATACAAAAAGTGATTGACGACTTTGCTGCGGCTGCCAAACGTGCCATAGAGATTGGATATGACGTGGTAGAAATTCATGCAGCACATGGTTATTTGTTTCATCAGTTTTACTCGCCGCTAAGTAATCAAAGAGAAGATGAATGGGGCGGCTCGTTTGATAACAGAATTCGCTTGTTAATTGAAGTAACAGATGCAATTAAGAAAGTGCTGGGCGATGATAAGCTCCTGTTTGTGCGCATCTCTGCAACTGACTGGACGGAAGGCGGCTGGACAATTGAAGACTCGATAAAACTTTGTGCCATTTTAAAAGAACATGGTGTTGATTTGATTGATACTTCAAGCGGTGGAAATGTGCCAAAAGCAAACATTCCTGTGAAGCCTGGCTACCAGGTTGAATTTGCAGAAAGAATAAAAAAGGAAGCCGGAATCCTAACCGGCGCAGTGGGTTTGATAACCAGCGCAAAACAAGCCGAAGAGATTATAGAAAACAATTGTGCTGATGTTATTTTGTTTGCGCGTGAAAGTTTACGCGATCCTTATTTTGCTTTACACGCAGCGCAAGTATTGGGTGATGAATACTTGTATCCGGTGCAGTATGAAAGAGCGAAGCCGAGACATTAGCTGAACTTGTTTGTTGGATGGTTCAATTGTTTTCTGAACGTTGAAGAGTGATTCTTCTTTCTTTTTACTTAAAAAAGAAAAATAACAAATCAAGATTGCAACAGACGATCAATCGGAGTTACAAAAGCCCGGTACATAAAACTGTATTTTGTTTTAACTCATGGTCCTTTCTTCTTTGCGATACTCTTTACGAATGCCTTCAATAATATCATTGTAATATACAAATTCGTCCCTGCGCGAAGCGGCTTTCAGCGTTGCGTAATGCACAATGTTTACAATGGCTGCACCATTCAAATCGTACTTTTCAGCGAGCTCATTCAGGTTTGTTTTTGCCTCTATTTTATAGGTTGATGGCAATGTTTTTTGCCACAGTTTCAATCTATCTGATGCTTTAGGATTTGGGAAATGAATGATGCTGTGAAAGCGCCGCAAAAATGCATCGTCCATATTGCTTTTGAAGTTGGAAGCGAGGATGAGCAGGCCCGGATAATCTTCCACGCGCTGCAACAAATACGATACTTCCTGGTTGGCATAACGGTCGTGCGAGCTTTGCACATTGGTGCGTTTGCCAAAGAGGGCATCGGCTTCATCAAAAAATAGAATCCAGTTTTTGTTTTCGGCTTTGGTAAATACTTTCTCTAAATTTTTTTCGGTTTCGCCAATGTATTTCGATACCATCTGCGAGATGTCAATGCGATACACTTCTTTGCCAAACTGCTTGCCCAGCAATGCGGCAGTAAGCGTTTTGCCGGTTCCCGATGAACCATAAAACAACACGCGATAACCCGGTTTTATTTTTCGTTTCAGTACTTCATCATTTAAAATTGCATTGTTGTGTTGCAGCCAAATGGTGATGTCGTTAATTTGATCTAACGTAAAAACGGGCAAAACCAAATCGTCCCAATTCATTGGTGTGAGAAGCTGTTTGGCAGGAAAAGCTGAACTGAATTTTGGCGATGTTTCGTTGTTCATTAACAGCTTGTGAAGCCACTCTTCAGAAAGGAGCAAACGCCCGCTCATTAAAGGCTCGCCTTCTTTTACAGATTCGAGTTCAATGATGTTTTCTTTCATCAATTTGCTTTCGTTCAATAACAAATTTTGAATGGTGATTCTTCTTTCCAAATTATTTCCTGCAATGATGAATTGCGCCGTTTCGCCGGTAGGTAATAAGCCGCGATGATTGCTGCCTCTTACGCCGCCAAACTGCGGAAAATCGCCGCCTTGCGGCAAAGCTTGCTGGATAATAGATTCATAAAAATCGGGCTGCAAATGCGGCAGTAAAGCGATGAGTAAGATTGCTTTTTCATCATCGCTGAGCCGTAAATTTCGGGCAAAACCAAAAGTAGAAATTGTTGCTCTGTATCTCCGGGCTTACTTCATTTTTAAAGTGCTGTTGTGCCCTTTGCAAAATGAGATTGCGAAGCGTAAGAATATCGTTTGGCAGATTTTGTAAAGATTCATTCATGCAAGGCAACTTTTGTTTTTACCCGATTATTTATGCAATATTTTATTCAATACATCCAACATCTGATGCGGTTAAATTTTACCCCGTTATTATCTGCCGAATAATCATAACCACAGGCTTTGGCATCGCCGTTGATGGCCGCTTTTACCACTACTTTCTTTGTGCCTGTATTCCATATTACCGTTATCATCGTGCCTCCCTTTGTAGTTACGGTACACTCTCTTCCTTCAGCTGATGTGGCGGAACATTGGATGCTTGTTATTGAGTCAAACAAAACATTCCTATCAACATGTAAATAGTTCTCTGCTGCCACTTTGCTGAACGATTCCATATCGTTTTCCCACCCATGCACCGCAGTTGGGTTGTCTTTGTTTTCATCCTTTTTTTGAATGGAATTTGCGGGGCTTTGCTGCATCACATGCGTTAATTCATGCGCCATTAATTTCTTTCCATCGTTGGTGTTGGGCTGATATTGGTTTTGTGCAAAAACAATATTGTTGCCATTCGTGTAAGCCTTTGCCTGTAAGCGTTTGGCTGAATCGTTTGCTGCTTTATCGGTGTGAATTTTTACGTTGCTGAAATCGAAATTCATCCCCCTTTCAAAAAAGCTTTTTTCATTTTGCGGCAATGAAGTTCCGCCGGAAAGATTTTGCAAATATTGCTGTGTGGATGCATTGTTATTGCTGTTTTCTTTTTCACAGTCCGCAGATTTTTTTTGAATGAAGGAAGAAGAAGGTTTAAAGAAAGAGGTTTGGTTTTGTTGCATTACTTTATCAGCCATTGCATCGGCCTCCTGTTCGTACACATCGTTTGGTTGATTGATGGTAAGCTTGGGTTGAAGAGCCGGGTTGAAAAAGCTTCCATTGCTGCAAGTTTGTGTCCGTTTATGAGGGGATGATGTAAAAGATGTTTTTCGCATACAAATGTTTTTCAAGGTTGAAAATTATTGAAGATAGCTTCTCATGATTTTTATTTTCTTATGCGCTTGTAATACAATTTCCGATTCACCTTGTGGCGCTAAATTTAAATCATCATCATTGCTCGTTACGATGGTTATAAAATCATCGTTTGTAGGCTCAACTACCGTAACATGAACTGTGCTGCTATACGTTTCACTTTTACCGGGTACGTTAAACAGGATAGTCATATCAAACTCGTGCCCAACTTTCGCATTTGGGTTAATGCCTTCTATGGAAGAAGGCATCGAATGTGAAGGATGTGTTTTCGCTTTTGTTGGTGTAACAGGCACCAGTTTGGAGTTACCTCCGCTGCCGCCATTGCCCGGCGCTTTTGGTACAGACGGAGTAGTTGGCGTAACCGGAACTTTTGGCTCTGGCGGCCTGATAATCTCTCCTTGTATGCGCCATGTTTTTTTGTATTGCTCCATTGGTGTGCGTGTGCCAACCTGTGCACAGTTGTCAACCGGCATTCCTTCAAACTCCAAAAACCAGGTTCTTCTTACTTCATCGTGTTGGGCAATTCCAATTCCAATCCCGGGCTGATCCATACCTATATAACTACAACCATCTTTTTGACCGGGGAAAAATTTATCAACGAAAAAGGAACGGGAGTTATTTGTCAACCTTCCCGCATGTGAACGATGACCATATTCCGAATCGGCTGTTCCATCACCATCTTCATGAAAAGTATTTTCCTCTAATTCAATTCCCGGTGTTAGTTTTTTTCTGATTCTTTCTATCCTTCCGTCTCTGTATTCTATCTCAAAAAAGCCTCTTACGTTTTGCAGATATTCTCCGCATTCGCAGTAGCAACCATTGTCTTTATCATCTTTAAAATCAATCAGCATCCAGAAAGATTCTTTCAAAAGCAGGAAGGGCCAATTCTCATGCAATGGTAAATTACCTTCCGGTAAATCTACTTTTTCAGGGCAAGCTCTTTTTTTCTTTTCATCTTCAGTTTTTATACAATCTTCATAAAAGTCATAACAGGCATCGGGATTGGCGCCTTCATCGCATTCAATGAATAGTTTCACACAATGCGGAATAGGGAACCAGGGCCATATCCAGGGAATATCAATGCACGACCATGGCCACGGACAATCTTCAGTTTTCTTTTTTTCTTTACTGATCCATTCCTCTCTTTCGATTTTGATGGGCGCTTTGTAAACATACGGCGGCGGTAGTATCAAACCTGTTGGATTTGGTTTTGTTTGAATAGAAGGATGCGTGATAACAATATCAACCCTTCGGTTGCGCGTTCTGCCTGAAACAATTTCATTGGTTTCTACCGGCATGTATTGTCCTTCACCTTCAATGGCATATTTTCTTCCGGTAACGTCTGCCAAATAATTTCTTACAATTTTGGCTCGATTCACAGAAAGAGGATTGTTGATAATAGGTCCGCCCGTAGAATCAGTATTGCCCATAATCAAAACAGATAAAGAATTATCTTTCGCAGACGCCAGCATGTTACCAATTTTTTTCAATGCAGTTTTATGTTCGGCTTTTAACGCATATCGGTTGATGGCAAAGTTGTAAACACTAATGCCGAAAGGTTGTTCCAACACTTCAAACGCGCCGGGCGAATCAATGGATTGCTCTATTTCCTGGTAGCGCGTTAAAGCAGGGCCTTCTTCATCCGGCTTCCTGTTCACCTTGTTGTTGAGCGATAAAGATGCGCCTTGCTGAACAACATGCGTTAACTCATGTGCTAATAACTTTTTGCCCCCATCTGTGTGGGGCTGATATTGATTGGCACCAAATACTACATGCTTTCCTTGCGTATAAGCCAGCGCATTGATTTCGGCTGATGATTGATGCGCTAAAGAATCGTTGTGAATTTGTACATCTTTAAAATCATAACCAAAACGGCTTTCCATAAACGATTTTGTTCCGCTATCTAATGATTGACCCTTTGTTTGCAAAGCCTGATATACAGCGCTGGTAGCCTGCGGAACAGAACCCGAGCTTTTTCTTTGCATCTGCCTATCTTCTTCTTCACAAGCCGCACATTTTTTTTGAATGAGGGAGTGATTGAACGCTTTTCTTTGCAGGAGCGAATCCTCATCTTCTAAGTTTTGTTTTCGCTGCAATTTCTCTTCTTCCTCACACTCTTTACACTTTCGTTGTACCGTTGAAATAAGGGGTTTAAAAAAGGTTTGTTTTTGCCCCTTTTTTTCGGGCATCCGCATCACTTTATCAGCTACGGCATCTGCTTCCTGTTCATACGCATCATTCGGTTGGTTAATGGAAAACTTGGGTTGAAAAAAAGGCGTACCTTTTTCTTTCCGTGCAACGGAAGAAGTAGCTCCTTGTTTTGTTTGAAGTGCAGAGTTCATAATGCTTTCTTTATCGCCAGTCAACACTTATCGTATCGTTCATCCATGGCAATTTGATGGTCGAAAATCCCCAGGGAAGTTTATCCAATAAAACATCAATTGTCTTTTGTTCTACTGTTAGCAACCAGCCGTTTTGTTTTGGCTCTAATTTGCCTTCACGTTGCAAGAACGATTGCCGCAACCCTTTAACCGAAGTATTTTTTAATGGCGGCCAATAACGAATTACTGATTGCAATACAGCTTCTGATTCTTTCCTTTCTTCATCGGTTAATTCGATTGTATTTGGCAGTGTTTCGTTCAAAGGCAAACCACACAAAACCTTTATCAGCACTGCATTCCACTCTTCTAAGGCTGTTTCGCCGGTTGCGAGATAATGCAGCAACAACACTGCACGTTGACAAGCTTCTACAGAAACAAATCCATTTTTTTTTATTAAATTCAATTCAGTAAAAAACGATTCTAAAAATGGATGCAGCAACACGATACCGCAGTTGCTTACATATTGCGCTTCGCTGTTCTTGTCATCGCTCAATTTTTCAATCGCTCCTTTTGCAATTGACTGTTGTGCAACTATTTTTTTTACGTGTTCCTCAATTGCTTCTTCTGTTTGTTTTTGATGCAAAAAGTAGAGCAAGCTATTCAGCGAGATTTTATTTCTACTCTCACTTTCATTTTTGCTTGAGGAAGTATGAAATAAACTTTGCAAGTCGTAGTAAATCGCATCCCACTTGTCAGGTTCTATATTCGATGAATTAAGTAAAATCATTTTTAAAAAACGGTCTGAAAACTGGTAAGCAAGCCGCTGAACAATGATGGGTTGTTGCTCGCTTTTCTCTTTTATCCAGTCAATTAATTTTATCCAATGTTGCTTACCAAAGCCTTGCTCTATCTGCTTTTCCCAATCTTCACTTTTTTTTATTGTATCAAACCAGGGCAATGTTCCCTGTTGCAAAAAATGGAGCAAAGAGTGGAGCAGCGATTGTTGTTTATGAATGATAACAACACCATTTTCATCATTCTTTGTTTCGATTTTGGCACCAATGGCTTCCTTTATTTTTTCTTTTGCTTTTTCTGTAAATGATTGTTTAAAATCTTCTCTTCGCAACGTGCCTATGTCAATTTGCAACGAATCAATTCTCACAATCTCATCTTCATCAGCCAATTCATCAAACACCGTTTCCAATAAGCGGGGAAGTTCATTTTTACAAGCTTCACTTACTTCATCGGCAACAGTTTGCATAAGTGCATCATAGTTTGTTTTTACAACAATTTTTTGTTTATGTATGATGTGGTTTTGCATTATATGATGTGGTTTTGCATTATAAATGTTGTTTGAACAAAAAAGAATAAAACATTCCTTCGTGTAACTTCTTTTCTTTCATTCTTTTTGGTTCTACATTCTTAAAACAAAGTTTGTTACTGTGCACAAACATTATCAATTAAAAGTCCTTGTCCGCCAATTTTAAAAGTGGTTACCGAACCCGCAAGCGTAAGCGTTCCTATCGTATCGTTCGTCATTTTTACAGCTACTTGCACGTTGCCAATTTGTGCAGGCACTTGCGTAAGTGGACCAATAAACGGATCACTGTTGTTTACTGATAAATTTTGATTTCCGCCTTGCATTGAAAACTGAATGGTTATTTGTGTTGGCCGAATGGAACTGTTGCTATAATCAAATTCCATATCAACATTGTTCATTTGCAAACATTGACCAGAACCAAAACCCTGCGGTGCGGTAACAACAACTGCGTCTCCAAACGTACTGTCTTGCGGAAACAAAAACTGCCACACTTTCGCTACAATTTTTTCGGGTGTTGTAAACGCAATATCACCTTCTTTTTGCCCTGCCTGTACACCAAATTCAGTGTTCAGTTCAAACGATTCAAAGTCAATGCACACGCCGGTTTGAAAGGTTTGCGTTTTGGTATCGCTGGCGGTTACATTGTTTCTTGTGTATGATGTGGTCAACTGAATGTTGAAGGTTGAAGACTGTGTTTTGTTCTTCAAATCCTGAATAGAAATGGCAGCCGGAGCTTTTGTATTCTCGAAAATGTTTTGTATGCCGTTCACTGTCCATGAATAAGCATCAGCATTCACATCCGATGGTTGCACTTGCAGCGATGGGGCACCTGCTGCATCCATTACTTTGTTGATGACGAATGTTGCATCCGGCTTAATAATAGTAATGCTGAGCGGGATGTTTTGATACGTCAGAGTTGCCGTTACTGTTGCGGTCAGATTGGGCATCGCAGGCTGCAAAAACAAAGTGTTGTTGCCATCGGTAAGCAAGTGCAAATTGCCTGTGTTGGTAATAACATTTGAAGTAAATGGATCCTCCGCAGCGTTGGTATTGGTTACAGGTGGCGTTGTTGTAAATGGATAATTGTGAGTATCAGTAAATACATACTCGTTGCTTGCAATGCTGAACACCGGCGTGGTTTGTTGCGATGGTAAAATATAAGCCACCGGCGGACAATCGGAGCAACATAAATACGGCACATAAAAATCAGCAATTACAACATTATCAGCAACAGCATACTGGCTGCTCACCAATTGCAGGCTGGCCTGGTTTAAAAAGCCAAGAATCGCTTGCCGGTTTTCCGCTGTTAAGTTAGCAGAACTATTGGCGAAATTTTTAATCAGATTCAATGTGCTTTGATCGAGCAAACTTGTGTTGGCTATGCTACTTGCAACTGTGTTGACGGGCTGTTGCGTAAGTACAGGATTCTGTGTTGCAATGCCTGTGATTGTTGATCCTGAAGTGGGCTGATTGATTGTGCCAGTGACGGTTGCCCTGTTACTGTATTTACAGGCTGGTTGAGAATAGGATTGTTGACAGCATCTGCAAATGCTGCTGCTCCAGTGTCGGATTGTGGCGATGCCTTTTTTGGTTTTGCACCTTTTTTTTCGGATACCGGTTTGGGTGCTTTCGCCATGAACAATTTGGCTTCTGTTGCCTCTTCGTTTGTGCGCAGCGCATTTATATTTTGCAATGAAACAGACGATATATTGCCCACCGTTCCAACTGTTGTTCCGCTTGCCGTTGTACTTTGTGGCGCCGGATGATACACCAATACAAACGTGCCACCTTTGGGCACACCTGCTTTGTGTTCCAGGCCATAATGTTTGTTATAGTAAGAATAAAAAACCAGTTGTGTTTGATATTGCTGAAGCCGCTTTGCATATTCATTTTGCAGCGTTTGCAAACGTTCATCCATACAATCATACACAGGTGCAGCCATCTCATCAACCAGTTCATCTATTCGTATCGTTTTAAAAAACTGAAGCGTTGCATTATCAGAAGTTCCCAATTGAGTATTTAGAAGTTCTGTTACTGAAAATGTTACCAAATTCAACGTATTGGCAAAGCGTTGATAAGCCGTTGCAAATGCGTTCATGTCAATGGTAGCAAGGGTTTGCGGCGTTAGCACCTGCATCAGCGATTCAACGGCATCTACATAATCGAAGAGATAATAATATTGAATCAAACCAATGTTTTGCGAGCTTAGCTGAACGGGATTGGTAAATACACCAGCACTGTTTAAAGAAGCGAGGTAAACACTGCCAATGGTGTTTGCATTGGGTGCACAATACTTACGCATGAAGTCGCCTTTGCGATAACCCAGATGATTGAAAATGGGTAAGTTGATAAGAATTGGGTTGAGTGCCGCTTGCAATTTAAACGTCGTGAACGGAATTTGCGTTGCTGCTGCATTTACATTCGTATCTTTTGCTTGTACGTTTTGCCTTTCAAGATTGCCAATGTTAGTTGATATTGCCTACGTTGGTAATCGTTCCGATCGTGCCGGCTGTTTGCGGCGGATATGCCAGTTTGGTAATGTAGCAAAATGGTGTATGCACTTTGCAGCTAAATTCACTCAATAACAACTGGTAATCGGTATCTAAATCCTGCATATTGCATTGTGGCAATGTGCCACTGTTAGTAGGCAACTGGTCGGCTGAAATGGCTACTATATCAAACGGCAAATTGAAGTTTTTTTGTTGTTGTAAAAGATTCGATAACACCGTTTGATAATTGATGCCGATATGCCCTTCAATGCGGAAGAAATTGTATTTTTCAATGTCGTACAACAATGGATTCAACACTGCAACATCGCTGCTGTATTGGGCTCGCATTGTAGTTTAAATTCTGGGTTGATAAACCTCGCACCGTTTTGTAATAACTCCAGTAATTGTACAATTCATTGCCCGCATCGTTCACAGTATAATAGTAAGGAATGGCACGTTGCGAAAGCAAAGCCTGCTGATACAAGCTGGGTAAAATGGAAACGTTTAAAGACCGTTGATTAGATGAATTAACTGTTACAAATTCACGCACCAGAATCTGCATCCTGCGAAATAAAAATTGTGTTTCTGAAGTTTCATCCTGTTGCTTTGCAAAGAGTGGCGAATACATAAAATAAGTGCGGTACGCATCCTTCGCAAATCCTTTGGTATTGCCGGTTGCACTGCCCAAAACCAAATGCAGCGGAAACAAATTTTCATCAGGACAACAGGCATACATCAACTGTGAAACCTTTAATTTAAACTCATCGTAAGCCTTAGATAAATCATCAATAAAATCATAGAAATATTGAATGAAAAGAGGATACGTTTTGAGGATATTATCACGCACCGTTTTCAAATCATCGAACAAAGTGGGAAAGCCGGTTGCCGTATCATCCAGCAGACTTTGATATTGATTGTAACAATAATTGAATGCATCAGCAACAGAGGAAAGCGTAGCATCATCCACCAGTTTTACAAACGCATTGATGACATCATCGGTTGATTTGATGTCGGTATAAGGAACATTAAATCGTTTTAAACTGATTTGCGGTGCACCTAATGACAATGGTTGTAAATGCAACAAGCCAGTCTCTTTTAAACCCGCTCCTGTATTGGCTTTCATGTTACTAATAGAAGTAGCCGTAATGCGCTTTTGTGTAATGGAAGAAGCCAAGCTCCGTTTAATTCCACTGATGTTTACATTCATCGGCGGCGTAGTAGTTTGTTGTGGCAATTGAGGCAAATCGCCACTCTTCACCAGCAACGCACGGATATTGAACAACATTTTTTCACCTTTGTTATTGCAATCAAATACATCGCAGTTCTTCAAGTCCATTTCATTCGCTTCTAAAAAAAGTACCAAAACCAAATCAGCAAAAGCATTATTCGCATTCGCATCCGAAATGAGCAAGGCATTGCTTTTATCACCGGCTTCCAGTGCGTTGTAATCATCATCTGTAAGCAAATAATAAATGGTTTTTCCGGCACAGAATGTTTGGTAAAATGGCAATGCATTATTGGGATAGGTAAACGGCAAATCGTTGGGTTGAGGAATCGCGTTGTACGGCAAATAATAACTGTATTGTTTATCATCCAGCACGATCAAATAACCCTGCGATGTAACGCCGCAACCTTTGGTAACTTCTATCACACCGGTATGTTGAACGATGTTCAAACCGCATACAATGCCAATGCCGATGAGCTTGTTGCGCGTCCACCGGTTTTGTTGGTCAAGATAATTGAACAACTGGTTCAGATGGTCATTCGTTAGCACCTGGTCGGCTTCAAACACCATGTATTCGTTAGGTAAAAATTCTGTTGTGTTTGCCATAATTATTGCGGTTTAAATGATCCTAAAATGGTTCTGCCCAGCATTACAGGATTGGTGTTTTCGCTGTCTTCGCAATCATGCAAAGTCGCTACTGGATATTCGCTGTGCAGGTAAAATAATATGTTGACGAGCGCGTCGTTTGTTGTTTGGAAAGCCGTTACGGAAGTTGGGTTTTGCGCATAATTTGCCAATGCAATGAGCCAGTTTTGATAGGCAATTTCAAAGTTGCGCATGTCGTCATTGTTCAGCCAGCACACTTTCAATAGGGTATGCGCAGGCGCTTCCTCTCGTATCCTGTTTTCAAAATAATCGCGAAAGGCAAGACTTTGAAAATGCTCCGGCCAATACGGCAACACCACCGACATGCGAAACGAAAACGGATCTTCTTCTCCGCAAAAATCACAGCCCGGCGTCAAGCATACAGGCGGCAGTGCAAACGCATTGTTTCGGGGTCGTAATAAAATATGTTCAACCAAATGCATGCCTTCCGAATCGCAATCTGCATTGAACAATGTGATGAAGTTTTGCTGCGCAGTAAGAGCCGTTGCTTCATCAGCGAAATCGTTGCTGACGGCTTGTGTGTTGCTTGCATCATCCTTTATCACAACACGCTGATCGCTGCCAGCCGCTTCTATGCTATAATGCGCTGAAGCCTTTGCTACGTCTATAAAAGAAGCCGCTGCTGCCACAGCATCGCTTTCGTTTGCATAAGCTGTAAACGAAGTAATCGTGTTGTTGTTTTTATCGGTAAAAACAAACTTGATACTTTAGCCGGTGTATCGCTGGTTGCTACAATATCGGCTTGGGTAAAACAAAACAAAAACCTTCGGAACACATTGGAAATACCTGCTAATCTTGCCGCCTTTTTTTCTAAGCCCGAAACATTGTCTGTGTCCCATAAAGCAGTTGTATCTATCGCAAAATTTTGTGGCGGAGCGGTTGCCATATTGCGGGAAGTAATTAAACGCTTTTGCCCGCTCGTAACTCGTTTGCGGGTAATTTTTGATAAAATCAATTTTGTTGTTGATAAGGTCTTTTGGATCAATTTTGGTTTCCTGCTGTGTTTCGTAATCCAACGAATACATGAGCAAAACATAATCGTTAAACGACTCATCAAACCGTGCCATCAGGTGATCTAAAAAACGGTTGCGCCTGTCGGTAAATGTTTCGTTGGTTTCGTATAAATTCTGCCAGTTGTTGGGTGTTGCCACACTTGAATCGGCATTGTTGAAAACGGCTTCCAGCAATGAATTGTGGCTGCTGTCTTGCTTGTAAATGGCATCAACATCTTTGATGCTATCAATGTACTGACCGAAGTAAGTATGCGTGATAGAATCCGTGCTGAATAAGGCTTTCGCGTTTTTCAACTGGCTAAAAAAATCGGCTAATAGCTGATCATAAAAAAGAAGATATGCTTTTAATTGTCTTGCCTGTGCTTTGCGTTGCTCTGTCGCATCAGAAGGCAAACCTGCGCTGCCAATGCCATAGGTTTGCGGAAACAATTCATCTATGGAAGTGTATTCATCAATGCTGTTGTATTGACCAATGGGCAAAGGCAAATCATCTCCATGACTTGTGAGCTTGTTAGCCGCATGTACGGCTTTCAGCCACTTTAATGTATCACGCACTTCGCTCAGGTTGGGCAGGCAAGGAAAATTATTTTTATAAAACAAAATCTTCGAAGCTGTTTCATAAAATACCGGTTTGTGTCCCGGCGTAATATTCATGCACCAGCTTTTGCTTGTTGCATTTGCAACCGGCTTTCCATTCGCATCATACTTCGTCATGCGGAAGTTTTTTACTGCCAGTACGCCTTTAATATCCATGATTAAACTAATAACATCCGATGCATGAATCACTGTTTTTAGTTGTGTGTTTTCCAATTCAGCCGTATCAATAAAGCCATGCGCCAATCGCGGTCCTTCAAACACTTCATCGGGCGTGTAACCCTTAGCCAGTAAGTCTTTCAAGAGATAAAAGGTAACTGATGGATTAAGGTATTGTTCAATGGCAAACCATACATCTGCCTGCACTGCATCCATGTCGGTATCGACTGTTACATCAATGTCGCAACAAATCGCAATGTCTTCATCAGGTATCGTATCAACCTTTATGAAATCTTCACACAGGTTCCGGTTTTCATGTAGTGTTTTGATTGCGGTTTGAACAATCTTTTTTGTTTGTTGAAGCTTATAAATGTAAAGGCTGATGACTTGCTGTGTGAACTGTGTAGAAAAGAAAACCTGCATGTCAGTTAATAAAACCACTCTACCTGATGGTTGCAACTCAATCACTATTTCTGCGCTTAGCGTTGCGTTATAAGTGATGGTAGTGTCATCTATTTTTGTAACAGAAAAGCTTACATCCAATTTCCAATCCTTTCCATCTTGTGTAAGGGTTGCCGTAACATTGCTTACCGCATCTTTATTTGCGTTAAGCAAATCAGTGTTTATACTTGTATCATTCCAGGCAGGGAAAATGACTGTAAAGCTGACTGCGCCTGCATTGTAGCTTGTTATTGCAGGGCTTAATACTTCAATTTCACCGTTGTTTAAGCTGCCTACCTGCGGGTCATCATCTAAGTCAAGCAGCACTGTATATAAACCCGAAATAAAAATAGGATGCGGTGTTGTTTCGTAAGTTAATTTGTCCTCTTTGCAATCGGCATAAAATGGCACTTCTGCAATGGTTGATACAGTGCCATCAGGGTTTGTTTTTGTATCATTTGTTAGTAGCCATGCATTGTGAACGCCTTCAATGTCTATCAGCAATTTTCTATAATCATCAATGGTTAGCGGTGCTTGTGTAAGAATGTTTTTTGCGGTAAATAAAGCCTGTGAAGAAGCGATTTGTCCATTGCTTTCCGTTAATAAATTCGCCATCGGCAATTGGGCGCGATAACCTAATTCCGTAATGGCGTAACACAAAGCTTCAAGTATCGTTATTCCCGGGTCGTGCTCGTTATAGTCGGTCCACAAAGCACTGCCCAATTCTTCAATGTATTGCAAGCCTGCACTTCGCAAAAAAGCATAATCTTCTTCGGAAGAAAGCACAGGATTTTTTATTATCGTTGTTGTATCTGCCATCAGCAATTGCAGTTTGCAGGTGATTGAATTAAATGCCTTGTTACCACTCCGTTTGCATCGGTGTTGCTATACGAAACCAGTATCGAACGTGCGGTGGAAGCAACGGCTTCTTCAATGTCGTACAACGCAGTGGCGATATTGCCTTCCTCATCCCGAATAAACTGGTTCATTGTAAAACACGTTATAAAATCAACATAAGAACGTTCTTCAATAAAATTGAGCACCACCGATTTTTCTATCCTGCCGCCAAACTCAATGTCGGCGCCGCTTTCATTCGCCCATGGCGTAAGAAAAGTTTCTATCTCATCGTTCAATTGTTTTTTATAAAAATCAATATCATAGTTGGGTAAAAACGTTACAGCAAAATCAAACTGTACTTCTTCAAACTGCGGATTGGTAACCACCAGGTTCACGAACGGTGAAGTGAGATTTTGCAGGTAATCCTGTATCTCTTCTATTAAACCAATAGCGGTATAAGGACGCAATAAATTGGCGGAAGAAAGATGGGTAAAATCGGGCACTGTTACTACCATTGTGCTACCGGGCAATACTTCGCTGTATTTGGTTTTGCCACTATTTTGGCCCATAAAACCAGTGTGAGGAATGCACTTGGCTTTATGGATTTGCGGAAAATAATCCAATACCAAACGCACATAATCCGACACGGTAACAGCCCGGTGTTTATGCCGCAATCGTTCGCTCACACGCACATAAAACTGGTTGTCTGTTTCGTGCAACCTGCCTCCAAAAGAAGGATAAGGCTGCTCTGTTTTTTTAATGGCGGCAATGGCTGAAACCGGCTTGGAGATTGTGTTTGCGGGCAATGGCGCTGTGTATTCAACACCTGCTGAAAGGTTCTGTGCAAACTGTGCTTTGGCGGCGTTTGTTTTTACATCAATTAATTTGCAAACTGCATCAGTGTCTTTATCAGCCACCAGCTTTATCCAGGTAAGAGAAGCGTCTGCGCGGGTGCTGCCTGTTGTAACCGTTAAAGGCAATGAAACCGTTACAATGCCAGAGCTTGTCAGGTTGGTTGTTTCATCTATAATAGAGAGCTTATCAAACGGCAACCAATTGTTATCGGAGAGATAATACCACTCAATTGTGGTCGCCTTTTTCAAAGGATTGCTGGTTCCATCCGATACTTCAAACAACATCGTTAGCGTTTCCTGCGGAGAGGCATTTTGCAAGCCAATCCAAAGCTCGCCGCTATCATTGCTTGCGGGGTTGTTATCAAGATTGAAAACGGGCAAAAAACTCATCGCATCATCTGTAAGAAACGGGTGCATTTCGCGCAAGCCAAAAGGCTCAACGTGATAATAAAAAGCGGTGCTGTTGTTGAATGATGCTTCGCTATCATCCGTAAAATCAATGTTTGTTTTTACCGTATAAGTAATGCTGATAGAATTGGCGATGAGTTGTGGTGCAGGCAAGGCTAATTTCGGCGGATCAACTGTATAGCTTGTTACCGTTCCCCCATTTGAATTAACGGTAACATTGGTTTGTTTTAAAGAAGCTTGTGTGTTGGATAAATACGTCGCAAAGCTGTAATCATCCGTTGCTAATTGCAGCTTGATAAAGCCTTCTGCGCTGTTCACTGCATAAGCCTCATTTGCCCCAAAATCTACGTCCGTTACTTCGATGTTTACCGGTAAAGAACCGGAAATGGAAACAGGCGATGAAAGCAAATCAACGCTGCTTGCCAACGGTGATGACGACCAATTGCCCGCATACAAAGCCAGCAAATTAGCAGGTGCTGTTGCCGCTACTGAAGTGCTGTTAAAGAAGCCTGCGTTCACCAATGTGCCCAGCAAATCATTGCTGCTTAATTGCGCGATGTTGTTTGAAAAAGAAGCAGAGGAAACAGCATCATTAGCGACTGATAACAAAGCTAGTTTAGATTGAATGGCGGAAGATGAAACTGTATTGGTTGATGAAGCATCGCTTGTTGTTTGAAGCACGTTGGCTTGAATGGCATCGCTGTTTGCCGTTAAAATGTTACTCAATTTAAACTTTGAATTATCACCCGCAGCTTGTGACAGCGATGTATCCACCGGCTTCCAGTCGAAATCAATTTCCAAATAGGTGAGCGGCTTTTGAAACATCTCTTTGCTTCCAATAATTAAGCTATCGTTCTGCGAAGGAAAATCACCAAAGGGCTTGAAAGGTTTGGCTGCATTGATATTGCCATCTTTGTTTTGCAAACTCAGATTTTTTATCGTTGCCGTTACCAAAATGGCAATGCTATTAATTTGAATTGTTTTTATTTCTTCATAAAAAGAATAATCGTTCAAGATAGCTTGTGCAATGGGCAATATTGTGTTGAAGTTGCCGCTATGAATTTTTTGCGAATAAGGAAGGATGGATGGCGCATCGCCTGCGAGCGCAATGTTGATAGAGAATGAATTGCCATCAACCGTTGCAGTATATCCGGTTGCTGTGTACCAGCTTTTTTTCGCTGTGAATTGAAACGTGAACAGGTTAGATAAATCGCTTTCGCTGATGCCAATTGCACGATCGCAGCCAAATGTAAATTGAATGCTGCGCGCTCCTTCATTTAGAAACAAAAGGGCAGAAGCAATGGCAAAACCAAGACTTGCGCCTGTTTTGTTTTTAGGGCTTTTAAATGGGGCCCAGGAATTATCGGCACTGGTTAGTTTCGCTCCGTTACCATCATCCGAAGCCGCTACCGGCGAAGCATACAAGGCGCCATTCACACTCTTATCTAAGTATAAAGATTGTAACGATTGTACTGTTGTTCTTTGCAGCACCACATCGTTTACAATGTTGTAAAAAATATCATTACCGTTTGCATCTTTACCCGCTTTGAAAGATGTTTGTTTTTGCAGTAAAAATTGATCGGTATTTTTCTGCAATTCAAACAACAAATGCACAAAGCCTGGCTCCGCAGTTCGATTGGTCAAATGCAAAACATCTTTGTAATAAAAATCGAGATGATTTTGTGTGAAGTGGTTGAGACCGTTTTGCGCAAAGCGAAACAAGCGCAGGAACGTTAAGTACAACGCATAATGCGGCTGATGCGATGGATAGTTGTTGAGCGTTTCCTCTAAATAAGCCGGTGCTTTGCTTACTATGTTGATAACGCCACTGATAAACAATTGCAACGGACCCGTAAACAAATTGTGTGTGAGCACATGGCTGATGTCGCTTTTTGCATCAACGCTTCCTACCGTAATTTGCGGAACAGCAAGGGATGCCACCGACCACACGCTACTTAAACTGGCAGGCTGAAAATCGCCCGAAAACAAAACCGGCGATACCGGCATCAAAGGATCTATATAGTGAGAACTTTCATTAATTAACGACAAGGGCGCATCACGGAATGTGAGATAGTATTGATACAGCAAAGCGGCTGGCAGCGCGAGGTTGGAAGCGATGGCTACCGATAAAAATTGTTTGAAGCGAACATCATCAGGAAGTTGTTGCAGACTTTTATCTAACTCGAAAATTAGTGTAAAAACAAAATCAAAAATGGTTTTGAAATATTGCTTTGCTTCATCGGCAGTTGTTGCACCATTCACTTCATCAGCCACATTTGCAATGAACGGCGTAAAGTCTTTTGCTTTGTAGTTTGCAATGGCAGCAATGGTTACCGAAACATCATTTGCCATGAAGCTTTGCCAATCATCCGTTGGGCTATTGGTTGTATTAAAATAATTCAGGTAAGAGCCATAGTTTTTGGCAAACAAAACTAAGTCTGCTGTAGTGCGTTCATCCACATTGGCATATTGCGCAAGCAAGGCCTGTAAAGCACGCTTCAACTGGCTTGTGCCGCTTTGTTGTAAAAGGTTGGTATCGTAACAATTGTTTGCCATCAGTGCAGTTCTGTGCCTTCGGTTTTATAGTATGGAAACACAAAATTGAATCGTGAGTTGGTGGTGCGAATGGTGTAATCAATAATGATAAGAATGACACCATTCGTGCTTCCGCTATCATCAATGGTGATGCTGTTGGCATCAATGCGTGCTTCGTAAAAAAGGATGGCGTTCTTTATCATTTCACTCAAATAAGTTTTGAATGTAGTGGTCATGTTTTCAAACACCATTTCGTCTAAGTTGCAGCCATAGTCGGGCAGCATAATGCGCTCGCCTTTGCGCGTGGAAAGCAGGATTTGCAGGCTTTCCTGAATGTCTTCTTCATCGCTTACCATTTCCACGGTATGCGTTGTGTTGTCAAACGTTGGTGGAAAGCTCCAGCCTCTGCCGAGAAATGAATTTGTTATCGTCATATCAACCTCCGATTAGTACGGTAAAGCAACCTAAAATGATAGTTCCGCCATGCGCTGTCGGGTCGCCCATGCGGGCAGCCGGTTTGCCACCAATGAGCACCGATGAAGAACCGCTTACAATGGTGTCGGGCGGGCCTGCACAAGTACACAAATCACCTGCGCAGGCGGCAGGCAAGCCACCAATTAAAACGGTGGGTGCGCCCGGTGGTAAAACAGGACCGCCCACATGTGGAGAAGGTCCGTTGAACATGGGGCAAATGTGCATGTCGGATACTCTTGCGGCGAAAGGCATATCTATTTTTAATTGTTAATGGTTAATTGAGATTGTCTGAACTGGGATAGATAGGATGTTTGGGATTTGTGAGATGTTGATGAAGAGAGAAGTTTGGTTTTGCCAGAATAATCAATCTTCAATTTGCAATCTTTATCCTTATCCCAAACACCCCATTCATCTCATTCATCCAGTTCAGACAATTGCTCAATCATTTTCAGAACTTTTTGTGAATCCATCCGGGTGCAGACAATTGCCCGATTCATTTCAGAACGTACAAGTGTGCGACGCAACGAAAGACAAACCGGAGTTTCAAAAGCTCGTATCATAAAACTGTATTTTGTATTTTTGTTTTTGCCCAAATTATAACCTCACTACTCACATCACTTGCTTAATTTATCGTTACCAAACCTCCTTTTACTGCTGTTGTTCCCTGACCATTGATGGTTACCGAAGTAGCAGAAACCGTGGCACTGCTGCTGTCCGCACTAATTGAAGTGCTGCCTACGCTTACTGAAAAACTGGAAGAAGCACTTACCGTAATATTTTTCGCTTCTATCGTTAAATCGGTAGCGGCTTTCAAGCTCATAGCAGCCGCACTTTCGATGGTTACGGAAGAGGAATCCATCGTTATCGAATTGCCGTTTTCGTCTTCTAATTTCATCACGCCGTTTGCTTCACTGATGGTAACTTTTTTGCCGGCAGGCGTTTCTATTTTTAATGATTTATCAGCATCATTAAAAATCATTTTCATGCCGCTGCGTGTGATAAATCCTTTCTCGTCGTTTTGATCGGAAGCAGGCAATGGCGCAGGTTTCGCACTGCTGTTCAACATGCCCAGTACAACAGGATGCCGTGGGTCGTTGTTCAAAAAGGCAACGATCACCTCATCCCTGATTTCGGGACGAAAAAAAGAGCCTCTGTTGTTGCCTGCATCTAATGTGCTCACGCGGCACCAGATGCCATCTTCGTTTTCGCTGATGATAGGAAGCCTGACACGAATTCTATCCCCGCTTTCAGGATCGTTTTCCAAAGCCGTTACAACGCCGATTTGCAAGCCACGCGCAGCAGGCAAAAGGCTGGTGGCCAAGGCCGTGGTTACATCGGGCTTATTAGCAAACAATTCATCGCTCAAGCCAAACTGAACATCGGTTTTCCAGGCACCGTTTACAATTTCTTGGCGAACGCCCGACACGAATACTTTACCATTGAAACGCTCGCCTACGCCACCAATGTTGATGCAATCACCGGGTGCTATTTCACCATAACCACGAAACTTTGCGCGACCTCTGCAACGCGAAAGGCGAGCCTTCTGTAAACGCGCATTGGCAAGGCTTTGCAGCTCGTCATCTTTCAATTGTTCACCTGCGAAAACATCATATTCAGCAGTGCTTAACACATCACTTAAGTCGCTTGACGAGAGGTTTCCATTCTCCTCATAATTCGGTTCTTCCGCATCGGCGGATGTGATGGCTTGATTGGAATCGTCCCATGAAGCGGCTTTTAAATTTTGGTATTGATTTCGTGCATCCAGGTCGGCATCAAACTCAAGCATCGTGGCACCAAACACAGCATCTAACACGGCTTTGGGACTTAAATCAGGACTTTTTGCCGTCAATTTTCCTGCATCTACAAAACACAATTTACCATTGGCTTCCATGCGCGAAACAATAAAATCCCAATCGGTACTATCGTATTGCACTAACGATTCAAGCTTCACCTTTGTATCTTCAATGTCATGTTGCAAATTGTACTCATCAATTATGCTTCCTGCGGCATCGCTGTCGGTAGTGTTGTAGAAGTATTTGTTTTTGCGTGAAATGGTCAGCTTCACCATTTTATCTCTGCAATCCAATATCAGCAGGGGCGAACGGTTGGTTCGGATTTGCAGACTATGCTTCAGAATGATGCCTGCAAACAGGGAAGTTTCATCAGAATGATAACCCGCGGTGATTTCTATTTCTGCGCCTGGCTTGAAAGTATCTTCATTGCTGATAGCGAAATCCTGCGCTGCGGCATCGCCATCGTATATCATTAGTTTTGCAAACGGAATGCGGTTCACTTCTTTTGCAATGCTGATGTTCGCAATCTGATACTGCGAGCCGATAGCTTCACCATTTATCTTGATGGTGAACGTTACCAAATCGGTGTTTTGCGTACCTGGAAGTGATTGACTAAACAGCATTGTTATCTACTTTGCAATGGGTGGAAAAATGAGCTTTGTTCCTGGCTGAAGTTGTTTGAAATTGAGAAGCCCGTTGAACTGCGCAACCTGGTAATAATATTTACTATCGCCATATTCGCGATAGCAGAGCAAGGGTAATGTATCGCCTTGCATTACCGTTCTGATGTGCGATAAATCGGGAGATTTTCTGCCTTCTTTCGCAGCCAATGTTGCAGGGTCAATGGTGCTGTGAAACGTACAGTTCGCTTCGGCTCTTACCGGCGTTCCGTCGGGTGTAAACAACTTAAAGTTTACCGTCATGTTGGTAAGCTGGCAATTATAAATCAACGGTCCCCAGCGAAGTTGCACATAGCGTGGCGCGTGCGAATTGCCATCATAATTGTACACTACATTTTTAAACGAATTAAAATCCTGCACCACGTCCGGCTTATCGGCCGGCAAGCCAGGCACAGCAAGACCGGATAACAAATTGTTCCCGCCTTTTTTTATTACACCACTGCCATCAAAAACAAACTTGAAGGTCATGGTTTGTGCCGGGCGTTTGTTAAACGTGCGGATGCTTTCACTGGAGCCTTGTCCCGTGATGTCGTTGGTGTCTGTTCCATACGTGAGTGAGTACGATTCGGGATTGATTAATACGTCATACTCAACGCCCGGAATGGGGTTGCCAAACGTAGCATCGGGGTATGCCACCAGCTTCATTTTTTGCAGTGCGCCTAAAGCCATATCAGCGTTGTTGTTTTTGTTGTAAAATATCGAGCACCTGTTCTACACACTGCGCAACAATGTCGTTTGTATTCGTTTGTTGCGATGATGTATTGGTTGATGATGGTGTATCACTAATAGTGGTTGTAATTTGCAATTCGCGTATTTCAATCGGCATGGTGTTATTGTTGATTGATTATTGTTAATGGTTAATTGATTGTCTGAACTATGATGTATGAGATGATTGGGATAAATAGGATGTTGATGAAACATAAATGTTGTTGTAAAAACAAACCTCTGACTCCATCAATATCCTTACAAATCCTGCATATCAAATTCATCCCAGTTCAGACAATTGCTCTTTTTGTTTTTGCCACTTTTTCTCTTCGCGTCTTTGCGCCCTCGCGGTAAAAAAAGCGTCTTCTTTTTACATCACTGAAATGCTTATGCTGGCACCAATTGCGCTTATTAAATTTGCGGCTGCACCAACAACTGCATCTGCTGCAGAAGATAGGTTGAGCGTTTTAAAATACTCATATCGCAACGTCAAGCCCTCAATTACAATTTGGCCGTTCTCGGCATTCAATCCACTGATGTCGTACTTAATAGGATACGCGTTTACAACATACCATGAGCTGACCGGCAAATGGTTTTCATCCAACAACGAAATCAACAGATTGGTGGGTTGGTAATTGAAATTTTGCACCGCATCCAGACACCATGCAGTAACGCCGGAAGCCAGTGTGTATCCGCGTTTCAGCACGAGGTCCTGATAAGAAGTTCTGCCTGGCAAGCGATGCACAAAACGGTTCTCTCCACCTTCGTTGTAAGTATCAACATTTACTGTAACATTCAAGCCGGTTACTTCCTGGAAGCGAACATCATTGGGCAGTTGCGGAAATATTTCAAACACCACCAAAAAATGAAAACCTGTTAATGGATACTCAAACATTATTATTCGTTTTGAATGGTGAAGCCTTCATGCGCAAGGTCGAGCTGCTCGATGGCTACATCGTTGCCATCGGCTTTTAAATCGGTGGATGTAATTTTTGTAGGCCACGCATTTTTCACTTTCCAAACAATCACGGGTGCCAGTGTTTCATCCAACAAACTAATGGTAATGTCGCGCCGCTCCACCGTGTTCATGTTGATGGTGTTGAACCAGTTATAAAACTCATTGTCCGATTTAAAAATGCCGCGTTTCAAAACGATGTTGCTGAACTTGCGTTGCCCGGGCATTTTGATTTTGTGATATTCAGGACTAGCGCCATCGCGGTATTCGATAACATCGTTGGTAATGTCGAGCCCGCTTACATCGGTGAAGCCAATGCGCGTGCCGCCCCAGTCAACCTGGAAGTGAAATTTGGGAAGTGGATAATTCGCCATGGTATGAATTGTTTTAGAAGATGAATGAAATGAGTACTTAAATCTTACAAGCTTTGCTGCTTTGCGCAGATGTTTTGTTTTGCCTGTGTTTATAAAATATACGCAAAAACAAACTAAGCCTGTTGTTGTATCTGCGAGAAACGAAGAATGATAAACTCAGCCGGACGAACAGGTGCCATACCGATTTCAACAATCATTCTGCCGTTGAGAATATCATCAAATGTCATCGTTTGTCCCAGGCCAACTTTTACATAAAATGCCTGTTCTGGCTTCGAGCCTGCCAATGCGCCCAATCGCCACAAGTTGGTGAGATAATTTTCAATCATCGCGCGAATGCGAACCCATGTGTTGCCATCATTCGGTTCAAACACAAATTGCATGGCGGCTTTCTTTACTGATTCTTCTACCATGATATAAAACCGCCGCACAGAAACATATCGGAAATCGTTGCTGTTGCCATCCAGCGTGCGTGCGCCCCACACTAAAATTCCCTTGCCTGTAAAAGCGCGGATAGCGTTAATAGATTTGCCGGAAGTGGCATCAATATTTAAGTTTTGTTGCGAGTCGTCAGTAATGGTATCGGTCAATGCCTGCACACCAGTCAAACTTACATTGGCAGGTGCTTTCCATACGCCGCGCGTTGCATCAACTGTAGCCATTACGCCTGCAATGGTTGAGGAAGGAGATAAGGTTACACCCAAATTAGAAATGGCACTTTTCACCTGGTTATATACCACTTTGTTTTCATTGAATAATGCAGCCATTGTAGCAGATGTAATTTTAGCTGCGCCTGTGTTTCCGGCTGCTACCGAAACAGTGAGCGCAACGTTGGCTTCATCGTAAGCGTATGATAAAGTGGTAACCAAGTTGGGATAATAAGCCGCGCCATAATTCAAATTATTAGAGCCAATTCCATTGCGAAAATTTTGCGAATTGGCATCGGTGTTACCCCCATTGTCTAAAATATCAACAATGGTAAAACGGTCTTGCAACTTGGCGCACAAAGCCAACGCATTGTTGAACAAAGTATAATACGCTGCTGATGAAGCCAGCGGTATTCCCTGCGCATCAGGAAACACAATCAGCGTAGGTTCGTCCTGTGGTTCGATGGCAGCCAAACCGCTTTCCAATGCGGTAGGATCCACAGTTCCGCCGCCGGCTGTATAAGTATTCACGCTTACAATATAGCAAGGTCCGCCACCATTCATAAAGTACATCTGCAACGCATAAAACATCGTGTATTTAGTAGATGGCGCAGCAGGTGTGCCGCTAAAAGCAGTTGTTACATTAGCACTTACCAAATTGCCAGCCGCATCATGTTGCTCAATAATGCTTGCCGTTAAGTTTTGTTCCAACGGAGCACTGCCATAAGTTTGTTGATACTCTAATAAAGAAGTGATACGGTTGGGTTTTAAATGCCACGAAACTCCTTTTATATCAGTATCAGTTTCGGTATAACCAATGAACGCAGGAATGGCGGTCGCCACTTGCGCAATGGATGGCGGGAACGAAGGAATTTCATTTACATAAACGCCCGGCGTTTTAATGTTGCTTTCGTTTATCTGTGACATGAGGTAATGGTTTTGAAATGAATGGTTGTATCTAATAGTTAATAAAAATTTCAGAGCAATTATAAACCTCTATTCCCGCGCTAATCTTTGTTACTCGCTGTGGGCTGGGGCACGCGATGGGCGTGTATTCCAGCACACCCGCATTCAGTTGTAAATTCAGCGGCGTTTCACTTAACGGAATAGGCGATAATGACAACACCGTGTGCGGTGCGGGTGCCGAAAAATGATACACATTCGCATGATCACTTACCGTTGCATTCGCGCTGGTGAACGAGTATTTCCATATCGTAGCACGATTTAAAAATTGGAGCGAATACAAAGGCGATAACAGCTTTGTTCCGTTCAGTATTTTATAGCCATCCGGCAATGTGCTTTCGTTGTATAAATCAATCACGGCAAAGGCTTGTGCCATTTGCAGTTCGTCGTTGATATAAACGGTTTGTTCTGCATCGCTGTTTACTTTCACTTTGTATTTTCCTGGCGGCAGTGAAGCAAGGTTTAATGAAAAGGAAGAAACGGCTGATGCAAATGAAAATGTTTGATTGTGGACCAATGCCGTGTAATCTTTTGTTGTTGCATCAAAGCCATGTACCTGCACCGTTGCACTCGTTTGTGGTGATGAAAAAGTGTAGGTAGAAACGGATGGTAACAGGGGTAATAAATCATTGTTTGAAAGATAACGGTTGGCATCAATTTCCATCCAGTCGTTACCGGCAACAGGCGTTATGTTTGTTAATGTATGTAACGCGCGAAACACAGTGCCAGCGGGGTCTATGGCTACATCATCCGGTGCATAAGTGGTTGCACTGTTGTAAAGCGTGGGCAATGATAAAAAGTTCTTGCCATTGCTCTTATTATTAATGCGATTGGTAAAATAATAAACACTGTTTTGCGGAAAAAGGGAAGGTAAATTTGTGTAATTCCAAAACAAGGGATTGTTCAGTTGAAGATAAAAAGTAAACCTTGTGCCATCAGCCGGAACAATGGAAACATTGCCACTTGCATCGGTTCCAATGCCAACGTATAATTGGTTGCCGTTTTGTTTTGCCACTATTTTATAACCTTGTAAAAGATCGCTCGTTTGTGCGGATGGCGTGATGGTAAAATCGTTGCATCTGCCGTTTGCAAAAAACTTGTGCAGCAACTCAATTGAGAACAATAAATTGTAGTTGATGCTTGTCATTGCTGCACAATTTTGTTGTTCATGTTGATGGTAGTAATCAATCCTGCATCGCCTTGCGCAAAGTTTTCGCTGATGGTTATCATCCGCATTTTATACATCACCGAAGGCAAATATTTGGAACCCAACACGCCCCACAGGTTATTTACATCTGAAAGCGATAACGTGTATAAATCCAAAATCAATTGTTCAACACCGGCGGGCATTGCAGGTGATGTGAGTGGTGTAAAAACATTTTGCTGTTGAAAGAATTGGATGATAAACGAAAGCCGTTTCAATGCTTCAGTGTAAGAAGGCAACTGCACCGAAAACAACAAAAACAAATTGAGATGAATTTCTGGGTTTTGATAAATGATATTCCTGTCTTTCCGTATGAAATTATCATTCGATTTGCTGATGCGGTCTTCTTCAATATTCGTAAGTGTAAGAAAGGCGGCCGCATTGTTATCTCCGTTAGTCGCATTGCCGGAGTCGCTGTTTAGCTGCGATACATTGTATAAAACAATAGCGTTGCTGCCCGGCGCAAGGTCAAGCTTCATGATGAGATAGTTGTTAATCTCGCGGCACAGAAAATCAAGCGTGAGATGGATCATGATACGATTCCATTTTGTGCGATGAAGGAACAGGAATAAACGATAAAAGCAATCTTACTAAAACGTGCGTGTATCCGGTCTGTTGGTTTGTAGTCGTGTTTACATAAAAAGAAGAAACACAACTTTTCGATTTTTGTTTTTGCACAAAAAATGAAAGAGCGAAAACAAATCGCCTTTGTTTTTGGCAAGTAACAAGCGATGTGATAGATGAACGATGCTGCTGAAAATATCCTGCAAATCTTCTCTTTACTACATAAATGGAAACTTCGGATTCACTGGGAGAAGAAATGATTGTTTAACAAAGAGTGAGTGCAAGGTAGCAGGTTTATAGAAACTATTAAAAAAATATTTGATGAAGAGAAAGCATTGGTTTTGCTGTAAAAACAAATCCTGCTTTTTAGCACACTATTATTTTTGTTTTTTATTTCCCAGTACCAACTGGTAAGAATCGGAAATAAATTGTTGCAATTGCTTCGCAGAAAGAACGCCATCTACAACAATTGTATTCCAGTGTTTTTTATTCATGTGATAACCGGGCAAAACCGTATCGGGATATTGCTCGCGCAACTCAACTGCTGCATCAGGATTGCATTTGACATTAAACGTAAGTGGAGAAGCATCAAGTGACAGCAGCAAAAACATTTTGTTGACTACTTTAAACACCAGATTATCAGGACCGAAAGGAAGCGTTTCTTCCACATCGGGCAAGCTCAAAGCGAAGCTGCGTATGGTTTCTACATTCATGATGATTGTATGAACTGGGATGGAAATAGAACACGGATGACACAGATTTCATGCACGGAGTTCCAGGATTGTCTGAACTGGGATGAATGAGATGTTTGGGATTGTGGGATATGGATATATAACAAGTTTGGTTTTGCCATAATATTCAATCTTACATCTTAAATATTCAATCCAAAACATCCGTGCACGAAGTCCGTGTCATCCGTGTTCTGTTTTCTCACAAATACTTTTTAATTTCTTCTATTAACTCCGCTTTCATGATCGGCACACCCATGATTTTGTTGTAGCCTTTGGCATCTACTAAATATTGATCGCGAATGATTTTAATAAGTTGTCCATTGTTGAGTTCAGGTATCAATACCGTTTCAAAATTCTTCAATATCTCACCCAGATTTTTTGGAAGCGGGCGCAAATAACGGATGTGCGCATGGCTTACTTCGTGCCCTTGTTGCTGCAACTCTATAACCGCGCTTTTAATAGAGCCATACGTGCTGCCCCAGCCCAATACCAACACTTTACCCTTTTCTTTTCCGCTATCTATGGTTTGCAACGGAATATAATCGGCAATGGTATCTACTTTTTGCTGTCGCAATTTTACCATCAGTTGATGGTTTTCCGGGTCATAACTCACATTGCCGGTAATGTTTTGTTTTTCAATGCCGCCAATGCGATGCTCCAATCCAGCCGTACCGGGCACTGCCCAGGGACGAACCAATTTTTCATTTCTTTGATAAGGTTGAAATTTGGTTTCGTCCCCATCCAATCCTTTTTTAAAATGAGCCTGAATTGGCTTTAATTCTTCGCTTACCGGATATTTCCACGGTTCACTGCCGTTGGCAATGTAACCATCACTTAGCATAATAACCGGCGTCATGTGTTCCACCGCAATGCGCACCGCTTCGTAAACCACTTCAAAGCAATCGCTCGGTGTTGAAGACGCAATTACAGGCATCGGGCATTCGCCGTTTCTACCATAATAAGCCTGCAACAAATCGCTTTGCTCTGTCTTCGTTGGCATGCCGGTACTCGGTCCGCCGCGTTGCACGTTAATGATAAGGAGCGGAATTTCCAGCATCACTGCCAAGCCCATCGCTTCTGCTTTTAAAGCCATGCCCGGACCTGACGTAGTGGTAACGCCAATGCTTCCGCCGTACGCTGCGCCAATGGCTGCGCTGATGCCCGCAATTTCATCTTCTGCCTGAAAAGTGCGGATACCAAAAGCTTTGTGCTTACTCAATTCATGTAAAATATCTGATGCCGGTGTAATGGGATATGTGCCTAAAAAAAGGGGCAAACCGCTTTTTACTGTGGCTGCTACCAAGCCCATTGCCAGCGCCCCGTTGCCCATGATGCTGCGGTATTTTCCGGCAGGCAGTTTAGCTTTTTCAACACGATAGCGCGTAGTAAATGTTTCAGTAGTATCGCCATAATTGTAGCCTGCCTGCAATACCCGAAGATTGCTTTGCAGGATGTATTCTTTTTTGCCGAATTTTTCGGTTAAAAAATCTATCGTGCTTTCTAAATTGCGGTTGTACATCCAATAGATAAAGCCCAGCACAAACATGTTTTTTGCGCGGTCTTTTTCTTTTGTCCCTAATTCGGGGAAGTCTTTCAAGGATTCACGCGTAAGTTTGGTAATGTCAATTTTTATCACTTCGTAATTGTGCAGGCTGCCATCTTCCAGCGGATTGATGCCATCAGGATAATTCGCAAGTCGCAGGTTTTTGGCATCAAAGCCATCTACATTGGCAATGAGCTTGCCGCCGGGTTTCAGGCTTTTGATATTTACTTTTATAGCAGCGGCGTTCATTGCTACCAGCACATCGCACATATCGCCGGGTGTATAAACTCTATCACTTGAAAAATGAAGCTGAAAGCCACTTACACCGGGCACGGTACCTTGCGGAGCGCGGATTTCGGCGGGAAAATCGGGGAAGGTGGCAAGGTCAATGCCCAATAAAGCGGTATTGTTGGTGAACTGGGTGCCGGTCAATTGCATACCATCGCCGCTATCACCGGCGAATTTGATTACTACGTCCTGAAGGACGGTTTCCTGTGCTGTTGTCATAATTGTTTGCGCGGTGCAAAAATAAAGAGCACCGTTGGAAGAAAGTCGTTAAACTGTTGGTTGAAGGGATGGGTTTGGAAACGTGCGTTTTTTATTTTGTAAAGAATTTATACGGGTTACCAGTTATTAGTAACCGGCAACTTGAACCAACCATCCTTCACTTTCTCATTTCAACAAACTCCTTCATTCCCTAACTTGCGCCAATGTTTACAGGTATTGTAGAAGCCACAGGTGCCGTTCTGTCGGTGAAAACCAACGGCACCAATAAAATCTTTTGGATAAAGAGCCCCATCAGCGAAGAACTGAAAATTGACCAAAGCGTGAGCCACAGCGGCGTTTGCCTAACTGTTGATGCACGACGCGACGGCGCATACCGCGTAACTGCTGTTGCCGAAACTTTGGCAAAAACAAACGTAGGTGAATGGCAAAAAGATAGCCTTGTAAACTTAGAAAGATGTATGACGATGAATGGCAGAATTGACGGGCACATTGTACAAGGCCATGTGGATGCAACTGCTGTTTGCGCCGAAAGAAAAGACCTGCACGGAAGCTGGGAATACCGCTTTTCTTTTGATGAGCAATTCGCTCCGTTGCTTATTGAAAAGGGTTCGGTGTGTGTGAATGGCATCAGTTTAACGGCTTATAACGTAAGCCACAATTCGTTTACTGTTTCCATCATTCCTTATACTTTCGACCATACCAATATTCACGAAGTAAAAAAAGAAAGCACGGTAAACATCGAATGGGATATGATTGGCAAATACATCAACCGTATTCATTCGCTTCAGCAAAATGTGGGATAACGTGAGTGAATACCCCTCCATAGCCATTGCTATCCTCAACTGGAACGGCAAACATTTTCTACAAACACTGCTGCCGGCGCTGCAAGAGCTTAGCTATCCTGATTATTCTGTTTACATCATTGACAACAACAGTTCTGATGATTCGGTGGCTTTTGTAAAGGCCCATTTTCCCAATGTAAAAACCATTGTTCTGGATGATAACTACGGCTTTGCCACCGGCTACAACAAAGGGCTTTGGCAAATTAAAGAGCCGTATTATTTGCTGATGAATTCCGATGTGGAAGCAGAGCCGGACTTTCTGGAACCGCTGATGCACCAATTGCAAAGCGATGAAACAATCGCGGTTTGTCAGCCTAAAATCCGTTCGCTTCACAACCAACAACTGTTTGAACATGCCGGTGCTGCCGGTGGTATGATTGACGTGTTGGGCTACCCCTTTTGCCGGGGAAGAATTTTTGATTTCGTTGAAAAAGATAGCGGTCAATACGATGATGTCAAGCAAACATTTTGGGCAAGCGGAACCTGTTGTTTAATCAGAAAAAAAGCGTACTGGCAGGTGGGCGGCATGTATGGCTTTTATTTTATGCACATGGAAGAAATTGATTTGTGCTGGCGATTCAATGCCGCCGGTTATAAAGTGATGTACTGCCCGCAATCAGTGGTGTATCATTTGGGCGGCGGTTCGCTTTCTTATAGCTCGCCACGCAAAACGTATTTTAATTTTAGAAACAACATTATTATGTGCTGGCGCAATTCGCCCCCGCATGTAAATCTTTGGTTATTGCCCCTGCGCATGATGATGGATGCCATAGCCGCAATGCAATTTTTAGTGCAAAAACAAACCCCGCATAGCAAAGCCGTTGTAACGGCTTACCGCGATTTTTTTAAATGGATGTTTTCGTATGAAAGAGATAGTCCGCGTCAAAAGCTTTCGCTGCGCAAAGCCGCTGGTGTAGCGTGTTTCAGTGTGGTGTGGAAATATTTTGTAAGAAAAAGGAAGACGTATAAAGAGATGAAGTAACAAGAACCAAGCGAGCAAGAACCAGGAACAAACAAAAAAGCCGCAAAACCAAAAGCCGACTTTAACCTTACTTTTTTCTCATTTTGACTACTAAAATCCTCAATCAGGCTACACCGGACAAAAGACATTCAACCAACTTTGCCTTTTAAATTGTAAATCAAAACCATGAAAAAAGCATTGATAACAGGAGCCAATAAAAGTATAGGCTTTGAAACGGCACGACAATTATTGCAAAAGGGATTTTACGTTTATCTCGGCAGCCGCGATATAAAGAAAGGCGAGGAAGCTGTTGAGCAATTAAAAAAGGAAGGATTAACCAACGTAGAAGCGGTAGAAATAGATGTTGCCAACACCGAATCGGTGAAAGCAGCCCGCACAGCCATCGGCAATACAACAGAGGTGCTGGATGTGCTCATCAACAACGCGGGCATTACCGGCGGCTTTCCGCAATCGGCATTGGAAGCTGCGCCTGAACAGTTTACAGCCGTGTTTGATACCAATGTAATTGGCGTAGTAAGAGTAACACAAGCTTTTATAGATTTGTTGAAAGGCTCATCAGAGCCACGCATTGTGATGGTAAGTTCCAGCCAGGGTTCGCTTACATTGGCAAATGATCCAAACGGCAAGTATTATCGTCATAAAGGTGCGGTGTATCAACCTTCAAAATCTGCACTGAACATGTATTCCCTTATTCTGGCTTACGAGTTGCGCGATACGCTCGTTAAAGTAAACATGGTTGATCCGGGCTTTATCAAAACCGATTTTAATAATCATCGTGGAACAGGTACTGTGGAAGAAGCCGGTGCGCGTGTTATTAAATACGCATTGATAGGTAATGATGGTCCGACGGGAAAATACATTAGTGAAGAAACAAACCCTGAAACGGGAGAAATTCCCTGGTAATAAAATGCAGGATTAAAAAACAAAGTTTATCAGCAGTATGAAAAAAGAAGAAGACCTGCATAAGTTTGAATCTTTATCCGATTTGCATCGGGTACTGGGCTTACCCAAGCCTTTGCATCCGATGATAAGTTTGGTAAATAATATGGATAATCAGGTTGCATTGAATCAACTCCCTCGTGCCCATGTTTTGAATTTCTATAAAATATCTTATAAAACCAAACTTAGCGGTAGGTTCAAATACGGTCAAGGGTATTATGACTTTGACGAAGGTGGCTTATTGTTCGCTTCTCCTAACCAATTAATTGGTAGCAATGAAGACAACGGAGATCATTCTGGTTATACTTTGCTCATCCATCCCGATTTTTTATTCACTTATCCTTTAGCAAAGAAAATCAGGCAGTATGGTTTCTTTTCTTATTCTGCCCATGAAGCGTTGTATCTGTCAGATGATGAAAAGAGAACCATCCTTTCCATTTTTACATTGATTGAACAAGAAGTAAACAGCAGAATTGATGATTTTAGCCAGGACGTACTGATTTCGCAAATTGAGTTATTGCTGAATTGCTCAAACCGTTTTTATAAGCGTCAATTTATCACGCGCAAAGCGGCAAGCAACGATGTGTTAGAAAAGCTGGAAGAATTTTTAGATGAATATTTCAACAACGAAAAATCACTGAGTGAAGGAGTACCAACGGTGCAAACCCTTTCGGCGTATGTAAATTTATCGCCCGGTTATTTAAGCGATATGTTACGTTCCCTTACCGGGCAAAATACGCAGCAACACATACACAATAAACTGATAGAAAAAGCGAAAGAAAAATTATCCGTTACCGGCTTATCGGTTAGTGAAGTTGCCTACGAGTTGGGCTTTGAACATCCGCAATCGTTTAGTAAGTTATTTAAAACAAAAACCAAGCTTTCGCCATTGGAATTCAGACGATCTTTTAATTGATATATACAGTAGCTAACAATAATCCAATGTTGCTAACACAGTCTGCGAATGGATTTCGATAGCGAGACTCAAACAAAAAAGCTGCAAAACCAAACGTTTGGTTTTGCAGCTTTTTTAGAAAGTAAAATTGAATTTTTAAAACGAATTTTATCTGGCAGCCTTTTATCTTTTCTTCTCAAGACTTAAAGCTCGTAGCTTTTAAGTCTTATTCTGTACCCGGTTTTACCAAACCCAGTTTTGCTTCTAAGCTCAAGGTTGCATGTGGCACTGCACGCAGGCGGGCTTTGTCAATCAGCTTGCCTGTTACGCGACAAATACCATACGTTTTGTTTTCGATACGAATTAATGCTTTCTCCAAATGATCAATGTACGTAATCTGGCGGCTTGCCATTTGGCTTAATTGTTCGCGTTCATTGCTCATACTTCCATCTTCCATGGTGGCGTAGCGGTTGTCTCCTTCATCTCCGCCCATATCATCTTTGCGCGTAATCAATCCCTGCAGGTAAGCCAATTCCTTTTTTGCAGCTTCTAATTTCCGGTTGATCAAATCTCTAAACTCACTCAGGTCGTTATCGTTATATCTTACCAACGGCACATTGCTTTTGCCATTGGCAGCTGCCTGGCGCTGGTCTAACGATTTGTATTCAGGATGATAGGGAACTGAAGTTTTAATGGTAGTTTTCGGGGATTTTACTTCCGCAGGAGCCGCTTTTTTATGCGCTTTCTCTGCAGCTTCTACTTCTTTTTTTACATTTGGTTTTGCCGCATTTTTAGCAATCGGTTCGCTCTTTTTTTCTACCGGCTTTGCCGTTTCTTTCTTTGTTTTTTCCTCTTTAATGTTCACTTTCTTCGTCATTGACTTACTGCTTATGGGTGTTTTTAATGGTGATGATTTTTTTACCGGAGCTGTCGTTTTTTTGGCAACCGCTTTTGTTTTTGTCTTCTTTTGAGCAGTGGTTTTAGATGCGGGTTTGGTTGAGTTCACGGCTTTTTTTGCAGCCCTCTTTACAGCCGATTTAGGGGTTGCTTTTTTTGCAGTTTTGGTAATAGTTTTAGCTGCCTTTTTAGGCGCTGCTTTTTTTACGGCCATACAATTGTTATTTTTTGATTAAACTGATTTTTACCGGAGTATCGTTAATTTCAATTTCAGTTCCTTTGTTTGGTAAGGGCACCCAATTGATTGAATCGGCTAAAATTTCGGCGCAAATATAATTCTTAAATTGATTGATAGATTTTCTTAACTTTTCATTGTTTTCTATCTCTACATCAATTCTATCCGTTACATAAAACTCATTCTCTTTCCGCAGGTTTTGCACACGGTTGATAAACTCACGCGCATCACCTTCTCCTTTTAGTTCTTCGGTCAGTTCAATGTCTAACGCAACGGTTAACAAGCCTTTACTGGCTACGCTCCAGCCCGGAATGTCTTCGGCAATCACTTCCACTTCCGAATGTAAAATGGAATAGTTCTGTCCATTAATCAAAAGATCAATGCTACCTTCCTTTTCCAGTTGATGAATGGCAGCCTGGTCTAAATTTGTTAGTATTGACGCCGCACTTTTCATATTGGCACCCAGTTTTGCGCCTAATTTTTTAAAGTTAGGTTTGAGGGTTTTATGAACCAACCCATCGGTGCTGCCAATGTATTCAACCGCTTTGATGTTTACTTCCGATTTAATTAAATCTTCCACCTTTTGCAATTGATGCTTCATATTGGCATTCAGTATCGGAACCAATATTTTTTGCAATGGCTGCCGTACTTTAATGTTCACTTTTTTGCGAAGCGATAGCACCAGCGAGCAAATGTCCTGCGCCAACTGCATTCGCTCTTCCAATTGAAGATCAATGAAAGCAGCATTCGCAACCGGAAAATCAGCATGATGCACCGAAGTACAGGCCTCTTTCTTCGTTACTTCATTGAGTTGATTATAAACTGCATCGCTAAAAAACGGCGAGATAGGCGCCATTAGTTTGGTAAGCGTAATCAAACATTCGTACAAGGTTTGGTAAGCACAAATTTTATCATGCTCATATTCGCCTTTCCAAAAACGGCGGCGGCAAAGGCGAACATACCAGTTGCTCAATTGCTCATCTACAAATTCCTCAATGGCTCTGCCGGCAATGGTCGGCTCATAATCGTTCATTGCGGCGGTTACTTTTTGCACCAATGTGTGTAAGGCAGATAAAATCCATCGGTCAATTTCAGGACGTTGACTGATGGGAATATATTCTTCCGAAAATGTAAAACCGTCCACATTAGCGTACAAAGCAAAGAATTGATAAATGTTGTACAGTGTACCGAAAAACTTGCGCTGCACTTCCCCAATGCCTGCCGTATTGAACTTCAGATTATCCCAGGGCGAGGCATTAGTAATCAGATACCAGCGTGTAGCATCGGCGCCAAACGCCGCAATGGTTTCAAACGGATTTACTACGTTGCCAAGCCGTTTACTCATTTTGTTTCCATCTTTATCTAAAACCAAACCATTAGAAACCACCGTTTTGTAAGCCACACTGTCAAATAACATCACTGCTAAAGCATGAAGCGTATAAAACCAGCCGCGCGTTTGGTCAACACCTTCGGCAATAAAATTGGCAGGGAAAGCTTTGTTTTTATCAATATTTTCTTTGTTTTCAAATGGATAATGCCATTGCGCGTAAGGCATCGCGCCGCTGTCAAACCAAACATCAATCAAATCAGGTACGCGCTTCATCGGTTTTCCGGAAGGAGAAACCAATGTGATTTCATCAATGAAAGGTTTGTGAAGGTCTAAGCTGTGAGTTTCGAGCTTTGAGCTTTGAGCTAAGCCGAGGGATTCGTCAGCTTTTTTTGCTTCTGTCTCTTAATTCATCAATGCTGCCAATGCAAATTTCTTCGTTGCTATCTTCGGTACGCCAAACCGGCAAAGGGGTTCCCCAGTAGCGGCTGCGGCTTAGGTTCCAGTCCACCATGTTCTCCAGCCAGTTGCCAAACCTGCCTTCGCCGGTGCTCTTGGGTTTCCAGTTGATGGTTTTATTCAATTCCACCATGCGCTCTTTGCAAGCGGTGGTTTTGATGAACCAGGCATCCAGCGGATAATATAAAACAGGTTTATCGGTGCGCCAGCAATGCGGGTAGGTGTGCTCGTATTTTTCAACTTTAAAAGCGCGGTTTTCTTTTTTTAGTTTTACGCAGATGTCAACGTTTACATCTACATAGTTCGGATCGCTCGTGTAATCTTTTACATAGCGGTTGCTGAATTCACCCAGGCCATCCACAAACTTTCCCTGCCGGTCAACCATGGTTAAGATGCCAATGTCATATTTTTTACCTACGCGAAAGTCATCAGCACCAAAGGCAGGTGCGGTGTGCACAATGCCGGTTCCATCTTCGGTGGTAACAAAATCGCCGAGAAGGATGCGGAAGGGATCGCCACCGCTCTTTTCCGGCGCATTGGCTTCGTAAGGAAGAAGTTGCTCGTAGCGGCATTCTTCTATTTCCAAACCAGTGAAGCTGGCAAGAATCTGCCAGGGCAACACTTTGGTTTTATCATTATAATTTTCAAAATCTTCATTTTCGCCTTCCGGCTTGAAATATTTGTCCAGCAAGGCTTTGGCAAGAACCACATTAATAGGTAGATGCGTGTAAGGATTAAAGGTTTTTACCAAAACATATTCAATGTTACTGCCAACCGTTAAGCCGAGATTGGAAGGCAAGGTCCATGGCGTGGTTGTCCAGGCTAAAAAATAGATGTCAGTTGACGATTGACCGTTGACAGCTTGAAACAAAAACTCCGATTTTTCATTTTTGATTGCCTTAAACATGGCAACGCAACTCGTATCTTTCACATCGCGATAGCAGCCGGGCTGGTTCAGTTCGTGCGAACTCAAGCCTGTTCCGGCAGCAGGAGAATACGGCTGAATAGACTACACTTTCGTACAGCAATCCTTTTTTGTACAGTTCTTTCAGCAGCCACCAGAGCGATTCGATGTATTCATTGGTGAACGTGATGTAAGGGTTATTCAAATCAACCCAATAACCCATTTTGGTGGTTAAATCGTCCCACTCTTTTTTATAACGCAGTACCGCTTCACGGCATTTTTGGTTGTATTCTTCAACCGATATTTTTTTGCCAATATCTTCTTTGGTAATGCCCAATTCTTTTTCAACGCCAAGTTCAACTGGCAAGCCATGCGTGTCCCAGCCGCCTTTGCGTTGTACCTGGAAGCCTTGCATGGTTTTATATCGGCACACTAAATCTTTCAATGTGCGTGAAATCACATGGTGAATGCCGGGCATACCATTAGCAGAAGGCGGCCCTTCGTAAAACACAAACGGCTCTGCGCCTTCGCGAAGCGAAACACTTTTTTCAAAGGCATCTTCTTTTTTCCATTTTGCCAATACTTCTGCCTCGATAGAAGGCAAATTCAACCCCGAAAATTCTTTATATTTTACAGCCATGCAGATGTGCGTTTATAAAAGGCTGCAAAGTTAGATAAAAACAAAAAGGCAAATAAGTCTTTGGAATGTTAAGGAGTGTTCATTTTAAAATAGATACTTTGTCATTCTATACTACCTGTCCCGATTCATTGCTGAAGCCGCCTGCAATCAAAAAAAGGTGCAAAACCAAACTGTAACATCTGCAGAACGACGCGATGCAGGAACAGGCAGATGAATATTTAAAATTGAACCGCATTACTTTTTCTTAAAAACATTTACATTTGCAGCCCCAATTACGGAGATCATAGCTCAGCTGGTTAGAGCGTCGGATTGTGGTTCCGAAGGTCGTGGGTTCGAAACCCATTGGTCTCCCAAATGTAGCCTTGTAAATGCAAAATTTGCAAGGCTTTTTTGTTGAATAAATGCTATGAAATCATCTCTGTTTGTTTGGATATTGCCTTTTGTTTTTGCCCTGATTGGTTGGCTCATTGCAAGGTTGGCGGTTGCTGTATATATTTCATTGTTGACAAAAAAGAAAGCTTACATTAACAATGCGATTGGGAACTATATAGAACAGCAATTTTCTTTTGCCGATATTGAGCAACGCCTTACAGAACCCACCACTATTGAGGCCATTTTACCTTTTGCCGAACAACACATTGACGAATTTTTGCGTAAAAAATTACCCGCCGCCATGCCAATGCTGGCAATGTTTATCAGTGATAAATTGGTGGCTGATATGAAAGCTATTTTTATGAATGAATTGAAAGAATTGTTTCCTGCCCTCATTCAACAATATCTTACCAATGTAAAAAAGAACATCAATATCAAAAACATGGTTTCAACCAAACTCAATGCTATTTCTTTCTCTGCTATTCAATCTTTTTTAAAAAAGCAATTGCGCGTGGTTGGGTATGCGTGCGCAGCTACCGGTTTTGTGTGCGGTTGTTTATACATTTTCTTAACACTGCTTGCCTAACAGAATGACCGTGTAGCCGATAATTTTTATCTCATCGCCTTTATGCAAAGACATTTGCAGCCGTTTGTCTTTTTCTTGCATATTACTTGCTCGATAAAGTTTTTTGCAGTGGTTACTCGAACTTTTACTGCAAAAACAAATCTTCAGTTTCAATAAACGTAGTATGAAACCCATTTTTTTACTTTTCTCTTTATTTCTATTTGTTCACCTTTCGTATGCACAACCTCCGGCCGGTGGTGGAAACAGAGCGTATGGCAATGGCAATTTTGCCGCTGCTGCCAACGGCCATTTTTATGGAAAGGTGGTGGACAGCAAAACCAACAAAGGTTTGAACGGCGCTACCGTGCAACTGGTTAGAACAACAAAAGACAGCAGCGGAAACGCGCGAGAAATTCCCATTTCTGCAGGCTTTACAGCCGCCAATGGTGATTTTAGTTTTGATAATGTACCTACGCGCGCACCCGTTAGTTTGCGGGTGAGCAATATCGGTTATGCAGATGTTTCAAGGACGGTCAGCTTCGATCCGGGGAGCACTGATAAAGATGTAGGCAATATAAAACTGGCACAATCAGCAACTGCATTGGCGGGTGTAACGGTTACCTCAACAAAACCATTTTTTGAAATGGGGGTTGACAGAAAAGTGTTTAACGTAGATAAAAACATTGTTACCACCGGGCAAACGGCTACCGAGGTAATGAAGCAAATCCCTTCGTTAAATGTGGATGTAGATGGCAATGTAACGCTTAGAAACGCAGCGCCCACCATTTTTGTGGATGGCCGGCCTACTACGCTTACGCTTGACCAGATACCAGCCGATATTATTGACAGAGTTGAAATTGTAACCAATCCATCAGCTAAATATGATGCATCGGGTGGCAATGCCGGTATTTTAAATATCGTGCTAAAGAAAAACCGTCAAACGGGTTATAACGGAAATATACGCGCCGGCGTTGATTCGCGGGGAAGAATCAATTCCGGTTTAGATTTAAGCCTGCGCCAAAGCAAATTCAATTTTTCGCTCAGTGGTAATCTTAATCAGCGCAAATCTATTTACACCACCAATGTGGACCGGAATAATTTTTATCAGGGCAATACAAGCGAAGTGGCTCAAAATACTGCTGGCACAAGCCCGGGTGAGTTTAAATTTTTAAGAGCTGGCATTGATTATTTTATTGATAACAGAAACACAGTCAGCGTGTATGGCAATTATGTAAATGGTAGTTTTAATACAGACGAAAATCAAACCATTGACAGCAGCTTTGGCGGATCGCTGTTTACCCGCAGCTTACGCCATGCCATTACCGACAGGAACTTTCACAATTTTGGCGGACAGTTCAGCTTCAAACACAATTTTGCTAAAGACGGGCATGACATCACAGCAGATGTTAATTACAATTCAAGCAAAAACAATTCACCCGGAAGCTACATAACCAATTATTACGATGCCTCCGGTGTGCAAAAATACAATCCCTATTTGCAGCAGGTAAATACAAGTGGTTACAACCATTTTACTACCGGACAGATTGATTATGAAAATCCAATCAACGATAAAACCAAAATAGAAGCCGGTGGCCGCGCTGCCATCCGCAATTTTTTAAATGAGAACAACCAGTTTTATTCATTCAGCAAAGATGGCCCGTTCATTCCTTTGCCCAATATCAGCAGTCAGTACAAATACAGCGACCAGGTGTACGCAGCGTACGGCACTTTTAGCTTAAAAGCAAAGAAGTGGAACTACCAGCTTGGATTACGTGCTGAAAGCTCGAACTACAACGGAACCTTGCTGGGTAAGGATTCTGCGTTTAAAATCAACTATCCCATCAGCTTATTCCCAAGTGCTTTTATTACTTACCGGATAGCCGACGGGCAGGATTTTCAGGCGAATTATTCACGCCGGATCAATCGTCCGAACTTCTGGCAGTTGCTGCCGTTTATTGACAATACCGACCCGTTGAATTTATCAGTCGGCAATCCAAATTTGCGTCCTTCTTTTACCAACTCATTTGAAGTGAATTACAGCTATTTGTACGGCAGAGGAGCGAATTTATTGGTTTCGGTTTATTATAAACACAGCACCGATTTAATCACCAATTATTTTTACAGGGGCGCTAATCCTGATACTACCATCAACAAATCTGACAGCGTTAACTTCTTCACGTATGCCAATGCGCAAAGCAGCATCGCTTATGGTTTGGAGATTACCAACCGCATTACCATTGCCAAATTTTGGGATTTGACTGCCAACATTAATTTCTTCAATTCAAAAATTGAAGGCGGCAGCGATTTGAAAGGTGTAGTATCTTCTCAACAGCTTTGGAGTTATTTTGCCAAGTTGAACAACAACTTTAAATTCAAGCATGGCTATTCTATTCAGTTATCGGGCAATTACCAGTCGAAAACCGTGTTGCCGGCTTCTTCCGGCAGTGCGCGTAATGGCGGAAGCGGCGGTGGCTGGGGCGGACCCCCACCCACATCGGCGCAAGGTTACACTTTCCCGAATTATAGCTTCGATGCTGCCGTTCGTAAAGAATGGGATTTTAAAAAGGGAAGAGTGTTAGCGGCTACCATCAGCATCAATGATTTTGCCCGCACATTTGTTTACAAAACCTATTCTGAATCGTATAGTTCAGCAACCAATTATTTCAATCAAATCTCGTGGCGGCGCAGAGATCCGCAGGTAGTAAGGTTTAATATCAACTACCGTTTTGGTAAGTTTGATAACAACTTATTTAAGCGCAAGGCCAACACCAATGCCGATCCTGGCGGAACAGATGTCGTAAACCCGGGATGATTTGTTTTTGCCACAAAAACGCGAAGGCACAAGGAATAATAAATAAAAAACGCTGACAGGGTTTGAAATCCTGTCAGCGTTTTTTTATTTGTTGTTTGAAATGAGATTCTTCGAGCCTTCATGTTTTCGTGGCAAAAACTTTTATTTCAAAAATCCAAAATCAACAATTCGTCTCACATATTTTTTATCCCCAATCACCCAGGTTACTTCATAGCTGCCCAATTCATCGCGGTTGAGCATGTAAATGTAAACCCTTCTTTTATCGGCACTTTGGTATACGCCGGCAAAGGTTTTTACTTTCGAACCATCGGTGTAAGTAAAGGCAGGATTGTACAAATCAAAATATGCGGTTTTCGGAATGAGGACCGAATCATTGCCAATCATTACCTGAACATTGGAGATATTGTATTTGGGAACTTCGGTGTAACGCCCGTAATAAGGCTTATTATCAATTTTGATCAAATATTTATCTGAATAAAACAGCTTGTGCTTAGCAGTCTCAAAGTTGCCTGCGGTGATGGTTACGCTGATGCCGCTGCCTTCGAAGTGAATACTGTTTTTACTGTAAGCTGTAACAGGTATTAAAAGTAATGGAAGCTTGCCAACGCCTTCATCAATGCCCGACATTGTGAAGGTAGCCGCATCACTTCGGATGTCTTTCTCCACTCACTTTTTTAAAGTTGTCTTTCCGGCTGCGCAAATCGGGCACATCATCCTGCGCTTTTGCGATAACAAAGGAGAACAGAAATACCATAAAAACAAACTTGTGCATGAAATCGGTTTTGTAAAATAAGAAACGAAAGAATGAAAGGAGAGAGTATGTTTATAAATTTTCTGTTTCATGTATGATAGCTTTTTTGAAACACATAGGAACATAGGTTTCGCATAGATTTCTCTATCCCGACGAGTCGGGACAAGTTGTGCTTTTCTTATGTTCCTATGATACTATATCTTTCCATCATACGTTTTTGTGCAAAAACAAACCTTACTCTTCATCAAGCAAACGCTCCGGCAATTGCTTTTTGGTGATAGCGCCCATCTTGCGCAGCTCTTCTATTTTTCGCATTACATTGCCGTTGCCGTTTTTCAATTGACCTAATGCCTGCAAATACAAATCGCCCGCTTCATTTATTTTTTTACCAACGGCTTCAAAGTTGGAGATGAAGCCTTCAAATTTATCGTACAGCAAACCGGCTTTGTTGGCTATGTCAATGGCATGTTTGTTTTGCAGTTCCACTTTCCATAAATCGGCAACAATTTTCAAAACCGCAAACAGATTGGTTGGGCTTACCATTAGAATGCGTTTGTCGTAAGCAAATTTCCAAAGCGTGGTATCGTGCTTTACCGCTTCTAAAAAAGCAGGCTCAATGGGCACAAACATCAGCACATAATCCAACGCCGCAGCATAACGCGGATACTCTTTTTTACTTAATCCTTCAATGTGCAAACGCACTGAACGGACATGATTGCTCAAACAAGTTTTTTGTCCTGCCACATCACTGCAGGCAATGTATTCATCCCAGGCAATGAGCGATACTTTACTGTCAATAATAATCTTCCGGTTGTCGGGATAATAAATCATTACATCGGGCTGCAAGCCTTTGCCCATCTCATCTTTAATGATGTTGCCAGCGTTGTCGCGAATAAATTCCTGCACATAATATTCGCGCCCTTTTGATAAACCGCTGCTTTCGAGCAGGCTTTCTAAAATCATTTCGCCCCAGTTGCCCTGCATCTTTACATTGCCTTTCAAAGCCGTGGTTAAGTTGTTCGCTTCATCGCTTACTTTCTGGCTCATTTCAATTAAGCGTTGCACTTCTTTTCCCAACGAAAACCGTTCTTTGCTTTCCCTGTCGTACGTTTCTTCCACCTTTTGTTTAAACTCGCCCAACTGCGCTTTGAGCGGTGTGATGAGCGCATTCATTTTCTCTTCGTTCAGGGCTGTAAACTTTGCCGATTTCTCATCCAGAATTTCCTGCGCCAGCGTTTTAAACTGATGCGTAAACTGGCTGCCAATCATTTCCAGTTCGGCTTTTTGCACTTCTAATTTTTCTTCTGCCGCATGAAATTTGGTTTTGTATAAAATCAGCTGGTTGTTTAAAATTTCATTGTCGCGCTGGTACTTTTTCAAGCCGTTGCATTGCTCGTTGAGCGATTGCAGGAAGCCTTCCATTTTAGCAGCTTGTTGCAATAAGTTTTCTTTATGCAACTGCAGTTCATTGCCGTTATTGGTTAACTGTGCGATAAGGTTTTCTTGCTGTAATACTTTTTCGTTGGCTGATGAAAGTTTGTTTTTGTAGGTTATTCTTGTAATAAGCCAAACCACAATGGCAACAACAATTCCGGCAGCAATAATCAGTATGTCAATAGTTGATAGCATAAGTAAAAATGAGGAAACGAAAAGTAAGGATTTTGATTGTGATGGAGTGTTTTTGTTTTTGTGGTGAAAACAAAGACTACGATTGTGTTGAAAGGTTTCAGTTACTGCGCAAATACAACAGCATGCTGTTGTATTTGCGCAGTAGTATTTAAAGGAGTTGCGTATATTTGAGAGTTGCAAGCAATATAAAATGACATTACGTTTCTTCATAACTATATTGATATTTGCTTTTTTGTTGACAAGTCCCTTCACTTCTTGTGACGAACCTCAAAATGCAAATAATGTTCAACCGATTAAAGGTGGACAAAGGATTCAACCCGACACTTTAAAGACAGCAATACTACCCTTTGACCAAAAGAATGATTACATATTTGACAATTCATATAAACCAGCAACTTTGACAAAAGAAGACATTCATAATATTGACAGTTTATTAATTGCTTGTGTAACCGATTATAATAACTCGTTAGACAAGAACGATAAACGTTATAGCATTGACTTAAAGAAATATGATTACAGAAAACAGATAATTGCTGCAAAAAATAGGAAAGGCGACAAAGTAGTATGGGTTCATTGTTTATGTACGACTCTTGGCAGCGACAAATGGCAAACTGAAATTATGCAAGTTGAAGATGGAGGTAACTGCTTTTTTCAGTTTAAAATCAACTTGTCAACAAAAAAGTTTTACGACTTACAAACCAATGGTTCAGCATGACAAAAACTGCTTGCAACAAGTGGTTTGCTGCCATAGCGGGGCGACGAATCTCAGCTGAACATCAGTTTTTCAAATGAACTGTATATCTTTATCTATGCTGACGAACCGCTATTGCCGCTGCGGCAGCAAGCCGATTACGTTAATCAGAATATTCATTGACGTTCCCGCACCGTCTCCGCAGGGACGGTGCGTTAAAGAAGTTGTCCTTCATATCGGAGGTTCCATACCAAAAACCCGGGAAGAACACATAACTGGTTTTCACCCAATCACCAACTCTTTTTCTCCCTTAATTTTTTGCACTAAAAATTCTTTCAAAAACCTTTCAAACTCAAATCTTCATCCAAGTCTTGCCAATGGATGCCAGTTCCGTTTGCAATAAGTTTAAATTTTTGCAACTATTCAAAACTTGCATTTTGTAAAGTTGCAAACCGGGAAAGACGAATATTCAGAAAATGACCATTGCTTAAATAAATACACATACTATCCTTATCAGGATTGATTTGTAAAGATTCAATCCGTAAACCTTCGTCGAAAATCAGCTTCTCAATCGAATCATATCTATTAGGTGAAGTATTCATTCCGTTTGGTTGTAAATAATTGGTTTTTCCTAATTCCGCAATGGCTTTCCCGTCTTCAACAAATGCTGTATCCGCTCCAATGTTTTTCTTTCGCCGCACAACGATAAAAACGCTTCACGTTCTAAGTCTAACAAGTATTGTTCGCTCACTAAGCTTTGTTCACTTAAATCACCGCCACACATTACATACGCAAGCTTGCGCGCTACTTTGCCGTCATGTTCCGAAGCATAACCGGCGCGTTGCATTCCGTTGATGCCTGCATATAATGCACCCAATGCAGAACGTCCCAACACTTTAACATCATTGCGCTGCACAGGCATCGTATATCCGGCATTGTTTAGTTCCAACACTTTTTGTTTTGCCTCAATAATGCGGCGGCTTAAGTTCACCACCACTTCATCCCTGCCTCTTTTTAAAATGCCCAAATTGTACGCTTCAAAAGCAGAAGTGGCAACCTTCGCCGTGGCAATGGTAAGAAACCGATTTTTTAAAGTGATGGTTTCCGGTTCATCTTCGTGCATTTCATCAGCCGCACGCAATACAAATTCTTTGGTGCCACCACCCGCGGGAATTACGCCAATGCCCGCTTCCACCAAACCGGCGTAGGTTTCAGCCGCAGCGCAAACGGCATCGGCATGAAGCGTGATTTCACAACCGCCGCCCAATGCCAAACCATGCGGTGCAACTACCACAGGAATGGATGAATACCGCACACGCATCATCGTTTTTTGAAAGAAGCGGATAGCAAAATCCAACTCATCAAATTCATCTTCGATAGCATACATAAAAATCATTCCCACATTTGCGCCTGCACTGAAGTTGGCGCCATCGTTGGCGATCACCAAACCTTTATAGTTTTTCTCTGCAAAATCAATGCTTTTATTCACCGCTTCCAGCACTTCGCTGCCAATGCTGTTCATCTTTGTGTTCCATTGCAACGCCAGCACATCATCGCCAATATCGTATAAAGCTGCATTGCTGTTTTTCCAAACTGTTTTGTCTTTATAATTCGATAAAACAATAAACGCATCACTGCCCGGAACCGGCTTGTAAGTTCCAGTTGCAACATCATAGTACAGCCGCTTGTTGTTTTCGGTTTTATAAAAAGAAGGGTTTGGTTTTGCCAACATTTCTTCCACCCACGGCGCAACGATGTAACCCACATCCTGCATAGCTTTCACGGTGTTAGCAACGCCTAATAATATCCCAGGTTTCAAACGCGCCTACTTCCCAGCCAAAGCCAGCCATCATGGCATCATCAATGCGATAGAGTTCATCGCTGATCTCGGGAATGCGGTTGGCAACATAAGAGAACAGGGAATAAAACATCTGCCGATAAAATTCGCCCGCTTTATCAGTGCCGGTAACCAGCATTGGTAATCGTTTTCTTACATCATCAATTGGCTTTGCCGCTTCCACCGTTGCCCACTTTTTTTTGGTGCGTGGCGCATATTCCAGCGTTTCCAAATTCAGGGTTTGAATTTCGGTATCGCTTTTTCTTTCTTCAGGACTTCCTTCGGTTAGGGGTAGTTTTATTTTCTTAAAAAACCCACCGCCGGTTTTATCACCGAGCCATTTGTTTTCAATGAGTTTTTCCAGCCATGCTGGAAGCTGAAATATATCTTTTGATTCATCGTTGGGCGCATTCTCGGCAACACCATTGGCAACCTTTACGAGCGTATCAATGCCCACAATATCAGCAGTACGGAACGTAGCCGATTTGGGGCGACCAATGATAGGTCCGGTAAGTGCATCTATATCATCAACCGTTAATCCTAACTTTTGCATGTTGTTGAAGATGCTCATGATTCCAAACACGCCTACACGATTGGCAATAAACGCCGGTGTGTCTTTGGCAAGCACAGTCGTTTTACCAAGAAATACATCGCCATAATGCATGAGAAAATCAACTACACTTTTCTCTGTTTTTTCGGTAGGAATAATTTCCAGCAACCGCAAATAACGCGGCGGGTTGAAGAAGTGCGTGCCGCAAAAATGTTGTTGAAAATCTTCACTTCGCCCTTCGGCAAGCATGTAAATGGGTATGCCCGATGTGTTGGAGGTAATCAATGTTCCGGGCTTGCGGTGCTGCTCTACTTTTTCGTACACGCTTTGCTTAATGTCGAGCCGTTCAACCACTACTTCGATCACCCAATCGCAGGTAGCAATGTCTTTCATGTTATCTTCAAAATTGCCGGTGGTAATTCTGTTTATTACTTTGCTATCGTACACCGGCGATGGGTTGCTTTTCAAAGCTGTTTGCAACGCATCATTCACTATCTTGTTTCGTTTGTTTTTGTCGTTATTTTCTATTGCCTCTTTCGGCACAATATCCAGCAACAACACTTGCACACCAATGCCCGCAAAGTGGCAGGCAATGCGCGAACCCATAATGCCACTTCCCAATACGGCTACCTTTTTAATGGTTCTTTTCATTGTTATCATTTATGATGTGAAAACAAACTCAGAGAAATTATAAAACAGTGTAAAAGCAAACATTTTTTAATGACTCAAACAAACTTATTGAACACGTTTGTTTTTGTTCATTTATTCATTGCGAAGATAAGATGGGAAGGTATTGACATCCTTTTAATTTGCTGTTTAGCATTTCAATTTGTGTTCTGTTGATAAAACTCTTTACTGTACTGCCTTTCAAAATAAATTTTAGTTTATGTTTGTTATCAAAGCAACTGCAAATGGCATTAATAAAAAGCATCTCCGGGATACGTGGAACCATCGGTGGCAAGCCCGGAGACAACCTTACGCCTTTAGATGTTATTAAATTTACAGCCGCTTATGGAACCTGGGTTTGCAGGCAGCAACATGCCAATAAAACCATTGTGGTGGGCAGAGATGCGCGCATCAGCGGCAGCCTTGTGCAAACCCTTGTTGTAAGCACATTAAATGCTGTGGGCCTGAACGTAATTGATGTTGGTTTGAGTACCACGCCAACCGTAGAGCTGGCGGTGGTTTGGGAAAGCGCAGCCGGTGGTATTATTATCACCGCAAGTCATAACCCTAAAGAATGGAATGCTTTAAAGTTGTTGAATGAAAAGGGCGAATTTATCAATGGCGAAGATGGCGAGGAAGTGCTGCAACTGGCTGCCAGCGAGGATTTTAGCTTTGTTACTGTAGATAAATTAGGCATCACAACAGCCAACAACACGTATCTGCAAAAACACATTGAAGCCGTTGTATCTTATCCGTTGGTTGATAAAGAAGCAATACAAAAGCGAGGTTTTAAAATTGTGGTAGATGGCATTAACAGCACCGGCTCAACAGTAGTTCCTCTCTTGTTACAACAATTGGGTGTTGAAAACATAATCGTTTTGAATGATGAAGTTAACGGCAGATTTGCTCACAATCCTGAGCCATTGCCACAGCATCTTACGCAACTTTCCAAAGAAGTGAACAGGCTTGGCGCTAACCTTGGAATTGCAGTTGATCCCGACGTTGACAGGCTTTGTTTTGTGTGTGAAGATGGAAGCATGTTTGGCGAAGAATACACACTGGTTGCAGTAGCTGATTATGTGTTACAACATAAAAAAGGAAATACTGTAAGCAACATGAGTTCAACACGCGCCTTAAAAGATATTACGCTAAAACACGGTGGTGAATATTACCCAAGCGCTGTTGGCGAAGTGAATGTAGTAAACAAAATGAAAGCCGTGGATGCAGTAATTGGCGGTGAAGGAAACGGTGGCATTATTGTACCTGATTTGCATTATGGAAGAGATGCGCTCATTGGTATCGCTTTGTTTTTAAGCCTTCTTGCCAAAAGCGGAAAAAGCATCAGGCAACTGCGTCGTCATTATCCCGATTATTTTATTTCAAAAAATAAAATTGAGCTGGAACAAAATGTAAACGTGCCCACCGTTTTTGAACGAATCCAAAAGAAGTACAAAAACAATCCTATCAACACAGATGATGGTTTGAAGATAGAGTTTGATAACGACTGGGTACACCTGCGCACCAGCAACACCGAACCTATCATTCGCATTTATGCAGAAAGCCATTTTGAAACCACTGCCGATAACATTGCCAAGCGTTTGATGCAGGATATTAAAGAGAGTATATGAGATTTATTATGATAAGGCAACTCTTATTTTAGTTTCACTCTTAATCGTTCCTTCACGCCACCAAGCCATTCGTCTTTTAAAATGCTCAGGATTATACTGTTCCTTCGTCTGCCGCTGAAGGTGGGTACATTGCTTCGCAAAACTCCTTCCACGGTGCAGCCGATAGATTTCATAGCGGCAATGCTTCTTTCGTTGTTGGCATCAGCACGAAATTCAACCCGTTCCATGCTCATATCTTCAAAAGCAAACGATAACAATAAATATTTGCAATGCTTGTTCAAACCCGTGCCATGAAAGGCTTTGCCGTACCATGTATAGCCAAGCTGCAATGTTCCATTTTGCAATTGGATGTCGTAAAAGCGCGTGCTGCCTGCCCATTGCTTCGATGCTTTATCCCACACAATAAACGGATATTCTTTGCCTTCGTTTCTGGCTGTTAAGGCATCGGCTATGTATTGTTTCATTCCATCTTCACCCGCAGGGTTTTTTAAAGAAAAATTCCATAAAGAAGGTTCATTCAAAGCATACGGTAAAAGGTGTTGTAAATCTTCTTTTTGCAGCGGTCGCAACAATACAAAATCATCTTCCAAAAGATAATCATTGTTGCAGTTGAAATCAATCCCCATATTTTTGTTTGATTTTTTTGTAAAGATGAAAACTTTATCATTTCTCTAAATAAATTATTATGTGCGGAATTGTTGGTTATGTAGGCAGCAGAGAAGCTTACCCGGTTGTTATCAAAGGCTTGAAACGATTGGAGTATCGCGGCTATGATAGCAGCGGCGTGGCTTTGCTGAACGGCGGTTTAAAAGTGTATAAAAAGCAAGGCAAAGTTGCTGAGTTGGAAAATGACGTAATTGGTAAAGATTTGCATAGCCACATCGGCATTGGTCATACACGCTGGGCAACGCATGGCGAGCCAAGCGACCGCAATGCGCATCCTCACTATTCACAAAGTGGCAGCCTGGCTATCATTCACAACGGCATCATTGAAAATTATGCGCAAATCAAAACCGAGCTGATTAAGAAAGGTTACGCATTTAAAAGTGATACCGATACTGAAGTGCTTATCAACTTTATTGAAGATATAAAAGTCAACAGCCAATGTTCAACGGAAGACGCCATCCGCACAGCATTGCGGCGCGTGGTGGGTGCCTATTGCATTTTGGTGTTGGATAAAAATGAGCCTGAAACCATCATCGCGGCACGCAAGGGAAGTCCGCTGGTGATTGGCATTGGAAAGAACGAACATTTTTTGGCTTCTGATGCTTCGCCCATTGTTGAATACACAAAGGAAGTGGTATATGTAAACGATTATGAAATTGCTATTGTAAAGCCGGATGAACTAGTGTTGAAAAATCTGGGCAATGACAAGCAAACGCCGTTCATCACAAAGTTAAATATGGAACTGGCGGCAATTGAAAAAGGCGGCTATGAACACTTCATGCTGAAAGAAATAAATGAACAGCCCGATACCATTTTTGATTGTTTGCGCGGACGTTTGGATTTGCATGATAATAAGATTGTAATGAGCGGCATTGAAAAATACGAGCACCAAATTATGAATGCCGGCCGCATCATTATCATTGCCTGCGGAACAAGCTGGCACGCAGGTTTAATAGCTGAATACATCATTGAAGAAACCTGCCGAATTCCGGTGGAAGTGGAGTATGCATCGGAGTTTCGGTATCGCAATCCGGTAGTGCACAAAGGCGATGTGATTATTGCTATATCGCAAAGCGGTGAAACCGCAGATACACTCGTTGCCATTGAAAAAGCAAAGGAACAAGGTGCTATTATTTTGGGCGTGGTGAATGTGGTGGGTTCGTCTATTGCAAGGCTTTCACATGCGGGCGCTTACACACATGCCGGTCCTGAAATTGGTGTTGCCAGCACGAAAGCGTTCACTGCACAATTGGCTGTATTAACGATGATTGCTTTAAAAATCGGCTTTGCAAAGGGCACGTTATCCAAAGAAAGATTTGATGTTTTATGTAACGGATTGGAAGCCATTCCTGATAAGGTTGCGCTTATTTTAAAAGACGTGGAAAGCATCAAAACAATTGCCGAAAAATACAAGGATGCGCACGACTTCTTGTATCTCGGCAGAGGCTATAATTTCCCTATTGCACTGGAAGGAGCTTTAAAACTAAAAGAGATTTCTTACATCCACGCAGAAGGTTATCCGGCAGCTGAGATGAAGCACGGGCCTATTGCTTTGGTTGATGATACGTTGCCGGTTGTGTTTGTTGCTACGAAAGATGAATACCATCAAAAAATCATTTCTAACATGCAGGAAATAAAAGCCCGCAAAGGCAAAGTGGTTGCGGTGATAACGGAAGGCGATGAAGTGGTGCCAACCATTGCCGACGATGTTATTTTTGTTCCCGAAGCCGATGAAATACTGGCGCCCATGTTAAGTGTCATTCCCATGCAATTGCTGGCATATTATATCGGCGTTTCCAAAGGCTTTGATGTAGATAAGCCGCGCAATTTAGCCAAAAGCGTTACCGTTGAATGATGGTTAATTTTTAATGGTTAATAGTCAGTTGTTTTGCATTTTTACTTTTACCTTTTTTCTTTTCTGAATGAATTATTATAGTCTAAATCGTCAATCGCTACCTGTTTCTTTTGCCGAAGCCACGCTGCATGGACAAGCACCGGACAAAGGTTTGTACTTTCCGGAAACCATTCCTTTGTTGCCGTCTCATCTTATAAAAAATATAAAGAATTTTTCAAAGGAAGAGCTGGGTGTGGAAGTGATGAAGCCGTATGTGGAAGGCAGTTTGCCCACTAACAAATTAGAAGAAATTGTAAGCGAAACGGTGAATTTCGATTTTCCGCTTGTTGCTATCAACGATCGCATTTCATCGCTTGAATTGTTTCATGGTCCAACACTTGCGTTTAAAGATGTGGGCGCAAGGTTTATGAGTCGTTGCCTCGGTTATTTCAATCAAAACAAAAACAAAACGACAACGGTTTTGGTGGCAACATCAGGTGATACTGGCGGCGCCGTTGCCAATGGTTTTTTGGGCGTTGATGGCGTTGAAGTTATTATTTTATACCCTTCAGGAAAAGTAAGCCCGGTGCAGGAATTGCAATTAACAACATGTGGCAACAACATCACCGCGTTGGAAGTAGATGGCAACTTTGATGATTGCCAAACCATCGTAAAAAGAGCCTTTGCTGATGATGATTTAAATAAAAAATTATCATTGACTTCTGCCAATTCTATCAACGTTGCAAGATGGCTGCCGCAGCAGATGTATTACTTCTTTGCATTGCAACAATGGGAAGAAAATGAGCCGCCGGTTGTTTGTGTACCGAGTGGAAATTTTGGAAATATTTGTGCAGGAATAGTGGCACATATCTCTGGTTTGCCGGTGCAACACTTTGTGGCTGCGTTAAATGCAAATGATGTGGTATATCGCTACTTACAAAATGGGCTGTTCGAGCCGAAGCCTGCTGTGGCAACGGTTTCCAACGCGATGGATGTCGGCAATCCAAGTAATTTTATTCGCATCCTCCAGATTTTTAAACATGAAATTCCGCAGTTAAAAAAAGTAATCAGCGCAGCTTCAGTTGATGATGAAACAACAAAGCAAACGATAAGCAATGTTTACAAACATTACGGTTATATTTTAGACCCGCATGGTGCCGTTGCTTATACAGCTTTGGAAGATTACTTTAGGAGCAATGAAGGCAAAGGGTTTATTTTAGAAACAGCGCATCCGGTAAAGTTTCCCGATGTTGTAGAAGAAGCCATCGGTAAAAAAGTAGAGATTCCTGACAGCGCGGAAGGTTTGTTTTTGCAGGAAAAAAGGAGCATCAAAATGGAAGCTGATTTTGATAAAGTAAAAGACTGGCTGATGAACAGGTAATCATTTATCCAATTGCCTTTTGACAGAAATTGTAAAATTGAATCGTTGTTTGTTGAGAATAAAACATATCACAAAACCAATTTCTCCAACGTGTCATTTCAAAGGAGTGAGTATGAGAACTGTGTATTCAGCAATTGCGATTTTTCAAACGCAGATTTTTCTCATGCTAAATTTATAGATTGCAACTTTGATCATTCTAATGTAAGCCTCGTTACTCTCATTGAAACAACATTTAGAGATGTAACGTTTACAGACTGTAAAATGATCGGGCTTCTTTTTTACAATTGCAACAAGTTTGGTCTCTCTTTTACATTTGACAATTGCATACTCAATCACTCATCTTTCATAGGCACGAAAATTAAAAAAACGATTTTTAAGAATTGCATTCTAAACGAAGTTGATTTTACCGATTGCAACTTAACAAGTGCTGTTATCAACGCCTGTGATTTAAGCAATGCAAAGTTTGAAAATACCATCCTTGAAAGTGCGGATCTGCGAACTTCATTTGGTTATTCGATTGCTCCGGATTCAAACAAAATCAAAAAAGCAAAGTTTTCATTCAGCAGCGTTGAAGGCTTGTTGCACAGTTATCAGATTCACATTGATAAAACAACTTAGCCATTCTTATTCTACCGATTGATAATGCACTTGTAAATCTCCGCTTAACAGTAATAGCTTCGTTTGCAGTATGGCAGCCACCGACATGGCATCGGTTATTTCGCCTCGTTTTGTACCATGCTATACACTTCATCAAACGGCATTTTTTTTACTACCAATTGTTCCGTTTCTTCAGGCACTGCTTCGTGTTGCGATAAGCCTGTAGCTACATAAATAGTTGCCTCTTCATCGCAAACCGAATTGGAAAGATGCATCTCGCAATATGCATCTGCCAGTGCTTTGCTTTCAATCCTGTTTCCTCCAACAATTCGCGCTGCGCGCCTTCTACTTTTTCTTCGCCCAGCGGGCAGCCGCCTTCCGGTATTTCCCAGCTATATTCATTCAAGGGAAAGCGATATTGACCCACCAAATATGTGTTCATATTTTCATCAAGTGGCAAAACGCCAATAGCATAATTTTTAAAATGCACCACTCCATAAATGCCTTTATTTCCTGATGGATTCAGCACATCAAACTCGGTTACTTCTATCCATCGGTTGCTATATTTTTCTTGCTCGGAAAGTATCGTCCAGGGATTGTTGATATCGCTCATGGTTTGTTTTTGTGCAAATATTCAATCAACATTCGGGCAAAAACAAACGAAGTATTCAACGTTGGGAAGATAAAGGAAACAAAGTAACGTTCCGATGGAACGAAAATATTTTAATGGTTCGATTCTTTTCTACCCACCTGTTGTTCCTGACGGAACATTCTTCAATGGCTTATATCAATAGACAAAATATGGGCAAAACCAAGCCTCTTACTTCATACCCCATAACTTGTTGCGCATCGCTTGTAGCTTGCATCCACCGCGGCGGATCATAGCTCACAACTCGTAGCTTTCTCCTCAAACCTTTCTTTTATCTTCGCCGCATGTTAAAACAAACCTTACTGAAAGCCACCGAAGCAGGCGCCGCCGTGTTGAAGCAATTCTTTAACGGAGAGTTTAAAATATCTAATAAAGAAGGCATTAACAACCTCGTTACAGAAGCTGATCATGCCGCGGAAAGAGCCATTTTTGAAGTCATCAGACAAGAGTTTCCCAACCATTATTTGTTAAGTGAAGAAGCCGGAGAAATTGTACAGGAATCTTCTTACAAATGGATTATTGATCCCATTGACGGCACCGTAAATTTTGCCAATGGCATTCCTATTTGCGCAGTTTCTATTGGTTTGGAAAAAGATGGTAAGATTATCATGGGTGCTGTGTACAATCCCATTTTAAGTGAGTTCTTTTTTGCTGAGAAAGGGTATGGTGCAACATTAAATGCAAAGCAGATATGGGTAAGTTTGAAAACAGAGGTTGGCACCAGTTGCTTGGTTACCGGCTTTCCGTATTCGTATCTCGCATCGAAAAATGGCCCGTTGGATGTATTTGCCCGCCTCATTCGCCAGGGCATACCCGTGCGGCGTTTGGGCAGTGCAGCCATTGATTTGTGTTGGGTGGCAGCCGGCAGGTTTGATGGATTTTACGAACACAAATTAAACGCCTGGGATAGTGCAGCCGGTTACCTTATTGTAGAAGAAGCCGGTGGCAAAGTAACCGATTTGCGGGGCAATGTTTACAATCCTTATCAGCCGGGCATCATAGCCACCAATGGTAAAATTCATGATGAGTTAGTAAGATGGGTGAATGAAGAATAGCAAGCTGCAAGCTGTTAGCTGCAAGTTTGGTTTTGCTCCTTTTTTATTGCTTTTTACTTCTCATCTCATTACTCATGGCTTGCAGCTTGTAGCTAACAGCTTGCAGCTAAAAACAAAACCATGGAACCGCAACGAACAGAAATAGAAACCTTGGGTGAATTTGGATTGATTGAACATCTTACCAAAAACTTTGAGATTCAGAATGCGTCCACCATTGTTGCCATTGGCGATGATGCCGCCGTGATTGACCATTATGGAAAACAAACCGTTGTTACCACCGATTTACTGGTAGAAGGAATTCATTTTGATTTGATGTACACGCCATTAAAACACTTGGGCTATAAAAGCGTAATTGTAAATCTCAGCGATGTATATGCAATGAATGCAACGCCTACGCAAATAACGATGAGTATCGCCTTCAGCAACCGGTTTAGTGTAGAAGCATTGAACGAATTTTATGAAGGCGTATATGCAGCCTGCGAGCGTTACAATGTTGATCTAATTGGCGGCGATACATCAGCTTCGCAAAAAGGATTTTTGATTTCTGTAACAGCGTTGGGTGAAGTAACGCCCAACCAGTTTGTAAGACGCAACACCGCACAGGCCGGCGATTTGATTTGTGTAAGCGGCTTTGTTGGCGGCGCATTTTTAGGCTTGACCCTTTTAGAAAGGGAGAAGAAAATTTATTTAGAAAACCCGCAAATACAACCCGATTTGGAAGGTGAAGATTACATTGTTGGGAGGATATTAAAACCCGAAGCGAGACGCGATATTATTCAGTTTTTTGAGCAGCAAAATATAACGCCCACTGCCATGATGGATGTAAGTGATGGCGTTAGCAGCGAAGTGATGCACATTTGCAAACAAAGCAACGTAGGTTGTCGCATTTACGAAGAGAAACTACCCATACATGAACTGGCACGACAAGCGGCTTATAAATTTGGTTTAGACCCAACCGTTTGTGCTCTGAATGGTGGTGAAGATTATGAGTTACTATTTACGCTAAAACAAAGCGATTACGATAAGATTGTTTTGAATGAAGAAATCAGTGTAATTGGCTACATTACGCCTGCCGAAGAAGGCAAAAAATTGTTTACCAAAGGTGGCAATACTTTCGATTTGACAGCGCAGGGGTGGAAGGCATTCTGAACTGGGATAGGTGGGATTTATCTGATTAGGCAGATGTGAATTGATTTGAAAAGGATGAGTCTCCAGTCATCAGGTCAATCTGATAAATCGCATAAAATCATGGTCAGTCATCAGGAAATATTTCTGATAAGCTATAACGACAGAATTAATGTGCTACATACAACATAACGTCAATCAGACGAATCAGATAAATCCTATAAAATCTTGGTTCAGACAAGCATAATCACACCATCCACACTCTTCACTTTTCTTTCTTGTTGCAAATAGTTCAGCACTTTCCAGAATTTGTTTTTATGGATATTTTGCGATACCAGTTTTAGATGGTTGATGGCAATACCATTTTGAGGAATGTGTTGTAACAAATGTTGCGTGATGATTGTAAATTCTTCCTCGCTGATGTGCAAGCTTTTTTGTTGTAAGCAGTTGTCGCAAACACCACAATTACCCGCTTTCTCATCACCAAAATAAAGAGCAATAAAACGGCTGCGACATTGATTCTCCAGCGTTGTATAATCCAACATTTTTTCTATGCGCTGCAAGTATTGGTTGCGGCGTTGCAGATACGCTTCATTGTTAATGTTGAGGTATTTTGCCGGCGCACGATTGTGCAGAAAATGAATTTGCGGCGTTTCTTTTTGCGGCTTGTATTCAATGATGCCAAAGGCTTGCAATTGATGCAACTGTTCTTTCACTACATCATCATGGACTTTCATAAATTGCGCAAGCTGCTTTTCAAAAACAGATACGGAATTGTCAAAAATATCAGGGTAAGTGCGAAGCAAACATTTGATGATAGGCTCTAACCTGGGATGGCTTCGCTCAAATTCATCAATCAGGAACTTATCGGTGCAAAAACAAACCTTTGATGGCAAAAAAATGTTCTCATGAAACGCAATGTAACCTTCGCTTTCCAATGCTTTTAAAACATACATCACCAACGATGAATCCAAACGAAAATTGGTGATGAAGGTTTTCATGTCAAAATCAAAATACAAATCTTCGCCGCTGCCAACGGGTATTTGTAAAAAATCGGCGAGATGCTGATACACTTCCTTGATTTGCGTGATAGACGGGAAACGTGCTGCTGGTAAGGCTTTTAGTTCATCTATGTCTTTGCTGTGATATAACAAAACAGCAAAGGCACGCTTGCCATCTCTGCCTCCTCTGCCCGCTTCCTGGTAATAGTTTTCTAAGCAATCCGGTGCATCAAAATGAATGACGGTTCTTACATCCGGCTTGTCAATGCCCATTCCAAAAGCATTGGTGCAAACCATCACTCGTGTGTTGTTATCTATCCACTGTTGTTGCTTTTCATTTCGTTCATTTTGCAATAAGCCTGCATGGTAAGGCTCGGCGTTGATATTTTGATACGATAACAATTGCGCGACTTCTTTTGTGCGTTTGCGCGTTTTGCAATACACAATGCTGCTGCCTTCTACTTTATGCAATATCTCAATCAGCTTATTGATTTTACTATCACATTTAAAAACGGAATAAGAAAGATTAGGTCGTTCAAAAGATTGACGGAAAATATGTCTGCCACTGAAGTGCAATTGATAAAGAATATCATCTTCAACTTGTGAAGTGGCCGATGCCGTGAGTGCTAACATCGGAACATCATAATCCATGTTGTTTCTTAACTGTGCGATGCGCAAATAAGGAGGGCGAAAATCATAACCCCACTGCGAGATACAATGCGCTTCATCTACTGCAATAAGATTAATATTGAGCGCATGAAGATATTCATTAAAAAGGGCCGTTTCCAAACGTTCGGGTGAGAGATATAAAAACTTGCAATCGCTGTAAACCGCTTCCAGCAAGGTTTTGCGCACTTCATATTGTGTCATGCCACTGTGAATGCAGAGCGCCGGAATGCCTTTTTTGGTAAGGTTCTGCACCTGGTCTTTCATCAGCGCAATGAGTGGCGTGATAACAATGCACAAGCCTTCTTTCAGCAGTGCCGGAATTTGGAAACACAACGATTTTCCACCGCCGGTTGGCAGCAAAGCCAGCGTATCATTTCCATCTAAAACCGATTGAATAATGGCTTCCTGCCCGCCGCGAAAAGCAGTGTGTTGCCAGTATTGCTGAAGAATAGAAAGCGGTGATTGCATACTCTAAAATAAACGTTTTTACACAACCCGTTTCCATCGCAATCTTACCGAATTAATGGCTAACACCACATCACTAAAACCCATAAGCAATGCGCCAATAGCAGGATTTAAAAAGCCAAGTGCTGCCACCGGAATGGCAATTACATTATAAGCAAATGCCCATGTAAGGTTGCTTTTAATTGTCCCGTAAGTATGCTTGCCCAAACCCAATGCAAGAGGTAAGTTTTGCAAGCCGTTATTCATTAGAATTACCTGTGCACTTTGCATTGCAATTTGTGTGGCATCACTCATCGAAATGCCAACGGTGGCTTTGGCTAAGGCAGGCGCATCGTTGATGCCATCACCAACCATTGCAGTGGGTTGTTGTGCGGAAAGAGAAGCAATTACATTCAACTTTTGTTCAGGCGTTTGTTCTGCAATCACGGTATCAATTCCCAACTGTTTTGCAACTTGTTCGCACTTCATTTTGTTGTCGCCACTTAACAAAATGGTTTTGATGTTTTTATTATGAAGATAAGAGACTACCTCTTTGGCTTCAGGCCGTATTTCATCGGCAACATCAATCCAGCCAAGTAATTCATTGTTACGGATGATGTAAACATTGTGCGTATCATCACTTGTAAAATCTTGCGCAATCTTGTAAGAACCTGCAACATATTCGTTGCCTTCTTTATCGGTTGCTTTCATTCCCAAACCCCTGATTTCTTCAATCTTCGCCCAGCGGATGTCGCCTTTCGCCTTCCATTCTTTAGCAACCGCTTTTCCTATCGGATGAGTTGAATATTTTTCGAGAGAGAAAACAATGCGCTTGAAATCATCGGTAGTGAGTGGTGAATGGTGAGTGGTGAGAAGTGAATGGTAAGAAGTGAGAGGTGAGTGTTGAGATGATGCAACTGCTGTTTTGTTTTTGCCCTTATTTTGTTCGTTGTCAACAACCGAAAAATGGGCAATTGCAAACTTGCCGGTGGTAAGTGTTCCGGTTTTATCGAACACCACTTGTTTGATGTTGGTAAACACTTCTAAACTCTTGGCGTTTCTAAACAAGATACCGTTGCGTGCGGCTCTACCCAAGCCAACAGCAATGGCCGCGGGCGTTGCCAAACCCATAGCGCAGGGACATGAAATTACCAATACCGCAATTGCGCGCAACAAGCTTTCGCCAACACCAACATGGGCAAAAAAATAATTGCCTAAAAACGTAAGCACTGCGATGCTCACCACCGCCGGAACAAAGATGGCGCTGATCTTGTCTGCCAGTTGCTGCACGGGTGGTTTTTCGGTTTGTGCTTCGCGAACCATTTGTAAAATCTGGTTCAAAACGGTGTTGTTTCCGGCAGCGGTAACATAGGCTTTCATTGTTCCCCTTTCCACAAGGCTGCCGCCAATCAGGCTTATCGTTCATCTTCTTTTCAACCGGTGCACTTTCACCTGTAATGATGGCTTCACTCACACTGGCTTCTCCCCACAATACTTTGCAGTCGGCAGGCACTTGTTCGCCGGTTTTTATGAGCAATAAATCACCCACTTTCAGGCTGCTGCTTTCAACCGGAAAAACATGCTCTTCGTGCTTGTCATCATACGCAATCATGTTTGCCATCAGCTTTTGCGAAACAGCTAATTTTTGCAATTCGGTTTGCGTGGTTTGTACCGATTTATCTTCGAGCCAATTGCCCAAAAACACAAGCGTGATAATGGTTGCCGTGGTTTCGTAAAACAGGTATTGCTCTGCCTGGTGAGTAAGCGTTCCGTACAAACTATAAACGAATGAAGCAATGGCGCCAATGGTAATCAGCACGTTCATGTTGGGCACGCCCTTGCTTACACTTTTAATAGCGCTTCTTCCAAAATAGCCCATGCCGACAATGAACACCGGAATGGTTAACGCCAATTGCACATAAGAGTTCATCAGCCAGTGAATGTGCAAGCCAACCATGTGCAGCAAAAGAGGCAAGGTAAAAATGAGGCAAAACCAAAAACGTTGCAGATGATCCGCAAAGAAGAGTTTGTTTTTGCCCTTTTTTTCTTCATCATTCACCACTTTATAACCCAGGCTGCTAATGCCTTTTTGCAAAGCAACATCAGTAACATCAGCGGTTTTATCAAACGAAACATCGCCGCCAATAAAGTTGACCTTCACATTTTTCTGCCCTTGTTTTTCTAAATATTTCTCGATGGAAAGCGCGCAGTTGGTGCAACTCATGCCCTGCACTTTCCAATGTGTTGTTTCACTCATGTTTGCAATTCTATCAACTTGCAAAGGTACTTCCGTTGTACGCCATTCATTTCATCGTTCTGTCAATCTTTTCAATCCTTTTAGAAATGAGAAAACGTTAACGAGTGAACGGAATTTTTTATGAATGATACTACAAAGTGCTAAAGGTGCTACCGAATGCAAGCAACATAAAGCTCAACAAAAGGCATTCGTAAGCTTACTCATCCACAGGGTATGAGCAAGGTAAACGTTGAACCCTTACCCAGTTCGCTTTCTACCCTTATTTGTCCACCCTGCGCTTCTGCAAAATCTTTAGAGATAGACAAGCCGAGACCTGTGCCCTTTTTATTCATACCGGGCACCTGGAAATACCGATCAAACAAACGCTGCAAGTATTGCTTCTCTATGCCCCGGCCATGATCGGTTACCGAAAATGTAAGACGATCGTTCTCTTGTTGAACGTTGACTTCAATGATGCTGTTCTCCGATGAATATTTGATGGCATTTGTTAGTAAGTTCGTCAGAATCCAGGTGGTTTTATCTGCATCTGCTTTTAATGAAGGCGGGGAAGACTGTATTGTATTTTTTATTTCAATATTTTTTTCTTTCGCATTCACAGCCACAGCAAGAATCGCATTCTGTACAATTATCTCCGGTTGTACATCTGTAATGTTCAACTCAATTCTGCCTGCTTCCACCTGCGACATATTGAGAAGCTCACTCAGAATTTTCAGCATCCGCTGGTTGTCATTTTTCAGGTTATCAATTAATTCCTTTTGTTCGCCGGATAATTTGCTTACGCGTTCATCTTCCAACAATTTTAAACTTAAGTCTGAAGCTGCCAAAGGCGTTTTTAATTCATGCGAAACAGTGGCAATAAAGTTTGTTTTTGCAACATCCAATTCTTTAAATGAAGTAATGTTTCTCAACACAATCACTTTGCTTTTTACATCAGCTTGTTCTACTTCTATCGCCTCTTTTGAAAAATAATTTTCGCGGTTATCTACCACAATGGTAAACGGTGTAGTTGGGTTGTTATTCATTAAAAATGAAAACAAATCGTTTTTCTTTTTTACTTCTTCAACCGGTCTGCCAACAATCTGCCCGGCCTGCAAACCCAATAGCTGCAAGGCTTGCGCGTTGGCAAATAAAACCCGGTCGTTTTTATCAATGCCAATGCTGGCATCTTTCAAACTGTTAATAACGGCTTCAGCGCGGCTTTTTTCAAACATCAGTTGGTTAAGGTTGCTGCTTTCAAAATGCTCTAACCGCTCTGCCATATTATTGAAAGCGTCGGCCAGTTTGCCAAACTCATCTTTGTTATCAATGTGAATGCGGTGCTTGTAATTTTTGTTGGAAATTTCTTTTATGGCATCAATTAATTGGTTGATTGGATTGGTGATGACAGACGGAAAATTAACGATAAAAGTAAACGCAACAATAAACACCAATCCTCCCATCGAAATGATGATGGTAAGCGCATCTTTTGCAGACGTTGCAGCCCTTTCGCTTTTTCGTTTTATTGCCTGCATGTTAACGAAGAGTATGTCTTGAATTTCCTGATAAATGGTTTGTACATTTAGTTGTGATGTATCGCCACTTTTTAATTTTTGCAAAGCATTGTTGAGCTTGCTGGCAGCTTCCTTTTCACCAGGCTCGGTTATATCGTTCAGCTCCTGCCGCATTGCTTTTTCTAACTCTTTTACCGATGCACTATAGTTCTGCGACAAGTTGTTCATTTGCACTTGCATTGTGTGGCAGTACAACAAACTCTCGTAGTTATCACGCAATACGTTTTCTGCATTGGCTTTTAATTTTGCCATGTAAAAAATAGCAACACCGCCGGTTAATAAAAGCAGCAAAAACAAAAACAGAGTGCCCAGCCAGATTTTATTTTTTACAGTAAGTGTCATTAAGATAATATAACAAGATCAATATTGTTTTTAGAAAGTGTTGTAAGCAATTGGTTGAAGATACTCGTTCGTAAAATAATTTGAAACAAATTGAAATGCGGCTTGCCGAGGCAAATGGTGGTAATGTTTTTTTCAGCAACGGTTTCAATGATAGACGCTGCAACATTTATCGCTTTTTTTTGAATCACTTCGCCGCCTAATTCTGTTGCATTTTTAAAATTATTAATCAAGTGCCTTTGTGAAGACAACGGTATTTTATCGGCTGCTTCTTTTGGCGTTTGCACATACAACACAAACCAACTGCTGTTGTAATAAGAAGCGAGTCTTGCCGTTTTGCGAATGATGCGTTGTGCGATGGTGTGGCTGGAAGAAACGCAAGCCAGAAAACGTTCGTGGCGGTAAGGTGTTCCCCTGGCTGTAATTTGATAATCCACCTTCCGTTCTACCTGCCCGGCAACTTCTTTTAATGCCAGCTCGCGAAGCTGCAAAATTTTATCCGGCTGAAAGAAATTGGTGAGCGCCTGTTGCACTTTCGAAGGGTCGTAAATCTTACCCGCTTTTAACCTTGCTATCAGTTCATCAGCCGGCAAATCAATGTTTACCACTTCATCGGCAAGCTGCAACAGTCTGTCTGGTATTCGCTCTTTTACTTCAATGCCGGTAATCTTTTTTACCTCGTCGTTAATGCTTTCAATGTGCTGAATGTTTACTGCAGAAATCACATCAATACCGGCATCCAGCACATCCAGCACATCCTGCCATCGCTTTTCATTTTTACTGCCGGGAATGTTGCTATGCGCCAGCTCATCAATCACCACTACTTCAGGATGAAGTAATAAAATAGCTTGCACGTCCAGTTCTTCCAAACGCTTGCCTTTATAAAACACTTCTCTCCGCGGAATGATGGGCAAGCCTTCTGTTAACGCTTGGGTTTCTTTTCTGCCATGCGTTTCAATAAAACCAATTTTTATATTCATACCATTTTGCAACAGGCTATGCGCTTCCTGCAACATGCGATAGCTTTTGCCCACGCCGGCGCTCATGCCCAGATAAATTTTGAGCTTGCCATTGGCAGATCTGTCAACCCGCTTTTCTTCGTCTTCACTAAAATTGCCCGTATGGTTTGGTATTACCATAAAATGCTTTATCTGTTTACTAAAGTTCTTCTTTTTTTACAAGGCATATACAACAAATAAAGTACAAAAAAATTCGCAAAATCACGTACTTTATAAGAGATAGACTCCCTTTTTAGCCACTCCAAAACTCTATTATACCACCAGTTCATAAAGGTGACGGTTAAAACACAGTCGGGCATTGAGCTTCATGATAGAGAAACCTGTTGTAATGCTAAAAATTTTTGAACGGGATATTTTGACTGGATAGATGGAAGATCTTTCTTTTAATCAATAACGCAACACCTAAAAAAAGGTAAGAAGGCGCAACGATCAGGACTGAGTAGATATAAATACAACAAGAGCCATACTGAATGAAGAAAAACCTGCACAAACGACATAACTGTTACCGCAACCACAGCATACCTACCACAACTATATATAATAGATACGAGTGTACGCTAAGATAAGAAAGAGAAAAGAGAGATAGATGATGTTCTTTTAAATGATACGTTACCGCTAAAAGGAAACTACTGGTAGAATTTGTTAGTTGATTTGCATTTTTATAGAAAACATTATTGCCTGCATTGTCTAACCGAAAATATTAAATATATACAAAAAAAAAAAAAATAATAAAAAAAAAAGAAAAAAAAAAAAAAAAGAAAAAAAAAAAAAAAAAAAAAGGGACTCCGGAATGATGATTAAATTATCAATTCTGAAATTGGCTGACAGGGTGGGTGCAATTACATGTTGCAAGCCCAGATATTCATCTTTATCCATAATGTATTCAGTTCGTAAAGTAAGACCCGAAAACTTAACCAACTTACCGGATCGTGCGTTAATGTATAAAGCATTATATTATTTAGATATAAGAATAATAAATTTTGTAAAACAGTAAATCTAAAAGTTATCTGCAATAACTGAATACAGATTTTTTAAAAAAAAAATTAAAAATAAAAAAAAAAAAAAAAAAAAATAAAAAAAAAAAAAAAAAAAAAAAAAAAAAAAAAAAAAAAAAAAAAAAAAAAGTCCACCCCAGGGTTTGATGTATGGAACATGCCAGTACCGGATCTGCTTAAGCTATAATGAAAGTCAACCCAGTTCCGATGTATTGCATTGTTCCCGCAATTAAAGCCTAATTAAATTAGCGGACACCGTATAGGTTGCTACAATATCTTCCTGCAACCACTTTCTTTGTATTGTTTTTGTAAAAAAGAAAAGTGAATAAAAGAAAAAAAAAGAAAAAAGAAAAGAAGGTAAGAGAGAAGCGTTTTGCGTGTAAATAATAACCAATAAAACACAAATGCCATAGGTAATAAAAACACATAACCTATGCAGGATGAAAGTGAAAAAGGCAGGATTTTCAAAAGGATGAGCATCGTTTGCTACAAAGAAACCTCCGCCATTAGAGCCCAATTCTTTAATGGGTAAAAATGCGGCTACAGGATAGGTAGCTACGTAACACTATCCCCTAGTAAAGAGATAACCTGTAGTGGTCCCTCAAACGTCATAGGAACGCCGCTTATAAAAAATAAGATAGCCGTTATAAAGCCTAAGGCATAGAATTTAGCGAGAGACACTGTATAGAAGTTGTAAACATCTCCCATGTTTTTGTTATTGCTACAACCCCAAACAGCAACGAAGCACAGAGATGTTTGCCACCTACAAAGTTGAAATAAAATTATGTGATAATAAGTTGCACCGCTTTCGCCGTAGTATTGCTGAAGTTTGTACTTGTTAAAAAACTAATGGCGGAATTAAAGGCTAAACTCCATTCCATAGAAGCGTTGCCATCGGGATTTAAAAACAAATGTCTCTGAAAAATTAATATCAGGAAGCCAAACACCATCCATACACAATTGATAATGACATAGCAGTGAGTCGCTTTCAGTTTATTGTCATTTGAGCCGGTTATACAGATTTTAAAGATGAAAGTTTCTATCGGCTTTATAAAATCGATAAGCTTTTGCGACCTTTATATTTTATTCATGTAATTACCAAGCGGCAATGCCAGCAGTGTAGACACGATGAATATAAGAAAGCAAACTATAATGTTTTGAAACATGAAGACTTTTTTTAAAACGCTTTATTCTTTTTCACAACAGGGATGTAAGTGCTTTTATAAAATGAAGTTTACATTTATAATCATAAAAATTATACAAGTTTTGAAATGTGATACACCTTATAAGCGATGTAAATACTACATAGTGCAAAACTGTATTATAAAAAAACCCTACCAATGTGGTATCTTCTGTAACAGCTACTATTGCTTTATATTCTTTTATTTGCTTAATCACTAGACGGTATACAAATTTGAAATACGAGCTTTCGACAATAGCAATAGCTTCTGTTATGTTCGTAATTATGTTTGCTGCTTTCAGGTCTTCTGTTGTAGCTATCTCTGCTTTCTTATCTCTCACTTTACTTTTGTTGAAAAGGTGATTGCTAACTGATTTAAAATCTTACAATCATATCCATTGCAATGGTCAATTGATTTTTTTTTGTGCCTAAATCGTAGGGCAAAATATTTTTATTATAATTCCGATCATACCTTATTTCCGGTCTTACAAAAACCAAATTGGTAAAATAATGTACAAAACCAACTGTGTGGCTGCTATATACAGTTTTGTAACCTGTTCTCCAACCGTTAATATCATTCAAATAATCATTTCTAATTGAAATATAACTTTTATCAGATAGTAATATCTGAAAATAATTAACTGCACCTATTGCTTTTGAAGTGCCGGGAATAATAATACCGGGACCTCCTCCGGCACCGTATCTTACTGGTCAATAAGAGGCAGATCCGCCCGTAGCCGCATCTTTCTCCCATTCGTAATACGATTCCGTCATCATGTGCAGTATTTTATTAAATCGCAAGCCCCACACAGCCGATACCATCTGCAGGTTATCATGCCCATTTTTATAAGTGCCCGATCCTAATGAATTGATGCCCGCATAAATAGAATTATCGTTGCTCATCGAAGTCCAACGAACAAAAGTTTGTGCGGTAACATGAGAGGAATTGGTCCAGATGGCCATATCGTTTCCACCATGAACACCGGCGTCAAGCTGCTATTGATTACTCAATTTCAGTTTACCAATAACACCGGTACATGTAAATGGATCGTAAGAAAACATGACTGCAATAGAATACGGTGATTTCTGGCTGCCAGGTGCGCTTCTATAATCGGTTGGATTAGAGATTACTCCAACTCATAGAAACCGCTTTTGCCACCGAGGAAGATACAAAAGCCCATACGCCTCTACAGGATCATATCCGTATAAGTTATTTTTCTTAATAAATTGGTTGCTAAACCAGCCCTTTGCAACAGTGTACCTGTAATCAAGACCATAACAATTGCTTAGCCGGAAGCCCCAGTCTGTATAATTAGTTTGTATGGTATTAGGTTGCCTTTCAATTCGCACTACTGCCTGACTTAGCTCTAATTTATTAGGTATAATATTGTAAGCTACCGGTATGTTAGATGTTTTAGAAGTACTAAAAGTGTATGACGGATCAACCCAGCCATAAATTTTTACTCTGCTTTTATCATTAGCTAAACCCAATGCCTTTTGTAATGGATAATCTGGCGCATCGGCGGGTAAACTAATAACCGGCGAGCCTGCCCAGTCGCCACTTGGAAAAGGCGGCGACTGTAGTGGACTTGGTAACGCTCTGACGATAGAATCATTACTTACTTATCAGATCCTTTGAGCAAACGCAGTATGAGAAAAAATGATGGCTACCATTGGTGCAGAATCGAAATATAACTCATTTTCATATTCCGGTAAATAATTAAGAGGAAAAGCTTTCGACTATTTTTTCAGAGCAGAATTTGCTTTTAAAAAATTACAACAATTGCAGTTTCAGTAAAGGGGCTCTGTTGTGCTTTAAAAAAACACAGATGATTAGATTCCGGGAAAGCGCTTGCCTTAATTGAGATTGAAAAATTATGCTTTACATGTTTTTAAGCGAGCCTTTCTCAAATTCTTCATATAAGTATTTAAGCTTGTATTTTTTTAATCTTTTATCGTAAGTCATAAGCTCATCATTCGTTTTAAAAGTTGAAACCAAATAATGATCAAATTGCTCATTGTATTGAAACGCATTTTCAAGATTTGTCCTCGTTAGTTGTTCAACATTTGAATTTGCATTCAAACTAAAAAAGTAAAATGTTTGTTTTTGCGTCTGCCATTTCATTTCTCTAACCTGGCGAACCTGGCTGTAAAGGAAAAAGTCGGCTGTATCAACAATCAAAAAATCTTCACCATCAAATACGCTATAATCATGCCATATCGAGGTACCCATCAATACTTCATAACCAATATGTGTTCCCCATTACCGAATGTAAACTTATGACGTTGAAAGTGAGTACGAATGATACAGTTGCTTGATGGCAAGCCAAAAATTTGTAATTGGCGTCGTTGTATGCAAATTCTTCTGCTTTCTTCAAAGCCTAAATCAATAGTTGCACTTGAAAGAAGTACTTTACTAATAATGCACTTTTTAAATACGTTTTCATAACATCATTTTATTTTTAGTAGTTGCAGATTTTTGTTTTCTGCTATTGCGTTTTGTAGTTTTTTATTTGATAATATAAGATCGATTTTGACTTTATTTATTGCAATGAAATAAAGCAACAGCCCTTGTTATAGTTATATGTGCTTAGTTCAATTGTTTCTTGATAAAGTCCAGCAGAGAATCCACCGTTCTTAGTTTCTCAGCTTCTTCATCACTAATTTTTATGTTGAAGTGTTTTTCGATGTCCATGAATGTTTCCATCACATCAAGAGAGTCTGCGCCCAGGTCATCAGTGAAAGAAGTATTTCCATTCAATGCACTTATCTGTACTCCTAATTTAGTGGCGAGTATTTCTTTTACCTGTGTTGTAATTTCATCTGCCGTTTCCATGACTATTGTTCTATTGATTTTAAAACCGCACAATCATCGCCAGTATATATCTGGACTCGGCTTTTACCAAGTCTGGTGTCCACGTGGGTGGCAGCGGTGTAGTTACATAACCATCCGGCGATGTAACACCCCCATGCCCAGCAAAGTAGGGTACGTTCGCCTCGCGATGCACCAGTTCAAATTTCCAGGTGATATGATCATTTGGCATAAAATCAAACGTTGATAGAAGCCATTCCCAACATCAAATTATCACCGAATTGGCTGTGAAAGGATGAGTGCCGGCAGTTTGAGTTGGGTTGTTTGGGTTGGGCAGCACGCTGGCGTCGCCCGTTGGAAGAAGCACAAGGTAACGGCCTGGGTTATGCATAAAACCGCCACCAAACGTCCAGGCAAACTTATCGCCAAACCATAACCTGTGATACGCCATGGCACGGATAAAGTTTTGAGCCGGTCTTGTTCCATCCTTGTTTCCGAAAGGAGTTACACCGTTACCATACTCAAAGCCGATATTGCTGTAATGCTGGAGGCTGCTTTCGTACGGGTATTGCTTTGGGGTTGTTATAATATCTCAGCAAAAAGCTGTTGTCGCTGTGCCATCTTACCCGCTTAAGCTGGTCGGCTGCATCTTTTCCAACGTATCCGTTAGACACAACGCTAACAGACTCTACCGGTGCCCATTTAACCTGAAAACCCATGCCTGGCATTTTATTAAACTTGCCGTACGATTGCCAGCCGTTTATCAGCCATAATTCTACTTTTAACCGGTCGGTAGGAAATGTTTGCAGGCGGAGACCATTAAAAAACCAGGGTGTATTATCGGAAGTAAAAGAAGGTTGATAACCCCAGTTTTCAAAGTTGTTGTAAGACATCAAACCTACATAGGACATAAAGATTCCGGCATCGAGATTAATACCATGCCATACATCCCAGTGGTAACCTCCATACGCTTCACCGATCTGGCGATAAGCCGTTACTAAGGAAGACTGACCTTTATATTGGCTGAAGTCGTTTCTGGGAACAACCGTAGAACGCGTTCCAAATTGTGTCATAAACCTTCCCCTTACATGATTGTAGTGGAAATCGCCACCGATACCGATGTAAGAAACCTGCACTTCTCGATCCCGTGATAAGGCTGTTGAGCCAACTACGGGTATTGTCTATCGGGGCATGATTAGATTGCGTATAATTCGCATCTACCGACATGCTGCCGGTAAAATACTTGGAATCAAGCAATGCACTTTTCTGTCGGTTGTTGCCAATCAACCTGCTAAAATCACCATAGGAAAACGGATCAGACGGTGGAGTTAGCGTGTCAGCCTTTGCGCTCAACTGTTTGTTTTGTTGAGATCTGTTGACTGGGATGCAAACCGTATATCATAGCAATGGTTGCTATAAACAGCATCAAATACTAATTTTTTTCATTCATTGCTTTATCTGTTATTTTAAGCCGTCTAACGCTACATTTAATGCAGCACATTTACTTTTTCTGGTCCGAATAAACCCAATAATGGTTTTTGAATTTGCCGAGCAACCAAGGCATTAATTTTTTCTTCTGAAATGCCTCTTGCTTTTGCAATTCTTGCAACCTGCACATAAGCCCCCTGGGGCGAAAGGTCAGGATCCAAACCACTGCCTGATGAAGTCACCAGTTCAGTTGGTATTTGTTGTTTTTTTACAGTAGGATTGTGTACCAGGAAAGTATCAATCCCCTCTTGTACTCCTTTTAAATAATCAGGGTTAGATGGCCCTTTGTTTGAACCTGAAGAACCAGCAGCATTGTAACTGGCAGCAGACGGCCTGCTCCAGAAATACTTATCATCCGTAAACTTTTGACCGATGAGTTTATAACCCACTACCTTTCCATTTATACTTACTGTTTCTCCTTTGCCGCCACCGGGTGCAAACTTTGCAATGCCGGCTATTAACAAGGGATATAACAAAGAGCATAAAATGATAAAAACAAGTGTAAGTTTTAAAGAAGGCAGAATGTATTGTTTCATAAACCATTTTTGTTTTTACATGAATAAGGCTAACAGCATATCAATTAATTTGATACCGATGAAAGGAGCGATAACACCACCCAGTCCGTAGATCAATAAATTTCTACGGAGTAAAGCACTGGCACCGATGGGCCGGTAAGCCACGCCTCTTAATGCTAATGGAATCAGGATAGGAATAATGATGGCATTAAAAATAACAGCCGATAAAATGGCGCTTTCTGCGCTTTTTAGATACATGATATTCAACGCTTGTAAGCCCGGTATGGAAACGATAAACAAAGCTGGCACAATAGCAAAGTATTTCGCAACATCATTCGCAATGGAGAAGGTGGTAAGCGTGCCTCTTGTCATCAGCAGCTGCTTTCCTATTTCAACCACTTCTATCAGCTTGGTTGGATCGTTATCAAGGTCAACCATGTTACCGGCTTCTTTAGCCGCCTGCGTACCGCTGTTCATGGCAACGCCAACATCGGCTTGTGCCAGTGCAGGTGCATCGTTGGTTCCATCACCCATCATGGCTACCAGTTTTCCACCTTGTTGTTCTTTCTTTATGTAGTTCATTTTATCTTCCGGCTTTGCTTCGGCAATAAAATCATCTACACCTGCTTTTTCGGCAATGAACTTTGCGGTTAACGGGTTATCACCGGTAACCATTACAGTCTTTACACCCATCTTTCGCAACCGTTCAAAACGTTCGTGAATACCCGGTTTAATAATATCCTGCAATTCAATTACGCCTTGTGCAATATTGTTGCGGCTTACTACGAGCGGAGTGCCACCGTTTGATGAAATCTCTTTTACTTTTTGTTCTGTTTCTGCGGGAAAGACATGACCGGCTTTTACAACCATATTGCGGATAGAATCAAACGCACCTTTACGCACTTTTGTTCCATCAGCCATATCCATTCCGCTGCTTCTGGTTTCGGCTGTAAACTTTATGAATTTTGAATCCTGTGTATTAAAAGAAGAAGGATTGAGTTTTCCCAGCTCAACAATAGATTTACCTTCCGGCGTTTCATCAGAAAGAGAAGAAAGAACGGCTGTTTCAATAAAGAGTTTTTTATCTATTCCGTTTGACGGATAAAAATTCGTTGCCTTTCTGTTACCAATGGTTATCGTGCCTGTTTTATCTAACAGCAAGGTATCTAAATCGCCTGCCGTCTCCACGGCTTTACCACTTTTCGTAATTACGTTTGCCCGCAATGCTCTGTCCATACCGGCAATACCAATGGCACTCAACAAACCACCAATGGTAGTTGGTATGAGACATACATACAACGCAACAAAAGCAGCAATGGTAATGTGTGTATTGGCATAATCCGAATAAGGTTTCAGTGTTACGCAAACAATCAAAAAGATCAGGGTAAAGCTTGCCAGCAGAATGGTTAATGCAATTTCATTCGGTGTTTTCTGGCGGGAGGCGCCTTCTACCAAAGCAATCATCTTGTCTAAAAAGCTTTCGCCGGGTTCAGTGGTTACTTCTACTTTTATTTGATCCGACAATACTTTGGTACCGCCCGTTACAGACGATTTATCGCCTCCTGCTTCACGTATCACCGGTGCCGATTCTCCTGTGATTGCGCTTTCATCAATGGTAGCAATGCCTTCGATGATTTCTCCATCCATAGGTATGGTATCGCCCGCTTCGCAAAGAAAGATGTCACCCTTTCTTAGTTGTGAAGAAGGCACAACTTTTATCTCATTCACAAATATTTCGCCTACCGTTTGTATCCATTTGGCAGGTGTTTCTTCCCTTGTTTTTCGTAAGCTGTTTGCCTGAGCTTTTCCTCTTGCCTCTGCTATCGCTTCCGCAAAATTTGCAAACAGAACAGTGATAAAAAGGATGAGGAATATGGTGAAGTTGTAAGCAAAACTTCCCTGCGATTTTTCGCCTGATAAAATCCATATACATACGCCCAGCATAATGGCTGTGCCTATTTCCACTGTAAACATCACAGGATTTTTTACCATGATGCGCGGATTTAATTTTACAAACGATTCCCTGAGCGCTTCTTTTACCAGGGCAGGCTCGAACAGTCTGTTTGATGTATTGTTTGCCATAATTTTTTATTTAAAGAAGAGATCATTCAATCACTTCAGTCTTCATTCAATCTTTGTTTTTATTACTTTTTTTGATTGCTTACCGCATGCTGAAATATTCTGCAATAGGACCCAATACCAGTGGAGGGAAATAAGACAATGCGGTAATAATGACGATCACTGCAAACGTCATCGCTCCGAATGTAATGGAGTCAACTTTTAAAGTACCTGCAGATTCGGGAACATATTTTTTCTTTGCCATCAATCCAATGATAGCTATGGGCCCGATGATAGGAAGATACCTTCCCAGTATCATTATAAAGCCTCCCATTACATTCCAGAAAATATTATTGGCAGTAATGCCTGCAAAGGCGCTACCGTTATTGGCATTTTGAGATGTAGTGGCATACAGCATTTCTGAAAAGCCATGATACCCTGGATTATTCAACCATGCACTGGGTTTAACTGCCCAATCGGCATTGCCGTAATGCAGTAAAACATAACAAGCCAGGGCGGTACCTCCTTTGATGAGAAAGGCAGAAAGCAATGTAACCAAGGCAGCAATTTTCACTTCACGCGCTTCTACTTTATGGCCCATAAATTCCGGCGTTCGCCCTACCATTAAGCCGGATATAAAAACTGCTATGATGATGTAGATGAAATAGTTTAAAATGCCTACCCCACAACCTCCGTAAAAGGCATTCACCAACATGCCAAGCAATTGCATTAACCCGGAGATAGGCATAGAACTATCGTGCATAGAGTTTACTGATCCCGTAGAAATGATGGTGGTAACGATGCTCCAGTAACCGGATGCAGCAGGGCCAAATCTTACTTCTTTCCCTTCCATTGCGCCGGTTGACTGCACAATGCCCATTTTAGCAATTGCCGCGCTGCCATGTATTTCTGTAATGACTGTTGGTATCACGAGACATAGCAAGCCAACCGTCATTACACCAAAAATTACATAAGCGAATTTTTTTCGTTTGATATAAAAGCCCAAAGCAAATATCATGGCCACCGGAATCAATACCTGCGCAATCACTTCAAGCATATTGGTGAAATAATTGGGATTTTCGAAAGGATGAGCCGAATTGGCATTGAACCAGCCACCTCCATTTGTTCCCAGGTGTTTAATAGCAATCATGCCGGCTGCAGGGCCGCGGGAAACCTGCACTGTATCGCCCTGCATTGTGATGATGGAATCTTTACCATCATAACTTGCGGGTGTGCCATTAAAGGCAAGTAAAACGGCAATAACTATAGAAATGGGTAATAATATCCGGGTAATGGTTACGGTAAATATTTGCCAGAAATTACCAAGGTTATTCGTTGTTTTTTTCTTCAAGCCATTAAACAAAGCCACTAAACAAGCGATGCCTGTTGCAGCACTTGCAAACTGCAAAAAAGCAATTACAAAGAGTTGTGTGAGATAAGTAACGCCGGTTTCTCCTGAATAAGCCTGCCAGTTACAGTTTACTGCAAAACTGATTGCCGTATTGAAACTTAAATCGGGTGTCATGTTTGGGTTGCCGTCCGGATTTAAAGGCAAATGCGCCTGGTAGAGAAACATGAAAAAGGCATATACAAACCATAATAAATTTATAGTAAGCATCGCTTTTAAAAATTGCTTCCAGTTCATTTCCTCTTCCGGGTTGATGCCTGCTATACGGTAAATGAAACGCTCAACCGGTTTCATAAAATCAAGCCAGGTTTTCTCTCCGCTGAATACCTTCGAAATGTATTTCCCCAAAGGAAATGCGAGCAGCACAGTGAGAAGAAACGTTACGATTACACCTGTTAATTCTGTATTCATAATTGTCTGTTTGGAAGATTTAAAATTTTTCGGGTTTTAATAGCACATAAAGCAGGTAAATGAATACCAGAATGGAAAGGATAAAAAGAAAGAGAAACATATTTCCGTAGTTTAATTGTTCATAATTGTGAGATTCAACGGGCTAAATCTTTTCAAAAAAATCGATTGACTTAAAGAATAAATAAAAGCAGATTAAGCCCGCAAGAACTAAAATGATTGTAAGCATAGTATTTGTTTTGAAAGCAAACAGTAAGGTGCATCTCTCCTAAAATAAAGTTGTCAAAAAAGCTTCGCGATGTTTATCATCAAAGCTGTTAAAAATTGTATCATAGCTGTAAATACACAGCAAACCGACAATGTAAGTTGCCATAAAAAATTTTCGTTTATAAAGCATAACTATCTCTTGTAATTGCATACCTATCTATGTGTATTGAAAAAGAAAATGAATTTTAAGATTGTTGCATAAGCCATCGAAATTGCAAATAGCCATAGCGCGATAATCAGCGTAATGAACTTAACTTTATTGCGATAGGAGGGCATGACTTATCAATAATTATCAACCGATAGAACAATAACCTATTCAACTTTCAACAAGTTTTCACTGGTAGCTATTACTTCAAAAAGAAAGAGAGAATTACAAAAAATACGAACCAGGAAAATGCGATGAAAAGCAAAGACGTAAGATTTACGGGATTCATTCTTCTCTTTATCACTTGAATAACCGATTTCATAACCAATATTTCTTTACTCATTGCCAAAGCCGTTCCTTCGTTAAAGTAAAGAGATTTATTATTGGCTAAATGTTTCGGAACCAATAAGATATATGTATTCTACACAGAAGATAAAAATGGGCAAAAACAAAAAGCCCTTTCAAAATGAAAGGGCGCATTTTCAAAACGATAGGGTTTTGCTTTATTTATTCAACCCATATTCTTCCATCTTTCTGTATAGCGTGGTTAAGCCAATGTTCAGCAAGCGGGCAGTTTCTGTTTTGTTTCCATTGGTGTGTTGTAACACTTTTTGAATGTGTTGTTTTTCAACAAAAGACAAATGATAAGAACCGGTATCTTCAGAAGAAGCGAAGCGCAACTCAAATGGCAAATCATCAATCGTAATGGTATCGCCATCTTCTAAAATCACAGCACGTTCCATCATGTTTTTCAGCTCGCGGATATTGCCTTTCCAGCCATAACTTTTCAAAGCCGTTTTCGCTTCTTCGCTTAGTCCGTTTATATTTTTGTTTACTTTTTGGGCAAACATTTTTAGAAACAGATCAGTCAGCAAAAGCACATCCTCTCTGCGTTCGCGAAGCGGTGGAAGTTCGATAGTAAATACATTCAACCTGTAAAACAAATCTTCGCGAAATGTGTTGCTTTCTACTTCATTTTTTAAGTTGCGATTGGTAGCTGCAATAAAACGCACATTTACTTTTGTAGGTTTTGTATCGCCCACTTTTATAAATTCTGATGTTTCTAACACTCGCAACAATTTGCTTTGCAAATCCATCGGCATTTCACCAATTTCGTCCAAAAACAAACTGCCTTCGTGCGCCTCTTCAATCAATCCTTTTTTGTCTTTTATTGCGCCCGTAAAAGCACCGGCTTTATGACCAAAAATTTCGCTTTCCAGCAACTCTTTTGAAAACGCATTGCAATTGATGGCAAGAAACATTTTATCAGCACGTTTGCTGCCGTTGTGTACTGCTTGCGCAAACACTTCTTTGCCTGTTCCTGTTTCTCCTGTAAGCAATACGGTAGCATCGGTGGGTGCAACTTTCTTTGCCAGTTCTTTTGCAGTTATAATGGCTTTGGATGTGCCGGTGATGCTATCAAAACTATATTTGTTACCTATTTGTTTTTGCAGAGATAACAAGCGCTTTTGTAACGTAACTTTTTCTATCGCTTTGTGTAAAAGAGGGATGATTTTATCATTGTCATCGCCTTTTGTAATGTAATCAAAAGCGCCATTTTTCATGGCTTGCACGCCATCAGGAATATTGCCATAAGCCGTAAGCAAAATGACCTCAATCAGGGGATGTTTCTTTTTTATTTCGGCAATAGAATCAACACCACTTCCATCGGGTAGTTTTACATCGCACAACACAACATCCGGCTCTTCACGTTCCATCATTTTAAGGCCCGTTTTTAAGTTGTTGGCTTCCGCTACCCCAAAGCCTTCCAGCCTGATAATACGGGATAAAAGACGTCTTAGTTTTTCTTCATCATCTATAATCAAAATCTGGTTCATAAACCTATGTATTCACTCCTCTTTTCTTTTGCATGTAATTATTCTGCTGACCTTGCTAATATAATGTTGTTTGTTGTACCAGTCGTATAACAACAATGCTTTACTCTAATATTACAGAGAAGATTATTCTTTTGCCACTCTAACCTGGCGCATTTTGGGTATTGAAATAAAGATACCTACTTATGTTGTACAACATTCGTTTGCAAATGTTGTCATCATCACTAATTTAATCTAACCTTTTTCAAGTATCTGTATGACAATTGGGTAGTTACTGCCACACCTTTGTTTTTGCCTTATTTTCTCAAAGCCAGTACATTACCCAATAATGTTGCTGTGCGCATAAGGTTTTCTTTTGTGTGAAGCATTGCCTCCTGAATATTCGATTCGTTGTTGATGGATAGCATGACATCAAAATATTGATTCAATGCATCATTGTTTTGCTGTGGAATTTTTCCGGCAAAACCAATCACTGGGATGTTATTTTCTTTTGCCATTTTAGCAACCCCATAAGGTGCTTTGCCCTGTAAGGTTTGCGTGTCTATACTGCCTTCGCCGGTAATCAACAAGTCAGTGTTTTGAATGGCATTTGTAAACTTTGTTACCTGGAGAAAATAGTCAATGCCATTTACCAGTTTCGCATTGAGCCAGGCTGCAAGTGATGCGGCAACGCCACCTGCAGCACCGCCATGTTTTATTAAATTCATGTCAATTCCTTTCTGAGTATAAGTAACATTGCGCAGTTGTTGAAGGCATTGTTCAAGACGAACAACATCCTCTGCTGTTGCACCTTTCTGTGGTGCAAAAACGGCAGCAGCACCATTGCTACCCAATAAAATATTTTCAACATCACAAAGAACAATCAACTCGCAATTGAAGATTCTTTTATCAGTTTTAGCATCGTCAATCATTGAAAGACGAATCAAGTCTGCCGGAATGTCTTCTAACTCATTTTTGGTTTTATTTAAAAACTGAAAACCCAACGCCTGCAAGATGCCTGTGCCACCATCAACCGTTGCACTTCCGCCAATGCACAATATGATCTTTTCTGCGCCTCTGTCTAAAGCGTGCGTTATCATTTCACCGGTTCCATAGCTGCTGGCATGTAAAGAATTCAGCTCGTAAGGCTGTAACAATTTTAATCCGGATGCATCAGCCATTTCTATAATTGCCGTTTTGTTTTTATCAATAAAACCAAAAGCGGCAGGTATTGGTCTTTTCAATGCATCATGCACTGATACATGTATTGTTTCAACATTCCATTTTTTGTTAAGTAATAATGCGGTGCCATCACCACCATCACCCACAGGAAAAAGAGTGCATTCACATGGCAAATTGCTTTGCATTAAACCTTGTGCAATGGCTTCTGCACATGATGTTGCATCAAGGCTATTCTTAAAACTGTTGGGCGCGATAAGTATGCGCATGTTACAATACAATGAGTGATAAAAAATAAATAATCAGCATCGTTGCCATACCCATCAATACAGAAGCAACTGTATAAACTTTTAACATGGTACGTATGTCAATGCCGGTAAATTTTGCAATGACCCAGAAATATGCATCGTTCACATGTGATATCATCATTGAACCAGCACCCATTGCCAGCACGCAAAGCAGTTTACCAGCATCGCTATTTAAATGCAGTGATGGTAATAATGGCGCAACAATTGGCGCTGCTGTGATAATGGCAACGGTTGATGAACCTTGTGCTGTTTTCAATATACAGGTTATCAAAAAAGGTAGCAATATGCCCATGCTGCTAAGTGATGCACTATCGCTTACATGATTGCCAAGCTTTGTTGCAGTTAACACAGCGCCAAATGCACCGCCTGCACCAATAATTACTAAAATACTTCCTGATTTTTCAACAGCTTCAGTAAGAAGTTTGCTTATAACATCTTTGTTCCAATTTCTACTGCTTATAAACGTTAACAGTACACCAATGCTCAACGCAATCACAGGGTCGCCCATCGTATTAAAAACACTTATAGCAATGCTCGCATTGTGTTCAATTGTCAGTAATGATTTTACTGCAATCAGTATCACAGGAACAACAACCGGCATAAACGCTTGCCATGTTGAAGGCAAATGTTTTTCTGCGCGGGGCAATGCCTCTTCTTCAATGGTTGTAGCCGTTTTTTTGCCTGCCCCTTTTGCCCACCCATGTGCTACAAGCATCGGAACAATTCCAATTGCAATACCTGCCAGCATCAGTCTTCCAATATCAACACCAACAATGCCGGCAGCCGCAGCAGCACCGGGATGCGGCGGTATCAAACAATGAATTGCCAGTAAACTGGTGCCCAGCGAAACACCGGTTACGACGATGGGAACACCCGTTCTTTTTGCCAGCGATTGATTCAAGCCGCTTAACACAACAAACCCTGAATCGCAAAACACAGGCAGTCCAACAATATAACCTGTGATACTCATGGCAAGTGCAGCATTGCGTTCGCCTGTTATTTTGAGAATGGAAGCTGCCATTACTTTGGTGCTGCCTGTGTGTTCCAGCATCACGCCAAGTGCAGTGCCCAGAACAATAATAAATGCTAATGAACGCATGATAGTACCAAAGCCGTCTTTCATTGCATTGATGATATTTGCAACCGGCATTTGCACACCGATACCCGTAATAAAACAAGCTATCATCAATGCAAAAAAGGCATGTACTTTAAACCTTGTGGTTAATACAACAATGACTGCAACACCCGCCAGTAAAAACAATATTGATTGTGCTAAAGATGGCATCAGCAAAGTTTATCAGGACAAGATAACAGTGAATAAAGAAAAGAAAAAATATGGGCTTATAAATTTGTTACGATAGCAAGCAACCCATCTTTATTTTTCCTGCAAAAACAAAAATTGCTTGTAGCGTATTTATCGTTTTACACTACATTTATTCTGAATTCAGATTGCTTATAAAACACTTCTTCTCTTACAATAGTCTTTGTATATGAACACAATGTCGGCTGCTGTGGTAAATTTTTCTGCCGAGAAAGGCGCGGTTGAAATCAGAGAAGTTCCCAAACCTTCTATCGGTGAAGAAGATGTATTGTTGGAAGTAATGAACATTGGTGTTTGCGGCAGTGATCTTCACCAATGGATGGCAAGTCATAGCTGGCCCGTTCGTTATCCTGTGATTTTAGGACATGAATTTGGCGGCATTATCGTAGAAAAAGGGAGCCTTGTAAAAGAATGGAAAGAAGGCGATAGAGTGGTAAGTGAAACAGCTGCTATAATCAATGAAAGCAATCCCATGAGCCGGCAAGGATTGTACAATCTCGATCCTAACCGCAAAGGGTTTGGCTATGGAGTGGATGGTGCAATGACGCGTTTTGTAAAAGTGCCCCAAAGATGTTTACATCACATTCCATCTCATCTTTCGTTTGAAGAAGCTTGTCTTACCGAGCCTTGCTGTGTAGCTTACAACGCGGTTGTGATGAATTCTCCCGTCAAGCCGGGCGATAGAGTAGTGGTTCTTGGGCCTGGACCCATCGGCATATTGTGTGCAGCCATGGCAAAGCTTTGCGGTGCGGAAGTAGCTGTTGTGGGTTTGGAATCAGACAAAAAAAGATTGGCTGTGGCAAGCGAATATCATTGCGATGTGTTGATAAACGATGCAGAAATATGGGCAAAACAAAAAGATGGTTTGGGTGCCGATTGCGTGATTGATGCAGCGGGCGCAAGCATCACACTGAAACATGCAATGGACTGGGTTCGTCCTAACGGACACATCACGAAAGTAGGTTGGGGCCCGCAACCAATCGGCTTTTCTCTCGATCCAATCGTGCAAAAAAATATAACGCTGCAAGGCAGCTTCAGCCATAACTGGGTGATCTGGGAAAAAGTCATAGCGCTTTTATCAAACGGCTCACTTGAGGTAAAACCAATTATTGGTGGTATTTGGTCACTCATTTCATGGAGAGAAGCCTTTGAGCAAATGCGCAAGGGAGAAGTTGTAAAAAGCATTTTAAAACCTGTTGAATAATGCGTTTGCAAAACAAAGTCATCATTGTTACCGGCAGTACCACAGGCATTGGCAAAGCCATTGCAGTGCGTTGTGTCAGGGAAGGAGCTAAAGTTGTGGTTCATGGTTTGGAAGAAGAATGGGGACGCGAAGTGGCATCACAATTAGGAGAAGAGAATGCTGTTTTGCACATTGAAGATGTAAGTAATGAAAAGGCTCCAACTCATTTGGTTGACATCGCCATTCAAACATTTGGCAAGCTCGATGCCATTGTAAACAATGCTGCTATTGTGACTTCATCAAACATTCATACCACAGACAAAACTTTTTTACAAAAGATATTTGATGTAAATGTAAATGCTCCGCTATTGTTGATCAAAGCAGCTTTGCCCCATCTCCAAAAGACACATGGATGTGTGTTGAATATCGGCTCTGTAAATGCCTGGTGCGGTGAACCCAATTTACTGGCTTATAGCATGACTAAAGGCGCTTTGATGACGATGACAAGAAACTTAGGCGATACATTGCACCGCGAAAATGGAGTTCGAGTCAATCAAATCAATCCTGGCTGGGTGCTTACCGAAAATGAAATTATCCGCAAAAAAGAACATGGTTTACCTCAAAACTGGTATCAGCAAATTGCTCCCATTTATGCGCCAGCAGGTCGTATTTTATTGCCTTCAGAAATTGCTGCTGCGGCTGTGTATTGGCTGTCCGATGAATGCGGACCGATCAGTGGTCAGGTAGTAGAATTGGAGCAACATCCTTTCATCGGTCGCAATCCTGCCAAAGATATTTCTGCTACTGCCACCCAATAAATTCGTTTACCATCATGCCTAAATTAGCTGTCTTTCCCAAAGCCTACATGAAAGCGCTTTGCAAAGACGGCACTATGAAATTGTCTCAATGGATTGAACTCTCTTCCACATTAGAAGTGGATGGATTGGAGTGGTATGCAGGCTTTCTTGAAATGAAGAACAATCAAAATTGGTCTCTATTTCGTTCTATGGTGGAAGACAAAGGAAAGGTGATTCCGATGTTGTGCTATTCACCCGATTTTACACATCCGGATGCTCAATTCCGCAAAAAAGAAGTGCAAAAACAAAAAGGCGCCATTGATATGGCTTATGCTTTAGGCGCTTCTTATTGCCGTGTACTTTCAGGTCAAAACAGACCCCATTTGACAAGGGATGAAGGCTTAGAATTTGCATCCCATTGCATTGAAGCTTGTCTGCCTTATGCCGAACAAAGAAACATAACATTGATATTAGAGAATCACTATAAAGATGATTTCTGGCAGTATCCTGAATTTGCATTAAAAACAAACATCTTCTGCCAACTATTAGATAAAATTCAGCATCCTTTTTTTGGTGTGAACTACGACCCAAGCAATGCACTGTTGGCAGGAGAAGAGCCTTTGGATTTGCTGAAAAAAGTATTACATCGTGTAGTTACCATGCATGCAAGTGATCGTTACTTAAAAGAAGGTACGATTGAAGATTTGCGAAGAGAAGAAACAAATAGCACTGGCTATGCACAACGTCTTGTGCATGGCGAGATAGGAAAAGGTTTGATTGATTACGATGTTATCCTTACGTTATTACAAGGTGCCGGATTTGATGGATGGATAAGCATTGAAGACGGCGTAGATGGTTTTGAGCAATTGCAAAGAAGTGTTGCATTTGTAAAAGGTAAAATGAAACAGTATTGGCCGTCTTTATAAAAACATCTGATTTTTCCATTGAGCAAAAAAGAGGTAAAAACAAACTTTGACATCTTTGATTTCTTTTGTGATAAATGATAAGTTTGTTTATAGAGTTGAGTGCAAAAACAGATAACTTATCCCACAAAAACTAATGATGCAGTGTTACTCTTAACACCAAATCATTCGCAGTAACATACAGTGTATCTTTTGTGGTGCTGAATGAGCAATTGGAAGTGCGTCGCTTATAAACTCTTATCAATCCAAGCCGCTTACCTCCTGATGAAATAATGTTGATGCCATCCGGACCAGCACTGAAGATGTTTCCATATTTATCGATTTTGAATCCATCGGGCTTTTGTCTTACATCCGCTTTCTCTTCAAATGGGCGTGCATCTAATAGCACATGTCCGCTATTGATGTTTCCTTTTTCATCAAGCGTGTAAGAGTACCAGGCAGGTTTGTAATCATCGCTGCTGGCTATGTAAAGTGTTTTTTCATCGGCTGAAAATGCAATGCCATTTGGCCTTGCAATAGAGTCTATCAACAATGATAATTGACCAGCCGCGCTTATTTTATAAACACCTTCAAAAGGCAATTCTCTTTCAGGATCTTTTTCGCCTTTCGGTAAACCATAAATCGGATCTGTAAAATAAATATTGTTTTTCCTGTCCACAACCAGGTCGTTCGGGCTGTTCAATCTTTTACCATTGTAAGTAGCAGCCAGTGTTGTAAATTCTGGTGTTGGTGCATCAATCGTTGTGGTAAGTCTTGCCACTTGCCTGTTGCCCGACTGACAGATCAACAGTCTGCCATCATTGTCAAGCGCAAGTCCGTTAGAGCCAATTTCGCCGCTTCGTTTGTTTTTGCCTGTATATCCTGCTGGTGTCAGATATACATGTGGCGTATCACCCTCCTTCCATTGGAAGATTTTATTTTCTGGTACATCAGAAAACAAGAGCCGTTGCTCACCTGAAATCCAAAGAGGTCCTTCTGCCCATGAAAAGCCCTTTCCAATTACATCAATTATTGCATTGCTGTCAATTGCTTTGGCGGCACTGCTGTCGTACCATTCTACCTTTCCAATAAGGCTGTCTTTCTTTACCTCTTCATTCATAGCTGAAGAAGTATGATCAGCTTGTTTACAACTCAACACAAATAAGAACAATGGCAAAACAATAGTTAGTGGCTTCATGGTTTATCCGTTAAGTATTTGAATGTTTTTTATAATGATCTTTCATCAACAAAATGTTTGACTTCTTTTATTGCTGCATGAATAGTTTGCACTGCCCCTCTACCAATGCTTCATCCGCATCTATGTGATGCACGTTGACAGTTAATCCCAATGCTCCTAAAGCTTGTGAATAGAAGAATGTCAATGGTTGATTAGCTACCAGCGTTATACGCGCATAAGGCTTTTGTATAAGTTCCTTCAACTCGGTGCCAATGAGCAATCCACTCAGGTAATGATAGTTTTCTTTTGCCGTATATTTATCAAACAACTTGTTTGTTCTTACATGAAAAATACTGTTCAGCAAATTGCCGGAAGCGCCTTCCCTTACGCCGTTTTTAAAAGATGCAATGTCTTCGGTTGACTGCTCTGTATTCGTTTCTTCAACTGATGCAGCTAAGATGCTTTTTGTGCTTAACAGGCTAAACATTTCACCCGTCATAAAGGTTTTAAAATGCGTTGCATTTCCTGCTTGCACAACAATGTGTTTGCAATGTGTGCCTGGCATGATAAACAATTGCTCCTCTTTTTCATCCCCTATTTCGCAGCCAATCAATTTTGTTTCTTCACCGCGCATAACATCATCTTTTGTTTTTACACCAGAAACAATGAGAAGCTTGTTTTTTACGCATTCTGAAGGAGAAAGAATATGAGTTAATACATCAGACCCATTAGCACAAAAGGGAAGACCTTTATACGGCAACTCTATCATGCCAATGCTGGAAGATGCCATACCCGAAAGAACAATTGTAGTATTCTCTAACTCAATATGGCGCTGCTGCTCCAATTCTTTTATCTGTTCCGCAATAAAATTGCTGTAAAAACAAACCCTGTTATTTTCCCCGCTTTCTTTCCACGCGGCATATGTTGAGGCGATGCCTTTATTTAATTTTATTTCTGCCAATATATTTTTTGTTTGGGCATCAACCAACCTCAACCGAAAAGCAGAAGTGCCCCAATCGCAACTGATGAATTCATCCCTACTATTTGTATTCGCTTGCAATTTATCAATGTTTTAAATTATGAAAAGAATGCAAAAACAAAAGATCATAGCGGTACTTTATTTTGTAATAAAACTTCCTCTTTTGTTTCTATCCGTTCTACTTTACCCACAAGAAAAATATAGGAAAGCGCACCCAAAACACCGAGCACACCTACAAAAAGAATAGCAGGCGCAAAGCTGTTGCCTTTTATCAGATAACCGATAATGAGAGGAATAAACACGGCAGCAAGTCCACCAATAAAGTTAAACACACCACCCGTTAAACCGATAAGATGTTTGGGTGATAAAGCAGACACAAACACCCAGGTAATAGAAGCGAAGCCGTTGCCGAAAAAAGCAAGGCACATAAAGAAAATGATAAGTGCCGAACTGCTTACATAGTTAGCCCCGATGATAGTAACACTTAGCAGCAAACCTACGATAACAGGCGTCTTGCGGGCAATGCCTGTACTTACACCTTTCTTCATCATATAATCGGATAAAAAACCAGAGAGTAAAATGCCTGTAAAAGCGCATAGGAACGGAGCAGAAGAAAGAAAGCCTGATTGTATAAAACTAATACCACGATACTTTACGAGGTAAGTAGGAAACCAGGTAAGAAAAAACCATAGTGTTGAATTGACTGCAAATTGTCCTAAGTAAATGCCCCATAATTTTTTGTGGCTGATGACTTCTACAAGGTCGTGCCATTGGAATGAAGCATCTTTTGTATTTGTTGATTTAATTGTATTCGCGCCGCTGCGGTTACATTCTATGTGCTGCAATTCTGCTTCGTTGATGCGTGGATGTTCGTCCGGATTGCGGTAAAAATAATACCATACAATGCCCCATAGAATGCCAATGATGCCGGTAATAATGAACAATCCTTTCCATCCGGTATAATGCTCGATGGTTGTAAGCGCAGGTGCTAAAAAAGCAAGACCTATGAACTGCCCGGAAGTATAAACTGCAATGGCAGAAGCCCTTTCATTATCTGGAAACCAGGTAGTAACAATTCGATTGTTGGTTGGATAAGATGGCGCTTCGAGTATCCCGATTGTCATGCGCAGACCTATTAATGATGCGAAACCTTTTGCGAAGCCGTGCGCTATTGTTGTGGCAGACCAGGAGATTAAGCTGAAGGCATACAAAATGCGCGGTCCAAAATAATCAACCATAATGCCACCCGGTATTTGTAAAAGAGCATACGTCCAGCCAAATGAGGAGAAGATATAACCCAGTTGCACAGAAGTAAGATGAAGGTCTTCGCTAATTTTGGGCGCAGCAACAGAAATGTTGCTTCTGTCCATGTAGTTGATAACAACATTGATAAAGATGGCTGCCAGTATGGTAAACCGTATCCGGGAAGGCTTTTGTTTTTGCGTTATTTTCATATGGGTCAATCAATCTTTCAAAGGGGCAAACTGCGTTTACCATTCGGCGATACTTCCATCTTTATGTCGCCAGATTGGGTTTTTCCAATCATGTCCTTCTTTTGCCATTTTTATTACCTGCTCTTCATTTATTTCTATACCCAGCCCTGCACCGGAAGGAATTTTTACATACCCATCTTCATATTTAAAAACAGTTTTATCTGCTAGGTAGTCTAACAAATCGCTTCCCTGGTTGTAATGAATGCCGAGGCTTTGCTCTTGTATAAATACGTTATGACAGGTAGCATCTACCTGAAGGCAGGCAGCCAATGCTATCGGTCCTAAAGGGCAATGCGGCGCGGCAGCCACATCAAACGCTTCAGCCATAGAAATGATTTTTTTGCATTCTGTAATGCCACCTGCATGGGAAAGATCAGGTTGAATAATATCTGCATATCCATCCTTTAAAAGGTTTTTAAAATGCCAGCGGCTAAACATTCTTTCGCCCGTAGCAATGGGAATACTGGTATGCTGCGCAATATCTCTCAGCGCTTCATTGTTTTCCGGCAGCACCGGCTCTTCAATGAACATAGGTTCATACGGCTCTAATTCTTTCGCTAATATCTTAGCCATAGGCTTGTGCACCCGCCCATGAAAATCTATACCAATGCCTAATGTCTTTCCACCGGCTTCACGTACAGAGGCTACCCGTTGCAGGGCAGCATCAATTTTATCAAACGAATCTATGTATTGCAACTCTTCTGTTGCATTCATCTTCACTGCCTTGAAACCCGCAGTCACAGCGGCTTTCGCAGCATTTCCTACTTCTGCCGGGCGGTCTCCACCAATCCACGAATATACTTTGATAGTGTCTCTGGCTTTACCGCCCATCAATTGATAAACGGGTGCATTAAAGAACTTTCCTTTTATATCCCATAACGCCTGGTCAATGCCTGCAATCGCGCTCATTAAAATAGGACCGCCACGATAAAAACCACTGCGATACATTACATTCCAATGGTCTTCTATGTGCATCGGATCTTTGCCTACAAGATATTGCATCAATTCTTCCACCGCCGTTTTCACGGTTGCAGCTTTCCCTTCTATTACCGGTTCGCCCCACCCTGTTATTCCTTCATCTGTCTCTATTTTTAGAAACAACCAGCGTGGCGGCACCTGAAACAGTGTGTACTTTTTTATTTTCATACTAACGCTTATCTTATTGGATGGCTCTTCTTAAACGCTGTGCTTTCATTTGCAGGTTTTGAAGGTATGTTTCTGTTACCGTTTCTTTACTGTTCACAAGCCAACTGCCAATGCCAAAAGCAACGGCACCTGCGTTTTGATACTCTATTATGTTATCTGCTGTTACGCCACCCGTTGGCATAACAGGTATATAATTCAGGGGAGCAAGAATGTTTTTAATATAGTCTGCATTGAGAGCAGGAAACACCTTTACAATATCTGCCCCACTCTTATAGGCAGTGTGTATTTCAGTTGGTGTAAATGCACCAGGGATGCTAACTATACCGGCATCTTTGGTTGCTTTTATTACTTCCAGGTCAAGAGACGGTGAAATGATAAATTGTGCACCAGCGGCAATGGCTTGTTTTGCTTCTTTATCGCTTAGCACCGTGCCTGCACCAATCAGCATTTTATCTTTGTATTCGTTCGATAATTGTTCTATTGTTAACAGTGCATCAGGAGAGTTCAGTGTTACCTCCAAAATGGTTATGCCACCTCCATACAAGGCGTTTGCAACACTCATCACATCCTGCAACTGCATGCCTCTTACAATGGCTACAATCTTATGTTCAAGTAAATAGGATAACGCTGACATGTGTGGCAAAGGTTTTAATGGTAATGAAGAAAAGGGCTATTAAAAATAACTGTTTGTATTTTCGAACGATTTCTTCCAGGTCTGATTCAATTTTTTAAAATGAGATTTGCTTTGTTCTCCTTAACTTTTCAGTACATGCAAAAATAGCATCCGGCTATATACAACAAGAGGCAACTTGTATTGTGCTCTATAAAATCAATGCATAAAAATGTATAAACAACGAGTACAAGCTATGGTTGAAGAATGGTTGATTAAAGATTTTTTAATTCCGAAATTGGCAGCATGGCTGTTTATCCTTCCATCAGTTCGAAAATGATAATGATAGTAAGCAGTGTGCTTTCAATCAGTCTGACGTGAACCATACTGTTCAAAATCTATTCGTTGAGAAAACAAAATGAGTTGTAATCTGAAGACAACACCAAAGCGAGTAACAATTACATAATGATTTGATAAGATGGCGCAACAAAAGTCATTTGGATGAGTGTAATACTTTCGTTGCTTACAGCAACACATGAAACACCTTTTATAAACTTAATCACCGCGTTACAAAGCTTGTAAGCACTTATATCGTAGTTTATGCCAATGCTATCATTATCAAAACGCTTCCTGCCAGCCATCTCTCATCCGGCTTGGGCATTGGTAGCAGCTTTTGGCTCCTACTTCTGCATGTATGGTTTTAGAAAACCTTATACGGCTGCAACATACACTGATGCAAACTTTTTTGGTATTAACTATAAATTCCTGCTCATCATTTCGCAAACCTTGGGTTATGTGATAGCCAAATGGGCAGGCATCAAATTCGTATCCGAAATAAAATATCATCAGCGCATCAAAGCCATTTTATTTCTCATTGAATTTTCGGAATTTATGTTGTTGGTTTTTGCTGTAGTTCCGCGTCCATGGAATGTTATCTGCCTTTTGTTAAACGGCTTGCCACTTGGTGTGATATTCGGTTTGGTACTCGGCTTTTTGGAAGGCCGAAGGAATACAGAGCTTTTGATTGCTGGCTTATGCGCCAGCTTCATTGTGTCTGATGGCGTTTCCAAATCGGTAGGCTCGATGCTTCTCACTATTGGAGTCTCCGAAAACTGGATGCCTTTCTTTGCTGGTTGCGTATTCATCGTCCCAATGCTTCTTTTTGTGGCGATGTTATCGCTGGTTCCTTCGCCATCAGAAGCCGATATTTCTATTCGCTCGGCGCGCCAACCTATGACGGCTAAAGACAGGATTCATTTTTTTAGAAAACATGCGCCCGGTTTGATGGGAATTATTCTGGTGTACCTGTTTGTTACATTGCTGCGAAGTGTCCGGGCTGATTTTGCAGTGGAATTATGGACCGGTTTGGGCTATCATGAAACGCCCGCGTTGTTTACCCAATCTGAATTGTTTGTTTCATTTAGTGTTATTCTTATCATTGGCTTTGCCTTTCTGATCAGGAGTAACCGAAAAGCTTTCCACTTCTCTTTGCTTATTTGTTTTGTTGGTTTTATTGTCTTGCTGTTATCCATCGCCAGCTTGCACCAAGGCATGGATACATTCACATTTATGGTACTAATCGGCTTAGGTGTTTATTTGCCTTATGTATCCATTCATGCCATTGTGTTTGAACGGCTGATTGCCATTACAAGAGAAAAAGCAAACATTGGATTTTTAATGTACATTGTAGATTCTGTTGGTTACACAGGCTACATCATCTTGATGTTGTTGCATTATTTCGTACCGCACGGCGCTTCCCTATTAGCCGTTTTCCTTGGCATGAGCAGTTACTTAGGCGTCATTGGTAGCGTTATCGTTCTGTTTTGTTACCTGTACTTTACATTCAAACTCAAACAAGTTGAACCAAACATCACCGTCGTTTCCGCCGGGCAAGGCAGCTATATTTAATAAAGCAGGGCATCCCTTTTATTTTCTTGAGAAAGAAATATCTTCTTTAAACAAAGGGGAAATTCTAATCAGGAACGTGTACACAACGCTTTGCGGAAGTGATATACACACGTATTGCGGTCATCGGGCAGAGCCTGAAAATGTTGTGTTGGGACACGAGATTGTGGGAGATATTCTATGGATTGATGCGGCTCATCCGCACATAGATGCTAACGGAAATAAAATAGCAATTGGCGATAGAGTTGTCTGGTCAATCTTTGCCGTTCCGGCTGATGTTACACCGCCACGGCAAGACATGCCGCAGAAGAGTCAGCAGCTCTTCAAATATGGTCATGCTCTCGCAAAAGACAATGACATATTTAATGGAGGTCTGGCAGATTATTGTGTGCTAAAAGCCAATACAGCACTTATTAAAATCACTCCTTCATTACCAGTGAAAGTAGCGGCTACCATTAGTTGCGCTCATGCAACTGTGATGGGTGCAATTAGGGTGGCGAGGGATATAACAAATAAAAGTGTGCTCATCTTTGGAGCGGGTTTATTGGGCTTGTCTTGTGTAGCCATGTGCAGAGAATTTGGTGCTGCCACCATTAGGCTGATTGATAAGGAAAGACATCGTTTAGACTGGGGTAAAAAATTTGGTGCAAATGATGTATATGAACTCCCTGACACTGGTTCAGCTTACCCTTGGAAGGAAAGTAATATTGTGTTTGATATGACCGGACATACTGATGCCATGCTCTCAGGTATTCATTCATTGAAGACAGGCGGCTGCGCCGTTTGGATTGGCGCCGTTTTTCCTTCTGCACCGGTGCTGGTGAACGCGGAAATGATGGTAAGAAAGCTTTTGCAAATACGTGGCTTGCATAATTACAATTATGATGATTTTGTAAAAGCTACAGCATTTATAGAAACCCATTATCAAACGTATCCTTTTGAAGAATTAATCGAAAAAGAGTTTCCGCTTAGTGAAGTAAATGAAGCGTTTCAATTTGCGAGCGAAAAGAAGCCGGTTCGGGTTGGGATTACTATCGGCCAAAATAGTTGATAATTGTACTTATTTACTAAAAAATAAAAAATGAGCAATGTAAAAATGGTAGTTTTTGATATGGCTGGCACCACCGTAAATGAAAATAATGTGGTGTATAAAACATTGAAGAAAGCCATCAATGAAGCCGGCTTTACCGTCAGTTTGGACGAGGTACTATCAGAAGGCGCCGGTAAGGAAAAGCTGCAAGCGGTAAAGAACATTTTACAACGGTATGCACATGTAACTGACGACACCATTGCCAATCAAATTCATGATACATTCTTACACCTTTTGGAAGAGGCTTATCGCACATTGGACATTATACCGCAGCCTAATACCGAAGAAGTTTTTAAAGCTTTGAAAGAACAGCATATTATTACCGTTTTAAACACCGGTTATAACAGAAAAACAGCGCAATCAATTACTGATAAACTGGGCTGGAAAGAAGGAACCGATTTTGATTGCTTGGTAACAGCAACAGATGTAGGCAAGAACCGGCCCAGCCCCGATATGATTTTATTTGCCATGAAGCAATTTCATCTCACTTATACATCCAGTGTTGTAAAAGTAGGCGACTCAATCATAGATATTGAAGAAGGGAAAAATGCGGGTTGCGGAATGAATATAGGCATCACGACAGGCGCGCATACGTATGAACAATTGCAATCTGCCTATCCTGACTACATTATTGATGATTTGCGGGAATTACTACCACTTATTGATGGGGAACATACTTAAAAAACTGTAAGGAGTATTCTATGCACATAACAAATCCGGCGTTTGCTTATGATATGCTTGGGCAAGATTATTCAGGGCAACACCAGACCGAAAATAGAATCTTTTCTTTTGTTGATAAAATATTGGACGTAACAAAAACAGTTTTGAATATTGGTGCCGGTGCAGATTCTTATAAACCCGCCAATAGATATGTAATAGCAATTGAGCCTTCTGTTACCATGCGTTCTTAAAGAAGAGCCAACAACCGCATTCCTGCAGTAATTGCGAAAGCTGATAACCTGCCGTTTGTTGTGCTTCTTTCGATGCTTCGATGGCAAGGTAACGGTTCATCATTGGCCGGATATAGGAAAAGGATTACAAGAATTAAGAAGGGTAACCAAGAACCAGGTTATCGTGATGACATTTGATTCCGAAGCGTTGGAAGGGTTTTGGAATGCAACATAAAATGAAATGCTTTTATTAACATGTTTTAAATTGATGAATAAGAAAGCGATTCAAATCTTTATTTTATTATTGACAGTTGCGTTTGCTCATTCGCAAACGAAGATGCCATCAATTCGTTCAGTGGGCAGTTTGAAACCATCTTCTTCGCCTGTTCAAATGCCTTTTAACCGGCTTATTCGTTCTGCCGGAAAAGTAATTACCTATGGCAATCCTGAATTGGAAAATCATGCCCTTGATGTAACCATTTTGCCGGACAAAAAATACATTGCTGTTGAAGACCGTTATGGCGTGGCTATTCTTGATGTAAAAACAAACAAAATCAAAACCCGTTGGGCTTTTTCTGATAGTTCTTCTTATAAAGATTTGGTCAGCACCTATTCCGGTATCACCAGCTTTGCCTATCGGCAATCTACTTACATTGTTTGGGGGGCGCAAGGCAGCGGGCAAGACCGTGGTTTTATTGCAATTGCTGAAGTAAGAAAGGGTACAATTATCCATCTTTCTTTTCTTCCGTTTGCGGCAATACTGCCGGCTACAGTTGCCATCCCTAACCAAATTTTGTTTCATATCGAAAACAATACTCCTTATCTCTATGTAGTGCTCAATGGAAACAACCAATTGGTAAAAATTAATTTTCTGAACCATCAGAAAATATGGACAGCTAATATCGGCGAAGCACCATTTGGTATCTGCATTATAAAAGGTAAAGCTTACGTTACCAACTGGGCAGGACCTACAGTCAGGGATAGCACCAAAGAAACGGCAGGCATTCCCTGGGGAAATGTTTATACCAATCCAACTACTGGCGGCACGCAGCAAGGCAGTGTATCTGTCATTGACGTTACCAACGGAGCAACAATCCATGAGCTTGCCATAGGTTTGCATCCAAATGTTATTATCAGCAGTCCAGACAAAAACTTTTTGTACATCGCTAATGCCAACAGCGATTATATCAGCGTGGTTGATGTGGCAAAGGAAACGGTGATTGATTCGATTGCAGTAGGTTTATTCTCTAATCAAAATATATATTACGGAAGCAGCCCTGATGGCTTGTGTATTTCTCCGGATGGCACGATGCTCTATGTTGTCAACGGTTTGGACAATGCGGTTGCAGTTGTGCATTTGGGTAATTCAGTATCTTCTATGGGAAAAGGAAAAACGGTTGTTCAAGGCTATATCCCAACAGAAGCCTATCCCTCCGGCATCGCTCTGCTGAACAATCAATTTTATGTTACCAATCTGGAAGCAAAAGGTGCACATATTTTGTCGCAAGCCAATGAATTTAAACAATTAGATGGAGCACCAAAGCAAGCATTTTCAATTCATAAAGAACTGACGTCTGTAAGCCTTATTCCAATTCCGACAAAGCCACAATTGCTGCTTTACACAAAACGGGTAAGGCAGTTGAGTTTGTCTTACCGTCTGGTGGCTTCGCTCAACCCATTGCCACGAAAGAATGTGGCGCCCGAACCGGTTCCCCAACGCATCGGCGAGCCATCTGTATTTAAACACGTGGTGTACATCATCAAAGAAAATAAAACGTATGACCAGGTGTACGGTGATGTGAAAGAAGGCAATGGTGACAGTAATTTGTGTGTGTATGGCAAGTTTATAACACCCAACCAACATGAGTTATCGCGCCGCTTTTCTTTGCTCGATAATTATTATGCTTCCGGTAAATCATCTGCCGAAGGCCATCAATGGACAGATGCTGCGATGGTATCGGATTATGTTGAAAAGAATGTTCGCGCCTGGTTCCGCAGTTACCCGCACCGGCAGGAGGATGCGTTGGTGTATAATAAAGCCGGATTTATTTGGAATGACGCATTGGATCATGGAAAAAAGGTGCGCATATTTGGCGAAGCCTGTACGACACATTACGATACCAAAATGAATTGGTTTACTATTTACAACAAGTATATCAGCCATGATTCTCTTTACCTGAAAAATACCACAACCATCGCGAGAATCAGACCTGTCATTCATCCGTCTTATCCTGACTGCGACAACTTTGTATTTACCGATCAAATGCGTGCAGATGCTTTTATAAATGAATGGAACAGTTACGAAGCTGCACCCGGCGACAGCCTTCCCGACTTGATGATACTTTCCATACCTGATGACCATACGGCTGGCACCACACCCGGTTTCCCCACACCAAGAGCTATGGTGGCAGACAATGATTTGGCATTGGGAAGGATCATTCAAACCATTACCAACAGCCGCTTCTGGGATTCTACCGTGGTGTTTGTAACCGAAGATGATTCGCAGTCAGGATGGGATCATGTGTCCTCTTATCGTACCATAGGATTGGTAATAAGCCCTTATTCCGAATTACAACAAGCAATTCATACCAATTACAATCAAACCTGCATTGTACGAACCATCGAACAGATTCTTGGTATTCCACCCATGAATATTATAGATGCAACGGCACTGCCGATGTTTGATTGCTTTACCAACATTAAAAACACTAATAGCTTTCGCTTTATCGCCAGCAATATTGCATTAGATGAAAAGAATAAACCACTTGCTGCATTAAAAGGTAAAGCCTTGTATTACGCTAATCTTTCCAAAACTTCGGCGTTTAAAGAATTGGATACCGGCGATGACGATAACATGAACCGTATCTTATGGTTTGCTGCCAAAGGCAACCAACCTTACCCGGTTAAAAAATAATGTATTGATAAAAGATTTTTTTATTTTACTATCCTCACTTAGGCTTATGAACATACGACCAGCGGAAAAAAAAGATGCAAAAACAATCTTTGGTTTTATTCAGGAACTGGAAGAAGCCGCCTTTGATTATTTGCTTTTTCAACAGTATTATGCAATGAATCTTGCTAATGAAAATTATATTTACCTGGTTGCCGAAGTGGGTGATGAGGTTGTGGGTTATATCAGTTGTCATGGGCAAATTTTACTGCACCATGTTGATAAAGTTTTTGAAATACATGAATTATTTGTAAAAGAAAACTATAGGAAAGTGAATATCGGTAAACGACTGGTAGAATCACTCGAAGCATGGCTCCGGCGCAAAAGTTACCGGTTGCTGGAGGTTACGCCTAACATAAAACGGGTTCATGCACACCGGTTTTATGTTAACAATGGTTTTGAGCAAACGCACCTGAAATTTACAAAAATACTGGATTAATTAGTCAACCTACTTATAACAAACCCTATCTACCAATAAGATGACTGAGAACAAACGGTTATATCACGTTAGTGAAGAAGAGGGTATTCAAATCTTCAAGCCAAAACCTTCCCCTTCATTTTTTGAGGATATTACCGGGGACGTTGTCTTCGCCATTTCGGAAACATTGCTGCACAATTATTTGCTTCCCCGCGATTGTCCGAGAGTAACCTTTTATGCCGGAAAAAACACATCGCAAATTGATAAAGAACTATTTTTCGGGCGAACAACGGCAGATTTTATAATTGCGGTTGAATCAGGATGGTGGCGAACGATACAACAAACGAAATTGTATTGTTATGAATTTCCATCCCAATCGTTTCGCTTATTGGATGAATGCGCCGGATACTATATTTCAGATGTACCTGTACAACCAATTTCTGTTGATGCGATTGATAATATACCCGAAGAATTGCTGAAAAGAAACATCGAACTGCGCATAATACCCAACTTATGGAAGCTGGCCGATGCCGTTGTTATCTCAACTTTATCTTTTTCGCTCATCCGCATGAGAAATGCGGCATTAAGACACGATTTCAATGTGAAGAAAACATTATAAAATTATTAAGCGTTAAAGGCGTAACGCTATGGTAATATTGCAGGAGTAGTTTTATTGAAAAGCTACTGCAGATGTTCACTTTTGCTATTACTTTTTGCCTTATTTTTCAAAGTGCCGTTGCCATTTATTTATTAAAATCCGTTCATAAAGTTGAAATCTTCGACTGGCAGCTTCGCAATGTTTTAATTGTATTGCTCACTCATATCCTAATCAAGTTTATTTTATTTTTTGTTATCAAAAGCAATTATCCGTATGGAACTGTAGCCACTGGTTTCAGCTTTTTTTACGCGCCTTACTTTTTTATTATTACAAGAAAAATACTGTTACAACCTGTTTCCAAAAGAGTGGTTTCTATTCATTTGCTTCCCTTTTATATTTTTTCGTTTGCTTTTGTTTTGCTCATATTTTTTCATTGGAAGCAAGTAATAAATAGTGAGCAAATGATTGTTTACAACAATGTAAACCTCACTGCAACCACACTTTCTTTTACGGTATATGGAAGTGTTATAAAAAAACAGTTCAAAAAGATAAAGCAAGACAGTAGCGATGTAAACCAAACATTACAAAAGCAATTGATAAATAACTCGATTTCCATTATGCTTATGTGTGGTGGGATGATAGTTCTTTTCAAAATGTTACATTTTATATATCCCCGACTGATTGATGTGGACATCAGATCAATTATCTATCTGCACCTTTTACTGCTACCGATACTTGCAATACGTTATAAACTGAAGAGTGGCTCTCAAGAAACAACGTTTATTAATGTTGCATCACATGAACAAAACGAACTACAAACTGGAATTGTGGAGGTGGTAAAGAAATATCAAAAATCAGGTATCGAAGAGGCAGATTTAATAAAGTACGAAGACAAGATTGTAAAGTATATGAAGAAGAGCAAGCCCTATTTAAATGCCGAACTTTCATTAGAAGATTTGGCAAAACAAACCGGCATTCCCAAACATCATCTTACCCAAACGTTAAACAATAAAATAGAAAAAAGTTTTTACCAGTTTATTAATGAATATAGAATTGAGGAAGCCAAACAGAAACTAAAAAATGAAAAGGAAGAAGTGAGCATGTTGTCTCTGGCTTTCGATGTTGGCTTCAACTCAAAATCTTCTTTCAACAATAATTTTAAAAAGCTAACCGGCCACACGCCATCCTCCTACAAAAAATTTGGGTTGGTGGCTAAAGAATAAAATTATCACTTCGTATTCTCATTTCTTAACAATAGCGTAATATTCATTTAGTCAATCTAAAAGGTTGATTTTCAATACAATATTTTAATAAAAAAGTAAATGCCACTTGGCTTGTACTCTTTTTTGTTCTTCCCGTTTGGTTTTGTCGTACAAAAAAAACTTTCGGTCAACTTTTACACCTGCAATGCAAAATCATTGTTGTTCTTAAAACTATTTTATGATCAAAACGTTGTTTCACATGAGCCGAACGCTGCTAACTGTATTGTTCGTTCTGCTGTTTTATTTTTCGCATGCACAAACTTTTACCATTACCGGTAAGGTGGTTGATGACATTAATAAAAAACCGCTGGTAGGAGCCACCATTGCTGTGGGAGATTCAACAAGCAGTGTAGCCACCACCAATGAAACCGGCGATTTTACAGTAAGTGCTCAAAAAGGACAAATGCTTTTCATCAGCTATGTAGGTTATCAGTTATACACTGTAACCCTCTCTGATAACTCATATATCAATGCCTCATTAAAGTTGAATGCCGGAGAAATTTCAGAAGTTGTCGTTACGGCATTGGGCATTAGAAAGGAATATAAAAAACTGGGTTATGCCACCACAGTTGTAAAAGGTGATGATTTAACCAAAGCCCGCGATGCAAACCCATTACAATCCCTTACAGGCAAAGTTGCCGGCTTAACCATTGGCGCCTCTGCGGAAATGCTAACCAAGCCACAGGTAGTGCTGCGGGGCAGTACCGATTTGTTGTATGTGGTGGATGGCGTTCCCATCAACTCTGATACCTGGAACATTAATGCCGATGACATTGAAACCTACAATGTTTTGAAAGGCGCCAATGCGGCTGCCTTGTACGGTTTCAGAGGTATTAACGGCGCTATCATTATTACCACCAAACGTGGCTCCCGAGACAAGAAAGGCTGGCAGGTTAACCTGAATAGCAGCAACATGCTGGAAACCAGTTTTCTTACCGTTCCTAAAAGTCAAACGGAGTATGGGCGCGGTACAAACTTTCTGTATCAATATGCAAAAGCCAAATCCTATACCTATGGTGCGCCGGGAACCAATGGCAACGGAACCTTCGGCGGTGTGGATGTTTTGTATGATAATTCACAACGTTTACAGGAATATGGACCCCGCTTTGAAGGTCAGTTAATTAAACAATATGATAGTCCTTATGACCCTGCCACAGGCATCAGAACGCCGACGCCCTGGCTTGCGCGGGGAAAAGACAATTTCCAGAATTTCATGCAGGATGGTTTTTTAAGTACAAATAACATTTCTCTTGCCTCAAGCGGTCCGAAGTATGACATCCGCATGTCTTATTCTCATATCTTCCAAAAAGGAATGGCGCCCAATACAAGGTTGAACATTGACAATGTAAATTTGAACACAGGCTACAACATTAGCAGTAAGCTGCGCCTGGAAGGAAATTTAAATTTGAATATCCAGTATTCTCCTAATATTCCCGACGCTTCTTATGGACCGAACAGCTACGTTTACATGTTCAAAGTATATGGCTCATCAGATTATGACATCCGAGATTTGGAAAACATTTACAAGGGACCCCAGGGTGTAAAAGATTTGGTGCAATATGCACCTGAATATGGTAGGGAAAACAGCGCCTGGTTTATTGCAAAAAAATGGTTGCGCACACATGATAAAACAGACATCTATGGCTATCTGAAACTGGATTATAAAATAACCGACGAGCTAAACATAAGCGCGCGTTCACAAATCACGACGTGGGATCAGAGACGAACGGAAATTGTGCCCGCGTCTACCAACTTAAACACTTATTTATCTTGGTATTATTTCGGATGGTATGGCGATTACAGGGTTGATCAACGCAACCTGGTTGAAAACAATTCAGATGTACTAATCAGCTATAATAAAAATAGTAGCAATTTTAATTTAAGTGTCAATGGGGGCGCAAGTGAGCGTTCTTTTAAATACAATTCCTTATGGGCAACTACCAAGGATTTGGCTTTGCCAAATGTTTATGCTTTGTCCAACAGTTTAAATCCGGCGTTGAGTTATACATTTTCCTCAAGAATGCAGGTGTACAGCGCGTATTATAGTGTTGATTTGGGATACAAGGACTTCTTTACGTTATCAACCACAGGAAGGGTAGATAATTTATCAACCTTACCACAAGGCAACCGGTCTTTCTTTTATCCGTCGGCTTCTCTAAGCACCGTAGTAAGCGATTACATGAAACTTCCCCAGGCGGTTTCTTTCTTTAAATTAAGGGCGTCTTATGCCGATGTAAAAGGAGCACTTACACAATCCACCATACCATCAGCTTACACAGCAGTAACGGGCATTAGTACCGGTTCTTTGTTGGGGTATGGAACAGATTTGTACACTTCGTATGACGGACCAAGCTATACGAACCAAAATACTTATTCGCTTGCTACCTATTACAATGGCACTTCTTCGGTTAATTATTCCAATACCATCGCCAACGCTGCTTTAAAGCCTTATAATGTACAATCAATTGAAGCCGGAGCCGACATCCGGTTTTTCAAAAACCGGATTGGATTGGATGCAACCTATTTTACCAGCATTAACGGACCGCTGATTTATCAGTTGGGCGTGGCTCCTTCAACCGGTTTTTATGCACAGAATGTAAATGGTATTACATCTTTAAAGAAGGGCATTGAATTGCAGTTGAATGTAACGCCTTTTAGAAATCCCAAAGGTTTCTCGTGGGACATCAACATGAATTATTCAACGTTCAAGGAAACTTTGAAGTCCATTTATGGTAATGAAAAAGCATTATCCTTGAATGGTCATAACTATAACATCGGCGAGCGGTTGGATGATTTTTACAGCACCAAGTTTGTAAGAGGACCCAATGGTGAAATTGTATATGGCAGCGGTGGTTTGCCTTTACCTGTACCAAGTTCAGGCATCAACGACCGTGGATTTATCGGGCATTTAAATCCTGATTTTACGTTTGGTGTGAGCAATCGGTTTTCTTATAAAAATATCAGCTTAAGCTTTCAGTTTGATGGCAGAATAGGCGGTAAAATTTATGACAGGGTTTTGTATCAGGGCAACAACGGAGGCACTTCAATAGAAAGCGCATCAGGTGCTTATGGTGTGGCGCGTTTGGCAGAATGGAAAAGCACTAGCCAGGGTGCTAACGCACCTACACCTGCTTACGTAGGCAGTGGTGTTGTCATTACGGGCGGAACACCTGTTTATTCTGGTGGTCAAATCACCAATTTTAAAGATCTCACTTTTTCGCCAAATACAAAAGCCGTTACTGTGCAAAGCTATTTGTCGAGCGGTGTTGGGGCTAACTTTGATGAGTATTACTTTTTTAGCCGCTCATTTGCCAAGTTAAGAGAAGTAGCGTTAAGCTATAACATTCCGATAAAGAACAGTTACTTCAAATCTGCCAGCGTTTCACTGGTGGGTAGAAATCTTCTCTATTTCGCAAAACGAAAAGACTTCGACATCGAACAATACGCATCCGGTTTCAATATCGCAGACAGAAGTGTTGGTGGCACTAATCCCGACCTGCAAAGCCCAACTGCGCGCAGGTTTGGTTTAAATATTAATGTTGGATTTTAATCCTTATTTTATCATCACTTAGAAATTGAACTAAAATGAAAACGGTTTTTTATACAGCTATTTTATCTTTTACAATTGCAATAAGTTTATCGGGTTGTCAAAAAGGAAATTTAACCGATAATCCCAACGCAGCTACGCAAAGCAGTACGGTTCCAGTTTCGTTGTTGCTCAACCATCTTACTTACAGCTTGTATGTAGGAGGCGGTGTTACCGATGGCCGCCCAAGTGCGGTGAACGAAATTCCCTGGGATTTGCCTTTTATATGGGCGCAGTATCATGTTTCAAATTACCAATATTACAGAGGCAATAATTTTTACAACTGGTCGAATTCCGCCACCAATTACGACATGCTTCGGTACGCCAACCTAATGGAGCAACAGGCGGCTACACAATATTCCGGTACTGCTAATGTGTACACCGCCCTGGCTAAGTTTTTCAAAGCATATAGTTTTATATGGCTTTCGCGACGCGTAGGCGATATACCAATGCAGCAAGCCGGCAATACAAAAAACCTTACACCCAGTTATGACAGCCAGCATGATGTGTTTAAAAACAGTTTGTTTTTGTTGGATTCTGCCAATATGTTGATGAATGGATTAAACAGTTCTGCGATTAGCGCAGTTGTTAACGGTGATATTTATGGTTTTACCGGTTTGCAATGGCAAAAAGTAATCAATGCGTATCGCCTGCGTGTGCTGATCAGCTTGAGTAAAAGAGCTGTTGACAATGCCGATTTAAACATACCGCAACAATTTGCAGCCATTCTAAACAATCCTACACAATATCCCTTGCTAACCGGCAACATTGATAACCTCAAATATGTTTATAACGCGGCTTACAACCCGTATCCCATTTATGCAAGAGGCAATGCGCCTTATAATTCGTACTCCAATATTTGTAAAACGTTTTTAGACCTTACCACTTCAACCGCCGATCCTCGCACCTTTATTGCAGCCACACCTGCACCGGCACAGTTGACCGCTGGTAAAGCCATCAGCGATTTTACGGCTTATGTGGGTGCTGATATTAATTCCGACCTCGCTACCTTAAATCTCAACTCCGGTAAAGGGCAATATTCCTTTGCCAATTACTTGCGGTATTATACTTCCACTTCGGGCGCCAATGCAGAGCCATACATCATCATCGGCTATCCCGAAATGTGCTTCAACATTGCCGAAGCCATCAACTTAGGATGGGCGCCGGGCAACGCGGCAACCTGGTACAACAACGGCATCAACGCATCAATGGCATGGTTTGGTTTAAGCCAGGGCAAATCGTTTACAGTTGGTGATGTGAGCGGTACGGTGTTGGGCACCGTAACCATAGATATCAATTCTTTTTTAAGCAATCCGGCGGTGGCATACAGCAGCAATACCGATTCGGCAAGGGTTCAGATTCTTACCCAAAAATACATCGCCTTCTTCCAAAATTCAGGCTGGGAAGCCTTCTACAACTGGCGCCGCACGGGTGTTCCGGCGTTTTCACAAGGTGGCAGCGGCATCGGCACGCCTACCAATTTAATTCCCCGGAGATGGCAATATCCGCAGGACGAAATCAACTATAACAACGCCAATTACACTTCTGCCATCACCTCACAGTTTGGCGGCAAAGATGATTTGACACAAGATACCTGGCTCACCAAATAATGTACAAAAACAAAGCTTAGGAATGCAAGATGAATTTTGGTTTCCTAAGCTTTACTTTTTCAAGCAAAGTTGATTTATGAAGTATTTGGTTTACCTCTTTTTATTATATCCCTTTTTTTTAAAAGCACAGGTAACAGACAGCACACAGCGCATTTTAAAAATGCAGGGTGCCGTGAATGTGAGAGACTTAGGCGGTTATACAACAACAGAAGGCAGAATGGTGAAATGGGGAAAGCTTTATAGAAGTGCCGACATCAGCAAATTAACCGATGCCGATTTGGATACGCTTCAACAAAGAAGGATTAATTACATAGTAGATTTTCGCGGAACCAACGAATCGAAGGCAGCGCCGGATAAAATGAATGCTAATACCGATTATACTCTTTGCCCTGCCGGCAGCGATCAAAACCTGAACGATTGGATGACGAAGCTAACATCTATGCAAACTGGTGGCGATTCGATGATGATGGTATATTATTCCAACACTACATTTTTAGCCGACCGTTACAAACCTTTTTTCGACAAACTACTTTCTTTACCAAACAATGAAGCACTACTGTTTCATTGCACCGCAGGGAAAGACAGAACGGGCATCGGCGCGGCTTTGCTGTTATATGCACTTGGTGTGCCTTACCAAACGATAAAAGAAGATTACTTAGCGTCGAATGTGTATCGCAAAGAAAGCAATGCAAAGATGATTGAGCAATTGGTGACATACAAGCACATCAATCAACACGTGGCGGAAGATATGGTTTCGGTAAACCTGAATACTTACAAGCCACTTTCGATGCCATCAATCATCAATATGGGTCGGTGGATAATTTCCTACGCGGACCGTTGGGATTAAATGATATGAAGCTAACCATCCTTAAAAACAAATTTGTGCAATAACATTTGTTTTATTCCAACATACTATGCTTGAAACTGCAATCTGGAATGACATTGACTATGGTAACATGTACGAGCATTTTATGCGGCTTTGCTACGCTGATAAATTGATTTGTTTTCATAAGCAATTTGATTTAATTCCTTTCGAGTTTCCAGATTTTGATATAGATTTCTCCTGGTATAATAATGAAGAAAAATTGGCATTGCTGATTTCCAATTTTTATAAAGAACGACCCAAAAAATTTACTTGCGAAAAAACGGTTGTTTATAACAATCACTCTATTACATTCAATGTGCATCCACTTTCGCCAAAACAACGAATGCTGTACAATGAGTTTGTTGTGTCAACTTTTTTACAGAGAAGCCAGTGGATCATAAGTAAACTAAACAATGATTTTAAAAGTGCAACTGATCCTGAACAGTTTTTAACCTCCCAAATCCAATTGCTCACCTGCCTTCAGGGATGGATGTCTTTTTCCATTAATAAATGCGTCACTAAAGTAACTTTAAGGCAGCAGTTCCTGCAGGTGTGCATTGCAGGAATGAACCTGGCCGGTACAAAGAAACAGATCATCTTATGCAAACGCCACACTTTTGTAGAATTATTTTTAATCGGTCAGGGTATCTTTTTGTCGGACTATTTATGTACGGCGCAAAAACTGTTCAAGCAATGTAACGTTAACCTTCCGGAAACTTATGCGCTGATTTGACTCCTATGTAAGTAACCGTTTTAAAATTCAATGTAACCAAATAAAAATAAAACAATAAGAACCAAAACCACCACAATCTCTGTAATAAAACCATGATGTCTCTGAACAAAACAATTCAAGGGAGGGTAGATACTGCTTATAAAACCAATGCAAATAAAACTGGCCATTATCGCAAAAGCGAGACGAATATTTCGAATTTTCTTTTTCTCATCTTTCATTACTATCAATTATCTAATACCATTTTACTATTACATGTTGTTTGCATCATTTCTGAATCAATAGAATAGCAGGTAGATAAATTAGAGTAAGCAGGAAGCAACGGGTAATAATGATACAATTATTTCGAGGGGACAATGTTTATAATCGTACTTTCTTTCTGTCAATTAATGAGATCATGGTTTACCATAAGGATTTGTTTTTGTACATAAAAATGACAATCAGGTAAAAACAAATACAGTAAGGATGGATTACTTTATAATGGTTCAAAAAGACTTCGTGAAATCAGTTCTTTTCAAATACAATCTTTCCTCCCACAATAGTTGTTAATACTTGAATAGAAGCTATCTCACCTGGATCAATCATTATGGGATTTTTATCAAGAACCACCAAGTCGGCAAATTGTCCGGGTACAATTTTACCTTTTCGATTCTCTTCATGGGTGGTATAAGCGCCGCCCACCGTATAAGCTTTGATGGCATCTTCCACACCAATTTTTTGATTGCTTCCCAACACAATTCCCTCCTTTGTGGTTCTGTTGACTGCACCATCCAAACGAATCATCGGCTCGTAACGCGAGATGGGATAATCGGAATGCAAGGCAAAAGGAATATTCATATCCAAAGCCGTTTGGGTTGGCATCAGCATGGCTATTCTTTTTTCTCCGTATACCTGCAATTGTTTTCCTAATTCGTTAATGTAGCAGTGGAAGACAGGTATGATGCTGTCCTTTTTAATCTTATCCAATATACTTTGATTGGTGATGCTGCAATGCTCGATTCTGTGCCGGGCATCCGCGCGAGGATAAGCTTGCTGTGCCCTTTCAATGGCAAGAATAATCATATCAATTTCTCTGTCGCCGTTGGAATGACAGGCAATTTGCAAACCCGCTTTGTGTATCTTCAATACCAGGCTGTCAAGGTCATGTTGACTCCGAGCCGGCGGAATGCCATAATAATCCCTCTTGCCGGTAGCCGGGTTAATGGTATCGTAGGGTTCGTATAGCCAGCAAGTTTTTCCACTTAATGAATTGCCATGAAAAATCTTTATGCCCGCAATGCGGAGATAGGGTGATTCAACACGTTCAATTTTTCCAGACAGCAATTGGTCTAAATAATCTACCCCAATATATAAATTAAAGCGCAACGGAAAATGTTCTGCCACAAGAGCTTTATACATCCTGACCTTTTCCGGCGTTGTCCAACAATCTCCGATGCTGGTTAAACCGCTTGCTAACAAGTTACGAAAGTAGATGCGATAACCCTCCAGTTGTTCTTCCCAAGCTGGCTTTGTGGCATGAATGATTTTATTAGAATTTAATAAAGATCTCGCCGATTCTTTAACGATCCCGTCCGGTACACCGTTCTCATATCGTTCAAAAGCACCACCGGGTGGGTCTGGCGTCGTGCTGTCAATCCTATTGATGCGGAGCATAAAAGAGTTGGCTGCCGACAAATGACCACTGGCATGAGAAATCAAAATGGGATGATCGGTTGATGCTTTGTCTAAACTATCCCGAATGGGCTGTCCGCCCAACTTTACTTCGTTGTATGCCACTCCCGTAATCAGCATTCCTTTGGGCGTGATGGCGGCTTTTCTTTTAAGTAAATTGATAAGGCTGCTCATTGAGTTTACCGTATCCAATCGAAGACTTGCATACGGTTTATCCCAAGTATAAACGGGCGCCGGATGCTGATGCACATCGTTGAATCCGGGAACAACAGTATTACCATGCAAGTCAATCACTTTTGTTTCCTGGGTGATGAGTCGTTTGATGGTATTGTTATCTCCCACGGCAATAATTTTTTCACCTTCAATGGCAATAGCCTCTGCGGTAGTTCCCTTGTCTTTAAGAGTTATGATGTTTCCATTCAATAAAACGAGATCAGCATTCTGTGAAAAGGTAGAAAAAGAAACCAATAAAAGTGAAATACAAAACCAATATGTTTTCATAATGATAATATGGATAAAAACAAATGCAATTGTTTACTAACGATTATTGGTTACATAAGCAGGATGACAGCCGTGAATGCACAAAAAACGTTTTATCACATTCTTCAATCTTTTTCATCAACCTAATTATTCGTCCTGTTAAAAGCAAAACTTCATAACATCAGGATGCCTGAACTTAAATAGGATGTGTTGTCAGATAGTCATTGAAGACATCGTTCATTTTCTGAATTTGATCCTTGCTCGCGTATGCTTCGCTTAGTTGGAGAAGATGCGGATGTATCACATTGTCTTTATCAGGCGTAAACAAAATCCGCTCATTATACAGCCTGCTGATATCCGGATAATTTTTTTCTAAAAACTGGTTGAAGTCATCCTGCCATTTCTTGATGTGCTCCTCTATCATAAGTATGGTTTTTAGTGCTCCCGAACGGTTTGTTTTTATTCCACACATCAAAACTAAAATGCAAAAGGCAACCCAATTTCATCTTGGCGGTTATCATATCATTAAGAATAACGACGAGATGATTCAAGAGTTTTCTCTACCAGGAAGGCTTATCAATTTCATCATCTTCCCATCACAGTAAGATAATAATAGGATTCCATCTTTGCACCAGAAAGTTTTTTCTTATGTGTACTGCCTGGTAGTCTTATCGGGCATTTTTTATAATGGCAGCTTTTCGATAACCCATTCTCCTATTAATATAGCAGCTTTTTTAATCAATGTTTATTTTGGCGCAGATATGTTTTGGCTCTTAGTTCATCTTCGTCATCCATATCACCGCTTTGAATCACTTTTCGCCAGTCGTCATAACGATGAAATTTCTTGAGGGCAAGTTGTGGGTCAAATACTTCCTTAGAAGGAAATACTAATTTATAAGTTGTATAATTGGGCTTACTGGTAAAGAAGTCCTGGAGTTCTGTTGCTGTTGCATCGTACTGATTTACATAAGGAACATTCAAAATGTTATAGATCATTTTCAGGATGGAACCAAAGTTGGCATGCTCGTGCGAAGTATAACCATGTTTCACGTAAGGACCTGCCAACATAAGTACACTCCTGTGTGCATCTATATGGTCAACGCCACCTTGCGGATCATCTTCCGTAATAATGACCAACATATTTTTCCAATAAGGTGTATGAGATAAAAATTGCAACATGCCGCCAAGCGCAAGATCATTATCGGCAACGAAGGAATGATAGAACGGGTATCCTTCTTCAGGTCTTGGATCTGCCGTGTGATCATTTGGCAATTGAATGGTAATTAAGGAAGGCATTTTTTGATGACCTGATAACCACATTCTTTTGAATTCGGTTTCAAATTGATTGAGCCTGAACTGGTCCGGAATATTGGTATTGAAACCAGCATAATTGTGGCTGGTACGATTGAATAATGCTTTTTGAATGGGTACTATAACACCATGACCAGAGCCGGTGGCTGTATCCACCCACGCTTCCCGGTTATGAGCCGTTTCGTTGGCTTCACCAAAATTATAAAAAGACACGCCGCTTCTGTCCAGCGCTTCCCAAAGGCCGCCTCTTTCCGCATAATCTTCAGGATCCATGCTGCCTGTTGACCCGGGGAACCGTCTGCCCGGCGCTTTCGAAAAAAGCTTGGCTGTTTTATCAACGCTTGAATTCGCTTCTACCCATTCGTTCGGAATAACACCTAACATCCAGTGATGACCATGAATAGAGGCATCGCTATCGCAATAAAAATTATCAGAGAATCCAAACATTTGCGCAAGATCAAGATGGTTAGGGGCGACATTCATGTGCAGAAGTGTTTTGTCCTTTGTAGTGATGGTAACGTTTTTACCAAATCTTGCTAATGTTGAATCACCGATAGCATTTTTTAACTGACCCAGCATTTCATCATAGGTGCGGTTTTCCTTTGTTATATACACTATATATTTGATAGGGCTTTGCGTTAATCCCGGTAAAACCGGTAATGGATTTTTTTCATCCCCTTTTATATCAACAACCGAAAACGTATTGGATAGAACCTTCGCCGTCATCGCCGCCAAATGCAATGAATCTGGCAACATAATCTTTTGATAAGTACCTAACTGCACATCGCCTATATAAGTTCCCTGCACGGGCGCTACATAATTTTTACCTCCATTGGGCCCGGCTCCATAACCCCTGCAAGACGCGACATACAGAGTATTTCCATCAGGTGAGAGTTTCAATCGGGTAGGTCCCCATCCGGTTGGTATTAGTCCTTTGGTTTGTCCATTGACAGCATCAATAACAGCGACCGCATTAAAGCCAAGCAATGCCACATACAATGTTTTTTCACCAGGACTAATGGCAATACCAAATGGTAACAGCCCGCGATATTTATCAATAAGTGGACTCACTTTTATTTGAATATTGCGCAGCAATTTATGATTGTGATAATCAATGATAGAAACATTATCATTGGTGGCATTGGTAACGTAGGCATACTTACTGCCAACAGCAAGTGAATTGGGACTTGAGCCGCCTACCACTTTTGCCCCTTCAATCATTTCTCCAACCAGAAAGCCTGGCTTGACACGATCTATTACTTTGTTGGTGGTAAGATCAATGATATAAACACTCATGGCTTCCGGTGCGTTCGGACTGCCCAAACCGGGAACATGACGACCGTTCCAGATATACCCATTTATAGATTCTTTTGTGTCATTTCCATAAGGATGCCAGGGAAGTAACAGGCTGTCATAATTTTGCGATGTTAAATCAGGCATCAAAGGGTAAGCGTACATGCCCACATTGGCAACAAAAGCGAACTGACCATCGGGACTGATTGCAATGCCAAAAGGTAATCTTCCTGTTTGTACGGAAGCCGTTATTTTTTTGGTTGCCAGGTCAATGCGAACCATCCTGTAATTCGCCCTATCCAACACCAGCAACTCATTATTTGCATCATTAAATATAAGGTCTGAAGTAAAGCTGTCGCCATAATCAACCCCATCAATCACTCCGTTGAGTGAAATAGAATCAATTTTTGTTAAGCGATCAATGTCATACTCAATTACACTTCCATTGTCTCCCCCGCTCAAATAGACAATGCTGTTATTTTTCGCGAATGCAACGCCCAAAAAAGAGCCCTTGTTTAATGGTGTTGGAATAGACCGTTTAAAACTATCTAATATAAAATGAGAACCGTTGCTGGCTGGTGCATCTCCAACCCAACCTATCGTTGTTGTTTTAAAAGTATAATTGTCAATTATGGTAAACAGACCATTGTGTAAGGTAACGGTCTTGCTTCCATCCGGCGACACGGCAATACCAAACGGATCATGTGAAATCTGCACCGTTTTGCCGGCAGGGGTAATATATCGTCCGCTGGCTAATACCGATGCGCCTGCGGTATCAATATGTGTATATTCTTTTTGTGCGGGTACCATTAAAACCGGTACCGACTTTTGACCTATCGCTTGTTGCCTGTAGGAAAAGAAAAGAACAAAAACGATTGTTATAGAAATGTATTTATACATGGTGCAAAGTATTTTTGAAAGAAAGTATTATAAAATAAAAAGAAATGAACCCACAAGGCTCGCTGATAGTTTACAGGAGTCTAATGTAAGGAGACAAAAGATGCAATTAAGATTGGAATGGCAACCTAACAATAAGATAATAGACAACCGTTTTAACCAAAGCTATTTCTTGCTCTCTTTGTATGAATAACATTGGCATTATAAGCCTCTTAAAAACAAAAGAGAATTAAGGAAACATACATCGTAATCTTTACAATTTATTTTTATTTAGAATTATCAACACCATTATTTTTCTATTGGCTTTATTTTTTTCTGACAATATAAATGTGCAAAAAATGAGAACATTATAAAAGGAAAGATCGTGGGTGCTGATGGCAGCTCTGGCGTGCCTATTAATATCGCATTAAAGAAAGCAAGCAAAACAATGGTAACCGAAACAACGGTTCTTTTATTTTGCAACATGTTTCGGTAGGGTCAGATACATTGCTGATTACCTCTATTGAAGCCAAACCAATGTGTTGTTACCCTTTCAACAAATCAAACGCTCGACATCGGCATCATACAATTGAATTATAATGTACACCAATTGGAGGGTGTAAAAATAAGAGGTCGGTTTGCAAAATCTTACAAAAGTGATTATTCTTTTTTTGAAATAAAACCGAAACCCCGTCTATCTATATTCCACAATCCATCTCTTCGGTTAGAAAAGAATTAATACAGGATAAAATGGAATTTACGGTGCGGGATGCAGTAGCTGGAGTGGCTGGTGTCAACCAGTGTTCCGGTTATGAAGAATATACCATCCATAGTTTTAAAGTGGGGAATGCGCTTGCTGTAAACGGGCTTCGTGGCTATAATACAACCTATACCAGTACTGTTAATGGTTGCAGTGGCTGTACTTTTTGCTTACTTAGGCTCTTCACTTCCAATATGGTTACGCATCGGAATGGTGCTTGGCTTGATTGTAATGATCAGTGGCGGCATTTCCTATCTTTTGAGGTTATTGCTGGTTAAAAAGCTGTAATCATCTTAAAAAAGGGACTAGCTGTATTTCATCTGCCGCTTTTGATCACAAGATATTGCTGAGGTGTAGAGGTTAACGCCGGCATTCATACTATGTTGAGTACAAAGCCCGTTTGGAGGGCATAAGGTAGCCGATTTACGGTACTGTATTTCCTGCTTATCCTATTTCTTCGGCAGTTGCCATATTTCTAACCGATTCGGTTAAATTAGACTTAGATAGTGAATATTGCAAAATAAATAAGATAGTCAGCTTATCATCTTCGGAACACAGTAAAAGTGCCGGTTTGTGGCTGTGGTGGAAGATAACAGTGAGTTTTTTGCCTTCACGGGAAACAGAAAACGGATATACGTCTTGCTCCAAAGTGAGTGCTTGCTGAAGTGATCGTAAATATTCGACAGATGTTAAAAGCTGTTTGTTTTGTAGCCATTCCATGCAGGCTTTGTGGCAGGTGTGATGTGCTTTCGCTCGTTTGATTCCCATAAGTGTATCTATGGCAAATCTGCCCGGTTCTTTCATCCATGATAGGTAGCCTGCAATGTCGTCATTGTCAAAGTCAACGATGCGGTTTTTGTGCTTGCCGAAATTAAAAACGATTCTTCCTTCGGCATTTCTGGTAAACTTGCCACTGAAATCAATTGTATGTTCGGCATCACAGGAGAAAGTATGTAAAGAATGTACATCGGGTGATAAATCGGAATAACGTTGTAACTGCCCTTGCACACACTTCAATACTGGCTTCAACGTCCGCCTGTGCAGAGTGAGCATTATCGATTTGTCTCGTCCTGAAATAGGTTGAGTAAAAACAACCGTTTTATGGACTTAAAAGAGCAGATTATTCAGGAGTACTTAACGCAGGGCGGCGGCTTCAGAAGGCTGACCGATAAGTATGGCATCAGCTGCACTACGATTTGCAAATGGGTTATGATTCACCAGGGCATTTATAACTTGCAGCTCACAGAAAAGCAACAGCAGCGTTCTGTTTACAGCCGTGAGCAATAAGCACAATAAAATAAACTCTGAAGAACAGCAATCAGCCGAAGCGTTGCAACAAAAGATAGAAGCTTTAGAGAAGCAACTCCAGTGGGAGAAGCTTCGCTCAGAAGCGCTCAATACCATGATTGATATTGCTGAGAAAGATTTAAACGTCTCCATCAGAAAAAAGCCTGGTGCCCAGAGCAGTAAGAAAACTAAAAGCACAACACAGCTCCATCAGCTTGCAGGAGTTGTGCAAACTGTTGGGTTATTCATCTCAGGCATACCACAAGCATAACAAAAAACAGTTTACTCAACACATCAATGAAGGCTTGATACTGCAGGAAATTGACAGCATCAGGAAGCATCAGCCAAGATGCGGAGGCAGGAAGCTATTCGTCATGTTACTGCCCTTCTTTACAAAACATAGTATTAGCATGGGCAGGGATAAATTCTTTGAACTATTGAAAAGAAACAAGCTGCTGGTGAGAAAGACAAAGCGCAATACTTACACCACTATGAGCAAGCACCATTATTACCGCTTATAGTGCACAAGCAAAAAGGGCCACAAATAAGACGATGGAAAAACTATTATTACTCAGCTAAACTAAAGGAGGCTGCTATGCAGAAAACGTAAGTAAGCCAACGCACAAAAAGGTTTTCTTTAGCTGTTGATGGCTACAAAAACTTTTTGCCACCGCACGGGCAAACAACGTAATGACTCAACCTTATTCAGGATGAATTATCTTCATCAACCAATCGCAGGATTTATTACTACATTGAGTCAACTTTTTTCAGGACGCGTCAAAATCAATATCATCAATAGTTCCAGCTTGACCTTATCTATTTAGCTATTAGTTGTTATCTTCAACAATAGTTTTTTAATTAAGCATTTGTTCCGGCTGACAGTTCGCTATTGCCATGCCATCGCAAATGCTTCAACGTTATAGGCAACTCTATGACAACACTGCAACCATTAACTGACATTGCTAAAATTGACTGACAAACACGACTAATGCAAATGCGACTTCAACATATCAACCCTCATCCTTTGCTGAAAGGTTACATTGAAAAAATGTGGGTATTTGAAAGCAGCGGACGAGTTCCAAATGATGATATGAAACTTGTTGTGCCGAACGGTTTGATAAAATTGGTTGTGCCTTTTCGCAATGGACTTTCAGGTAAAATAAAAAACGGTTGGTTTCATTTATCAAAGGAGCATAGCATTACTTTAATTGGTATGGCGGACATTCCTGCAATTGTAGAATCAGAAAACGTTTCCCAAGCAGGAACAATAGGAGTTGAATTTAGTCCTTTTGGCGCTTATCGGTTTTTTCATTTGCCACAAAGCGAAATTAAAAATCAAATTCATCCCCTTACCGACATCTTAGGAAACATAGCCAAACAATTAGAAGAAGAAATGTCAAACACTGAATCTATTGATGGAAAAGTTTTTTTATTGCAACAATTTTTACTCAAACTTTTTTCGCATCAAGATGCAGACTACATTTTTGATTATTGCGTGCAGAAACTACAATCAACGAAAGGAAAAATTAGTATTGCTAAATTAGAAAAAGAAACTGGCTACAGCAGCCGTTGGTTGTACAAGAAATTTATTGACAAAGTTGGCGTCAGTCCTAAAAACTTATCTTCTATCATTCGCTTTCAACAATATTATCAGGCATTAGCAAATAATCAGGAATTGGGTTTTATAAAAAAAGATTTTTATAATTACTATTACGACCAATCTCATTTTATTAAAGAGTTCAAACGGTTCACGGGTCTTCCACCATCAAGATTTGAAAACGCAAACAATGACTTTGGAAAAATATTTTATAGGTATTGATACTTCCGATTTTTACAATACTATTCAAAACGCTTTTCAGTTCTTTGCATAAAATTTAAAATGCCAAAAATCATTAGGCAAAAAATTAGTGCAGAAACTAACGCCATTTCTTCTTACACGCCGGAAGCAATACATTAGAACTCTATCAAAATAAAAAATAGATGAACTCAAAACTACTTTTAAGAATTGCATCAGGAGCAATGTTTTTTCATTTGCTTGGACACACATATGGACACAGCACTTGGAAACAAACTACCGACCCTGTCAAACAAGGAGTATTAAGCCAAATGACCGACCACAAATTTCCATTTATGGGTAGTATGAGAAGTTTGGCGGATTATTTTGACGGTTATAGTTGGGCTACTTCAATTGCACTTTTCTTTTTTGCAGTTATACTTTGGTTGGTTTCAGGTGCGGTAAAAGAAAATGCCGGACTTGCTGTAAAACTTCTTATCGCAATTGCCATTTGTCTTTTTGCCTGGAGCATCGATGAGTTTATTTTCTTCTTCCCATTTGCTGCTTGCAACACCTTATTAGCTGCTATTCTAACTTTAGTTGCAATAGTTAAAATCAGAAATCGAAAGTCATAAGACAAATTGTAAACTGTACGACTGTGCTTGTAAATACTAACTCATTTTCAAACACATTTATTTTAGCAACCTCGGGCAAAATAGTGCGGACTTGATACATTTGTGCTTCTTGGGGAGAGAAGAGCAGCCGATAATATAGGGTTTGGCGTTATTGGGGCAGGACGTTGAAACTTTGGCTGCAGTTCGCTATATACTTCGGTTTCGGCTTGTCGTTAATAATGTAGCTTTACTTCTTAACTTCAACTTTCAAACCAATATTGGGCTTCAGTTGTCGGCAGACGTTTTTCAACTCCCCCACCATCGGCAATACTTGTTCGTTGTGCGTCATTTTAGTGAGACTCTAAAATAAAAACAAACAGAATGAAAAATATACCAACATTATTCGAGTGGGCAGGCGATATGCAAACTTTTGAAACATTATTTGCAAAATTTTACGACAAGGTTTTGAAAGATGATTTATTAGCCGAAGTTTTTAAAAATATGGGGCCAAATCATGTCAAACACGTTTCGCATTTTGTAGCAGAAGTTTTGGGCGGAGAAAAATTATATACAACCGAAGACGGCGGAAGTCACTCAGAAATGATAGGTAAGCATATTGGTAAAATGCTAACAGAAGAAGAACGTCAATGCTGGATTCATCTTTTATTGCAAACTGCCGATGAAGTAGGCTTAAAAAGCGACCCCGAATTTCGTTCGGCTTTTGTAGGATATTTAGAATGGGGAACCCGCATTGCATTTATCAATTCTCAATTAACCATTAATCCTATGGCTCAGGCGCAGCCAATGCCCAAATGGGGTTGGGGCGAAACCGGAGGTCCATTTCAAAAATAAAAGACAATGGCAAAAAAACAATTTATTTTTATTTCATTCATAGCAATCATTTTTGTTAGCTGTGCAAGTGAACGAACTAAGAACAATAGCCACGTTATTCATATAGATAATATTGTTGATTTAACCTATACATTAACCTCGGATTTTCCATTCATCCCCGTCAAGAAACTTACCTTTCCCTTTGAGCTTATTCCTATGGCAACACTAAAAGAAAACGATGTGGCAGCGAACTCTTGGAAAATTCATGAACATTTAGGAACACATATAGATGCACCTAATCATTTCATTGAAAATCAAAAGTCCGTTGACCAATTAGATTTGAGAGACTTGATAGTTCCTGTGGTTGTAATTGACATAGAAGAAAAAGCTTTTCATAATAGCGATGCTGAACTCACTGTTGATGATATAAAAAATTTTGAAAACAAGTATGGAAAAATACCTGACCATGCTTGCGTAATGATGTATTCGGGTTGGGGAAAGCGGTTAGGAGATAGTTCGTATATAGGATTAGATAATAAACATGTGAAACATTATCCAGGTTTTTCAACAGATGCTATTCGCTTTTTACTTACTAACAGAAACATTGCAGGCATTGGTGTTGATGTATTATCCATTGACCCGGGCATTGATGAAAATTATACCGGACATAAAACTCTTTTTGCGGCAGGAAAATGGGCAGTGGAAAATGTAGCAAACCTCAACAAAATTCCTAAAAAAGGAGCTACCGTTATTGTAGGAGCGCCTAAAGTAGGAAAAGCAACAGGAGGTATTTCAAGAATAATTGCAGTTTGGTAAATTATTTAAATTAATATAAACAAATAATATTATGACAGTAGAATACATTCGTTACAAAGTAACACCAAAACAAAGAGAAGAATTTATAACATCTTATAAAAACGCATCAGCACAATTAGATGCTTCAGAATATTGCAAAGCTTATGAACTTACAGAATGCGAAGAAGAAGTTGGGCAGTTTATTTTAAGGATAGAGTGGACATCAACCGAAGACCATGTTAAGAAATTTAGAGAGAGCGAAGTTTTCCCTGCCTTCTTTGCTAATGTAAAATCTTTCTTTAATAACATAGAAGAAATGAGACATTATAAGTTGACAGAAGTAACAAAGAAGAAATAAAAACGAACGCACAACAAAAGGCTTGACATTTCGCAGCATCAATTTTTTGTTCGCTGACCGGGCAGCAGTTCCAGCTCGACGTTATAAATTTAGCAGCAGAATAAACCATGAACTTTTTATTAGTAATTTAGCTTTTGTTCCGGGCAGACGGAACGCGAAAGTCCCGCACTTCGCCAAGTTTTCTATGATTCCACAAAATGATTTTTTTGTTCGGTTATGCACCTATCCTTTGGTAGTTTTCCACATAAGGTCGCTGATCTCTCAGCACTGCAAATATTCTTAGCAGCAGCTTATTTCTGATTGCGTTTATTACACTCATTTTGTTTTTTCCTTCCCTTACTTTCCGCTCATAATAGGCTTTGATGTCTTTATCCCAGCGAAGGGCAGACATAGCACATAAATGCAAAAGGCTTTTTGGTTTTCGGTTGGCAAACGGACTTACACCTGGTTTAAAGCGAACGCTCGTTCCGGAACTTTTACTGAAGGGAACCACACCGCAATAGCAAGCCAGTTGCTTTGCATTTTCAAACATTGTAAATCCTTTTGTGTACACGTATAACGACGCTGCTGTTTGTAAACCAACTCCTTTGATACTACACATTAATTGAATGCTTTTGTTGATGGTTTCTTCACTTCTGATATAAGATTGTATCGAAACCTCAATCTTCTCTTTTGCTTTGTTAAGCCCTTTGATGGCAGGAAGTTGAAGCCGCTCTAATTCTGCAGCTTCCCCGGCAACATTACAACTCTTCGTTTCTTCAATGGGAACGAGGTGAGCTGTTTGAGCGCATTAACAATCCGGTCGCGCTGTACGATCATGTTCTTAAGTTTTGAAAGCTTTGAGTCCGCTGGCTTTCAGAGCCGTGCACGATCAGTGAACCGCATGCAATATTCAGCGATCGTAATGGCAGAGGCTTTATCATCTATTCCTCTTTGAAGGCCCATACTGCGTTTTATTTTGATAGCCATCTCAATCCAAAGATTTGCTTTACGTTCTACCAAAAAGTCAATGATCCCGTTGGTATAAAGACCTGTATGCTCCATGCAAATCAACGACTCTGATAAAGTTACCTCGTGTGATTTGAGCCATTTTTCAAAGCACTTAAATCCTTCGTTCGTCTGGCTGAAACAATGGTGATGCAATACACCTGTTTCGGGGAAAAGAAGGGCAGCATCAAATGTTTTTTAGAGATATCAATCCCGGTAAATGCTTTAAATTTGTTCATAACATTTTCATTTAAACGATAAATAAAAGCCTGAATTTTTTGAACAGTTATCAAGACCTTAATAATGGGTCGTGAGCCCTAATTTCTATTTGATTCTTTGTTCAAAAAAGCTACCGGAGATTAAAACTTGGCTTAGGTCTTTGGTCCTTGCCCTAACATAAAGCGCTCCGGCGGCCTTCAGATTTTTTAAATTTAGTTATTCAGTCTTTACTGTGAATTCACAAAAGAAAAAAGTAACAAAAAAGAAAAAGTAATAATAGTAGTAGTAATATTTTCAATAAAAGGTGTAAACAAATCTAAAGGCCTTCCACGTTATACTTCCACTTCACCGAATTCCCAATTTATCCAACGTAACCTTCGCCATTTTATAAAACGCTTCATGGCTGTAGCCGGCAATGTGCGGCGTTACCAACACATTGGATTGCGACGTTAACCATTGCAATTGTTCTTTTTGATTTTGATTAAAAGTATCCAACTTTTCGTTCTCCAGCACATCTAAAGCAGCAGCCGTTACCTTGCCCATTTCCAATGCACGAATGAGGGCAGCAACATCGGTTACTTTACCACGGCAGGACGTTAAAAAATAAGGCTTTTGTCCTAATGAGGCGAAGAAAGCATCATCTGCATAATGAAAGGTTTCATCAGTTAAAGGAAGATGCAGGCTGATTACATCGGCATACTTTACTACCTGTTCTAAAGAAGCTTCGCGGATGTAATTATGGGCAAAACCAAACCTGTATTTATCATGCGCGAGCACCGTTACGTTAAACGGTTGCAGCAACTTTGCAAAGGCTTCGCCGGTGTTGCCAAACCCAATGATACCAACGGTTTTGCCAGTTAACTCAGTTCCTCTGTTGGCATCGCGTATCCACTTGCCATTGCGCACTTCTAAGTAACTGCTGGTTATGTTATTCATCAGGTTTAATAAAAAACCAAGATTGTGCTCAGCCACGGCATTGCGGTTTCCTTCAGGGCTGCTTACGCATTGGATGCCTTTGCTTTCGGCATATTTAACATCAATCAATTCCATGCCACTGCCCAATCGTCCAATCCATTTCAATTGTGTTGCGGCATCTAATATTGGTTTATCAATCTTCAATCTGGTAGTAACAATCAACCCATGCATTGATGTTATTTTTTGTCCTAATTCTTCATACGTGATTGCAGGTTCATACAGTACTTCGTAAAGGTTCTTTTGCAAGGTTTCTATTAAATAGGGATGCACTTTCGCGGTGATCAAAACAGTTTTCATGTTAGTTGTTTGCAACGCAAATATGAGTGTAATCTCACAACCACAAGATGTGTTGTTTTTACCATTGATATAAATTTTAGTGTTCTGTTTTGAATTGATTTATTTTTGTTTGTATGGAAGTAACCGATGAGTTAATTGATAAACTCGCGAACCTTGCACGGCTTCAATTTTCGAGTGAAGAAAAAGAAGGTTTAAAGAAAGATTTGGGACAAATGATTTCGTTTATAGATAAACTGAACGAACTTGATACCGAAGGCGTAGAGCCTTTGATGCACATAAGTCCTTGTGTGAATGTACTTCGCGAAGATGAAGTGGAAGGTTCGGTTTCTCGTGAAGAAGCGTTGCTAAATGCCCCCCAAAAAAACGAATCGTTTTTCCTTGTTCCTAAAGTTATCAAAAAATAAGTGTTGTTGTTATGCAGACTATTATCCATTTCGACCATATACAGAAAAGCTACTTCATGGGCAGCCAGGCAATCCCTGTGTTGAAAGGCATTTCGCTGGATATTTTTAAAAACGAATACGTGGCTTTGATGGGACCTTCAGGCAGCGGCAAAAGCACGCTGATGAACATTTTAGGTTGCCTTGATACGCCCACCGGAGGAAGCTATGTTTTGAATGGAAAAGACGTAAGTAAGATGACTGATGATGAACTTGCCGATGTGCGCAATGTGGAAATTGGGTTTGTGTTTCAGCAGTTTAATTTGTTGCCCCGTTTAACGGCCGCAGAGAATGTTGCCCTGCCATTGGTGTATGCCGGTGTGAATAGAAAAGAACGTACTGAGCGGGCTATAGAAGCGCTGCGAAAAGTGGGTTTGGCAGATAGGAGCCATCACAAAAGCAATGAAATGAGTGGCGGACAGATTCAACGCGTTGCCATAGCACGTGCCATTGTAAACAATCCTTCTTTGTTATTGGCTGATGAGCCAACGGGTAATCTGGATAGCAAAACTTCAGTTGAAGTAATGGAAATTTTTGGTGCGATACAAGCTGCCGGCAACACGGTGGTTTTAGTAACGCATGAGGAAGACATAGCGAAATATGCAAGGCGGGTTATCCGTTTGCGGGATGGTCATATTGAGACGGATACAACGAATAAGGTAGAAAGTTATGAGCCAGTGCTGAGTGAGTAATGAAACGATTAGAAAGTGAGGTTGACAAAGAAACTAAAACCATATTATTTCCTCTTTTTCGTTGGTTCATTTGTACTTACCGTAATTGGTGTTTTCAAGTTGCCACTTACCGGCGGACCTTGTAACGCAGGTCTGGCGTTTTTGATTCTTTGCTTTGCTTTATTCCTCAGCTTACTGTTTTTGATTATTCCTTTAATACAAATTTTAGGAGGCAAATCATTCGAAGGCGCAAAAGCGTTGTGTATTTTATCACTTTCAATCTGGACATCATCGTTATTTACATTTGTAAGAGTTGATGATGGTCTTCCCTTTCTTTTTTATTTTGGTTTCTTTGAATTTTTCATCTTGCTCACTTTGTTTTTTATAAACGAAATGAAGTCTGTTTGACAAAACGGTCTTCGATATTTTTACATCATTTTTAATCTCCTCTCTTGTCGCAAAAAATCTATACAAAAACCGGTGATGAAGGCTTTACTTCTTTGATTGGCGGAAGCAAAGTTTATAAATCCAATCTCCGCATTGACAGCTATGGAAGTGTAGATGAACTCAACTCTTACATTGGTTTGTTGGGCGATTACATCACCGATAAAGACATCAAAATGATTCTTCTTAGCATTCAGAACAATCTCTTCATTATCGGTTCTTCGCTTGCGCAAGATGATGAAAAAAAGGGCAAAACCAAACTTCCGCAATTAGAAGGAAAAAGATGTGTTGTTGCTCGAGAACAGAGATGGATAAGATGAATGAAGAACTACCCGAACTCAAACATTTTATTCTACCTGGCGGTCATATTCTGGTGTCGTGCATTCATGTTACCCGAAGCATTTGCCGCCGTGCCGAACGAAGTTGTGTTGCATTAAAAGAACATGACGAATTTGTTGAGCCCATCATCTTGCAATACCTCAACCGCTTGAGCGATTACTTGTTTGTTTTGGCAAGATTTGTTGGTAAAGAATTGAGTGTGAAAGAAGTGATTTGGAAGGGAATCTGAACTGGGATTGTTCGGATGAGTGAGATGATTGGGATTAATATTTCTATAAAAACAAATTGCTTTGTTCATCAACATCCCACAAATCCCAAACATCTCATCTATCCCAATTCAGACAATCCAAACAATCCGTGCAGGAACTCCGTGTTATCCATGTTCCATAAAAACAAAAAGTCCCGATTGCATCGGGACTTTTTCATACATGCGTTTATTGAAATTATTTTACTTCAACATCAGCACCTGCTTCTTTTAGTTTTGCAGCCAAATCTTCAGCTTCGGCTTTCGCAACACCTTCTTTGATAGGTTTTGGAGCGCTGTCAACCAATTCTTTCGCTTCTTTCAAACCCAAGCCAGTCAAGTCTTTTACGATCTTAACAACCTGCAGTTTGTTAGCGCCACCGCTTTTCAAAATCACGTCGAAAGCTGTTTTTTCTTCAGCAGCAGGAGCCGCAGCACCACCGCCGCCAGCAGGAGCCGCAGCTACCGCAGCAGCAGCTGGTTCGATACCGTACTCATCTTTCAAAATTTTAGCTAATTCGTTAACCTCTTTTACGGTCAGGTTAACCAGTTGATCTGCAAATGCTTTTAAGTCTGCCATTGTTTCAAATTTTTGCCGCCTTCATTGCCTGTGCTCCGGCGGAGTGTTTAAAAAAATTTGTGTTTGTATTTCTCCTCTCAGGCTTGAGGAGAATATCGTTAGTGAGTGGTGAGGTATGGTGAGTTTACAAATACTCACTACTCACTATTGCGCTCTGTCTTCCAGGGCTTTGATGATGCCAGCCAGTTTGCTGCCAGCGTTTAAGCCACTGATCACATTCTTGGCAGGCGATTGCAACAAGCCAATGATTTCACCGATCAAATCGTTCTTGCTTTTCAGCGTTCTCAACGTATCCAACTGGTCGTTACCAACAAATACCGCACTGTCAATGTAAGCGGCTTTCAATACCGGCTTTTCGGTGTTGGTACTTTTGCGGAAATCAGAAATAATCATCGCAGGCTCTTTGCCGTTTTCGCTGAACATCAACGCTGTTACGCCATTCAGACTGTCGTATACACCGCTGAAACGCTCAGCATCAATCTGTTCCAATGCTTTACGGATTAAAGTGTTTTTAGCAACGGTTACTTCAACCTGCTTGTCGAAGCATACACGGCGCAGCTTATTTACCTGCGCAACGGTTAAGGCTTCCGTATTGGTAATATAAAAGTTATTGTATTGATTGAACTTCTCTTTCAGAACTTCAATCGCTTCGTTTTTTTGTTCTTTCGTCATAACGATTTTGTTTTTTGCTCCAACAACACTTGCTTTGAAGCGATTGATGAATTTAGCTTTGAACCGATTTGGTGTCAATAGAAATACCAGGGCTCATGCTGCTTGCCATGCTCACACCTTTGAGGTAAATACCTTTTGCGGTAGTTGGTTTTAACCGGATTAACGCATTGATCAATTCCTGGCTGTTAGCAGCAATTTTTTCAGGCGTAAACGAAACGCGGCCGATAGACGCATGAACGATGCCTGTCTTGTCAACTTTAAAGGCAATCTTACCACCTTTCACTTCGTTCACTGCTTCGGCAACGTTGTTGGTTACGGTGCCGGTTTTCGGGTTCGGCATCAGGTTTCTCGGGCCTAATATTTTACCCAATCTACCAATTTTCGGCATTACCGAAGGTGTTGCAACAATCACGTCAACGTCTGTCCAGCCGCCTTCTATTTTCTGTATAAATTCATCCAAGCCAACATAATCGGCGCCAGCGCCCTTGGCATCAGCTTCTTTATCGGGCGTACACAAAACCAAAACGCGTTTGGTTTTGCCCGTTCCGTGCGGAAGCGTTACCGTGCCGCGAACCTGTTGGTCGGCTTTCTTGGGATCAACACCAAGACGAACATGAATATCAACCGAAGAATCAAATTTTGTTGTGTTTATTTCTTTCACCAGCGTAGAAGCGGCCTGCAAAGAGTAATCTTTGGTTTTGTCCACTTTTGTTTCCGCCAGCTTTCTTTTTTTTGTGAGTGCCATTGTGCAAAAAGTTTGTAAAGTGTAATAAAATTATTTAGCCCAGGGAGCCGTTCCTTCCACCGTGATGCCCATACTGCGGGCAGTGCCGGCAACCATTTTCATAGCGCTTTCCACAGTGAAGCAGTTCAGGTCGGGCATTTTGTCTTTGGCAATCACTTCAACCTGCTGCCACGTTACTTTGCCTACTTTGGAACGATTACTTTCTTTAGAACCTTTTTGAACTTTGGCAGCTTCTAAAAGCTGGATAGGGGCGGGAGCGGTTTTAATCACAAAGTCGAACGACTTGTCTGTATAAACCGTAATGATAACAGGAACAATTTTGCCTGCTTTGTCTTGCGTTCTTGCATTGAACTGCTTGCAAAACTCCATAATGTTAACGCCCTTGGAGCCAAGAGCGGGACCTACCGGAGGCGCAGGATTGGCGGCACCGCCTTTTACCTGCAACTTCACGTAAGTTGAAATTTCTTTTGCCATGATATAAATTTTTTGGTGATAGCGCCTCGCCAATGGCGGGCTCCCAATTTTCACAAAGAACTTTTTGGGAGCGCGAAGGTATATATTGTCAATTGAATATTGGTAATTGAATATTGAATATTTTGCAAAATGATTTCATGAAACATGAGTGACAAGCAATTCGTGCACAGATATTCAGGATTTGTTTTTGCCCCATTTTTGGACTGTCATCGTTCCTTTTTTCAATTAAACTTTTGTTCGGGCTGTCCGTTACAAGTCCGCAGCGCAGGGGCTGTTCACTTTCCGCCTTACGGTCTTTCTAACTTCCTGTCTCTTTTGGCTGCGCTTTACGGGCTTTCCACTTCCATCCCGCAGCTCATCAGCAACAGAACATCTATTATGCTGTAAAACAAAACTTAGAACTTATAGCCAAATGCAATACCGGCGTAATAAGGAATAAAAAAACCTTTGCCGAATATTGGAACAATTGCCGCCCGAAATAGGAAACCTCCGTTGGCGGGCTGCAAACGATAGCCGACACTTAAATGTCCAAATACTGTAGAGGCGCTATTGTCATTGGCATTATCGCTAAAAATCGTCGTAGCGTTTACGTAAGTAGCGCCCGCACCCAATTCAAAATAATTTTTATTGTCCTTGCTAACTATATAATTTAAACCCAACGGAACTGATACAATGCCGATACCGCCAGACCCAAAACCACCAATGCCAATCCTACCACCAAAACCGCCTTCTGTCTTTGAAAAGCGGGTATCGAAATTGACCGAAGCAATACCAGGGCCACCCAACTCGGCATATACACTTTTCGCAGCTGTTTGCGCTTTTAAGCAAGCGGTTGAAAGCAAAAGGAAAGCAATAGCAAAGAAAATCTTTTTCATAAGAGTTGTTTTAATTGAAAATTATTTTGAAGAGTATAAAATAAATGTAATCAGTAGAAACAATCCTGTTGGGCAATAATAACATTTTAAAACTGAAATACTAAACGCTTTTATTTCATTTTTTGAAATTATTTCAACTGTTTCTGTTCATCGCTCATAACATTACACCAAGTAACCAAACAGAATATCATCCTTAATCAACTCTGTAAAATCAACATTGTACTGCTTCATTTTTTCAACTAGCAATTCATAATCATCGCGCTTTTGAAGCTCAATACCAACAAGGGCAGGGCCATTTTCTTTGTTTGTTTTTTGCATATATTCAAAACGGGTAATATCATCCGTTGGTCCTAATACAAAATTTAAAAATTCACGCAATGCACCGGGGCGCTGTGCAAAGCGAATGAGGAAGTAATGTTTCAAGCCTTCGTATTGCAGAGAGCGTTCTTTTATCTCGGGCATTCTGTCAATATCGTTGTTGCTTCCGCTGATGATGCACACTACGTTTTTGCCCTTGATTTCTTCTTTATAAAAATCCAGTGCCGCAACCGATAATGCACCTGCCGGTTCAACCACAATTGCATCTTTGTTATACATTTCCAAAATCACCGAACATGTTTTTCCTTCGGGAACGGTAAGCATATCATCCAACACTTCTTTGCAAATGCTGAATGTGATGTCACCTACGCGTTTCACCGCGGCGCCATCTACAAATTTATCAATGGAAGGGAGCGTTACCGGGTGCCCGGCTTCGAGCGCGCGTTTCATGCTGGGTGCGCCTTCCGGTTCGGTGCCAATGATTTTTGTTTTTGCACTATTTTGTTTGAAAAAAGTACCCACACCACTTGCCAAACCACCGCCACCAATGGGAAGAAACAAATAATCAACGTTTGGCAAATCTTCCAAAATTTCTATTCCAACGGTTCCCTGGCCTTCCATGATTTTGTAATTATCAAACGGCGGAATAAAAGTCATGTTGTGCTCTTTGGTGTATTGCATCGCAGCCATGGCACAATCGTCATAAGTATCTCCAATGAGTTTGATTTCAATGTTGTTTTCGCCCCACATTTTGGTTTGCGTTACCTTTTGTTTTGGCGTAATTCCGGGCATAAAAACAACGCCTTTTATATCCAGTTGTTTGCAGCTATAAGCAAAGCCTTGCGCGTGGTTGCCAGCGCTTGCGCACACCACACCATTTGCCAATTGTTCTTTGGGCAATGAGCTTATCATGTTGTAAGCGCCGCGTAGCTTGTAGCTTCTTACCACTTGCAAATCTTCCCGTTTGAGATAGATGTTTGCGTTGTATTTTCGGGAAAGATTTTGATTGAGAGTTAAAGGTGTTCGCACAATAATGTTGCGCAAACGTTGAGACGCAGCAGCGAAGTTCAAAGCGGGAAGCGAAGTCAGTGTTGTCATGAATGTATTGAGGTTGGCTTATGCTTTAAATTGCTTTATAAAAGACGTTTTAAAAAGCGGGAAAATACGCTTTAGATATAGTTTGCTATGGCTTTATTTTTTGTAGCCATTTTTACTCTTTTATACATCATTTTTCCTTGAAACGATTTTTGTCTGGTTTTATTCTTGTATCGTACAGATTCACAATCTCAATAGCTGAGTCCTTGATTCTATAATACAAGCGATTGTGTTTGGTTATTAAAACAGAGCGAACGTTTATAAAAGAAGAAACAGGCGCACCCGTAAAAGGTTGAAAAGATAAGTTGACGATTCGTTTGTCTAATTTTACAAGGAATTTATCGGCAACATCTTTGTTCCATTCTTTTTCTAAATAAGTAAGAAGCTTATTTACCTTATTTGTAAAGCGTTTCTTTACAAGGATTCTGTACGCCATCTGTTAGTCGCCCTTTTAAAATCTTCATAAGATTCAGTATTCTCACCAAACGGCTCTTTTAATAAATTGATTAATTCATTTCTATCATTCTGTGATAACTCATCCAGAACATCTGCTTCGTTATTTTTCATAAAATAATCACAATCGGCTTTTAGTATTTGCAACAACTCATCATCATTTGTAACCCAGATTTTTTCAATGAGTTCTCTCTTAAGTGCTAAATTCATTCTGCGTAGTTATTGATTTAAAGGTAACTAAGTTTACAATTGCCATAATTGATTTGCAGTACAGTTCGCCAAAATTATTTTAGTAACAGTTTATATAAAATTAACCAACAAGGATAGCTTGTTTTATAACATTAATTCTACTTAATAATTCTTCAATCGGTCAATTGCTTCCTGATAATTTTGTAACAGATTTGGCGTTCTTTCAGTAACCCAACCGTATATGGCATCATGCAAAAGCAGTAAAGTTATTTGCAAATTTTCAGGCTTGCGTGCATCATAGGATACTAAGATCTTCTCAATGCTTGGCTCAAGATTTAAGAAGCGCGCCTGGTTATCATAAATATCAGTTAGCAAACTATAGGTTTGAAAATCAATTTTTGAAAAAATATCATTTTGTTTTGCTTGTTGCCAGGCAACATCATTTAAATCATGTAACAAAACACCCTTTGAAAATAATATATGTAAATGCACTTTTCCACTATCCAAAAACTGTTTGGCAAACGCTGGATTCTTTTCAGCCGAATCAATCGTTTTAAAAACTTGTAAGTGATAGTCGTATTGCTTTTGAGCGTCTCGCTTATTATTAATTAGTTCCTCTTTTAATTGATGCAATATTTCATTCGCTTTTTTATTATCGTGCAAACTTGTAAAATATTCAGTTAAGCCCAACGCCAGAATAACACTAAACACAATCAACAAACATTCACCCAAATATTCTTTCCAACCTCTCTCAACGATAACAACCGGATGGCGTTCTTTTACTTTTTTCGGTTCTTGCATAAGATAGTTTTGCTTGATGGCTGCTAATGTAAAAAGAAAACAGGCGAAAACAAAAACAGCCGCACTGTTCGCGGCTGTTATAGAAATTTATTGCTGATTCTCCGGTCGCAGGCTTCTCACCGTTTTGCCTGCCTGCCACATCTCGCTTTCGCGCAGTTCTTTCAACTCTTCATTCAACTTTTCACGATAATCTTTCTGACTGTTTGAGTCAATGGAACGCTGGCTTTCTTTACCCGCAGCAACACTTTCATACAGCTCATTAAACACTGGCTGTGTAGCGTCTTTAAACTTCTTCCACCAATCCAAAGCACCGCGTTGTGCTGTGGTACTGCAGTTGGCGTACATCCAATCCATACCGTTTTCTGCAACCAGCGGCATGAGGCTTTGCGTAAGCTCTTCCACTGTTTCGTTAAACGCTTCTGATGGTGTGTGCCCTTTGCTGCGGAGCACTTCATATTGTGCAGCAAAAATGCCTTGGATAGCGCCCATTAATGTACCGCGTTCGCCGGTTAAATCGGAGAACACTTCTTTGCGGAAATCGGTTTCAAACAAGTAACCGCTGCCCACTGCTATACCCAAAGCAATCACTCTATCCTTTGCTTTGCCGGTAGCATCCTGATAAATGGCATACGAACTATTCAAACCTCTGCCCTGCAAAAACATTCTGCGCAATGAAGTGCCGGAGCCTTTCGGAGCTACTAAAAATACATCTACCTCTTTGGGAGGAAGAATGCCGGTTTGTTCATTGAACGTAATGCCAAAGCCATGAGAGAAATACAAAGCTTTGCCAGGTGTTAAATGCTTTTTTACAGTAGGCCACAATTCAATTTGTGCGGCATCGCTTAACAAATAACAAATGATGGTTCCTTTTTCCAATGCTTCTTCTATTTCAAAAAGGGTTTCGCCGGGCACAAAGCCATCGCTCACGGCTTTATCCCAGGTTTTGCTGTTTTTTCGCTGACCTACAATTACTTTGATGCCATTGTCTCTTTGGTTCAGAGCCTGACCCGGACCTTGCACGCCATAACCAATCACGGCAACCGTTTCGCCGCTTAGTATTTCTTGTGCTTTGCTCAATGGAAATTCGTCGCGTGTTACTACGTTTTCTTCCACGCCACCGAAATTTAGTTTTGCCATTTTATTTGTGTTGATTTTTAAAAAGAGAATTTAAATTTTTTATTCTTCTGCTATTTTTTCGTTGAATGAAATTCTGTTATTAAACGGATCGTTCACGATAAAAGATAATGCGCCGTAAAATGTTTTTTCCAAACCCGGCCGGTTGTATTTGTATTTCTTAGTAATCAATTCTTCGTGATAATCCTTAATGCCTTCACACCAAACAAATATATGTGTGCCGGGTGTTCCATCGCCATGATGCTCGCTGAGATGCAGTGTGAGTGCACCTTTCGCCACTTCTATATAGGCTGGTGTATTCTCTTCAAAATGATGTTCCCAAACCAGGGTGAAGCCGAGCCAATCAATGTAAAATTCGACAGCTTTGGCATAATCGAAAATGCGAAGAACGGGAATGGTTTTTACAATGTGTAAACTCCCATCTGCAGAAGGAGAAAAGTAAAGGCGATTGACAAAGTTTGTTTTCATGCAAATAATGACAGGTCCATTTTTTAGATTGATGATGAAAAAGAGCCATTACATGCTAAACACTTTTTCTCTTTCATTTAAATACTCGTTTTCAGCCAGATGCTCCCCGGGTTGTTGCTCTTCAAACTCTTTTAATTTTTCGTGAAAGCCGTTGCTGTTTTTGATGATGGCAACGCGGGCACTGCGCACAAATTCAATCAGTCCGTAAGGTTCCAAAGCTTTTATCAAACCTTCCGTTTCTTCGCGATGACCAGAAGTTTCAAACACCGTATAATCTTTACGGATTACCACAGCGCGCGCGCCCCATTTGCGCAGAAGCCGCTCTACAATTACCTTTTCGGCAATAATATCGGTTGGTACTTTGTACAAAGCCAGTTCCTGCCAGATGATTTCCTCGCCCGTGTTGTAATAGGCTTTTAATACTTCCACTTGCTTTTCTATTTGTTTGCATAGCTTAGAAACTACATCTTCCGTTTCTGTAACTACGATGGTAAAACGATATACACTTTCCACTTCAGAAGGAGAAGAGTTGATGCTATCAATACTTATTTTTCTACGCGAAAAAATAATAGCGATTCTATTTAATAAACCGATTTGGTTTTCGGTGTAAATGGTGATGGTATATTCTTGTTTCATTGTTTCTTTTTGAATGAGACTTAATTTATTTATTTCACTTTAGTAACGATAATAATTCCGGTTGACCAATTTAGCTTCGTAAGAATCACGTCCGTTCTTTTTTCAAGCTGATGAATGAATCTTTCTACTTTATCCGCATGACTTTCCGGCCAATTGGGCTGTGGAAGCATATCATCAATAAGATAAAAACCACCCTCTTTTACAAATGCGAATGTTTCTTCAAACAAATCATATTTACCTGGCATGGCGTCAGCAAAAATGAAATCGAAAAGTTCTCCTGTATAAGATAATATCCATTCATATCCATCTGCACAAACAAAGTGTATTCTTTCATCCGGCAGGTATTGTTTTGCAATATTGATTAACACCTGATTATTATCAACCGTTACCAGCCTGGCATTTGCATCCATCCCTGAAAGAAGCCATGAAGTTGCCAAACCACTCCCTGTTCCCAACTCTAATATTTTGGCTGACGGCTTTGACGCCACTAAAGTTTTTAACAAACTTCCTGTTTGTAAATCGGAAGCCATCGTGAAAGCAAGTCTTTTTGTTTCGTTCAAAATATCTTCATACTGAACAGGAATATCTGTAGAAACAGTATCAATCATCGTTACCAATTTTTATTTTAGCCGTATTTCGCTTACACTGCAACCTTGTGGTACCATAGGAAATACATTGTTTTCTTTGCCCACCATTACTTCCAATAAGTACGCACCATTGTGTTGTAGCATTGTTTGCAAGGCTTCTTTCAATTGTGCCCGATGCTCTACTTTTTTTCCTTCAATGCCATACCCTTTTGCGACCATAATGTAATCAGGACTTGTAATATCAACAAACGAATATCGCTTGTCGTGAAACAGTTGCTGCCACTGCCGAACCATGCCGAGGAACTGGTTGTTAAGGATTAAAATCTTTACATCCACTTTGCTTTGCATGATGGTGCCCAATTCCTGTATCGTCATTTGGATGCCGCCATCTCCTGCAATGGCAACGACTGTTTTGTCTGGTGCACCGAATTTAGCACCGATAGCAGCCGGTAAAGCAAAACCCATTGTGCCCAAACCACCCGATGTAATATTGCTTCTTGTGTTGTTAAACTGAGCGTAACGGCAAGCTACCATTTGGTGCTGACCAACATCAGTAACGATTACAGCATTACCGCCTGTTAACTCGTTTAAAATTTTGATTACTTCACCCATCGTCATTACTTCTGTAGATGGATTTTGCTCTTCAGCAATAACAATTTCTATTTCCTGCTTTTTCAAATCTTCAAAGCGTTGCAGCCATTGCGAATGAGTCTTTTCTTCAACCAATTCGGTAAGCAAAGGCAGGGTTTCTTTACAATCGCCCCAAACCGGAACGGTTGTTTTTACATTCTTATCTATTTCTGCAGGGTCAATATCCAAGTGGATCACTTTAGCTTGCTTCGCATATTTATCTAACCTTCCTGTTACACGATCATCGAAGCGCATACCAATGGCAATTAGGACATCGCATTCATTGGTCAATACATTCGGTCCATAATTGCCATGCATGCCCAACATACCTACATTCAACGGATGATTGGTTGGAATGGCACCAGCGCCTAATATCGTCCACGCCGCAGGGATGCCGCTATTTTCAATGAATGTGGCAAACTCTTTTTCAGCATTGCCCAATATTACTCCTTGTCCCCAAATTACAAATGGTTTTTGGGCTTCGTTAATCAGTTTAGCTGCTTGTTCAATGTATTCTTTTCGTACAATGGGTGTTGGACGATAGCTGCGTAAATGATTCATTTTTTGATAACCCTTATAATCGAATTTTTGAAGCTGCGCATTTTTGGTAATGTCAATTAAAACCGGTCCTGGCCTGCCTGTTTTGGCAATGTGAAATGCCTTAGCCATCACCGAAGGAATTTCCGTTGCATCTGTTACCTGGTAGTTCCATTTGGTAACAGGCGTGGTGATGTTGATGACATCTGTTTCCTGAAACGCATCGGTTCCTAAGAGGTGCGCGAATACTTGCCCCGTAACGCAAACCAATGGCGTGCTATCAATTTGAGCATCGGCTAAACCAGTTACTAAATTGGTTGCGCCGGGACCGCTGGTAGCAAACACAACGCCTACTCTGCCCGATGTGCGTGCATAGCCCTGCGCTGCATGAATGCCACCTTGCTCATGCCGGACAAGAATGTGTTTTAACTTATCATGATAGTCGTACAACGCATCATAAATGGGCATGATGGCGCCGCCTGGATAGCCAAAAATGACTTCGATTTCTTCAGCTATCAATGCTTCCAGCAAGGCTTGGGAGCCGCTGATAGAAGTAGTAGCCTGATTGATTAACTTTTTCTTTTTCTATGGTAAGAGTTTCCATGACTCTGATTTTTGTTTTTTACAAACTTGTATTTAAAAGATTTTATCGTTTTGATTCTAATACCTGAAATGTAATATTTTGCTTTTGCCGATAAATAACCGGCCTGTTATTCTGTACAGCAGGTATCCAGTCGGGACCATTTTTAATAACACGAACTGCTTCTTCGGCAGTGCCATAACCAGGATCATTCTCTGCTTTTACTTCATTAATTTTACCATCTTTCATCACCAAGAAAGAAACTATTACGGTATAATTTCCAACTGGCGCCTTCTTCCGTGTAGCTATGTCTGCTTTTAAATGTGTCTGCAAATAATTGATCCAACCTTCTACGCCGCCGGGAAACATGGCTGGCTTTTGAAACGTAAAGAAACCAGGCACTTTATTGCCATTGTCATCAAAGCGTTCGCCTTTCATGTACTTTTCTTTATCATCATAAAATGCATGAAAATCTGGCTTTCCATTTTCCTTAAATTCATCGTAAGTCAGAAGGTTAGCTTTATCTCCAAACACAAGCGAGTCTTTTATTTTGCCAGATCTGTAATATTTAGTTTCGTTGCCGGTTTGCTTGTTGAAATTGGAATCAACATAAACTGACTTGCTATAAAGCAAATTTGAATCTGCCCAATAAAAACTGGCATGATAGACATTGTTGTCTTTAATAAAATTGCCGTAATAAAAAGCTTGTGCCTTTGGCACTTCATGCCAGTTGCTATCAAAATATTTGGTGGCGCTTTGGCAGTAAGTTTGAACACAACAAATACATAAAATGATTAATAAATAAAATTTCATTATTTCAATTTTTTGTAACTTTTATAAACGTCAATCTTCATCTGTTACACAACCTTCTGCCGCTGTTTTTACATACTTCGCATACTTATACAAAATGCCTTTTGTTGCTTTCAATGGCGGTTGCTTCCATGCAGCTTTGCGCTTAGCAATTTCTTCTTCGCTAACTTTCAACGTTAATGTATTTTTTACTGCATCTATTTCGATGATGTCATTATCTTCTACCAAACCAATCAAGCCACCATCAAACGCTTCGGGTGTAATATGACCCACCACAAAACCATGTGTGCCGCCACTAAAACGCCCATCGGTTATTAGGGCAACCGATTTACCCAAACCCGCACCAATAATGGCTCCTGTTGGCTTTAGCATCTCGGGCATGCCAGGCGCGCCTTTCGGACCAATGTTTCTGATGACGACCACATCACCTGCATGAACCTTTCCACTTTGCAAGCCTTGTATTAAATGATGCTCGCCATCAAACACGCGGGCCGTGCCTTCAAAACGTTCGCCTTCTTTTCCGCTGATTTTGGCAACACTTCCGCCTTCGGCGAGATTGCCATACAGAATTTGTAAATGTCCTGTTTTCTTTAAAGGGCGTTCCAACGGATAGATAACATCCTGCTTTTCAAAATCCAAATCGGGTGCTTCTTTCAGATTTTCAGCCACTGTTTTACCGGTTACAGTTAAGCAATCGCCATGCAGCAAACCCTTGCCCAGCAAGTATTTCATCACAGCAGGCACGCCGCCGCATTTGTACAAATCTTCCATCATGTATTTGCCGCTTGGCTTGAAATCGGCAAGTACCGGAATACGGTTACTGATGGCTTGAAAGTCATCTTGCGTTAGCGGCAGATCCACGCTCTTTGCCATTGCGATTAAGTGCAACACTGCATTGGTGCTACCACCCAACACCATAATAACGGTAATGGCATTTTCAAATGCTTCGCGCGTCATGATGTCTTTTGGTTTTATGTCTTTTTCCATCAATACTTTTATGGCTTTGGCAACGGCTTCACATTCGTGTTGTTTTTCTTTACTTAACGCAGGATTGGAAGAAGAATAAGGAAGACTCATGCCCATTGCTTCAATAGCACTTGCCATAGTATTGGCTGTGTACATACCACCACAGGCACCAGCACCCGGACAAGCATTTCGGATGATGCCTTTAAAATCGGCTTCTTCCAAATTGCCGGCAATCTTTTGTCCCAACGCTTCGAACGCAGAAACGATGTTTAAATCATCGTCTCCTTTGTAATGGCCAGGCGCGATGGTTCCGCCATACAACATAATAGAAGGACGGTTTAAACGGCCTATCGCCATCATGCAGCCAGGCATGTTTTTATCGCAGCCGGGAATGGCAATGATGGCATCATAATATTGTGCGCCTGCATTGGTTTCAATACTGTCGGCAATTACATCCCGGCTTACCAAACTGTACCGCATTCCATCGGTTCCCATGCTGATGCCATCGCTCACGCCGATAGTGTAAAAGCGCAGACCCAGCAAGTCTTTCACGTTGTTTACATTGTCGCGAACTTTTGTTGCCAGATCGTTTAAGTGCATGTTGCAGGGGTTGCCATCCCAACCCATACTGGCGATGCCTACCTGCGCTTTGCCGAAATCTTTTTCGGTAAAACCAATGGCGTAATACATGGCTTGTGCGCCGGGCTGTGTAATGTCCTGCGTGAGGATTTGTGAGTATTTATTTAAGCCATGCGCATGTTGGATGGCAGCGCCTTCATCTACAGTAGGCGCATCGGCGATTTCGGTTTCAGTAAGTTTGTTTTTGCTCATATTTTTTTATTGTCAGAACAAGGATTTGTGATGATTGTTCTGATTCTGCTGATGTGATGAAAGATTTTGTTTTATCTGTATAATTTGAGAAATCATGTAAAATCAAGTTTCAGATATTTGCTCAATTATTTTCAGAACCCTGAACGGAGCGTCGCAAGGGACGATCAACCGGAGTTACAGACGCTGGTAACATAAAACTGTATTTTGTATTTGGCTGTTTATTGTTTTCAATTTCAACCGGATAAATCCGGTGGCTATATAATTGTGCTTTTGCTTACTGCAATGTTGTGTTTGTTTACATCTTCGGGCAATTTGTTTTCGACGAAATCTCTTATCAAATCACCGATGGTGGAGGTGGAATAATTGTTCACCGCATCAATGTCTTTTGTTACAAAACCACTTTTCAATGTCCAGGCAACGGCATTGCGAACTTGTTCGGCTTCGGTATGTAAGGTGAAGTAATCAAGCAGCATAGCGACTGAAAGGATTGACCCGATTGGGTTTGCGATGTCTTTACCCGCTGCCTGCGGATAGCTGCCGTGGATCGGCTCGAACAAAGCCGTGCCGCTGCCAACAGAAGCCGATGGCGCCAAACCTAATGAACCAGTTAGCACACTGGCTTCATCGCTGATGATGTCGCCAAACATATTTTCGGTTAAGATGACATCGAACTGTTTAGGGTTTAAAATGATTTGCATGGCCGCATTGTCAACAAACATATAATCAACGCTTACATCGCTGTATTGCGATGCCATTGCCTGTACCACTTTGCGCCACAGGCGCGATGTTTCGAGCACATTGGCTTTATCAACCAACGTTAGTTTTTTTCTTCTTTGTTGTGCGTTTTGAAAAGCCAAATGTGCAATGCGTTCAATTTCTTCGATTGAATAAATGCAATCATCGGAAGCTTGTTTTCCATCTTCGCTCAGGCTTTTTTTGCCGAAATAAATGCCGCCGGTGAGTTCGCGGTAAATTACAAAATCAACTCCTTCCAAACTCTTACTTTTTAAGGGTGAAAGATGATACAAAGAAGAATATACAGTAATAGGACGAATGTTGGCAAATAACTGTAACGACTTGCGTAGTTTGAGTAAGCCTTGTTCGGGACGCACTTTAGCAGATGGATCGTTATCATACTTTGGATGACCGATGGCACCAAACAAAACAGCATCGGTTTTTAGACACGATTCAACCGTTTCGTCAGGCAGGGGATTGCCGGTTTTGTCAATGGCATCGGCACCCATAAGATGATACTCGTAATGAAACTGATGACCATACTGCGATGCAATGGCATTGAGCACTTTAATGGATTGCTGCGTTACTTCCGGCCCAATGCCATCGCCCAATATAACGGTGATATTTTTTTTCATAAAAAGCCCCTAACCCTAAAGGGAGATTAAAAAAGTTTTATATAAATTCTATTTGCTTTCTTATAGTATTGATTCTTGATTCACCATTCTTCAACTCCATCACATTCTCAACGCAGGCCGGCACTTCATCATCGTAATGACTTACATAAATGAGCGTTTTATGGAATTCCTCACAGATCGTATTCACTAAGTTTACAAACGCCTCTTTTTGCTCATCGTCCAAGCCCTGACATGGCTCATCAAGAATGAGGAGCGGCGGATTTTTTACCAAGGCTCTTGCCAATAAAATCAACCGTTGCGTGCCGAATGATAAACTTATCAACGGCTTGTTCTGAACAGATGAAAGCTGTAAAAAATGAATCCATTGTTGTACTCCTTCGTGTTGCTGCGGCGATAGCTTTTTAAACAAACCTACTGTATCGAAAAAGCCTGGATGCAATTGTATTAAAACAGCTTGTGGTTTTATCATAAAACGCATGCAATTCGGGCGAAACAAAACCAATGTTCTTCTTAATGTCCCAAATGCTTTCGCCACTGCCGCGTCTCTTGTCAAACAAATAGATTTCGTTTTTATAAGCTTGTGGATTATCGCCATTGATAAGGCTTAATAAAGTTGATTTACCTGCACCATTGCTGCCTTTCAGTAACCATTTGTCACCACTTTTAACTTGCCAGTTGGTGTTATTTAAAATGGTTTTGTTGCCATATTGAACATTCACGTTTTGCATGTTTACGATCTGCTCATACTGTTCCTTATTTTCTGATAGTGGCAACGAGTAAATGCTTGTATATCCGGTGTTTTCGTGCAAAACCAAACCTGCATTCCATTCTTCTTTTTTTACAAAATTTTTTAGTCTTCCTTCATCAAGCAAAGCCATATGAGTAATGCAATCAGGTATCTGATGCGCATCTGTAATCACAATGATTTTTGTTCTGTTGTGAGCCAACCCGTTTATAGTGTTGTGAAGATGTTTTCTTGCAGCCACATCCAAACCTGTAAACGGTGCATCAAGTATCAAAATTTGTGGTTGTAAAAGAACCGCTTTTATTAACTGAAAGCGTTTGTTTTCGCCACTCGACAATTGAATGAGAGGTGCATGGCGACGTTCCTTCAAACCAAATTGTTGCAATAGGTTTTCGATTTCACAATCAGGTTTGTTTTTGCCCAAATTTTGAAGTGCTTGCCACACTGTTTCGGCATCGGCCGCATCGAAGCTGTTGAAGCGTTGCTGATAATAAAAATCGGAAGTGTGCGATAAGTTCTTAAACTGGTTGCGCTGCTCTATCAGCACTACTTTCTTTTGTAATGAAGATGATTCATCCCATGTTATAGCAACACTTCCTTTTGCAAAGGCCTGGCCCGCTAAAACCTTTGCCAGCGTTGTTTTTCCGCTGCCTGATGAACCTATGATGGCAAGATGTTCATTTGCATCTAAGTGGAAAGAAACATCTTGCAGCACACGAGCTTCGCCAAGCGTTGCAGAAATATGGTTTGCTATAAGGGTTGTGCCTTTCATTGTTTAGCAGCTTCAAATGTTTCAATTTCTTTTTTCATGCTTAACAGGTAGTCAATATCATCATAACCATTTAACAAGCACGTTTTTTTATAGCTGTTAATCTCGAAGTTTTCCTGTTCGCCTGTTGAAAGAATGGTAATGGTTTGCTCAGGTAAATTCACTTCTACTTCTGTTGAAGGATTTTGGTGTATGGCAGTAAATATTTTATTTAAAAACGCTTCGCTTACTGTTACGGGCAACAGGAAATTGTTGAGTGCATTGCTCTTAAAAATATCAGCGAAAAAAGAACTCACTACAACGTCAAAACCATAATCTTTAATTGCCCAGGCAGCATGTTCGCGGCTGCTGCCACAACCAAAATTTTTACCGGCTACCAATATCTTTCCGCTGTAGATTGGGTTATTTAACGGGAAGGCCGTTTTTGGCTCATTTTCATTGTTATTTTCATACCGCCAGTCGCGAAACAAATTTTTACCAAACCCTTCGCGGCTCGTAGCTTTTAAAAAGCGCGCAGGAATGATTTGATCGGTATCAATGTTTTCTATTTCAATCGGAACAACGGTAGATGTGATGATATTTATGCTTTTGCTCATGGTTATCATTTACAAATTATAGTAAGTTGAGTGCTTCCCTCGCCGAAACCACTTTAAGACTGGGATGGGCGATTTTATCGAAATCTTTTTTATTGTTTGTTATAAAGAAGTCTAGCTTATTTGATAATGCGATCTGATATAAAACAGAATCTTCCAAATCATTTTTTGCCAAGTGGTAAGCCTGTTCAACAATCAAATTAGAGCAAGGCAATACTTTAACCAACTGAAGCAATCTTACAATCAGCCTGTTAAATATCGTTACAGGTATTACCTTTCTCACTAAGTAAGCAGAAGTGTTAATTACACTTTCTGAAAAGTAAGCCTGAACTCTACTTTCATCTATCAAGGCAAATAGATCTTTCGCTGCCTGGTGCTCTGTTCTTGATGAATCAACAAAGTCAACCAAAATATTGATGTCGAGAAATATTTTATAGGCCATATTTTTCTTTCAAATATTCATCTCTTGCCTTGTCTATGTCGCCAATTGGCTTTATGGCAATACCCGCAAATTCTTCCACAAACGATTTCTTCTTTTTCTTACCTCCTTCTTCGGTTAGCTGACTGAAATATTCTTCTGCAATCTTTGATACCGAAGTTTTCTTTTTTGCAGCATAAGCTTTTATTTTCTTTGCCGTTTTTTCTTCGATTGTAAGGTTTAATTTTGTTGTCATAAAACTGTTTTACCAAATATACGCCTGAATTTTTTTATACGCCTTATATCGTCTTATACCAGGTGTTTTAACGCCATAGCATAACCATAATGCAAGCCATCATGCACCGATGAAAATTTGATGGCATCCTCAAGGGTATCTAGCTGCACACCAAATGAAGTAGTGTATGGTTTGAAAATGGTAAATACTTCTTTTCTATAATCATCAAAAAATTGCTGCTGTAGCGCTTCAAAGTTTTGTTGAATGGCTTTCCATTCTTCACTACTTACAGAACCTTCCGGCTTGCTGAACCTTCGATAACTTTTCATGAAATGCTCATCCACCTTCGGTGTTAAGCCGGATAAGCCATAAAATATAACCTGTTGTGTTGCCAGCAAATGCGCAAAGTTCCAAATGAGATTGTTGTTGAAACCTTCAGGAATTTTGTTCAATTGTTCTATTGATAAACCATCAAGCAATTGAACAAAATTGATCCTTGTCTTTTGCATGATGTCGAAATACTTCTCCATACTATTTATTCTTTTATCGCTTTTACTCTTAGCCGAACATAATCGCCGTACCACTTGCCGTTTTTATAATTGGTCGGTTTCAAAATTTCAACTGCATGATTTATAATTGCATCCACTTCATCAGCAGGAATATGGGTAAAGAAAAACGTACAAAACTGTATTATCCAGTTCTTCATTCCATCTTCGCCTTTTAGTTCGGTGGGTCTTTTAAAATAAGCTACGTTTGAAACTGTGAAACCAACTTTTTCAAGCAACAAACATTGCTCTGCCACCGAAGGAAAATAGTTTGTTTTTGCAGGAATAAAACTTTTGAATCTTGCTTCTGTCATTGCTCCTTTCAATGCGGTGTGAATGCTTTCGATGTTATGTTTCCCTCCCATTTCAAAAACAAAACGTCCACCTTCTTTTAAAGCATTATAAATACATTGCAGTGCTTTTTTCTGCTCGTTTATCCAATGCAAGGTTGCATTTGAAAACACCGCATCAAATGGTTCATCAAATTCAAAATCCGTAGCGTCTTTCACCAAGAACTTTATGTTTGGAAACGATGATTTTGCTTTTGTAATCATTTCTTGCGAAGCATCAATGCCTGTTATGATGGCGCCGCTTTCACTTAGTTTTTCTGTCAGTGTTCCGGTTCCACAACCGGCATCTAAAATGCGTTCATTTTGTTGTGGCTGTAACCATTCTAAAACGTCTTCTCCATACGTTGAAACAAAGTCATGTTTGTTGTCATACAGATTTGCATTCCAAAGAGTAGAAGCCCCCAATCCCTAAAGGGGAGTCAATAGCCTCATTATTATTTGTAGCTTGTTGCATTTTTAAAATTATAATCAAAACAAAGTTCACTTACGCTGCTAAGGTTCTCCACCTTGGCGGACGGAGGGGGGCTTCCTCTCTACAGCATTTCCCTTACATCTGTTACTACTCCTGTAACTGCTGCAGCCGCGGCTGTGAGCGGACTTGCCAGCATGGTTCTTGCATTCGGTCCTTGTCTTCCTTCAAAGTTTCTGTTGCTGGTAGAAATACAATATTTGCCTGCCGGAATTTTATCTTCATTCATGCCCAAACAAGCCGAGCAACCGGGTTGCCGAAGTACAAAACCAGCTTCTTCAAAAATGGTATGAATGCCTTCTTCCATCGCTTGTTTTTCTACCTGCTTGCTGCCTGGCACCACCCACACTTCCACATCATCGGCTTTCTTTTTTCCCTTCATAAAGGAAGCCACCATGCGTAGATCTTCAATGCGGGCATTGGTACAACTTCCAATGAATACATAATCCACCTTATGACCTTTAATTATTTCGCCAGGTTGCAAACCCATATAGTTGAGTGATTTTTCAAACGAAGCTCTTTCCGTTATTTCGTTCAATTCGGGCACATGTCCGCTGATGCCGATGCCCATACCCGGGTTGGTGCCATACGTGATCATAGGCTCAATATCTTCGGCTTTAATGTTTAGCTCTGTATCAAACACAGCATCTTCATCAGAGTATAATGTTTTCCAGTATTCCAGAGACTTATCCCATGCTTCTCCTTTAGGCGCAAATAAGCGTCCTTTCATGTAGTTGAAAGTGGTTTCGTCGGGCGCAATCATGCCACCACGTGCTCCCATTTCAATGCTCATGTTGCAGATGGTCATACGTGCTTCCATTGATAAGTTGCGGATGGCTGAACCTGCATATTCTACAAAATATCCTGTTGCGCCACTGGAGGAAATCTGAGCGATGATGTATAAAATAATGTCTTTTGAAACAACGCCTTTGTTTAATTTGCCATCTACATTAATTCGCATCAGTTTGGGCTTGCTTTGCATGAGGCATTGCGTAGCCATTACCATTTCCACTTCACTTGTGCCAATACCAAATGCAATGGCACCAAAAGCGCCGTGCGTTGATGTATGGCTATCGCCGCAAACAATGGTCATGCCCGGTTGGGTAACGCCCAATTCAGGGCCGATGATGTGAACGATGCCCTGAAACGGATGTCCCAAACCGTATAGCTCAATTCCAAACTTTTCGCAGTTGTCTTTCAGCGTTTGCACTTGTATTCGGGATAATTCTTCCTGTATGGGCAGGTGCTGATTTAATGTTGGCACGTTATGGTCGGCAGTAGCCACCACTTGTTGTGGACGAAACACCGGCAAGCCGCGTTTTTCCAAACCTTTAAAGGCTTGCGGCGACGTTACTTCATGAATAAAATGTTTATCTATGTACAACACGGAAGGGCCGCCTTCAATGTTTTTGACTACATGTTTGTTCCAGATTTTATCGAATAATGTTTGAGCCATGATTTGTTTTTATCCAATTTTAAAAATTTTTATTTTACGCATGTTCACCCTGAAATTCGTCCGCCAGTTCTTTTAAATCTTCATCTTCCACTTCTTTTTTATTATCGGCTACTTCCAAAAATTGCTGATACAATACATCAATATCATTGCGTGTAAACTGATAGCCGAGCTTATGAAAACGGTGTGCTAAGGCACTCCTTCCACTTCGTGCTGTGAGTACAATTTTGCTGCTGTCGGCACCTACGTCTTCAGGGTTAATAATTTCATACGTAGTAGTGTCCTTTAAAAAGCCATCCTGATGAATGCCAGAGGAATGTGAGAACGCATTGGCACCCACAATAGCTTTATTGCTTTGTACCGGCATACGCATCGTGTCGGAAACTAAATGGCTAAGAGGATTGAGCTTTTTGGCATTGATATTCGTGTACATGCCTAACGAAGAATGTTGTTGAATAATCATCACCACTTCTTCTAATGAAGTGTTACCTGCACGTTCGCCAATGCCATTTATCGTACATTCTATCTGCCTTGCGCCGTTCATCGCACCCGAAATAGAATTGGCTGTTGCCAAGCCCAAATCGTTATGACAATGGCAACTCAAGATGGCTTTATCAACATTAGGAACATGGTTAACCAAATACTTAATTTTATCGCCATATTGTTGTGGCAGGCAATAGCCGGTTGTATCAGGAATGTTCACCACTGTTGCACCAGCCGCAATAACCGTTTCAACCAATCTTGCTAAAAACTCATCATCGGCACGACCGGCATCTTCGCAAAAAAACTCAACGTCATCAACCAGGTTCCTGGCCAGTTGCGTTGCTTTTTTAGCACGCTCCAAAATGTCTTCACGCGAAGTGTTGAATTTATAGCGAATGTGAATGTCGGAGGAACCAATGCCCGTATGAATGCGTGGACGAACCGCTTTCTTCAAAGCTTGTGCTGCACATTCAATATCTTTTTGTACCGCGCGTGTTAAGCCGCAAACCGTTGCATTTTTAATGACTCCTGGCAATGGCTGCAACCGAAGCAAAATCGCCGGGGCTTGAGATGGGAAAACCCGCTTCAATAATATCAACACCCAGGTCTTCCAAAGCCAGAGCCAGCTTTATTTTTTCATCGGTGTTGAGCTTGCAGCCAGGCACTTGTTCACCATCGCGAAGCGTTGTGTCGAAAATGTAAATTCGTTCGTTAGACATAAAAAAGAAATAAGAATGTAAACGTTGGCAAACCTCTTTATTTTGTCTGCCCCATTCTGTTGTCGAACGGTTTGCAGTGTTAAAAATAAAATTGAGTAACAAGCCAACAAAAATAAAATATACTCACTTTTACGTTGTGTAAGCAATGATAAAATTACTGAAACCCTTGTTAACGCTGCATTATATACAAATAAAATTACAATGCCCAACCGCAGTACAGATGAATTATTTCAATTGATAAAAGCGCTTGAAAGGAGCGAAAAGCGAAATTTTAAGTTGGATATGAAGCGTGTTGAAGGAAATGCCGACTTAAAAACGATTATCCTTTTTGATGCTTTGGATAAAATGGATGAATACGATGAAATCATTTTATTAAAAAGAAATTCAAGCATTTCCAAACAGCAGTTATCGAATGTAAAAGCGGCTTTGTACAAGCAAATTTTATCGAGCCTGCAACTGCACAAAGATGACGCAAACATTGACATGCTGCTGAACGAACAAATGGCGTATGCCCGCATTCTGTACAACAAAGGCTTGTATTATCAAAGCCTTAAAATATTGGACAAAACCAAAGCGCTGGCTAAAGAATACAATCAGCTCACGTTTGTAATGCAGGTCGTTTTTTTTGAAAAGAAAATAGAAGCCCTGCACATCACCCGAAGCATGGAAAACAGGGCTGAATTGTTGTCGGATGAATCAACAACAACATTGCAGCATGTAACGCTTGTGAACACTCTTTCCAATCTTTCGTTGCAGTTGTATGGCTGGTACATTCAGCATGGCCATGCAAGAGACGAAAAAGATGTGGCCGCCATTCAAACTTTCTTCACATCTCATTTGCCCCTTTATAAAGAAAACGATTTGAACTTTTACGAAAAGCTTTATCTCTATCAGTCTTATTCGTGGTATCATTTTGTTTTGCAGGATTTATTGCTTTACTATCGGTACACAAAAAAATGGGTGCAATTATTTGTGCAAAACCAAACTATGATAACCGTCGAAACAGGGCAATACATAAAAGGCCTGCACAACTTATTAAGCGCGCATTTTGCTTTGAACAATTATGAAAAATTCAATGAAGCGCTGCAACAATTTGAAACATTCGCTTTATCAAAAGCGGCCAGTTTAACCACTAATTCCATCATACAGACTTTTGTATATTTGAACATTGCCAAAATAAACAAACACTTTCTGGAAGGCACGTTCAGCGCGGGTTTGAGCCTGGTTCCTTACATTGAAGAGAAATTAGGCGAATACAAACTACATCTCGACCGACATCGTATTCTGGTGTTTTATTACAAAATTGCATCGTTGTATTTTGGCAGCGGCGATAACGATAAAGCCATTGACTATTTGAATAAAATCATCAACTGGAAAGTTGATTTGCGAACTGATTTGCAATGTTATGCGCGGCTACTTCACTTGATTGCGCATTATGAATTGGGCAATTACAGTTTGCTGGAATATTTAATAAAATCGGTGTACCGGTTTATGGGCAAAATGAAAAATTTAAGCGTGGTAGAAGAAGACGTTTTTGTTTTTATCAGGCAATCATTTTCCCTTTCGCCATCGCAAATGGTACCGGCTTTCCGTCAATTAAAAGCAAAATTGGAGCAGCACAAAGGCAATCCTTTGGAAACGCGCTCTTTTATGTATCTGGACATAATTGCCTGGCTCGAAAGCAAAATAAAAGGTGTGCCTGTGCAAAACATTCGCCGCGCCCGTTTTATAAGCGGTAGAAAAGGTGAAGATTAAAAAAAATTTAGTTTACAACTTTTTGTTTTTACACCAAACCTTCTACATTTGCCATTTGGAAAGAAAACCTTATTCTTTTAGCCTTTAAATTTCTATTTATTATGGCAGTCAAATTAAGACTACAGAGACACGGTAGCAAAAAACGCCCTTTCTACTTTATAGTAGTGGCCGATGCCCGTGCACCCCGCGATGGGAAGTTCATTCAAAAAATCGGAACGTACAACCCGCTTACAGTTCCCGCAACCATTCAGTTAGACCGTCAGAAAGCCCTTGAGTGGCTGCACAAAGGTGCACAGCCAACCGATACGGTTCGCCGTATCTTGTCTTTCAAAGGTGTGCTGTATTTAAAGCACCTGTTGCGTGGTGTAAAGCTTGGTTTATTTGATGAAACCCAGGCGATGGTAAAATTTCAGGCATGGCACGAGGATCATGAAAACCTCCAGCGCAAACGCTCTGACGATCACCGCAAAAACCAGCGTGCCCGCAAGCAATCGCCTGCTGTAAGAAGAGTAGAGCCCGACAATTCTGCCGCAAGTGGAAGTGTAGAAGCCTAACGCTTTTTTGCAAGGAAATTTTTTAATTCCGAACCCATAATGGTTCGGAATTTTTTTCTTTGTAAAAGAAATAATAATGCAATCTCGTCCTTCCGCAAATGCCGCTACATCGTCATTATAATTTGAACACTTTGCAAGCGACTTTATACGGAACCTGCTTGTCCGGTAGGCAGGTCTGATGGTTGAATAATGAAGACGAGTGAATAACGTTTTAAAATTCATAAGAGCAGATTCCGCACAAAGACCTCGCTGTTACGATGAAAGCCTGAGTTCGTATTGAGGGCCCCAACAGTATTGTTGGGGCGGAATGACAAACCGCCGTTTCCGCTCTTCACAAATCATAAACCACCAATCGCAAATCCCGTTTTACTTTTGCCTAAATTCTTTTTCTTTTGAAGCATCTTTCAGCACTCAATAAATACTTTTGGAAATACAGATCGCGTTTGCTCTGGGGCATTCTCTTCGTTATTCTGTCTAACTTTTTTGATATTCTCAGCCCGCAGATTTCGGGTTATGTTATCAACATGGTGCAGCAGGCCATTAAAACAAATCAAAGCGCACATCAATCGGTTCAATACAATCACTCAGCTAATTACAATTTTATCGTGCAATGGTTTATCAATTGGGTAAACGGCGCTAATTTTTCGTACAGCCGCGTTATCATTTTAGCTGGTGTGGTATTGTTGATCATGGCTTTGCTGCGCGGCTTTTTTATGTTTCTTATGCGGCAAACCATCATCGTAATGAGCCGCCATATTGAATACGATCAGAAGAACGAAATTTATCAGCATTACCAAAAGCTCAACACCGATTTCTTCAAAACCCACAGCACCGGCGATTTAATGAACCGCATTGCTGAAGATGTAAGCCGCGTACGCATGTATGCAGGCCCGGCAATTATGTATTTCATCAACCTTGCTACCACTATTATTTTTTGCGTGTTTTATATGTTCAAGCAGGATGCGCATCTTACCTGGCTTGCACTATCACCGCTGCCCTTGCTTGCCATCACTATTTATGTGGTGAACACCATCATCCATAAAAAAAGCGAAAAGGTACAGGCATCGCTTTCCGATTTAACCACCAATGCGCAGGAATCATATTCCGGCATTCGTGTGATAAAATCGTTTGTTCAGGAAAAAAACATGTTAGGTTTTTTTAGAAAGAACAGTGAAGAATACAGGAAGAATGCAGTGAGTTTATCCAAACTCGAAGCCGTGTATTTCCCAAGTATGACGCTGATGATTGGCTTGAGCACATTAATAACAATTTTAGTAGGTGCGCTACAAGTGTTGCATGGTGCGGCGACGGGCACCATTGTAGAGTTTATTTTATACATCAATAAACTTACATTTCCGGTAAGCGCTATTGGCTGGACGGCAAGTATGATACAACGCGCATCGGCATCGCAAAAGCGCATTAATGAGTTTTTAAAGTCAGAGCCAGCCATTGTTTCGCCACAGATTACAAAGCAGCCGGCAATGAGCGGCGATATTATTTTTGATGATGTTTCGTTCACCTATCCGCACACTGGCATTCGTGCGTTGCATCATTTTTCATTGGACATAAAGCAAGGCGAAAAAGTGATGATTATGGGCAGAACCGGCAGTGGAAAATCAACCATTGCACAATTGCTGCTTCGCGCTTATGATGTGGATAAAGGAACCATTTTGTTGAATGGTGAAAACATAAAAAATCTCTCACTCAAATACCTGCGCGAAAACATTAGCTATGTGCCGCAGGATGTGTTTTTGTTTAGCGACAACATTAGCCACAACATCAGCTTTGGCTTGCCCGGCAATGATACGCACGACAAGGAGCAAATAGAAAAAGTAGCCAAATATGCAAGCATTCACAATGAAATTGTGGGCTTACCGCAAGGTTATGAAACGATGGTTGGCGAACGTGGTGTAACGTTAAGTGGTGGTCAAAAGCAGCGCATTTCGATTGCGCGTGCTTTGATGAAAGGAGCCAATATTATGGTATTTGATGATTGCCTGAGCGCAGTGGATTCGAAGACGGAATACGACATCACTAACAATCTTTCACAATACCTGCAAAACAAAACCGCCATTATTATTTCGCACAGAATACTGACTGCATTTCATTTTGACCAGATTGTTATTTTGGAGGAAGGTGAAATCAAAGAGAAAGGATCGCACGAACAACTGATGAAGTTAAATGGCGAATATGCAGAGTTGTATCAACTGCAAATCAGCAGTCAAAACGAAACGGCTGAGATAGAAATGAAATAAAAGTTGCAAAATTTTGGCAGTATAAAAACAATCCTATATTTGTAACGCAAAACTCAACAAAACCAAAAACGAAATCTGTGGGCTACGAAAACAACGACAAGAAAATGGAAAGCGTTTACAGCAAACGCATCAGAGCTGGAAAAAGAAGAACTTATTTTTTTGATGTAAAAGCCACTCGCGGCAACGATTATTATCTCACCATCACCGAAAGCCGCAAGCGTTTTAATGATGATGGCTACGACCGGCACAAGATTTTTCTTTACAAAGAAGACTTTAATAAGTTTGCAAAAGCACTGAACGAATCGGTTGATTATGTAAAAACCGAACTCATGCCCGACTTTGATTTTGATGCTTTTAACCACGAATATCCTGAAGTGGCATCTGAAGAAAGCGTTGATAACGTAACTGCAATAGATGGCAATGATGAAGTGCCGCTAACAACAACTATTGCAACTGTTCCCTCCAACAGCGATACAGTTGATAAATGGTAATGTTCAAATTCAATTCTATTTTATAAAAAATGCTTTCCAAAATTTTGGAAAGCATTTTTGTTTTTGCCTTATTTTATTAAGTTGCTTATGGAAAAATTCCCAGTTCAGCATACGAAGTTCCAACTTTGTTGATGGCAACTACATAAGCTGCCGTGCGCATATCCGGTATGTTGGGATTGCTGCGCCAACAGTTCATAATTTCATGCGTAGCTTCTACCATGGTTTCTTCCAAACCGCTATGCACCAGGTCTTCTTCCGAAGCGCCATGTTCAATAAATTTCTTTTCGGTTTCACTTACTTCTTTGCCGGTGAGGTTTTCAATCTGTCCTAAAATATGCTTGTTCATATTTTCGGTAAAGCGTTTTTCCATTCTGCCGTAACGCACATGACTTAAGTTTTTCAGCCATTCAAAATATGAAACCGTTACGCCGCCTGCATTCAGATACATATCGGGAATAACGATAGCCCCTTTTTCAGATAAAATGGCATCCGCTTCCGGCGAGGTAGGTCCGTTTGCCGCCTCACCAATCAGCTTTGCTTTTATGCGGGGTGCGTTCTCTACCGTAATTACATTTTCCAACGCGGCGGGTATTAAAATATCACAATCCATTTCCAATGCGTCACTGCCTTTTACAATGTTGGTAGCACTGGGAAAATTAAATAGTGAACCATTTTTTTTACGGTATTGAAACACCTCTTCCTCATTCAGGCCATACTCATTACAAATAGCCCCTTCTACCTCTGCAATGGCAATAACTTTTGCTCCGTTTTCGCGGAAAAATTTTGCCGTATGATAACCTACATTTCCCAACCCTTGTACGATTACACGCTTACCTTCTACACCAGTTGACATGCTTAATCGCTGCATGATGTCAGGCATATTGCACACTTCACGAACACCAAAAAAAACACCCAATCCAGTGGCTTCTTTTCTGCCTCGAACACCACCTTGTGTAACCGGCTTTCCTGTTACACAACCCATCGCATCCACCTCGCCGGGATGCAGTGTAGTGTAGGTGTCTAATATCCACGCCATCTCGCGTTCGCCGGTACCATAGTCAGGTGCAGGAACATCCGTACCGGGACCAATAAAATTTTTCTTTACCAGTTCACTTGTATAACGACGTGTAATTTTCTGCAATTCAAAATCGCTGTATTTTTTTGGGTCTATTTTAATACCGCCTTTGCCACCACCAAACGGCACATTTACAATAGCACATTTATAAGTCATCAATGCAGCCAATGCCATTACTTCATCCTGGTTCACTTCATTGCTAAAACGGATGCCGCCTTTGCATGGCGTTTTGTGATGCGAGTGCTGCACACGGTAGGCTTCAATCACTTCAATTTTACCGTTGTCTCTGCGGATGGGAAAGCGCATTTGGTACACCGCATTGCACTGTTTAATTTGCTCTAATAACCCTTCTTCCCACTTGGTAAAAGAAGCGGCTTTCGTGAAGCTTTTGTTTACGTTGTCGAAAAAACTATATGGCTGTGGCATCGAAAATGGTTTTTTAAAACGTTAGAAAAATAAAATTTGATAAATTAGAATTAGTATTTCACTATAATTTGTTTCGTTTTTCAAGAGATGATATTTTCTTATCCAAATTGTACAAATACATAAAAAGACCGATTAGTATAATAACAATCACGGCAACTACTACATAAATTTTGCCATTGCTGCGCATGAAATCGCTGCTGTCTTCGGTTGGTTTGATACCACCTTGCGCCGATGCAAGCAGCGCAAAAAAATTTACAAATAAGAGCAAAAACAAATGCCTAAGCTTGTTCATAATTCAATTCGTTTTCGTTCCACATCCGGTAACGGATGCGAAGCGTTGTTATCCATATTCCCAATAATGTCCAACCTAAAATGGCCGGATAAAATACCAGCCGCATATTGGCATCCAAATCCTTAGGATTCAAGCCTGGATTGCCTTCTGCGCCTTGCCCGCCCGGATGCAACGATTCTTTTAAACGAGGCAAAATAAAAAATAAAGGTATCGTCATGGCAAAAGCGAAGATGTTATAAACCGCACTCACTTTACTGCGTTTGTCTTCGTCAATCATCGAGCCGCGAAGAATAAAATACGCATAGTAAATTAAAATGCCAATGACAGTATAAATCTGTTTTGGATCGCCATTCAGCGGTGCGCCCCACTGATAATTGGCCCATACCATTCCCGTTACAAAACCCAATGTTCCAAACACGGCACCGGTGCGGGCATATTCAACCGAATAAAAATCGAAAACCGGGTTTTGGGTGCGCAAATTTTTAATGGCATACACAACCGAAACAATAAAAAATACCATCATCGCCATCCACATGGGTACGTGAAAAAAAAGGTTGCGGATGCTTTGTTGCATTCGATCATCGAGGTAAGGAATCTTCACAAAAAAACCTACGGTGCAGGTATAAAGAAGCAATACAAACGATGCAATTTTCCACCAGGGTTTCCGGAGCATAGATACGTTTTAACGCAACATCATTTTTGTTTTTGCAATGATTTTGCGGTTGCAAATGTATAGCAAACCACTTATACAAACAGGTGTTAGCATTGGTTAAAAAAGTTTGAACCACTACGATTATTGTGAACCATGAAGACTTGAAGTAACAAAGATTCACGAAGTTTTCTTTTACTATTCTTTGTGCTTCTCTGTGGTCTTAGTGCCCCTGCCTACCGGCAGGCAGGTTTGTGGTTCAATCAATCTTTCCACAAAAACGGAAAAAGGATAATGGCAAGAATCACAATCAAAACATCAAACACGACCAGCAACAATGTCATTTGCCAAAGGTTTGATTGAACAATGGATGAGAACGCAATGTTTGCCACTTTGTTCAACAACAACAATTGCGGAGTAATGATAGGAAAGCCCATGATTGCCATTAACGCAGCCTGCTGCTGCGCTTTAGCAGCAATGGCAGCAAGGAAAGTAAACGTTAATCCCAAGCCCACACCACCAAGGCAACTAATGCCAACAAATTCACCAACATGAGCCAACGGATTGCCTAAAAAAAGGATAAAAACAAAAAGACTTAGCAGCGTCATTACAATCATTAATACTGCATTGAAAAGAAGCTTGGCAATAATGAACTGTGAAGCACCGGCAATGGAATAAAAATAAAAAAGCCGGTTTTTGTTTTCGCCCAAAAAACTTTTAGCTACTGCATTAACACAAACAAACAGTTGAATCACCCAAAACAAGCTGTTCCATACTTTGTCTTCGGGTGTTTCGAGGGTTAAATACACAACAAAAATAGTTGCCATCACATACAAGGCAATGCCGTAAAACGTATACTGCTGGCGGATTTCAAGCAGAATGTCTTTTTTGATAAGTGTGATGATATGGGAAGATGATTTGGTCAAAAGAGAATAGTTTTAAAATTAAAACCCATAATAGCATTTCCGGCAACGCGGTTCATACACATCTTTTTCGCCCAACACCACTTGCTTTTGCTGTGCCGTAATCCGGTAAGAATAAGAAGCAATGTTGCCGCACACAACGCAGATTGCATGAAGCTTGGTAATATCATCGGCAATGGAAAGCAATTGCGGCATTGATCCAAACGGCTTGCCCGAAAAATCTTTATCCAGTCCGGCAACCACTACGCGAACGCCTTTGCGGGCAAGGGTTTCGCACACATTCGGGAGCTCATCATCAAAAAACTGGGCTTCATCAATTCCTACCACATCCACTTCGTTCGACAGTAGCAAAATGGTTTGCGAATTATCAACCGGCGTACTTTTCATTTCGGTAGTATTGTGGCTTACTACATTAACAGCATGGTAACGCGTATCCAAAGCCGGCTTGAAAATTTCAGCCCTTCGGTTCGCAATTTTTACGCGGTTCAAACGGCGTATCAGCTCTTCGGTTTTGCCGCTAAACATGCCACCGCAAATGACTTCTATCCAGCCTCTGCCATACACATGAGGTTCGGTAAACATTTTTACAATTGAATGGCTGCAAATAAAAACCTTATTACCTTAGCTTTGCCCGATTCCAAAAAATTATTGCCTGGCATGGAAAAAGTAGGTGCGCTTATCAATCGCTTGCAACAACAATTTACCGATAAAGCAGATGAATCTTCTTTGTTAAACACCGCTTTGCTGCTGGTTGCCGAATTGCAGCAAAACCATAAGGCCGAAAAAAAAGCACCTTCCGGCAAAGTAAGCGTAATCATGCCCTTCAAGCCATTTGAATTAAGTGTTTCGGAAACAGAAGAAAATGAACAAAACCAAACACCGCAAACCGACGATAACATTTCTGTTAAACCTTTGGAAGATGGGAACTTACAGCAGGTAAAAGAAGAGATTATTCTGCCGCAAACCACTGCGTTAGAACCGGTACAAACATCGTCCATCAATACATTGGCTGAAGAGAAATACAATGATGTGATGGAACACATTCCTACGTTGGCACAACAGCAACCGAGAGTGGTTTATGAACTGAATGATACTGCACAAACTGCCGAACCGAGCATTAACGATACGCTAAAGCCACTGGCTAATGAAACCGGAAGCAGGTTAAAAGAAGAACCGATCAAAGACCTGCGCAAAGCCATTGGCATCAACGACAAATATTTGTTTATAAAAGAATTGTTTCGCAATGATGAAGTGGCTTATGAACGTTCTATTAAAACTATCAATTCATTTCACATTTTACCAGAAGCTGAATATTGGATACAACGGGAAATGATTTACAAATTGGGTTGGGACGATAAGAATCCTACTGTAAAAGCATTCTATCAATTAGTAAGAAGACGCTTCTCGTGAATGTAATCCATCACTTTTTTTGTAGCACCCGCATTTCTTTTTACAAACTCGCTGGAAGCTGCGCCAGCGCTGGCTTTGAAAGCTTCATTATCCAACAATTCATTCAGTATCGTTTCCAATTCCAATGCATTATTTACACTGAATGCGCCGCCTTCTTCAATCAAATCATCGGTTTCGGGAAAGTTATCATGTTCAGGACCAAACACAACGGGCTTTGCGAATACGGCGGCTTCCAAAATATTATGAATGCCATCGCCGCCAAACGCGCCGCCGATGTAAGCAATATCAGCATAAAAATAAATGCGGCTTAGCATACCAATGTTGTCAATGATCAATGTATTTACAGTTTCATCCTTTGTAACTTTTTCCAACTGCGAATACCGAATGGTTCGTTTGTACAAACGCTCACACTCCTGCAGGCGTTCTTCACTTATGTCGTGCGGTGCAATTACAAAGCGCATGTGGGGATGATGAATCACAAAATGGTCGAGCTCTTCATCGTCTTCCGTCCACGTGCTGCCTGCAACCAATGTTGTTTTGTTTCCGCAAAATTGTTCAATCAGGGGCAATGGTTCAAAATGGTTAGCGGTTTGCAGCACACGGTCGAAACGTGTGTCGCCGCTGATGCTTGCATTATTGATGCTGATAGAATGAAGTAAATTCAGCGAGGTTTGGTTTTGCACAAAAATATGCGTAAAGCAATGCAGCATAGTTTTATGAAAACCGCCATACGCTTTAAAAAACGGCTGTTTCTTTCTAAACAATGCGGATATTAATAAGAGTGGAATGTGATGATTTTTGATTTCCGTTAAGTAATAATACCAAAACTCGTACTTAACAAAAACGACCAGCGAAGGCTTTACAATTTGTATCAGTTTCTGTGCATTCTTTTTGTCATCTATCGGCAGGTAACAAATGGCATCAGCACCTGAATAATTCCTGCGGATTCCGTATCCTGAAGGAGAGAAAAAAGTGATTAATAACTGATGTTGCGGATATACATTTTTAAGAGCTTCCATCACCGGCTTCCCTTGTTCAAACTCGCCCAGCGATGCACAATGAAACCAAACCACCGGCTTTTTGTTTTCATCGAATTTATTGTGCAGATAAGCAAACGTATTTCTTCTTCCTTCAACCCAAAGCTTTGCTTTTTTGTTGTTGAACAGGGCCAGCAGCTTTGCGCCGGTTGGGTAGAGTGAAGTAAAAAGGTTGTAAAAGAGTTTGATCATGGCTGAGATGAAAGTACAAAGAAACAAAAATGAAAAGGGATAACAGCGCATCAGTTATTACCAGCAAACATCCCAAAAATTTATTTCTTTTTTGATAAGCCATGAAGGGTTACATTTTTATTATTCATGGCATCAATGCTTATAGAAGTTTGCAAATTTTCTTTCCTTTCTTTTTAATAGTCAACTAAGCTGGAAGCATTGCTATTACTGCATTCCGGCGCGTTATTGTATTTATTCAGTTGTATCAATGTTTATAATTCAATCTTTTGTTTTTATGTAAATTCTGTTTTTCAACATCTCATTACAAACACAATAAATTTTATTAAAATGAAACTATCTCTTTGCAGCATAGCCATTATTGCTATGTGCTTATTCTCTGCTTGTTCTTCACATTCATCTAATCAAAAGCTTGCGGATGGATTAGTAACACAGGATGTAACTCTTGCCAATGTGAAACAAGAACCAAAGCTTTCTTCATCTGCTTCTGATACGGCAACTTCATCTTCTGGTTCAACACAAAATATGACTCTGCAATCCGGCTCGCAAATCTTTACCGACTGGGATAAAAAGATTATAAAAACTGCCAACGTTTCGCTGGAAGTAAAGGACTATAAAACATTTAATAACAACATTCACAACAGTATTAAAAGCTTTGGTGCTTATACTGCAGCAGAACAACAAAGTGCGTCTAATACACGAATTGAAAATACGCTTACTATCAAAGTGCCGGTAGACCAGTTTGATAATTTGATCAACAGCATTGGTGGTGATGGAATTACCGTTTTGTCAAAAAATATTTCTACCGAAGATGTAAGTAATGAGTTAATTGACACCAAGGCCCGTGTGGAAGCCAAAAAGCAACTTCGCGATAAGTATGAAGAACTATTGAAAGAAGCCAAAACAATGAAAGATATTTTGCAGGTGCAAGCTGAAATCAACAACCTTCAGGAAGAATTGGAAGCAGCCGCAGGCCGGGTAAATTTTCTTACACATTCAGCCGCATATAGCACCGTTGCGCTTCATTATTTTCAATATGTAAACGGCAATTCTGAGGACAGTGAGCAGCCTACTTTCTTCACAAATATAAAAGAGGCATTTACTACCGGAAGTAGCGTCTTCGCTCATATCTTTTTGTTTTTGATTTCCATTTGGCCGTTGGTGTTAACGGGCGGTTTGCTGTACATTTATTTGAAAAGAGGAAAGGCGAAGAAGGTATCCGTATAAAATAATGTTGATTCGACAATATGTTCTTCTTCTGAAGTGAGCGGTTCTTAGGTAGAAATCAAGTTTGTTTGCCTTATCTTACATTCAACCTTAATCATTGTTTTCAATCATGAAAAAACATATTGTTGTACTCACCGGCGCGGGCATTAGTGCAGAGAGCGGTTTGAAAACATTTCGTGATGCCGGTGGCTTATGGGAGGGTTTTAATGTAGAAGATATTGCCACGCCACGTGCCTGGAAAAAGAATCCCGCGCTGGTGCTTGACTTTTATAATAAACGCCGCGCCGATGTGGCGAAAGCATTGCCCAATGCGGCTCACAGAGGTTTGGCTGAATTGGAACAGGATTACGATGTAACTATCATCACCCAAAATATTGACGACCTTCATGAGCGTGGCGGAAGCACGAATGTGGTGCACCTGCATGGCGAAATTTTCAAGATGCGCAGCGAAAAAAATGAACATTTAATTTATGACATCAAAGATGAAATTTTGTTAGGACAAACCGCCGAAGATGGTGCACAATTGCGTCCGCATATTGTATGGTTTGAAGAAGAAGTACCCATGATTGCAAAAGCTGCGCAGATTGCAGGCACGGCAGACATTTTTGTTGTGATTGGTACTTCATTGGCGGTATATCCGGCGGCGGGTTTGATTCATTATGCGCCGCGCTTTGCCGCTAAATTTATTATTGATAAAAACATTCCTGAGGTGGATTCTATTAGCAATCTAATCAAAATAGAAAAGCCGGCAACGGAAGGCGTGAAGGAATTGAAGAAGCGATTGGTTGATTTGTGATTTGTATCGTCATTCCGCCCCCGCAGTACTGCAGGGCGGAATGACGATAGCCCTCAAAACTCAACAAACGAAATTCCGTACTGTGCTAATTCTTTCAGCACAGGCTTATAGATAGAAGGAATGATGGGAATGTGCAAGCCCGTTTCCGTAATTTGGTTTTGCAACAATAATGTAGCTGAAATACCAAGCGGTAAGCCAACGGTTTTTGCCATTGCAGTGTGAATATTGTCGTCGCCTTTTATTGCTAAATAGCTTTTGGTTTTGTGCATTTTTTCATTTTGCACATATTCAATTTCATGCATCATCAGCACCAAATCTTTATCGGTAGGTTGCAGTGTAAGTTTCCGTTCCAACAAAAACTGAAGAACATCTGCCACGCTGCATTTTCCTTTGTTGATAAGCGTTTCATCGTTCAAACCCAAATACGATAATTGCTGTAAAAACAAATCGTCTTTTATGGTACTTGGTGTGATGTTTCGTTCTTTAAAAAATTGGGCGATTGACAAATCATCAGTATCGTAAAACGTAGCTTCATCGGTTAACTTTAAATCAATGATTTGCTTCCATCCAACACAAAAATTGGGATGCCGCAATGTAGTGCGGATAAAAGTTTGCGCGTTTTCTAAGCTATATAATTTTGCATAACTCAACGAATCGCGATTGGCATACCAGGCATATTTGCCGAAGTTTGGAATCGCTGCTTTTTTATTGTTCGTAAATAACTCTTCGTAAACAAGTTTTTTTTCTTGTCCGTCTTCTTTGTAAACGGCTCCGGTTTTTCCCGCCAGCACTATGTTTCGCGGGTTCCAGCTTATTTTATAATGCCAGGGATTGTCGTCGCTTTCGGGTGCTACCAAGCCACCACAATGTGATTGAAACGAAGTGATAACGCCATCTTCATCCTGAATTTGATGAATAAGTTGCATTGCGCTCATGTGGTCAATACCAGGGTCTAAACCCATTTCGCACAAAAACAACAAGCCTTGGTTTTGGATGTCTTTTTCCAAAGCCCTGATGTGTTCATCCACATACGATGCAGTTAGCAAATGTTTGCTGTAATGAAGACAATCTTTAGCAACCAAAACATGAAGTAAAGGCGGTAACAATGAAATCACAACATCGGCTTTTTGAATCAATGAAGCGCGTTGTTCATCATCGTACACATCAATGCCAACGGGCATTACAGAAGGATGATTGCCTGTTTTTTGTGCGGCTGCGGCAAGGCTGGCATCTGCAACAAATGTCTGCCAGTTGTTTTGCGAAGAAATTGTTTTTAAATAGTGGATTAAAACAGAAGAAGACTTTCCTGCACCGAAGAGAACAATTGTTTTCATACCACTAAATTAAGTGTTCCGCAATGCGGTAAAGAATGAATAATAATGAACAAAACAAAACCTGCCTGATTGCTTTAATCAGGCAGGTTTGCATGGAAAAACGATCTGTTTAATCGCCTATGAGATACAAGGTTTTCTTTTCAGAACTTACTAAGGACACTTTGTATTTGATGGAACTCGACTTATCGCTATCAGGCACGCGCACTTCTACATTATTACCGCCGTCAATGTTTTTTACATACATCGTTTCGCCTTTTTGATATTTGCCTTTGCTATCAAAATACTGAACATCAATCACAGCCAAATCTATCGGAAAATCGGTAATATTATTCACCTGCAAACGAACATTCTCAACAGCGTTTCCTGTACCTCCCACCTTTTTAACCGCTACATAATCTTCAATTTTTTTAGATGCAACCTGCTTGGCGGCAGGCGTAGCCACAGGTGGTGGTGTTGCGTTGTTGCTGGTACCATTTTTTGTTGTTGTACTTACGTTGGTTTGTAATGCAGGCTTGTTATTATTAGCGGCGTTTTTACCTGTAAGTTCTTCCTTTTTTTTGTCGTTTACAGCAATGGCTTTATCTAATGATTTGTGGGTTGCATCGTTTGTTTTTGCCTCTTTTTTTATTTCTTCTTTTGAAGATGGATTGATAAACGCTTTGTTTCCGATGTTATTTTTTGCAACCGGATTTTGCGTTGACGGTGTCGCACCATTTGGCTTCTCCTTGTTTTTGTATGCACTATTGTTTGCAATGGCATTGTTTTTTGCATTATCGCCAACGTTATTATCATCGGTTGACTGCGATGACAAAGTGTTATCGCCTGTTACATCAGCTTTTTCAACAACGGAAGCGGCATTTGTTTTTGCGCCATCTTTTTGCTTTAATGTGTAACCAACATAGCCACCAACTGCCAGCACAAGCAAAGCAACCGCCGCTGTAATGCTTTGTTTTAGATTTGCAGATTTGAATGCAGACGGCTTATCATTTTTTTCATGCAATATCTTTTCAGCATACCGCTTTTTCAGGTCGTCGAGTGATTCGGAAAATTTAGTTTCCACTTCCACCGGCTCATCTTTTTTTGATGATTTTTTTTGTGGTTGCGGGCTCCATTCATCATACATTTCCTGCCAGTGAGGCTGGTTAGCTACTTTCTCTTCCACCGGCTCTTTTACAAACCGGCTTTGTGTTGCGGGTTGAATAGAACCATTGGTAGCCACTTCCATATTACCCGCTTCTACCATAATAATTTTATCGCCCGAAATCCGAAAGCGTGGCTTTGCTTTTTTAGCTGCTGCTATGTTTTCTTTTGCGCTATTTTTTTGTTCTTCTTTTTTATAGAAACGATCGAAGGGCTGCTCTTCCACCACTGGCGCAAATGACTTTAATTCAGGAATCTCCGAAGCATATTGCCATGCGGCGCCCCGGCCTTCTGTCCATAATAAATCGTAGGGTTTTAAACCCATTTCCTGTAATTGCAAAGCGGTGTACGGACCACTCTCCTTATTATTTCGAAGTAAGCGGTAAAGCATATAAGTAGTTTTTAGTTAGCCCTCGAATTGTTGCACAACTTGAAACTTTTCTGGTACATAAAAAATAGATAACTGCCAAAGTGAAGAATTATTTTATGAGACGTTGTTTTTCAACAGAGGTTTGCCGTAATAAAATAATTTTAAGAGTTCATTTTAAAAAACGCTTAAAAAAATATCAAGCTTTGGTTTTGTCGTTTTTTTGAATGTAAGGAAACCATTGAGTGGGAAGAATGAGGAGAGATTGAATACGGTTTTGTACTGATTTGGTATAATTCTGAATGTTTTATAGTAAAAAGGGCTTCAACTCAGATAAATCCTGATTGAAGCCCTTTTGTTGTTGATGAATGACTTAAATAGCCTTATGTAGTATCTGCCTCAAGAAGAAAACAGATGTTTTGTAATCGAAGTAAAGCAGCAATCATTTTATTCAATTACAATTTTCTCTTTTTTTACACTCTTTTCCCCAACGATCTGCACATAATACAGCCCCTTGGCAAGTGATGGTAAAGAAATGGATGTGGTTCCTGAAACACCTTTTAAGTCCTTCTTATAAACCACTGCTCCGTTTGCATTGATTAATTGTAATGTAATGACAGGCTGGGTAAAGCTTACATTCAGTATTCCATTCTGAATGATAGTAGGATAAATGGTTATGTTGTTATTCGCATCAGGTGAAATCTTTATTACAGAAGAATATTTTATAAACCCGTTGTCATCTTCAACCGCAAGACGGTAAAAAGTAGGAACGGTTGTTATAAAATGATGTTGAAAATCATATCTGCTTCCGTTTGTATTTCGCGATGCAGCAACCTGCCCGGCACGGATGTAAGTGTTGCCGTTTGTGCTGTATTCGATGTAAAAGCGTGCTGTATTTTGCTCGGCTGCTGTGGTCCATTTCACTTCATTATAATCGCTGAAATGTGCAACCGTAAAACTGCTCAAAACAACTGGTAAAACACTACCGCCGGTGGCTACTATCTTGTAAGCTTGGTCATAGCCGGGAGAAACTGCATATAAGGTTCCATCCTCACCTTCACCAAAACCAGAAATATTACTTTGAGCACCTGTTTGGGTAGCGGAATCGAATCCTCCTTTTCCGTTGGGCCATAAAAGAAAAACACTTCCCGAAAAAAACTCTGATGCAATGTAGTAACCGTACAAATTAGGATACTCTGAACCGCGATATACATAACCGCCGGTGATGGCGATAGCCGGAGCATTGGTTGTTGGATGAACATACGCAAACACAGGCCCTACATAATTTGCCGGCGGGTCGGGCGAGCAAGGCGCAACGCCGGGTGTATGAATGTATCCTTCATAACAATGCCAGCCAAAATTATTGTGCCCGGTGCTGCCTGCCGGCCGGTAATCAACCTCTTCTTCTGCGGCTTGCCCTACATCGCCAATCCACAAATCACCGTTGGCTTTGTCGAAGCTCCAGCGAAAGGGATTTCGCAATCCTAAATTCCAAACTTCATCAGCAATAGTGCCGCTTCCCACGTAAGGATTATCAGCAGGAATGGCATAGTTCGGATGCGCTGCCGGACCCGCATGGTCAATATCTATGCGAAGCATTTTGCCCAGCAGCACCGTTCCGGTTTGCGCATTGTTGGGCGGATCGTTGGAGCTGCCACCATCGCCGGTGGCAAAATACAAGTAGCCATCTTTTCCAAAATTTAATTTGCCACCATTGTGATTGGCATTTGCGGGATGAGGAATAGTAATGATGACGATACCTGTTGATGGATCACCGGTGTTAGGATTGCCGTTAGTAGTTTGATAGCGGCTGACTTCAACGTCTCCATTCACGTTGGTATAATAAACAAAAAAATAGCGATTGGTAGTTCCGTTAAAAAGGGGATGAAAAACCATGCTTAACAATCCACGTTCGTTGCCTGTGCTCACAATGGAAGAAAGGTCAATAAAAGCGGTGGTGGTTGTTCCGTTCCAGACTTTTATGGTGCCGCCCTGCTCTGCAATAAACAGGCGGTTTGTGCCATCGTGTGCATTTACAATGTCAACCGGCCTCGTAAGTCCGTTAATGATGGGTTGATAACTGATGGTAGGGGTTTGTGCAATTAACTGTACAAAAGCAAAAACGCAGACACCCAAAATGGCACTGCGCCGTAGAAAGAGGTAGATTCTTTTCATAAGAGTGAGCTTGTTTTCATTTTCGCGCAAAACCAATGCCTGATGTTTGGATGGGAATAAGTTGATTTGTTTTTGCACGAAAAATTGTGGTTAGCTTACGGTTGTGTTGTTGGATGAAACGCTTCGCCCTGTGTAGTTTTGGTTCATTAAAAATATATTACGCAGAAATGGGAAAATATCACACTTGCTAAATACAAGCTTTTGAGTTATGAAAAGCTATCAGCGATTCCTCCAAAAGTGTAGAGTACGATTCCAGAATTTGCTTCTCTGACTAAGTAAAAAAGATTTAGTCACTAAATTTTGTTTTAATTGTACAAAAACTGAAAAACCATTAATCGAAAAAATAACAATTGGAATAATAATAGTTTGTACTATTGCGTATATATTTGTGTTGGTTAAAAGTTAAACAAGTAAATGTAAAATTGTAGGTACGTGTAGACATCTATTATCCTATCGGCGACCAATCTTTCCCTTGTTGCGTCATCTATGAAATCACTTATAAAAAATCATTGTATGTCTAAGAAAAAGTACCGCACTGACTTTTTGTTTCCTCGCACAAACATGCTAATTGGTGCGGGTAGCATATTCAATCTTGCCGGAAATTATTTTGAGTTTAATACTTCTAAAACAGAACAGGAGGCAGATTTTAAAGCTTTAGAAAATGATTGGGGAGTTATCGGAATGGATTTGTGTGCTGTTATGAATGAGAACCCTAAAGAAACGCTTGAACTCGAAAAGCATTAAATCGTGAATGACTTATCTGCTAATCCGTCTCCAGAAAATAATGAAGAAAATCAAGCATCGCCAGAGGAACTATCCTCTGGCGATGATCTTACAAATATACCGGCAACTGTTCCAGAAGATGTAAAACCAATATTAAAAAGTCTTCCTGAGGAACAACAAAGAAAAGTTGTAAGAGCAATTGTTTCACATCGTAGATGGCGTGCTCCCATGCCGCCACCTGACATCTTGAAAGAATATAATAAGTGTGCTCCCAATGGAGCAGATCGCATATTACGAATGACTGAAAATCAATCCGAACATAGAATGCGAATGGAATTTAAAGCGATTGAAGGCGATCTAAAACAAAGCAACCTCGGACAAATATTTGCTTTTATAATTGCTATGTCATTTTTAGGGGTGTCTGGATTTTTAATTTATATAGGACATGAAATTTCCGGGTCAATATTAGGAACTGTTGATCTCGTGGCTCTTGTTACAGCTTTTCTTGTTGGAAGGCATCAACAAAATAGAGATCTTTCTGATAAAAATCCTAAAGAATAAACCTCCGCTCGAAATTGTCTCCAGACTTCATCGAACCATCAGCCAATCTCCCTATTTGCGAATCAAGTTCGCATTCATCTACTTCACAATCCAACCATCACCCCCACAAAATAATTCCGTTTCGCAGCAGGATTGTAATACCGCCCGCCAACAGCATTAATATCGTTACCCAAACTGTAGGTTTCATTCAGCAAATTATCGGCACCAACAAACACGTTATACTGAAAGCGATGAGCGTTATTTTGAAAGCCGATTTTGCTTTGCAACAAATGATAGGGTTTTGCAGTAGCAGTAGCCGCATCGTTAACCGTTAAGGAAGAAGTATTGTTCAAGATAACATTCGCATACACACCGCATTTACTCATCGCTTCAAGCGTCGAAACGTTGATGGTGCGCGGCACGCCGGTAATGGGATTGCCACTGTAATCGTTTCTGTTCACTATATAGGAAACAAATTGGTAAGGCTGATAAGCAAAGCTGTTGCTTATTGCAAGCGAGGTAAGAAAGGCATTTTTGTTTTCGATGATAAATGCTTTGAACCAGGCTTCGGCGCCATGCTGTTTGGTTTTGCCCGCATTTGTATAATACTCTGAAGAAGAACCTGAGTTTCTATCAACAATGGCATTGTTCAACCCAAAAAAATAAGCCGATACATCAAACAAAAATTGGTTGTTAATGAGATTTCCTTTTACGCCAAATTCATAATTCCAGCCTTGCTCAGGCTGTAATGTGGTGTTGAAAGCGCCATTGGAGGGATGCAGCTCTGCAAGTGATGGCGGCGAGAAACCTTTAGCGGCAACGGCATACACATTTACATCGTTCACCACCTTATACAACACACTGAAACGCGGCGCCAGCAAGCTGTTGGTGTTGCTCCTTTGGAAATAATTCAATGCTGAATCGGTGCTTCGGCGATAGCGAACGAGTTGCTGGTTATTGCTTACACCAGCTTGCAATGTTAAGCGGTTATTCAAGGTAAAATTAACCTGTGTGAACAAAGCATATTGCGTAGCAAAGAGTTCATCTTTAAACTGTACGGCCCCTTTTACACCTTTGTTGTTATCAAATTCATTAATGAATGAATGATTGTACAACCATTCCGCACCGGCAAGCCATTTGAAAAGTAGAGTTTTGTTTTGGGCGTGAAGCGAAAACGTGGTTCTGCCACTAAGGTTGTTTTCGTTTCTCACTTCATATTGCGTGGTAAATGGATTGATAAACGAGGTATGATTGGCAGCGAGCGTGGTGGTATTATCAAAGTGTTTTGAAAAGTTGGACAGCAAGCTTGCACCGCCAAACAAGGTTTTGTTATAAACCGCATTGTGCTGTGTTACAGCTTTCGGATAAGCTGTAGTATCAGTGTACAACTGCTTCAATGTTAATCCTCCCGGCGTTTGATAATACAAGTCGGAATAAAACGCTAAGAAATTCAGCTTTTCTTTGTTGGAAATATTCCAGTTGCCATCCCATTTGAAAGCATCTTTACGCATGGCAGACTGCTGCCGGTAACCATTGCTTTGCTGGTGCACTTGTTGAATGCCGGTTTGAAATTTTGCATCGGCATAAGAATATTTTGCCCATTCGTTAAACAAACCATACGAGCCGCCGCCAATGTAAGCCGACGCATGATTTTGGGGCAAATAATTTCCTGAATGAAGAATGACAGCACCGCCGGTATTGGCGCCATATAAACTGCTCGCCGGGCCTTTAATCACTTCAACGGATTGTATCTGGCTGATGTCAATCAAATTCAAATAGGTGTTGCCACCGGCATCGGAAAGTGGGATGTCGTTCCAATACACTTTTACATTGCGCACACCAAACGGCGAACGCAGCACACTACCGCGAATAGACAAGCGATAACTGCCCGGCGAACGTTCTTCCATACGCACACCGGCAACGGTGTTGAAGACAGGAACAAGCGAAACATTGTTCAGCAGTTGCAGGCTTTTTTGGTTGATAACAGAAATGGCAGCCGGTGCATCCTGCCATTTGCCTTGCAGGCTGAAAGCAGTAACAGTAACGTCTTCGAGTGTATTTGTTTTTGTTGTATCAGATGTAGATAAAAGCCTTGCTGTGTCTGCTTTCTGCGCAATTGTGGCAAAAACAAACAAAAGGAAGGTTGGCAATAAAATCAATATAAAAAACAATTTTCTCATAGGTCGCGTGTTATGTTTTGAAACAATGAAAGATAAGTTTTTTGGTTGTTTTCGGTTGAATAAAATTCTTGTACAGTCTCTTTGTTCTTTCTACCTACTTCTTTATAAAATTCTTTGTTTTGAATGATGGCGGAAAGGCAAGAATACCATTCAAACTGTCGTTGTTGGCAAAGAGATTGTCATTGCCCCGATTGATTTTAATATTCGCTTCCATTGGCGTGGCAACCGTTGGCAAGCCGCAAGCCATGTATTGAATCAATTTAAAACCGCATTTGCCCTTTGCCAATGGCTCATTGGGTAAAGGCAGGATACCAACATTGCAGGTTTTTAATAAAGCAATTTCTGTGCTTTGCTGCCCGCTATAATTGATATAATGCAAGCCTTGTAAGCCTTTTTCCAACTTGGTATCAAAGCCAATCAACACAAGTTTAATATTGTAAATTTCCTCTAACTGCAACAGGCAATCTTTTATCAATAAGATAAACGGACTTGTTATAGCAGATCCAATCCATGCAATGCGAAACGCTTCTTTTTCTTTGGTTGAAATTTGTGCCGCTTCGGTTGCATTGTACAATTGAACGGAAACACTCGTTGGAACTTCAATTACTTCTTTTGCAAACGGCAACAAAGCTTTGGTAAAATAAGGGCTTTCTGTAATAGCAATATCGGCTAAAGAAACCAGCTTGTAAATTTTATCGCCGCACCAGCGTTTGATGAATTTGTTTTTGCTGTTATTATAGTTATGAAAAACAGCATCGTCATAATCAATCACAATGCGTTTTTGTTTGCGCAGCAACCATTTTTCCAACCGAAAAGGCAGGTAGGGGAACAGTTCATATTCGATATAAACGATGTTGTATTTTTTTATAAAAAGCATTTGAAAGAAACGTCTTGCATAAGCGTAGAACGCAAGCAGCACGGGCTTTCTGCCGATTTTATAAAAAATAGACAAAAACAAAGACGGAAAGAGCGGATGAACAGTTATGTCAAAACCATTGGCTTCTAAATATGAATGATAGGCATAGCTGCGATACCGGCTGCTCAGTTCTGCTGCTGTGTGTTTGGTAAAGTAAACAATGCGCTTTTGTTTCATTGATGTGCAAAAACAAATCCCGATGCTTGGACACCGGGATATACTTTATTTTTTGAACCACAAAGACACAGAGAACACAAAGGTTCACAAAGAGCAATAAAAAACTTAGTGTAACCTACCTGCCGGTAGGCAAGCTTCTTCACTTTGTGTCTTGGTGGTTCAACAATTTCCCTTTTACTTTTTCATATACATCACTTCTTTTACCAAGTTCACGGTGCGGGGAACATCAGGCAAATAAGCCGCAGCGAGGTTCGGCGCATAGTGCATTGGCGCATCGGCAGACGTAATGCGGAGAACAGGCGCATCCAAATAATCGAAGCCTTCTTTTTGTATGCGATATGCAATTTCAGACGATACCGAACACATAGGCCACTGCTCTTCAACAATCACCAAACGATTTGTTTTTTGAACACTTCCTAAAATGGTTTGCCAGTCGAGCGGGCGAATGCTGCGAAGGTCAATCACTTCTGCATTTACGCCTTCTTTCTCCAGCTCGGAAGCCGCAGCCAGCGCCACTTTCATCATTTTATTGTACGAAACAATGGTAACGTCTTTGCCTTCCCGCTTTACATCGGATTTGCCTAACTCAATATAATATTCTTCTTCAGGCACTTCGCTTTTATCACCATACGATACTTCACCTTCCATAAACATTACAGGGTCTTCTTCATAACGAATGGCTTGCTTCAACAAACCCTTTGCATCATAGCCATTGGAAGGCGAAACCACTTTCAAACCCGGTATGTTGGCAAAATAACTTTCAAATGCTGTAGAGTGTTGCGCACCCAGTTGTCCTGCACTTCCGTTGGGGCCGCGAAACACAATGGGGCAGCCAATTTGGCCACCACTCATCGCCAGCATTTTAGAGGCGGTGTTGAGAATTTGGTCGAGCGCGAGCACAGCAAAATTCCAGGTCATAAATTCAACGATGGGTCGCAAACCGTTTTGCGCAGCGCCTACGGCAATTCCGGCAAAACCCAATTCGGTAATTGGCGTATCAATTACGCGCTTGGCACCAAATTCTGCCAGCATTCCCTGGCTCACTTTGTAAGCGCCGTTGTATTCGGCAACTTCTTCACCCATCAAAAACACGCGGTTATCACGTCTCATTTCCTCGCTCATGGCTTCGCGCAGCGCTTCACGGTAAGCAATTTGTCGCATAGATAAAATCAATTGTAAATGTAAAAATGACGCGCAAAAATAGAAGATTCAAATTAAGAATCAAGGTTCAAGTTTCAGGAAAAGAGAAGCAAGATTGAAGAAACAAGGTTCAGGGAACAAGTTGCAGGCTACAGGCGATAACTTTAAAGGATGACTATACAATAAGAAGTTTCTATTTACCCGCTCTCATTCGTTCCACCAGGAACAGCAAGTGAGTAAAATGTAAAAAGAAGAAACGGTCTTCTATAGGAACGCTATTTTACGCACACAACATTTGGGCAAAACCAAAAACAAAATCACGGTTTATAAAATTGTTTTTGTATAAATGTTGTATTCCTGAATCTTGTTCCCTTAACCTTGTCTCTTGTTTCTTATTTCTTGTTTCTTGAATCTTTTACTTTTATCCACATGAATCGAGATTACTGGTTGCTGTTCCTCATTTTATTATCGGTGATGATAGCCAGCGTGCTTGCCAAAAAGTTGACGCTCACAGCTTCTCTTGTTGGCGGTATTATTGGCGTTTGTGTTTACATAGGCGCAGGGTTTACTGGTATTGCAATGATGGGTGCCTTTTTTATTTTAGGCACATTAGCAACTTCGTTGGGCTTGAAAACAAAGCTTGAAAAAAGGATGGCTGAACAAAACAATGGGCAGCGGAAAGCAGGCCAGGTAATTGCCAACGCGGGTATAGCAGCCATATTGGGTTTGTGTAGTTATTATCTTCCCAAACATGCGCTGCCACTGCGTTTGATGATGGCAGCTTCGTTTTCTTCTGCCACAGCAGATACGCTATCATCAGAATTGGGGAATGTGTGGGGAAGAAGATTTTATAACATTCTTTCCTTCAAAAAAGATGAACGCGGTTTGGATGGTGTGGTTTCGCTGGAAGGCACATTAGCCGGCATTTGTGGCAGCTTTGTTATCGCCTTTATTTTTATTATCGGCTTTGGATGGAAGGTTTGGTTTTGCCTACTTATTTTATTGTCAGGAACGATGGGCAACCTGTCGGATTCGGTACTGGGCGCGGCTTTGGAGAGAAAAGGATATTTGAAAAATGATGCGGTGAATTTTATCAATACATTCATTGCAGCAATGGTTGCTTTGGTTTTGTACGAAGTTTTCTGAACCTGGATTTGGGGGTGATGTTTGGGATTTATATGATTGAATAAGGAAGGTTGAATAGTATGGCAAAAACAAACTTCATCTTTATCCCAAACATCTCAATTACCTCAGTTCAGACCTTTTTATTTTCTTTGCGGCTTTCTACATAAAGCATGAAAAAAGTTTTATTCATAGACAGAGACGGTACATTAATCAACGAAGCGCCACCAACGTATCAGATTGATAGCTTTGAAAAGCTCAGTTTTTATCCCGATGTGATTACTTACATGCGCCGCATTGCAACAGAATTCGATTATGAACTTGTTATGGTAAGCAACCAGGATGGTTTGGGAACGCCGTCCTTTCCCGAAGATACATTCTGGCCTGTGCAGAATTTCATTATCAAAACATTCGAAAACGAAGCCATCCATTTTGCAAAGTGTTACTTCGACAGAACCTTTGCCAAAGACAATGCACCCACAAGAAAACCCAACACGGGCCTGTTAACTTCTTACTTACACAACGATGAATATGACATAGCGGCCAGCTTTGTAATTGGCGATAGGATTACAGATGTACAACTGGGTAAAAACCTCGGTTGCAAAGCCATTTGGCTGAACAACGATCCCAACCTGGGCGGCTCTGAAATCAAAGATTCGCGCGAGGCTTTGCAGAGCACAATTGCCTTGGAAACTGGGCACTGGCGCGACATTTATCACTATTTAAAAAACGATGCCCGCATTGTAAAGCATGAGAGAAATACAAGCGAAACCAAAATCAATGTTGTATTAAATGTAGATGGTTCGGGCAAAGCAAACATCAATACCGGACTTGGCTTTTTCAATCACATGCTCGACCAATTAGCGCGTCATGGTAAGATGGATTTGAAGATAGATGTACAAGGTGATTTACACATTGATGAACATCATACTATTGAAGATACCGCCCTTACATTGGGCGAAGCGTTTGCCATTGCTTTGAAAGACAAACGTGGCATGGAACGTTATGGTTTTGCCCTGCCAATGGATGATGCCGAAGCCAAAGTGCTGATTGATTTTGGAGGCAGAAGCTGGCTGGTTTGGAATGCAGAGTTTACGCGCGAAAAAATAGGAGAGATGCCAACGGAAATGTTCTTCCATTTTTTTAAATCGTTTTCCGATGCGGCCCGTTGCAACCTGAACGTCGAATGCAAAGGCACGAATGAGCATCATAAAATTGAAGCCATTTTTAAAGCGTTTGCCAAAGCGGTTCGCATGGCGGTAAAGCGAGATGCAATGAGTGATTATTTGCCAAGCACTAAAGGGGTTTTGTAAAAATGAATTGTGCAGCAAACTTCTCAAATTTGTGCAAAACCAAAAGAGCAAATAAAATATTGTCTGAAAATGGCAGAGTTTTATTATGCTCACTTATTTTTGCAACGCAATTGTAACAACTATGACAGACGATATACAAGAAATAAAAGAGAAAGACTTTGGCTATAACTGGGTAACCTCTTCGCGCTTTTTGTTTTATGTAGTGGTATTTTGCATGGTATCTTGGATGTTTGGTGCATGTTATAAATTGTACACGCACCGTTGGAAAGGAAAGCCCGATGTAGAAGTGCCCGGGAATACATTGTACACCCCTCAATACAAATGATTCAATAAAAAAGCTGCAAAAGTTTTGCCGTATGGTGCGGAGCCTTATTTTTGCAGCCCCATAAAGTTCTTGCAAGTTTCAAAAGCGGAAGTAGCTCATTTGGTAGAGCACGACCTTGCCAAGGTCGGGGTAGCCGGTTCGAGCCCGGTCTTCCGCTCCGGCACACATCCCGCTTCCTTTAAGTGGGATTTTTTTTGATTTGATTTTTATCTGCCTTGGTGGTGGAACTGGTAGACACGCAGGACTTAAAATCCTGTTCGCCGTAAACGCGAGTGCGGGTTCGATTCCCGCCTGAGGCACAAGCACAAAGCCTGTTGAAGAGTACATTATTTACTTCAACAGGCTTTTTTATGTGTTTTTGTAAAAGCGCAATAACCTATTCTCTTGCTTTGTAATGTGCCTCATTTAACACTCTATTTAAATTTACAAGCGATAATAATGGAAATCAGGTCCCATTCACAAAGGCATCATTTATGTATTAGCATAAGTTATTGTTTCAAATCATTTTAAAATATAACTTATGAACTACGATTTTAAGCAAACCTTACTCAGCAGATGCGTGCTTAGTGGTGTATTGGCTGGTTTGGCTGCTGTTCTCATCAATGTTGTTTACAACTTCATTTACCGGTCAATTTCCGGCTATGCTTTATCCGAGGTTTTTAATATCACTTCTCTTATTTTCAGTTCCATCCTTTTAACCCTGGTAGCAAGCGTCATATTATTCTTTTTATTGAAAATAAAAAGCGGAAAAATAATTTACATCGTCTTTTTCCTGTTGCTTACGGTAATAGGCATTTATGCAGCTTCGCAAACGCAACGCTCTAACATTGCGGAAAACCAACACGATTTTCGTATTTTATTTGGAGGTATTGTTATAATAGATGGGCTTTGCGCAGCTTTTTTGGTGCCTTATTTTGTAAATCATGAAAAGCTGTACAGCTAATATAAACATGACTGGTGCAATAAGAGGAGATGATTTGTTTTTGCACAAAAAGTTCTTTTCACAGAGCCTTATTTTCTCTTTGTAAAAAAGAGAGTACTTAAAAGTAATAAGGAACCAGCAGCCATTGCTCGTAACGCATTGCGGTTTTCGGCAGCCCAAAGGGTAACACTTTTGTTTTTGGCGATATTTCCAAAATTGCCATGCGCTCCGCGATCTTCAGGCACAGGCTGCCATACATTGTTCTTTCTGTCGGGCGATGCTTTTTCATCTGTTTGCTGCCCTTTTATTCCTGTTCTTGATAATACCCAATCGGCATACCACGGCGCGATGCGATTGCCAATAATCGCTTCATACGTTGGATAACCTACCCACACTTCGCGGCGTTGGTTAGCAGCCGCAAACACAATGGCTCTCGCTGCCACTTCGGGCTGATACACTTTGCCCATTGGTTGTGGTTTGTTAGGAAGTTTACTTAGCACCCAGCCAAACTGTGTAGTGTTCATTGCCGGCAATTGCACCATACAAATGTGAACGTTGCTTTTATCATGCATCAATTCGGTTCGCAACGAATCAAAGAAGCCTTGTATGCCATGCTTCGATCCGCAATAGGCGCTTTGCAACGGAATGCCACGATACGCCAGCGCAGAACCCACAAAAATGATAGAGCCTTTATCGCGCGGCAACATTCTTTTTAATGCACTCATCGCGCCATACACTTGTCCTAAATACGTTACTTCTGTTACGCGCTTAAATTCATCGGGTGTTATATTTTTTACTTCGGCAAATACACTGTTCATCGCATTGTTCACCCACACGTCAATCGGTCCAAATGCTTGCTCTGTTTGTATTGCAGCTTGTTCAACCGCTTCGGCATCGGCAACATCGGTAGGTATGCAAATGGCTTTGCCGCCAAATTGTTCCACTTCTAATCTGGTAGCTTCCAACTGATGTTCTTCTCTTGCCAGCAGCGCAATATTAGCGCCTTGTTTGGCAAACTCCCGGGCAGTGGTTCTGCCCACGCCGCCGGTTGCACCGGTAATAACAACAACTTTGTTTTTGAACTGATTTTTTACCACGTTGTAAGTTTTTTATAGAAAGAATGAATAAGTTGATTTCAAAAAAACTGCCATAGATTTTTTTATTTGCAGCACTTGCTATTCTACTCAATAAGATAACCAACAAGCCAGTGTTATTTTTTGTTTTGCTTAAATGATGGAATAGTTTATGAGAGTGGTTTACATCGCTAACTATAAAAACCATTATATGTTCACTAAAGATTTTTTTAAAAGATACCTGCTTCGCGGGTTTATTGCAGCAGCTGTTTATTGTGTTACCGTTGTCATTTTTTTGTACAACAAATCCTTTCAATCTATCTGGGTTTTATTTTTAGGAAGCGCGTTGTATATGGCGGCCGTTGCTACCATTATTTATTTAAGCAGTCGCGCGCACAAATTTGCCGATTCGCCCCTTACTTCTGCCATTTCAGGGCATGTGCTTTCGCTTACTGGAGCCGCGCTCTCCGTTATTTTATCGTTGATTTTATACTTTCTTTTTTATATAGGAATTGATGGTACTAAAGGCGAAACTTTACACCAGGCACCTGCCGATTTAAGTGCCAATGGAGCCACACACGGAATGCTGTTTGTTTTAATTATGGTGGCTGCATTTGGCAACACCATTACTGGATTTTTTGCGGCAATTTTTACTTCGTTTGGGGCAAGTAAAAAGCAGGAAAGCGAGCAAGCTTCCTGAATGCTTTTGTTTTTGTTATAATTTCATTCATTTTAAGCTAATGGCTCTACTCATTGTAGCATCAGCACTCACAGAATTGCGTTTTATTTTTGAAAAATGAAACGGCGTCTGTTGATTACAAACGATGGTTCGCATACGCTTGTCATTCCTGACAGTGGTCTCACATATCATAGCGTTCATGGTGCAATAACAGAAAGCAAGCATGTATTTATTAAGGCGGGTTTAGAGTACGTGTTTTCAAAATTTGGGGCAAAACCAAACGAGTGCATCAATGTGTTTGAAATGGGCTTTGGAACCGGCTTAAATGCGTTGCTGACGGTGCAAAAAAGCGCAAAAGAAAACACGCCAATTCATTATACTACTGTTGAATTACAGCCGCTTGAGCAGGAAGAAATAACAGGATTGAATTATGTTGATCAATTAGGCGATAAAACGCTTGCGCCATCTTTGTTTTTACTGCATTCTTGTAACTGGAATGAAGATGTAATGATAACGCCGCAGTTTACATTTCTTAAACAATACACATCGTTGCTAAACCTGTTATTCAACCAGAACTTTCATTTGATTTATTTCGATGCTTTTGCGCCCAGTGCACAACCCGAATTATGGGAACCCCAGGTATTTCAAAGGCTTTATAATGCTTTGTTTTCAGGTGGTGTTTTAGTAACGTATTGCTGCAAGGGAAGCGTGAGACGTGCTTTGCAAAGTGTTGGTTTTATGGTAGAAAAACTACCAGGACCACCAGGCAAAAGGGAGATGATTCGCGCAATTAAATTATAGCACTTTTAATTTGTGATTTAAGATTTTTAATCGCTGATTTACAATAGCTGGAAGCCAATACTGCAAAGGCTTCTGTCAAAATAATAGAAAACTATCTTACTTAAAATTGGTACAAAAACAAACTACAGATTTTCGTTGTTATAAGCCAGCTTCATAAAATGCTTTACTTCATCATTTATATCTTCTTTCAGATACATGCGAAAATGATGGTTGAACTGCTTTGCATCACCGGGCACCTGCGCTATTTTGGTAAAACAAAGATTATCCGGGTAAGGCTTTGTAAACGGAAATACAACATGAATAAAGTTCTTTCCTGAATGCGTAATCCAGGCAATGCGTTTGGTGCCGTTGGCAATGCCAATCATGGTTTTGGCAGAATGAACAGTTACAGTTCCTATCTTTTTACATTCATCTATAAAATGATAAAACAGTTCCTGCGTGTGCGCTGATTTTCCTTCTAAAAAGTGGTCAACTGTTTTGTTTGTTTCGCTCATTATTCAAACCATAATTCATTAGGAATGTTTTGCTGGCGCAACCTCGCACAATCTATCTACTTTAGTATGAAGATCGTTCATCATTACAATTTGTTTTTCCTGAATGGCATATAATGTTTTCAATTGTTCCTGCAACAGCAAATCCATTTTTTTGTGCAAACCCCTTACCTGTAATTCCGATTTTAAATCTATCAGATAATCATTTTCGCCTCGAAGCCGGTCTTTTTCTTCCTGCCGGTTTTGGCTCATCATAATAATGGGCGCCTGCAAAGCGGCAATGCACGAAAGGATTAAATTGAGCAAAATAAAAGGATAAGGATCGAACCGGAATTTAATTACCAAAAGCGTATTAAACAATATCCAAAAAAGAATAACAACACCAAAAGAAATAATAAACTTCCAGCTACCGCCAAAGCGGGCAACCTTGTCGGATATGCGCTGCCCGCGCGATAAAAATTCCTGCGGTGGATTTTTTAAATTGTTTACAATCAGGTCTTCTTCCTCAATGGTTGTCGCTACAATGTTGTTCAGCTTTTTTAGTTGTTCGTTGGTGGCTTCAAACAATTCCCTTATCTCGTTGCTATCCATAATAATTGTGGTTGATAAATACAATTTATGATGAATAAAAATACACCGGATAACAATGCGGCGCGATAAAGATTTAGGAAGATAAAGCAAGTTTGTTTTTGCCGTTAATTTGCCGCATACCACTCTGCGGTTGCTTTTATTCCTTCCTCATAAGAAGTAGGCACAAACCGAAACGTCTTTTCAAACTTTGAAGAATTTAACACATAACCAAATTCATCCTGGTACAACATTTCATGCATTTCGCGCATAGCCGGATTAAACCATCCAATCAATCTAATTAACCACTTTGGCAGTACCTGTATTTTTGTTTTTCCATTCATATACTTTGCCGCCAAAGCAATAAATTGTTTACCTGTTAAAGCAGGCATTGCAGAGGGCAAAATCCAGGTTTGATTAAATGCTTCAGGATGTTGCGATAGAATATAAATGGCCCTTGCAGCATCGGGTGTGTAAGAGAGTGAGCGAGGAACATTTGGGTTGACAAGCCACTGCGGAGTTTGATTTTTTTTCATCCTGCCAAACACAAGAATACCAGGAGCACTTTTGTCGGTAGCGCGTGGTCCGTAAAAATCGGCAGCTCTAGCAATAATTGCTTTTATATTTCCGCTTTTCATTTCGTTCAACAACATTTCATCAATCTGTGCGCGAATCTTTCCTTTTTTACTGCGCGGTGCAAATGGTGAATTTTCATTAATTATATTCTTTTCGGGGATGCCATAAGGGTAAACATTATCGAAGAAAATAAGCGGTGCATGGGCAGCGTTACAAGCCTCGATAACATTGCGTATAATGATAGGCCATTCCTTTTGCCACACTTTATAATTGTACTGAATCCCTGCTAATAAGTACACCATATCTGAGCCTGCAACCGCTTTTTTTATTTCATCTTTATTTAGCAAGTCGGCTGCTACAATTTCAGCATTGGCAACCGGTTTCGGGTTGCGCGAAACGAGGCGAATTTGCTCATTGTTTTGCTGTAGAATTGGAACCAGTTCTGTAGCAATGGTGCCGTTAGCGCCAAGAAGGGTATGCATTGCCATAAGTTTGTTTTTGCTACAAAACTAACCTTTGAAATGAGTTAAAATTGCCTTTTGGTTTTGTGCGAATAATGAGTGTATTTAAATGATTGGGTATTATAAAAAAAGACCCTCCGGTTAGGAAGGTCTTTTGGGTTTGGGTTGATTTCTACGCTGTAAAATAATTCCTGTCTATTGTGCCTCTACTTTTAGCATGTTAACCGTTCCGGTTGCGGACGTGATTTTGATGTAGTAAACACCTGCAGTTAACTTTTGGTTTAAGGTAATTTTTTGTGAAGCGGTACCACCGTTATGCTGAATTTGCTTGCTGAATTGAGTTGCACCATTTTGATTGATGATAGACATATCATAAGTACCTGCCGCTTGGTTGGTAAGTGTAAGTGTAAATTGAGTTCCGGTAAAAGGATTCGGATAAACACTTACTGAAGATATACCGCTGGTTGCTGGTGTAGCCTGTATTTGTGCGTTTACAATGCTTGTGTAATGAACTTCACCGGTTTTATTTACACTTTTTATACGATAGTAATTGATGCCAGTTACAGGCGTTGCGTCGATAAACAGGTAAGAAGAAGAGCCATTTGCCACTACATTGCCTACTGCACTGAAGCTGTTACCATCGGTTGATTTCTGTACTTCATAATACATGATACCTGTTTCATTCGATACTTTCCATTCAACATTAATAACTTTTTCCTTTACTGACGCTTTTACGCTGGTGAAAAGAACCGGTAATACCGTATTGGTAATTTTTGTTTTTTGCATCACGATAACAAAACGGTTGGCAGCTACAGAAGCAGCTATTGAAGTGTTAACAATGAAATTGATGCGGGTAGTATCAGTAGAACTGATGGGTGAAATCGTGTTCAGGTATTTATCATACAATGAAAACTTTGCATTGCTAAGAGACGAAGGAACAATTTCAAACTGATAGCTTGCAGATGGTGCATTTGTCAGGTTCAATTGAAGAGAATCGCCGGTTTGTGGCATTGTGCGGTCATCTATTGTAAGATTAGAATTGCCTTCTTTGATACTTAAGTTTTCGCCTCCGTTGCCCATTTTTATGGCATCATAATTATCAACCGAATCGCTGAAGGTAGATTTAAAGTTTAACAGGATACCGTCTGCAATGGCTGATGTGCTATCGGGGTTAAATAGTTTCAAATTTACTTCGAGCGATGTATCAGTTGAAGCTTGGCCTATTCTATCGTTGGTTGTTGTAATGCTGGAAAGATCTTTCATGCTTTCGTTGATAGCCATCGAGCCCGTATTAGCTCCATCTTTAGTTTGTATAAAGAAGCCTTCGCCCGCCTGTATTAAGGTTGTAAGAGAAGAAGGCGGAGTGGCTTTGTAAGTACCGGTTGTTCCATCAAGAACTACCCAGGCACCTGTACCGCTTGTACCAGCCAAAGAAGGATCCCATATAGTAATACGGGGTAGAATATTACTGCTGGCACTAACGATCTTTGTAAAGTTGATTGGACATGCATAAGGATTGGAAACTAACGTAAGACCCTTAGCAGCTACAGCTTTTGATGGTAAAATACCTTGGTTCAAATTGCCTGTTACACGTAACACAGTGCTGGTAGGTTTGGTTTTATCGGTGGTAGTAAGAATTGGATAAGAACGGTCGCCTCTGATGAATAACATAAAAGCAGGATAGTCTGTTACCAATGTTTTATTAGTTGCGGGAACACCAACCAATGAGCCGCTGCTGTTATAAACCCTCATGCTGTACGATTTCTGAGGATTTTGATCGAAGCCATCAGCAATAGCGCCATAAGTAATATGTGTACCATAACCAGGATGTGGGTTATCAGTTGAGCTAACTGCATTTTCCTGGTAAGAAGCATGAATAGTAGGCGCATTTACTGTACTTACAGGTGCACCCATCAATCTCCATGATCTTCTGTTGGTAATATATTTTTCAATGGTTACTTTTCCTACAATAGTACCTGCAGATTGAGCGATGCTGCCTGTGCCGAGATTATTACTCTTTAAAGTGAGCAAATCATTTGTATAAAATGTACCTGCATTTACCTGTACCACACCATTGCTGCCTGCTTTGTTACCATTGTTATTGGTAATGTTCAAAGCGGTATGTAGTGTAACAGTACAGCCGTTAATAATCAATCGTTGTGCAGTATTATTATTTGGATCAAAGTAAAGATCAGAAGGTCCGATACCATTGATAATAATGCTGTCTTTATCGGAAGCGCCCAGCATACCACCTGGCAAAGAGCGGATGATACGGCCTACAGTAAGTGTACTATTGTCGGAAAGCGCTACGTTGGTAGAAGCTACATCCAAGGTGCCTGCAATAGTGAAATCACCATTGATTTGAAAGTTTTTCTTTTGGTTGACTACTACAAAAGTATGTTCAGTTCTTGTGAAGTCAACTGGGTTACTACCACTTCCATCTGTGTTAACACCCCATGTTTTAGGATCAGTAAAATTACCCTGACCTGAAGAATACAAAACAATTGATGTTTTTAAGAAAGCAGAGTCGCTCATACAGGTGCCACCGTTGTAGGCAACAAGAGCTGAATAGTATCCGCTATCGGCATAGTTCACTGCAGAAAGTGAATAGTTAAGAGTAGCGGCATTAAGGAGGCTGCTGCCATTTTTTAACCATTGGATAGAAGTCGCACCTGAAGCTTTGATTGAGAAAGAAGCGGAATTGCCGGTAGCAAGGAATAAACCAGTGGGCTGAGAAAGAATGACATATTTTACATATACACTGTTGCTGGTAACAGTACCATAAGCATTGCTAACAACTACAGTAAAAGGATTGGTTGTATCAGCCATTGTAAGATTGGTAGCTGTATAAGTTGCACTCGTAGCACCAGTTATCGGATGACCGTTTTTGTACCATTGGTAAGACAATGCAATATTCGATATTCCTCCTGCTGGAGCTACACTGCTGGCCACTACGCTAAAGGCTGCAGAAGTAGTGGTAGACTTACATACAATCTGGTTAACAGGTTGTGTTGTGATAGTTGGTAAACCCACGATCGAAAGCGTAGCAGGGTTGCTTGTACAAGTACCACCCTGGTAAGAAGAAGTAGGATTGTAAGTAACCACTACCTGGTAAGAGCCGGCGTCAGTAGCCGCTATGGAACTGTTTGTGTAAGTAGGTAAAGTAGCAGCCTGGCCACCAATATTTTTACCTGCTACCTGCCATTGGTAATTCTTTACATTAGAAGCGCCTACTTTAAAAGAAACAGATGAACCCGGATAAGCTATAACATTTGATGGCTGAGAATTGATTATATAATTAACAGAAACCACACTGCTCTTTATAGAGCCGATACGATTTGTTAACACAACGTAGTATGTGCTTGCACTATCAGCCAAAGTAAGACCGCTTAACGAAAGTGTATTGGTAGTAGCACCTGAAATAGCAGCTCCGTTCTTGTACCACTGGTAAGTAAGAGTTGAAACGCTGGTAGCATTGGCAACGCTGAAAGTAGCTGTTGTGTTGGCAGAAGAGCAAAGAACCTGTGACACCGGTTGTGTGGTAATGGTTGGTAAAGTTTCAACCGTAAGTGTAGCTGCGTTTGTTGTACAAGTATTGTTGCCATTGTAAGTAAGAATAGCTGTATAAGAACCTGCATCGGTAAGAGCAACGGATGAATTGGTATAAGCAGGTAAAGTAGATGCGGCGCCGCCGATATTTTTACCTCCTACCTGCCATTGGTAACCGGTAACAACCGAAGAACCTTGAACAGTAAAAGTAGCTGGAGAACCCGTAGCTACATATAAAGATGTAGGAGCGGGCTGTGAAACAATTGCATACTTAACAAAAACCGGATTGCTTTGTGTTGAACCTACACCATTCGTTAATACTACAAAGTAAGTGCTGGCAGTATCGTTAAAGGTAAGACCGCTCAAAGAAAGGCTGCTGCCGGTAGCACCGGAGATTTTTGTACCATTCTTATACCACTGGTAAGTTAACGTAGAAGTACTGGTAGCGTTGGCTACGCTGAAAGTCGCCGTAGTAGTAGCTGTTGTACAGAATATCTGAGACGCAGGCTGTGTAGTAATAGAAGGCAGGTTCTCAACAATAAGCGTAGCTGCGTTGGTTGTACAGCTACCTCCATTATAGTTTACAATAGCTGTATAAGAGGCCGCATCCGGAGTACCAGCGTTTTGTTTTGAATAAGAAGCAGAAGTCGCGCCGCCAATATTAGCAGCATTTTTCTGCCACTGGTAACCTGTAGCCCAGGCTGTAGTAACATTGAACGTAGCCGTTGCACCTACAGCTATATCAAGGTTTGAGGGTTGACTTAGAATAATAAACTTTGCATATACTTTATTGCTGTAGGTAGTGCCAATTGCATTTGTAACACCAACATAAAAAGTGCTGGTGGTATCTGCATAAGTAAGACCGGTAGCCGTAAAACTGCTGCCCGTAGCACCTGAGATAGCAGTACCGTTTTTATACCACTGGTAAGTAGGTGCAATATTGCTAGTAGCTGTTACACTAAAAGTAGCTTGTGTAGTTGAAGAACTACAAAGCATTTGTGTAGCAGGCTGTGCTGTAATAGCAGGAGCATTTACATCTGCACAGGACGTAAAGGAAGTAGAATTATTTGCTGAAATTCTATTCTTAGTAGTATTGGTAGGGTTTGTGTTTTGAGTATCGAAATAATGATTTGCCCCGTTATTTATTGAAGCATCATAAAAGTTAATCGGGCTGGAAGAACTGGTTCCGTTAAAAGATCCCTGGTTAGTAGTACTTCCAGAAAAATAAAAATTACCGCTACCTGTAATGGTGCCGTTATTACTAAAAGTAGTTCCCTGAACCCAACCGGCTGTTCCGTTTGTAAACGTACCCTGGTTTGTAAACGAAGAAGAAGTTACTATAAGATTACCGTTGTTGTTTACGGTTCCATTGTTACTAAAACTGCCTAAGCCCGTTACCGTACAATTGTTGTTCAAAATACTTCCTGCATTGATTGTAGAAGCACCGGAAACAGAAATAACACCATTATTGGTGAAAGTAGCGCCGCTAAAAGCAAGAGCGCCGCTAAAAGTCATATAAGCACTGTTATAAACGGCAGATCCATTTTGTAAGGTAACATCTCCGCTAACACTAAGGTTACCTAAATTTTTTATGGTTGTGTTTGACAATAAAAGATTGCCGCTGATAGCAACATTGCTATTGGCAGCATTCGTCATTGTAAATGTACCGTCGTTATAAATGATACCACCACTTATGTTAAGTGTTCCGCTGTTGGTAAATATTATGGTTCCACTGTTTAATGTTGCAGAGGAAGAAATATTGTAAGTACCCGTATTGTTAATGGTAGCACCATCAATATAAGTAACGCTACCCTGCTGTGTGGTAGTACCGTTGTTATTAATGGTAAGAGGAAAGTTAGTTACGCTGCCAACGATGGTAAGGGTAGCATTTTTATCTACGTTTATAAAACCACCTTTTACCATGTTGTTTGCACTTTGAAAGCTGAGCGATAGCTTAGAACCATTCAAAACGCAAATAGACGAAGTGGATGAAAAATCGTTCTGGATGGTAATTTGATAAGTTTTACCATCATTTAAGAGGATGTTTTGACCCGCTGTCAAATCAAACGTACCAGACTTATTTGTGTAAGTGGCTGTTGTGGGGCAAGATTGTGCATTTACCAAATGCGCTGCTAGGGTTAAGAAAGATAGAAGAATACCCGCAATTCTTTTCATAATAATGGATTTTAATTGACTATTGAATTTTGGCTGCTTTGATATTGAATCTTCTTGGATTTTTTAAAGATTGAATTTGATAATGGAATATCTTACAGCGTGCCTATTATTATGAAATATAGTGCCATTAACTAAAAGCTTTTATTTAATGACATTATGGTTAAATTATTTTTATATATGTTCCCAAGGTGAAACTATTTTTCTCTTTGAACGGGAATACAGGTTTGTTTTTACAGTATTTATTTACATCAGTGTCTTACCAAAGACGCTCATCGCCTCTTCGTTTTAAGGGAGAAATGAATACTCTTATTCTTATTTTATTATCTTCTTTGATAAGAAGATAAATAGGTACAAAAACAAATCTTATTTTTCACTTCATAAATCATTTGCTGATGCCCTCTCATTCTTCTTACACTGTTGCTCAAAAACTGGCTTTAATAAATAAAGCAAGGGATGTGCTTCGAGGCGAATACATGGAAAGCAACGATTTAAGGCAACTATTGAAAGAATTGGAAGTGAACGATCAGTTTGCTTATGCAACTGAGATTTTACTGCGTAAAATGAAAGAAGATGAAGAGCAAAAGATAAGCATCACGGTAAAAGATTATCAAACCCTTGCCAAGTACATATATAAAGATTCGTCGCTGCCTTCTTCGTTCAAATTTGAAAAAGCTTTACAGCAACTTCATGCGCATCTCGATTTAAATACAACCACCAACTGTGAAACACTCGGGCTTGCCGGCGCGGTTTACAAACGCAAATGGCAATACGATCATCAATTTAAAAACCTTGTGTTGTCACGCTTTTATTATAAGCAAGGCTACTTTCAATGGCGGGCTTATTTAAACGAACAAAAAGATGAAAATGACGTGCGCAACGATAGTGGTTTTACTGCCATTAATTATGCTTACATCTGCGAACTGATGGCAACCGATAAGCTTGAAGAATGGGGAACTGATACCGGTTTTACGGCAAAAATGAAAGAAGATCTGGACGAGGCTACTGCAGCACGAACCTTCATTTTAAATTATTTTATTGAACTGGATAAAAAAGACTGGCTGTATTATTTAAAGAAGCGCATTGCCCGCTTGTTTATTGGCGAAACCAAAACCTCTTATCCAAAAATAAACAACCGGTGGGCAGCCGCAACCGTGGCAGAAGCCTGCTTTGGTTTGGGTTTGTACGAGCAGGCGAAGTTTTTTATTCAGCAATTTCTTGCCGATACAACAGCGCAACCCTGGGAGATAAGAACCTTTAACCAGCAATTGCTTTCCATTGCTTATTTACAACTTCTTCGCAAAAAATGGTGCAGCGATTTTAAAAAAGAACAGGAAGACCGTGAGTGCAAAGAAGGAACGGATAGCGCCGATGTAGATTACCTGAACATAGCTGGTTTAGAGCCATCTATTGCTTTTGTAAATGGCAAGAAAATCAATGACTGTTTGCGTCTGTTTAAACAAAGTGATGACAGCGAAGCAACCGACGCTAACAACGATGCCGAACGTAAAAACAGCAAATGGGGCCTGGCTCTGTCGGGCGGTGGTTTTCGCGCCTCTCTCTTTCACATTGGCGTGCTGGCTGCGCTGGCAGAAGAAGATCAATTGAAGAACATCCAAGTACTCTCCTGCGTGTCGGGCGGCTCTATCATCGGTGCCTATTATTATCTCAAAATAAAATTATTGTTTGAAAACAAAGAAGATGACGAGATAACAAAAGAAGATTACATCAACCTGGTAAAAGAAATCGAAACCGACTTTCTGCAAGGCGTTCAAAAAAATTTGCGGATGCGCATCTTCAGTAATTTGTTTTTGAATTTTAAAATCATTTTTTGGAGACATTACTCGCGCACACACCGGCTGGGTGAATTGTATGAAAAATACCTGTTTCAAAATATCTTCAAAAACAAAAATAGCTTTACCCAAGATGGCAGATACAGTGATTTATTGAAAAGAAATAGCGGAAATATCTTCATGTCGGATTTGTTCATCAATCCAAAACTCAAACCCGGCGAACAGTTTTCGTTCAACACAGATAATTGGCTTCGCAAAAACAAAATCCCGCAATTGATTTTGAATGCCACAAGTGTAAACACCGGGCACAACTGGCAGTTTACTGCATCGTACATGGGCGAGCCACCGGGCAGCATTGAACCTGCCATTGATGTAAAGCCGCGCCTGCGAAGAATGTATTATGAAGATGCTCCTGATCGCTACAAACAATTCCGGTTAGGCTATGCGGTTGGCGCTTCGTCATGTGTGCCGGTGATGTTTCACCCGATGCCAATGTTTGATTTGTATCCCGGCATTGATTTGCAATTGATTGATGGCGGCTTAAACGACAACCAAGGCATCCGTTCTCTTTTAGAAAATGAATGCGTGAACATGATCATTAGCGATGCCAGCGGTCAGTTGCCTACCAGCGATGCAGCCATTAATAACGAAGCGGCTTTGTTTTTTCGTGCCGATAATATTTTGCAGGAGCGGCTTCGCGAACTGCAGTTTAAAGACGTGATGGAACGGGAAGCCACCACGCAAATTAATAAATTACTAACGCTGCATTTGAAAAACGGATTGGGACAAGAACCTATCAGTTGGTTGTATTGCACCGACCCGCCGCGCACCATTTATGATGTAAACAGCGATGATAAAACCGACTTAACTCAATATGGCTTGCTTCGCAGTGTGCAGTTGCGTTTATCGGAAATCCGAACCGATTTGGATTCATTTAACGATACGGAAGCTTACGCGTTGATGTACAGCGGCTGGAGCCAAACCAAGCTTTATTTTCATCCAACTTTAAACATGAATGAACATGCACACACTGAAACCGGCTGGAAATTCTTAGGCATCAAACCCTATGTAACCCACATGGAACAAGCTACTTCTATTGAAGGCTTGCTAAAAACTAGTAAATACATTCCGTTTAAGCTTTGGTACATCAGTAAAGGAGTAAAAGCATTTTTGGTTTTGCTTATTTTTTTGCTGCTGGCAGCGTTTGGTTTTTATGTTTACAACAATTGGGGCAACGATGTTTATGTTCTTACAGTAAAACATTTGGTTTGGGTACTGGGTATTTTTGTACTTGGCTTCTTTTCAAAACTGTTGGCAAACATTGTTGATTACAAAGGTTATGTTTGGAAGAAGATTTTAGATGTAATACTTGCTGTCGTTGGCTTTTTCATTTGCTGGATTTATGTTGCCATCTTCAATCCCATTTATAACAGGCTTGGAAAATTGAACAAATGAAAACACATAGTTTTCTCTATGTGAAACCTATGTATCTATCTTTCTATGTGTTTCAAAAAACCTTCTCATACATCTTGCAACAGAACTGAACAACATTTTGATTCTTACAAAAAAGTTTTCGTTCTCTTTTATCAAAAGGAGAATTGTTGCGATAGTTTTGCAGCCATCTTATGCGGACAACGTTTTTGGTTTTGTTCATTTTTTTGGCAACGGCTTCACTTCGTGCGCAAAGCGATTCGCTGCGCCACGACTCGCTGCGAACAACCGTTTCCACATTCATTCCACCACACGATTCTCTTTTATCAAAACCAAAAATCAAACCTTTAACCTGGCAACAGGATACGGCGTTTCAAAAGTTTTTCATCAATAAAAAATACGCCAAAAACAAACAATCGGTATTTGCCATTAATGAAGTCCGGCAGCCTTTGCATGAAGATGAACAGTTTTACATTTTAGCCGGTTTGCTGTTATTTGCCGGAATCATTCGTGCTTTGTATCCTAAATATTTTGCCGCCATTTTTGGTATTTTCTTTCAATCGGCGCAGCGGCAATCCAAAGAAAATATTGCGCAGGATGCGTTGCCTTCTTTATTAATGAATTTGCTGTTTGTTTTTTCAGGTGGTTTGTTGCTGGCTTCATTTGTAAAAGGCGACGATATTTTACAACGGTTTTCTTTCCCGCTGCTTTGGTTGTATGCCTGCGCTGCCTTAGCCGCCATTTATCTTGTAAAGTGGTTGTTCATCTCTTTTTTCGGCTGGTCGTTCTCCGTTGGGGAAGCTGCCAAAGGCTATCGGTTTATTGTGTTTTTGGTAAACAAAATAGCAGGTTTGTTTTTCCTTCCTTTGCTCCTGATTCTTACATATTCAACCGGCGCCGATTTTGCCATTATCAGCACCCTTGCTGTAGTGTTGGTTGTGTTGCTGTTATTGTATCGTTATATCGTTTCGGTAAGCTCGGTAGGAAAAAAGCTCAAAATACATCCTGTACACTTTTTTCTATACCTTTGCGCTGTTGAAATATTGCCCTTATTGATTACTTATAAGGTGTTATTGATAACCAAAGAGCTCTGAGTTTTTACAATTAAATTTACTGAAAGGCGTCGCATGGTAAAAAACGGGGTAAAAAGCAATGCTGCTATTAAGAAAAATGGCAAGCGAATTTTAATAACCCAGCCCAAACCGGAAAGTGATAAATCGCCTTACTTCGATTTGTCCCGCAAATACAATATAGAGCTTATTTTTCACCCGTTCATCCGGCTGGAAGGCATTCCTGCACGCGAATTCAGAAAGCAAAAGGTTGACATTTCTTTATTTACAGCCGTAATTTTCACCAGCCGCAATGCCATTGACCATTTCTTCCGCATGTGTGAAGAAATGAAAGTTACCATCAACCAGGAAACCAAATATTTCTGCATTACCGAAGCCGTAGCTTTGTATTTGCAGAAATTTATTTTGTACAGAAAGCGCAAAGTGTTTTATGGCGCCGATGGTACCAACAAGTCCCTCTTTGATGTGATTAACAAACACAAAGAGAACGAGCGTTTTTTGTATGTGTGCAGCGAAAACCAGCAAGATAATGATATTGTAAACTGGCTGAAAAAAAACCACTGTGAGTTTCAACTCGCGTTTATGTACCGCACCATCAGCAACGACATTAAAAGCGTGATGGAACAGAACGAATACAATGTGATTTGTTTTTTCACGCCCAGCGGTGTAAAAAGTTTGCTTGACAATTATCCTCACTTTCAGCAAAACGGTTTGCTCATCAGCACATTTGGTAGCAACACTTTAAAAGCGATTGAAGAAGCCGGTTTAACGGCTGACATTAAAGTCCCCTCACCACAGGCGCCCAGCATGGTAGCAGCTTTGGATAAATACCTGGCGGCAGCGATTGCTGAAGCGAAGAAGAAGTAATTAGGAAAGTTGGTAAGACCGCAAGACTGGAACAATTTTCTAATTATCTTTCTATCTTTCAGACACGCCGACTTCTCGAACTTTTCCCACTTGCTAACTTTCAAACGATTAAAGTGACCGAACACAAACACACCAACCACCTCATTCACGAAACCAGCGTTTATTTATTACAACATGCGCTCAACCCGGTTAACTGGTATCCTTGGGGCGAAGAAGCGTTGCAAAAAGCAAACGAAGAAGACAAGCCCATACTTGTGAGTATTGGTTACGCAGCTTGTCACTGGTGTCATGTGATGGAGCGCGAAAGTTTTGAAAACGAAAGCACTGCTGCTTTGATGAACGAGCATTTCATCAACATTAAAATTGACCGGGAAGAACGCCCCGATTTAGACCATATTTATATGGATGCTGTGCAAGCCATCAGCGGCGGTGGCGGCTGGCCTCTGAATGTATTCTTGTTGCCTGATGGCAAGCCTTTTTATGGCGGCACTTATTTTCCACCGGTGCGGGCTTTTAACCGCATGAGCTGGATGGAACTGCTCTCTGCCATCCACGAAATGTTTACTCAGAAAAGGGCCGAAGTAGAAGCGCAGGCCGATAACTTGTTGCAACATTTATCATCAGCCAACCAATTTGTGCAAAAACAAACCGGGGATGATGTTTTTAAAGAAGAGAATCTTCATCTCATCAACCAAAACATTTTACAAGCGGCTGATACCGAATGGGGCGGCTTTGGCAGAGCGCCGAAGTTTCCACAAACTTTTTCGATACAAAATTTATTGCGCCATTATTATTTTACTGGCAGCGAACCTCCTATACAACAAGCTTTATTGAGCCTTGATAAGATGATTGGCGGCGGCATTTATGACCAATTGGGCGGCGGTTTTGCGCGATACAGCACCGATGAAAAATGGCTCGCGCCTCATTTTGAAAAAATGCTGTACGACAATGCTTTGCTGGTAACTGTTCTAAGCGAAGCGTATGGACTTACAAAAAAAGAATTGTATGCAGAAACCATTACTCAAACACTACAGTTTATACAACGCGAAATGACTTCGCCGGAAGGCGGTTTTTACAGTGCCTTAGATGCCGATAGCGAAGGCGTAGAAGGAAAGTTTTACACCTGGAGTAAAAAAGAAATAGAAGATGTTTTAGGAAAAGAAGACAGCGTTTGGTTTTGCCCAATTTTTAATATAAATGAGGAAGGCAATTGGGAATACACCAATATTTTATGGCTGTCGCACAATAACAACTGGCAGTCAGTTTTGCAGGATTTATCAACCAAAAACAAAATAGCTGCCTGCAAACAAAAGCTGCTGGCAGTGCGTGAACAACGGGTTCGTCCGCAATTGGATGATAAAATTATTTTAGGCTGGAATGCTTTACTCATAACCGCTTGCTGCAAAGCGTTTGCTGCGTTGGGGAATGAAGCGTTTTTAAAAATGGCTGAAGACAATGTTTCTTTCCTTGAAGAAAAATTGTGGCAAAACCAAAGGTGGCAACATAGCTGGAAAAATGATGTTGCAAGTCACTCTGCTTTCTTGGACGATTATGCTTATTTAATTGAAGCTTACATCAATTTGCAGGAGGTAACGGGCAATGCAAATTATCTTATAAAAGCAAAAGACACAGTGGAATATGTGTTGGCTCATTTCTCTCAAACTGAATCTCCGCTGTTTTATTTTACGCCCGATTATCAGACCGATGTAGTTGTAAAGAAAACAGAATTGTATGATGGCGCTACACCATCGGCAAATGCAGTACTGGCAAGGGCTTTACATTATCTTTCACTGGTATTTGACAAACGGGAATGGAAAAGGAGAGCGGAAGAAATGTTGCGCCAGGTAACGGCTGCCGTTGTAAAATATCCTACTTCTTTTGGCGTGTGGGCAATGGCTTACACAGAAATGATAAAAGGCTTAAATGAAATTGTGATTACCGGAAAAGACGCGATGAGCCGGTTGAGAGAATTGGAACAAAATTTTATTGCCAATAAAATTATTCAGACTGCGGAAGTTATACCAAACAACGAAAGTTTTGCGTTATTAAACAACCGGTTTCAAGAAAGCGAAACGGTGATTTATGTTTGCCAGGAAGGCGTTTGTCAACAGCCTGTAAAGTCGGTAGAGGAAGCTTTACAATGGCTGCAATAGCTTGTAAAAGTTTGTGAATGGTGCGGCGAATAGAAAAGAAATTATATACGAATTGTTGTTTTTGTAAATTTCGCCCTATTTTTGCTGATACCAAAACTCATATTTTAACAAACCTTCTAATCAAAATTCCGATCACTGCTCGCTTAATAAAATTTATAGTGCGATTAAAATATCTTAATGCAATATATACTCGTAATGTGCCGTTAAATTGTATTATTGCCTTCTAGATTGGACTCAGACAAATCAAGGTTTCAAACAGAAAATAAATGAAGACCCAGCTTATCACATTTTTAACAATTGCCATCATTTCAGCAACTGCTATGAGTTGTGGCAAAAAAGGAAGCAAAACCAAAAGTGCGGTGCCGGACAATGGCCAGTTAGTAGGCGTTGCCGTAAGCAGCCGCAATAGCATGGTGAAACCCCTCGGCATGGTGTACGTGCCGCCCGGAACTTTTCACATGGGACCCAGCGATGAGGATATTAACTACAGCTTCACTTCGCGCAATAAGCAAGTGTCCATCGCGGGCTTTTGGATGGATGCTACCGAAATGACCAACAATAAATACCGCCAGTTTGTGTATTGGACAAGAGATTCACTTGCGGCTGTTGAATTGGGCTATTTTAAAAGTGGTGCTGGTGGCGATACGGCGGTTGATTGGAAAAAAGCAGCCGGTATTAAATGGGGCGATAAAGCAACGATGGAAAAATTATCAGGTTTGGTTTTAGCTCCGGATAACCGCATTTATGGCAAGATGGAATTAGACCCCGATAAAATTGTTTACAGCGTACAAGGTTACGATTACGATGAAGCCGTAAAACGTTCTAACATTGGTCGTCCGCGCAAAGACTTCATTTATAAATATGCACAAAAGGTATATCCCGATACGCTGGTTTGGATGAGAGATTTTTCTTACTCTTACAACGACCCGCAGGCAAAGCGTTACTTCTCACATCCTTCTTTTGGCAATTATCCGGTGGTTGGCGTTAGTTGGAAACAAGCCCAGGCTTTTTGCAACTGGAGAACGCATTATATGAATAGTTTTCTGGAAAGACACAGATATGCTGCCGAAAGCGATTTTCGCCTTCCAACTGAAGCTGAATGGGAATATGCAGCCCGCGGTGGTCGCTCACAATCTATGTATCCCTGGGGTAACTATTATACACGAAACAAAAAAGGTTGCTTGCTGGCGAACTTCAAACCCGGTCGTGGCAACTATGCAGAAGACGGTGGCTTTTATACGGTTCGTGCCGATGCTTATTGGCCTAACGATTTTGGTTTGTACAACATGGCAGGTAATGTATCGGAATGGACAGAATCCTATTTTTACGAAGGTTCTTATAATTTTCAACACGATATGAACCCGACAGTTCGTTACAATGCAAAAGATACCGATCCGCCATTAATGAAACGTAAAGTCATCAGGGGTGGGAGCTGGAAAGATGTTGCTTATTATCTGCAAACCAGCGCACGTCAATATGAATATCAGGATTCGGCAACATCATATCTCGGTTTTCGTTGCGTAATAGATTTACCTGCACAACTCAAAAAGTAAATAGTCAAGGATTACATCAATATTCATCCGTAATTATTTATAACAATGCCATCAAACCAAACAAGGTTGGCTGGTTAGTTATGTACATCATCTTGTTTCTTCAAAAGATCTAATAAAATAAAAAAGAGAGAAAAATGGCAGCTGCAATTCCTCCTAAAGTAAGTAGAATCGTTGATATTGTCGTATCGTTGGGTGCGGCGGTAGTTATTATTGGCGCATTGTTTAAAATTGAACACTGGGCTGGCGCCGACCAAATGCTCATTCTTGGTTTGGGCACTGAAGCCGTAGTGTTTATGATTTATGGGATTTTGTATTTACGCTATCCGGCGGTTGACGATATGGAAGTTCATCTTCCAAAAGAACTGCAACCGGCTGGCAATCCTGCCCTGTCAAGCATGGAAAAAATGCTGAAAGATGCCGACATTACACCTGTTAATCTTTCTAAGTTAAGCGCAGGCTTTCAAAAATTAGGAACCACGGTTGATAAGATGGGAGAAATTGGCGATGTAGTAAAAGCCACCGGCGATTACACGGCAAAAACAAACGAAGCGACCGCTGCGTTGGGAACCGTAAAAGATGCGTATTCAAAATTTGCCAACTCAATGAATGCATTTAGCTCAGCATCCGAAAGCACCAAAGGCTTCCACGACCAGGTGCAGGTTCTTACCAAAAACATGTCTTCCTTAAATACCATTTACGAATTGGAATTGCAGCAAAGCAATAACCATCTGAAGGCATTGAATTCTTTTTATGGCAAATTAACAGCCGCATCAGAAGCGATGACAACCAGCGCTGAAGATGCCAAACGCGCGCAGCAGCAAATTGCCACGCTGGCTACCAATCTTTCTAAATTGAACCAGGTGTATGGCGGTATGTTGACGGCTATGCAATTGAAATAATAGAAAAAGAGAATCATTATCATAACCGGAAAATGAGGGCGCAAAAGCGAATTCATTTTCTTGTTTCCTCACATTATTAAAGACAAAATTGCACTACTACAATGGCACTACCTAAAGAGCCACGACAGAAAATGATTAACCTGATGTACCTGGTGCTGACAGCCCTGCTGGCACTGAATGTATCATCGGAAATCCTGAACGCTTTTAAAACCGTAAATAGGAGCTTAAACAACGCTACCAATACCATTGAAGACAAAAACAAAACCTTGTTTGCTTCTTTGGATGAATTGAAAAAAGATCCCAAAACTGCAGAGAAAGCGAACATCTGGGCACCGAAAGCGGATAAAGCAAGGCAGCTATCAGATGGGATGAACACTTACATTACAAGCCTTCAGGAGAGATTAAAAAAAGAAGCCGGTCTTGATCCCTCTACCGGAAAGTACAACGAAGGCAGCCTGGAAGCAGCTACCCGTTTGATGGATGAAGAAGGCGAAGGTGAAAAACTGAAGAATGCCCTTACCAAATTTAAAAATGATTTATTGGGCATTGATCCTGCCATCGCAAAAGAATTTGCTCATTCTTTACCGATAGATGTTAATACACCACCAGTAGAAAACCCTTCCAATAATACCTGGAGCGCAGCTTATTTTAGAATGACACCTACCATTGCTGCAATGACCATTTTAAGCAAGTTTCAAAATGATGTAAAAAACAGCGAATCGCAGGTGGTTGAATATTGCCATAACCAAATTGGTTCTGTAAAAGTGGTATATAATCAATTCCAGGCTTTTGCAGGTCAAAGCTCACAATATTTAATGCCTGGCCAGGAATTGCAAATTACAGCTGGAATCGGAGCTTTTAGTTCTGAAGCAAAACCAACCGTTTCTATTGATGGCTCAACAGTTCCCATAGGTGCAGATGGTGCAGCTACCTACAAAACAACCGTTGGCGGCGCAGGTTCTTACACTAAAAAGGTGCACATTACGTTTTTAAAACCAGACGGCACAACAGCCGCAGTTGACAAAGACATTTCTTATACAGTTGGCTCGCCAACAGGTGCCAGTGTAAGTGCCGATGCGGTGAAAGTTCTTTACATTGGTTTAGACAATCCGGTTTCTGTAAGCGGTGGCAATGTGGGCGATGAAAAAGTTTCGTTCAACATGGACAACGGAAGCTTCACAAAAGATCGTCCCGGACATTACATTGTTCGTCCTGGCAGGCCAGGAACTGCCAACATTACGCTGAACATTGAAGGCAAAGCTCAACAGTTTCCCTTCCGTGTAAAAACCGTTCCCGACCCCATCGCCATGATTGGTGCAAGCAAAGGCGGCATCATGGGTGTGAATGAATTTAAAGCACAACAAGGTGTTCGTGCAGAGTTGGAAAACTTTGTGTTTGAAGGTGTGAAATTTACGGTTACGAGTTATACCATTGCTTTAACAGGTCCTGGTTTTCCTGAAGGGTTTGCTTATCGCGATGTATCTGGAAACACATTCAGTTCAATCAGAGATTTAATTGAGAAATGTAGGCCAAAAACAAACGTAACCATTGATAATATCAAGGTTTCCGGTCCGGGAGGAAGTCGTTCGTTGCCGCCCATAACATTCAATTTAAGAGGCTAATCTTACAAGCAAGAATATATGCAAATAAAAAGATGGATTCAACTGTGTTTGGTATTTGGCTTGCTCATAGCAGCCACCGATACAGTGTTTGCACAAGCCAAGCGAACCAAGAAAACACGTTCGGGCGGCAGCAATTACAGTAATTACGGCAGCAGCAGTAACAGCAAAAGCAATTACGGCAACTACAATACGCCCGATACCAACACCGATACTACAAAAAGGAAAAAGGGTGCAGTAGCAAACAACGGAAGCAATTATAACAACTATGGTGCTGCCAGCGCCAGTGCTACAACAAGAGATACTTCTTTGCCTATATCATCAGTACCTGCAACCTCAGGTGGTTTGATGGATAGTGTTCGTCCGTCGCTTCGCAACGATGCGCCGTTTGAACAAAATTTGGTAAAAGATAAAGCTGTATTAGATTACGAAAACCTGCGTGAAGACGATGCCGCTTACCGTGTGCGTGTGTGGAGAGAAATTGATACCCGTGAAAAAATAAATTTGCCATTCCGTTATGCTGCGGTAGAAGACAACGGTAGCCAGCGTTTCATTTCTATTTTATTACGTGCCATCAGAAACGATTCCATTACCGCTTTCAGTTCGGATGACGACCGGTTTACCACACCTATTACTGCAGATCAGGCGGAGAAAGCATTCGGCGGCGGTTCTGATACCTCTGCTAAGTACGACCTGAATGGAAATGTAATTGGTTATGAAGTAAGACCGAAAGTGGTTGATCCTGATTCGATTTATTTATTCCGCATTAAAGAAGAATGGATTTTTGATAAAAAAACCAGCCGCATGTATGCCCGCATTTTAGGCATTGCGCCGGTGGTTTCTCAAAAGCTTTCTAACGGCGAAACATTGCCGAACAGCGAACATCCAACATGGTGGATTTACTATCCCGATTTGCGTCCGGTGCTTGCAAAATATATGGCATACAACCCAAAAAATTATGGTGCAAGAATGACATGGGAAGAACTGTTTGAAAACCGCATGTTCAGCAGCTACATTGTGAAATCAACGCTCGATAATCCTTACGATCAGTTCATCAAACAATATGTTCAGGATCCGTTGTTCCGCCTGTACACCGGCGAAACCGTAAAAGATAAAATCTTTGATTACGAACAGAACCTTTGGTCATATTAAATTCGTGTAAAACCAAACATAGCTTTAAAACGCCCGCAAGGGCGTTTTTGTTTTTGCAGGAATTTGTAAGCAATTTATTGTAACTCGTTTTCCAAAAGGAGTCGCCTTATGCAAAAAAGGTCAAGAAGTGAGTGTAATAATAATTCGCACAGAGAGAACAAAGTTAACAGAGAGGATTTGTTTTCCTCTGTTCGCTCTGTGCGCGAAACCTTTTATTTGATTGAACAAAGCCCACACAACATCTTTCAATATAAACTACTCAGTTGAAAACCGGATAAGGTTTCCACACGCACACCATTTGCTCGCATAGCTCGTAGCTCAAAGCTCGCAACCCGTAGCTTTTCTTTTGTTATAAAACCGTAATAACATTTATCATCATCATAGTTTACAAACTCCGGTCATAGCTTTGCGAAATATCTATTTTATCATTTTTATTATTGATATAAAATGTATTTGCAAAAGCGAAACAGGATATTGCGTGCCACACCTGCCATCAGAAGTTTGGTAGCAGAAACAACATTGACGCCTAACGACTTTATTGCGCCCATTTTTATTGACGAAGGCGAAAACATTAAACATGAAATTCCTTCGATGCCCAACTATTATCGTCGTTCCTTAGACCTTACTATCAAAGAAGTAAAAGAGCTTTGGAGTGTTGGCATTAAAAGCGTTTTGTTGTTCATCAAATGCAAAGACGAATGGAAAGACAACACCGGCAAAGAAGCCTGGAATGAAAATGGCCTCATGCAGCGAAGCATAAAATCCATTAAGGACGCAGTGCCTGAAATGTTAGTAATGACGGATGTTGCGCTTGATCCCTATTCTTCTTATGGCCATGATGGCATTGTAAAAGAGGGCGAAATTGTAAACGATGAAACGGTGGAAGCCCTTGTAAAGATGAGCATTAGCCATGCACAAGCCGGTGCCGATTTTGTTGCACCGAGCGATATGATGGATGGTCGCATTGGCGCTATCCGCAAAGGCTTGGAAGAAAGCGGCTTTACCAGAACCGGCATCATGGCGTACAGTGCAAAGTATGCTTCTTGTTTTTACGGTCCTTTCAGAGATGCGTTGGATAGCGCACCGGGTTTTGGCGATAAAAAAACATACCAGATGAATTATGCCAACCGCAAGGAAGCTATTAAAGAAGCGTTGCAGGATGTGGAAGAAGGTGCCGATATTGTAATGGTGAAACCGGCGTTGAGTTATTTGGATATCATTCGCGAAGTAAAAGATGCGGTTCATGTGCCGGTGAGTGCGTACAATATCAGCGGTGAATATGCGATGATAAAAGCTGCAGCAAAAATGGGCTGGATTGATGAAAACAAAGCCATCCTTGAAACGCTGACATCTATGAAGCGCGCCGGTGCCGATTTGATAGCGACCTATTTTGCGAAAGAAGCAGCAAAGCTGATTGCTGATTTATGACCTGCCTGCCGTTAGGCAAGTTTTGGATTTGCCCCAAAAATTGAATATTGATTATTGACCATTGATTGTTGAATGTTTATGCAAATAGAAAAAAGCATTTCTCTTTTCCAACGTGCCCAATCTTCCATTCCTGGCGGCGTGAACTCTCCCGTACGTGCCTTTAAAAGTGTTGGCGGAACACCGCTGTTCATCAGCAAAGCCAAAGGCGCTTACTTGTATGATGTTGATGGCAATAAGTATATTGATTACATCGCTTCATGGGGGCCAATGATATTGGGTCATGCACATGATGAAGTGGTAAAAGCTATCACAGAACAAGCGGTTCATTCAACCTCTTATGGCGCACCCACAGAACTCGAAATTGAAGTAGCTGAATTGATCAAAAGCATGGTGCCAAATGTAGATTTAATCCGCATGACCAGCAGCGGCACCGAAGCCTGCATGAGCGCCATTCGTGTGGCACGCGGATATTCAGGCAAAAACAAAATCATCAAGTTTGAAGGTTGTTATCATGGTCATGCCGATTCATTTTTGGTAAAGGCAGGAAGCGGTGTAGCAACCTTCAATATACAAACTGTTCCGGGCATTACGGCTGGTGTAAGCAACGATACTTTAACCTGTGCGTATAACGATTTGGAAGGCGTACAACGTTTGGTAGCCGAGCATAGCAACGACATTGCTGCCATCATTGTAGAACCGGTAGTCGGCAACATGGGTTGCATTCTGCCAAAGCGGGGCTTTCTTGAAGGCATTCGTGCTCTGTGTGATGCACACAACATCGTTTTTATTTTTGATGAAGTAATGACAGGCTTTCGACTGGCAAAAGGCGGCGCACAGGAAGTGTTGAATATTGATGCCGATTTAATAACGTACGGAAAAGTAATTGGCGGCGGCTTACCTGTTGGTGCATTTGGTGGAAAAAAGCATATCATGGAAGTGGTTGCACCGCTGGGCAATGTGTATCAGGCAGGCACATTAAGCGGCAACCCTATTGCGATGATAGCGGGTTTTACAACCTTGAAAATACTGAATGACAACCCGAACATTTACGCTGAATTGGGAGAAAAAACTCTGTATTTAAAAGACGGCTTACAGCAGGCATTGTCTACCTTCGATGTGCCATTTACCATCAACCAGTTTGGCTCCATGATCAGCCTGCACTTTGCAGCACATGAAGTGGTTGATTTTGCAACGGCTTCTTCAGCCAATATTGAGTTGTTTAAGAAATACTTTCATGCAATGCTGAAGCGCGGCGTGTATCTTCCGCCATCGGCTTATGAAAGCTGGTTTTTAAATAACGCTTTGACAAAAGATGATTTGGATTATACCATCCATGCAACGAAGGAAAGTTTGAAGGAGATTGTATAAACTGGGTTTGTTGTATGTTTATAAAAACAAAATCATTCAAAACTCAATAAAGTATGTTATCAGTTACTGGCATATATGATGGCAACTCAGTAATATTTACACAGCCCGTTAACCATCATAAAAAATGTAAAGTCATTGTTACTTTTTGGAAGAGGATGCTAAGGAAGAAGCTTTGCAACTGCGCAATTTTGGAATGCAGAAGGATGCTTTTGAATTTTGGAACAATCCTGCAGAAAATGTCTATGAAGATTATATTAAAAAGAAACAATGATGCTTATGAAAGCGGGTACAATTGTTTTGATTCCTTTTCCTTTTGCAGAACAAATTCATACAAAACTAAGACCAGCCGTAGTGATTGCTACCACGCAAGATAAATAGGAAGACATCATTGTTTGCGCTATTAGCTCGGTCGTTCCTTCTCTTTTGAATAATTATGAAATAAAGCTCGAACCCGATAACACTAACCATCTTCGTCTTTCATCCGTTATTAAAGTTGACAGAATCGCTACCCTAAAGAAAGAAAATGTGATTACTACATTAGGCTTTTTATCTGATGAAGAACTATCCTTACTTAAAGAAATGCTTTATCAGTTGTTTCAATAACTTCTTCTTTACTAATTCAGAATCCTTTATTTTAGCCATCACACAAACCATCTCTCATGGCGTTAAATGTTGTATGGATTGGCTTCTTTCTCATTGCGTTTTTGATTGCTTTATACAAAACCCTTTTTCTTGGCGATACTACCATTTTTAAAACGCTCACTGAAGGTTTGTTTGATAGTGCAAAGACTTCTGTAACTGATGTTGCTCTGCCACTTATCGGAACGATGGTTTTCTTTTTGGGATTGATGAACATTGCTGAAAAAGCAGGCGCCATTCGCTGGCTTGCACGCTTGCTGAATCCGTTTTTAAAACGCTTGTTTCCTGAAGTTCCGGCCAACCATCCGGCAATGGGTGAAATGGTGATGAACTTCAGCGCCAACATGCTTGGCCTGGATAATGCTGCCACACCATTTGGCTTGAAAGCGATGCAGAGCTTGCAAGACCTGAATCCCGAAAAAGAAACTGCTACCAATGCACAAATTATGTTTTTGGTTTTGCACACCAGTGGCTTAACGCTTATCCCCCTTTCTGTTATTTCATATCGCATTGCCGCCGGCTCGCACGATGCAACTAGCATTTTTATTCCCTGTGTTGCCGGAACTGTTATTGCAACACTGGCAGCGATTATTATTGTAAGTATCACGCAAAAGCTGCGCTGGGATTGGGTTTTAACCGCATGGATACTTTCCATCACGTTCATCATTGCAACGCTTTTATTTGTTGTGGATCATTTGAGTGATGCCGACAGAAATACATTTACCAACATAGCCGGTAATTTGATTTTGTTTCTTTTGATTGTAATTATCATCATCGGCGGCATGTACAAAAAAGTATCTGTCTTTGATACTTTTATCGAAGGTGCAAAAGGCGGCTTTGATGTGGTGTTGAAAATCATTCCTTACCTCGTTGCTATGCTCGTTGGCATTCGTGTGTTTAGAGATAGCGGTGCGCTTGGCTACATTACCAATGGTATTGCCTGGCTCGTTGCCAAAGCCGGTATGAATACCGACTTTGTGCCTGCGCTTCCCGTTTCAATCATGGTTCCTTTTAGCGGTAGCGGTGCACGGGGACTAATGCTCGATATTTTTAAAAATCCATTATACGGTCCCGATTCTTTTGTTGGTAAAACAGCCTCTGTGTTAAGAGGTAGCGCCGATACAACGCTTTATATTCTGGCTTTGTATTTTGGTTCAGTTGGTATTAAGAAAGTGCGCTATGCCATCTGGGCGGGCATGGCAGCGGATTTGATTGGCGTCATTGCTGCTATTTGTATTGCTTATATTTTTTTTAAGTAAAAAATAGTGTAAAAACAAACATTAACAGGGGGTTAAACCCTGTCAATGTTACATACGAATCTGCACTACTCAACCACCACTTTCTTCAATCGCCTTACATAATTTTCATCCAGAGATGCGCCTAAACCTGGTGCATCAGGTACCGTTACCAAACCTCCGTTGCCATAAACAATACCACCTATAACAGGGTCTTCAATAAACATCATTGGCGTGTCAAAATCGCAATAGAGAATGTTCTTGCTGGTCAATGCAAAATGTGCCGATGCGGTAAAACCAAGCCGCGATTCTAAGAAGCCGCCAACCTGTAATTTCTTATTGGCTTTTTCTGCCTCTTTCGCAATTTTTTGTGCTTTAAAAATACCTGCGGATTTGCCCAATTTAATGTTGAACGAATCGCAAGCATTCAGTTGGATCAAACGCTTTACATCGTGATGATCGCTGCAACTCTCATCTGCCATAATTGAAATGGGACTTTCTTTTTTCACACGCGGCAGCTCTGTGTAATTCCATCGTTTAATCGGTTCTTCGCAATGTTGAATGTTGTACCGTTCGAGAGCTCCTAAAGTGGCAATGGCAACCTCAACACTCCATCCCTGGTTGGCATCAATGCGTAAAGGAATTGCATTGCCAATCGCTTCGCGTATGCGTTGTATGCGCTCCACATCTTTCTGTTTGGTTTCACCCAATTTTATTTTTATTACCGTAAAACCTGCATCAACTATCTTCTTTGCATCGCTTACCATTTTATCAACGCTATCAAGACTTACGGTGTAATCGGTTATTAATGTTTTGTCTTTCTTACCTCCTAAAAATTGATACAAAGGCAAGCCGGCATATTGCGCAGCAATGTCGTATAACGCAATGTCGAACGCGCTTTTAATGCTGTTATTGGCATAAATGGCTTTATCCCAAACGGCATGATGTTCTTCTATCTGCAAAGGATTTTTATTGAGTAATAAGTTAGCTATCAGAGGCGCAATGGCAAAAGCAGTTTGCATGTTTTCTCCGCATATCGGCAGGTAAGGATTGCATTCGCCCCAGCCGGTAATGCCTTTATCAGTATCAATTTTTACAACAACATTTTCAGCATGGGTATCAGGTCCGAATGAAGTGATGAAAGGCTCTTTCAATTCGATGGGCGATTCATAAATTTCTATTTTGGTGATGTTCATTCCTTTTGTTTTTGCCGATATAATGCAATGGTAGTTTTTATTTTAAGGTGAAAATAAATGGAATTTAGTTTTGCTAAAATTGAGGTATTTCCAAACTTAAGCACGAGATCGCGTCATTCCGCCCCAACAATATTGTTGGGGCGGAATGACGGCAGCAATTCACGTCTTTACACATTGAAACATTATCATCTTATTTTCGTACGATAAAAACGATTGCGTCATGCGAAAACAATATCTGCTCATCCTCATATTGCAGGTTTCTTTCTTCACGCTTCACGCACAGCAAACTACTTATTGCAATCCCATCAACATTGATTATGGTTACACGCCCATTCCCGATTTTAGCGAGCAGGGAAGACATCGTGCTACTGCCGACCCAACCATCACCTTATTCAAAGGCACTTATTATTTGTTCAGCACCAATCAATGGGGGTATTGGTGGAGCGATAACATGCTCAACTGGCATTTTGTTTCGCGCAAATTTTTAAAGCCCTATCATCATGTGTATGATGAGCTGTGTGCGCCTGCCACATTGGTTTTGGGTGATACATTGCTCCTTATTGGTTCTACTTATACCAAAGATTTTCCACTGTGGATGAGTAAAAATCCAAAGGTTGATGACTGGAAAGAAGCCGTTGATTCTTTTCGGGCAGGCGCATGGGACCCAGGTTTGTTTGCCGATGATGACGGACGCATTTATCTCTATCATGGCAGCAGCAATTTGTATCCGATTTATGGTTGGGAGATAGACAGAAAAACCTTGCAACCCATTGGTGAGCATGTCCCCCTCATTCATCTCAACGATACGCTTCATGGATGGGAACGCTTTGGTGAAGCGAACGACAACACGTTTTTACCACCATTTATAGAAGGTGCCTGGACGAACAAGCACAATGGAAAATATTATTTACAATATGGCGCACCGGGAACGGAATTCAGTGGTTATGGCGATGGCGTTTATGTAAGCAACCAACCTCTCGGACCCTTTACTTATCAAAGTCATAACCCGTTTTCTTATAAGCCTGGTGGCTTTGCACGAGGCGCTGGTCATGGTGCAACCTACCAGGATAAAATGGGCAACTGGTGGCATATAAGTACCATCGTTATTGATGTAAAAAATAACTTTGAAAGGCGTATCGGTATTTGGCCTGCAGGCTTTGATAAAGATGATATTTTGTATTGCAACACGGCTTACGGCGATTATCCAACTTATTTGCCCAAAACCAAAAATGAGGATCACATCAGGGGCAGCTTCACCGGCTGGATGTTGCTCAATTATAACAAGCCTGTAGTTGTTTCATCAACACTCGGAGGTTATACACCTAACTATGCTGTTGATGAAAATATCAAAACCTATTGGAGTGCAAAAACGGGCAACAAGGGTGAATACATCATAACTGATTTGGGCGATGTAAGTACCATTCGTGCAATACAAATCAATTATGCCGATCAGGATGTTGACAGTTCTTTCTTGGGTAAAATCAACGGCATTTATCATCAGTATAAACTGTACAGCTCGAATGATGGAAAGACATGGAAAATATTGGTTGATAAAAGCAACAACAAAACCGATGTGCCGCATGATTACATTGAGCTGGAAACGCCTGCCAGCGCGCGTTTCATCAAGTTAGAAAATATACACATGCCGACTGGAAAGTTTGCCATCAGCGGCTTGCGTGTGTTTGGTAAAGGCAATGGTTCAGTGGTTGATACAGTTAAACATTTTGTGGTTCTACGCGGCGATAGCGAACGGCGAAATGCGTGGCTGAAATGGCAGTTGATGAACGATGCCGATGGTTATGTGATTTATGCCGGAACAAAGCCCGGCAAGCTTTACACAAGCGTGATGGTGTATGGCGTAAATGAATATTATTTCAGGGCAATGGACAGAGACCAGCCTTATTATTTTCAGATTGAAGCGTTTAATGAAAACGGCATCAGCAAAAGAAGTGCAATTGTAAGAGTGGAATGATGCTGTTACCAAAATAAAAAAGACCTATACGGTTTGTAAAACCGTATAGGTCTTATAAATAAGACGCAAAGGCGTCAAGTTTTGTTTTTATAGATTCTTTTATTTGTGTCTTAGTGGTAATATCATCATTTAAAATAATTCTCATCAATATAAAAATATCCATTGCTTTTCTTCCAATACCAAAACTTTTTATCAAGCACATAATAGGTACCTTTGGCAGATTTTTTTTGCAGAGTAGCGGGCACATATAAAATGTGGGGCGGCACTTTGCCAAAGCGGTAGGCAAGCGTTTTAGTTTGCGCTGGTGTGTAAGCTCTTGCGTTGGCAGGGTCTAAAATATCTTTCGAAGCATCAGGTGGCAAAGTGGTTTCTGTTACGGCAAAATTGCCACGTGCATCAACAATAATAACGGGCTTAATTGCAACCGGTGCTGCAGGCATAGAAGATGCGCCAGTATTGGCTTCGCTTTCATTTAACAACGGTTTTACTCCGCCGCCGTTATCGCGCGAAGCAATTGTTCTCCGATGGCATGAAGTAGCAACCAGGAAAAGAATGAGCAAAATAGATATGCAATTTTTCATCCTTTGTTTTTGCACAGATGTTCACATTTCATGCCATTCAAAATATTCTATGTAAAAGAAAAAGATAACAATTGCTCTTGCGATATGGCTTCCTGTTTGCCGGTTGGCAAGTGCTTGATTTTGCAGGTTCCGGTTTGCAAGTTCTTCGCTGCCAATGATAACGATGTAAGAAATGTTTTTCTTTTCGGCATATTTGAATTGCTTGTCAAATTTCGCAGCTTCATCGTACAACTCGCAGGCAACGTTTTCGCCACGCAATTGCTGCATCAATTGGAAAGCAGTCTTGCTTTCTTCTTCACCCAAATTAAAAAACAAAACCTTCGTTCCGCTCAACAATTCTTCAGGAAACAATTTCAGTTCTTCCATCACATCATAAATGCGATCTACACCAAAACTGATTCCTACGCCCGGCACATTCTGTACACCAAACAATCCGGTCAAATCATCATACCGACCACCACCGCCAATGCTTCCCATCTGAACGTTGTTTGCTTTGACTTCAAAAATAATCCCGGTGTAATAACTCAAGCCGCGGGCAAGCGTGAAGTCAGTTGGCAGTTGACGGTTGTAGAGATGATGGAAGACAATTGATGATGAAATGAATTTCTGCAATGCCTTGCTCTCCCATTTCGATCTGTTTGGAGCAATGTTTGGATTTGCCGCTAACTTTTCTTCATTTGCTTCCACTGATCGAAAGATAACTCTTCAATAATATTGATTTGCTTGTTACTTAAAACCGCGTTGTGCTAGTTCTTCTTTTACTTTATCAATATCAATTTTATCCAGCTTATCAATGGCAACAGTGATATGGACCAATTCTTATCAGTATCCCCCGCATAACTTCTGCCAATGCAGATAATATTTTGCGGCTGTTAATTTTGATTTGAACATCAATTTTCAGCTTGCTGAATACTTCTGCATACAGGCAAACCAACTCTACTTCATTCAACAAACTTTTACTGCCCACCACATCAGCATCGCATTGATAGAACTCTCTGTATCTGCCACGTTGCGGACGATCAGCACGCCATACAGGTTGTATCTGATAGCGCTTGAATGGAAACGTAAGTTGACCAAAATTCATGGCAACGTATCGGGCAAACGGAATGGTTAAATCGTAGCGCAACGCTCGCTCCGTAAGGTTCTTATCGTTTTTTCCTTGCAGAATATTTTCAAACGCAGTGATGGCTTTTTCTTTGTTTTTATCATCACTCAAGCCATTGTTCAATATCTTAAAAATGAGCTTATCGCCTTCTTCGCCATACTTGCCCATGAGCGTATCCAAGTTCTCCATGGCAGGCGTTTCCAAAGGTTGAAAGCCGTAGTTTTCAAATGTGTTTTTAATGATGGAAAGAATATAATTGCGCTTGCGAACGGTGGATGCGGAGAAGTCGCGCGTGCCTTGCGGAAGAGAAGGTTTCATGGCTCCAAGGTTTGTTTTCGACTATATTTTTGAATGATTGTATCGCAGGCTTCGCTGATTTCAGTAAACGTTTTTTGGAAGCCAGGTTCGGTATTATCGTACCATGGATCATCCACTTCAAAGTTCTCCCCGGGATACACTTCGTTCAACAACAAATCTACTTTCGAAGCGTCCCACAACTTGCCGCTGATGCGTTGTACATCGGCATAGTTTTGTTCGTCCATCACATAAATTTTATCGTACTGCTGCATCATTTCTTTCCTGAACAAATTAGCGCGATGATCACAAATATCTATGCCGTTTTGTTTTGCCACTTTTTGCGATAAGCGATGCGGTGCTTCGCCTAAGTTCCATTGTCCTGTGCCGGCGCTCTCTATTTCCCAATCTAAGTTTGCCTCTTTTATCTTTTGCTTCAAAATGCCTTCTGCCAAAGGGCTGCGGCAAATATTGCCAAGGCATACCATCAAAATTTTCATGGGCGCAAAGATAATAGAACACGGATCCCCACAGTACTATGGGGACGGATGTTTTAGATTGTCTGAACCGGGATGGATGTGATATTTGGGATTTGTGAGATGTTGATAAAGAGAAGTTTGGTTTTGCGGTAATATCCAACAGTCAATATTCAATCCTCCTCATCCGTGCATGAAATCTGTGTTCTATCGAATTGGCACAAAATTCTATTAATCAACAACTATTAACTGAAATTTAAAACTTTATCGTATGCTAAAGTGGGCAGCTATCTTCCTCGTTATCTCCATCATCGCAGCTATTTTCGGCTTCGGTGGCATTGCGCAAGGCTCGGCTGAAATTGCTAAAGTCTTGTTCTTCATTTTTATTGTATTATTCGTATTAACCTTAATTTTCGGAGCCAGAATTTTCAAGTAGGACATTGTTTGAATTTTGAACCACTAAGGCAGAAGGAAAGGAAGTTATACAAGTACCTTCTTCTCTTCCTGTCCTGGTGGTTCAATTCGTTTTAGGACCTCTTAAAAAAGAGGCTAAACCAAACTTTATCAGCATTCGTCAACCAAGCTTGCTTACCTATTTTTCCAGCTAAACCCTGTTTATAATTTTTTACATTCCATATCAGCACGATTGAATTTCTTTGCAGCAAAATTTGTAAAACAACAATGCCAGCTTCACAACCACCTGCCGTTTTAGTTTTAGCCGACGGCACTGTTCTTCATGGATTTGCGTTTGGAAAAATTGGAACCGCCACCGGCGAACTTTGTTTTAACACCGGCATGACGGGCTACCAGGAAGTATTTACCGACCCAAGTTATTACGGTCAGATTTTAATAATGAACAATGTGCACATTGGGAATTATGGAGTGAAGGGCGAAGACCGTGAAAGTGATACCGTAAAAATTAAAGGATTGATTGGAAGAAGTTTGGAAGAACGCTTTTCGCGCTACCAGGCTGAAGGTTCGCTGGAAGAATATTTAATCAAAAACAACATTGTTGCCATTGAAGGCATTGACACGCGCGCGCTGGTGGCGCATGTGCGTACCAAAGGCGCGATGAACTGCATTATCTCTTCTGATAATCTGGATGAGGCCAAACTGGTGCAGCAACTGAAAGAAGTGCCTGATATGAATGGTTTGGAACTGGCAAGCATAGTAAGCACGAATGAAGTGTATGAATTAGGAAATCCGGCTGCGCCTTACAAAGTGGCGGTAATGGATTATGGTGTGAAACGACACATTTTAAAATGCCTTACCGATCGCGGCGCTTATGTGCGTGTACATCCGGCGCATACGCCTTTTGAGAAGTTGAAAGAATTTAACCCTGATGGTTATTTTATTTCCAATGGTCCCGGCGATCCGGCAGCGATGGACTATGCGGTTGATAATTTAAAAGAAATCCTGAAAGAAGAGAAGCCGGTGTTTGGCATTTGCCTCGGTCATCAGTTGCTGGCGTTGGCAAACGATATTCCTACGTTTAAGATGCATCATGGTCACAGAGGATTGAATCATCCGGTAAAAAATATCATCACCGGGCAATGCGAAATCACCACACAAAATCATGGCTTTGGTGTTGATCCCGAAGCGGTGCACAACCACGATGGCATTGAAATAACGCACCTGAATTTAAACGACAACAGCATTGAAGGCATCCGCGTAAAAGGCAAGCCTGCGTTTAGTGTGCAATACCATCCTGAAAGTACACCCGGACCTTACGACAGCCGGTATTTGTTTGATGATTTTATAAAGATGATTGAAGAAAGAAAAGGAACTTCTGAGTAGAGGATAATACCTTATAAAAAGATAGTTAAACCGGTAAGATTGACCAAGTCTTATCGGTTTTTATTTTAATAAAATCTTACATCAGAATAAGCGATGAATAATGTAATTTGGAGAGGTGAAAATGAGAGTGATAAAATGCTTCGTGTATTTGATGGTTCTGTTTGTTTTTGCCGCAAAAACAAACGCGCAGGTTTCCTCTTTGAAAGAGATTGAACGCTTCCTTAATTCGCAACCTATTTCCGTTTCTTCATCCAAAGATTTGGACACACTCGCACATCTTATCAACCAAAAATATCCTGATTCGCTTTCCCGCATAGAAGCGGCTTATGTATGGGTTGCCAAAAATATTTCTTACACCGAAGAAAATGACGACGGACATCTCCGGCACACAGCTACAAACATTGATTCAGTATTAAAATACAAAAGCACCATTTGCGCTGGTTATGTAAATGTGTTTAGCACACTTTGTAACAAAGAAGGGATTGTTTGCAAAGAAATTATTGGGTTTGGAAGAACTGGCACGCAACCTTTTGTAAACGGAAATTTTACTGTGAATCATGCGTGGGCTGCAGTATGGTTGAACGGCAAATGGAACCTCACCGATCCAACCTGGGGAAGCGGCTATACGCTGGAAGGCACGAAGCAGTTTATTGCTGCTACCAACGATTATTATTTTTTTACCGAACCAAAAACTTTTATTCTGGATCATTACCCAAAACAAAGCGAATGGCAGTTGTTGAAAGATACCATTAGCTGGCAGCAATTTATAAACTATCCCGGTGTTTGTTTGGGTGCAAAAGAAGATGGAGTAAGCAGTTGCTCACCTTCGCAACTCATTATTCATGCAGCTGCCGGAAGCCGTGTGCAGTTTTCTTTTACGTCTAAGAAACCATTGCAAAGTATTATCCTGTTAAGTAAGCAAAAGGGCTTTCAGGAAAAGGGAATGCTGCAAAAAAGGGACGATGTATATTCTTACACTTACACCATTCCCGCGCAAGGCCAGTACGATTTGCAAATTGATTTGAATGAGTACGACATCAACAAACCCGGCACTTATTCTTCGCTTATTGATTTTGTTTACTTCATTGATGCAACAGCGAAAAAGTAGAGCTTTGCAGTTTCATTTATAAAGATATTTTTACCACGGAAAGACAAGCGCAATTCATTTTGCAAAGTCATTTTTTGGGCAAAAACAAACTTCAACTTTTTATGAAAATAACCATCATTAACGGGCCCAACTTAAACCTGCTGGGCACACGTGAGCCAACGGTTTATGGCAGTGAAACCTTTGAAGAGTATTATGCTTCGCTTATACAGACATATCCCGACATTTCTTTTCAATATTACCAAAGCAATGTAGAAGGTGAGTTGATTAATTGCCTGCAAAAAGAAGGATTCAGTAGCGATGGAATTATTATGAACCCAGGTGGTTACACGCACACATCGGTTGCTATTGGCGATGCTATTGCCGCTATTACAACGCCGGTAATTGAAGTGCACATCAGCAATGTTGGTGCAAGAGAAGAGTTCAGAAAGCTATCGCATGTGTCGGCAAAATGTAAGGGAACGATTAGCGGTTTGGGATTGAAAGGATATGAGTTGGCGGTGCAGTTTTTTGTGGGTTAATTCAATCAATCCTATAAGGTTTAAAAAACCTTATAGGATTACGCATACAAATGCCTAATAACTTGAAGCCGGATCGTCTTCCAACTTATCCTGACGGTCGCCGCCAAGGCTATAGTAATTGTTTTCTTCGTCTTCTTCTCCAATATTCTCATTTGCATCATCCAAATCACCGCCCGAAACATCAAGGTCATCGCCGGTGCGGTCAAGTTCATCACGCAAATCCTGATTGTCCATATCGCCCACCGTTTCTTCCGTAGCGCCAAAAGCAGAAGCCGAGCCGTCGGAAAAAATTTCTTCGTCTTCATCCTGATCAAAATCACGGTCTTTATCGCCGAGATTCATCAGGTCTTCGGCGGTTACATCGGCTTCCGTTCCCATCACAATTCCTAAGTTATCAGTATCTTCATTGGTTATCGGCTCCGGAGGTGTCGGTGTCGTCGGCTCTTTTTTTTTATCAGTTTTCTGCAACTCGTCGTGCGTAAGGTTTTCTACATTGGCTTCAATGCGTTCCGTATGATTTTGCGGATTCATAATATCATCTTTTGCCGGATAATGCGGATAGCCTGGAAAGTCTTCATCTATATGTTCGTCATTGCTTTGCTGTACTTTGTTTTCGGAATCAATGGGATTTGTTTTCTTATCGTCCATAATGATTTGTTTATCAGTAGTGAGAAAATTATGTGCCGGAAAATAGGGCAAAAACAAACTTGCCCGTTACACAGCTTTATCAAAGGCAACGCCGTGATAAACTCTGTTCAGTTCAATGTTGCAATCAACCGAGCGCAAATGCACCGAGCCATCAAGAGAAGAAGCCTCCGTATCCTGCCAGGTTCTGTCGGCAATTTTATACGAAGCAATTACCCAGGGTTTTGTTTGTTCAATCAATACATATTCTTTAAAAGATGGGAGCGTTTTGTAATACTCAAATTTTGTAGTGCGGTCATAACTTCTTGTCGAGCGTGAAGCCAATTCAACAATTAATAAAGGGTTTAGAACAACATCGGTTCTTCCTTCATAAAAGAGTGGCTTTTCAAAAATTACAACAGCATCAGGATAGACAAACGACTCCAACTGAGGTATGTGAATCTTTATATCACTATTCAAAACAAAAAAGACTTCTCATACAAAGCTGCATTGAGCATGCTTATAATATTTGCTGCTATTACGTTGTGTTTAAAACTGGCTCCTGGCATCTTTACAATTTTTCCGTTATAATATTCATGTTTGTTTTTGGCTCTTTTTTCAAGTGCCAAGTATTCGTTTGCCGTATAAAGTTTTTCAGCTACTTCAGTTTGCATAATCGTTATTCTCCCTTTCAAAGATATAAAAATGGGGTTCAACTTTTTTGTTGCTGTAACCTTTCATATCCGTACAATAAGTGTTCGTTATCGTACACTTATGTTCCTGAATTTTTCTGAATGCCTTACTGATAAAGGGATTCAGGCGTGGCATAGCCGTTGGGAAAATTACCTGAATGCTTTCGTTGTAAGTGTTTTTAATGCTGTACTATGTTCACCAACTATCTCAAAATCGCTTTTAGAAATCTCAGGAAAAACAAAGGGTTTTCTGCCATTAATATTTTTGGGTTGGCTATTGGCATCGCCACTTGTTTGCTTATTACGTTGTATGTATGGGACGAACTGAATTATGATAAATACAATGTAAATGCTGACAGAATTTACCGTGTGGATGGTGATATAGAGTTTGGAGGCAATCATTTTATTTTAGCTGCTTCGCCTGATCCGTTGGGCGCCACATTAAAGAAAGATTTTCCGCAGGTAGAACAGTATGTACGCTTTCGCAACCATGGGGGATTTTTAGTAAAGAAGGGTACTGAAAATGTTCAGGAGAATAATGTGAGGTATACCGATTCTACATTGTTTACTGTGTTTACACTGCCTATGATTGCCGGCAATGCTGCCACAGCATTGGTAAACCCGAACAGTGTAGTAATAACAGAAAGCACGGCAAGAAAATATTTTAATACAACCAATGTGGTTGGCAAAACGCTAACCATTAATGATACAGGTAGTCTTAAAATTACAGGTGTGATTAAAGATGTACCCAGGCAATCACATTTTAATTTTGATTTTTTTGTTTCCATGTACGGGCAGTTATCCCCTTACGAAATCAATCAGTGGACGAGCAATAATTTCAATACTTACATTGTGTTGAAACGTGGCGCAAACCCAAAAGCCCTTGAAGCGCAATTTGATGTATTAATCACTAAATACGTAGGTCCTTCGCTGCAATCGTTCAACCTTACAATGGAGCAATTTAAAAAAACGGGTAATCATATCAATTACTCGCTAACACCTTTAACCAGCATTCATCTTCATTCCAACAAAACAGCCGAACTTGGCATAAATAGCAGCATTGAATATGTGTATATTTTCTCGGCCATTGCCATTTTTATTTTACTGATTGCGTGTGTCAATTTTATGAATCTTTCAACGGCGCGTTCTTCGGGTCGTGCTAAAGAAGTAGGTGTGCGCAAAGTGCTTGGCTCTTTACGGAAAAGCCTGATTATACAGTTCATTACCGAATCGCTTGTTATCAGTTTTATCGCTTTGCTGCTTGCCTTAGTGATTGTTGTTTTGTTATTGCCTTATTTCAATCAGCTTGCCGGGAAAGAGATTACACTTTCGTTGGTTGCTACTTTCTGGCTACTGCCTTCCTTGTTGGTGCTGGTTATAATTGTTGGCTTGCTGGCGGGCAGCTATCCGGCTTTTTATTTATCTTCTTTTAAACCTATCGAAGTACTGAAAGGTAAGCTGGCAGCGGGCTTTAAAGGAAGCTGGTTAAGAAGCGGCCTGGTGGTTTTTCAATTCTGGATTTCTATCATACTTATCATCGGCACCCTTGTTATCTATAACCAACTGAATTTTATACGGAACAAAAACATCGGTTATAAGCGCGACAATGTGTTAATTATCCAGAACACCGATGCACTGGGCACAAGGGCAAATAGCTTTAAAGAAAATGTATTAAAAATAAACGGCGTTCTGAATGCAACCATGACGGGTTATTTGCCTACTGCCGGCTGGCGTAACGATAGCCCTATTTTTTCTGATGCTTCGCTCGACCAAAAAAAAGCAGTAAGCTTACAGATATGGAATGTGGACGAAAATTATATTCCAACGCTGGGTATGCAAATGGCGAAGGGGCGAAATTTTTCAAACCGGTTTCATACCGATTCTTCAGGCATCATACTTAACGAAGCAGCCGCCAAACTCTTTGGCTTTCCCGACCCCTTGAACAAACCGCTTTATTTTCTAAATAGCTTTCCTGTAAAAGACAGCAAAGACGTATCTGCTCTTCATGTATTGGGCGTTGTGAAAGACTTTAATTTCAATTCGCTGCACGATAATGTAACCCCACTTTGTTTTTTGCTAAAAAAGCAAACGGGTAGTATTGCCTTTCGTATTAGCACAGCGAATGCAAAAAACCTGATTGCGCAGATAGAAAATCAATACAAAGCTTTAGCGCCTGGCCAGCCTTTCAAGTATTCTTTTATGGATGATGATTACAATAAAATATACGATGCCGAGCAGCGTACCGGCAGTCTTTCTGTTACGTTTTCTGTATTGGCTATCCTCATTGCCTGCCTTGGCTTGTTTGGTTTGGTAACCTATGCAGCCGAGCAGCGCAGAAAGGAAATTGGCATCCGTAAAGTATTGGGCGCAAATGTGGGCAATGTGGTAACCATGTTGTCGAAAGATTTTTTAAAGCTGGTTTTTGTAGCTGCACTTATAGCCTTTCCGGTGGCATGGTTTGCCATGAATAGATGGCTGCAGGATTTTGCCTACCGCATTACCATTAGTCCATGGATATTTGTTAAAGCCGCGCTGCTATCGGTGTTTATTGCTCTGGCAACCATTTGTTTTCAAGCCATCAAAGCGGCATTGGCGAGCCCGGTAAAAAGCTTGCGCACAGAATAGTGAGTGGTGAATGGTGAGTAAAAAAGATGCAAAACCAAAAGTCATAAATCACAAACCTGCCTGTCGGCAGGCAGGTCATAATTCAATCTTTATGTTTAAAAATTATCTCAAAATCGCCCGTAGAAATCTTCTTACCAACAAGGTTTATTCTATCATTAATATCGTTGGTCTTGCAGCGGGTATGGCTGTTGCTATGCTGATCTCCTTTTGGATTTGGGATGAAATTACGTTTGATAACTATCATACTAACCATAAACAACTTGCACAGGTAATGACAACATTCTTTAATGATAAGAATGAACAGCAAACTGCGACTGCCATTGCCATACCAATAGCAAATGAGTTAAGAACAAGGTATGCAAGTGATTTTAAAAATGTTTCACTGGCTTCTTGGAATTACAGTCATGTACTTGGAATTGGTGAAAAGAAAATCAGCGGCACCGGATTGTGGGTTGAAGGAAATTTCCCTGCCATGTTCTCCTTGAAAATGATTGAAGGAAATAGAAATGCTTTGAACGATCCTTCGTCTGTTTTATTAAGTTCGTCAATTGCAAAAGCATTGTTTGGTAATGCAAGTGCTATCAACAAAACGGTAAAGCTTGACAATAAAAATGATTTTAAAGTAGCAGGTGTGTATGAAGATCTTCCGCATAACACTACTTTATACGATGCCAAATTACTGCTGCCGTGGAAAAAATATCTTACTACAGAAAACTGGTTAAAAGATGCACAAACTCAATGGAACAACCATTCTTTCCAGGCGTATGTTGAAGTGAATAGTGATGCCGACATTGATAAAATCTCTGCCAAAGCAAAGAACGCTGCAATGGTACATAAAAATGCAGCAACAGATGGCAAAGAAGAACTCGTACTGCAGCCTATGGATAAGTGGCGATTGTATAGTGATTTTAAAAACGGAAAGGCAACTGGTGGCCGCATACAATTTATCTGGTTGTTTTCAATCATCGGTGTTTTTGTTTTGTTGCTGGCCTGTATAAATTTTATGAACCTGTCCACTGCACGCAGTGAAAAACGGGCAAAAGAAGTTGGCATACGCAAAACAGTTGGCTCTGTGCGTGGGCAATTAATCGGTCAGTTTTTAAGTGAATCAGTTTTAATAGCGTTTATCTCATTTTTATTTTCAATATTACTTGTTGAAATATTAATACCGTTGTTTAATAAACTGGCTGATAAAAACATTCAAGTGCCTTGGAGCAATCCAATATTCTGGTTACTGACATTGGTTTTTACTTTTATAACAGGAATTATTTCAGGCAGCTACCCGGCATTTTATCTTTCTAAATTTGAACCCATTAAAGTATTAAAAGGCACATTTCGCGTAGGCAAGTTTGCGTCATTGCCACGCAAAGTTTTGGTAATTGTTCAGTTTACTTTTTCTATCGCATTAATTATCGGAACCGTCATCGTGTTCAAACAAATTCAATATGCCAAAAACAGGCCTGTAAATTATAATAGTGAAGGGTTGATTACTATAAACATGTCAACGCCTGATTTGTATGGGCATTATGATGCTATACGGAATGATTTACTCCAAACAGGTGTTGTAAATAATATGGCGGAGTCATCAAGCCCAACTACAGCGCTTTATTCAAACCAGATTGGCTTTAACTGGCAGGGGAAAGACCCAAACAGCTTACCTGCTTTTGGAACCATTTGGGTAACCACAGATTTTGGTAAAACAATAGGCTGGAAAATAAAAGAAGGCAGAGATTTTTCAAAAGCATTTGCAACCGATAGTTTAGCAATGATTCTAAATGAATCTGCCGTTAAGCAGGTTGGGATGAAACAGGATATTGTTGGGCAAACAATACAGTTTAATGATAAAAAGTTTACGGTTATAGGTATTATAAAAGATATGATTATGCAATCGCCGTATATGCCGGTAACACCAACCGTTTTTATGTATGATCCCGAAAATGTAAGTGTGGTTACTGTTGCAATAAAACAAGGTATTCCTGTACAGGATGCATTAAGTAAAATAGAAACTGTATTAAAAAAATATAATCCGTCCGCGCCTTTTGATTATACATTTAATGACGAAGATTATAAAACGAAGTTTGCCGATGAACAAAGGGTAGGAAAGCTGGCAAGTTTCTTCACCATATTAGCCATTTTTATTTCCTGCCTTGGTTTGTTTGGCCTGGCATCGTTTGTTGCCGAGCAGCGCAAAAAAGAAATTGGTGTGCGCAAAGTGTTAGGCGCGTCAATCTATAATCTGTGGCAGATGTTATCGAGAGAGTTTGCATTGCTGGTTATCATTTCCTGTTTCATTGCTATCCCGTTAGCCTGGTATTATTTACACCAATGGTTGCAGCAGTACGATTACAGAACAGAAATATCATTCTGGGTTTTTATTCTTTCAGGATTCGGAGCACTTGTCATCACGTTGCTTACGGTTAGTTTTCAGGCTATCAAAGCAGCATTGGCAAATCCGGTAAAGAGTTTACGGACGGAGTAGCGAAAATTGATGGAAATAAACAACCAGGCATCAACAAATCATACATCAAAAATCACTTCTCATGTTTACCTCTTATTTTAAAACGATGCTACGCAGCCTTTGGAAAAACAAAGGCTATAGCTTTCTCAACATCTCTGGTTTGGCCATCGGTATCGCGTGTGCAGGATTGATTTTTTTATGGGTGGAAAACGAAGTGGGCTGGGATCAATTCAATACAAAAAAAGATCGGTTGTACTTTATTCGCGAAAACCAAAAGTATGACGCTTATACCGCAACCTTTGGCTCAACACCGGGCGTAATGGCACCTGCTATGAAGGCTGAAATTCCTGGCATTGCCAACGCTTGTCGCATCTATGACGAGGACGCTGTGTTGTTTACCATTGGCGATAAAGCCATGTATGCAGCGGGCTATTATGCCGATGCTTCTATCTTTTCTATGTTCACATTTCCGTTCGTGCAAGGCAATGCCAGTACAGCTTTTGCACAACGTTATTCACTGGTGATTACCCAAAAAACCGCAAAGAAATTTTTTGGTAATGATCAAAATGTAGTTGGCAAAACCGTTCGCGTTGATAACAAACAAGACTATGTAGTAACAGGTGTGGTGAAAGATATTCCCGATAATTCAACAATACACTTTGAATTTGTAGCACCATTTGAAATTATCTATGACCAAAGCCCCTGGCTGCATATCTGGGGGAACAATTCGTTAAGTACGATTGCAGAACTGAAGCCTGGTGCTAATGGGTCTTCTGTAAATAAAATATTGTACAATTTCATACAACAAAGAGAGCCGCAATCTAATGCACGGCCTTTCCTGTGGAGCATGAACAAATGGCATTTGTATGATCAGTTTGAGAACGGCAAAGAAACCCGCAGCGGACAGATTCAATATGTGCATCTTTTCTCTGTTATTGCATGGATTATCTTATTCATTGCCTGCATCAATTTTATGAACCTGGCTACGGCACGCAGCGAGCGGAGAGCAAGAGAAGTAGGTGTACGAAAAGTGCTGGGGGCAGGCAAACGAAAGCTGGTTGTTCAGTTCATTGGCGAAGCTCTTTTTATGGCATTGCTTTCAGCCATTCTTGCTGTTGTTGTTATATTTTTGGTTTTGCCCCTTTTTAATACACTGGTGCAGCAAGACCTTTCATTAGGCTTTGATAAGCCATCGCATATTGCTGCCCTGTTGCTGATTACCCTTGTCTGCGGATTGATTGCAGGCAGCTATCCTTCTTTTTATTTATCGTCCTTTAATCCTGTATTTGTTTTAAAAGGCATGAAACTAAAAACCGGCAGCGCTGCCTTCATTCGTAAAGGATTGGTGGTTGTGCAGTTTGCGGTTTCTATCATTCTTATCATCAGCACCGTCATTATTTACCAGCAGATACAGCATGTAAAGAACCGTAACCTGGGGTTCAATAAAAACAATTTGCTTCAGGCAGATGCACAGGGCAAAGTAGCCAAATACTATCCGGCTATGAAGCAGGCTTTGCTGAACACTGGTGTAGTTGAGAATGTTGCCCTGAGCGATCATACCACACTGTATGGTGGAAACAATACCAGTAGCCTTATATGGCAGGGCAAAGTGCCTGGAGCACAAATCTTAATTTCAACACGACATGTAACGTCTGAGTTTCTGCAAACATCCGGCATTAAAGTTTTAGAAGGAAGAGACTTTATACCTACTGATTCTGCTGATTCAAAAAAGTTGAATGTAGTCATCACACAATCCTTTGAAAAGCTGATGGGGAAAGAAAGTGCCATTGGTAAAATACTACGCTACAACGGCGATACGAGCGGCACTGAAGCAACTGTTGTAGGTGTGGTAAGTGATTACGTGTACGGTGATATGTATGGCAACAAATCTGATCCGGTAGTATTTATTTGTACCTCTCCTGAACATGCAAATAAAATGTACATCCGCCTAAAGCCAGAATCCAATGTGGAAGCGGCTTTGGCAAAGATGGGAGCCGTAATAAAAAAGAACAATGCGGCCTATCCTTTTGTTTACAAGTTTGTAGATGACCAGTTTAATGACATGTTTGTAAGCGAAATGCTTATTTCCAAATTGTCGAGAGTGTTTGCAGCTTTAGCCATTATCATTTCATGCCTTGGCTTGTTTGGATTGGCTGCTTATACCGCCGAACGCCGGACAAAAGAAATCGGTATCCGCAAAGTATTAGGCGCCAGTGTTTCGGGCATTACTACACTGTTATCAAAAGACTTTTTGCGTCTTGTTTTTATAGCTTGTGTGGTTGCCTTTCCGGTTGCCTGGTGGATGATGCACAACTGGCTTCTGGATTATCAGTACCGGGTTAAAATTAGCGGTTGGATATTTCTTTTAGCAGGCATTGCAGCAATGCTGATTGCTTTAATAACGATTTCTTTTCAATCTATAAAGGCGGCAGTTGCCAACCCGGTGAAGAGCCTGCGGACGGAGTAAGTGCGTAAGTAGTGAATAAAAAAGTATAAAACCAAAAGCGGAAAATCAGCAACCTGCCTGCCGGTAGGCAGGTCATAAATCATCTTTTATGTTTAAAAATTATTTTAAAACTGCTATCAGAAATTTTGGCAAAAACAAACTCACAACACTCATCAATGTGTTTGGTTTGTCAATAGGTATCAGCGCGGCGCTCATTATTTATTTCATCATTCAATACGATTTCAGCTTTGATAAACATGAACCCGGCAGAGACAGAATTTACCGCATTGTATCAGAAGGCGAGAACTGGAAAAATGCTGGTGTGCCGGTGCCATTGCATGGAGAAATACAAAGCAATGTAAGTGGCATTGAAGCTACTTCTCTCATTCTGCAATACAACGATGACAATCCTAAAATCAGCATCCCGAATGGCAATCATCACGCAGTATCTGTTTTTAAAAAACAGGAAAGCATTGCGTTTGTTGACAGCAATTATTTTAGCCTATTTCCGCATCAATGGCTGGCTGGCAATCGGGCAACTTCGCTAAACAATCCTTACAATCTTGTATTGAGTGAAAGCCGCGCCAGGCTTTACTTTCCAGGCATTCCTGCAGAGCAGTTGATTGGGAAAACAATTGTTTTTAACGATACGCTTCCTATGACGCTGACGGGCATAGTAAAAGAGGCCGAAGCCAACAGCGATTTTTCGTACCAGATGTTTATTTCGTTAGTTACTGCATCTACACCGGCTCTGAAAGACAATTATAGCTTCTTAGATCAATGGAACAGCACTAATTCCAATTTTCAAACAATTGTAAAATTGTTGCCGGGTGTTCAGGCATCAGGAATAAACAAGCAGCTGAAAGGAATTTTTAAAAAGCATGATACCGACCCTGACGATGCCAAAACCATCCATCGTTTACAGCCGTTAAGCGATGTGCATTACAACACCGATTTCGAAGGAAAAGTAAACCTAAGCACCATCAACAATCTTATTCTTTTAGTCCTGTTTTTATTGCTGCTGGGGGCTATTAATTTTATTAATCTTTCCACTGCGCAATCGGTACAGCGAGCTAAAGAAATCGGTATTCGTAAAACCTTAGGTAGCAGCAAAAGCAGCCTCATTTTTCAGTTTCTTACCGAAACATTTTTGCTTACGTTGTTCACTACCGTTTTATCGGTTGCCATATCGCCCCTGTTGCTAAAAGCTTTTACCGGTTTTATACCGGATGGATTGCAGTTCAACACTATTTTCAGCCAGCCCTCCGTATGGCTGTTCCTGTTACTTCTCATAATAATAGTTAGTGTATTAGCAGGGTTATATCCGGCTTTTATTTTATCACGCTTTCAACCCATCAAAGTATTAAAAAGCAAGGCTTTTGTAACGGCAGGCACTACGCGCACTGCATGGCTTCGCCAGTCGTTACTGGTATTCCAGTTTGTGATTGCGCAAGTCTTTATCATCGGTGTTATCGTGGTAGATAAACAGATTCACTATTCAACGCAGAAAGACATGGGCTTTCGCAAAGATGCCATCATCACTTTTTCTTTGCCGTTTGATTTTTATCATCCCAACAACAAAAAGTTTGTGATGAAAGAGGAACTTAAAAACATGCCCGGGGTGCAGGAAGTAACGCTTGGCAATGCCTCACCCGCCATCTACGGGCAAATGAGCAGCAGCATTGCGTTTAAAGAAGGGAAAAAAGATATGAAACTGAATGTAGATACCCGCAGCGGCGATACTTCTTTCCTCGGTGTTTATAATATTAAGCTCGTATCGGGCAGAAACATCATGCCGTCAGATACGGCTAATGAATTGTTGATTAATGAAACCGGAGCAAAGCAGTTGGGCTTTGCGCAGCCTGCAGATGCCATTGGTCACAGGGTAAATTTTGGAAGTGCTTCTTTGCCGGTTGTGGGTGTGATGCACGACTTTAATCTTGCTTCGGTGCGCAGCGTTATTCACCCATTAATTTATTATGCGGCACCAAATCGGGGCTGGACGATGAGCGTTGCACTTCGGCCAAACCCGGCTGCCTGGCATAGCGCTATTATTAAAATGCAAACTGCCTGGAAAAAACTTTATCCTGATACGGATTTCGATTACGCTTTCTTCGATAAAACAATCGGTGATTTTTATATAGAAGATCGGCAGCTTTCCACACTCTTAACCTGGTCTGCCGGTGTTGCCATTTGCATTAGTTGTCTTGGCTTGCTGGGCTTAATTATATTCATTACCAACCAACGCACCAAAGAGATCGGCGTGCGCAAAGTATTGGGCGCAAGCGTTGCGCAAATCATCACCTTGCTGTCAGGCGATTTTGCAAAGCTCATTGCAATCGCTTTTGTTATTGCCATTCCTATTGCCTGGTGGTTTACGCACAACTGGCTGCAAAACTTTGCTTATCATACCAAATTAAACTGGTGGATATTTTTAGTAAGCGGCGTTATTATGGTTGTTGCAGCATTTACCATTTTATGTATTCGTGCAGGTAAAGCTGCCCTTGCTAACCCGGTGAAGAGCTTGCGAACGGAGTAAAAATATGTGCAAAAACAAACTCTGGCTTTTTCATTCATAAATCATATTCAAAGTTGTTATCCATGATAAAAAGTTATTTGCTCATCGCCATTCGCAACATGAACCGGTATAAGTTCATATCGTTTATCAATCTGTTTGGTCTTACCGTTGGCATTACCTGTTGCCTGCTGATAAGCCTTTACATTGTAAATGAACTTAGCTATGATAAATACAACAAAAACGCAAACAATATTTATCGTGTAGAGCGAACTTTTAGGAACGCCGAAACCGGCGCTCTTTCATTAGAATTGGGTGCTGTTGCGCCACCCATTGGACCTTTATTACAAAACGATTTTAAAGACATCAAAGCCATCACCAGCGTGTTGCCAACCGGCAACACTTCTGTACGTTATCAAGATAAAATATTCAACGAGCCGAATGTATATTTTATAGATGACAACTTTTTCAAGGTGTTTGATGCAACAGTGATAAGAGGCAATCCCAATTCTGCGTTGAGCGAGCCTAATTCGGTGATGCTTACTGAAGAGATGGCAAAGAAATATTTTGGTAATGAAGACCCGATGGATAAGATGGTAAAGCTGGATCAGCAGATTACCTGTAAAGTAACCGGCATTTACAAACCGCTTCCTGCCAATGCGCATCTTCACCCTGATGTAATGCTATCGTTTGCTACGTTAAAAGATTCAGCCGTTTATGGTGAAAGAAACCTGCAGACCAACTGGGGCAACAATTCGTTTTACGATTACCTCTTATTGCCACCGCATTATGATGCAAAAAAATTAGAAGCTCAGTTTCCCCAATTTTTGAACCGGCATGTTCCGCACGAAGGCGATAAATTTCAACCATCCAGATGGACTTCTTTATCATTACGAAAGCTGACCGACATTCATTTGTATTCACATAAAGATTCTGAAATTGAAGAGAACGGCGACATCAAACGCGTGTATATTTTTTCAGCCATCGCCTTGTTTATCTTGTTAATCGCGTGCATCAATTACATGAACCTTTCCACTGCACGCTCGGCTTTGCGAGCCAAAGAAATTGGTGTGCGTAAAGTGATCGGTGCCGGCAAGGGAGAGTTGGTTGCACAATTTCTAAGCGAGTCTGTTTTGATTTGTACGGTTGCTACTTCTCTTTCTTTTTTCCTTACCTGGGCGGTGCTTCCTTTAATTAACAGCCTTACTGGTGGGTCGTTCAGCATATATAGTTTACTCACTCCTTCTGTTCTTCTGCCATCGCTTGCAGTGCCTTTTGTAGTAGGCATTTTATCAGGCATTTATCCGGCCCTTTTTCTTTCTTCTTTTCAGCCTGTAAAAGTGTTAAAAGGCGTACTAAAAGTGGACAAAGGAAATTTATCGTTCCGTAAAGTTTTGGTAGTTACACAGTTTGCTATTTCCATTATTTTAATCATCAGTACAGCGGTTGTAATACGGCAGTTGCAGTACATGCAAAACAAGTCGTTGGGTTTTAATAAAGACCAGATTGTTACGTTAAATGACAATGCCGGTTTGAACAAATCTTTTCTTTCTTTCAAAGCTGCTTTGCTCTCCAATGTCAACGTGAAAGAAGTAGCAAGATCGAGCCGCATTCCTTCGGGACGTTTGTTGGATAGCCAGGGTTCACAAATCAGCAATGGCAATACATTGGCACCAACCAAAGCCGACATCAAAAACGTGCAGGCAGATGAAAGTTTTATACCGGCTTACAAAATACACGTCGTTGCGGGCAGCAATTTTTCAAAACCCGATGGCATGGATACCTCTTCGTTCATCATTAACGAAGCGGCAGTTCGTGCACTGGGCCTGCATTCCAATGAAGATGCCATTGGAAAACCGTTTATGTATGGCGATAGAAAAGGTGAGATTATTGGCGTCATTAACGACTTCAATTTTGAGTCCTTGCATCAGCAAATTATACCACTTGTATTGCTTACTTCTACAGTTCCAAATGGATATAACAGAATCTCCATTAAAGTATCCGGCAACATTCCGTCTGCCGTAGCGCACATAGAAAAAACATGGAAAACCTATCTGCCCGAAACACCTTTCGACTATACATTTTTAGATGACCGTTTTGCTGATTTATACAGAGCCGAACGCCAACAGGAAGCCATCTTCAGCATATTCGCTGGCATTGCTATTTTCATTGCCTGCCTTGGATTATTTGGCTTATCTGCTTTTACCATTACGCAACGCGTAAAAGAAATCGGCATCCGCAAAGTGTTGGGTGCCAGCATCGGCAGCATTGCAGTTCTATTGTCAAAAGAATTTTTGCGGCTGGTAGCCATTGCGGCTGTAATTGCCTTTCCTGTTGCGTGGTATGCTATGCACAACTGGCTGCAGGAGTTTGCTTACCAGACTACCATCAGTTGGTGGATGTTTGTTTTTGCAGGAATTGTTGCGATTGCCATTGCATTGTTTACAGTCAGTTTTCAGGCAATAAAAGCAGCATTAGCCAACCCGGTGAAGAGTTTGAGAACAGAGTAAAAAGAGATAAAAACAAAAGTAATTAGCTCTGATGCGAACCGCTCTATTATTTTGTCAAAATGAATTTCATAGAGCAATTCAATCAATTCATTCACTTTTTTGTTTTCCTCATTGCCAAATGCTTAACTTCCTTTCCGTTACCGTACAATAAGTGTTCATTACCGAACACCTTTTTATTTATATCTTCTTCAAACGCAAGCCTGCAAAGGCTTTCAGCGTTGGCACAACCATTGGCATTCTACCCGCAAAATCTGCTCTTAGCAACTCTCTTTTAGGGAATCGGGGCTTTAAAACTTTCCGCCACGGCGGATTGGGGCGTAACATTTTTCAAACAACATCGTTCAACAATTTCTAACATAAATATTCATATCATGAAAAAGTATCTCTTTCTGCTTCTCATTGCCATCCAAAGCACGTTTGTTTTTGCCCAAAAAAATAATGGTGATGAACAGCCTTATCTAACCAAGTCTCTATCGTCTGCCAACATTAAACAGGTAGAAGCACAAACGTCAGGTGGCAACATTGCGGTTACAGGCGGCAACAGCAGCGATGCCCGCATTGAAGTATATATCCGAAACAACAACGGAAAAATTGCCAGCAAAGATGAAATTGCCGAACGGTTGAACAACTATGACTTATCGGTTGATGCAAGCGGCGGCAAACTCACAGCCATTGCCAAAAACAAAGACCGCAACATGAACTGGAAGAAAGCCCTCAGCATTTCGTTTGTTATTTATGCTCCCCAAAATGTTTCGGGCAATCTTACTACTTCGGGTGGCAACATTGCATTGCAACATTTGGATGGCGATCAAAAATTCAAAACCAGTGGTGGCAATTTGAAGATTGATAATGTTAGCGGTAATATTGATGGTGTAACCAGTGGTGGAAATATTGTTGTTAACCACTCGCACGACAACATCAACTTAACAACCAGCGGCGGCAACATTGAAGCTGCCGATTGCAATGGCAAGATAAGTTTGTCAACATCGGGTGGCAATGTGCAACTCAGTAATATAAAGGGCAATGTGAAGGCAGCTACCAGTGGCGGAAACATTAGCGCCGATGCCGTAGAAGGTGCCATTGTAGCACACACCAGCGGTGGTAATGTAGATATGAATGCGATTTCGGGCAGTCTCGAAACGGCTACCAGCGGTGGCAGCATGAATGTGCAGGTTACAAAACTGGGCGATTATGTTCGTGTAAGCAACTCGGGCGGCAATATTAATTTGCAGTTGCCTAAAAACAAAGGCATGGATTTGCATGTAGAAGGAGATAAAATAAAAGTGGGTACGCTGAACAATTTCAGCGGCAATACAGATGACAATAAAATTGATGGCAAGCTGAACGGTGGTGGCGTTTCGGTAGTGGTAAAAACAAGCGGCAGAGTAAACCTGTCTATGCAGTAAAAGCTTTGAGTAGGAAGCTACAAGCTGTTAGCTGCAAGCTACAAGTAGTAAGAATGGGCAGAAAGCGGTGGGCACTGAGTTACGGGTTTACAAACATTTGCAAAAACAAAAAGGGTTGCATCTTCAATGTGTAGCCCTTTTTGTTTTGCTTCATTTTTGCTGATAAAAGCAAGATGAAACAGGGCTACGATGTGATTGCTCCTATATACGATGCACTTGCCAAATTCTTTATTGGAAAGGCTTTGCGAAGGGCGCAGACTTACTTTTTACGCTACATTCCATTGGGTGCAAAAGTGCTGATTGTAGGTGGAGGAACCGGCTGGATTTTAGAAGAAATCAGTGCCGTTCACTCACAAGGTTTAGAGATAGATTATGTTGATGTTTCTTCTAAAATGATTGCACTGGCAAAGCGAAGAAATAGGGGCAAAAACAAAGTCGCTTTTATTCATCAATCTATTCTTGATTATTCAACTCATAATCTTTACGACATCATCATCACACCATTTTTGTTAGACAATTTTAAAGATGAAACTGCGCAGAAAGTGTTTCTTCTTCTTCATCAAAAATTGCAAGCCGACGGGCTTTGGATATACACCGATTTTCAGGTAAATCATCCATCTTCTTACTGGCAAAAAGCAGTTTTGTTTTTGATGTATTCTTTCTTTCGCATCGCCGCAAACATAGAAGCAGTAAGGCTTCCTGATGTTATGAGTCAATTCAATTTGCACTATTATAAATTGGTGCAAAACCAAACCTTTCTGCGCAAGTTCATCATTACAGCATTGTATCAAAAAGTTAATCCTTTTAATGTGTAATAATAGTTTAGTGTGTCAGTTTAAATGACGTGATGCTATGTTTTCTCTTGCCATTTTACTTCTCTCTTTTTAGTTTCGCAATTTTAAACGGTTAACCTATGCAGAGATTGGAAGTTCTTTCCGGCGCCATTGTGTCGGTAGGCTATGAAGCGGCTTCATCAACACTTGAACTGGAATTGGTTTCTGGCGAAATTGTTCAGTTTTTCCATGTTCCCCTTACTACTTATATCGGCTTGATGAATGCGCCTTCCAAAGATGAATTTTATTCGCACAACATCCGATCTGTTTATGACAGCAATGGAGTGGTGCGCAATGCCATGGAACCTGACAAATAATGGCAAACGAACTTTTCATTTACCATTTATATAAAAAACAAACCGGATTACCAACCGGATGTTTTTTTGCCATAAGTTTGACCTATGCTACGAATTGCAAGCATCGTTTGGAATAGCTTTAAAATGTCGCTGCAGGAGCTTGCTAACAACAAGCTGCGCAGTGCCTTATCGCTGCTGGGCGTTGCATTTGGTATCTTTTGTATCATTGGCGTTCTGGCTGCGGTTGACAGTATGGAACGCAAACTGCAAAGCGATGTAAAAGCGTTTGGTTCCAACACCGTTTATGTTGATAAATGGGAATACGCCGGCGGTCCCGATTATCCCTGGTGGAAGTTTGTAAACCGTCCAAGCCCTACTATTGATGAATTAAAATTCATTAAAAAACAAAGTACGCTTGCGGACAATGTAGCTTATTTTAATCAAAACATTACGGTTACACTTTCGTATGGCAGCAGCCAGTTAACGGGGGTTACCGTGTACGCCGTGTCAGAAGATTTTAATAAAATACAATCCTTCAATATTGCCTATGGCAGATACATTAACCAAAGCGATTTTCAGCATGGCAATCCGGTAGTTATCATTGGTTATAAAAATGCAGAGCTTCTTTTTGGATCTGCCCAAAAAGCCGAAGGCAAAGTGCTTGTTATGGATGGAAGACATGTGCAGATTGTAGGCGTGATTGAAAAGCAAGGATCATCCCTGATAGGCGGTTTTGATTACGACCAGTGCATTATCATTTCGTATCAATATTTTGCCTCCGTTTGGGATATTAACAATCACAATCTTGTGCAGCCTGCCATTTTGGTAAACAGCAAACCAAATGTTCCCACCACAGCATTGATAGATGAGCTTCGTGGCATTATGCGGCAGGTACGAAAATTAAGTCCTACTACCGAAGACAATTTTGCGCTGAACGATGTAAGTACCTTTAGCAATCAAATCAGTTCTTTCTTTGGTTCGGTTGATGTGGGCGGCTGGGCAATTGCCGGTTTGTCGTTAATTGTTGGTGCGTTTGGCGTTGCTAACATTATGTTTGTTACCGTGCGCGAACGCACGAGCCAGATAGGACTCAAAAAAGCCATCGGCGCCAAAAGCATTACCATCCTTACCGAGTTTTTATTAGAAAGCGCATTTCTTTGCGTGATGGGCGGTTTGTTTGGCTTGCTGCTGGTGTATTTGCTTTCGTTGGTGTTAAGCACCGTACTTCCTTTCCCGGTAATTATTGCGCCGCACATCATCATTCTTGCATTTAGTATTTGCGTGGTACTGGGCGTTGTTTCAGGCATCATTCCCGCACGTACTGCCGCCAAAATGAACCCTGTTGAAGCCATTCGAAGCAAGTAAAAGCTTCTGATAATGATTGGAAGAAAGTTTGTTTTTGTCCATATTTCGGGGCTGTAAGCGATTGGTTTTTCAATGAATCTGTAGTTCGGGCTGTCCGTTACAAGTCCGGCACAATGCCAACACGCAAAACCTTCGCCGGGCTTTCCACTTCCATCCCGCAGCCCATCAGCAATTGAACATTTATTGAGCCATTCCAAAGCGCATCGCCACTGCGAGGCACGAAGCCATCTGTGCATTACAATGCATCCGGTTTATATGCAATAAAGATGTTGGCTTTATTTCTACCCACCTGTTGTTCCTAACGGAACAAGTTTAAATCATCTGTCTAACATTGTTTCTACTTGTCGGCTTCCGGACTTCCCAACTTCCTATCCTCTTACTCGTAGCCAACAACTCATAGCTTGCGGCTCAAAGCTCATAGCTTTTTTTAATCCATTTTCCCTTTGGCATTTGGTCAAAAAATCGCTCTCTTTGCAACCAAAAAATCAAAGCTTTCACATGCTTCCAAAGTACAAACGCATCGTTTTAAAATTATCCGGCGAATCTTTTTTAGGCAACAAACCCAATCTTTTCGAACCCTTTTCTTCAACCGTTATTGAACAATATGCTACCGATATTAAAAGGGTAACCGATCTTGGTGTTCAGGTAGCCATTGTAATTGGCGGCGGCAACATTTACCGCGGTACCAACGAAGCCGAAAGCGGCATTGAGCGTGCGCAGGGCGATTATATAGGTATGTTGGCAACCATGATTAACGGCATGGCAATGCAGGCAATGCTTGAAAAAATTGGTGTTTACACGCGTTTGCAAAGCGCCATTAAAATGGAACAGGTTGCCGAGCCTTACATTCGCCGCAAAGCTATACGCCACCTTGAGAAAGGCAGAGTAGTAATTTTTGGTGCAGGAACCGGCAACCCTTACTTTACAACAGATACTGCCGGCTCGCTTCGCGCAATAGAAATCAAAGCTGATGTCATTCTGAAAGGTACACGCGTTGATGGCATTTACACTGCCGACCCGGAAAAAGATTTAACTGCCACACGCTACGAAAAAATTACTTATCACGAATGCATTGGCAGAAATTTAAAAGTGATGGACATGACGGCATTCACCCTTTGCATGGAAAACAGTTTGCCCATTATCGTGTTCGATATGAACAAGCCAGGTAACTTATTGGAAGTAGTATTGGGAATGAACGTGGGCACGTTGGTATCGTAAGAAAACATAACAATAGTAATAACAAAAAGAGGGGCGGAAATAAAAAATCTTCCCCTCTTTTTGTATTATTGTAATTCAGCAGCTTACTGCTGCGCCAACCAAAACATGACTGCTTTGTCTTTGCATATCCAAACGAAAAAAATGCCGTTCGTGCGATTGTTAATTGCACTAACGGCAGGCATCCTGGTGCAATGGTACACCAACATTTCAATAATGGTATGGTTTATTATGTTTGCTATCTCTGTTTGCTGCTTTGGACTTTTCTTTTTATTGCCTTCCTATCAAAAATTCAAATTGCAATGGCTGCATGGTGTTTTGGTTTTATTGATAATTCTCATTGGTGGCGGCATTCTTTGTTTCATCAAAAATCCGAATGATCAAACACATCATTATACAAACGTTTACAAGGATGGCGATGCTGTTGTGGCAACCCTAAGTGAACCTTTGCAGTCTAAACACAAAACGTACAAAGCGAATGCAACGGTAACAGCGATGTATCGCAATCATCAATGCTTGCCCGCTACCGGCACTATCATCGTTTATTTTGATAAGGGGAACAGCAATCCCCTGCTTACATTCGGTTCACAGATTGTGTTTGTAAAATCATTACAAAACATCAAGAATGGGGGCAATCCTGCTGCTTTCGATTATGCCCGTTTTCTTCTTTTTCAAGACATTACAGCACAAGTGTATTTGAAGAAGGACGACTACCAAATAGTACAGCAGGAGCAAGTTTCTTCATTACAAAGTTTCTTGAATGCAACAAGAAGCTATGTTATCAAAACGATACAAACTTTTATTCCTGACAAAAAAGAAAGCGGCGTTGCCGAAGCCTTGCTCATCGGTTATCGCAACGATTTGGATAAACAGTTGGTGCAATCGTACAGCAACACCGGCGTCGTGCACATTATTGCCATTAGCGGCTTGCATTTGGGAATGATTTATGGCTTTGTGCTTCTTTTGTTTTCATCGTATAAAAACAAAAAATGGTACCGCTTTGTTGTGCCCGCTGTTGCGCTGGTAGTGCTGTGGTTCTTCACTTTACTGGCAGGAGCGGTGCCTTCTATTTTGCGGTCGGCAGTTACGTTTAGTTTTATCGCAATCGGTATGTTCATCAACCGAAGACCCAATATTTACAATACGCTTGCAGCTTCTGCTTTTTGCTTGCTGGTGGCTAATCCGTTTTTATTGTGGGATGTTGGTTTTCAGCTTTCTTATGCAGCGGTAGTAAGCATCATTTTGTTTACCAGGCCGCTTTACAATTGCCTTTATTTTCAAAACAGATTGCTCAATAAACTATGGCAATTAAGTTGCGTAAACATTGCTGCGCAATTTCTTACCCTGCCTTTGGTTTTGTACTATTTTCATCAGTTTCCCGTTTTGTTTTTGTTCAATAATTTGCTGGTCATTCCGCTATCCGAAATTATTTTGTTCATCACCGTTCTTTTGGTTGTAATTGGCAAATTTTCGTTGTTTGCTGTGTTTGTTGGTAAGATAACCGGAGCATTGTTATGGTTGATGAACAGCATCATTGAACACACTGAAAAACTACCGTTTTCTTTGCTTTCAAACATAAAGATTGATGTTGTGCAAGCCTTGCTTTTATACATCATCATTGTGCTGCTTGCAGTTTGGTTGTTGTATAAGTTACCGCGTTTTTTTACATACGCTTTGTTGTTGTTTTTTGTGTTTGTGATTTATGTTTCGGTTGATGTTTGGAGAACGGCTCATCAACACAAGCTGATTGTTTACAACATTAACCAACATGCAGCCATAGATATTGTTTATGGAAGAAACAAGATTTGTTTTTGCGATAATTTGTTGCCGAACGATGCAAACGCAAATAGCTTTTACTTAAAGCCTGCACGAATTGCATTGAGAGTGAAAAATGATTTCAGCCCAACCTTATCTTTTGATAAAAATTGGCTGATTCAATCTTCCTCAAAAACAATTTTGATTCTCTCGCAACCTTTGTCAGCAATAGATTTGAGCAGTAAAATAAAAGCAGATGTTGTTATCCTTACCAACAGTGCAAAGTTGCTGATGAGCGATTTGATAAAAGCAGTTGATTGTTCATTGATTGTTGCAGATAACAACATACCACTGTGGACTGTAAAGAAATGGAAACAAGATTGTGATAGCTTCCATGTGCGCTTTCATTCTATCTCGCAAAATGGTGCTTTGGTAATGAATTTATAAATGCGCTTAACTTTGTTTTAAAACCAACCAGTGGATGAAAATTACATTATTCCTGCGCAAACCCGCATTGGGCATGTGCATTTAAAAGTTGCTAACCTGGATCGGGCATTATCTTTTTACAGAGATTTATTAGGGTTTCAGGTAACAGCCCTTTATGGCACGCAGGCAGCGTTTCTTTCTGCCGGCGGCTACCACCACCATATCGGTTTAAACACATGGTACAGTAAAGATATGCCTCCTGCGCCTGTGCGCGGCACAGGATTGTTTCATACAGCCATTTTATATCCCCGGCGGAAAGATCTGGCTGTTGTCTTCAATCGTCTGGTAAAGGCGAATTACCCCCTAACCGGTGCAAGCGATCATGGTGTGTCGGAAGCCATTTATCTTAATGATCCGGATAATAACGGCGTGGAATTGTACTGGGATAAGCCAAAGGAGCAGTGGAGATATGAACCCGATGGTTCTATAATCATGTACACAGAAAGTCTTGATTTGAATGATTTGATGAACGAACTTGAGGAAAACGACAGGTAACATTTTGTTTTGAATCGTTTCTACATTCAATATCATTTTGATAAAGAAAAAGGTTAGCAACCAATTTCGTAATACAATAAAAAATAAAAAATGAAAGTTTTTGGTTGCGACCCCTTGAGCGTTGTGATATAAGATTATTGATTTTAAAAAGTAAGGCAGAGTATAGACATACTCGCCCGGAATCCAATATCGCGTACTTAATGGCAAGCGAAATGCCACACGCTATTGTTTTTATTATAAATGGATTATAAATTTAATAGTTTATAATTTGGTTTCATTATTGGAAATTTTAGTTTTAAAACAAGAAAATACGAAGTTTTGTTTTGGACAAAATAAAGATTACAAGACGGTTATCACCAATTCATAAAGCTGGTAATTTTTAAACAAATGCTCCTCCTGTATTGCTTTTTGAAAAAGGATTGACAAAAAGTTTGTCCGTTGTTACTAATTTGGCTTCCAGTCATTCCTGTCAAGAAACATTTACTATGAAAAAAATCTGCGCTTGCCTTGTTATTTGTTTTGTCCCTTTTTTACTTTTTGCACAGGCCCAAAATGCGGTTTCTATCATACCGCAACCTGTTTCTGTTACAACAAAAGCGGGCTACTGCCAGTTGCCAAATCGCATTAGCATTGCTGCTCCATCGGGTGCAGAAGTAAACAATGTAACAGCTTATCTAAAAAGTGAAATCAGCACTGCAACAGGCTATTCTGTTTCAGTTGGAACTGCGCCCAATTCAACCATCCAACTTATTCTCAGTACCAAAGCAGATGCGCAATTGGGCAAAGAAGGTTATACTTTATCGGTTACACCAAAGGGCGTTGTTATCAAAGCCAACGAAGCTGCCGGTTTGTTTTATGGCGTGCAAACTTTAATGCAATTACTGCCAAAAGAAATTGAAAGCAAAACAGTGGCAAAAGGCATAAACTGGCAGCTGCCGTGTGTTGAGATTGCCGATTACCCGCGCTTTGTATGGCGAGGCTTGATGTTGGATGTATCACGCCATTTTTTTACTAAGCAGGAAGTGAAAGATTTTATAGACAACATGGTCAAAGTATAAATTCAACCTGCTGCACATGCATCTTAACCGATGATGAAGGCTGGCGCATTGAAATAAAGAGCTTGCCCAATCTTACTAAAAAAGGTGCCTACAATGCAAAACGCGTTGGTTATTTTGGAACGTTTGCGCCGCCAGCACCGGATGAACCACGCAACTATGGCGGCTTTTACACACAGGATGATATTAAAGAATTGGTAACTTATGCAAAACAAAAGTTTGTAAATATTTTGCCCGAAATTGATGTGCCGGGACATAGTTTAGCAGCAGTGGCTTCGTATCCTGAATTGTCCTGCACGCCAGGCGCAGAAAATTACCAGGTTCGCTCCGGCGAAGAAATCATGGATTGGTCGCACGGCCAGCCACCTGTAGCCATGGTTGATAATACACTTTGCCCTGCCAATGAAAAAGTGTACCTCTTTTTAGACAAAGTACTTACCGAAGTTGCGCAGTTGTTTCCATTTGAATATGTACACATGGGTGGCGATGAATGCCCTAAAAATTTTTGGGAGAAAAGCGATAGTGTGAAAGCTTTGATGCAAAAACAAAACCTGAAAAATGAGGATGAAGTACAAAGCTATTTTGAAAAGAGACTGGAGAAAATTGTTGAATCAAAAGGAAAGAAGTTTATGGGCTGGGATGAAATTTTACAAGGCGGTTTGGCGCCCGATGCTGCTGTGATGAGTTGGCGTGGCATACAGGGTGGCATAGAAGCAGCCAAACAAAAACACGATGTGGTAATGAGCCCCACCACGTTTGCTTATCTCGATTATATGCAGGGCGATCCTATCATCGAGCCGCACATCTATGCCACTTTGCGATTGAAAAAGGCTTATGAATTTGAGCCTGTTCCCGATGGTGTAGACGCAAAATACATCAAAGGCGGACAAGCCAATTTGTGGACAGAACAAGTATATAACACGCGCCATTTGGAATACATGATCTGGCCGCGTGCCATGGCAACGGCAGAAAGCGTTTGGTCGCAAAAGAAAGATAAGAACTGGAGCAATTTTTCTGATAGGGTAGAGCATCAGTTCCCGCGTTTTGATGAAGCGCAGGTTAAGTATTCGCCAGCTATGTTCGATCCGGCATTTTCAGCTGATACCACCAAAGATGGAACGCTGCGAATTACTCTAACAACAGAAGCAAACAATCTGGATGTGCATTACAGTTTTGACAATTCTTTTCCTGATAACTTCTATCCAAAATACACCGAACCATTGGTTGTACCAAAGGAAGCTGTGATGTTAAAAGTAATTACTTACCGTGGCGATAAACCAATGGGAAGAATGATTGCTATGCCTGTAAGTGAATTAAAGAAAAGAGTTGGCAGGAAGCAAGAGGAAGATTAATGTAGGATCGCCATTTGGTACAGTTTGTTTGCAAAATAATGAAAGCTCCATGAGGGCAACGTATTTGTAGCAAATAATATGTGTAAAACCAAATCTGCTCCGTAGGAGGACCATGTTTGTACCCTATTCATTATTCAATCGCGTTAGCTCCGTAGGAGCTATCTGTTTATAGAAAAAAATGCACAAAACCAAACATGCTCCGTAGGAGCTACCTGTGAATGAGAAATAGGTAGTTTCTACGGAGCATTCTTTTTTATGATCACCTTCTTTTTACAAACGGATAGTGCCAATGGCTCATTTCAGGCATTTTTAATTACGCTGTTTAAAATGTCATTTTAAAAATAAGTTTGATGATACGTTCACTTCTTGCAATCATCACTTACTTTTAAAATTCAATCATCTACATGCAGGAGAAAAAAGCGTTTCAGCCATTCGTTCCGGCAAACGTATCTATCAAAGAATTTACGCCCAAAGCCATCATTACGGGTTGCATTATGGGCTGTTTGTTTGGCGCCGCCAATGTATATCTCGCTTTGAAAGCAGGCTTAACCGTAAGTGCTTCCATACCCATTTCGGTAATTGCCATCACCATTGGAAGAAAGCTTTTAAAAACAACCATTCTTGAAAACAACATCATTCAAACAACAGGCTCGGCAAGCGAAAGCATTGCATCGGGCGTGGCGTTTACATTGCCCGGCTTTTTGTTTTTATCCATGGCTGGCAACGGGCAAAGCATTGGTGCCGGTTTCTTTAATTACATTACTATTCTCATTCTCGCCATCTTCGGCGGCTTGCTCGGAACGTTGATGATGATTCCCCTGCGACGTTCGTTAATTGTAAAAGAACATGATACCTTGCCTTATCCCGAGGGTACCGCCTGCGCTTCGGTTTTAAAAGCGGGCGAAAAGGGAGGAGACATTGCCAAAACTGCATTCTGGGGCGTAAGCGTTGCCGTAGTGTATGCGTTTTTGCAAAAAATATTTGGGGTGATTGCCGAAACGCCGGCGTATGTTACTCAACTCACTAATAAATACTTTCCCGCTGCAAAAGTGAGTGGAGAAATTACGCCGGAATATTTGGGCGTAGGTTATATCATCGGTCCGAAAATAGCGGGCACATTGGTAGCTGGCGGCGTGCTGTCGTGGCTTGTATTTCATCCCTTGCTGGCAACGGTAATTCCTGATCAAAATATCATCGCTGCGCAATTGGTAAAACTGGGTTACCTGCACGACATCAACACGGCTGGCGGCCCTGGAATCTGGAACCCTGCAACGCATCAATTTGCTGATACTTCCGATGCCATCTATCGCGCGTATGTGCGACAGGTAGGCGCTGGCGCAGTGGCGGCAGGCGGCTTTATTACATTGCTCAAAACCATTCCTACCATCATTGCTTCATTTAAAGAAAGCATTTCTTCTTTTGGCGAAAAAAATACGACGCAAACAGTAGCAAGAACCGATAAAGATTTAAGTATAAAAGTGGTTTTGTTTGGCAGCATCGCACTCATTTTACTCATGGCTTTCATCCCAATGATACCGGGCAACAGTGTTCTTTCAAAATTGTTTTTGGGTGTGTTGGTGGTTGTTTTTGGTGCTTTTTTCGTTACCGTTTCCTCGCGTATTGTAGGCATTATTGGTTCAAGCAACAATCCTATCAGCGGCATGACGATAGCCACCATTATGGCAACTTGTTTGGTGTTTATCGGTATTGGCTGGAGTGGCAAAACCTACGAGCCAATGGTGCTTGTTGTGGGCGGAATGATTTGCATTGCGGCTGCCAATGCCGGTGCAACATCACAAGATTTAAAAACGGGTTACATTGTGGGGGCAACACCACGCAACCAGCAAATCGCTTTGTTTATCGGTGCAATTGTATCTTCTGTAGTGATTGGTTTTACCATTCAAATTTTGGATCATCCTACAACCGAAATGGTAAAGCAAGGCTTTACGCACGCCATTGGCACCGATACATTTCCTGGTCCACAGGCAACGCTGATGGCAACCTTAATCAAAGGCATTTTATCGTTTAATTTAGACTGGCAGTTTGTGTTTGTTGGTGTTGCGTTGGCTGTTGTAATGGAACTGTGCGGCGTTAATTCATTGTCGTTTGCGGTGGGTGCTTATTTGCCCCTGAGTACCACGCTTCCCATTTTTATTGGTGGTGCGGTGAGAGGTGCTGTCAATTATCGGCAAAAACAAAAAGGAAATAAGATTGAGGAAGATGATTTGGGCAAAGGCAACCTGTTTGCAACAGGCTTGGTGGCAGGCGGCGCATTGGCTGGCGTTGCCGTGGCATTGTTACGGCAGGCAGCGAAAACATTGCAAAGCAATTGGCAAAAGTAAATGTAGAAGAGTACTTAGAAAAGAACATTTGGTATTGATTTATATCAATTGATTGGTGTGATTTGCTTTATCATCATGGCGATTTTATTATATCGCATCGCGATGAAAAAAGAAAAGATATTGATAGAATGATGTATTTTTCCTAAAACAAATTGCTCCATTCCCTCCAAACACTTGCTTATGAAAAGAAGAACATTTGTAAAGCTATCTTCTGCCGTTGGTTTATCCCCTTTATTTGCATCCTTACAGAGTTATCATGCCCAGACGAAAAATTAAAGAACTGGGCAGGCAATTTAACGTACAGTACCGATGTTGTTTTTTATCCCGAAACGGTTTCCAAAGTGCAGGAAATGGTTAAGAAACATGCAAAAATAAAAGCCCTGGGAACGCGGCATTGTTTCAACAATATTGCTGATAGCAAGGATGGTTTTATCTCAACCAAAAAATTGAATAAAATTATAAGTTTAGATGAAGCTGCACATACTGTAACGGTGGAAGGTGGTATCAAATACGGTGAACTTTGTCCGTGGTTAGATAAGAAAGGATATGCGTTGCACAACTTAGCTTCCCTGCCACACATTTCGGTGGGCGGTGCCATTACCACCGCTACGCATGGTTCGGGTGTGAAGAATGGGAATTTGGCTACCGCAGTAAGCGCATTGGAAATTGTGAATGCCGATGGTTCTGTTGTTCATCTATCTAAACAAGATGGCGATGCCTTTTATAACGCTGTGGTCGGTTTGGGCGCACTGGGCATCATTACAAAAGTTACATTGGATGTGCAGCCATCTTTTGCCATGCGGCAATGGGTGTATGAACGATTGCCGTTGGCGCAATTACAACAACACTTTGATGACATTGTTTCGGCCGGTTACAGCGTAAGTTTGTTTACCGATTGGCAGCAGGAAAATATGAATGAAGTATGGATAAAAAGCAAAGCCGATGATGCCGAAAACAAAGAAGCAAAGAAGGATTTTTATGGAGCTATGCCCGCTACCAAAAACATGCATCCTATAGCCGCTTTATCGGCTGAAAATTGTACAGAACAAATGGGCGTTTTAGGTCCCTGGTATGAACGAATGCCGCATTTTAAAATGGGCTTCACACCAAGCAGCGGCAAGGAATTGCAAACCGAATATTTTGTACCGCATCAACATGCGGTGGAAGCTATACTTGCGGTTCAAAAACTGGGCAAACAAATCGGTCCGCATCTTTTTATTACAGAAATCAGAACCATTGCTGCGGATAATTTATTGATGAGTCCTTGTAACAAGCAAGATTCAGTAACCATTCATTTTACCTGGAAGCAGGAGTGGGATGCAGTTAGTAAACTGTTGCCCCAAATTGAACAAGCCCTTGCGCCATTCAATGCAAAACCGCACTGGGGCAAATTGTTTACGTTATCATCGCAACAACTGGCGAAGTTGTATCCGCAATTGCCGCAGTTTAAACAAATGGTAGCGCAATATGATCCTACCCAAAAATTCAGAAATGCATTTCTAAATGAGCATTTGTACGAGGTGTAAACGGTTTTGTTTTTGCTCATTTTTTAAATGTCCGTAAACTGTGTTTGAACGCTGACAGGGTTCTAAACCCTGTCAGCGTTATAGGGTTATATTGATAGTCAATCGAAATTAATATAAGTAAAAACAATTGTCGCAATCAACCCTTTCTTTGTCGTTGTGATGCTTCCTCTTTCTATGTTGCCTTTTTTATTTTTGCATCAGTAAAAATCAATTTATAAAAATTAAAACAACACGGTATGAAATCAACAAAAATCGTTTATTGGACAACCACCATTCTTATCTTTTTATTTGAAGGCGTGATGCCCGCCCTAACATCAAATTCAGAAGCTGCCAGGCAAGGTATTAGTCATTTAGGTTATCCTGATTATTTCAGAAATGCACTCACTGTTTTTAAAGTGTTGGGCGCATTGGGTTTGCTTTTGCCATTTGTAAAAGGCAGGGTAAAAGAATGGGTGTATGCAGGCTTTGCATTCGATTTTGTTTTTGCCTTTATTTCGCTTATTGCTGTGGATGGTTTAACAGGAATGTCTTTTTTCCCTCTGATAGTTTTAGCGGTTCTTATCGTATCGTACATCACATATCATAAACTACAAAGCGCATCCGGCAAAATATCGGCAAAAACAAAAGAAGGAACGCTGATGTATCAGTAATTTCTCGATTACTCATCAGTTTAAAAAATGTTTATAAAACCATAAACGCTTACATTTTTCTTATTCTATTTATTCATTTGCCTTATTTTCGCGCCCCGTTTGCGGATGTGGCGAAACTGGCAGACGCACTAGACTTAGGATCTAGCGCCGCAAGGCATGTAGGTTCGATTCCTATCATCCGCACCAAAGCTTCGCAGTTTAAGCGAGGCTTTTTTACTTAATTGTTTATCTCCCAAAGAGGAAAGAAACAGAATCATTATGGCAACAATTACAAGAGAGAACATTGCGCCGTTAACCGATAAGCTCACCGTTAATCTGGCGAAGGAAGATTACTACCCTTCATTTGAAAAAAGCCTGAAAGATTATGCAAAGAAGGCCAACATTCCCGGCTTTCGTAAAGGCATGGTGCCGGCAGGATTGGTGAAAAAAATGTATGGCGCTTCAGTATTTACTGATGAAGTGCTGCGTACGGTAGAAAAGCAATTGAACCAATATGTAACGGAAGAAAAACTCGACATTTTGGGTCAGCCTTTGCCGATGGAAAACAACACGCCTGCACCCGACATGAACAACCCACGCGATTATGCATTTGCATTTGAAGTGGGCTTAAAACCTGATGTGCAGGTGAATTTGAACGATGTAAAAGTAACACGTTACAAGGTAGAAGTTACCGATGCTATGATTGATGAAGAAGTGGCGCGTTTGCAAATGCGCAATGGCAAAATGACCAACCCCGAAACGGTTGACAATGAGGGAAATGTGCTGAATGTGGAACTGAAAGAAGCTGATGAGAATGGAACGGAAACAGAAGGCGGCATTAAAAAAGATACCTCGCTCGTTGTAAAGTATTTTACGCCTGAGTATCGTGAACAATTAATGGGTAAGAAAGTGGATGACACACTTACCATTCAATTAAGCAAAGCGTTTGAAGACAAAGAAAGAGAGTTTATCATGAGCGATTTGGCATTGGATAAAAACAGTGCGGTTGATGCTGATAAACGTTTTATTCTTATAATAAAAAAAATCGGCATGACAGAAAAAGCTGATTTAGCTGAAGAGTTTTTTAACGCAGCTTATCCTGGCAGAAACATTACCAACGAACAGGAACTGCGCGATGCTGTGAAAGCTGACATTGAAAACTATTATGCACAGCAAAGCAGCAATCAGTTGCACGATCAGATTTATCATTATCTCACCGATCATGTTCACTTCAATTTTCCGGATGCTTTTTTAAAACGCTGGTTGCAGATGAACACTGAAAAACAGAAAACCAGCGAAGAAGTAGATGAAGAATATCCGAATTACGCAAAGCAATTAACATGGAGTTTGATTGCCACAAAATTGATAGAAGACAACAACATTTCTGTTTCGCCGGATGATATAAAAGACGCTGCCAGAATGCAATTGATGAGTTATATGGGAGGGCAATCGTTTGGCGATCTTTCGTGGATGGACGACTATGCCGAACGCATGATGAAAGACAAAAAGTTTGTTGAACAAACCTATTCGCAAGTGCAAATGGGCAAGCTGTTCCAGGCTTTAGAAAGCCAGGTAGGGGCAACCGAAGAACCGGTTAGCGCAGAAGCGTTTGCAGAGAAGTTGCATCATCACCATTAACCTCACCCCAACCCCTCTCCACGAGTGGAGAGGGGCTTTGATAATTAATTGCAAGCCGGTTTATATGCCGGCTTTTTTATTGTTATTGTATTTCTTGTATCTTGTTTCTTGTATTTCTGTATTCTTGCCCCTTGATTCTTGTTACTTCACATTTCTTCCTTTCCATTGGTATTTTCCAAATTTTCCTAACCAACCCGCCACAACTGTATAAACAATATGAATGGGTTGCATCAAGGGAAACCACCGCAGCAATTTGGTTTGTTTGAAGAAGCGCGCAACCGGAAATAGAAAATACATTTCGGTGGCCGTTTTGATGAACAGAATGATCAACCAATACAAAAATAATTTGGGCAAAAACAAAGATGCGATGAGTAAAATGAACAGCGCAACATTAAAAAAATAGACAAGCAGCAACACATAAAAAATTCGCTTGTCATTATAACTGTTTGCCTTGCTTGCCCAGCGAATGCGTTGGTTGATAAAGCTCTTCCAGCTATCAACGGGCTGTGTTTGCACAATCGAAGCGGGGTGAAATAAATAACCAATCTTGTTCGGAAATTGTTGGGTGATTTTGTGCATCAGCAGCATATCATCACCACTGGCAATGTTATCAATTCCGGCAAAGCCATTCACTTTATAAAATGCCTCTTTTTCATAAGCCAGATTAGCGCCATTGCACATACTGTGAAAGCCCGCTGCCACCGATGCTGCGGTGATGCCTTGCAGACTCATAAAATCGAGGCTTTGAAAGCGGCTGACAAAGGTTTTTTGTTGAATGAAGGAAACCGGCGCAGCTACAAAAACAGGTTTGTTTTTGCCGATATAATTACTGAAGTTAGAAAGCCATTGCTGCGGTACAATACAATCGGCATCGGTAGTGATAATCCAGTCGCCGCCCGCTTTGCCAATCGCCAATTCAATGGCTTTCTTTTTATACGAATTGATATTGGTTTTGCCCAATAAATCCTGCAGTAAAAACAAATGAAGATGGCTGTATTCTTTTTGTAACTGCTTTATTTTTTCAACCGTTGTATCGGTTGAAAAATCATCAATCACCACTACTTCAAAATAGTGCGAAGGATAGTTGTTTTGAAAGATAGATTGCAAACACGCTTCTATATTTTCTTCTTCATTTCTGGTAGGAATGATGATGGAAAAACAGGTGTATTGATTAGTTGGTTTTGCCTCGAAAAGGGAAAGCTTTACAAACCATTTCCGGTACTGTAAAATGAGCAAACAATAAATAAGGCAAAAACAAAAAACGGGTATGAGAAGCCACCACATCATGGCAAAGAAAATGATTTATCATCATTCAAAAGCGAAGCAATAAAAGGTGCCTGCGGTGCGTACAAAAAAGAATGCCCGGTATCGAGAAGGTGAAGGTGCGCCTCTTTCTCCAGACCTTTTATAAAATCAATACCATGATCGGCTATTATAATTTTATCGTGTTTTGCAAATACCATTTCAACCGGCACATGATGGTTGATGATTTTTTGTTTTAGCAAAAACAAATTCGGCTGAAAGTATCGCGTTACCATCCACCGATGATAGAGTTGCATTCGCGTAGTTTCATCGTTCATGTAATACTGCGCCATGTTCAACTGATTCTCGTTGATGACACCGCGCCTTTTTAAACCTTTTGCCAGTTGAAATAAGAGCTTTGGGTTTTTCGCGGTGTTATAAAACAACCTTCTTCCTATACTTGTTTGGGTAGCAAAGCGATACCATTTGTTGCGGTGCAAGCCATCGGGTGCAAGCAACACAGTTTCTTTTATCATTTGCGGAACCAACTGCAATAAACACAACGCAATTCTGCCGCCCATGCTATAACCTAATAAATAAAATTGTTTGGCAGAATGAGGCAAGATTTGTTTGATAATGTTCAATAATTCCTGTGGTGTAAATGCGTCTTTCTCATTCCAGTTGGTATTGCCATGATAAGGCAAATCGAACGCAACCAGCGTAAATTTTTTATCTAAATACGGTGTGATGATTTCCCAGCGGTGAGCAGCCTGTGCATAACCGTGAAAGGCAAAAATGTATTCACTTCCCGAGCCAAAACATTCGTAACCGATACTGCTGTTTTTATATGCCAATCGTTTTCTTTCCATCTCTAACAAACAAAGTTAGCGGTTGCTGTTTTTAAATTATGATAAAAACAAAAATTGATGATGGACTTGTGCGGCAAACGCTATCTGGTAAGCAAGTTGATGCAGCCCGTCATTCCGCCCCAACAGTATTGTTGGGGCGGAATGACGCGTAGCCTTGATTATTTTTCAATTTCTTTTTAAGGTCTGAGTGTATAGGAACACTTTGAGTGAGAACATCAACAAACAGAAAATTCCGGTAAAAACAAAAAGCCGCCCCGAAAAGTCGGAACGGCTTTTTAAAATGATTAAAAATATTTATCCCAAATAGGCTTTCAATGCGCTGCTGTAACGCGCTTTCTGCAAACGTTTGATAGCGCGTTCTTTTATCTGGCGGATACGTTCTTTGGTAAGATCGTACTTCATACCAATTTGTTCAATGGTATTGCCGCTTTCGCCATCCAGCCCAAAATAAGCATTTACAATTTCAGCTTCGCGCGGTGATAATGATTTCAGTACGCGGCGGATTTCTTCGCGCAGCGAATCTTTCATTACATCATCATCCGTATCGTCGTTGCCTTCCAGCAAATCACCCATAGCAACATCTTCAGCTTCATGCACCGGCGCATCTAACGAAGTGTGGCGCGTGTTGCTTTGGAAAATATTATTGATTTCCGTTTCGCTCATTTCCAGGATATCAGCCAGTTCTTCGGTTGATGGCTCACGCTCATGTTCCTGTTCAAACGCCATGTAAGCTTTGTTGGCTTTGTTGTATGTACCGATTTTGTTTTGCGGCAAACGCACCAAACGTCCTTGTTCTGCCAAAGCCTGGAGGATGGATTGGCGAATCCACCAAACGGCATACGAAATGAATTTAAAGCCCTTGGTTTCATCGAAACGCTGTGCGGCTTTTATCAAGCCTAAATTTCCTTCGTTAATCAAATCGCTCAAAGAAAGTCCCTGGTGCTGGTACTGCTTTGCAACAGATACCACGAAACGTAAATTCGCCTGAACCAATTTATCCAACGCACGCTGGTCGGCCATTTTAATGCGCTGTGCCAGTGTAGTTTCTTCTTCGGGCGTAATCATTGGAATCTTGGATATTTCCTGTAGGTATTTTTCTACTGCCTGCGAATCACGGTTGGTGATTTGCGTAGCAATTTTAAGTTGCCTCATAATGAATTATTGCTTGTTTACTTATCTAAATTCGGTTACTTGTTGCAGTAAATGGTCGCGGTGAAATGAATTCAGCCTGCAAAGATACGCAACAACAACGAAAACACTACTATTTACTTGCAAAAATGGTTCTCCATTTTTGTTTTTATGGAAAAATTTATGTACATGTTCGCAAGTTGTTAACAGTGGAAGCACTTTTTTCATTCATGTTATACTATTAAGTAGCAAGCTAAAGCAGCTATCAGCAATGCGTTTTGCAAAAGAGATGTCATATCGCAAAATGCAAAAAGTATATCTTCGCGCTCACTGCTCCAATTTTGCACAGCTATTATTAATTTTTGAATAACACTATGTTTCCAAAAACAAACCCAACTACAACGCAGGCCTGGTTATTATTGAAACGACATTTTGAAGAGGAAATGGGCCGCGTTCACATGAAAGATTTGTTTGCCAAAGACCCCGACAGGTTTTCTAAATTTTCGCTGACCGCGGAAGATATTTTGTTCGATTATTCTAAAAATATCATTACCGCCAAAACGCTTCAGTTGCTGTTGCAATTAGCCAACGATTGCAGCTTAAAAGAAGCTATCGAAGCCATGTTCAGCGGCGAAAAAATCAATGAAACCGAAGGTCGTTCTGTGCTTCATATAGCATTGCGCAACCTGAGCGACAACCCCATAATGAGTGATGGGCAAGATGTGATGCCCGAAGTAAGAAAAGTGCGCGAGCAAATGAAAGCCTTTTGCGAAAAAGTGCACAGCGGCGAATGGAAAGGCTACAGCGGCAAAAAAATAAAATACATTGTCAACATTGGCATTGGTGGCTCCGATTTGGGTCCGGTAATGGTAACCGAAGCTTTGAAGCCGTATTGGCTCGAAGGCATACAGCCCCACTTCGTGAGCAATGTTGATGCCTCGCAAATTGCTGAGATTTTAAAGGAAATCACGCCTGATGAAACCCTGTTTTTAATTGCCTCAAAAACCTTTACCACGCAGGAAACCATGACCAATGCGGGAACGGCAAGGGATTGGTTTTTAGGAGCTGCCAAGGATGAAAAATTTATCGCGCAACATTTTGTGGCGTTAAGCACCAACGAAAAAGCAGTAACTGAATTTGGAATTGACCCCAAAAATATGTTCGTGTTTTGGGATTGGGTAGGCGGTCGTTATTCCCTGTGGAGCGCTATCGGTTTGTCAATTGCTTTAACGGTTGGCTACGATAATTTTGAAGCCTTGTTGCGCGGCGCCTTTAACGTTGATAATTATTTTAAAACCGAAAGCTTTGATAAAAATGTGCCTGTAATTATGGCGCTCGTAAGTCTTTGGTACATCAATTTCTTTGGTTCGCAAACCGAAGCCATTTTGCCTTACGACCAGTACATGCACCGCTTCACCGCGTATTTTCAGCAAGGCAATATGGAAAGTAACGGCAAGAGCGTGGGTCGCGGTGGGCATCGCGTTTCGTATGCCACGGGCCCAATTGTTTGGGGCGAACCTGGAACCAACGGGCAACATGCTTTTTATCAACTCATTCACCAGGGAACGATATTGATTCCGTGCGATTTTATTGCGCCAGCCGTTAGCCACAACCCGATTGGCGACCATCACGAAAAACTATTGAGCAATTTCTTTGCACAAACAGAGGCGTTGATGAACGGTAAAAACGAAAAAGAAGTAAAAGCTGAGTTGACAAACATGACGGAAGAGCAAATGAAGAAGCTCGTTCCCTTCAAAGAATTTCAGGGCAACAAACCCACCAATTCGTTTTTGCTAAAAGAAATCACACCGCAATCGTTGGGTAGTTTGATTGCTTTGTACGAACACAAAATATTTGTGCAGGGCGTTATCTGGAACATCTTTTCGTTCGATCAATGGGGCGTGGAACTGGGCAAGCAATTGGCTGGAAAAATTTTACCCGAATTGAAAAATGAAGATGTCATTTCGGATCACGATTCATCAACCAACGGATTGATCAATGCTTACAAGACGATGCGGAAAGAATAGAACACGGATGACACGGACTGCATGCACGGATTTGCTGGATTTTCAGAAATACAAAATACATTTTTATGTTCCGGGCTGTAGGAATTCTTGTTGATCGTCTGTTGCGTCGCACTCTTCAACGTTCTAAAATGAATTGAGCATTTCCAAACTCAAGTATATGAACCGCGGAGACGCTAAGACACGAAGAAAACAGGCAAAACCAAACTTCGCGTCTTAGCGTCTCCGCGGTAAAATTTTATAAATATTTACCAATGAAATTGCTTTTTGTTTTTGCCTCTTTTTTGCTTGCCTCCTTTTCATTTTCTCAAACGGTAACTATTCTCACCAGCGGCAACAAAACTTCGTTGCGCGGCTTAAGTGTGGTAAACGATAACGTGGTTTGGGCAAGTGGAAGCAACGGCACGGTAGCACGTTCGGTTGACGGCGGCAAAACCTTTCAATGGCTTACTGTAAAAGGTTTTGAGCAACGCGATTTCAGAGACATTGAAGCGTTTGATGATAATACTGCAATCATCATGGCAGTGGCTGAACCGGCCCTTATTTTAAAAACAAAAGATGGCGGCAAAACATGGAAGAGAATGTTTGAAGATACCACCAAAGGAATGTTTTTGGATGCGATGGATTTTTATAAAAAATCTGGCGTTGTCATTGGCGATCCGGTTGATTCGGTACATCCGGTTGCGTTCATTGCTTTTACGCGCGATGGAGGTGAACATTGGACCATTCCCGACGACAGCATTCCGCTCTCCAAAGGAGAAGCTTTTTTTGCATCGAGCGGAACGAATGTAAAAATGCTTCCCTTGCAAAGAAATTTATTCCGTTATGGTTTGGTAAGCGGTGGCACAAAATCGCATTTTATTGGCAAAACCAAAGATCCGCTGCCGCTATTGCAAGGCAAACAAAGCACAGGCGCAAACTCAATGGCAATCAATCTTTCAGCGAAAAGAATCGTTGTCGTGGGTGGCGATTTTACCAATGATAAAGACACAACCGGCAACTGTGTTTTCTCAATCAATCTGGGCGCGACATGGCAGCATCCACAAACGCCGCCGCATGGTTATCGCAGTTGTGTTGAATTCATCAATTCAGGTAAACTCATTGCCTGCGGTACTTCCGGTGTTGATATTTCAAACGACGGTGGTAACAACTGGAACTTGATTTCGGGTGAAAGCTTTCATGTTTGCCAAAAAGCAAAGAATGGAGCAGCCATTTTTTTAGCCGGGAACGACGGAAGAATTGCAAAACTGGTGCAGTAAAATAAGGGCAAAAACTGTATTTGTTTTTGCCCTTATTTTACCATCGCGATTGCCATACCATCGTGCTCCTTCACACCAACCGTTTGCAAAATAGTAGCCACTACTTTATCGTTTTCGCTCAATAACTTATTCAATTTTTGAACACCTTGCACATTTGAGTCAGTGCTGTTTTTATCAAGCACTTTGCCATCCCTGATTACATTGTCGCAAACAATCACAGTTCCTTTTTTCGATAACTGTAAGGCAAGTTTGAAATATTCTGCATAAGGTGGTTTATCGGCATCAATAAAAATAAAATCAAACGGTTCTTCTTTATCGGCGATCATCTTTGATAACACTTCAATTGCCTTGCCTGTACGAATTTCAACGTTATGAGAAACGCCCGCTGCCTCAATATTTTTTTGTGCAACGGAAGCGTGGTGTTCATCTAATTCAACAGTTATAATTTTGCCTTCTTTTGGCAATGCGCGAGCCATCCAGATGGTGCTGTAACCGCCCAATGTTCCCAATTCCAGAACGCGTTTGGCGCTACAACTCATCATCAACACCTGCAAAAATTTCCCTTGGTTGGCTGACACGCTGATTTGTGGGATGCCTTCTTTTTCTAACGTAGGAACTACGTTTTGCAATGCCTCGTCTTCCGGCGCTAACAAGTGGCTGATATAATGATCAACCTGTTCAAATATGGTTTGGTTCATGGTATGTTTCTAAAATGATTAATGAATGAGTAAACGTGTTTTCGTCATTCCGCAATTGCCCTCAACACGAATTCATCATAAATAACTTTCGCGAGGGCTTTGTGCGGAATCTGATGATAGAATAATAAAGTTGATTGAATAGAAGAAATAAGTTTACAAGAAGATAAACGATTCAACATTCAAGAGCAGATTCCGCACAAAGCCCTCGTAAAAGCGTGAAGATGCAAGATCGTGTCGAGGGCAATTGCGGAAGGACGGCGACATCATTGTGAAGCCGTTGTTTTCTTTTGCAGAATTTCCTGCAATTGCTTTTGATATGTGTAGCTTACCGGGATGGTTTTATCATCCAGCGTTAACGAGTTTTTATTCCACGCATTGATTTTTTCAATGGGCACAATATACGAGCGATGAACACGAGTAAACAACTGTGGCGGCAGCTTTTCCGATACCACTTTCATGCTCATATGAATGAGGTAGGATTTGCCGGGCGTAAAAATTTTTATATAATCATCTAAGGCTTCAATGAGTTCGATGTCTTTGAACAAAATCTTCACCCATTGATAGTTGTATTTTACAAATAAATAGCCTTCGTTCATCTCTTTGCTTTGCTTGTATTCAATGTATTCTTTGGCTTTGGTAACGGCTTTTAAAAACCGGTCGTAATCAAATGGTTTTACCAGATAATCTACCGCTTCCAAATCGAAGCCCTGCGCGGCAAACTGGCTGTAAGCAGTTGTAAAAATAACAGGCGGCTTGTTGTTTAAATTCGAATAAAACTGCATGCCGTTTACATCGGGCATTTGTATATCTAAAAACAAAAAATCAAAATGATCGGCATTGATAAATTCAGCAGCCGAAACCGGATCGGTAAACGTTTTTGTCATTTCGAGCCAACCGGTTTGCAAAGCATAATTTTCGAGCAATTGCAAAGCCAGCGGCTCATCATCTAAGGCTATACATTTCATGGTCATTTAAATTTATAGTTAGCGATACAGAGAAACGGTTATCGTTAGAAACAATATTTAATTCGTGTTTTTTAGGATAAAGTAATTCTAATCTTCGGCGCGTGTTGCTAATGCCCATACCTGTACTTTCTAACCGATGAATTCCATTGGGTGAATAATCGTTCGTACAGGTAAAAATAATCCTGTTTTTTTCGGCTTTTACATATGCCTGGATAGAAGAACTGCGGTGTGTGCTGATGCCATATTTAAAAGCGTTTTCAATAAACGGAATGAGTACAAACGGGGCGATGCGCACTGTACTGATATTGCCCTCCGTTGCAAATACAATGGAATTGTTGTTGGTTAAGCGAAGCTTTTGCAGTTCGATATAGCTGTTGATAAAATCAATCTCCTGTTGTAGCTCTACGTCGTTAGTTTGACAGTCTTCCAGCGTGTATCGCATGATGCGCGACAACTTCATCACCGCATCGGCTGTTTTTTTATTATTGGCAACGGCGAGTGAATAAATGCTGTTCAATGTGTTGAACAAAAAATGTGGGTTTACCTGCGCTTTCAGCAAGTTTAATTCAGTTTCCAATTGCTGCTTGGATATTTCTTCTTTTACTTCTTCTGCCGAAAACCATTGCCTCACCACTTTGCCGCCGGTACTGATTACCAAAGCAATTAAAAACAGTGTAACAGCGCCTGCCGAAAAATAATAAGGGCCCTGGTAATGAACCTCACGTGCATAACGTGACTGAAGGAAACTTTTGGTTTCAGGCGATACCAGCATAATAATATAAATGGCAGTGAGATAGATAAAACCATACAGCAGTATGCTGATAAGATACAGCAGAATTTTCTTTTGCGCCAACAACCTTGGAATTAAGATACGACTGTTGAGATAATAAAAGCCAACCAGTAAAAGATTAGAGGCGATAAACAACTGGATAAAGCGCGCACTGCTGAAGGGAGCTTTGCTTTTATCGTAATTTAAAAACTGAAACGGCAATAAAAAAAAGCAAAGCCAGGCAGCGATGATAACGCTGACCTGTAAAACGATATTTCGCTCTTTCGTTGCCATTGGTTTCATTCAACAATGAAAGGTAAGCATTAAACAAAGGGCGTAATATGATTTAGATAAAACGCAATATTTTTTCGGCTAATATGATTCGCTTTCGTTAGGAAACTCTCCTTCTTTTACATCAATGATGTATTGCTGAACGGCGCGCGTGATTTGTTCACTTAGGTTGATGTACTGCCGCAGAAAGCGCGGTTTGAATTCGGTGTTGATACCCAGCATGTCGTGCATTACCAACACCTGTCCATCGCAATGTGCACCTGCGCCAATACCAATGGTTGGAATGTGCAGCGTTGCAGTCACTTCTTTTGCCAGCGATGCCGGTATTTTTTCAAGCACAATGGCAAAGCAGCCTTTTTCCTCTAAAAGCAAAGCATCGTGTTTTAGTTTTTCGGCTTCGGCTTCGCCTTTTGCACGTACATTGTAAGTGCCGAATTTATAAATGCTTTGCGGTGTTAAACCCAAATGCCCCATCACCGGAATGCCCGCTGATACAATGTTTTGGATGCTGCCGGTTACTTCTTCGCCGCCTTCTAATTTAATAGCATGTGCGCCGGTTTCTTTCATAATGCGAATGGCAGAAGCCAAAGCAATTTCCGCATTGCTTTGATACGAGCCGAAAGGCAAATCAACCACTACCAGCGAACGCTTCACCGCGCGAATGACAGAGGACGCGTGATAAATCATTTGATCGAGTGTAATGGGCAAAGTGGTTTCGTGTCCCGCCATTACATTGCTGGCGCTATCACCTACCAAAATCACGTCTATGCCAGCATCATCAAACAACTTGGCAAACGAAAAATCATAAGCCGTAAGCATAGATATTTTCTCACCATTGTCTTTCATTTTCTGCAAGGTATGCGTAGTGATTTTGCGGACTTCTTTTGTAACAGACATGAGGTTGTTGAATGAAGAACAAAGATACTAGGAAGAAGATACAAGGTACAAGAAACAAGATTTGAGATATAAATTTGATTCTCTTTTTTGATTTGTAGGACTTGTTTCTTATATGTTGTGCTTTTCTCTTGTTTCCTGAATCTTGGTTCTTGGTTCTTGTACCTTGAATCTTAGTTCTTTTATACAAAAATCTTTCGTTGGTAGCAACAACTTTGTGTTTGGTCGCATTGTACAAAGTAGCCGTTGGGAGGCAATTTACTTTTGTGTTCTAAATTTAAATGTTATGAAAAAGATACTTGTTATTCTTACGATGGTAGCTTCTTTTTACACAGCTACAACTTATGCAAAACCAACCACTCCAACTGTAGTTGCACAAGCTTTGCAAACTCAATTTACCGATGCAAAAAATGTACGCTGGAGTGAAGTGAACAACCTGTACAAAGCGCAGTTTGTTTTGAATGATCAAACCATCACTGCTTACTTTGATGGTGAAGGAAAATTAGTGGCATCCGCCAGAGATATTACCGCTTTTCAATTGCCTATTTTATTGCAAACCGATTTGAAAAACAGCTTTGCGAAATACAATGTTTCAAACATTATGGAAGTGGACAATGAAGATGGTGTTGCTTATTATGTAACCGCAGACAACGGCAGCAAAACAATACAACTGAAATCTTCGGATTATGGTACGTGGAATGTTTGTCAAAAAAAGTAACAAAAACAAAAGAAGCCGTACTGGTTAGATATAAGTAAGCAGATGTTCCAAAAACAATTCATGCCTGTAAAGACAATAGTTTTTACAGGCATGAATTGTTTTAATAATCATCTATAATTTAGCTAAGACACACTTTCCGTAGCAACTAAATCGGGTGCAATTTGATGAAAAGCTTGTAACAAACTTTCGTAGGGTTTATAGCCCGAAAACAAAATGGAACGATGGTTTTTTCTTTTGAAAATAAGCGTTGGGTAGCGTTCTATTCTTTGCATTTGCGCTTTGTTCCAATCAGCGCGAAAGGCTTCCAAACCAGCACCGTTTACCAAATCATCTGCAAAACGTTGCACATTGAAATCGGGGTTTGTTTTTGCCATATTTTCAGCAATGTTTACCAGCACTTCCTGCTCGCTGATATTTTGTAAATTGAGCATGACAGCTTCTCTTGCCAATTGTAAATATTGCTCGCCAAATGCTGAAGATTGAAGGTTGGCGCACTTTACTGCAATACATGCAGGATAAGACGATACCGGCGGATCGGTAATCCAAAGCTCCGATTTTATGGGAACGCCGGAAATATGACTTGCCTGCATCCAAACAGGACCCATTTGTATCGGGCGACTTACTGAATTAATTGTATCGTGATAACTTTTCCAGTCGGGCAGTAACCCACACATCACATATTGGTAAGTAATGTGGTTGGCAAATTCACTTACCAATTTTTTCCAAATTGGTTCAAAAGCCCAACTCCAACAACAAAGCGGATCTGTAAAGTATGTGATCTCTACAGTATCCGCTGTTGCTATTGGTGATTGCTCAGGTTTGTTTTTGTTCATTTTTTTGTGGTCAGCTATAGTTGAAAGTTTTTCGATTCTGCTTTCGATAACTTCTCTTCATACGTGCCGTTCCATTGTTGCGGTCCCATCGGGGCTGCATCCTTCACTGCCTTGCTTCTTGCTTTGCCAAGCGTTTTGTTTAACGTAGCAGTTTCATCCATAGTTCGCGTGGTGCCTTTCGGTTGTTGTTTCAGCAAACCATTGGTTTCCATTACGTAGTTAATCGGGTCGTCAATGTATTGCCAGGTTTCGTTCAATTGTGTGCTCTTTCCTTCATTCCACGGACCACGCACGCCATTGCCATTACTCATGTTAAAGTACTGATTGCTGAATCTTGGATCGGCTTGTAATGTTCCCATTGGGAAGTTCGGTTGAATGGTGTTCAATGCTGCTTCAAACATTTGATAATGGGCTACTTCACGCGTCATTAAAAACTGTAAGGTTTCCTGAACATACGGGTCTTCTGTAAACTGCAACAGGTACTCGTACACAATTTTTGCCTTCGATTCGGCAGCGATATCAGCACGTAAATCAACGGTTAAATCGCCGGTTGCGTCAGCATTAATATAAGCCGCCGACCAAGGCACGCCCTGGCAATTGGTATAAGTTGGCCCGCCACCTGATTGTATAAACAATTCAGGGGCAACCATTGCCTGGTGAATAAAGTTTTCTTTTGCCGCTTTTCCGTTCAGTAATTGCATGATTTCTGATTGCTCAGCCGCATTTTTCAAATCTCCGTTGATGCCTGTGAGCAACATTTGTATGGTAGCACCTACAATTTCAAGATGGCTAAATTCTTCGGTAGCAATGTCCATCAGCAAATCGTATTTATCAGGGTGCGGATTGCGGGCCCCGAACGCCTGAACAAAATAGCGAAGGGCAGCAGCTAACTCGCCATTGGCGCCGCCAAATTGTTCTAATAATAAAGTGGCAAATGCAGGATCGGGCTTCGATACACGTGCATTAAACTGAAGATCTTTTACATGGTAAAACATAAGGTGAATTTTTAAATTAACGATGCTTCATTTAATGTAAAACACATGCCACATCAACCAGTAAAAAAGATGGCAAAAACAAAACCATCATCACAGAAGCATAAGCTTTTGATAAATGATGAGTTATAATAACAAAGAAGGGATGAAAAAGAATGTATAAAATGAAACCGATTAATAGGTAATGTGGGAATTTGATAAGAGAGGAAAATATTAGAGCATTGTTTTGTGGAAACCGCTGCTTTAATTACACAATCTTCTGGTTTGTTTTTGCCAAATATGTAAGCCGCGCGTGTTAGTGTTCTTTACCAACAGTATAATTTTCAAAAAGGTTTTTGCTGATGGAGAAGATTAATAAAAGCACAACAGCGAACAAGTGTTGAGGCTTACAAAGTTAAGCCGCCATATTGCCAAGCCTTGTTTGTTGGTAGTAGCCGTTCTTATTCGCTTTATAAACTTTGCCCAAACGTAAGCAAGTTGTTGTCTGGGTCAAGCATGGAAAATTCTTTTTGTCCCCAAGCTTTGGTTTGTAAATGTCCTGCCGGGTGTATATTGTTTTGGTTGTCTAACATTGATTGGTAAAACGTCTCAATATCGCTTGTACGAATATAAACTTGCCCGTAATTTTCTTTTGGTTCAAGCCCTTTAAATTCAAAGAAATGGATTTCAATCTTGTCCTTTTGAATCAATAAATAGCCATCAAAGTCAGCACTTCCAATGTCTTCAAAGCCTAATTGAGTTAAATAAAAATCTCTTGTAATTGCTTTGTCCCGCATCGGAAGTTTTGGAATAATGTTAGTTAGCATAAGTTTTTTTAAAAACGATTCTCGCCTTTGCTGGTGTTCTTTACCAGTAAAATCTTTTATGTTTTAGAGGCGATTATGTTAGTGAAGAACACCACATGGGCGAAAAAACACAATCTCATCAGCCCATCATCCTGCCATCAGAAGTTATTTCCTGTTTATCATTCCATCGACACTTATCTGTCCCGGACCGCAAAACAGGAGCACCAAAAATGCAGTAAAATAACTAATCGCCATTTCAGAATCCATGAAATCTTTACCAGCATCATGACCAAAAATGATCACCAAAAACGTAATGAGGAGCGGGATGCAAGCCCAGCGGGTGAACAAGCCCATCACCACCAAAAGACTACAAAAAATCTCGGCAAACAAAGCCAATAGTAAAGATGCTTTTGGCCCCATGCCAATGAAACTATAAAACGTATGTTGAAGATTATCGAAGTTGCGCACCTTATCAAAGCCATGTTTCAGCATCAAAATCACACCGAAGCTAATGCGAAGAAAAAGCATGGCAATATTGAACGAAGCGGTGCTGTATTTAATTGACGTGAAGCTGAATCTTTTCATTCAATAGGTTTGTACAAATGTATAAGATTCTTATTCTTTATCCACAAAGGCTGTCTTTTGTTTTTGCACATAAAAGCCACAGCTACTTTCGCCGCCGTTTTGCATTTTTATTAAGATGAGGAGTAAAATATTTACACACAAGCGGCGTTCACAAAAAACTATGCGGTTGAAAAGATTATTGTTTTGTTGTGCTGTTGTGTTGGCAACACATCAACACATATATGCACAGGCTACCCAGATAAACAACGACCCCGATGCCGAGTTTAAACAGGCAAAGGAACTGTATGCACAACAGCAATTTAATCTTGCTTACCCCTTGTTTAATGACCTAAGCACAAAGTACAATTATAAGGAAAGCAATTTTCCTGTTTCGGCTGCGCTGGAAGCAAAATATTATGCCATTGCCTGTCATCTTCAATTGAATGATGTAACGGCTGTAAACGATGCCAAAACGTTTATAGAAGCGGAACACAATGCGCCCCGCACACAAATGATGAGCTACCAGTTGGCTGAATATTTTTATCGCAAAAAAGACTTTGACAATGCCCTTGCGTACTACGAAAAAGCAGGCATTGATAACTTAAGCAACAGCGAAATTGCAACGATGAAATTTCATGAAGCGTATGGTTATTTTGTTGCTAAACGCTTCAACGAAGCCAAGCCTTTGTTTGATGACATCAGGCAGATAGAAACCGATCCCAATTACATTGACGCCAACTATTATTACGGTTATATTTTATTCAGCGAAAAAAAATACAAAGACGCGTTGAATGCTTTTACGGTTGTGCAGGACAAGCCCAATTACGCAAGCATAGTTCCTTATTATGTAACTGTAATTCACTATTTCAGCGGCGATAAAGACAAAGCCATTCAATCAGCTGAAGCTGCGTTGCAGAAAGGCAATCAGTTTTATGCTTTGCAGTTAAAACAATTGCTCGGTCATGCGTATTTTGAAAAGAAACAATTCAACAAAGCGTTGCCTTATTTAGAAGAATATGTGCAAAGCACTGAAAAAGTAAAGCGTGAAGATTTGTATGAACTGAGCTATTGCTACTACATGGCAAAACAATGGAACAAAGCCATAGCTGGGTTTAAAGAATTGGGTGGTAAGCAGGATTCGCTGGCGCAAAACAGCATGTATTTACTGGGAGATGCTTATTTAAAAACAGACCAGAAGCCGAGTGCTCGCAGTGCCTTTTTGTTTTGCGCATTAAACAGCAGCAATTTGGAGCAAAAACAAATCTCGCAGTTTTTGTATGCCAAGCTTTCTTATGAATTGGGCTATCGCGATGTGGCACTAACTGAATTGCAAAACTTTAATGCTACGTATCCCAAATCAACCTATATTGATGAAGCAAGAGAGTTGCTTATTGAAGTGCTTGCTAATACCAACAATTATAAAGATGCGCTCACATTAATTCAAAGCTTGCCCACGCAAAGCGAAGCCGCGCAAAGAGTGTATCCGCGCATCTTGTACGGACGCGCTGTTGAGTTGGTAAACGACCAGCGAATTGATGATGCTGATGCATTGTTAAATAAGATATTCATTGTTCCCTACAATAGCGCGCAACTGCAACCTGCGTACTTCTGGAAAGGTGAAATCGCTTATCGAAAAGACAGAGCCGATTCGGCCATTTATTACTTACAGAATTATATGAAAAGTCCTGTTTCGTATGGTGAAGTAAACCCGCAGGATGCGCGATATATTTTAGGGTACAGCAACCTGAAGCAACAGGATTATAGCGCTGCATTGAAATACTTTGAAGCCCTTACCACAACGATTTCTACGGCTTCTTCCAACATTCAGCAGGATGCGTTTTTGCGCAGTGCCGATTGTTATTTTATGAGCAAAAATTACAGCAAGGCTTTGCAAATGTATCAAACCGCCATTGCGTTGAATTTGCCTTCTGCTGATTATGCTTCTTATCAAAAAGCCATCATTGCAGGTGCAGCTAATAATACAACTGAAAAGCTTGCACAACTTCGTTTGTTTTTGCAGAAATATCCATCTTCCGTATTGGTTCCTGATGCGAATATGGAAACTGCCAATACATACATGGCAGGCGAAAATTTCAACAATGCCATTGCGCCACTGAATGCCATTTTGAACGATAAAAATGCAGTGAATTATAAGCCCGAAGCGTTATTAAAATTGGGCGTTTGTTATTTCAATCTGAATAATAACAATGAAGCGTTAAACCGCTTTAAAGCCCTGATGCAAAACTATCCGGCCAGCAGTGAAAGCAACGATGCTGTAGAGTATGTAAGAAGCATTTTCATTTCGCAGCAACAACCGCAACAGTTTGTAACCTTCATGCGGCAGAATGGAAAAGATGTAAGCACTTCGGAAGAAGATTCGCTTACTTATATTTCGGCTTTCAATCAATACAATAACAAAGAAACAGATAAAGCATTAGGAGGTTTTCAAACCTATCTCACTAAATTCCCCGATGGCAAATATTCAATTGATGCCGGTTACTTAACCGCGCAGATTTATAACGATAGAAAAGATTATAAAAATGCGTTGAATTATTATAACGGCGTTGCAGATAAATCGCCCAACAAATGGGCAGAAGCTGCCGTTCTGCAAGCGGCGCGCATCAATTTTTTTGAGTTGAAAGATTACAACAAAGCGGAGCAATATTATGCGCAATTAAAAACCATCGCTACAAGCCAGGATGCGAAGTTAGAAAGCATGAGAGGCTTGTTAAGATGCCAATACAAACTGGCACAGTTTGATGAAACAGCGGTTGCCAATGCGCAGGATTTATTGAGCGAAAAAGGCATTGCTACCGATGATAAAATGATTTCCAATATGGTGATTGCAAAAGTGGCGCAGGCAAAGGCTCAAACATCCGATGCGTTATCGGCTTACAGCAATGTAGTGAGCCTTGGCAAATCGGAATATGCGGCGGAAGCACGCTATCAGATTGCTGCTATTTATCTGCAACAAAACCAACTGAAGCTGGCAGAGAAAGCAGGCTTTGATGTGATAAACAAAGCAGGCTCTTATAATTACTGGATCACGAAAGCTTATATTTTGTTGGGCGATGTTTATTTTAAAGAACAGGATTATTTTAATGCGGAAGCTACTTTAAAAAGTGTGGTTGAAAATGCACAGGATGCCGCTTTAAAAAGCGAAGCGCAACAAAAGCTTGACACCGTAATTTCAGAAAAAGAAAAATACAGCAAAGTAGAACAACAATAGAAAACCGAACTCATGAAATCATTTCTTTTTTGCACTCTTTTTTTCCTTGCTGTAACACCGTTTGCCCATGCACAACGAAGCAAAAAAACGGCAAAAACAAAAGCAACACCAACGAGAAGAGAAACTGCTTCTTCAGCATCCGATACAACCATTCCAAGCCGAACGGTTACGGTAACTTCGTCTTACAAACCGGAACTGAAACCATCGGCAAAAATCAATTTCAGTGCAGCCACGCCTTTGCCCGATTCAACGTTGCCAACGCTGCAATACAATGTGCCTTCACAAAATTTATTTTTCAGTTACCAGGCAGGTGTATTAAAACCTCTGGCTGCAGTAATTGATACCGGCATTAACTGGCAAAACAAAAACTTCCTGAAAGCTGGTATTGGCAATTATGCAACGCCGTATTTGCAAACCGGTTTGTCGTTTGGCGATGGTGCGCATTCAGTACTGAACGTGAATGCAAAATATACATCATCAAAAGGCAGTTTGCCTTATCAGCAATACGGTCGTTTCAACGCTGATGCAATTGGTATTTTCACCAGCGGTAACAATGAAATTACAGGTAAGATTTTTTTTGATAACAACACACAATACCAATACGGTTTTCAGCCTGATACATTGAAGTTTGCAAAAGAAGACTTGCGGCTGCGCTATTCAACATTTGGTATCAAGTTGGGCTTGCGCAATAAAACCGTGAATGGCCTTGGCTTATCGTACAACCCAACGATTTTGATAGATGGTTTTAGCGATAACCGCGGAGGCAGCGAAAGCAATTTAATTTTAGATGCACCCGTTTCAAAAACCTTTGGCGATGCGGTAGCTTTTAATTTTGGAATTACCGCAAATCTTACGGGATACAAAGGTGATACGGTAAGTAAAATCAATAACAACCTAGTGTATTTATCGCCTTCTTTGGAGTACAAAAGCAACAACCTAACATTGGTTGGCGGCATCATTCCATCGTGGGATAACAGTAACTTTTATATGCTGCCCAATATCACGGCAGAAGCCAAAATCAACGAAGAAAAATTTGTGTTAATGGCTGGCTGGAAAGGTTATTACAACAAAACCAATTATCAATATCTGGCGGCTTTCAATCCGTGGATACAGCAACCAACATTCTTAAAAAGTACACGTTTTATTGATGCTTATGCAGGCTTCAAAGGCAGTGCCGGCAATCATTTTACTTACAACGCACAGCTTACTCTTCAGCACATTTATAACCAGCCTCTGTTTGTAAATGATTCAATCACTGGTCAGTCGTTCAAAGTTTTGAATGAAAGTGACATGCATAATATTAAGCTTCATGGCGAACTTGGCTACACCGTGCAGGAAAATTTTTCGTTGCTTGCCGGTGCTACTATTAATCAATACAACAACCTTACTGACAACAGCAAAGCCTGGGGCTTGTTGCCCCTTGAACTCAATGGTTCGCTGCGGTGGAACATTACCAAAGACTTATTGTTTAAAAGCGATTTGTTTGCATGGGATGGCGCGCGTTATCTCACTACAAAAACGCGGCAGTCAGAACGTTTAAAAGGAGCTTTTGATTTGAATGCCGGTGCTGAATTCAAAATCAACCAGGCATTCAGTGCCTGGTTGCAATTCAACAATTTGTTCAACAATAAATACCAACGCTGGAATCAATATCAGGTGTTGGGCTTTCAGGCTTTAGGGGGTGTGGTTTATCACTTTTAAAAATATTGGCAAAACAAAAAGTCCCGAAACATGCAATGTTTCGGGACTTTTTTAAGTAAAACCAAACCAGGTTTTATTGCGGAGCATTGTAACGCCTACGATAGCGTTTTACTTTTATGATACGATCACTTACGCCTTCGTCTTTGCTTTTAAGTTCGCCAAAATTATAAGTCAGCGTAAGATATAAACTGGTATAAGAATCCTTTGTAGTGGAATAAGCGCGCGGACTGCCAGGTTTTGGCGGCGTTGGATTCCGTCCCCGATAATAAAGCTGCTGAGCCAATGCTGCATCATTCGCAGACAGGTATTTACCAAACAAAGTAGGATCAATATAAGTTTGGCTTACATCATCCAAATAATCGGAAAAGCATTTGCGGAATGTTGCAGTGAAAGCAAGTGCCAGCTGATCGTCTAACCGATACTTAAAACCAAGATTAACAGGAATGTAAAACTGATACAAACTATAATTTTTGCTGTTGGGATATTCGCTAAAACCTTCACCTTCCAAACGCAGTGGTTTCAAATCAATCCATTGCCCGTTCAATTCTGCCTGGGGATTGAAATGAAAGCCGCCCACACCAACGCCCACAAAGGGTTTTAGCAATGTTTCGCGATGCGTAGGGTTGAACGATTGCAATGGATACCATTCTACATTCAAAGATAATTCTTCAACGCGCGAACGGAAGCTTAAGTTACGTTCCCATCTGCCCAATGACTGGTGTATTTTTGTTTTTATCACACTATCGGCACCTGAATTGGTTGTATAATTAAACGTTGCATTTACTTTCAGCCAGCTTTTAGGGTAATAGCCAAAAGACAGTCCCAACAGCGGCCGCATACTGATGCCGTTCAGGTCTTTCGAAAAAGGCTCGCCTTTGCCGCGGGTACCACCCAAATCGCCCAAAAAAGCATTCATTCCTGCATTGATACCAAGCTCGGTGGTATTTTCTCTTGAACTATATACAGGCTTAATCGGCGTTCGCCGGAAGTTATACTGTGCAAATGACGCAGTGCCAATAAGGAGCAGCAGTAAGGCAGTGATGGTTTTCTTCATTTTGCTCATTGTTAGTTGTTTGTTGTACATCTCTGTTTAAAAAAGATGGCTTTCCGTATGAATAAAAAAGAGCCGGATGAACCGGAACTTACACTTTTAGTTTATAAGCGATTGGCACAAAGATTTATTTTATTTGCGAAAAAACCAATTAAGAAATTTTAAGCCCGTTTGTTTTTGCTCATTTTTTCGGCTTTCATCCTAATTTTTATAAGGTTAACTCCATGTGAATGTGCTCAATACCATCTTCTAAATAAATATCGCCGCAAGGTGTAAAACCAAAACTGCCATACCAATTTTTTAAATATAACTGAGCGCCGATTTTTATGGAAAATTGAGGGAACAATTGCTTACATTTTTCTATGGCAAGCTGCATCAGCCGTTTGCCAACACCTTTGCCACGAACAGAAGCCGCGTTTGCAACACGACCTATGGCTGCTTTGTTTTGATAGGCAACATCAGGCGCAATCAAACGGCAACAGGCAACCAAATTGTTTTGCTGGTAGCCAAACAAATGATAGCATTGTTTGTCCATTCCATCCATATCTAAAAAAATACATTGCTGCTCTACCACATATACTTCGCTGCGCAGTTGCAGTATATCGTACAACTCTGCAACCGATAGTTCAGTAAAGTATTTGCACTGCCATCGGGTTGCTTCGTCCATTATTGTACAAGTTGGTTTTAATAAAGAAGATACTATCTTATAAATTCACTAATAATAACCGCGAACCTGCCGTCGGCAGACAGGGACGCTAAGACGCAACGTTTGTTTTTATTCCTTTTTTTATGTTTTAGCGGTTCAAACTATTCATCCGAAATACCCTTTTATATTTTTTCGTAAACGATGTATTGCCAGGGATGCAATTCAAAAGAAATGGTGGTATCGAAAGTAAAAGTTAAGCCCGAAAAAATGTTTTGGAATGTATCTTTCAGTTCCTCATGAGTGATAGAAGAACAAACTCTGTCTGCATCTGAAAAATTGAACAAAACCAAAGCTTTTTTCTCTTCATATTTACAAATGTATGCCACCACTTTATCGTTTACATGTGTGTCAAGCTGTATCAAATCAGCTTCGCAATGAAACACATTACAACGCTTTCGTAGCGTGAGTAAGGTTGTATAAAAATCCTGCAGGGCAGGCTTTTGATCCGTCCATTCAATTTCATCTTTATCAAAAAATTTCAGGCGTTTGTAATTGGGCAGTTCCTGCCCGCTGTAAATGAGTGGAATGCCGAGCCATGTGTTGGTAAACACAGCAAAAGTTTTTGCAGCCGCGCCATATTTTTCGTATTCAGTTCCGTTCCAGCTATTTTCGTCATGGTTGGCAGTAAACAATAATTTTTGTGCATGGTTGCTGCATTGGTTCACATATTTCATAAGCACGCTCATCATTTGTTCAACCCCCATTCTATGTTTTACCAACGCAGTGCTGTCCACCATCCATTCCCATGCATACGAAGCATCAAATACTTGCAAATATTTTTCTTCATCCGTTTCAGCCAGCCAGTATAATGGTTTTACTGTATCACATTCAGTGCGGGCTTCCTGCCAAAAATCGAGCGGAACCAAATGTGCCATATCGCAGCGAAAACCATCAATGTCCGCTTCCGAAATCCAGAACTTCATCGCGGCAATCATGGCAGCACGCATGTCTTTGTTATTATAGTTTAAATCAATTACATCCACCCAACCGTTGGCTTCCATAAAATTTCCATGCTCGTCTCTTTTATACCAGTCGGGATATTGTGTTGCCCATACATTGTCTAATCCGGTGTGGTTGGCAACCCAGTCAATAATCACTTTCATATTCATGCTGTGTGCCTGTTGTACAATGCTGATAAAATCCTCTATCGTTCCAAACTCCGGGTTAACAGCCGTATAATCGGCTACTGCATAATAGCTGCCCAGGGTGCCTTGCCTGCCTTTCAAACTAATGGGTGTGATGGGCATAAACCACAATATTTCCACACCCATATCTTTCAATCGCGGTAAATGTTTTGCAAAGGCGTTGAACGTGCCTTCGTGTGTATATTGGCGCGTATTCACTTCATAAACATTGGCGCCTTTTGCCCAATCCAATTGCTTAAACAGTACACTCATCTCGATGCAATTTTTTTGAAGCAAAGAAACACTATTATTGTGCCGTTTACTTTTTGTTTTTATGGATAAAAATGGTGCACACCAAAAGATAAGCCTCTTGCAGGCAACCGCCATCAACATGACCGATATGGTTGGCATTGGTCCGTTTGTAGTGTTGAGCACCGTTGCCGGTATTATGAACGGGCCTTATTTTTTGTATGCCTGGATTGCCGGTGCGTTGTTGTCGTTTATTGATGCTACCATTTGGAGCGAATTGGGCGCAACTTACCCGCTGGCAGGCGGCAGCTATAATTTTTTACGCGAAGGCTTTGGGCGTAAATGGGGTAAGCTAATGAGCTTTTTATTTGTATGGCAAACCATGATACAAGCCCCGCTGGTATTGACTTCCGCATCGCTGGGCTTTGCCAAATATGTTTCGTTTCTAACGCCGTTAAACAAGGTAGAAAGCAAACTAATAAGCGGCGGTTTAATTGTGCTAATTGTTGTTCTTTTATACCGGAAAATTGAAGCCATTGGAAGGATAACCGTTGCTTTATGGATAGGTGTGTTGCTTACCATTGTTATCATTATTGCCGGTGGTATTGCACATGGCAATTTTCTGCAACCGTTGCGCAACATGAACACCGGCCTTAGTTTCAACTTTGCTTTTGCGGCAGCGTTGGGCAGCGCTAGCGTGCAAACGGTGTATAGTTATCTCGGCTATTACAACGTTTGTCATTTGGGCGGCGATATAAAAAATCCGCAACGCAACATTCCGCGCAGCATGTTTATTTCCATTGCCGGTATTTCTATTTTGTATTTATTAATGAACATCAGCGTGGCTTCTGTACTGCCACTTGATGTCATCAAAAAAAGCTCGTTTGTAGTGAGTGATTATATTAAAGTATTAGCCGGTTCAACTGCCGCAACCATTGTTACGGTTTTAATTTTATGGGTGGCGTTTGCTTCGGTTTTTTCAGCCACTTTGGGGTATAGCCGCATACCGTATGCGGCGGCAAAAAACGGTTCGTTCTTCGCACCGTTTGCCAAACTGCACAAAACCAAATTGTTTCCGCATGTATCGTTGCTCACACTGGGCAGTATTGCTTTTGTTTTCAGCATTATTTTTAATAATTTAAAAGATGTGATTCAAGCCATACTTGCCATGCGCATATTGGTTCAGTTCATCAGCCAGGCAGTGGGTTTGCTGGTGTTGAGCAAAAGAAAAGGACGCCGCTTTATTGCCTGGAAGATGCCTCTGTATCCTGTACCCGTGCTGCTTGCCATCGTGATTTGGTTTTGCATCTTTTTATCAACCAAAGAAAAAATGTGGTATGGCTTAGGCGTTGCTTTACTGGGTTTGATCGTGTTTTTTGTAGTGGCTTATGTAAAAAAAGAAGAGCCGTTTTTTAGAAAGAATTTGTCTGTGTCAACTGAAGAATTACTCGCTGACAATCCAGACATAAACCGCGATGAGGAGCAATAAAATCTGAATGGTCCAAAGCCAAACCGTTTTTAGTTTCAGGACATTTTTGAGCAATACATCTGCACCGAAAAGCAAAGCACTTGCAATGATGAGATGCGAAAGAAGTTCACCCTTTATTTCCTCGGGCTGACGGCTGATGAGGAGCAATACGAAAAGCAATAATGAAACAAAAGCGAGTATAGTGAACAAGGATATTCTTTTGAAATATTTCTCTATCATATCCGATAAATGTAACTGTAAAGGGAGTACAAAAATGAGTGTTTGTTTTTGCACATTTTTTTGCTTACAAAACTTCTGAGACGCGAAGAAGCTAAGTTGATACGAAAAATCAATTCTTATTCTTTGTGAATCTTTGTTTCCTTTCTTTCTTCGTGGTTCAAAAAGCCTTTTTTCACAGTGGCATAGAAATTGGCGAACCGGCTGTAAACATTGTATATGAAATTATTACGTTCTTCAATATGGCTGTTTTCAGCAGCTATGCTATTTGTTCTTCCATCTTGCAGCAACATGAACAAAGCACAAAAAGGCGGTGCAATTGGTGCTGGCGGTGGTGCTGTGGTGGGTGGTGTAATTGGTAAACTAACAGGAAATACTGCATTGGGTGCTATTATTGGTGCTGCCGTTGGCGGTGCTGCCGGAACTGTAATTGGTAAGAAGATGGACAAGCAGGCAGATGAAATTAAAAACACCGTTCCTTCGGCAAAAGTAGAGCGCGTGGGCGAAGGTATTGAAGTAGAATTTAGCAACGCCGTGTTATTTGGTTTTAATAGTGCAGATTTAAATTCAGCCGCTTTTCCAACATTGCAAAGTTTGATAACAGTGTTGAACAAATATCCAGATACCAACATAGAAGTGCAAGGTCATACCGACAGCACAGGCACAGTGGAATATAATCAAACCTTATCTGAAAAAAGAGCCCAGTCAGTAGCTAATTATTTAACAGCGCAGGGTATTTCTGCTTCGCGGATTACAACCAAAGGATTTGGAAAATCGGCTCCCAAATACGACAACAGCACGGCTGAAGGCAGAGCACAAAACCGCCGCGTTGAATTTTTAATAACTGCTAACGACAAGATGAAAAAAGAAGCGCAGCAACAATCAGGTCAATAAGAAATATCATCATAAAATAAAAAGCCATCTTCACAGTACTGTGAAGATGGCTTTTTATTTTGTAAGAAATGGTTCATAAAAACATGTGAATAAAAAAATAGATAAGCATGGTTATTGATATTATTTTGCGCACCCTTGCTTTGCATATTATTTTCATATTGACATTTAAATTCTGAAGATGGCACAAACCATTCTTATTGCTGATGACGAAGAAGCAATTGTAGAAGTTGTTTCTCTATTTCTTCAATACAATGGCTACGAAACATTAGCGGCATACGATGCACACACAGCTGTTGACATGGCAGCCAAGCATCCTGATTTAATTATATTGGATGTTTGGTTTGGACCCGTTGACGGCACTACTTTATGCAAGTATTTTAAGGAACAAATCGGTAGTAAACATATACCAATTTTAATGTTCAGTGCTGCGCGCGATTTGCGCAATTATACATTGCAGGCTGGTGCTGATGCTTATATTGAAAAGCCATTTGATGTAACCGATTTATTGAATCAGGTAAAAGGCTTGCTTGCTAAACAATAAAGGGTTTAGGGTGATTGCAACCAATATCATTTGTTTTTGCCCCATTTTTCAGCCAACACAAAGAGACGTAAATTTGCTGTTTACGTTTTCATGAAAGCAGGTTTTGTAAATATTTTTGGCAAGCCCAATATGGGCAAAAGCACATTACTGAATGCACTGCTCGGCGAGAAGCTTGCCATCGTTTCGGGCAAGGTGCAAACCACGCGGCATCGCATCAAAGGCTTTCTTACAAAGCCTGGAGAATACCAGATTATTTTTTCGGATACACCAGGCATCATTGAGCCAAAATATAAGCTGCATGAACGTATGATGCAAAGCGTAAAAAGTGCTTTAGAAGATGCTGATGTTGCTATTTTATTGGTGGATGCAAAAGAGTCTGCTGAAGAAAGTCATCAAATTTTTTCTTCCCTGCGTTTAAAAGTTCCTGCTATCGTTGCTATAAATAAGATCGATAGCGTGAAAGCCGCAACAGTAAAGGCTTTGAGCGATTTTTTTCATCAACAATCTTACTGTAAAAAAGTAGTGGATATCTCTGCAAAAACAGATGTAAACATTGATGAATTGCTCGCTGTTATTCTTTCCCTTTTGCCCGAAGGCGAAGCGTTTTACAATGAAGACGACATCAGCGATTTGCCTACCAAGTTTTTTGTAAGTGAACTCATTCGTGAGAAAGTGTATGATTTGTTTACTGATGAAATTCCGTATCATACTGCAGTGGTGGTTACTGAATTTAAAGAGAAACAAACGCTTATAAAAATTGGCGCTGATATAATTGTGCAGCGTGAATCGCAAAAGGCAATTCTACTGGGCGAAAGAGGCAGCATGATTAAAAAACTGGGCACGCTTGCCCGCACCGACATCGAAACATTTTTACAACAAAAAGTATTTTTGCAACTGTTTGTGAAGGTGCGTCCCAAATGGCGCGATAACGACTTGCAGTTGAAAGAGTATGGATATTTTTGATGGAAGAATATGGCTTTAACCGCTAAGACGCGGAGGCGCAAATTTTGAGAAAAATAATCTTAGGGGTTACTCTTCTTATAAATTCAAACCACTTTTTTTCGTTTTATTTTTATATGCATTTTAGAACACTCATTTTTTTATTCTTGTTGCTGCCTTTTGTTGCGATGACACAAACTGCTTCATCGCAGTGGAGTTTGTTTTTGAGCAAAACCAAATTGGCATTGGCTTCTATGGATAGCGTTGCTTCTGTTCAAGTACCGAAGAAAAGCAACGGCAAGCTGCAAGTTGTTTTTGAAAAGCGAAACATCCACTTTGTTAGAACGGTATTGCTGATGAATGAAAAACGCCAAACCTTTTTACAAAAAGAGATAAAAACAAAAAGCAATACTGCAGCGTTTTTAATGGCTGATGTGTTGGAAAAATCGAAAGAACAACCTTTTACAATTTACATCGTTGATGTGCCTGCGGATAAGTCAAAAGCAATGGGAATAAGGATTATACCGGTTGCCATTTGTAGAATAGTATGGGAATGAAGTGATGACGACCAATACGTTTGGAAACGAAGTTATACCTTTCATTTCCCCACCAATTCATTCCATCCAAATTTCACTTCAACAGTAATATCGGGATGAAGGCTTTTGGCAACGGGGCAAGTATGCGCAGCGTTTTCTAAAATGGCTTTTTCTTTTTCCGATAAAACCAAACTCTCAGGAAAACGGAATTCAATTTGCACACCACTGATACGCCTGGGATTGGCAGACATTATTTTTTGTATGTCGAGCGTTGTACCCGTTACATCAATGTTCATCGCTTCGGCTTTCATGCCCATGATGGTTAACATGCAACTGCCCAATGCGGTGGCTACAATATCAGTCGGAGAAAAACGTTCTCCTTTACCGTTGTTGTCAACCGGCGCATCGGTTTCAATAACGGTGTTGCTTTGCAGGTGGGTGGCTTCGGTTCTTAAGTTTCCTTTATAAACTACTTGTGAAGTCATTGTTTTATTTTTACATAAATTTATACAGAACAAATCAAATGTACGGGAAGAAAATTTGGCTGTTGATGTTGGCATCGGTTAGTCTGTTAACGGTAACATTGGCACAAACAAAAACGCATGAACAATTGAGGCAGGCAAGGGCTGCACGATTGGAAAAGATAAAAAAAGCAGAAGATGAAAATGCGCTTGTTTATAATAAGCAAAGTGCTTTTGGCCTCAGGCTGAACACCGATGGATATGGACTTTTTTACGAGCATGGTAAATACAAAACTTTATCTCTTACCAACCTGTGGTGGATAAGCCTCGACGAGCGCAGAGATCCCAAAGAACAGCGCGTAACCAACAGCGATGGCATCTTTCAGTTTGGCAATCCGTTCGTGTATGGCAAAATCAATAATTTTTATCAGTTAAAGGTAGGCATTGGTCAGCAGCGATTGATTGGTGGTAAAGATGTTAAAAACGGCGTTGCTGTATCGGCAATTTATGGTGGTGGTTTGAGTGCTGGTTTGGTAAAACCTTATTACATCAATGTTACCGATAGTACAAGCGGTACAAGGGACATTAAATATTCGTCTGCGACAGATAAATTTTTTCGGAATGGTCCTATTAACGGCGGCGCTGCGTTTGGCAAAGGTTTTAATGAAATCAGTTTTGTTCCGGGTGTTTTTGCCCGCGCTGCCTTGCGGTTCGATTATGGTCGTTTTAACGAATTGTTATCCGCTATCGAAACTGGTGTAACGGCTCAATATTATACAAAGGATATTCAAATGATGCTCGCTCAGCCCGGTAAAAAGTTCTTCTTTAACGCTTATGTTGCGCTTGTGTTTGGTAAGCGCAAGTAGGTTACTTTTGCTGATTGATTTTGCAATAATAATTTGTTTGAACCACAAAGAAAATAAGAGCACAAAGTTTCACAAAGAGGAATAAAAGAAGACTTTGTGTTACTTTCTTGCTTTGGGCCTTCGTGGTTCCAAATAAAAAAGAATTTGAGGCCTTTTGAAATTGTTTTCACATGCAGGAATTACCCGTTGTTTCTTCACAACAAGAACGAATAAAAAAACCGAATTGGCTTCGTGTAAAATTGCCCATTGGCGAAAGTTACCGGCACGTACGCAGCCTGGTTGATACGCATAAACTCCACACCATTTGCGAAAGTGGTAATTGTCCTAATATGGGCGAATGCTGGGGCGCAGGCACAGCTACGTTTATGATTCTGGGCAATGTATGCACGCGCAGTTGCGGCTTTTGCGCTGTGGCTACCGGCAGACCTTTAGAAGTGGATTGGGATGAACCGCAGCGCGTGGCAGAAGCCATTCATTTGATGAAAGTAAAACATGCGGTGATTACGAGTGTTGACAGAGACGAATTGAAAGATGGCGGCTCTATTATCTGGCACAATACCATTAAAGCGGTAAAGGCATTGAATTCTGATACTACTTTGGAAACATTAATTCCTGATTTTAAAGGTGACTTCACCTGCATAGAACGCATTGCTGATGCGGCTCCTGAAGTGGTAAGCCACAATATGGAAACTACAGAACGCTTAACCAAACAGGTAAGAATACAAGCTAAATATCGCCGCAGTTTAAGTGTGTTGAAGATGTTGAAAGAACTGGGAATGCGAACCAAAACCGGCATTATGTTGGGGCTTGGAGAAACCAAAGAAGAAGTGGTGCAAACACTGGAAGATTTGGCTGCTGTAAATGTAGATGTGATTACATTAGGTCAGTATTTACAACCGACTGCAAAGCATTTGCCTGTGCAGCGGTTTGTGCATCCTGATGAGTTTTCCGAACTGCGCCAAATCGGCTACAGCATTGGGTTCGATTATGTAGAGAGTGGTCCATTGGTGCGTTCATCTTATCATAGCGAAAAGCATGTGATTGCCGGTTGGGGCAGAAACAAATGGATGGAAGAAAATGGACTGTTGGCATCCAATTAATCAAGTTTATTTATTTGTATCATGCGCTCGATGCCCGCCAGAGATTATTATGTTGTATTGAATGTGCAACCCGGGGCAACGCAGCAGGAAATTAAGTTGGCGTACCGCAAACTTGCCTTGCAATATCATCCTGATAGAAACGGCGGCAACATTCATACAGAAACCTTGTTTAAAGAGATTAATGAAGCGTACAGCATCTTGTCCAACCAACAAAAAAGGGCCGATTACAACCGCCTGAGAGAAGCGAAAACAACTTCTTCGAATGCGTCTCAAACGCGTTCACAGCCATACCAAAAAGCGCAACGACCCAAGTCCCCGGTAAGTGGCAAAACCATTTTGTTTCAGTGCACGCATTTACGCAACGTGGTTGAAAACGCCAATCCTTTTTCCATTGATACCGATAGTTTGCTGGCTAAGATTGAAAGCCTTCTTTCCGATTCGCATATTCATATTTTATTGTACGAAAACAAACGCATTATCATCTCACAGGTGTTGCACGAAATATTGATAAGCTGCAAGCCATTGCCTCAAAATTATTTCAGCAGCATTACGCCACGATTATATAGTTTGGCTGGCAATGATGCCATCATGCGCAATTCCATTCAACAGGCAATCAAGCAAAAACGGCAGGATTATATTTGGCAGAAATATAAGTTCTGGTGGGTGCTGGTTATCACGTTTTTGATTTGTGCGCTCATTTATTTTATGTAGATGTAGATGTTTAAACTGGAAAGACACAAATTACACTGAGTTTCACGAAGATTTTTTAATCGTTCTTTGTGTTCCTTAGTGTACTTCGAGCCTTCGTGGTTCAAATAAACATTCTTACAATATGCAAAGCACGCTAACCCTTGTTCGTTATCCAAAATGGTTGTCGCCAGCCGGATTTTTATCAATGGCGGTGTTTCATTTATTCCTGCAAAAACAAAAACACATTCGGTTTTATAAACTGATGGGAAGCGGTAAAAACGGTACGTTTGATGTTCGACCCGATTTGCGTCAATGGGCTGTTCTGGCTGTATTTGATGAAGAATTGAACCAGGAAACTTCAACCGAAAAATTATACGGAAAACAAATTGCGGCCTGGTGGAAACGCTGCCGCTGCGAAGTGATGACCATCGCATTAGAACCGATAGAAGGCCATGGTAAATGGGATGGCAAAGAATGCTTTGGCAGTCTTCCAAAAACCTCATCTTATGAAGGCGTAATAGCTGTGCTAACGCGCGCTACCATCCGTTTGAATAAAGCCACTGCATTTTGGAAAAATGTAAACAAAGCAGCCCAACACTTAACCAGTATGCCCGGCTTTATTCTTTCATTTGGTATTGGCGAAATTCCCTGGCTAAAGCAGGCAACCTTCAGCATTTGGCAAAACAAAAATAGGATGAAAGAATATGCTTACAAAATGAAAAGCCACCAGGAGGTCATTCAAAAAACAAGGAAAGAAAACTGGTACAGCGAAGAGTTGTTTGTACGTTTTAAAGTGCTTTGGACAACCGGAAGTTTAAGCGGAAAAAATGCGTTGAAAGAATTGGATGTATGATTTAAAAATCTTCTTCAGTACCGGTAACTTCTTCCTCGGATGCTGCACCAATATCATCTGATGTACCAATGTCATCGCCTTCTTCTCCAAAGCCCTCAGTATTGCTGGGCAAATCGTATTTTTCTTCAATGTCAACAAACTTATCGCCCAACAAGCTTTTGGTACCGTATTGCTGCGGACCAATGCCTTCTACACGCACCGTAGAAGGATAGGTTAACTTGCTGTTTTCTTCTTTGCTTACATTGATTAACTCCACCAAAAACGTCCAGTTTTTAGTAAAGTCGTACAGGTAAATAAATTTTTGGTTCGTATCCCGAATCTCAGTGCCTACAATGGTTTCAGCCATTATCAGTGGTTCAGCTTTGTAAGGTTTGTTGTATTTTTCTTTGCTGATTTCTCTGCCTCGTTCCCAATTGTCGTTGCTGCGAAAAAAAGTACTTTGGTGTTTGTTGTCAAATTCATAGCTTTTTAAAATGACATTCTCTAAATCGGCAAAGGTTTGCTTATGTTTTATCAATACATCGCGATACACCGAATCGTCTTCTTCCAAATAAATTCTGAACTTTAAAACTGCCATGCTGATTGTTTTATATGGTTTGCCAACCTTTCAACTTTTCTTATAAAAACAAATCTCACACCGCTTTATACAATTTCTTCCAATGCAACCTTTTCTTCTTTAAAGGCTTTGCGTGGCTTCAATCCCAGCAGTTGAAACATCAGGTTGTCTTCATCAAACGATGGATTGGGCGTGGTTAACAATTTATCGCCGGTAAAGATAGAGTTAGCGCCTGCCATAAAGCACAAAGCTTGTTCGGCAACACTCATTTCAGCCCTACCTGCACTCAACCGAACCATCGTTTTGGGCATCAGTATTCTTGCAGTAGCTATCATGCGCACCATATCCCAGATGTCAACCTTTGGATGGTTTTCGAGCGGCGTACCTTTTACTCTTACCAACGCATTGATGGGAACACTGTCGGGATGTTGTTCTAAAGTGCTTAACGTATAAAGCATTTTAATTCTGTCGTCATGCGTTTCACCCAAACCAATGATGCCGCCACAACAAACGGTAACGCCCGCTTTGCGAACGTTTTCTAATGTTTGTAAACGATCATCATAAGTGCGCGTTGTAATGATTTCATTGTAATAATCAGATGATGTATCGAGGTTATGATTGTACGCATGCAAGCCAGCAGCAGCCAGCCTTTCCGCCTGGTACCCGGTTAACATACCAAGTGTGCAGCACACTTCCATGCCCAGTTCGTTAACGCCTTGCACCATTTCCAGCACACGATCAAAATCGCGGTTGTTGCGCACTTCACGCCAGGCTGCGCCCATGCAAAACCGCGTACTGCCGGCTTCTTTGGCTTTGCGGGCGTGCTGCAACACTTCTTCTTTTTGCATCAGCGCCTGAACGGTAACACCTGTATTGTAGCGGGCTGCCTGCGGGCAATACGCGCAATCTTCCACACAACCGCCGGTTTTAATACTTAACAGCGTGCACACCTGCACTTCGGCAGTGTCGTTGTATTGATGATGAACAGAGGCGGCTTTATAAATTAAATCGAGAAGTGGCGTTTGATAAATGGCTTCAATTTCCTGTAACGACCAATCGTTTCTAACAGCAGCATTCATAAGTGTAATTTGCAAAGGCAAATATAATGCGTACCGCACACTATCGTGAATGGTTCTCTCGTCATTCCGCAATTGCCCTCAGCACGGCTTGCACTTTTACACTCTCGCGAGGGCTTTGTGCGGAATCTGCCTACCGGACAGGCTGGTCTGATGATTGAGTAATGAAGATGTTTGAACAATTTAAATCAGCTTACATCGTATCAACTTGTTCAAATTTATAAGATCAGATTCCGCACAAAGCCCTCGCTAATTTGATTACTGTTCATCATCGTGTTGAGGGCAATTGCGGAATGACGACCTACAACATTTTAAAACTTGAGATAATACAGTGCAAACCGAAATGTGTGCAAAAACAAAAACAGATAAATAAAAATCAAACCAAAGCCGACAGAGTAAAAAACTTCATCGCTTTTATAATTTCCTCTGGCTCATGAATATAAGGCTTTTGTCCTTTTGCCTTGATGCGTACTAACTGACTATTGGGAATGCTGCGATACATAAAATAACCCAATTCATTGGTTGCCATTTTATCGGCAGTTACCTGTAAAATAATCGTTGGAATTGGAAAGTCGTTTAAAAAGCTTCTGCAATCGGTGCTAAACAGAAGTTGAAAAATAGCTTTGGCTTCTTCCCCGGTTTTGTGTGCAAAAGCAGTTGCTAAAACATCGGTAAACTGAATGGTTGTATGGCTGTGCTCGTCCGTTTGTTTTTGTTGGATATTTTCAAAAAGTTCATCAGCCTTGAGTGATGGGAAGCCGCACTGGTATTCGCTTCCAGCTTCCAGCAACAAACAGGGAACCGCGCTGATTAATACAATTTTAGTAAACAAACGCGGTGCTTTGGAAGCTGCTATAAACGCAAGCAGCGCATTTACCGAATGAGCTACATAAGTAATATTTTTTATTCCATTCCACTCTAAATAATCTATTAAATCATCTGCGTAGCCACTCATGGTTGAATGTCGTAATTTTCCTCCTTTGTTTTCGGCAGAAAAACCAGAATCGTTGTACAAAACAAGGCGATAATCGTTTTCAAAATACGGGCTGATGGCTTCAAAACAAGCCGGAAATAAGTTGAAAATATCACTAAATAAAAGAGTGTTTTCAGCGTGTACATTGCCTGATACAGTGATATTGGGGGTAAAAAAAAGGGATTGCATAGGTTGTAATTTATTGATTGTTTATTAATTTATGAGCCTGTTTTTCGGAACTAACATTGTTTTTCAATAAATAAAACTACAAACCTTGAATTATTTTTAAAATTAAACTTTTGCCTTCCCGAAAGATTTTGCTGTTTTGTAATAATGGTTTTAAATGTTGATTGATATAACAAATGGTATTCCAATCACACGGATAGCAAGCACTCATTTGTGATGCTTTCTCTTATCTTCGTTTGTTGAATACAAAGAAGATTTGTTTTTGCCCCTTTTTAGCAAAATGCTATACGTATCATTTTTAAACCATCCGAATGATTCATCAACCATTAAAAGTTTACAACCGGCAAACGATTTTATCATTTACCAACCTTAGAAAATTTGAAACCAAAATTGGTGAAGTGGTACAAACGCTGCCTAACAGCGAGGATATTGAACAAGCTTTGCAGCAAAGCAAAGCTAAGTTTGTAATTGTTGGTGTTCCTGAAGACGTTGGCATCAAGGCTAATTATGCAAGGGGCGGCACAGGCAGCGCCTGGAACTCTTTTCTCCATTCGTTTCTAAACATTCAAAGCAACGATTTTTTTGAAGGAAGTGATGTATTGCTATTAGGTCATTTGAATTTTGCCGGCGCAGCCGAAGTGATAGAAAGCAATGCCGGCAATGCCGATGAACGCATAGAAGCGTACCGGCACAGTGTAACTGCAATTGATGATGCCGTGGAAGCCGTTGTAAAAGCAATCGCTTCGTTTCGCAAAATTCCTGTTATCATCAGTGGCGGAACAGGCAATACCTATGGCTGTATAAAAGGCGCGGCAAAAGGCTGGCACAAAGCCGGTGCGTTGCCATTGGCACAAATTAATGTGATAAGTGTAGATGCTGAAGCTGGCTACAAACCTATGGAAGGTCGGCATAGTGGCAACGCCATTCGCTACGCTGATGAAGATGGCTATTTAGAAAAATATTGTGTGGTGGGCTTGCATGAAAACGAGTTGCCACAAAATGCGTGGCTGGATATTGCCAACAATCCGTTTTTCGATTTTGTTACCTATGAAGATATTTTTATTCATGGCAAGCAAAGCTTTGCCGATGCCGTACATCATGCCATTAACTTTACGGGTGATGCTTTGTGTGGTGTAGAGTTGAACTTAGAAAGTATTCAGATTGCAGGCAGTTCGCCCGTAGGAATTTCATTATTGCAGGCAAGGCAGTTTTTGCATTTGGCGGCTACTCATTCGCAACCGGCTTACCTGCACATTGCAGAACCATTTGGCAGAAACAACGACCATTACAATGCCGAAGCTTATGGAAAAATGATAAGCTACCTGGTAAGCGATTTCATAAAGATAATTGGCTATTGAGAAGACTTTTGGTTTTGCACCATTTTATAAAAATAAAATTGCTTATTCACTCACTCTGTTTTTTACCAATAAAACGATTGAAACCGCGTTATTGATTGGTGAAACTTTGCAGCGTTTAAAATTCATATTTAGGAGCAGAAACGAAACCATTTTAAAAATCCAATTACTAAAACCAAACTGTTGTTCCGTTTTTTAAAACTATATTTTACACCTATTGCCTGTTTGCTGTGTGTGCTGGCAAAAGCGCAGCTTCATGCAAATTTTAAAGCGAATGTGCCGTTGGATTGTGCGCCGGTTGCGGTGCAATTTTCCGATAGTACAAAGGGCAATCCAACGCAATGGTTTTGGTCATTCGGCAACGGCGATACATCGCATTTGCAAAACCCAATGGAAGTGTTTACAGCAGCCGGAAATTATGTTGTGAAGTTGGTAGCAAGCAATAAAAACTACACCGATTCTTTTACGCAAACTATTGTAATCACTGGCAGTGTAAAAGCAGGCTTTACATATCAGTACGACAATGCTTGCAGTGCGCCATCTGCTTTTGTTTTTGCCGCAAAAAATGCACAGGATACCATTAACTATATTTGGAATTTTGACAATGGAAAAACGGCTACCTCATCCAATGCATCAACCGTTTTTGGAAGTAACGGAACGTATAACGTAAGCCTTATTACCACAACGCCGCAAGGCTGTAAAGACACTGCCACGCAAGCATTTGCCATTGGTTCGGCAGCAGCAGGTTTTAGTAGTTATTCAGTGGTTTGTGCCAATGCGCCAGCTACATTTACCAACACATCTAATGTTACTCCTTTATCTATCAACTGGCTTGTAAATGGTTCCGGTGCAGGCAGCGGAAACACGTTAACTTATATGTTTACAACGCCCGGCACTTACATCGTAAGCATGAACGCAAATTTTGGTGCCTGCACAAAATCTGCGCAAAAACAAATCATGGTGAACAACAAGCCAGTTCCGGCTTTTACGCAGTCAGGCAATTTGCAAAGCTGTACGCTTCCTTTTACGGTTGATTTTACCAACAGTAGTAGAAACGCAACCTCGTACAACTGGCTGTTTGGCGATGGCAATTCATTAACCGGAACCAATGTAAGTTATACTTATAACAAAGCCGGTTCGTTTTCTGTTTCGCTCGTTGCATCCAATGGAGATGGTTGCAACGATACGCTTACCAAACCCAACTTAGTGCGGTTAGGACCGCCGGTAATTACAAGTTTTACGGCATTACCAAAAAGCGGTTGCATACCAGAGAACATAACATCAGGCGCCAACATTTCTTCACCCGATTCAGTTGTGGCTTATGACTGGAACACCGGCGATAATAACCTGCATGTAAGCGGCTCACCATTCACTCATGCTTATAACAATGAAGGATATTACGATGTAAGCCTAACCGTTACCACGAAAAATAGTTGCACGGGAAATTTTAGCTTACACCAGGCAGTGGCGGCAGGAAAGAAACCAAGTGCCGATTTTGCGGTTGATAAGCCAACCGTGTGTGCTTCAACTCCCGTTCAGTTTATTGATAAAAGCATCGGAACCGTTACTTCATGGAACTGGAATTTTGGTGATGGAACATCTGTCAGCGGTACCAACCGTCCAACGCATTTATTTACAAAAGTCGGTACCAACGATGTTACACTGTATGAATCTAACAAAGGCTGCGCTGCTGACCCCAAAACCATCAGAAGCATTGTTACTATTTTACCGCCGATTGCAAAGTTCGGGGTGATGTACAATTGCGCAAACCCTTTGCAGGTAAGCTTTACAGATAGTTCGGTACAACCTACATCCTGGCTTTGGAATTTTGGTGATAAGAGTACAGCAACGTTACAAGATCCATCTTATACCTATACAGCATCGGGCACTTACCAGGTTGTGCTTACTTCTTCCGACAGCAACAGCCAATGCAGCAGCAGCGATACGCAAACGGTTGTGGTAAACAATGCAAAACCAAACCTTGTTGTTCAACCCAGTAACTCCTTTGTTTGCAGAAAGGATAGTGTTCGTTTGAGCGCAGTTAGTAGCACAGGTTTGATTGCAAAATACACATGGAATGTAGGCGATGGTTCATCAGCCAGTAACGATAGCACCGTTTCGCATGTTTATAAAACAGCGGGCACTTTCAAACCTTTTGTGGTAGTGCAATATACCAATCAATGTAAGGATACGATCTATACAAATGCACCCGTAAATGTGTATGGGCCAACGGCTCTGTTTACCGTTTCGCAAAACGGAAGTTGTTTGCCGGTTGGGGTAACATTTACCAACAACAGCACTACCGATAACATCAATCCCATTGCGTCAACAACCTGGTTGTATGGCAACGGAGAAACAGATAACGTTACCAACGCAACACACGTTTACACGTATCAAATGGGTGGCAGCTTTATGCCCAGGTTGATTGTAAAAGATGCCGCCGGTTGCGTTGATTCGTTTGCAAGTAAAACACCCATTGTTGCTAAAGGTGTGGCAGCGGGTTTTGTTTATAACATTAGTTCGTCATGCGATAGTGCAACAGTAAGTTGTACTGATACATCAAAGCTTTATAACGATGCTATCAACTATTATTTTTGGAATTTTGGAAATGGTATTTACTCATCATCACAAAACGCAACTTATACTTATCATTCATCGGGCAATTATAAAATAACGCAAACCGTAACAACGCAAAGCGGTTGTTTGGAAAATACATCGCAAACCATCAACATTGAAATTGCTGCAAAACCAAACCTTACCATCAGTGGTCCAATGAAGGGCTGCGTGGCTTCAGGCGTAGATTTATCAGCTGCCGTTTCGGGTACCAATCCGGTTCAGCAATGGACATGGAACACGGGCGATGGAAGCAGCATAACCGGGCAAAAGATAGGCACCGTTTACAACCAGCCAGGTACATACAACATCAGCGTTACTGCAGCTTTTCAAGGTGGTTGCAGCGATACAGCTTATCAAAAAATAATCATTGATAGCTTACCTCAAATCAATGCGGGCAACGATAGTGTTGTGTGTGCCGGAAAGAGCATCGTTTTAAATGCAACAGGCGGCAACACTTACACATGGCAAGATGTTGCCAACAGCTTAAGTTGCACGGCTTGTGCTTCGCCAACAGCAACGCCGGCAACATCAACAAATTATGTTGTTACAGGTAAGAGTGTGATAGGCTGTACCAACACCGATTCTGTTTTCATCAAAGTGCAGCAAAAAGAAATGATTACTGTGGCACCAAGCGAAGTTTCGGTATGCTCGGGCAAAGCTGTTCAACTGCACGCATCGGGAGCGGATGCTTATGGTTGGGAACCTTATACAGGTATGTACGATAATACAGTTGCCAATCCGGTTGCCACACTAACCAGTTCGATTGTTTATACGGTAATAGGAAATGATAATCATCATTGTTTTAGCGATAGCGAACAAGTAACGGTAACTGTTGATCCATTGCCGCATTTCAACATTGTAGATTCGGTGATTACGATTGGCAAAGGCGCTACCCAAATGATACAAACCACAAGTTCGCCGGATGTTGTGCGTTGGTTATGGAAACCCGCAACCGGCTTGAGTTGCAGCGATTGTGCGCAACCCATATTAACTGCTGCCATCAATGGAATTTACACTGCAACAGCTTACACTGCGGCTGGTTGCAGCGATAGCGATGAAGTAAAAGTGATGCTGCTTTGCAATCAGTCGGGCATCTTCATACCAGCCGCATTTACACCGAATGGTGATGGGAAAAACGATTTTTTTTATCCCGCCAGTTTTGCGGCCAGCAAAGTAGTTTCTTTTACCGTGTTCAGCAGAAATGGTACTGTTGTTTTTCACCGAACCAACACTTCAACGAATGCCAATAAAGATGGCTGGGATGGAACGTACCAATCTCTTCCGTTGCCTGCTGATACATATATTTATAAGATAGAAGTGGAGTGCGAAAAGAAAACGATAGCATTTACCGGAACTGTAGTATTGATACGATAACATTGTTATTGGCTTGTTTGTTTTTGCAATCATTTTGTGGTATAAGCTGAATTGTTATTGACTGCAACTCTTACTAACAAAGGCTTTCAGCCATTACAAATCAAAATCCTATTCTTTTTCACTCATCAAAACTTCCTACTTTAGCTCTTATGAAAACAAAACTACTAACGCTTACTTGCCTTTTCATTGCATTCATCACCACTGCACAAACCACAACACTTCAGGAAAAATTAGGCTATTCCAAAAATGCAAAGCTGTTGATCATTCACGCGGATGATTGGGGCGTTTCACATTCCGAAAATGCTGCCAGCTTTTATGCCATCGAACATGGCTCGGTAAGCTCAGGAAGCATCATGGTTCCTACGCCCTGGTTTCCTGAAGTGGCAGCGTATGCAAACGCACATCCGAAAGCCGATTTTGGCTTGCATCTTACGCTTACCAGCGAATGGAAATATTTAAAATGGAAACCGGTAGCAAACAGCGAACAAGTGCCGCACCTGACAGATGCAAACGGATTTTTATTTCCAGGTGTTGATTCGGTTTTGATAAAAGGAAATGGGGAAGAAGTGGAAACAGAACTGCGTGCGCAAATAGAACGAGCCAGAAAGTTTGGTATTGATTTTACACATTTCGATTCGCACATGGGAACTTTGTATGCTAAGGATGATTACCTGAAAGTGCTCATAAAACTCGGCAGAGAATACAAAGTGCCGGTAATGCTGAACAGCTTGATTTTAACTCTGAGCCATGAGAATGAAATCAACGATAAGGATGTTGTGATTGACAGCATTTACATTGAAAATCCGCCCGATTATAAAAGCGGTACAGAAGCTTTTTATACCCGCATTTTAAATAGATTACAACCAGGTGTGCACCTGATTATTTTACATGCTGCTTATGATGATAGCGAGATGAAAGCTGTTACGATTGACCATCCTGATTATGGTGCGGAATGGAGGCAGAAAGACTTTAATTTCTTTACAAGTGAAAAGTGCAAACAGTTGTTGAAGCAAAATGGCATACAGGTAATTACCTGGCGTGAAATCAGAGACAAACTATTGCGGAAATAAAACTGCATTGTAAAAAAATGTGCAAAAACAAAAAGGATGATCAAGTTGTGATCATCCTTTTTGTTTTTGCATAAATTATTTTAAGACTTATTCTCTTACACTCAACGAAATGCGGCGGTCTTTTACACGGTCGCTATCCGGTGCATCGGCAGCGTATTTGGCATATTGCGAACCATATCCTTCTGCGCCGGTAACCTGCGAACCAACGCCGGTTTTATCCAAAGCACTGCGCACCGAAGCAGCGCGGGCATTCGATAACTTTTTGTTTCCTTCTTCGTTGCCGGTCTTATCGGTATAGCCGCCAATTTTCACCTTGGTTTTTGGAAATGCCTTTAAAATGGCGGTGATGTTATCAATCTGGTGCTGACTTTCAGGCGTGATTTCGGCACTGGCGGTTTTGAAAGTAAGATTGTCAAAATCAAACCATTTGTTCTTCAGCGAATCGGCGCCCAGCTTTTTATAATCGGTCATTAAGAAAGCCACCAACTGGTCTTCAATGCCGCCTTTGTAAGCATCCAGTTCAACGCCGTTGGGCAGTTTTACTTTGATGGATTCAGGCTTCGCCATCATGGGTGCCGTTGTTGTTGTATCGGTTTTCACGGTTTTAGTTGTATCGGTAGCAACAGCCTCGCTTGTTGATGGTCTGCCGCATCCTTTCAACAAATAAATAATCAGGATAAGCGCGCCGATTGCTAGCAATATCGGAATCAAAAAACGATTGCCGCTTTTTTTCTCAACATAATTTTCTGCAGTATGAACTGCCGATGAAGCTGTTGAAGAAGCTGTTGATGTTACATTCGATGCTGCTGCACCCAATGTGCCCAAACCCAGCAAGCCTGATAACGATGAACTTAACCCGCCTGGCAAGGCATTTACAATGGTATTCTTTTGCGATTGAAGCCAATTGGTTAAGCTCATGGAGTTGAGTCCGTTTTGATGAACATGATCGCCAATCGCAGCCAATGCCACCGGAGCCACGGTACCCATCAATGAAGTAGCCGACGATTGTTTGATGCCCGCATAATTAGAAATTGCAGACGCAATGCTATCGGAGTGATTGCCAAAAATGTTTTTCAGCATGTCAATGCCACGGCTCAAAAGGCTGTTGTTGGAACCGAGAAAGCCGCTAATGTTGTTGAGAAAACCGCCGTTGTGAGACGTTGCGGCAAGGTCTAAAATAGTACCCGGGCCATGATCGCCGGAAGTGGCTTTTGCAATGATTCCGCTAAGAATGGCTGGCACAGTTGCCGATACAGCTTTTGAAACGCTGCTTTCATTTTCGTTGAGTGCTGAAGCAGTGTTGGTAATTACCTGTTGGTTGAAGATGTCTTTCACTGTTTCTAAAAGATTAAGTGACATAGCAATGGTTTTTGATGTTTATAAAATGATATAACAAAAGATAAAGTTGTAACAATTTCCGGTACGGCTATAATAAATCTTTATTTTCAGTTGGTTAGCATTTGTTTTTATACAAATTTTTATTTTATATCGCCGATCAGCTTTAGCCTTATGCTTGTAATTGCAGTTTTCCGATAGCTTGCATTTTATTCCCGCATCTCTTACCATATGGTTTAACTTATGGCACCATATTTACATTTTGGTTGAAAAAACCGGCATTGTATGATCACCAAAAAATTTATAACACTTACCTGGTGGGAAGTTGGGTTGTTGTCTCTTGCCACTTCGTTTGTAGGCGGTTTGTCGAGCCTGATGTCGCATAAAAACGAAACCCAATTGTACACAAAAACATTGAAGCAAGCACCCTGGGCGCCGCCTGCATGGTTGTTTGCACCGGCATGGACCATCAACAATTTTTTTGTATTACTGGCATTGCAACGTCTGCTTAAAGAAAATAAGGGCAAAACCAAAACCTTACTCCTTTTGCAAGGCGGCATTTGGGCAATTTTCTTTTCGTTTACTTATGTTTATTTCAATAAAAAAAGTGTGGTGCTGGCTGCTGTGTGGACGGTAACCGATGCTATTTTTTCCACTACAAGTTTTGTTTGGTTATCGAAAGAAGATAAGCAAACAGCGTTGTGCTATCTGCCTCTGACAGTGTGGACAAACTTTGCCAGTTCGGTTGCTGTTTACCAAGCTTTGAAAAATGATGATGTGTTGTTGGGCACCAAAGCGTTGATGGATTAGAAGGCTTTGTCTTCTTTGTTTTTGCGGATCATTTCGGCGTAAGATAATTGGTATTGCATTGCTTCCACGGCTTGTGCAATGCGCTTGGCTTTGGTGGTTTCTGTTTTGGCGCTTTCAATCCATTTGCTAAAATATTTTTGGTGCGAGCCGGGTAGTTTATTAAAGTGCAAAGCCGCGATGGGATTATCGTTCAGGCAGTCTAATAAATCTTTGTTTATCTGATAAGGTGCGTCATCTTTTTCTAATTGCACTGTTAACATGGCACCTTTGTTTTTGCCCAATTTTTTGCGCATGTCGCTTTTCAAAGGCAGTATAAAATTACCACCGCCCATGGGTAGCAAGCTGGCGCCTTTGATTGCAACAGCATCCAGTTTTCCTTTTACCAGAAAAGAGACTTTGTATCGGGCTTTAACTGCTCTGCAATGTGGGCAGGAATTTCAATGTAAGTCCAGCCGGTTTTTTCGCCTTGCTTATCGAACTTCTTGATTTGTGTTGTGTAAGAAATCATGATTGTGCTTTGGTTTGATATTGTGAAGCTTTTAACCGCGGAGAATGGAGAAAAGGAGTTTGCGCAGTGATGAAAAGTTCAATTGATGTTGAGTCCTCATTTTTACTACAAAAACAAAAAAGTGTTGCAATGATAATTGAAACACACAGACACAACAGACACATAGGTTTTACATAGAATTTGTCTATACGCCACGGCGGACAAGTTGTGCTTTTCTTATGTTCCTATGATTCTACTTGTTTCATCACATCCTCATTCATTTCAAAATGCCAATTGCCAATAAAATCCATCCCACTATAAAAAACAAACCACCCAATGGCGTGATGGGACCTACCCAACGAAACGAAGAAGATTGAACCGCTTTCGCATACGTTAACAGGTACAAAGAGCCGCAAAACAAAACGATACCAATAATAAAACAAATGCCTGCCCAGCGCATGAATTGATTGGTATAAGATTGAAATAACATGCCTGCCAACGCCAATGCAAACACATGATAAAACTGGTAGCGAACGGCTGTTTCAAAAATTTGCAACGCATCTTCGGGTATTACTTTCTTTAAAGCATGAGCACCAAAAGCACCGAGTATAACTGACAATGCACCCAGCAAAGCCGCTATGAATAAAAATGATTTATACATGAACAAACAATTTAGTAAAGGTTTCTAAAGAAATATCGTTGCCATGAAGATGATGTTTTGCCCCTGAGTAAAACGGCTCGCGCTCTTTTATTTTGTCAATTACAAACTGCTTCAGTTCTTCATCATCCAGGTGCGCAATCAACGGACGTTTGGTTTTGCCTCTTTTTAGCCTTGTTACCATTTCATCTACATCAGGATGCAGCCAGATGGTGATGCCGTTGTTGTTCATCCATTCCATATTGTTGTAAAAGCAAGGCGTTCCGCCGCCGCAAGCCACGATAAGATTGTTAACCGATGATAACTGTTGCAAAGTATCGCGCTCTTTTGCCCTGAAATAGTCTTCGCCTTCCGTGGCAAATATTTCGCGAATAGTCATGTCCGTAGCTTTTTCTATTTGCTGATCCAAATCAATCCAATCCATTCGCAGCAACGCTGCTAATCTTTGTGCCCAATAGGTTTTTCCGGAGCCCATCAAACCAATTAAAAAAAGATGGGAAGCCAAGCCACCTCCGTCCGCCGTAGGCGGAGAGCTTGTAGCAGCGTGAGTTTCATTTTGAGGTTGATTCATTTTAAAATTATAATCAAAGTAAATTTTAGTTACGTTGTTTACGGTTCCACCTTCAGGGGGCGGGGGCTTCGTCTTTATTTAAATGCATTCAAACCCGTAATATCCATTCCCGTTATCAACAAATGAATGTCGTGTGTGCCTTCATAGGTAATTACGCTTTCCAAGTTCATCATGTGGCGCATGATGCTGTATTCGCCGGTAATGCCCATACCGCCTAATATCTGGCGGGCATCGCGCGCAATGTTTGTGGCAATTTCACAACTGTTTCGTTTTGCCATGCTCACTTGTTGCGGCGTGGCGCGGTTTTCATTCATCAAAGTTCCCAATCGCCACACTAACAATTGCGCTTTGGTGATTTCAGTTATCATTTCTGCCAGCTTTTTTTGCTGCAATTGAAACCCGCCAATCGGTCGTTCAAACTGCACTCTTTCTTTGCTGTATTGGAGTGCGGTATCGTAGCAATCCATGGCTGCGCCCAAAGCGCCCCAGGCAATGCCATAGCGAGCCTTGGTTAAGCAACCGAGCGGACCTTTCAAGCCTTTTGCGTTGGGTAAGAGGTTTGTTTTTGGCACTTTTATATTATCAAATACCAATTCGCCGGTGGCACTTGCACGAAGGCTCCATTTGTTGTGCGTGGCGGGAGTTGAAAAGCCTTCCATTCCACGTTCTACAATCAATCCGCGAATGGTTCCTTCTTCATCTTTTGCCCACACTACGGCTACATTGGCAAAGGGCGCATTGCTAATCCACATTTTTGCACCATTCAATATCACGCAATCACCTGCATCTTTAATGTTGGTCAACATACTGCTTGGATCGCTGCCGTGGTTAGGTTCGGTTAAACCAAAGCATCCGAGCCATTCGCCGGAAGCCAGTTTTGGTAGGTATTTGTTGCGTTGCTCTTCGCTGCCATACGCATAAATGGGAAACATGACCAGACTGCCTTGTACGCTTGCCGTAGAACGCACGCCACTATCGCCGCGTTCTAATTCCTGCATCATCAATCCATAGGAGATGTAATCCAAACCACCGCCGCCATACTGCTCTGGAATGGTAGGACCAAAGCAACCCAACTCACCCAAGTCTTTTACAATGTGCTGTGGAAACTCGGCGCGTTGTGCGTAGTCTTCTATGATAGGAGAGATGTTTTGTTTTACGTATTTTCTTACGCTATCGCGAATTAATTTTTGTTCTTCGGTAAGCAGTTCATCCACCCAAAAATAATCAGGTGATTGAAAGTTGTCTTCTCTGGCAGCCATGTAGAAAAATTGTTTTGCAAGAATAGACAAAAGAGGGGAGATGCAGAAGAGGGAGTGTAGGTGATTAATGAGGTAAAAGGTTATATTTATTTTTGAATTGTTTGCTATTTTTGGTGGCGATAATAGAACAATGAAGACATATTTTGTAGACGCTTTTACGAGTCAAAGATTTAAAGGTAACCAGGCTGCGGTTTGCATAGTAGAAAGTGAACTTGAGGCAACAACAATGCAAAGCATTGCTGCTGAAATTGGTTTTTCAGAAACTGCATTTATCAAAAAGCTATCCCTCAATACTTATAGCATCAGGTTCTTCACTCCAAAAATGGAAATTCCTTTGTGTGGACATGCCACTTTAGCGTCTTCGAAAATCATTTTCGATACTACTAACTTAGCGCAGATAAGCTTCTTCAACTGTGAAGACGTTGAATTGAAAATTGAAAAAAGAGATGAGAAAATTGTAATGCAGTTTCCGGTTTATGATACGGAGGAAATCGAGGTTCCCGATGTTGTGTTGAAGGCTCTTGGAATCAAGGAAAAAGTAAACTCGCGGTTTAGTGCAAAAAATAAAATTATTCTTATTGAAATAAAAGGCACAGAGACATTAGCCAAATTGCAGCCCGATTTCCAAGCGTTGATTCATTCTTACAGTGGTATCAATGGTGTTTTGGTTACCGCCAAATCTGACGACTCCCTATTTGATTTTCATTACCGGTATTTTTGGCCCTGGGCAGGAACCAATGAAGATCCTGTAACCGGTGGAGTACAAACATTTCTAACAAAATATTGGGCAATACAGCTTAATAAGCACAAACTAAAAGCTTTTCAATCTTCAGAGAGAACAGGGATGATGACTATTGAGTTGCTTGAAGGAAGTGTTTTGATTTATGGTGAAGCGGTTACCGTATTGGAAGGAGATTTTAAGTAATATCTATCTCTATTGCTTTTGTTGAAGAATACATTTATAAGCTATATCGAATGATTCGGTAAATCGTTCTCATCTCTTTCATGGAAGTGCATCTTGCTTACATCTAAAGAACATAGGTTCCATTAGCCATGTTCAATCCCCTCACAACGCCTCATTCTTTTCCGTCAATATTTCATGTCCCAATTTATCACGCTTGGTTTGCAGGTATTTGTGGTTATGCCGGTTAGGCGGCACTTCAATGGGTACGATATCAACGATCTCCAAACCATAGCCTTGCAAACCAGCGCGTTTGCGCGGATTGTTGCTCATTAGTTTAAGCTTGGTAACGCCCAAATGCCGCAAAATCTGCGCACCAATACCGTAATCCCGTTCATCCATACCAAAGCCCAATTGAAGGTTGGCTTCTACCGTATCCATGCCTTCTTCCTGAAGTTTATACGCTTTTAATTTATTCAACAAGCCAATGCCTCTTCCTTCCTGGTTCATGTACAAAACCAAACCCTTTCCTTCGCGTTCTACCATCTCCATTGCTTTGTGCAGTTGCTCGCCACAATCGCAGCGAAGACTGCCCAAAATATCGCCGGTAAAACAGCTTGAATGCACACGCGTTAAAACGGGTTCATCCTTTTCCCATTCGCCTTTCATCAATGCCAAATGTTCAGCGCCGGTTTTCTTTTCTTTGAATGCAGCCAAGCTTAAACATGCCCCATCTGGTTGGCATATCCACACTAACAATTTCTTCAATCAGCGAATCGTATTTTAAACGATACGCAATCAAATCTTTAATAGAAACGATTTTCAAATCGAACTTATCGGCAATGGTTCTTAATTGCGGCAAACGCGCCATCGAGCCATCTTCATTCATAATTTCAACCAACACACCTACCGGTTCAAAACCCGCCAGCTTTGCCAAATCGGTGGTAGCTTCGGTATGACCGGCGCGGCGCAAAACGCCGCTGCTTTTGGCTCGTAAGGGAAAAATATGACCAGGGCGACCTAAATCAACAGGTTTGGTTTCGGGGTTAATTAAAGCCTGTACGGTAGCGGCTCTGTCGTGTGCACTGATGCCGGTAGTGCAGCCATGACCCAGCAAATCAACACTTACGGTAAATGGTGTTCCGTGCAAAGCCGTATTGTTATGTACCATCAGCGGAAGTTCCAGTTCATCGGCGCGTTCTTCGGTAATAGGCGCACAAATCAAACCCCTGCCTTCCTTGCTCATAAAGTTGATGATCTCGGGCGTAACATTTCGCGCAGCCGTAATAAAATCGCCTTCGTTTTCGCGGTCTTCATCATCCACAACAATTACCAGCTTGCCCTTCTTAATGTCGTCTATCGCACTTTCAATACTGTCCAACATATTCAATAATATTAAGGCAAAGGTATAACAGGAGAGCGGCTTAGTGATGAGGATGGAAAAATATGAGGTTTCGTTGACAAGAGAGATGATAAGATGTAGGGAGGGTCTTTAGCGTTTAAACAAAATTCTCCTGCAGATAGCGATGGATAGGCAGAAGTTTCCTATTTCCTCTGCGATCATCTGCGCTATCTGCGGGAGAATTTTAAAGAAAGAAATTATACGGCTTTTGGTTTTGCACCTAAAATCACTTTACCACCAATACCTGAAACGTTCCGGGTATCATGGGCGCTCTTCTTTCGCCGGCAGGGGCGGTTCCAAAATCAGCCGTTGGTAAGTAAACGGTATTTGTTTTTGTATCTACCGTGCAGGTTCTTGCGCCGCGTTTGGTGGGCACATTGGCCATAACTTCAAACTTATCTTTTGATACTTCTTTCACCACCGTTAGTGTGCCCTCGCCATTAGATGAATATGCCAGCTTTGTGTGGGGATTGAACGCTGTTCCATCGCAGCCATCCCCGATGGGAACTTTTGCCACTACTTTACCATTGGTGGCATCTATCACCATCATTAGTTTGTTATCACAGCCCGCAAACAAACGTTTCGTAGCTCGGTCAATTGCCAAACCCGATGGGGAAGTACCTGGCGCAATAGGCCACGAAGCAACGAGCTTATTGCTATTTATATCCACCACTTCAATTTCGCTTTTGTCTTCGTTATTAATAAAAATTTTGCCCGCGCCATCGCTCACGGCAGTTTCGGGTTTTCCTTTTGCATCAATGGTAGCCACCACTTTGTTGGTGGATGGATCAATCACCGAAAGGTTCTGGCTTCTGCCATTGCACGTGATGATTTTGTTGGAATAATCATCCCAAAAAATGGCGTCAGGATTTTCGCCGGTGGCAATGCTGTCGAGGACTTGCAGCGTGTTCAGGTCGAACACGGTTACGTTGTTGCTTCTGCCATTGCTGGTAAAACCTTTGTTCAGCGAATGTACCACCGCAACGCCATGCACACCGTTCGTGTTGGGAATAACGCCCAATGAATCGCCGGTGGTTTTGTCCAACACATTCACTTGTGAGCCGTGCGAAACATAGAGTTTGTTAGATGCGGTATCAACAAAAATATAATCCCACCAGCCGCTGCTTTTAATGTGAAACGAGGTGTGCAGTTTAGGTGTTGTTTGTTGTGCAAATGAGGATTGAAAAAAGAGGCAAAACAAAACAACAATTGTCAGGAGAAATTTACTCATAGATTTTATTTTTATAACTGATAATGATAAGAAATTTTTCTTTGTTTATAATGCGGCTGAACGATCCATTCTGATAATTTAGCCGATGCCATACCGAAGCCAGCGCCCGCAATCACATCGCTTGCCCAATGCCGGTTGTTGAGAATACGCAACGCGCCCACTGCTGTTGCACTTGCATAAGCCGTTGCGGTGAGCCAAACATTGTGCTGCGCAAATTCATCGCTGAAAATGGTAGCGCCTGCAAAGGCTTGTGCTGTATGACCTGATGGAAACGATGTAGGCGAATCGTCATCAGGTCTGTGTACTTTGGTAATGTGCTTCACCGATTGAACGAGAACAGTAACCACCACTTCCGTTACCACCACTTTTTCTGTGTATTTCCAAAACGAATGTTCTTTGTTGTTGATAAGATAAGCATAACCTGCTGCCATCGGCGCAAACTGCAAATAGTTGTCAAGGCTTGTATGAAACGTTGGGAAGTTCCTGTCTCTTGCCCTTTTTATTTTGTCATCCGGTATAATAAACTTGCCTGAAACACCCAGTGCGCCCGTTGTTATCAAACCTGCAGGAATGAGAAAAGATTGAACGGTAATTTGCTTTGGCCGATAACTTTGAACCGGCTTTGTTGCCTGCGTAGAATCAAGCCGAGCAAGGCTTTGCGCATTCGCCATATTGCCGGTAACAAAAAAAGCGACAAAAACAAACCTCAGGATGTTTGCTTTTTGGAACTGCCTTTTTTTCAATAACCTCAATCGTTTTCTTCTTTTACAAATTTGCCATTGGTGTCGAACAACAAATCTTTTCCTTTTACTTCGGCTTCATACAGTTTCTGGTTGCCTCTTTCAATAACAGCCGCTTCTTTTATACTTGCACCTTTGCGATTGGCTTTTACCCAACCGGTAACGGCAGCAGGCAGCTCGCTGATTTTTATGTCGGTTTCCGTTTCCTGCAACGTGCCATCAGGTGTAAATGTTGCCGACATGGTTTTACCTTCTTTTGCAAAATTGGCTTCCCATTTTCCGCCTTCTTTGTCCCACTTTTTTACTGTGGTATTCGGAAAGTTTTTGGTGAAAGAATTGGCTACAGCCGAAGGTGCTTCTTGCGCCATGCCATAAAAAGTTATGAACAAGGCAATGGCGGTCATGAGTTTTTTCATACGATGAAATTGTTGTAAAAACAAACGTAGAAAGCAATTCTGTGCAAATGCTGAAGAGTAAAATATCTGTGCTAAACCGGTTGATTGGAAAGACGGTGCTTGAACCGTTTTCAAATACAGGACTCACACCTCACCCCGCAACAACGTCCCTTTTGTTTTTATACAATAAATGTATCCAGGTTGGCAGCACAACCAGTAACAAAGGCAAGGCAATAAGAAAGCCGCCAATTACAGCAATAGCAAGGGGTTGATGCAATTGCGCGCCGGTTCCAATACCCAGCGCAATGGGCATTAATGCAATGATGGCGCCCAATGCCGTCATCAATTTGGGGCGCAAACGGGTTGAGATGGCATACACAACAGCACTGTCTGCATTGCCGGTTTCTATTAGCGATTCGTTGAACTGCAAGAATGTAAAAATGGCATTCTCGGCAATGATGCCTACAATCATAATCAAACCTGTATAACTGCCCACATTCAACGGCGTGTGGGTAAAGTACAACGCTATCAAACTTCCTGCAATACCAAGCACGGCAACCGTTAAAACAATGAGTGCCACACGAAAATCTTTAAACATAAAAAGAATCACACCAAACACCAATAAACTTGACGTAAGAAGGATAATGAGCAACTCGTGAAACGATTGTTGCTGATCGGCATACGCGCCGCCATACACAATGCTGTAGCCTTGCGGCAGAGAGATTTGTTTTTGCACATTTTTCTGAATGTCTTTCATCGCGCTGCCCAAATCGCGGTTGTCTAACCGCGCCGTTACTACGCCCATGTTTTGCATGTCCTGGCGCTGAATTTCTGCATCGCCGCCCGTAACATTTACATTCACCAAAGAGCCGATGGGCTTCAATTGTCCGTTGGGTAAAAAGATAGGCAACTGCTTCATTTCATCCAACGTCAATGTGCGATTATCAGGATACAACATGCGGATGTTGCTCAACTGTTGCGGGTCATAAACACTGCCCACTACATTGCCTTCCAACGCCGTTTGCAACTGGTATTGCAGGTTGGCCGGCGTGATGCCAAACTGCGCAAGGTTTACACCGTTGGGTTGCAGGTTGATGTACGGACCGGCAATGGTGATTCCGTTGAACACATCCGCAGTGCCGCTTACTTTGGTTACCACATCAGCCACTTGTTTGGAAAGCTCATGCAATCTTGTTTGATCAGTGCCAAAAATCTTGATTTCAATGGGTTGCACTGATGTCATTAAATCGCCCAGCATGTCGCTTATCACCTGCCCGAAATCCACACGCAGCGAGGGTTGCGAGGTTTCTATCTGCTTGCGGATGTCGGCAATTACTTCATCGGTACTACGGCTTCTGTTCTTTTTTAATTGAATTAAATAATCACCCGTATTGGGCTCGGTGATGAAAAAACCCATCTGTGTTCCGGTGCGTCTTGAATAGGCTTCTACTTCAGGTACTTTTACAATCTCTTTTTCAATTTGCTGCAACATGCGGTCCGTTTCTGCGAGCGATGTTCCGGGCGGCGAAGTGTAATCGAGCACAATACTGCCTTCATCCATTTCAGGCAAAAAACCGGTTTGTAATCGGGGCAAAATCAACACCACCGCAGTGATTAAAATAATGGCAAAACCAAACGAAATGTAAGAATGATGAATGAAGAACGAAACCCATTTTTGCCGGTGTACCGGATGCGCTTTTTCTTTTGCCTCTTTTTTCGGGCCGTTCTTCGAGAACAATAAATAAATCACCGGCAACGCAAGCCAGGTAACAAAAAAAGAACACACCAGCGTAATAATCATGGTGTTGGTCATCACTTTAAAATAAGCGCCTGCCACGCCACTCATCAGTACAAAGGGAAGGAAGATAACAATGGTGCTTAATGATGAACTTACCATCGCCGGAAATAAATAACGAACGGCTTTTTGCACCAGTGTAAGCGATGGCTCGCCGGGATGTTCTTCATGCGTGCGATGAATTTGTTCAACCACTACAATCGCATCATCTATTATCAAACCAATGGCTGCGGCAATGGCGCCCAGGGTCATGATATTTAGGGTTTGATTCGTTGCATACAATACAATCAGCGTAAGAAAAAGAGTAACCGGAATGGTTACTAAAATCACGCTGCTCGCTTTCACTGAACGAAGAAATAAAATGGCAACAACGATGGCTAACAACAATCCAATCCACAAACTATCAGTAACGCTTTTCACCGCATCGTTCACAAAATCGGCTTGTACATAATACGGTTTGATGAGAACATCTTTCGGCAATATCTTTCTTAAATTGTTTACCTCAATCTTCATTTGGTCCGAAAGCTGAATGAGGTTGGCGTTGGGTTGTTTGATGATGGCAAGCAATAAGCCCTCGCGCCCGTTAGCGTTGATTTTTATGTACTCTTTGGCATCTTTAATCTGAATATCGGCAATGTCTTTCAGCAGCACAATGCGCTTGCTGTTGTTGCTCAGCACTACATTCTGCAATTGCTGTAACGAGTTTACCGAAGCATTCGTAACGGTAAGATACATCTGCCGGTAATCATTCAGATAACCATTCGATTGAACAAAATTATTTTGGCTCAACGATGTGTTGATGGCATCAGGCGTAATGCCGAGTGCATTCATTTTTTGCTGGTTGAGAAGCAACTCGTACTCTTTTGTTTTGCCACCAATCACGCGCACATCGGCAACGCCTGCAACCCTCGACAGGTAAGGCTTTATGGTGTATAAAGCCAATAGCTTCATATCAATTGGCGAGCGGCTGTGGCTTTCTAATGAATAACCAATTACGGGCAGAATCGAAGGATTCATTCGTTCCACCGTTATATTTACACCGGCAGGAAGCGTGTTGCGGATTTCGCTGATTTTTGATTCGATGCGTTGCTGCGCAAGGTTCACATCGGCATCCCAGTTGAGAAACGCAGATAGCTCGCAGGAGCCGCGACTGGTAGTGCTGCGCACCGTTTGCAAATCGGGTATTTGCTTAATAGCAGCTTCGAGTTGTCGCGTAACCGTTATCATCATTTTGCTAACGGGTTGCTCACCGGCATCGGCTATGATTTTTATTTTTGGAAACGTAATTTCAGGAAACAAAGCGGTTTGCATTTTGCTGTAAGCGAATGCTCCGCCTAATAAAATGATAACTATGAGAACTGTTACCGGATTTTTGTATGTCGTGAAAAAATTGCGCATCCCGTTTTATTTGAAAAGCAAATATTGTTTAGTCTCTTTATTTTTTGTGGTGATGAATGTTAGCCATGCTTTGGCGCAGCCATCAACATCCGATATGCAAAGCCTTTTAAATTCCAAACAGTTTTCCTTCACGGCGCAATTTGCACAACCCATGTCGGGCAGGCAAATCAACCTCACTTCACTTTACATGCTTACGCTTCGCAATGATACTTTGCTTTGCGATTTGCCTTATTACGGCGTAGCATATGTGGCTCCTGCGTATGGTTCAACTGAAGGCGGATTGCATTTTGTTTCATATCATTTTGACTACTCTGTTTTGCCACAGAAAAAAGGCCGTTACATGGTTGTTATCAAACCGAAAGACCGTTCGGATGTGCAACAGATGTATTTGAACGTTTCCAAAAAAGGCTATGCCACTTTGCAGGTAACGCCTACCAGCAAACAAGCGATCTCTTACTATGGCATTGTTGCGCAAAACAAAAAATAGCATTTTATCATTGTGTAAAAACCTTCATTAACCAGAGAAATAAAGAGTTTGTTTTTGTCGGAAAATGAGTGTTGTTGTGCGATTGTTTTTTGAAACAAACGTAGAGAGGAATTCTGTGTAAATGCTGAAGTGATAATGCAAAAACATTGACTTTAATTAGCGCAACTGCATTTTTGTTTTTGCACAAAAAATGTATCTCAATCGGGCAACACAATCAATCTGATTGAGTGAATTCATCATCGTATTTTTTGTGCAAAAAAGCCCGTTTACTGTTGAACGGGTGCATAACAATATTTACATTCTCTAATCATTACCTGTCATGGTTTATATCCGGAACTTTTGCTAATAAGTTTTTGATATTGCCATTCCATTTTTTCTGCTCTTCGCGGTTCAACATGTGATTTGTTTCTGCGTCATATTGTAATTCGATTTGTTTTACCAGTTGCAGCGTAGATTGAAAAATAGAATCTATTTTTTGCGCATAATCATTTTTAAAGAATGTAAAAGACGCAAATTTTTCTTTCATCATTTCAGCACAGATAATGGCAAGGTCGTAATGTCCCTGTTCATGTTGTAGCAGTTCATCAGATTTCAGATTTCGTTTTACCCAGGATCTGCTTTCAAAACGAGGCAAAATGGTAAAGGTTACATAAGCCGTATCTGATTGATGCCACTTCGCATGATAACTAAAATTGACAGACCAGTATGTCATTGCTGAAAATGTGGAGCTTTTATCCACTTCACCCGTAAAATCAGACCAGGACAATTTTCTGTCAAGAATCACTTTGCCGGTATCTGTTTGTGCAGAAACACTTTTTACAAAAAGAAAAGTGATAAAAACAAAGATCATTTTCATAAACAGAAAAATTTATAATTACCAAATATAAAATTCATGCAAAAACAAAAGCCCGTTCAACATTTGAACGGGCTTCTAATATTCAATCTTAAATATTAATTATTCAATCCTACTAATCTTCCACTTTCACTTTGCCTTTACTCTTCGCAATTACTTCTTCGGCAATGTTGGTGGGAGCCGGTGAATAGTGACTAAACTCCATGGTAGAAGTAGCACGGCCCGATGATAAGGAACGCAATTGTGTTACATAACCAAACATTTCGCTCAGCGGTACTTTGGCTTTAATTACCTGTGCATTGCCGCGGCTGTCCATACCTTCCAGCATACCGCGGCGACGGTTCAAGTCGCCGGTAACATCACCCATGTATTGGTCAGGTGTAATCACTTCTATCTTCATGATCGGCTCTAACAAAACAGGTTTTGCTTTTCTGCCTGCTTCGCGGAAACCACTGCTGGCACACAATTCAAAACTCATAGAATCGGAATCCACATCATGGTAAGAACCATCAAACACACGAACTTTCATGTTGTTTACCGGGTAACCCGCCAGAACACCTGTTGTCATTGATGTTTCAAAACCTTTGACGATAGCAGGAATAAATTCTTTAGGAATAGAACCACCAAACAAATCGTTTACAAACTGGAAATGCTTGCCTTCGTTTTCTTTCATCCATTCTTCATCGGCAGGACCAAATTCAAACTGAATATCGGCGAATTTACCACGACCACCCGTTTGCTTTTTCAACATTTCGCGGTGCTCAATGGTTTTGCCAAACGCTTCTTTATAAGCCACCTGCGGCGCACCCTGGTTGACTTCTACTTTAAACTCACGACGCATACGGTCAATGATGATTTCAAGGTGCAAGCTCGCCCATACCACGAAGAATGGTTTGACCTGTTTCTTCATCAGTATTTACACGCAAGGTCGGATCTTCTTCTACCAGCTTTGCAATTGCCATACCCATTTTATCAACGTCTGCCTGTGTTTTTGGTTCAACAGCAACAGCGATAACCGGCTCAGGAATAAACATATTTTCCAAAACGATGGGATGATTTTCATCGCAAAGTGTATCGCCGGTTTTGATTTCTTTAAAACCAACTGCTGCCGCAATATCACCTGCTTCAATAAAATCAATCGGGTTTTGCTTGTTGGCAAACATCTTCATGATACGGCTGATGCGTTCTTTTTTGCCGCTTCTTACATTCAATACATAAGAACCTGCATCCAAATGACCGCTATAACAACGGAAGAATGCCAGACGACCCACAAACGGATCGGTCATAATTTTAAACGCCAATGCTGCAAACGGTTCTTTCGGGTCGGTCTTACGCACTTCTTCAGCACCGGTATCAGGATTCGTACCAACAGTAGCCTCAATATCCAACGGGCCAGGCAGGTAACGACAAACAGCATCCAATGCGGTTTGCACACCTTTATTTTTAAATGAAGAACCGCACATCATCGGCACGATGCTCAAATCAATACATAGCTTTGCGGATGGCTTCATGCATTTCATCTTCTGTAATGGTATTCGGATCATCAAAGAATTTCTCCAACAATTTGTCATCATATTCAGCAACGGCTTCTATCAGGTTTTGCTCTCCATTCCTGTGCTTCTTCCAGCATATCGGCGGGCACTTCAATTTCATCGAAGGTCATGCCTTCTGTTTCCATGTGCCAGATAATGCCTTTCATTTTAATCAGATCCACCACACCTTTAAAGTCGTCTTCCGCACCAATGGGCAATTGCAACGGAACGGCTTTTGCGCCCAGCATGTCTTTCACCTGCTGAACCACCATTAAGAAGTCGGCACCGCTACGGTCCATTTTATTTACGAAACCAATGCGCGGAACTTTATAACGGTTAGCCTGGCGCCAAACGGTTTCACATTGCGGCTCAACACCATCAACGGCAGAAAACAAGGCAATCAAGCCATCCAGCACACGCATACAACGCTCTACCTCAACGGTAAAATCCACGTGGCCCGGAGTATCAATAATATTAAAATAGTAGCTTTTTGTTTCTGGTGTATCCTTTCCTTTTACGGTTGGAAAGTTCCACTGGCAGCTTACAGCAGCAGAAGTAATGGTAATACCTCTTTCTTTTTCCTGCTCCATCCAGTCCGTGGTAGCAGCACCTTCGTGCACTTCACCAATTTTATGAATCATACCGGTGTAGTGCAGGATACGCTCGGTAGTAGTGGTTTTGCCCGCATCAATGTGCGCAGCAATCCCGAAATTTCGTTGATACTTTAAGTCCGCCATAAAGGTCTTCTTTTACTAAATTTTGAGTGCGCAAAGGTACTGAAAGATTTTGGTGTGGGCGAATGATTTAATGCTTTTGGATGAGAGGGAAGTGTTAAGGTTTGTTATGTCCTCTTCGAAAGAGTTTCAGAGAATTATTTCTATTTGTTGCTTAGAGGTGCAGCTGCGCTAACCTATAAAAACATTGCGGGTTCAGGCAATAACGAGTATATGATAATTCTATACGCTTCATCTTATAAAGTCTAACGAAGTATTATCTATTCGTTGTTGAATCTGATCTGGAGTATATGCGTTACCAATAAATTCTTTTAATTCATCCAGCTTTTTTTTAGCTAAATTGTCTTTGTCAATATTTTTATAAGAATTGATAATCATTTTGTACACTTTGAAAACAAGATCTATATTTTTCCCATTTCTATTTCCAATATAATCTAACCTATTATTTTTGAATTCATTGATGCAATTGGTTAGATAGTCATTTATGCTTTCAAATTGACCTTTTTTATAAATGCTGAGAGTGTTGTTGTATGAATCCTTGCAAGATTGTGCTTTTGTAATTACATTAAGTGAAATTAAAAATGCAATCAGCAATAACTTTGTAAAAAATCGTTGATTTGTTTTCATAATTCTTTCTTTAACAATGTTTGGCTTTTACTATAGTGAATAGAAAGCTATTATAGCATGTTTAACTAACTTAAAATTACTTTTTATTTTATTTTTTGAGCGCTTGAATCCGTTCTTTATACTGTTTTGCTTTTTCATCCTTATCCCTATTGTCCCAGTATGTCACTAGATTTGTAAATGAGGTGAGCAGGGTTGATTTATAACTATCTAAAACCCTATCTAATAATTTATATTGCTCATTTAATTGCTTATTAATCTTTTTCTGCGCATTAGTAATTGAATCTGTTTTTTTTGCCTGTTTTAGAGAACTTAGCTGTTTTTGATTGGCTGTTGAATCAGCTTTCAATTTTAAAATATTTGTTTTAATACTCATTTCATCTTCACTAAAAGCTAAGTTATCTATGTTCTGTTTCCTGCCATTAAAGTAATCTTTTTCTATACTATTTATACATGGTTCATAAAAGCTAATTATATTCTCAGGAATACCAGATCCTCTTTTATTTATTTCATCTATAGCGTGCTGCTGGCAATCCTGCCCCTTGAGTTTAAATTGATATAGCATACAACAAAAGAGGCAAAAAGAAAACTGAATCGCTAATCTTAGATTTTTTCTTAGGTAAGGCATTGTTTTAATGAAGTTAACGTTAGTTAATAATTATTGCTGCTATTACACTCATAATTTTTCATTTTTCTAAACGATATATAACTACTCAGATATTTTCTCCAGATAGTCGTGTCAAAGCTGGCATTAGTAACATTTTGACAAATAAGCTGAGCAAGGATTTGTGAACTTACAGGCCACTTATAGACGTGACCATTAGAGTAACCTGCTAATATATATTCGTTGCTTTTGCCAAACGCAAGACCGTAAGCATTTGCTTCAGTTTTACTTAAAAATAAACGCAATACATTTAGTGAGCCCCATTCCTTTTGTGTATTACAGATAACCACACTTCCATCTAAACTAGCAGATGCTACATAAATGCCATCGCTGCTACAAACAATATTGTAAATTCGGGTTGATTGGTTCTGATTAAATTCCATTTGATAATTATGTAAAGACATACGACATATAGAGCCGATATTATTTCCTATATATAAATAATTACTTCCAGGATCGAATGTAATTGAGGACGTTATGCCTAAATCATTTGATTTGATTTTTATCAAACTATCCTTTATTATTAAAATCAGTGAGGAGTCCATACCCACTGCAATTTTATCCTTAAATGCCGATAGGCAGTTAAATGCAACTTTAGGTTGGTATTCGAGATAAGTTTTATTCCATTCAATTGTGTTACTTGCTGTTATCGCTTCTGTTTTCACAAGTGTAACTTCTTTTCTTTTATTCCATATTATGGGCTGCGTTGAATTGACTTCCCACTCCATGATACTTGAATCCAAACGTAAAATCAGCTTTCCATCATTTGTAAAACACACTGATTTACCATTACCAACAGTATCATTAGTGAACAGTGCAATACTTGCCGGGACTTTTCTTGACAAATCGAAAAAGTAAACGCTATCGAATATTCCACTTACAGCCATGTATTTTTTATCCGGACTGGTTGCTATACTCGTTATTTTTTCTTTAAGGTCACAAAAAAGTTGTGCGGTACTATCTGCTAAAGATTGTTTAAAAATTTTCCCATCTTCATATCCAATATAAAAAATGTCATTATCCGGAGTTGCAATAACCCTTATTTGGCTAGTATCAGGAATAGCAAAAGCAAAATTATAATTTAAGTCATTTAACCTCGTGTGCATTGAATTATAAAACATATCATCATTTTCTCCCTTATTTTCTTTATTAATAAGGAAAGCGACCCTTGAGATAAGTGCTGCAACTTGATAATCAGCATTGTTTACAGCCAAGTTCTGTGATGTAAGTAATAACCTTTGTGCAAAAGCAATATTTTCAAACCGGTTTGCATTTACAGCATTCTTATAATAAGAATACCCAATAAATATTATAATAGGAACTAAAACGAACAATGCTGTTTTAATAACATTTCTTCTTTTAGTCCTGTATTGTATAATTGCAAGCCTGACGGTTTCATTTTTTTCTTTTTCATGTTGTGCTTTTATCCTTTCATCTCTTTTCTGTTTGATTATCGGTGCCAATACATCATGAATCAATTCTACATATTCAACTCCATTGCGCAGCTCTTTTCTTACAATCCTTTTATCTATTAATTGCTGGATGTCTTTGTTGGTGATAGCGTATTTAAAAATCAACTCTTCCAACGATTCCAGCTTCCGAAAACCGGCTTCTGTTAATAACGTATCTTCTATGCCCCGCTGAACATTTTCATCAAAACTTTTTATTGTATTGTTGTAAAAAGAAGTAATGACATCGGTAATATCAAATTGAGAAACAAGTTCCAAACTGATCTTCTCCAACTCTTTTTCAATACGCTTTTCATTTACCTGGTAGCAGATTAGACTTAATAAAAATGGCTCAACTACAAATTTCTTTGAATCACTTTCCCTATTTAACAAACTATCAAAATCTCTTTCAGAAATGCCAGGTAGCTTTCTAATTATTTCAGATGCAGCACGGGTTTCTATTAGTCCATTAGCAGGCTTAATCACTGCATCCAATGCCTGTTCTATAGTCATTTGTATTACGCGAAACCGGCTATTTTTCAAGGAAGGCAAGTAAGTTTTAAAGCTTTCAACCTGAGCAAGATAATCTTCTCGTAGACTTAATATTACGCGATAAGACTGTCTTGAGTGATAAGAAAAGTTTACATCAGACCTGTCTTTATATTGTTCCTGAACTGCCAATGGAACCCGGTTTTCACACAAATCAGATAACTCTGTAATAAATTCCGAAATCTCTTCCCTTTCGTTTTGCCCTAACGTAAATATCTCTTCGAATTGGTCAAGTATCAATACCGGTATAACAATGCCTTCTTTTAGCTGTAAATCGTGAAAGTATTTCCATAGGCTTACACCGTTGATTTCAGGAGCTTTTGTATCAAATACCTTTAGACTGTTATAGATTAATACTTTTAGCTGGTTAAGGGGTGAAATAGAAGATAAAAAATCAATTCTTACGTAAATAGGAAAATAAAAATTCTTTTGAAGTTCGGGTATAAGACCAGCTTTTATTAACGAGGTTTTGCCAATTCCTGATTTACCGAAAACAATCGTAAGACCATTTTTTTCAACCAGATCAAACAACTCCTTTATCTCATTATCACGACCACCAAACTGTAATTTATTCTTTTCTTCATAAGAGCTTAATCCTAAGAATGGACGTTGCTTATTAACAGCATCTTGAACTTTATTATCAATACTGCTACCTTCCATGTCAGGATAGAATTGGGGTTAAATTGTTTTCTTGTATAAATTTGCGTACAACTGCACTAAAATTATCAATACCTTCAATGTGGGTAATGCTTAAATTTCTAAATTCTTCAGGAATACGCGTGTCTGTTGGAGATGTACTATCAATAATAAATGGGCGGATGTAAGAACTGTTTTTATAACTATCTAATATAATTGCCCTCTTCCATTCCTTATCATAAACATACCGGTCAGTATTTTCAATAGCATTTTTCGAAATAATAGGAAGAAAAAAGTCACAATCTTTAATATACTCAATAATAAGCTGATTAAAACGATCGCCTGTTTTAAGAGTATCTGTATCAAAAAAGACCCTTACGCCATTTCTATTAAATTCATTCTTTAGTTTTTCAGCTACATTTTTATCGTCTCTGGAATAGCTTATAAAAAGCTGTTCTTTAAAACGCTGTCTTAAGTTATCTGCTGAAGTAGTTGCGTTCCACCGTTCAAAAAGTTCATCAACAAATTCGATAGAACTTTTATAAACTTTAGTATTATTTAATTCAGAGTTCTGGACGTTAATTGGAATAACCTTTATAGAATTATTTCTAAGGAATGTTATTAGTTCTGTATTTGAAAATGCTTGGTCACAGGTAACATACTTAGCTTTCTCGCCATTTTTAAACCGCTCATTTGATATGATACGAATAAAAAAGCGCATAAACCAGTCTGGAAAACTACTTCCAATAATCAAAAGGTCTTTATGATTTATAGAATCGAATAATTCTTTAGTATAGCTATCTGTAGTATCTTGTAATCTATATAGATATTCTAGGGCATCCTCATCGGATAGAGCAAATTTAAATCCATCTATACTTCCCATTAGATTATAAATTTTGGGAAGCGCAACATCTCTTTTATCATCTGGACTTACTGCATCTATGGGAATATAGAAGTTGAAAGATTTGTTGAGGTGCTTATTTTCGGTTTCAAATGCTCTTTTAAGAAAGTTATCAAAATTTACAGTTATATAGGTTTCAAAGCCACTAATACGTGAAAGTTTTCGATAGGGTTCAAGTAAAATTTGTTCATCAGTTAGCCTCACTATTTCGTTACATATAAGATTATTAATTTGATTTTCTTTTACATCATTTCTTTGTAAGATCGATGTTATATTGTTAAGAGTTAGCGGGGCTGGTATAGTGCCCAAACCATAGGTTTCCCATAATTTAAATGATAGGTATTTGTACAAATTAATAAAAATGTATTCTTCAGTTTCCTGTCCCGCACTTAAAATAGAATCATAGTAGTCTGATCGCTGAATGGCACTTTTTTTCAGTCGAATTACAGAAAGATCATTTCCAATAACCGGTACTATACCATTGTAATTAATACCTTGTATTAGTGAATTCCAGTTAAATGGGGCATCCATAGTTCGCAGATTGGGGTAGATTGTTTAATAATTTTAATAGATATACACAGGAGAATAGTACTATTAAAATTTGTGGCTTTAAGGAAAAACTTTATTAAAGTTAAGCTTTTCTGTAAAATCTTGTTTTATCATTTTAAATTATCTCAGCACTTCTTCTCGCAACTTTAACTCATGCTAGTTTATCAAAATCAATAGAGCAGCTACCCAAACCGCCGTAGTTTATAATAAACGATGAAGCAGTTACACTGAGCGCGTAGATTGCATATACGCTTGACTTCGGAAGTAGCTTCCAGCTACGAAAAGCGATTTGTATTTAATTTTTGCGCCGTTGTTGGTATTCTTCCCCAACAACAAAACCGCATCGTCTTATTAACAACTAATCTCGACAGGTTAACCCATATAATGAGATAAAAACGTCCACTCACTTTTACCTGTCATATAAAACGCTGCCGAAGAATACCCATACTCCTCCGGCACAGCGGCTAATCTCGCCCTTTTTCTTCTCCGCAATGTCTCCGCTTCGGGACATTGCGGAGAAAGGAAGGATATTGAAAGGGAAGTGTTAAGGTTAGAGGCTGAAACTGGAAAAGAGAATTTGTAAACCGGGTGATTTGCTGATAATACAATATAGTAACGAGACTACAACAGCAGGAACATGAGAATTTACTACAATACCAAACAGATATGTAATAATAAAATTGGCTACTGAAATAGTTTTTTGAACACGATAATGCTTGTTTGTATTTATTATTTATTTCTATAACTTTTATAAAAGCACCCTTGTGGCTTCTTTCTATTTTTAATAGCACAAATAGCATTTATTCAAACATTCAGAATTTTTTCTACTTCATGGCGGTACATACGGCTAATAGGCAATTCTTGTCTGTCTATTTGGATTGAATCACTCGTAAAAGATTCAATTTTATTTATCGCAACAATGAATGACCGGTGAATTCTTATAAAAGCACTTTTGGGCAGTAATATTTCCAAAGAGGATATGGATTGTTTTGTTATAATGTTTTTTGTAGTAGTGGTCACTTTAATATATTCTTTCAAGCTTTCAATATATAAAATATCATTAAGCAGAATTTTAAAGTTTTTTCTGTCTGCACGCACATTAATAAATGCATCAGGAAGATTATTTTGCTCACTTGAACTGAGGTCATAATTACCTGTCAATTTCAGGCTGGTCTCCATTACTTTATTTACGGCTTTTAAAAACCGTTCAAACGAAATGGGCTTTAATAAATAATCTACTGCTGCCAGTTCAAACCCTTCTATTGCAAATTCTCTGTAAGCCGTAGTAAAGATAACTTTCGGTGGATTTTTAAGTGTCCTGATAAAGTCAGTGCCCAGTAAGTGTGGCATCTGTATGTCTAAAAATAAAAGGTCAATGGTTTGTTCCTGCAATAAATTTAAAGCTTGCACGGCATCATTGCAGGTTCCGGCAAGTTGTAACGATGAAACTGAGGCGATATAATCTTTTAATACATCTAAAGCCGGCGGCTCGTCATCAACTAAAAGGCAATGTATTTTCTTTTTACTTTGCATAAGAGAGATTTTGAAATAATGTTTCATCCGGTTTTGTATTCAATCCGGGAATGCTTTTTATTGGTTCAGCCTTGATAGGCAAAATCAGATGTATCGAAAATTCATTTGCGGTTGAATTGATTGTTAATTCATGCTGCCCGGGATACAGCAATTTCAATCTTTCCTGTACATTTTTAAGCCCGATACCATTTTTCCCTTTTTGAGGAAGAGCCTGCCAAGGCTTGTTGTTACTCAAATACATATCAAGGGTAGTCTCCTCAACCATTATTTTCAATTTTATCCACGGGTGTTCCAATATTTTACTTGCACCATGTTTAAAGCAATTTTCTACAAAAGGAATCAACAGTAAAGGTGCAAGTAATGTATGTTGATACTCTCCTTTTAACTCCACTTCCATATTCAGCCTGTCGCCATACCGCACCCTTTCAAGCCCGATGTAATCCTGTATCAATTTCAATTCTTTTTCCAATGGTACTAACGCAGCTTCGCAATCATTGATCATGTACTTGAGGGTATCAGATAATTTCAAAACCAAATCGCCTGCATCTGGCGATTTTTTGCGTGCAAAAGAATAAATATTATTAAGGGTATTGAAAAGAAAATGAGGATGAACCTGCGCTTTGAGTAATTGCATTTCTGCACGGGCATTCTCACTGATCAAAGTTTCACGCTCTTCCATTTTCAGGTAATAATTTTTGAATAACCGGCAGGCAATAAATAAACCACAGATTACATGCGACATGCTTGTAATGATTATAATACATTCCCAAATCAATACAAAGGAATATGTGGGTAATTCTTCCAACTTAAACCATTGTATATAAACCGGAGATTCTGCAATTATTAAAAGGGATGAGAGAACAAGAAGAATGGCAATAAAAATTTTCTTATTGAATGCAAAGAATTTTGGAATAAGCCAATAAACGATAAGATATGTGAAGATAATTTCTGCTACAACCGAATACAATGATAGAGTCAACGCAATGTTGATGCTTTTCAACAATTTTATGTTGCGGAAAAAATACATCGAGCAGCCGATCATTTGGGCTATAAAAAGGTATCGCAATAACCAAAATGCAATATGCCTGTAATAACGCATTGGCGCCTGTTTAGAAAACAGGAAATCACGTAGTTTCATATACCTCCTTTTTTGCAGGATCTGCGTTATTAAATGTAGCAGAGATATGGGTATGGCTTAATGAAATAATCAGGCTTGCTTCTATTTTGGTCCCCTGATTAGATAATTCAAGAATATAGTTGTTTTCCGGAAATAATAAGTTAATCCGGCGTTGCTCAGATTGAGCAAAAGCCTTAAAACTTTCTACATGGCTATCATCTTTTTTTATAAACTGAAACGATAACAGTAAGATTAGCAAATCATCTTTTACTAATACGGTAATAGTTGTTTTTATTAACTCTGTTTTACCTGTAAATGCCGCATCAAAGCTGTTTTGAACAAGGGTTAAAAGAAGAAGAGGAGGTATGAATTTATCGTCTTGTTTGCCAATAATTTTCAAACTCAACAACCGATCAGGCATTGTTAATTTAGAAATAGAAATAAAATCAGTAACAGCAGTTAATTCTTTTTCTAACGGAACCAGTTTCTGTCCGCTTTCATAGAGCAGGTAGCTCAACAGTTCGGATAATTTCAAAATCAATAAAGGGGATTTGTCTGAACCGGAATTTATTTTTTTATAAATATCATCAAGTGTTTTAAAAAGAAAATCAGGATGAATACGTGCTTTTAGCAATTTCAGTTCTGTGTTTGCTTTTTGTTTGGCTAATAAAATGTTTTCATTTTGCTGCAGATACCAATGTTTGGATAGTTTAAACCCTAGGACAAATCCTCCCGCTACAATCGCAGACCAAACGGTATTGTTACCCACTATAATTTTTTGCGCAATGGTTAGGTTGTTTACTAATATAGATTGAAAATAAAATACAGTAGCATAGTAATTAATCCATACGCCCAAAGCCGCTACCAGTATGAAACCTGCTATGAACGCAGCATATTTCTTTTTTTTCAAAAAGCGAGGGAACAGGAAGTTTGAAAAAAGATAAACAAAGACAATACAAAACGGCAAATTGTAATAGTCAAATTTCAATGCGCGTATCACTGAATCTCGGCTAAAAAATCCTCCAAGAGGGTCGCCTATACTTTGTATGGTGAATATCAAACCAAAAGCCATCCAGAACGACAGGTGACGCGTTACCCGGTGAGATAACTTATCGGATAATATAAAATCTTGTCTTGTCACATCATATGGTTCTCTTTCAAAGGTAAACTTTCGTTTTCCTGATTTGCATTTTACTTCGGGTGTATCAACGAACAGCTTTGTTTCATCAACCAGTGGCATTCATTGTCAATCAATCAAACAACAAATATAAATACGGTTAAATCCCTCATCAACATGCTTACCTGTTGAATTACTTAAAAACGAATACAAGCAGAAAATACTTTTACCTATTCATTCAATTTAAAATTTACAAGCCATGAAACAAGTATCTATCACTAAAAACGCATTCATTTCTGCTTTCTCACATTATTGTCTCATTTTCTTGTTTGGGGTTATTACAATGATGTCAAGCAGTTGTCAAAAAGACAAAGACCATATTAAGAAAACGGTTCCTTTAAATGCAGAATTTCAAACAGTTTCAACAATGCTCCAACAAGGCCCTCCGGAACTAGACTCTATTAACGGGCAGGGAAATGGAACACCTATTGGCAAATCTTCCTTTATTGCAAATGCACAATTTGACGAGAATGGTAATCTTACAGGTAAAATAGTAGCTACCAGTGACAATGGAGATAAATTTTTTGCAAATATCGTGGGGCATGCACCTGTTATTGATAGCAAGGGTAATATCACTTTGCATTTCGATGCCACTATTTCTGGAGGTACAGGAAAATTTGCCGGTGCAACAGGAAATTTTTCCGGTATTGCCCATGAAAATATGACCACACCTGACGGTTCAGCAACCTGGGAGGGAACAATTACCTATTAAACATAAGCTTTTTTCTCCGCAATGTCCCCGTTTCGGGACATTGCGGTCTTACAAAGTCATCGTATTAAGTAAGAATTAAGACAAATCGCATCATTAAATTATAATACGCTAAAAGAGTAAAACGCAATGTCCCGGGGCGGAGACATTGCGGAGAAGAAAAGTTTGCAAACCACAGGTGTACAAAACATGATTTTACAAATAAAAAGCTTAGCAAAAGCACTCATCAGGTTACACAGAAAGGTGCGCAGGCAAGACAAAGCGCGCGGAGCGATCGGGTTTGTCTTGATCGGGGCTCCTTTTTTCCATCAAGGGAAAAAAGGAGAAGAAGCTAATAGCAGGAAATGAATAGCTTTATAAGCTTTCATACACTTGTAGTTTGCAAACTTCCCTGCTTCTATTCTAAAATCTACAACTTCATTAATAACTCTCGTTCAGTACAGTTACAATAGCATTATTCAATCAACCCGTTAGTTTATAAACATAAGGTTATCACTATTTTCCTATTTTTAGCCCCACAAAAACTACCTCATGAGAAAGTTGATATTGTTACTCGCATTACCTGTTGTATTCACTTCGTTCACAACCTCCGGCAAAACAGAACTAACCAAAACAGAACGAAAATTCGCTATCGACCATCTGATCGACCATCTGAATAAAACGCGTGCTGATCTACTCGCTGCCGTGAAAGGGTTATCTGAGGCGCAGTTAAACTACAAGCCATCGCCCGAACGCTGGTCTGTGTTGGAATGTGTACAACATATTACCTTAGCCTCGCATGGCATTGCCGCGCTAATGCAGCAAACGATAATTACTCCCAACGACAGTAACTGGCAGTCAACCGTTACAGATACAGGTTTTATCAGGAGTGTGCAAGACAGGTCTCGCAAGGCACAGGCTGCCGAGCCATTAAAACCATACAACTCGCCGGATAAAGACCTTGCATCAACACTTAAAACCTTCAATGCGGGCAGGGATAGTTTAATTCATTTTATTGACACCACACACAGCGATTTACGCGCACACATTGCCAACCTTGGTTTTGCCAAAGTAGATGCCTATCAAATCATCTTACTGATTTCCGCACATACCAACCGGCATACGCAGCAATTGAATGAAGTAAAAGCAGATGCCGGGTTTCCGAAACAGTAATTAATGCTTCGGAAGGTTTCCTCAACATCAGTTTTTAACTACTTACCACCTCTGCAAACCTCCCAATTGGTAAATACGCACCAGTCATCTTCAAATATCCACTGCTCATGAGTAAATATCCACCTCTCATGAGTAAATATTGACTTCTCATCACCAAATACTGACCTAGCATGAGTGAATATCGACCTATCATGAGTAAATATCGACCTCTCATTAACAAACATCGACCTCTCATTAACATAAATCGACTTGTCGTTAACAAATATCCACTTCTCATGAGCAAATATTGAACATTCATTACATACAGGATATGCCCTTCCTTCGTAAGTGGTTTCGAATATGGTACGTATCTCTGCTCAAGTCAATTTCAGGAATCTTGTTTTTTCCGTCGTTATTTGCATTCTTCAACCATAAGAAACAGAGATACATTTACAATAGACAAACACAACTACCTGCCAACCTGCCAGCAAAAACAGATTGGCTTTAAACTTGATTTTTATTCCATCTAAATATAAATAATAAATGGCAAGCGAAAAAGCAATATTAGCCGGCGGTTGTTTCTGGGGAGTGGAAGAATTGATAAGAGACCTTCCGGGCGTAACCTCAACCAGGGTTGGCTATAGTGGTGGAGATGTAAAAAATGCAACCTATCGCAATCACGGCACACACGCCGAAGCCATAGCCATCACGTTCGACACAGAAAAGCTATCGTACCGCAAACTGTTAGAGTTCTTCTTCCAGATTCACAACCCAACCACTAAAAACAGGCAGGGCAATGATGTTGGCACTTCTTACCGGTCTGCCATATTTTATTTAAGCGAAGAACAAAAGAACATGGCGCAGGAATTAATCAGCGAAATGAATGCATCCGGTATATGGAAGGCGCCAATTGTAACCGAAGTAGCTCCGGCTTCCGATTTTTGGGATGCTGAAGAAGAGCATCAGAATTATTTGCAGAAACATCCGTATGGCTATACCTGCCATTATATAAGACCAGAGTGGCAATTGCCTGAACTGAATAAAGCATAAAGGAATTGCAACCATTGGGAGAGGGCAATGGGGTAAAGTTGAAAGTTTCCACTTTATTCTCAATACATTGTGATACTCTTACCACTAAAACAGCTTCTTTATTCATTCGTTATTCTTTTGGGTATGCCGTTTGCCTTTTCAGCAGTTAAATATGTAATCATGTCTAACAAAAGCAAAAAGCAATTTGGTGTTTGGATGGATTCTCAACATGCTACCGTAATAGGCAGAGAAGATGCTGAAACAAACATCTTTACTGTGCTGGGTCATATAAAAAATGAAGGCGCTGGAAGCAACTCTGATGAGAAAAAGGCTAATAATTCGGAGAAAACGTTACAGCACAAGTTCTTTAAAGAGATAACTGCCCTTATGCAAAATGCGGAAGAAGTTTATATAACCGGTACCGGCCAGGAGCAGGAACAATTTATCAGTTATCTTTCCGAAACGCCGCAATTTAAAAACACATCTGCCAAAGAAAGCACCTCAAATAAAATGGATGATGCCAAACTGGTAGCCTACATTACTGAGCATTATAACTAATAATGAGTGATTTCCCCGGCGAAGTGGCTTACATTCTTATTTACTTTTAAGAACGAAACTTTACGTTTAAAATTAATCAAAAAGGATCGGATATCAAGCAAGCTGATGTATCTACTTACGATTAAAGGTCTTTTTTACATCTTCATCTGACATTTCAATTTTCTAACACCGTCGGGAGAGGACGGTGCTGGAAAATTGAAATTCCCTCTTTATCACCAACAGCATTCTCGTCATACCGAATCTTCCCATACAGGAAGTGATAGCGCGAACCTTCAATCTCTGTGTTGCCAAACTGAGGAAATCACAAAAAACAGTCAACTCTGTCAAAACAAATTATTTTTTGCTCTAAATTTCTTGCATTGCCTACATTAGCGCTGCATCCAATAAATGTAGTTTATGCAACCCATTGTATTCAATTTCGCCGGTTCCCGTTTCAACCGGGAAATGGAAGCCACAGCATTAAAAGCAGGCTACCTGTTAGGCGATAATCCTATTATTGCCGGCACCACGGCCGACGAAATCTATATTCGAAAGGCAATGGCTGACTTGTCGGTGCCGCGTAAGTTAGAATGTCTGATACAGATGTATCGGAATCAGCCTGAAGAGCATAATGCATTTGTGCAAATGCATCAAACTTATAAGAAAGTAGCCAAATTAAAGTATAAAGAAAAAGAGTTGCTGGTAGCTCACAAGCAATGCGAGCAATTGGTTAACAGGTGTTGGGGACCTGCCCTCGACCATTTAGAAAAAGTAATGGATAGTTATGGTTTTGAGGTAGTAAGAGCACTACAGGAAGAACAAGTTTTCTATTATCTGCTCACAAATAATGACCCTGAAGATAGAACCGACCGTAGGATTGGCGTAAGCGACATTATGCAGCGCCTGCTGGTGGTTGATGGTACTCCTGAAGATGAAACAGATATTCCGCCAGAGATTTTTTGTTTAGGCAACGAGTTTTTTCTCGATGAATATGCAAAGCCAGCCATCTTTAGCGCAACGGACGAAGAAGCCAGGAATAGCGATGCTGTTTACTTAGAGCATTGTTTTACACTTCCGCACATTAACAACCTTACCGCTTTAGAATTGCAACGGGTACGTGGGCAGTTGAGCGCCCCCGGCAGCGCTTTCCGTAAAGCTTCCGATGAGTGGTGCAATGCCTGCTACGATGAGGAAGAACCCGCCCAGCGCATCTCTCTTTTTATAAATGAACTGTTACCGGCGGCTAAGCAATTGCAGCCCATTATTGAAGGCAACGAAATGCTGCAACTCTGTCGCAGGCAATACAGCCGCTATCCCGAAATAGAAATATGGATGGGCGAATTGCCGGTGCATCAGTTATGGGAATTTTACCGTCACTTCAACGCCTTACAGGATAAAACCTGGCAGATCTTGCAGAATAGTAAAAACGATCCGGCTTATGGAGGTCAGCGCTGGCCCATTATGGTGTTGAAGACGAAAAACAATTTGTTGCCCGACGAACCGGTTGAGGAAACAAAAAGCAACAGGAAGTTTATATCTGTGGATTAAGAAGCCGTATGCTAAACCGCTTTTTCGCATAATCTCAAACTCTGATTGTAGGGGATTGCAATCAACAATGCAGCAACACTTCGCAGAGCTTGCATGTCTGCGCCACTTCTGAAGAAGATTATATCTGCATTCTTTACTTTTAATTAATAACCATTCTCCATACTTTTTGTTTTGTCCTCATTCTTTAAAGTAAAAACAACTCGTCTATCCACAGTTTCATTTCTTAACATTCCAAGTTCATTGCAGCACTATCCATGGTCATTGCAACACTGGGCATGCCCATTGCAGAGGTGTCCATGTCCATTGCACGACTGTTCATCTTCATTGCACGACTGTCCATGAGCATTGAAGGGTGTCCATCTTCATTGCAGAGGTGAGCATGAGCATTGCAGCACCGAGCATGGGCATTGCAAGACCGAGCATGCCCATTGCAAAGGTGTGCATGTGCATTGCAGGACACTCCATAGGCATTGCAGAACCCTCCATCCTCATTGTGGCGCTTTTTATTTGCATTCTGATGCGTTGCAAAGCCATGGAGAACAATTTCATCTGCTTTCGCTCAGAGTCGTTGTCTATATCGCCCTTGCTGGTTCGGGAACTGTTTCTAGTATAATTTGGTGTGATAGCGTTGAAAAGCCGG
>CAWBOI010000003.1:0-655927 GCA_963790435.1 uncultured Chitinophagaceae bacterium
TATCAATCCTAACACCAGAAAGGCGATCATAAAAAAGGCATTCACCTTATTATTCGATTGATTGGCTTTTTCTTCGCCTTTTAAAACATTTACATATTCACTTGCCTTTGCAATCTGAAAGATGATTACAAAAATGAGTAAAACAACGGCTATTGTAAACCAGGTGGACATCTCGTATTATTTTTTCGATTACAATTCGATTTCTCTGTGCTGAAACAATCTATGGCTACTCAACCTCTTATGAGTGGTGAACAATACTCTCTTTCAGAAATGGATGATAACGTGGTACTAATGGTCTTGTAGCCAAAGCTCTTCCGACACAATAAATCATAATGCCTACAAATAATGCGGCTGTGCCAAAATCAAACCATCCGCTTTCTGCCAAAGTTACTTTATCAGGTGATAGACTTCCCATGAACATTTGATAAAAATCAATCCAATGACCAAACAAAATCAGTACGCACATAAACGTCATCAACGTATAATTTCTTTTTGCTGATCTTTTCATTAAAATTAAAATGGGACAAACGAAATTGACAATCAGATTCAAAAAGAAAATTCCTTTATACACTCCTCTTACGCGAGGGATGAAATATGATGTTTCTTCAGGTATATTAGCATACCAGATTAGCATGTACTGTGAGAACCAAAGGTATGTCCAAAAAATGGAGAACGCAAACATAAACTTGCCAAGGTCTTGTAAATGTTCCTGGTTGGTAAGCTCTAAATATCCTTTGTTTTTTAAATAAATTACCCACAGTGCAATGAGCGATATGCCTGCTACAAAAGTACTGGCAAAAGTGTACCAGCTATACATGGTAGAGTACCATGCGGCATTCATACTCATCATCCAAAACCAAGGCGTTACCGATGCCGTGGTTAACGCAAACCAAACAATAAATAGAGAAGCTGTTACTGTATTGCGCCAAATGTAACTTTTACCACTTTCAAAATCGAACTTGCCTTCATCAGCTTCATTTGATAACATCCGCATCCGCGCTCCTAATAAGCTCCATAAACCAATGGTTAATATCGTCCAAACAAGGAAGAAAGGTTTACTTAAAAAACCGCTCTTGCCTTTTAGCACTTCACTATTAGCAACAGCTTTGTTATCGAGCCATTGGTAGATATACGACTTATCGGTAAGGACAATAAATACCAACAAAACAAAAGTAATAGTTCCAAAAATGGGCACCATTGTGGATAAAGCGTCGCACACACGTCGAAAAGTAACGGTAAAGCTTGCCATTGCCAACGTGGTTGCACAAACAAAAAACATAACAGCATTGCAAATCATGGTAAAATACATGCTGTTGTATAGCAATGTTCCCCAAAACACTGCTTTATCTGCATTGTTGCTGCTTGAGCCATAAACAATAAAGCCACCAATTACGGCAAGTAGTCCCACTGCGATTAACCCAAAAGCCCAGGTACGCATTCTTGCGGGTATCTCAAACTGTTCTTTTATAAATACCATTATAAATGTTTTTGTTTGCTTTACTATTTTAAACTATTTACTTTTTAACTGTCGTCGTACTATCTGCCGAAGCTTTTGGCTTGCCGGTACCTTGCTTTGACTTTATATAGGCAATAACCATCCATCGCTGCTGGCGGGACAATTGAGAAGCGTAGCTGCCCATTAGATTTTTACCGTAAGTAACGGAATAGAACATCTGTCCTGCTGGCATAGCATCATATTTTGGGTCGCCTACTAATTGCGCAGGTTTAGCAGGAAACGGCCCTTGTCCGCCTTTGTATAAAGGTCCGTTTCCATCTAATGCAGGGCCATGGCATATAGCACAATTAATTAAAAATAAACGTTCTGCTTCTTTTAAATCGGCTGAACTCGGCGCAGTAAACGGATCTGGAACCGCTTTGGATGCCACATAATTTGCAGTATCGCCGGGTATATCCTTGGTTAACCGAAAAGTAAGATCCTCACCACGCATTACCGTTCCCAGTACGGGGCGATTGTCGTAAAATATTTTTGCGTCAGCCTTTGTTTGATCTTCTGTAAACTGGCTTGAATCCCTTTCTATGTATGTTTCATAGGCACGGCTGTAAGCCATATCAGGCATGTAAATTGTGCCAGGCTTTCTTTTAATATCATTACAGCTTACAACCACTGCAATACACGTAACGGAAAGAAGTATGATAAATAACTGCTTCATGCTCAAAAATTATTTGCCATTAGGCTATGTTCACTTCGGTATCTTTAATTAATTGCTGCGTTTTGTCGTATCGTCCAAACCACCATCCCGGCTCTGCTTCCTGTACGTTAACTTTTACTGCACCATTGTTGGTTAAAAAGCTTTGCAAATCCTCTACGTTTGTTTTTGCAGTGCATTCAATTGCCATTACAAACAAATTGTCGGTAGCACGCAAGTCAAAATGATGTTTTTTTACAAACGGCATCATTTGGCACAAATAACAAAATGTAAGTACCATTCCAACAGCTGAAAACAAAACGGTAGTTTCAAAAGTAATGGGTATAAAAGCCGGTAAAGCAAAATGAGGTTTGCCTCCAACGTTGATAGGCCAATCACTTACAAATACCCAACCCATACCACCTAATGCGGTAGCCGTTCCTGTAATACCATAAATAAAACCGGCGGTATGTAAACTGGTTTCACGCAATCCCATTGCGTGGTCTAAGCCATGCACCGGAAAAGGTGTATAAATGTCATGTATTTTATACCCTGCCGTACGAACTTTTTTGACTGCCGGAAACAAGACATCTTCGTTATCAAAACATCCAACTACAAACTTCTTTTTTGCCATAAACTAAAATTCAAAAGTGAAAACAGACAAGTACAATCAACTATCTTTTTACTTTTTCTTTTCGCGGATTAATGTGCATAATGATGCGCAAATTCAACTGAAGATTCTTCCTCTATCGGCTCCATTCTTTCTTTAAAATTCTCTCCTGAGGTTTTCAAAATGGCTTTAATTTCTGCCGTTGCAATTACTGGGAAGTATTTGGCGAACAAGAAGAAGCACGTAAAGAACAATCCAAACGTTCCAAGATAAAACCCAACTTCCCAAATGGTTGGGCTGTAATACGGCGACCAGGAGGAAGGCAAATAATCACGATACAACGAGGTAACAATAATTACAAAACGCTCAAACCACATGCCCACGTTTACAATAATGCTCATAAAGAAAGTAACTGTAATGTTTCTTCTTAATTTTCTAAACCAGAATATTTGCGGTGATAATACGTTGCAAGCCATCATTCCATAATAACTCCAGCCATAAGGACTGAATAAATTACCACGGCTGTAAAAGAAAGCATACGCTTCATATTTATTTTGACTATAAAAAGCCATAAACAATTCGGTAAGATAAGCAACACCTACAATGGAGCCGGTCAGTACAATTACCTTGTTCATGGCTTCGATGTGGCCTAAGGTTATATAATCTTTCAGATTCAGCACTTTGCGTGTGATAATCAAAAGGGTTTGTACCATTGCGAAGCCGGAAAATACGGCTCCGGCCACGAAGTAAGGTGGGAAGATGGTGGTGTGCCAGCCTGGGATAACCGAGGTCGCAAAGTCGAATGATACAATGGTGTGAACCGATAACACAAGGGGTGTACTTAAACCAGCTAATACAAGTGATAAGCTTTCATGACGCTGCCAGTGCTTTGTTGATCCGTTCCACCCAAAAGAGGCGATGCCATACAGGAGCTTACGAAGTTTTGTTTTTGCCCTATCTCTTACGGTAGCTAAGTCGGGCAACAAACCCGTGTACCAGAATAAAAGAGATACGGTGAAATAGGTTGAGATGGCAAATACGTCCCACATAAGGGGTGAATTAAAGTTAGGCCATACGGGCCCGCGGGTGTTCGGATATGGCATTACAAAAAAGCCCATCCAAACGCGTCCCATGTGAAAGATGGGGAACTGACCCGCACACATCACCGCAAAAATGGTCATGGCTTCAGCGGCGCGGTTTACACCCGTGCGCCAACCTTGGCGGAACAGCAACAAGATGGCAGAAATCAGCGTACCGGCATGACCGATACCTACCCACCAAACGAAGTTAGTAATGTCCCAACCCCATCCAACCGTAGTATTCAGATTCCACTCACCAATGCCATAAGTTACCTCTCTGTAAACGCTATAAACACCAAACAGGAGCAGAGTTACAGCAATATAAAATCCTATGTACCAAAGCTTAGACGGCTTACCTTCAATAGGTGCGCAAATGTCGTTTGTAACCTGATGATAATCTTTATTACCACTTATCAAGGGCTCACGTAACTGCGATTCGTACTTTAGTGATGACATCCGGTAGTGTTTTTAAATGTTCTTTTGTTTTCAATACAATTTATCGGCCTACATAAGAGGGATATTATTTCTATGCTTCTCCTTCTTTACCCGCACCTATCGCCTCTTCCTGATTTCTTACTTTAGCCAGATAATTCACATTGGGAAGTGTGTGCAGCATTTCGATAACATAAAACAAACGATTAGGATTGTCTTTCCGAATCTGCGAAACCACACTGTTTGGATCGTTAATATTACCAAATGTGAAGCAATCGCTTGGGCAAGCTTGCTGACAGGCAGTTTGCACATCCCATACGTTGTTTTCGCCCGAAATTAGGGGCCGGCTTTGCTGCTTTGCTTTTAATTTGCCTGTTTGTAAACGTTGTACGCAAAAGCTACATTTTTCCATCACACCGCGTGCACGAACCGTAACATCAGGGTTAATCACCATACGGGTTAGAGAATCGTTCATATCCATAACAACATCGTCAACAATGCCTCTTTGATTATCAGGGAAGCTATCAGCTCCCGTATAATCAAACCAGTTAAAACGACGTACTTTATATGGACAGTTGTTGGCGCAATACTTTGTGCCGATACAACGGTTGTAAGCCATTTGGTTTAAGCCTTCGCTGCTATGGTTGGTAGCGTCAACAGGACAAACGTTTTCGCAGGGAGCATTATCGCAATGCTGGCAAAGCATCGGTTCAAAAACAACATTTGGATTTTCCATATCTCCGCTGTAATAGCGGTCAATCCGCAACCATGCCATGCTATGATAACGGGCGATTTCGTCTTTACCAACAACAGGTATATTGTTTTCGCTGTAACAGGCAACCACACAGGCGCCGCAGCCGGTACAGCTATTGAGGTCAACACTCATTCCCCAATGAATACCCGGTTTTTCATGATAGGGATAAATAGTGCCCCTTTTTTCATATCCTTCTATACCACCAAACTTTTCTGCTTCTTTTTCACGATCTTCTAATATTTCGCGAGGCTTTTTTACAAATTCAGTTAAGGTGAGTTCTTTTACAACCTCGGTACGATTACCTTGTGCAGTATTGTAGATATTATGCGTTTGAGCAAGCGCAAGTTTGTATTTATCGCCGGTCTTTTCAATTTTTACATCGGGAACAACACAGCTAATATTATTATTTACCAATGAAGTGAGCGGAAACACATTTTTTCCTGAATTGACAACCGCTTTACCAATTTCCGCCGTGCGACCATAACCAACAGCAATGCCTATCGCGTTTGGATGTGTACCCGGAACAATGATAACAGGAAGTTCTACAGTTTCTTTGCCATTGGCTGTTATTTTAAGTACCGGCTTTTCAGGATGCACTTCATAGTTATCAGAATCGCCTGCTTTGCTTATGTCAATATTCAATAAGCTTTTCGCCAGTGCCGGAGAAATAATTATGTAGTTATCCCAGGTTACTCTTGTAACAGGGTCTGGCATTTCCTGCAACCACGGATTGGATGTACCCTGCCCTGAACCAATGGTTGTTTTTTGATACAAAACCAATTCATATTGACCGCCTTTTGGCAGGCTGCCAATAGCAGACACAGCACCCGCTGTTGCACCGTTGTTGAACGTTGCTGTTCCACCGCCCGAAGTAGCCGGAACTAATTTGTTTGCTTTTGCAGTAGTGCTATCGCTGGCAACACCTGATATGGTATGAACAGAAGTAGAAGACTGGTTGATAACTCCGTCCTGCAATGCTTTATCCCAGGCTTGCTCCCCACCCAAACGCGTCATCCAGTATTGTTTGATGAAGCCAAGATAATCAGTGGGCGAGCCAATCCATTTTAATAAACTATCCTGCCATTGCCGCGTTTTGAAAAGCGGGTAAATGGTAGGTTGCATGAGCGAAACAAAACCTGTTTTCGGTTCAGCATCGCCCCAGCTTTCTAAGAAGTGATGATCAGGAATTACGTATTTGCAAAGCTGTGCCGTTTCATCCCATTTAGGGCAAAAAGAAACGCTGGTTTTTACCTTTTTTATAGCATCGGCAACTTTCTTGCTATCGTACCACGTATAAACAGGGTTGGCGCCATGAATCAGTAATGCCCCCACTTTGCCCCCGTTCATATCATCAACCAACTGAGCAAATTCACTGTCAACACCTTTGCGGCAATTTAACGCAGTGCTCCAGTCAATGGTTTTTCCGTTGGCACCAATGGCTTCATTAATAGCATTTACAACGGTTTGGATAGAGGTATCGTTGCTACCACAAACCACTAAAGCGGCTCCCCTGCTGGCGGTTAATTCCTTAGCGGTTTTTTCTATGCCGGCTTTTAGTTTTGCATCAGAAATGCCGGTTGCGCCAGAGCCGTTGATAGCATTCAACAACGCTACTGCAACTGCGCCGGTTTGCGAAGGAAGATGCAAGTATCTTTCATCGGCGTTGGAACCTGTCATGCTCAGTACACTTTCAAAATGAATGTGCTTGTTCATCACAGGGTTCTTTTCATTAATTTTTCTGCCCTGCGCATATTGTCTTGAAAACTCAACAGGGCTTAACCATGTGCCTAAGAAATCTGCACCGAGGCTCACAATTACCTTTGCATTGTCGAACCGGTACGAAGGAATGGCTCGTTTGCCATAGCCCGCTTCGTTTGCCAGCAACATGCCGGAATGAGAATTCGCATCATATTGTACGTGCCGGCTACCCGGATATTTCGCTAAAAACTGATTGATAACTTCTAAACCCGTGGGCGAATTGATTGTGCTGGTAAGCAACACCACCTGTCCGCCAACACTTGCCAAATCGGATGTAATGGCTTTGTCAATTGCTTCGAACGTTACTTCATTTGTTTTGCGTGAAATAAAAGGATACCGCAATCTTGCCGTATCATACAAATCCAAAACAGATGCCTGTACACGTGCAGAAGTTCCACCGGCTGTGATGGGCGACAATTCGTTGCCTTCTATTTTGATTGGTCTGCCATCTCTTACTTTTGCCAAAATACTTACTGCATCGCCATCCTGCACATAGGTGGTAGCATAGAAGTTAGCAGTGCCCGGAACAATGTCTTCGGGTTTGTTGGCAAAGGGAATGGATTTCTTTATAGGAATTTCGCAACTGGCAGCAATGGCTGCCGCCGCAGTGCTAAAACCTAAGTATTTTAAAAAGTCTCTTCTTGGCGATTTTGATTCCAAAACACCAATGTGCTCAGTATAAAAAGGCAATTCTTCAGGAAATTCATTCTTTCCAGTTTTCTTCAAAGGTTTTCGATTGAGTCAGTTCGCCGAAACTTTGCCAATGCTTGTTTGCCATAGTAATGTAATAGTTCTACAAAAACTGTTAAGCAGATGATTAAATGTGTCAATAGCAGGAATGCAATCTTTCTTTTAATAGTGGCATTTCTGACATTCAGTACCGCCTATTTTTTCAACTGTAATTTTCGATGTATCTAAAGTGCCGTTCTTAATTTCATCGTGGTATTTTTCATAGATGCTATAAAAACCATTGCTGTTGAATTGCACTTGTGTATTGCGGTGGCAGTTGATGCACCAGCCCATGCTTAAATCGGCAAACTGATGTACTTCATCCATCTTTTGAATTTCGCCGTGGCAGGTTTGACATTGTATTTTACCTACTTTCACGTGCTGCGAGTGATTGAAATAAACATGGTCGGGCAGGTTGTGAATGCGAGTCCACGCTACAGGTCTTGCTTTTGATGCGTCCCATGTTTTACCTGATTCGTAACCTGCATATTTATACAACTTTTGAATTTCGGCTGTGCCATCCACTTCTTCGCCATTGGGTCGGTAAAGCTTTTCGCCTTTGTACTCGTTAATGCCCATGTGGCAGTTCATACAAATGTTTACTGATGGTATGTTTGCCTGCTTTCCCACTTCTGTATTTCCGTGGCAATACAAACAACTGATTTGGTTGATACCCGCATGAACTTTATGTGAATAGAAGATAGGCTGCTCGGGTTCGTAGTTTTGCGTACGACCTAAATTGATGGCGCCGGTAACAGTAAGCCAGCCGCCAAATAAAAACAAAATGATGGTTATAAATGCGATGTAAGCTTTGTTTCTCCAGAACGGAACCGGTTCAACACTACCTAAACCTTCTTTTTGATCGGTTAAGCGTTTTAAGTTGCTGTTTACCTGCAACAAAACAAATGAAACAACAGCTAATATTAAAGTAAGAATACCAAAGAGAAGTGTATTATCGCTTGATTCGGCAGCTGCAACATTTGGATTAGTGCCTGCTGTAGTCCCTGCGGCAGAAGGTTCAGGAACCGATTTGATGTAATCAACAATGGCATCAATATCCTTATCCGCCAACTGTGGAAAAGCCTGCATCATCACACCATTGTACTCTTTGTACAGACCGGCTGTATAAGCATCGGTTTTCATATAGCCGGCGGGATTGTGCACCCAGGCATGAATCTGTGCTCTGTCTTTCCATGGACCCCGTTGCTCAACGCCTGACAATGCCGGACCTACCAGCTTTTTATTGACCGCATGACAGGAAGCGCAATTTTGTGAGAATAAAGTCTGTCCGTTTTGCGCCTGAGCGTTCTGATTAAAAAACAATACAAATAAAAAAGCAACGCTAAATGTATTTACCAATCTTCTGTACTGATTCATATCACAGCCTATATTGAATGAGAGGAGTTATCATGTGGTGAACGGGTGCAAAAATATGACAGGGACTTGACAAACGCGCAATGAGAAAAATATTTTTTCAAGCTCTTTTCACAAGAGATGATTATAATCATAAACCCACTTATTCATAATAGGAAGTAAGAGAAGTAGTAGTTAATTAATTCTTTAAAAACAGAGTCTTTCCACTGTGCAAACCTCGTTCCGGTTCTTTGACATGCAGCATTTGGTTTTGCACAATAATCATTGATGCAGATAACTTTATTGAAGCAGTAACATAGCCCATGTGCAATTGATTGTGTCTATCAGTATGCTGCACAAAATTTTAAAATGAAGTCGTGCTATGATTACAAAATGAATGATTAGAATTTTAAACACTTATTTTTATCGCATGTTGCGAACGCTGCTTTTTATGGCTTCCCTTTTTGTTTTTGTAGCTATTTCATGCACAAAAGAAAAAACGATTACGAGCAAAGATGCTTTTCTGCTTACGTCTGATACTGTCCTTCATTTCGATACGGTTTTTACTTCAGCAAGATCCATTACCAAACAGCTCAAAATCTTCAACATTAACAATCAAAAGCTGCGCATTAACAACCTGCAATTAATGGGTGGAGCTACCTCTTTTTTTAAGCTGAATGTTAGTGGCACGCCCGGCACACAATTTAGTAATATTGATGTTGATGGCGGTGATAGCCTGTACGTTTTTGTTTCAGTGAACATTGCCTCTTCTTCTCAACCACTTCCGTTTATTATTCAGGATAGTATTCGCATTGATTTTAATGGCAACACACAATTTGTAAAGCTCGATGCGTACGGGCAGAATGCGCATTTTTTACGCAGTGCTATTATCACTCAAAATACAACATGGACAAACGATTTGCCTTACATTTTGATGGACACATTTGCAGTATCAAAAGGCGCAACTTTAACGGTTGAAAAAGGAACCAAAATTTATTGCCGTGCCAACACTCCTTTTTATGTTGATGGTACATTGCAGGTGAATGGAACGAACGATACTTCAGGTGCTGTTACTTTTCTGAACAACAGGCTGGATGCGCCTTACAATGTGCAGCCCGGCACATGGCAAGGCATTTATTTTTCATCCAACAGTAGAAACAATGTGTTGAATTATGCTCTTATTAAAAATGCAGTGCAAGGCATTTCAGCAGATGAAAACAGCCGTGTTGTTTTGAACGGCTGTAAAGTAGATAACTGCGCCGAAGCCGGTGTTGCGGCTTATAACAGTGCCGTTACGGCAACCAATTGTTTAATCAGCAATTGCGGTTACAATTTGTATTGCATTGCCGGTGGAAATTATGTCTTTGTAAATTGCACGATAGCTGCTTACGCAACACAGTATCTGTTTCATCAATACCCATCGGTTACACTAAGCAATGCAGATGAAAATGGTGCAAAAACAAACCCATTAAAAGCTATGTTTCAAAACTGTGTTGTGTGGGGACAGGATGGGCAGGTAAAAGATGAAGTAGCCACAGTTCAAAACGGCAATGCTGCCTTTACTGTAAACTTTGAAAATACGGTGTACAAAAGTCCGGCACAAAACCCTTCAATCAACTACAACAATTGTTTGATGAACGCTGATCCGCTCTTTAAAAATATTGACAAAACCAATTTTGTTTTCGATTTTCATTTGAGCACCTCATCGCCGTGCATTGGTGCGGGTAAAAAAAACAGTCTTCCCATTGATTTAGATGGTAATTTGCGTTCAGAAATTCCCGACATCGGGTGTTATCAGTTTCATTAACTCAATTAAACAAAATCTATATGAAACACGCTTTTTTTCTTTCTGTGCTGATGCTGGCAAGCGGGTTTGTTTTTGCCAAAAAAACACCACATGCAGCCACCGCAACAAAAAACATTTACGATTTCAGTATTAAATCAATTAATGGCGGCACAATTGATTTTTCGCAGTACAAAGGCAAGGTGATTATGATTGTAAACACTGCCAGCAAATGTGGCTTTACACCGCAATACGAAGGGCTTGAAAAATTGTATCAGCAATATAAAGACAAGCTGGTAATTGTGGGGTTTCCATCAGCCAATTTCGCTGACCAGGAATATCATAACGACAGTGATATTTTTAGTTTTTGCAAGAAAAATTATGGCGTCACGTTTCCTTTAACCACGCGTGTGGATGTGAAAGGTGATAACACAACACCTGTGTACAAATACCTTTGTAGCAAAAACGAAAACGGTGTGCTGGATGCTTCCATCAGTTGGAATTTCAACAAGTTTTTAATTGATGAAAACGGCAAGTTGCTTGCGCATTTTGACAGCAAGGTAAAACCTGACGATCCGCAAATTTTACAGTATCTGAAATAAGAAGCAAGAAGAAAGGTTCAAGAAACAAGGTTCAAGAAACAAGAAGTAAAAAATATAGGCAAAAACAAAAGGTTGATGATTAACTTCATCAACCTTTTGTTTTTTATTACTTTTTATCACTTTGGGGTTAAATACCCTAATGCATATTTTGCTCGAAGCTCACAGCTAATAGCTTGCATCTTTCAATCACAGGTCAGCTACATACCGGTGCATTACACTATCAATAGACAAGTATTCTTCTGCATAGCGGCGGGCATTTTGGCGGATGCAACTGTTATCATTTTGTATGGCAACAAAAATAGCTTTCACCAAAGCATCATCGGTTTCTGCTTCTGCTAAAATTCCCATTTGGTGCTCGCTAATCATGTTGTATAAAGAAGAATGCGGGTTGGCAGTAACCACCGCCAGGCCGCCAACAGCCAGGATGGTGGTGAGTTTGCTGGGCATCACCAAATCGGAAGTATTGGCTTTTTGAATGATAAGATGCGCATCTGCCATGTTGAGAAACTTATTAAACTTATCATGCGGTTGCAGAGGAATAAAAACAACATTGGCAAGGTCTTTTTCGTTTGCCATTTGTTGCAGCTTTTCCTGGTAAGGTCCTGAGCCGCAAATCAAAAACTTTACACTGCTTTCCTTATATACATTTGCGGCTTTTAAAATAGCTTCCAAGCCTTGCTTTTCGCCAATAGAGCCGGAATAAAGAATAATAGTATCATCGGAAGAAAAGCCAAATTCCCTCTTTAACTCGGCTTTATTTTTCAAAGGATAAAAGAATTTCAAATCAGCCCAGTTCGGAAAAAAAACAACGTCTTTATCGCCTGTTTTTTCTTTTATCTTTTTTATCATTCCTTTCGAAATACTGCTAACGGTATCAGCATTTCTAATGATAAACTTTTCGATGCGAAACAAAGTGCGAATGGCAACTTTCGATTTGATTAACTGCAAGTCGCGTGCGGCTTCAATTTGCAAATCCTGGATGTGATATACAAATTTTGCTTTCTTCATTTTTTTATACAAAACCGAAAGCAAGCCCAACGGCATTGGCGGAACAACCGTAATCACCACATCGAATTTTTTACGCATCAGCAACCGCATGATTTGAAAAAACACCGATATGCTAAACGAAAAATCGAGAGCAATGCGGCGCTTGCCGGTAGGTTTGTTAGGAACATAATGCGGACAACGGTAAACCGTAATGGTATTGCCTTTGGCAGTTGCCAGTGTTTCTTTGCTATACCATAAATGTTTATCGGTATAAGGCTCCTGCACCTTCCAGAAAGGATAATAAGGATAGGTAGAGATAACCGTGCAGTCTAAACCATTGTCGGCCATCCAGTCGGTCATTTCCTTATTGTATTTTCCAATACCGGTGGGTTCAGGAAAATAGTTTCCGCTCACCAGAAGCACACGTTTGCGCACGAACTTTTGTAAATGTTCAACTCCAAGAGACGATTGAGAAGGTATTGTATTTTGCAACATTCCTATTTTAAAAAAAGCAGATGAAAACTGCTTATAAAACGCTTAACTGTGTTTGATATTTTTTTGTACAAATTAAAATGCGGCAGCAATTTTATAACCTTATTCCGGCTTTTCAAAATGGCAATAATGATAATATTCAAAACGGTGATTTATAAAACCATTGCGGTTATAGCAGTTGCAGCATAAGTAGCTTCTTTTATATTTCATCGCAGCAAGCGAAGGCAAAGTAAGCCATTTTTTGCAAACAGATCTTATCGAAGCAAAGTAATGGTTCCGGTAAGCGGCACAATTTCATCATTACATACAATTTCGATGCGATATACATATACGCCTTCCGATGCAGGAACACCGTTGAAATTGCCATCCCAACCACTTGTTGGATTGTTGGTAACGAAGTTTGTTTTTGCAAATATTTTATTGCCGTTGCGGCTGTAAATCATCATTGAGCGGATTGGATTATCAATGTTACTCATCACATAAAACCAATCGTTTTTCCCATCGCGGTTGGGCGTAAAGCCGGAAGGAATGTAAATTTTACTTTGATTACACAATACATGCACTTTAAGGGTAGCTGTATCGGCACAACCGTAATCGGTAGAAGCAATGCCGCGATAAATGGCTGTTTTTACTGCCGTTAAAACGGGTTGCGCACAATCGTTACAACTCAATCCAATGGAAGGTGTCCAAAGCCAGCTTGTAATGTTATCGCTACCTGTGGTTGTAAGGAGATGCACATCACCTTTCTGCGCAACGATCAAACTATCATGAACAGTAAACTTTGGTTTGGGATGCACCAATATAGTAATATCGCTTCTTTGACTAAAGCAATTGTACTTATCGCCTGCCGTAACAAAATACTGCGTGGTGCTGTCGGGTGTGGCAATAGGACTGGCAACAGTTGCACTGCTTATGTTTGCAGAGGGTTGCCAAGAATAAATATCAGCACCTGTTGCAGTAAGCGTTACGGTTTGTTGCTGGCAAATTTCGGAAGCCGTACTGCTTACTGATAAATTGAAAGGGCGAACGACTTGCACATGTGCCGTAGCTGATGCCGTACAGTGGTTTACATCTGTGCCGGTTACAATATACAGATTCGATTCCTGTTGTGGCAAAGCAACCGTTGAATCGCACTGGCTGCAACTCAGTGCAGGATCGGCATTCCAAACATAACTCACTGCACCACTGGCTTTAAGTGTAATGGAGTTGCCATCGCACACAAACGTATCTTTCACAACGGCGACATTCGGTAACGCATTTATTTTTACGGTAGAATATGCCGTATCGGCGCAGTTGTTTTCATCTTTTATCACCAATGTAGCTGCATAGTTACCGCTACCCACATACAAATGAGAAAACGAAGGAGTATCAGACTTTGTTTTTGCCGCAAAACCATCGCCACAACTCCACCACCAGCTTACTATTTTGTGCGTGCCATCAGTTTTGCTTTTATCAACAAATTGGGTGGTTTTGCCCAAACAAGTGCCGCCACCCGCAACAGTAAAAGCCGCTGTAGGTCCGTTAATAACAACCGGCGTTGGGCTTACAATCGTATCATAACAACTGTTTTTATATTTGGCTACTAACGAAGGTTGATAAGTGCCCGGCGTATTGTAAAAATTATAAATGGCAGTATCGCTGAAGGCACTTCTGCCATCACCAAAATTCCAGTAATAATCGGCAATGTATTCAGGGTTGGTGGCACTCATCCACACACCTTGTTTGCGGCATAACGTAGTGCTTACGGTGCTAAAAGTAAAAATGGGCTTGGTGTTGAGAATGGGAACTGTAACACTTCTTGTACTGCTACATTCGCCATTGGTTGTGGTAAGTTGTACGGTGTAAACGCCCGAAGCCGGATAGGTATGCAGTGGCGGATTTTGTTGGGTTGATGTAGTGCCATCGCCAAAGTTCCAAAGCCAGGTAAGCGGTCCCTGCGATGAATCGAGAAACTTTACATTGAGCTGGTTGGTACAGTCGTACTTTATCGAGACATAAGAGACAGGTGGTTTTGTCAAAACAATATTGCGTTTGGTAGTTGTAACATAACAACCATAATTATTAACCAATAAAGATACGGTTTGGTTTCCCGATGTAACAAAATGATGAGTTACAGTAGAAGAGTTGGTAAATTGTCGGCTGCCATCTTCCCATGTCCATATCCATGTGGAAACGTATTTGTTAGCCGAAGCAGAAAACCGAACACTATCCGATGTACAAATTGTGTTTTTATCAACACTAAAATCGGGTACAATGCTATCACCAACAGCAACTGCATTCTGTATGCGGAAAGTATCTACACAACCGCTAAGGGTTTTTACAATTAGCGACACACTATAACTGCCTTGTTGGGTGTAAGCTACAGTTGGCATCGAATCAGTAGAAAAACTGCCATTTCCAAAATTCCACAGGTAAGAAGCTACAGGTTCGGGCGAAGTCATCAAAGCGTGGGTTTTGATGATATCCGGCAAACAGCGGCTGGAAGGAAAGCCTTGTAAGCCACTAATGATAGGCGGCCCCATCAACACAAGGTTTGGTTTTGCGAAAGTATCGGCACAGCCGTTCGCATTGCTGGCAATTAAAACGGGTGAAAACTGCCCGACCATCATATAGCTATGAGATGGATTCACGTCGCTTGATGAAGTGCCATCGCCAAAATTCCATGTATAAGTATCCGCATTTTGCGAAGCATTGGCAAATTGTACGGGTGAAGGATAAACACAACTTTTCAAAATACCCGATTGTGTAAACGAAGCCAACGGCTTTTGTAAAACGGTGATTGTTTTTTCTTTGGTAAAGGTACAGCCTCCAAAATCCTGCGTCAGTGTAACTGTATCACTGCCGGGAGTGGAAAAAGAGTATCGAAAACCTGTAAGCGATGTGCTGACTACGTTTCCATTCACTGCCCATTTTGAGAACTTGGGAAGGGATGAAGAAGTGCTGGTAAACAAGACAGAGGTACCGCTGCATGTTAAAGTTGGTGCTGGAAAATCAACCACAACCTGCCCTGTTTGCAATGGTTGTACGGACGAATCTACACAGCCTTCCTTGCTATATGTTGTCAGACGCACCTCGTAACTGCCCCCCTTTGTGTAAGTATGCAAAGGATTGGTTTGAATCGAAACCGCACTATCGCCAAAATCCCAATGATAATTTCCGGCAGCACTGGTGTCGTACACATGAAACTGCACAGGAACGGGCGTTGAGCAAATGGTGTTGTACTGATATGAAAAAGAAGTAGGGATACCATTTACAATTACATCCTGGTAAGTGTAGTTAGAAGTGGTATAATTACCTACCCAAAGATAAACTCTTATCCGTCCGGGTTTTAAAAAAACAAAACTCGGATTCGGTTGTGTAGAGGTTTGTCCGTCGCTGGCAATCCAATACCAATTTACAATGTTCCCGGTGGAAGTACTTGTAAATTGTACAGTAAGAGGAGCGCAACCCTGTGTTTTGTCCGTTGTAAAAGCCGCCCTCATTTGCGCATGACTTACAAAACCTGCAAAACAAAAAACCACCAAACACAGTCCAATAACTTTTTTTTTGCTCAAAACAAAAAAGGATAAAAGTAATGGGTTGATTAATGGATGATGACGCATATTGGAAATTTCGCAGCCTGATATTTGGATGAAATTGGATAAGCAGAAGTAAGTGTGCTAGATTGAATCCGTTGTCTGATTTTTCAAATGCAATTCAAATACAACCTCACTTTCTTCTACAAAGAAACGATAGTTGCTTTGCTGTTAGCTATCTTAAAACAACTCTTAATTACATTTTAAGGTTTGGTTTTGCCCCTTTTTTACACCCTGTCTCTCACCACTTTGGCTGGGCTGCCCATGCAAATTTTACCAGCCGGTAATGATTTAAACACTGACGATCTCGCTCCCACTACCGTTCCCTGCCCGATGGTAACACCAGGCGCCACATATACATCAGTTGCCAGCCAGCACTCGTTTTCTAAAACAATCGGCTGGCTATAAATGTCAAAAGCACTGCTTTGGTAATCGTGAGAACCCGTACACAAATAGCTCCGCTGCGATACCACCACGTTATTCCCAATGTTGATTTCGCCTAAGCTGTACAGCACCACATCATCACCAATCCAGCTCCAATCGCCAATGCTTACTTTCCAGGGAAATTGGGTATGCACGCTCGGACGAAGGATAACACCTTTGCCCACTTTAGCCCCAAAAAGACGCAAAAGGAACCGTCGCCAGCCATATAGAAACTGCGGAGATAGTTTAAAAAAAAGAGCCTGTACAATCCACCAAAGCTGTATATACCAGCCCGGTTTTCCCCTAAAGGTAGACGGCATTTCGAATTGTTGCAATTGCTGAATGGGCATACTAAAAAACAAGCATTATGAAATTGTGTAGCGAGATACAAAAGTAGCCGCAACAAACAAGAGTAGGATGCAAAATAAAATTGCTATGTGAATAATACTATTCCTTTACTGGCTGAACTTTCCGGAAAGCAATCGTATCGTGTTCATGCCGGTTATCTTCCAAACATGAATGCCTCCCTGGATGGATTCATCATTGTGCAGTAAATAAGTAGTTCCATCTTTTACCTGTACTACTTGTACAGAAAGTGCGTTACCGGCATCGCCGGGGTAGCAATTTCTTGATCTCACACCTGGCGTGGCGCCGTTTGCTGTGCCAAATTGATTTATTACAAGCCCATTGCTGTAAGTATGTGTGAACATATTGGTTTGAGAACCTCTCCAAAATTCTCCATGATAATTCCAAATGAAGCTCTTACCAAATGCAATACAAACACCGCCAGCATTACGAACGCCATTACCAATGTCGAATTGCTCGCCCGTTGGAAAAGCTCCTTTATAAGATGTTGTATTTGCTTTGGCGGTTTTAAATTTCCAAACATTATCTTTTATACCACCGATATGATAACCGGAATTGTTATTGGCAATGGTCGAAGCGTTAAAAGCAATAAAAACAGCATCGTCGGTAATGCAATTGGGGCGATAACTGACACCATCGCCATGATAGCCGGGCTCATTAAAACTTTTGATGACAGGGCTCATTTGCACGGTATCAATTTTATAACTCCATACAGGATTATTTCCCGAATAAGTGCCGGAGAACATTCTTCGTGTCCATACAATACTTTGATTTGGCAGCGTGCGCGTTTGACTGTATAAATTATTCGACTTATCCAAATACCAGTTTGAAGAAACAAGAATACCTGTATAGTTTTTGGTTCCATCGCTTTTCAGTTCTACCAATTGGCGCGAATTAGCACCCTTGCCCGCAAAATAAAACGTATGCCCATTGGGGAAGGTAAGAGGTGTGAAGATACCTTCATAAGGATTATAAGTTTGAGAAGCAATTACGTCCCCACCCCAATTTTTAACCAACGTCCATGAACCATTGTTTCCATTATCCATTTTTTTAGCCCAATTCACATTATACTCTTTCATGTCGGCGAACACCCGGCTTGGATTGGCATAATCAATTCCAACGTTGTAAAAAACCGGTATCCATGCAATACGGTTGATGTAGCGGTTGCTCGCACTAAAATGTTGCACCCTTCCATTGCCAAAATCGCCTACCCAAAAAGAACCATTGGGTGCAAAAGAAACAAAAGTTGCGTATGTGCCTCTCGCATCATTCCAATAAAACTTATTATTGTTTACATTAGCATTGTTGAGATAACCACCGGGTTGCCCAACCGACTTGATTGATTCGCCGGTAATGGGGTTATAAAAGTGTATGATCTGATTGGTGCCGCCTTCTAAAATAGCAAGAGTACTATTGGTTTTGTTTACATCCATTCCAACAACGGGTTGACTGCTGATGATACTGATTCCGGTTGAAGCCAGAGTGCCGTTCGGATTAATGGTAAATTTTTCTGTTGTTGTGCCATCATGTGTAACCCAAATATGAGTATCACTTGCATCTACTCTTACATAACTGACTTTGGGAATGAAAAGACTGTCAACCTGTGCGCCGCTTCGTTTGTTGAGCACGAAGAGAGCATTGGATTTTGGTCGTGCGATAAATAAATAAATGCCGGATTGCTGTACAGAAACATCAGAAATGCCTGCAGTATCTTGCCGGTAAGAGATTACACTATAACGGGGTTGATTACCACTTGCACTCAGAGAATCAATAAAGCCACTTGGAAAAACCACGCGGGAATCATCACTTATTTTTGTAGCATAAACAAACGACGATCTCTTTGCATTCCATGTATCATAAGCCGCCCAATAAACATAGTTACCATCAGTACAATTTCTAACAATAGCCGGAGCCATACCAAAAGGTATATTTTGTACTGCCGTGCGCTGTTGTATGTGGTTGGTATCAAATTTATAAGTCATGGTTAAGGCTTCACTATAGCCAATGCCATAATAACCAGTTGAACCATAAAAGCACATCGTTATAATGGGTTGATACCCTTTGTGCTTCGTTGTTCCGCTCATACTGTCGGACGTGTTGCCGATAACACCCTGCCATGTGTATTTTACATTGTTTGCCAGCACCGTCCAGGAATAATTTCCTGCCGGAACCGGCTTGCCATCATTATCCAATCCGTCCCAGGAAACTGTGTGTGTACTGGCATCATATTTCTGTTGCGCCCATAAGGTTCTTACAAGAACACCTTGCGCATTGTAAATACCCCCACTGGTTATTGCTGCAGCAGCAAGTTGAAACGTAAATGTTTTTGCGCCAGCGGAGGAGTTAGTTGAAACATTCGCATCGGAAGACTGCGCCCTTGAAGCAATGCAAAACAGCAAAAATGAAGCAAAAAAAAGAATCGGAAATCGTACGGTTTTGTGGGTGTTACCGGCTTTCCTGGCACAACTTGATGGCATCCTCTGTTGTTTATTAATTTGTAAATAAAAATAAGACCTTTGCGCAAAGTGCGCCGTTTGATGTTTAAAAAAAGTTCCTTCAACCTTCTTTACTTTCTTCTCATTTTTTTGTTTCTGAAATTTACATTTACTGCTTACATCGGCATCATTTCACCCGGCGGTAAAGTGTACAGTTTCTTTCTGCACAATTATGCCAATGTACCCGCGTGGTTCACTTATTTCATTTGTAAATGTGCAAAAGGTTTCCTGCAAATTTTGGGTTACGATGTTTATCAAAAAGCACTGAACAATGTCACCATCCGCGGAGCGCGGGGCGTAAACATTATTTGGGCATGTTTGGGCTTCGGTGTAATGAGCTTTTGGGTTGCTTTTGTAACGGCTCATGCCGCTACGGCAAAGTACAAATTCAAATGGATTGCGATTGGCGTTGCGCTCATTACCTGCATCAACATCATTCGGATCGCTTTAATTGCTCTGGGCTTGTATCATCATTGGGAAGCCTTCATTGCAGTGGAACCGCACTTTGCATTTAATGTGGTTAGCTATATCGCAATTATGGCGTTGGCATTTGCGTTTGTTGTGTGTTATAAAAAACATGACAAAAACAAACCCAATACAAGCTTGAATGGGTAACATACATGTTTATCAATAAATTTCCCGTTTGTTTTTGTCATGTTTTTTAATTCTGTCAAAAACAAACAAGCCAGCCGCAACGCCACTTACATTCAATAGCACATCGTTCACGTCGCAAATGCCAACCCGCAAAAATAGTTGTGTCAATTCGATACCAACGCTCAACAGCAGCCCATACAGCAATGCCGCTCCGGTGGAGGCAAGTGGATAAATCAGTTTGAATAAAAAGCCGAACGGCATAAACAAAAGGATGTTGCCCATCGTCTCTGAAAAAAAGATAAAATAAAACCGCGGAACATGCGGATTGGTTTGGTAAAAACGAATCCAGTTTTTGATGGGCATTACATTGATGCGTTCACTCAAAGGCAACGATTGATGCCGTTCTCCTTGAAAAAAAACAACATAAAATAAAAATAACAAGTAGAGCAATGCCAACCAACGGACTCTGTTTTTTGACAACATGGGTTAACAGCTAAATTTGATATTGTGATTGTTCAGCCAATGCCCCAGCACACTCCATTGCCACACCCGCGTCCAATGCAATTTGTTATTTTCAAAAGCCATTCTTTGTTGTTCCGGCTCTCCTAAATTTAAAATTTGTGAAGCTGCAACCGTTCCTTCTTTTGTAAAATGCTGCAAGCGGACCTTTCAGCCACATATCCATCGGCAAAACAAAACCTTGTTTGGGCCGGTCATATACCTCAACGGGCAAGTCATCTTTAAAAGCCTTTACCAGCAAGGGCTTCGTACCATTGCCTCTTTTATATTGCTGCGGAATTTTTAATACTTCCTCCACCAGCAGATGGTCAACAAACGGCACCCGGAGTTCAAGCCCAACCGCCATGCTCATCTGGTCGCTATCGCGCAGCAACATCGGTATCATGTAGCCAAATAATTCGGCAAGTGATATGTTTGCCATCGTATCAATCCTGTTCAAATAATGCGGAATAGGATGGTGTCCCGTTTTGCAAATGTAAACTTTGTAAATGGTCTACTGAAGCAAAACGCCTTCGGTTGACGGTTAAGCTCTTCCACCGAATAAGATGGCAATGCCTTGCAATTTTTCCTGCAAATTTTTAGGCAGCCATTTCACCAATTGTTTGCTTACAAATGGTGGCAAATTACCCAAGACACTTCAGCTTTGGCACATCATTAAAACTTGGGATAGCCGCCAAAAATTCATCAGCGCCCAAGCCCGAAAGCGCTACTTTCAAACCCGTGTGTGTTCACGGCTTTTGAAACAATAAAGGTATTGATGGCATCCACCGAAGGTAAGTCTAAGCAAACACCGCTTCCTTCACCCATTCGGTGCATTGCTCATCGTTCACTTCTATTTCAAAATATTCCGAATTGGCTTTTTGGGCAACTTTCTTTGCAATGCTTCGCTCGTCAAAAGCCACATGAGGAAAGCCAACTGTGAACGTGTTCAGTTGTTTGCCCAGATACTTTTCCGGCAACCAAAGTAATGATGCTCGAATCAATGCCACCACTTAAAAACGCACCCACTGGAACATCCGAAATCAGATGTTCTTCCACCGTTTCGTAACCAATTTCTTGATGTGAGAAGGATAATCAAACGCGCTTTTGTTTTGGAGGAGAAAGCTATCTTTTTGCGGCCACCATATTTTGTGTTCAATCGAACCATCAGCCGATGTATTTGCAATAACTTCCCATTGGCAACGAAACAATTTCTTTCAACACAAGTCCTTCGGCAGGCATGTGTCCAAAGCCAATGTATTCGCTCAATGCGAGCCTTGTTTAAATAACCTTCCTGTTTGTACAAAAGCACACGCACTTCAGAAGCAAAACGCAAATTTCATTTTCATAGGAATAATACAAAGGTTTGATGCCTAAGCGATCGCGCACCAGCAAAACAGAATCATCTTCCGCATCGCAAACAGCAAACGCAAACATGCCTTGCAAAAGAGGAAGCGCGGCAACGCCTTTGGCTGCATATAGTTCTATCAACGTTTCCGTGTCAGAAGTGCCGCGCCATTGCACATTGGGCAACAAAGCACGCAAGCGGAGATGGTTATAAATTTCGCCGTTGAAAATAAGTGTGAATCTGTCGGAGGCATCCGTCATGGGCTGACAGCCGGTGGGCGATAAATCCAATATCGAAAGCCGGGCATGACCGAAATAAACGGTTTTGTTTTTGTTCCACCACTCACCGCTTGCATCGGGTCCGCGATGATGGATAGAACGCAGCGGAGGTAGCAGAATGGCTTTGTGTTTATAATTGATTTGCCCGCAAATGCCGCACATAAGTTTACAGTGTTTTGGTTGGATTCAGGATGGTTAAGAAATAAAAATACAAATTGATTGTTACCATTATCACCCAATTGCTTACAGTCGAACACTATCAAAATCTGCACCCTTATTTTGCAGCAATTCGGTGTTGGTACCGCCGAAACGCATTGTGATACAAACATAAGTTCTGCAGTTGAATTTTATGTGAAATGAATGTTGCTTTTTTCAACATTAGCAATTCATAATGTTTTAAAAGCAACCCTTTCGCTACGTTTGTTTTTGCTTACTTTTTTATTTAGACCAAAACATTTCTGTACATCGTCATGTATTGCTGAACAACAACACCGGGTGAAAAATGAGTCAAAACAATATCTCTTGCCGAAGCCTCAATTCGCTTCCGTTTACCGGCATCCGCATAAGCATGAATGATGGCTTGCCGAACCGATGCAACGCTTACATCGGTAATCCATCCTAAACTTTGTTGCTCTACAAAATTCGACAGCCCAACCTGCCGGCTGATGCAAACCGGCGTTCCCATATACAGAGCTTCAACAACGGCATTTGCAAAATTTTCGTTGAAAGAAATGAGCAAAAACAAATCAAAATTCATCAGCTCATCAAACTTTTCATTCACGCCTTTCCAGCCAATCCACTCGAGTGCATTTTCAATATGTAATGTGGAAGCCAATTGTTTCAACTCATTGAGGTAAGCTTCTTCACCTTCACCAGCTATTTTCAGCAACACGGGAAACGGCAATTCTTGAATAGCGCGAAATACAAACTCAAGTCCTTTCTTCGGATCAATGCGAGATAAAAAACCAAGCGTAAACGTTGCATGGCTGGTTTTATTAATTTCGATGGAGGGAAGATGAATGATGTTGGGAATGGTAAAGCCCCGCCAGCCTTTGATAAGATTTTTACATTCCTCGTATTCCAAATCTGATGTCGCATGAAAATAAGATTGGGCAAGTAATTTTTTCCCAACCGTTTTGTGCAATAGCTTTTTTTGCCGGTTGCTGCCGGTGTTGAAAATATAATCGCTTAACATGCCTCTCGGCGAGATGATTATTTTCTTTCGCTTCAGCACACAAATGAAAGAGCACACAACCGACAGCAAATTCCACCACGAATGAATATGAACAACGTCATATTGCTTTGCATTCGCAAACAAATAACGCCACAACGAGGGCGAGATATGATGCGGGTCACCACTGATTCTTTTAAAATAAATCACATTTACACCCTCCACTTTTACCTCCTTGCCCAATGGCACATCCAAATGGTTGTTACCATTGGCATTGGTGGTGATGACTTTTAATTGAACGCCGGGTATGTTTGATAATAATTCACATAATTTACTGACTGACATAATCGGTCCTCCATATACATAAGCTGGCTTGTAAGAAGGCGTGATCTGGAGGATGTTCATGAATGAAAAAACAAGTATTTAATAATCTCTGTCTTCAAACGCATTTCAATAACCGGGTAAAAACTCTTTAGCAATAGAAATATGAACTCATGATACAAGCACTTGTTTTGAGTTTTTAATGGCAATTTTATTTTTTATTTTCAAAAACCATTTCTCAAATAAATTCCAGCTTGCCAACGCAAGTAAAACAGATACAACACCGCTCACAACAATAAACAGCAGGTTCCACAACAACTGGTTACCCGCAATGAGTTTTGGTGTTCCCAACACCCTTAACACTGCATTTCGTACCAAAGGATGAAACATATAAAGCGCATAACTGTATTTGCCCATAAAAACCAGGAAGCGTGAGTTAAAAAAAGTTCGCAATTGACCGGTATAGTTCGATTGCAACAGAAGAACAAGGCTACCAAAAGTAAGCGCAAGCAGAGAATAGCCGATGGTATAAACAAAGGGATTTACATCGGGTCTCACATCAAAATAAAAAATGGAACAAAGTGAAATGATAAGAAAAACGAAGAAAAAAAGAGCAACGCGTTGATGGTTGACATTGATGCGTTGGGTTGCTAAAACCGCTACCAAAGAACCCATTGCCAAAGCATCCATTCTTGTAAAAGTAAACACATAAATGGAGATAGGCGAAGCACCCGATTGCCACATCATAAATCGTAAGAAAGGAGCAAAAATCAAAATGCCGATGCTTATCTTTTTTACTGCTTTTATCGAACAAAAATAAACGGCAAAAGGCCAGAATAAATAAAACTGTTCTTCAATGGAAAGAGACCACAAATGACCCACGCTCGCACCATAAAACGTTCCGTTCATCACTTGTTTGATATTTGATAAATACGCCCAAAACCAAAGCTGGTCGTGGTTTGCCAGCAGCAGCCTTTCTTTCTCAATCCCATCCAAATGATGAATGACAAGAGGAAAGAAAACAAAGAACATAAAGATTAAATAGAGATAATAAAGCGGAAAAATGCGCAGAATCCTTTTTTCATAAAACGTTTTTAAATATCCCGAAAAAACTTGCGCTTGCTTGGCTTGTAATAAAATGCGCGTAATTAAAAAACCCGACAACACAAAAAACAAATCAACGCCAACCCAGCCAAGCCGCAGCATCTCTCCGAAAACCTGATCGAACTTGCTATCCGATACCAACGGCACATGCATAAAATGATACAGCATAACAACAATAACGGCGATGCCTCTCGTGCCATCCAATGCCCGTATGTGGTTTAATTTGTTACTCATATTTCAAAATCAAAGTGCTGTTGGTGAGTACGTCATTATCAATTTGTTTTGCTCCATTTTTATCATTTCAATTTCTTTTCTATCAACCGCAGCGCAAACAGCATTTCCACCATCGTGCGTTGCAACGTGTAATGCCATCCGCGCCAGCCATTAAAAATAAGCCCTTGCACAAACAGGCAATAAAAAAAAACAAAAAAAGGAGCTAGTACTTTCGTCTTTCTTATTTTGGAAAGAAAAGAAAGTTCGCCTTTGGGTGTAGAAAGCAATTTGTCGGACTCTTGTATCGAATATTTCGATTGGCTGTTCAACCAGCGCGACAAAGACTTACGGTCATCATGTAAAATCCGGTTTTTAAAATTTCCGTTCCCGCCATCAATTTGCAAACGGTGCGCATGACCATCATTGTAATAAGTACAAAATTGTTTTTTAAATAAAACGGCTCTCGGAGTGGTGTTATCATTCAACAGCCGTTTGCCGAATACCAAAAAATGAAAGCGGCAGAAATAAGCCACTTCACTTTTATTTTGTTCAATTAACTGCAACACTTCTTTTGAAAATTCTTCCGTCAACACATAATCGGCATCCAAGCTCAACACCCACTCGCTTTGTATTAAAGTAAGCCCGTAATTACATTGCTCGGCAAATGAATCAAAAGGACGTTGGTGCACGGTTACATTGGGATACAAATTTAATATTGATAAGGTTTTGTCTGTGCTGAAGCTATCAACAACAATAACGTTTTTAATCCAGCCCAACCTGTCAACCACACGCCTAATATTGTCTTCCTCATTATAAGTCAGGATCAATGCGGTAAGTGTGTTATGAGGTGCAATGGTCATAAAGCAGTTCTGTTTTTACAAGCGGCAACTTTAAAAAATGATGCAAAAACAAACCTTCTGCTCACGCTTCGGTTTTCATTTGTTGATAAACCTGCAAATAGGATTTGGCAATCACATCGGCATTAAACCGTAGTTTATTAGTTCTTCCGTTTTTTATCAATTGGTTCCGGTATTGTTCGTTACGAATTAATAAAAGAATGCCTTTCCTGATGTCTGCAACATCATACGGATTCACCAGGCAAGCCGCGTCATTGGCCACTTCTGGCATTGATGAAAGCTGGCTCGTAATCACCACCCGCTCTACACAATTGGCTTCCACAATGGGCATTCCAAAACCTTCAAATGTGGACACAAAAGAAAGGATGTCGCATTCTTTGTATTTCTCCAAAAGCCTTTCGTTGGATATATTGTATTCATTGCTGAAATCAATTTTATACTCGCGAAGTGCATCTAAATAATGTTGATCCAATTTTCCTACAATGGTTAAGATGGCAGGGAATGCCTTGTAACGCTTCTATCAACCGCATCAGGTTTTTGTTGTATCCCGTTCCGATGTGCAAAATCACAGGTTTCAATTCATTGAATATTTTTGGGAAAGGTTGAAACAGATCATTCACCGCAACGGGTATCACAATAATTTTATCGGGAGAGCAGCCCGTATACTTGATAATCTCCTGTTTGGTTTCTTCGGAGATGGCAGTAACATATCTTGATTTTTTTACGGGCAAAGAAAGGTACAACCAAATGATGAATTGTTGAGCAAGTCCTTTTTTCCGATGCACCATTCCGCAATCCAGTACGGTAAGCACCACCGTTTGTTTTTGCATCAATAAATTTAAAAAATGTACTTCGCCCGTAATGTGATTGATGCTTTTGCTTTGCCGGAAACCGGCTTCCACAATGTTGTAGAGCTTTGTAAAATAGCCGTTGTTATGGAGCCCGCAAATTTTTACTGTTGCGTTTATTTTACTTTGCAACCGTTCTCTTACATCACTAAAAATAGATTCAAGGCTGAAGTTGAAACCCTTGTGCGGCCGGCGTTGAAAGTAAGTTACCTCAATTGTTTTGTTGTTTGGTAAATCTGATTTCCTCATCAATTAAAATTTTTAAAACATCATAAAACGACATATCATACTGCCATCCCAATTCGGTTTTTGCTTTGGTATTGTCGCCATAAATATCCGGAATTTCTGTCGGCCGGTAATAATCATGATTGATAACCAATTTATTATTGGGGACGTTTAGGTAATCAAAAACAAATTCAACAATTGACCGCAACGAAACCGAAGTTCCGGAACAGATAAAAAAATCATCAGCAACATCCTGCTGAAGCATTAAATACATTGCTTCTACATATTTCGGCGCCCAGCCAAAATCTCGTTTCACATCTATGTTTCCTACCTCTAAAAGCTGGCTTTCCCTTCCTTTATTTTAAGGCTTTCACGGATTACTTTCTTTACAAAAAAGTTTTCTCCGCGTAAAAACGATTCATGATTGAACAAAAATCCGCTGCACCTAAATACACCATAAGCATCTCGGTAATTCTTGGTAATCCAATGGGCAGTCGCTTTAGAAATACTGTAAGGGCTCACAGGGTTAATCACATTATTTTCATGAAGGGTAACCGTATCAGAAACCCCAAAAATTTCACTGCTCGATGCCTGGTAAAATTTGATATCAGGCTTCATCAGCTTGATAGATTCAACAAATTTAAAACCGAAAATACATTAAAATTAATAGTTCCCATGGGTTGCTGAAACGACATGGACACCGAACTTTGCGCAGCCAAATTATAAATTTCATCCGGTTTGTATTTCTTTAATTACGGTGATGATTTGAGATATATCGGTAAGGTCACATTCACGCAGCTTCACTTTATCCGCAATGCCTAAGTACGATAACCCATAGGTATTGATATGATTATATCCCCTCACCAATCCCGTAACCTGATAACCTCTCTGAATCAAATAAGCGCTTAAATAAGCACCGTCTTGTCCGGTTATTCCTGTAATGATGGCTTTTTTATTCATATATTATAAAATAACTATTATGAGTTTTACATATTTGGAATTGTTCGTTAACATCAGGAATTTGAGTCAAAGAACGGCTTTTTTATTGTGAAGCCAATACAATCCCTCCTGCGATAACACTAAAGCCAAGGAAGTTGGCTGTGCCCATTGCGATTGAGGTATATTCGTCAGTGCAAAACTTAACAAAATCCAAGGCAACAAATTTCCTTTTTTTAATTGTTGATAACTTTTTGCACAAATTCTCCACTCAATAATAATCGTAAAATAATTACAAGCAACCCTAATAACAAGTCCCATTTCTCCAATCAACCTGCCCCATTCTACTTCTGCAATCAAAAATGTTCTTTGCCCTACCAATAAAGTGCTGCCAGCATTCGTACCCATACCTATACCATACCGAAAAAAGGTATTTGTGAAGAGTTAGCGATAGCTTCATTAAACCACCAAGATATCTGTTACCCAAAACTCCCTGTAAGCCACCTTCACTTTCATTTGCATCCTGAAGACGAAAAGTAAAAGCTTCTGATGCAGTTTGGAAAAACTGGGTTTGACTTAAAACAATAACAAGAAGACCAATCCCAATTAGTGTGTAAACAATTCTTGTAAAATATCTTGGTTGGTTCAATGCTGAGATAACACCAAAAACCAAACTGACTCCTAAGGAAAAAAACAAAGTACGACTTAACGACAAAGGTATAGATGCCACCAAAGCAAGGGAAGAAAGAATCAGTAGCAGCCGGTTGACTATTTTCTTTACTAATGAAAAAATAAATAACAAAGCATCCGGCAAATCCGAAAAAAAGCGCATTTCCATTTGTAAAAGAAAAAGTACCTGGCGGACGAAAATAACCTAAAGCGCCCCCAAAAGCTGCCCCCCCCTGCTTCTTCGCCTACTCCTTTATTTACCCAGGCAGACTGCGGGCTGTAAAACTGAAGGCCCACTAAAATAATCATGAACAAACTAATCCATAAAGTTGCTTTCCCTAAAGCAACCACATCCTCTCTGGTAAAAGCATAGCCAATCATAAAAATTAGGGGGAAATGCAGAAGAAATATGCGAACGCCGTAAACAGCAACAAAAAGATTTCCATGACCCAAGGTAATAGCTGTAAAGAAGCTAATCGATTGAGATCACGAATATGCTTACATTGTACACATTATTTAATGCCTTGGTTCGGCTAAGGTTATAAGTATCATAATAAGAGCAATAGGGTCTCTAATGATTAAAAGAGGTGTAGCCAAAGAAGGCAAAATCCATTTACGAAGAGCACCTTCAAAAATAAGCAGTAAGAAATACAACCAAACTCCCCCTTTCAATATCCTGTGTAAATGGATTTCCTCTTTTTATAAAGATTTATTCTGCTTTGCCAAAAAGAGTTTGCGTAATTTTCAATGCGTTCTGTAAAACCATTCAATTAGTACTATTATTGATATAACATTTTTTCAGCTGTAACTGTTAAGTCTTCTCCATATTTCATCCAGGGTCGTTGCCTCGCGGTTTTCATGGCTTCCATACCGGCGATCGCAAGGCATGACGGATTACTCAATAGGGCTTCGATATTTTCTTTAAGAGAGGAGGTGGATCCTGCTTTGCAAAGCCATCCATTATACCCATGTGTAATCAGGTCGGGCCCTGCAGTATGATCACTCGCAATGACTGGTGTGCCTTGCGACATAGCTTCGCTAATCACCAGACCAAATCCATCAGAAATTGATGGAAATACAAGCACATCATGTACCTTCATAATTTGAAGAACTTCAGAATGAGATAAACTTTGTATCCATTTGTGTTGTTTAATTCCGTGTCAAGGGCTTCACAATCTAAATTATTCACTCGTCTGCCTACAATAGTTAGTTCCACTTTATTTTTTAATCTCTCCACTGCCGTAAATAAGTTTGCAATTCCTTTTTGCTGCGAAAGCTTTCCTACATACAAAACCTTTAATGGTCGGGACTGCGTAAAAGATGTATTCTCTATCCTCACTGACCACCGGAAAACCATAAGGCATATCTTTATATTACTCAATTGTCCAGGATAGTTCTTTAAAGAATTGGCTGTAAAAGTGCTGGCAACTAATATACAGTCAGCCAAACTTATCTCCTCATCTTTTCTTTCTAGCTTTGCTCAGAATCAGCAAAATTATTCATAGTGTTTAACCATTCGGGCCACTTTTCTTTTTCTTTTTGCATCACCTCTTTCACTGTTCTCCAATAGGCAGCCGGCAAGTCATAAATACAAGCCAATCCTAATTGTTTGGCTTGCCGAAAAGACAGCAAAGCTTCATCTTCATAAGCATATACACCGCTGTTTTATTTTTCGTTTGATATAAACGACGGGCTACTTTTTTATCAATCGCATCATTAACCGCCTCTATACTGCACCAACCGGTTTCATGTTTAATAAGAGAATGAATCTTGCCTTTTTTGCCAGCAACCTGCAAATCTCTTTGTAAGGAGTTAAGTGAGTGATGTTTTTCAGGCTATTATCAAATTGCCTGCGCTTAATTTCAGATAAGAATTTGGTATTGCTTAATCGGTTTAATAAAGTATCCTTCAAACGAAGCAATAGTTGTATGAAATTCGGCAATCATGTTTTCTTTATGCAAAGCCTTTTACAGCAGCCCGGACATTTGCATTACCTGTAGGATGTGAAAAGAATAATTTCATTATTGTTCCTTGAAACTAACCAATGAGCCAGGCCTGGTTAGCTGCTATAAATTCGCAAGGATTATAGTTTAAATCCTGATTGCGTGTTTTTGAGATTGCTCTTGCAGGGTTGCCAACAACAATACTGTATGCTTCTACCGATTTGCTTACTACAGCTTTAGCTCCTACTACTGCGCCTCTTTGTATCACAACGCCAGGCAAAATATAGCTCCTGTTCCTATCCATACATAATCTTCAATCACTATTTTTTTTTTTATTAGCAACCATTCCGGATCCATCACATCATGGGAGGCAGTAAGAATTTCAACGCCATCATTAATGCATACTCTTTCTCCAATCACCACTTCCTGGTGCAGTGCGATATTTATGTTTCCAACAAATGATAATTTACCAATTTTTAAAAACACTTTTTTTCCCTGGATGACTACCTTCCCAATTTCAGCAAGTTCATGTATTTCTGCTCCTTGCCTGGTAAGTTTGTTCCGTTTTTGATTGCGCTTGAATAATTCAGGAAGATTTAATAAACGTTTTGCCCATGACCGATAAAACTTTTCAGAGGCCATACTGAATTTTGCACGATGCGCCCATAAATAGCTGATGCTTGCCATCTTAACTGTTAAAAGAAAGATTATGAAGAAATTGTTTTGAAATATCCGCCAATGAATGAACTTTAATTTCGTCAATATGGGTTTCTAATATGGCAGCAAGATTTCCAGTCTCGTAACCAAAAATACCCTGCAATGGTTCTTCTAATATTTCAGGTAGCTGCCATTCTTTTGCAACACACAAAACAGGTAATTGATGTCCCAACATAGTAGCAATGGCACTGCTTTTTCCTGCTAATAGTTTGGGGGTGGTACTGATGCCGTAATGTGATGTGCCCAATTCACGCGTAACCTCGTCTGTTGGAAGCTCACCCAATAGTTTAATTATAATGCCTGTTGACGTAAACGTCTCAAACCAAACCCGTTGTTCTTCACCAGCTTTTCCAATAATTTTTATTTCAGGTGTTATATTTTTGTTTTTACAGTAAGTTATCAATTCATCAGCAAACTGTTTAACCGGGGCACCGGGATGAATACCGCCAAATAGACAAAATATAACTATATTTTCCCTCATTGCTTCTTTTAAAACTTTTGAAGACTCATATATAACATCACTAACAAGTAAATTCGTAAATAAGGGAAGTTGTTTAGCTTTAATATGCATTTTATTTAGCTGCCACACATAAATGTTAGCATGTGTATGAACAACTAAGGGTTTCATGCTCCCTACAAAAGATTTTATAATTCGTTTTTGCATAGCCCCCATCAACCTTAATTTTAATGGCGCTTCAATGTTCATCCCTACCCAAAGCTCATGAAACATAATATGCCATTTTGCAACACCGTTGTTTAGCTTCTTCATTTTATTGGCAAGTCTAAACGGCAGTCCCTTTTTGTGAAAGGTAAACAATACAAATTGCAAACTGATCCAGTCGGGTTCAAACTTTGCTATAGCTTCTTTTATACAATGCAAACGAACTTCCCAGGAAGTCAAATAAGACAATCGGGTTATTGGTACGTCTGTATGATTATCTTCTTGCAAACCCTTCCACTCCAACTGTATATGTTTATCATTAAGTGATATAATTTCTATTTTATGCCCTTGTCTTATTAATTCGCAGGCAAGTCTGCGTGTATAATCTCCTACACCATCTTTTCCAGGCTCTAACGACCCGCAAATAAAGCATATTCGCATGTAGTAATCAGGTAGTTTTATTTTTACAATTTTTATCTGGCAAAAAAACTTGCAATACATAATGCAAGCTGCAAAGCCTCTATCGCTATATATTTGACATCACGAAATCGACTACTTCATTTGAAACCGTACCCCATGTCCTGTTTTGTACAGTGGTATATGCATTTGCACCTAAGCATAATCGTACATCCGTTTCACTAATGCATACCTCAATACAATCAGCCAATTCTTTAGTATTGCCTGATTCAAAAAGAAACCCGTTTATCCCATTCACAATGATGTCTTTCTGACCACAACAGTTTGAAGTAATACAACATTTTCCGGCAGCCATAGCTTGCAGTAAACTCAACGGTTGTCCTTCAAAATAACTTGGCAGTACAAACAAGTTGCTTGCTTTTAAAAAAGCATTTTCTTCTTCACTCGTAAAAGTTGGAACAACATTGACGAAAGCATAAAGATAATCCGGCCAATCGTTCAGCACCTCAGGTACCTTTTTACCTGTACCAATAATCAGGTAATTGATTAGGTAACCCTTTGAATAAAGTAATTTTGGAGCTTCAACAAGTATATAAATTCCTTTCTTTTAATCCAGCTTCCATTAAACAAGACAGTGAAAGGGTTATCAGTTTTCTCTTTATTGATATTACCCGGACAAACGCCGTTTTTAAAAGTAAACACATCCTCACTAGTACGTTTGAATTTGTTCTTTACATATACTGCATCATCCGAATTGATCAGTAAAAGCTTAGTTGCATTGGTTAAGCCTTTATCGCAATTTCGCAATCTCCAAAAGGAAATAAAAACCTTGTTTTTATAGAGGGTTGTTCTTTTGACAAACGGATTTTATTTTTCAACTGCAACTCCCAATATCTTCTCTCCACACCATGGCTTTCAACAAAACTAACCGTTTGTTTATTGATAAAACTACCCAGGAAGGCTCGTGTAAAACAAATGCAGAGGCAACTATTTTGAGCTTTTTGTAATACTCATAAGCTTGTAAAGGAAAAAAGAAAGGATGCCTGACTTGACCCACTTCTTTTGGACCAATATGGATGAAATTAACTCCTCTTTTTTCAAACGCCTCTTTCCAGTAATATTCAACCCTTGCCATCCCGCCTTCTCTGTGAATGTTTACTTCAGATACATGTACAATTGTCTTATTCACCTTAATTTTTTTCAACTAAAAAGGTCATATGTCTTGCAAAAGGTTTAAGAAGCTTTTTTGCTATATTATTTTTGATAGTATTGACGATCCAATTTTTATTTTTTGGTAAAATCAAAAAAACATAATGCCATCCACTAATCATTTTAACCTTAAAGCCACTCTTCTGCATCATTCGTTTAACGTTCCAGTATAAAAAAAAGTTTTCTATAGGTTGCACTTTATCGCCACTATTAAATGGTTTCTTAGTTATCCAACTTTGTAACCACGGTATTATCATTCCGTTTGATAGTTTTCAGTTGTAACAACAGCTGTTCCGCCCGGTTTTAAAACTCTAAAAAATTCGTCTAATGCTCTTTGAGGGTTTGGAATATGTTCAAGGCATTCACAAGAATAAATAATATCGAACGAACCATTACCAAAAGGTAGTTTTTGTGCATCCGCAACACTAAAGTAAGCGGGTGAACTTTGTGTCTTAGCCTTTTCTTTTGCTATACTAACAGCCGCCTCAGAAAAATCTGTTCCATGTACATTTGCTGCATGATTGGAAAGAAAAATACTAAAGTCGCCCCTTCCGCATCCAACTTCGAGAACCTTTTTATTTTCAATAGAGTTGTAAGAATTATAGGCTTCCAAATGCCAACGGCATAAGTGCAATTCGGAACTGGTTTCTTTTGTATTTATATCTTCATGCCATTGATTATAAGCTGAATACAAGTCATCCACAGTAATAAATTTTATGTTCTTTTAAAATAAATTTATATAAGCCATGACGCTAAATGTACGCTACTATCAGATTAAACATTACAGATACCAATTAGAATAAGATAAAAAAAAAAATTGAGAATAGGAAAATTAGTCTGCATTTGATTTTAAAAACATGAGTTCTAAGTCTGTTCGGTTATTTAGTTTACACACTGTTTCCTTGCTAAAAGCTCAAAATACAATCATAATATTAAAAGCATATAGCCATAATTCTTATTGAAACCCGTTATTGAAATTTATGCCTTTTTAATGAAAACAGTAGAATCAACCTCTTCTACTATTTTCCATTTTTTATCCTTCCTTACTATGTTATCTATTAATTGCACAGGCCCCCAGTCAGATTGCGTCCAGCCTTGCGGAAATAACCGTGAATCATGAAATGCAATTGTACCGTTATCAGACAACTTTCCACCATACAATTCAAAATCTTTTTTTACGCCGTCATAAGTATGATCGCCATCAACAAAAACGAAATCAAGAGGTTCATTAATAAATCCGCTAACATCAGCGCTAAAACCTTGAATAAGTTTTATTTTGTTTATTTTCTTTTTCTTCCAGTTGTTAAGCGCTATTAACTTTCCATAACTGATGCCTAAAGCTCCTTTAAAAAAAGGGTCAATTGCATAAACAACTGTGTCAGCAGGTGAATGAAGTGCAAATTCACGTGTATTAAATCCTTCAAATACACCTATTTCTGCAATTGCTTTAGCTTCTTTTACGTATTTCAACATTGAGGTTCGCTCATTCAAAGTTGCCTGCGTAACCGGCTGATCAATGTTAAAAAAACATCTGATATAATGCAATACGGATTGTCCCTTCATGTGTTTTATTTAAAGATGAAATGCTATTAAATTCTTATTCCTTGAAGTTAATTTTTTCTGTAAAAACGACCTATAAATAATGCGATTTTTATGGAAATCATTTTGTACTTAACTTTTATTTTCTTGTAAGGTCGGATGATGCCAATAGCATTCCTCCAAAATTCTTTATCAGCGGATGAAGGAGACATTCCTTTTAAAATCAAAAACAAAAAGTTTTTTTTCCAGGGTTTAAACAGTCCCGTTGCATGAGACATAGTCCATCCCCCATTTATGAAGTCCATAGCATCGGGTCCCATCTCACTTAATTTTACTTCCGTACACATTGCCGCAAGATTGAGCAAATCCTGATCTGCAACTGTAAACAATGAAAAATTACTGCTGCTTTGGCTAAACTTAGTGTTGTCTAAATTGAAATGCAAGGATGAATGTTCAATTAAAGAGCACCAAAGTTCCAGAAACTCAATTTTAGTTTTATTGATACCAATAAAACCAGGATTTATATAAGAGGTCAAATTGTTTCTAACTTCTATACCCATCGAATCTGATACCTGCGCCACAGCTCTCTTTTTGGATGGGTTGCCGGCATATCATTTAGAACTATTTCATGTACAAGTGCAACACCAAACCTAACCCATTGTTCATAATAAGACCAGGAACATTTGTTTGTAATGTCAGGATCAAAATAAAATAAATTGTCAGCGTTTTTACCAACACCCATCCAAATAGTCAGCATAAAATGCGCTTTATAATTGGTAAAATGATAATTGGTTTCGAGCTTTATAAAGTGAATTAATAGCTTTTCTGCTACTCGTAACGTTCGACATTCAAAGTCTGGAACTATATTGCTTTCCAAGGTTAAAACAGCCCAAGGCGGCAGTGAGCCCCGATAACCAGCACAAATCTCTCCTCTGTAACCATTTGTATATAACGAATTTACCAGAGCAGCAAAGCCATAATGATAATGCCCTTCAAAAAGAGTACATACAATTGACTCGCTCATCATAGGACTATTCATATTTTAGAGAAGGATGTCATTTACTTTATTCAGTAATTTATTTTTGAATAAAAGAAAATCTTATTTAAATATTTGTTTTGTAAAAAGTAGCCCAAATTTTTTTGCAATCTTATAGTTGATCTTAACCAATTCACCACTCCTATCCTGCTTATGTAATTGCGCTTGTACAAATGAAAAATTGATTTCGTTATACCTTTGCCCGTTTTGCTATTAATGCGCAGAAACTGTTCGAACGCCTTAAATTCCAATTCTGCTTTTTCGTTGCCTGAATAAGATTTGTTCGCAGCCGGTAATTCGTACTGCCATTTTTTGGTGAATATTTTACTATTCTTTATCGAGTCATTTTCAAATGTACCGGCTGACAAATGCTCTATCAAAATGTTTTGGTTTACTACAACTTTATATTGTTTACGAACCTGCATCGAATAATCCAGATCGTAACAATGAAACCCTTTAAATGATGAATCATCAAATTTAATTTCTTGAAACACTTTTTTTTGCGTTGCCAAAAACATTCCGTCCAGTACAACTACCTCTTCATTTACATTATCCGGTTCTATAAAACGGTCAGGAATTTTTTTGTCCTCGTTCAATATCTGTTCATCGGTGATTCCACTTTTTGTTTTTGCTAAATTCGATTTTCCGTAATGGCTTCCAATCATAAAAACGCTCGATGCGGAGGGTTGCAACGCCCATCCCGAATAATAAAGCGCTTTGTAAAAGCTACCTGCAACGCCTAATAAACCAATAGTTGAATCCCGTTCAAAAATTTCTACCAATTTTTTTCCCCAGTTCTTGGAATGAAATAAAATATCTTCATGCGAGAAAACCAGGTAAGGAAATTGAGCTGATGCCCCTCCTGAATTATAAGCAGTGCCAATGCTCATGATACCTGGATTGTACATGCGGATAATTTCATAGGGAATATCTCCAATAGTTAGTTCTACACTTTGCCTAAAATTTGAAAACAGATCTTCTTTGTAAGAAGACACAATAATAGAAATCATAATAGTTTGTGTCTGTTACCAGATTAAGAAGCATCATTCATAACTTCTTTGGTTACTTCTAAATATTGTTTTTGCCATTTTGTGCAAGGTTCTAAATGGTTGCCCTCCGCCCATTCGTTCCAGGCATTGATGAATATAAAATTCTCTTCAGGCGACGGTGGGCTAAAATTATCTTTATGAAACCGGAGCCATTTTTTATATCCTTCCGGAGAACTGTTATAAAACAAAAAGCTTTTGTTTTTGCGCCGCGCAGTATTGTCCCAAGAGGGCATAACACAAGGATATCTTTTATAATCTTTCGGGTATTCGTAATTGGCAAATACGAAATTCAGGTACTCTTCATAATTCAATCTGCCAAAATGTCTTATGAACCATGCGTGAAGTCTTTTCCTTTATGTGGGGAAGCCTTTGCGATAAGCGAAGCAAAAATTTTTTTCTATACGCAGGCCGAGTAATCATTTTAGTAAAATCATCTAATGTTTTTTGGCAAATGGCTGAAACTCCACAGCGGCGTCGAAACCGGCAACCATGTATTCTTTACCATATACGCCTGCCCCTTCAAACCGGCAGATGTACAATTCAATACCATAATGTTTTTGCTTCCGTGCGCCAAACGGCTAAAGTTTCAGAAACATTTGGCAACAAATTACTCATATAGATAGAGACAACCGGCTTTCCATCAACTTTTATATAACGAGGATCTTTAAAAAAGGTTTCGCATAAAAAACGAATATGATTCCGGTCGTCTTCTATTGAATAGTTTTGTTTTATTAAAACTTCATTCTGTAAACCGTCCCATCTTCTGGTCCAGTTTTCATTTGCCCAGCATAACATAAATGGGAAGTCCTCCTTTTTGTTGGCGAGCATTCTGTCTAAAGGTTCATGCAGTAGCCTCTTGCCGTTGAACCAGTAATGGTAATAGCAAAATCCGTAAATTCCGTATTGCTTTGCCAGTTCTATTTGAGCTATGCGGGCTTCTTCTAAGCGCAGATCGTAAAAACCTAAATCTGTTGGCAGTTGTGGTTGATAATGATCTTTGAATAGGGGCTTTGCCTTTGTAACATTTGTCCATTCAGTAAAACCCTTTCCCCACCACTCGTCGTTTTCAGCAAAAGGATGAAATTGCGGAAGATGAATCGCTACTGGTCTAACTAAACTCATTAAAGTCTAAATTTTTATTTACTCAATTAGAAAGTGTTTTATTCATTGAGACATTGTATATTCAATACATTCAATCAAAGTATTTCCAAGTTCTGTTAATCGTTGATGATTCTTTTTTTCAATAGCTTCCGGTGCCAGTACAAATCGTTTTGTGTGCAAAGCATCTTTCATCTTATCAGCTAAGTCAGTTGCATTTAAAGCTTCAAAAAACGTTACTAATGGTTCATCAATAATTTCCTTATTAACACTAATATCCGACACTATTCCTGGTACTCCATTGGCAACTGCCATGTACACAGCACCTCCTCCCGGTCCTCCTTCAAATAATGTAGGTTGAAGAACAGCTACTGACTGAATCATTAATGCAAGTTGATCTTCTTTAGGTATATGTCCTAAAAAATGAATCTTATCTGCTATGTTTAAACTGCTTGCCTTTTCTATTAACTCTAACCTTCGATTATCATTACCCGACAAATCAGTCATCTGTCCGGTACATACAATATCAGTATATTTAAAGTCAGTGTTATTATCAATTAATATCTTCAAAGCTTCAAAAGCAGTTTCGTGAGACTTGTGCAGCCAAAATTGATTTGAAATAATAAAGTAAGGATTTAATAATTTATACTTTGTTTTTATTATATTATTTGCTATCGCTTGTTTATAAGAAGAAAGGTTTGTGTAGGGTGCGAAAGGTAACGCAAAGGCTTTTGCCTTTGCATAAGGGAAAAATTTGTATAAATCACTAAACGTCTCTTTTGAATTTACAATTACTGATTTGGTGTTTTTTAAGGTATTAGCATACCTTATATCTACTTCAAGACAAAATTCTTTTGTGTAAAGGTGAGTGTGGTATTTATATACAAAATCAAAAAGATAGCCAATCCAAGGAATAGGGAAATCAATAGAAAATGAGTGATTTAAAACTGGTAGCACAACATCAGCAGAAATTTTTTTAAGTATTTGTTTTTTACCCTTTATGTCATTGTTTCCATAATAAACAAATTTAACATCTTCGTTATCAAAGACTTCTTGAATGTTCCGAATATGGTTGTACAACTTCTTTTCTTTTTTGAATATAGGCACAGTGGGTTTACCCTTAAAAGTATAAAGTACATTCTTGACAACTTGCTTAGAACCATGATAGATGTTTCTGCGTATGGCAAGAGATGGATCACTAACCAAAATGAAAATTTTACATTCCTTCTTTTTCTGTGTTAGTAAACCCCGAACAATGCCATATAAAAAATCAACACCCCCTGCCCAAGGAAAATCTACTGTATAAATAGCTATATTCATTAACTTCCTCAATTAAGAAGACAAACCAAGTTGATAAAAATAATAATGTTCTTTCTCGTTTATTTTTTTGAAACCGCACTGTTCGTAAAGCGATATTGCACCTGCATTGGTTTTATCTACTGTAAGTGATATTTTATTTATATTTTCTAACTTTGCTTTTTCAATTAGCGCTTCCATCATCTGCTTGCCGTAACCTTTTCCTTTGTATTCTTGTCTAACACAAATGCCTAACCACACTACGCCCTCTTCCGCCTCCAAATGACCGTATGCAATGGGTGTATTTTTCTCAACAGCAAGTAGTGTAGTAAGGTGTTGATGAATAACCGTAATGTCTCTTTTTATAAAATAACGAAAACTGTTTGAAGAATCTCCCATGTTGGAAATAAAGTTTTGCAACAAATAAAGAGTTTCTGCTGTTACAGCGATAATCATCATTCGAAATTAAAATCTAAAACTTTTTGCGCAATATAATCCAATTCTTCATTCGTGATGGATGGATAACTTGGCAAGTTAATTCCACGCCATGCCAGATTTTCCGCTACCTGATGCCGTTGGTATTTGTTCGAATACATTGGCATTGTATGAACAGGGTAAAATAAAGGTCGAGTTTCGATGCCGTTATCTGCCAGATGTGCTCTCAACGCATCTCTGTGTTTAGAATGTTTTACCAATACCGAACACATCCAATAAGAGTGAAATACATCTTTGTGTTGTTTATGAAAGCTCAAAAAATTGTTTTTAGAAAACCCCGTTTCATAAAAGTTTGCAATTTCTCTTTTACGATTGATAAAACTTTCAACTTGTTCTAATTGAGCTAAACCAATTGCTGCACAAATGTTAGTCATTCGGTAGTTGTACCCAATTACGTCATGCCAATACTGTCGGTGTTTTGCTAATCCTTGCCCTTTGAAATGTACAGAACGGTCATACAAAGTTTCATCATTTGTAACTACCATGCCTCCTTCACCGGTAGTTATGGTTTTGTTGCCAAAAAAACTGAAAGTAGAAATATCACCAAATGTTCCTACATGCTGCCCTTTATATTTTGACCCAATCGCTTCTGCACAGTCCTCTATCAAAAAAATAGTATGCTTCTTACAAATGGCTTGTAATGCATCCATATCGCATGGATAACCATAAAGATGTACTGCTAAAACAGCTTTTGTTTTTGAGGTAATTTTTCGTTCTACATCTTTCACATCCATTTGCCAGGTATCCTCTGTAGAATCAACAAAAACCGGAGTAGCACCTGTATAAGCTATTGCATTAACCGAAGCAATGTAAGTAAGTGTTGGAACAATTACTTCATCGCCTGAACCAATACCTAAAGCAAGTAAAGCCAGGTGTATGGCTACAGTTCCATTACTTACGGTTGCAGCATACTTAATATTAATAAAGTCAGAAAACCTTTTCTCAAACAAGCTTACATACTTGCCTTTCGAAGAGATCCAAGTTGAATCTATACAATCATTCACATACTTCTTTTCATTTCCACCTAAATAAGGTTTATAAACCGGGATTTTAATTTCCATTTTTAAATAAAAGATTTTAAATTTAAACTCTATACAATTCCCAGTTTACAACTTCCGGACTTAATGATCCTTTCCACATGCTTGATGAATACTTAGACGCCTTTGCGGAAGTATTTTCAACTCTGAATTTCAAAATGGAATTAAGATGAAAAAAAAGCTTTCACATTCGGAATATCCCCTACTACGTTTAATGAAAAACTGCCTTCATTAAAAAACCTATTGGTATTTTGCATCGCGAGATATAAATGCCTTCATTTCTTGATGGTTGGTAATTGGGAGTTACTGCAAAAATGTCGGCAGAATGAAGCACAATTTCTTCTGCATCATTTACAATATTAAAACTGATTGAAAAATCGCTTATGTAACTAACAACTTTATAAACAATATCAATGTTAAATTCCTTATCTGAATCTATAAGTTGTGATACGGTGCTATTTTGAAAAATTCCAACTGATAAAAGATAACATTCATCTTTGCCCATTTCGTTTTCTTTCCATTCGATTTCCAGTCATTCCATCATTATCTAAATAGTTTCTGGCTATCTGTACATACTTTTCTACAGTTTCATGCACTTGTCCTTTATAAATAAGCAAGCCTTTATCATATAATATTCCTTTATTGCAAAGTTCTTTACTGCTGCCATATTATGGCTTACAAACAATACCGTTCTGCCTTCGCCTTTACTAACGTCCCCCATCTTACCCAGGCATTTTTTCTGAAATTCGGCATCACCTACCGCCAGCACTTCATCCACAATCAGTATTTCGACTTCCAAATGTGCAGCCACAGCAAAAGCCAGCCGCACATACATGCCGACTGATGTATCTCTTTACCGGCGTATCAATATATCGTTCCACTCCTGCAAAATCAACAATCTCATCAAACTTTCTTGTAATTTCTTTCTTCCTCATCCCAAGGATGGCACCATTTAAATAAATATTTTCTCTGCCTGTCAATTCAGGATGAAAGCCTGTGCCTACTTCCAGCAAAGAGGCAATTCTGTCCCTTTACTTTTATGCTGCCGGTAGTAGGAGACGTTACGCGGCTCAACAGTTTTAAAAGTGTGCTTTTGCCGGCTCCATTCCTGCCAATAATGCCAACGGCATCGCCCTGCTCAATTTCAAAGTTGATATCTTTTAAGCTCCATACAACATCACTTTTCCCTTGCTTGTACGGTCATTGGTTTCTCCTATTTTTAAAAACGGATCTTCCTTGCCACGTACTTTTGCAAACCATCGCTCAATATCACGGCTCAATGTGCCGGTACCAATCTCTCCCAACTGGTATGCCTTTGATAAATTTTCTACTTTTATGGCAACTGCCATGTATAATTATGAATTATGAGTTATTATTAATTATATTTCTTCTCTCACTATCCTATCTTCTATCAATCATACCAACTATTCCTACACCGTATCCACAAAATCTTTCTCTACCTTATTAAAAATAATAATTCCAAAAAGTAAAAAAACCAGTGTAACCCTACTGAATAGCCAAACGACAGCCCAGCTAAAACTGCCTTCCCCCAAAAAACCATAACGAAAGGTTTCTATTAACGGCGTCATTGGATTCGCTGCAATAAGCTATCGTACTTTATGGGCGCTGAAGAAAGCGGATAGATAACAGTGGTGGCATACATCAACAGCTGAATGCCAAAGGTAAGCAGGAAAGCAAGATCGCGATATTTGGTAGTCATGGCAGAAATAATCATGCCTGATCCTAATCCTAAAGCTGCCATTAAAAACACCACAAAGGGAAACAAAGCAATTGCCCATGTAAAATGAAAATGAGTTCCCTTTAAAGCATAATAACCCATGATCAGAAGAAACAATAAAAACTGCACACCAAACCGAACCAGGTTACTTACCACAATGCTTAAAGGCATGATCAAACGCGGAAAATAAACTTTACCAAAAATGGCCGCATTGTCTTTAAACACAGTGGATGTTTTGGTAATGCAATCGGCAAAATAGTTCCAGGCAGTAATCCCTGCCATATAAAACAGAGGCTGGAGGAAGCCCATCTGTTGAAAAGCCACCCATCTTACCAAACACCAGCGTAAACATAAGTGTGGTTAGCAGGGGCTGAACAAAAAACCAGAGAGGTCCTAATATAGTTTGTTTATAAAAGGAAACAAAATCTCTGCGCACCAGCAGCCACAGCAAATCGCGGTAATTCCAAACATCCTTTAAATGAAGATTGAAAAGCCCGTCTTGTGGCTTGATTTCTAAATCCCATTGTTCTGTAGCGATTGTTTCACTCATAGCAATTTTATTTCTTCGTTTACACTTATATTATATCTACCCAAATACTTATTGAATCTCGAATGTTATTTTCATATCATCGATTCACCAACTCACAATTCATAAATCACGACACCTTCTTCTTCCCCACTGCCACCATTTTTTCTTCGTAGTTGTTTTGTCCATATATCCATATCCATAGCCATACCGGTATCCATAACCATAACGGTACGAAGTACCTTCTTTCATATCATTCAGTACAAGGTAAAGAGATGGCAATTTTTTGTTCAGGAGAATATCATTAATAATCTCAATACTGCCTTTAATGCTATATCCTTTCCGCACAATATACAACGAAAGGTCGGCAAGATTTCCCACAATTTGCGCATCAGTAACGGCACCAATGGGTGCTGTATCTACAACAATCAAATCAAACTTCTGCTTAAGATCAGTGAACAAAGTTGTCATTTTAGGCGAAAGCAGCAATTCAGCAGGGTTGGGAGGAATAGGTCCGCTTGGCAAAAGGTAAAGCGAGTCGGTGCTTGTGCTTTCCACTTTTTGAATAAATTTTTCAATGGGCTGGTCTGTAATCATATAATTACTAAAGCCAATGTCATTATTTGTATTCAGCATTTTGCTCAGCTTAGGCCGGCGCAGGTCTAATTCAACCAGGATAACTTTTTTCCCTCCAATAGCATAAATCTGTCCTAAGTTGGCAGCAACAAAGGATTTTCCTTCGCCACTCAAACAGGAAGTAATCAACACCACTGCCGATTGCTTGTTTTGAATGGCAAAATCCATATTGGTTCTGAAAATACGGAACTGCTCTGCGGTGGGCGTCCTGCCTTCTTTTTTTAAGTCAAGCAAACCCTGGGTATTGCTGTGCCCGATTTCTGATAAAATGGTAGCAGGAGTAGTATCGGTAACATCCTCACGGCTTTCTACTTTATTGTTCAACAGATACCGTGCGGTTACAAATGCGGTAGGCAATACCAGCCCAAGCAAAACAGCAATGGTATAATAAGTGCTGGTACTGGGTGCATAAGGCGCCGCCACTGGCTGTTGCTGATGAAATAATACTGGCATTGGACGAATTGGAAGCTTTTGCAATGGCAATTTCTTCTCTTCGCTGAAGAAGAAAAAGATACAGGGATTGCCTTACATTTTGCTCACGTGTATAATCTAAAAAGCGCCTTTCCTGTTCCGGCACTTTTTCAATTTCACCGGCAATCATATTGTTTTGCAAATGCCAGTTTTTGCTCGCTGATGGTAAGCGCTTCTTTCTGGCTTTGCAAGCTGCGAATGATATCTCCCCGCAATCCTGCCAGTTGAGCATCCAGGTTAACGGCAATCGGATTGTCTTCTTTTAGGGAAAGCAAGAATTTATCGCGCTGTACCTGTGCGGCATTATAGGCATTGACCAATCCTGAAAAAGTAGCATCGCTGTTGAGCAAGGCAGGAACAGGCCGGTGATTGTTCTGCTCATTCTGCACATAATCCAGCATGGTTTGGATTACCTTTAGTTGCACTTCCAAAGTGCTCAACTGCTGGTAGTAAGTGTTGCTGTTAGCAATCAATTGCGAAGATTGTGCAGGCAGGTCAGCTATTTTATTTTTTTGCTTAAACTCTTGGATGGTGGTTTCAATATTGCTCAAATCGTTTCCCACTAGGGCTACACGGCTATTGATAAATTGTATGGTGCTATCAAAGGTTATATTTTTTTGCTCAACACTGCGGTTGATATAAGCATTCATAATACCCAGCCAGCACATCCTGGCCTTTTTGTGGCAAATTGGTATTGTAAACAAGGTTTACAATAGTGCTTTTGGGAGTAAGCAATGCGGCAGACACATTGCCTGCAATGCTTCCGGCTACAGCTTCCGGGTCTTGTATCTGAATAAGGTAAGTGGCGGTTGTATCAAAACCAAGGTTTGCATTGGTGAAATAAAAGGAAGCATTGTTTAAATAAAGGGTATCATTAAAATGCCATAACAACTTTTTTCCTCCGGTGGTAATGGTAAATTGATTGCTATGAAGGAGGGGAAACTTTAATTCTAAAGTGACAGGACTAATGGTATCGTTTAAGGGATGATAATCTACAAATACAGGGCTTCCTTTGTACAGCTCGGTAGCTCTTACTTGTCCTTTATGATAATACGAAATATACAATTTCATATTTTTTACCATCTTCCGGTATAAATCCGTCGTTTGAAAAATAGGTAGTTCATTTTCCATGTTCACTTTGCCGCTAAAAAGCGAGCTAAAATCATTTCCGCTTCCGCCGCCGCCTAACAAGGCCTGGCTGCTTCCCCCGCCGCTTTTATCATCCTGTACCAATATCTGTCCATACACTTTATACATAGGAGTGGCATAGTGAATTTTAAACCACGCATAACCCAAACACACAATCAGTGAGAGAACATACAAATACCAGTAATCAATAGCACGGCTTAACAGCTTTTTGCCATTGAATAAATTTTGCTCGCTGCCTGCAGCCAGTTGTAATTGCTGTTCTGTCATTGATAGTTAATGATTACAACTTGAATCGTGAAAGGATAATCAATAAAATAGAAACCACAGAAATAGAAGCGCTGAGAAGAGCTAAAGTTCTGCCTTGCTGCACATCGGTTCCAGTAACCCGGTTTTTATTAGGCTCTACATAAATCATATCATTGGGTTGCAAGATAAAAATAAGGAGAAGAGACAATATTTTTTGAATCTAGATTCAATCTTACCAATTGCCTGTTTTCATTCGCGCTGTCTCTCATCAGCAATACATTGTCTCGTTTTCCATAAATGGTTAAATCGCCCGCCAGACCAATGGCATCAAAAATGGTAACCTTTTCACTTGGCAATACAAAAGTGGAAGGATGCCCTACTTCACCCAATACAGTAATTTTAAAATTGGCATACCGCACATTCACAATGGGATTATTAAATAATTTATTGGCTTGATTGTAAATGGTGTCTTGCGCCTGAGAAGTGGTTAACCCGCTTAATTTAATTTTTCCAATAAAAGGCAATTCTACTTCACCGGCATTGTTTACTAAATAGCCATTGGTTGACTGTGTACCCGCAGCTACTGCTATTGGTAGTATTCACAGGAGAGGTAACCGTATTGTCAATGGTTTGTATGGTAATAGACAATACATCATCCGGTTTGATAACCGGATTTTTAAAAGGAACGGTTTTCATGGCTGTCTGCAATTCTTGCCGAATCTGGAAAGTCCTGGAAATAAGAAATGCGTTTCGTAGCTGCACAGGACGATAAAACAGAAACAGCAGTGAGAAAGAAAAGAACAATAAAATAAACATGGAGAAAAGCGTCTATGCATCAGATGATTTTCGATAAGGTGCGCAAATATAGAGCTTATACTATGCAAGTGATTTCCTTTTATAATATTAATACCTCCTTAAAAATGTGCTGCCCGCTTCTTCGGCAGGTAATTAATTCTTCCGCAATCAAAAGGTGGCAGCCGGATAGAAAGGCAACCATATCAAAACTCCACTTCTTTTAATTGACAATTGAATAGAAGGTTGCGTTATCAAATGTATAATGCGTATGTAAAACAGGTTTTCCTTTACAGCGAGAGGGAGAAATAAGATTTACGGCGAGAACTGCTCTGTTCTCAGCAGTGAAACACTCTCTTTTATACTTTTGAAATATCACAAGAAGTTCTTCTATCACCGGAAATGAGGTTTCTGTCATATTATCCTTTTTGGCTTTACTAAAAAAAGATGCGTTTGTGCTATGCACAAATCAAAACTTACCCTCCAAGCGCAGAACAAAATGAATGGAATTTAAACAATCATGTGAAGCCTTTGTTCCTATTGTTTCTATGTGTTTCCACCTTAAAAATCAATTATAAAAATATCCATTTTTTCATTTTTTAATAAAATTTCTCATTTTTACCACCAAACTTCAAGGTCAATTATCTTTTTATCATTCAACCAAAACAATATGAAATCCAAATCAAATTCTAAAGCACAGCCTGTATTCGACGTAACCAATTCCAAAGCTTCCGACTGGATAGACAAACAGGAACTTATGCAAAAATTTCACCTCTCCAGCCGTACCTTACAATATTACCGCAGCAAGAATCTTATTCCGTTTGCTAAGTTGGGTGGCAAAGTGTTTTATCACCTGCCGGGCTTTCTCCAGGCACTCGAAAGGAGCGCTTCCCATCTTGGCAACAGCAAATCACACCTTATTTCCGTTTTCTTTTTCTTCTTATTTTCTTAATATTGACTACCTACCAGCTATACCCCACCTATATACCAACTATACCCCCTTTCACTTCTTTGCATTTTTCCGTACTACAATGCAAAACAACCGGCCGTTAGAAACCACAGGCTGCCTTTAGCTAATATAAAACCCGCGTCCACAAACGGTATATCAGTACACAAGGGTACCCAGGCATTATCTTCCTGTGGATATGGAACCGTAAAATAGAGTGCAAACTGCTATGCAAAACAGTACATACAAGTGCAAAAACCGCATTAGAAAGCAAAAAGTTACCATCTGTGTCACACTTCATTTTTATCACGATGGGCCGGTTTATTTTTGTTTTGAACAACGGTAGCACAGCACACCGGTTAGCCTGTACTGCGGTTGTTAGAAATCTAATATTTTATCAATTTAAAAAATGTAAAATGGCAAGAATTGCAAAAGGAATCCTCGGCCCGGTATCCGGCACCGTAGGTACTGTAGTGGGTAGTAGCTGGAAAGGCATCAACTACCTGCGCAGTCAATCGTCTGGTAAAAAAGGAACATCAACCATTGACCAGATTGACCACCAGCTAAAGTTTTCAACGGTAGTCGGCTTTGTACAGCCGATGACGGGTTTATTGGGATTAACGTTCAAAAAGTATGCAACAGGCATGTCGGAATACAACGCTGCCTTCTCTTACAATTATCAAAATGCCTTAGGTGGCAAAGCGCCTGATTATTCTATCGAGTACAAGAACGCACTCGTAAGTCGTGGCGATCTTCCCAATGCTACCGCACCGGCAGCAACAGCAAGCGGTACTTTGGTTTATTTTACCTGGACCGACAACAGCGGCACGGGTAAGGCACTCAATACCGATAAGGCAGTGTTGGTAGCGTACAGTGAAGATGGCAGGCAAACCATTTTTAGCACAACCACAGCCCTTCGCAGTGAGGGTGCAGCAACATTGGATGTAACCAATTTCAAGGGCAGCACCATCCAAACCTGGATTGCTTTTTTGTCTGCCGATGGTAAAGATGCCTCCAACAGCTTTTACACCGGGGAACTGGTGGTAAGCTAACAGAAAATATACAAATAAAAAGTGCAATTACGCTAACTGTAAAAAAGCACTAAAACCAAAGGCTGCCCATGGGCAGCCTTTTCAATCATAAATGAAAATTGGTAAAATTCACTTACCATAATGCAACTCACACTAAATCATTCAATCAACCTGATACGCCTAAAGGTGCACAGGCACGGACGGATGCGCGGAGCGATCATGCCGCCCTTGACTTTTTTTGTTTCTTTTTTGTGTCAAGACAAAAAAAGAAAGAGAACAAGTATATAAAGTTGCAAACAGGTTTCGAATGCCCACAGTTCGCAACCATCAATTGCAAACAATACTTTATTGTCTTACGGCATAATAATCCTACTCTTCCCGCTTCCATTAATCTCCACCAATTCCAAATCAAAAATCAAATCTTTACCCGCAAGCTGATGATTAGCATCCAGCAATACGCTGTCATCTCTCACCTCAACAATTTCTACCGGAAAAGTTCTGCCTCCCTCGCTGCTCATGGTCAGTTGCATTCCTACTTCCGGTTGTAAGTCGGACGGAAACTGGTCTTTCGGAAACTCCATAATCAAATGCTCCTGTTTCGGTCCATAAGCTTCTTCGGCAGGTATATGAATCGTTTTCTTATCACCCACATTCATGTTCATCACACCGGCATCAAAGCCAGGAATCACGGTGCCGCTGCCAACTTTGAACTCGAGCGGGCTGCGACCTTCACTGCTGTCGAATACCGTTCCGTCGTCCAATCTTCCTTTATAATGAATTTTAATCGTGTCTCCGTTTTTTACCTGTGCCATAATGGTTCAATTTATAGTTTAAAAAGCGCGAAAGATAATCTTAAATTATATTCACGTTTTAGAGTAAATGATTGCTACATGAAAATTATTTTCCTTCTCAGTTTTGGTTTTGCCTCTTTTTTCATTTGCAAAGCGCAAAGCCAAAATAACGCTACAAAAGATGCGCCCATATTGCCTGGTGCGTATCGCATGTCGGTGTATCTTCCTCTTTTGCAAAATAAAAAGATAGCTCTTTTTGCCAATGCCACTTCCACAGTTGGTAATACTCACCTGGTAGATACACTGCGAAAGCGGGGCATTAACATCGTAAAAATTTTTGCGCCGGAACATGGTTTCCGTGGTGCTGCCGATGCAGGTGCCGCCGTTGGGAATGATACCGACAAAACAACCGGCATTCCTATCATCTCTTTATACGGAAAGAAAACAAAACCAAGTGCTGATGATGTAAAAGATGTGGACGTTTTGGTGTTCGACATCCAGGATGTAGGCGTGCGATTTTACACTTATATCGGTTCGCTGCAACGCTTTATGGAAGCGGCTTTTGAGATGGGAAAACCTTTGCTCATTCTTGATCGTCCCAATCCCAACGGATTTTATATAGATGGTCCTGTATTGGATACTTCTTATCGAAGTTTTGTAGGCATGCAGCCTGTGCCGGTTGTATATGGAATGACCATTGGCGAATATGCCATGATGATGGGAGGCGAGCATTGGCTGTCAACCGCAGCCGCCAACGAAAAATACAATTGGTACAAAAGGGAAGCCCAAAATTCTGCCGATACGCCGTTTCATTTTTTAGTCATTAAATGCGCCAATTATTCGCACAAAACCAAATATGGGTTGCCTGTTGCTCCTTCGCCTAATCTTGCTGAAATGAACGCGGTATATTGGTATCCGTCAACCTGCTTTTTTGAAGGCACAACGCTAAGCGAAGGCAGAGGCACTGAACATCCTTTTCAAATCTTTGGACATCCTTCCTTACCTAACACTTTGTTCTCTTTTACACCACATAGCAACAGGGGCGCAACCGACCCAAAATGGAAAGATAAAACCTGTTATGGCTGGAATCTGACAACAGAAAAACCAGCAACACAAATTAGTCTCAAATGGTTATTGCAGGCTTATCAATTCTTTCCTCAAAAAGATAGCTTTTTTATTCAGCCCACATCAAACCGACCCAAAGATTTCTTTTTTAATAAACTGGCCGGCAGCAACATCTTGATGCAACAAATAAAAGACGGCAAAACCGAAGCCCAGATTCGCGCCAGTTGGCAATCACAGTTAGATGCTTTTAAAAAAATAAGAAAGAAGTATCTGTTATACGAAGATTTCTAAGACGATTTCTACTCACCTATACAACTTACCATTCTTACCCATCATCGTCTAAAGCCCCTCTACACTTGTGGAGAGGGTTTGGGGTGAGGTTTGTAGCTTTGCCTAATGAATTTTAAAAACCTGCGCATTGTGTTTATGGGCACACCCGAATTTGCGGTGGCTTCTCTGGATGTATTGCTACAAAACGGATGCAATATGGTGAGTGTAATCACTTCACCGGATAAGCCGTCGGGTAGAGGCATGAAGATGACTGAAAGCCCTGTAAAAAAATATGCAGTTGCACAAAACTTACCTATTCTTCAACCCGAAAAATTAAAGAACCCGCAATTTCTAGATGAATTAAAAAAACTGGAAGCCGATTTACAAATTGTGGTTGCCTTCCGCATGTTGCCTGAAGCGGTTTGGAACATGCCGCCGATGGGAACCATCAATGTGCATGGCTCGCTCCTGCCCCATTACCGCGGCGCGGCGCCTATCAACTGGGCGATAATAAATGGTGAAAAACAAACCGGCGTTACGACTTTTAAATTGCAACACGAAATTGATACCGGCGATATTTTGTTGCAGCAGTCCATTGCCATCAGAGACGATGAAACCGCTGGTGAACTGCATGATGAAATGAAAGAAGTGGGTGCGCAATTGTTGTTGAAAACAATACAAGGTCTTGCCGATGGTTCACTATCCGAAACACCTCAACTAACCGTTAACGATAACCAATTCACAATACAAACAGCTCCTAAAATCACTACCGAAACCTGCCAAATAGATTGGAACAAAACGGTGGATGAAGTGTACAACCTCATTCGCGGACTATCGCCTTATCCAACTGCGTTTACTTTTCTGCAAAACAAACTATTGAAAATTTACAACAGCCGCAAAGAATATTCATCACTTGGAGAAGGTGAAAATGGAGCTTATCAAACCGATGGTAAAACCTTCTTCAAATTCAGGTGCAGCAACGGTTTCATTCACGTTACAGATGTTCAGTTGGAAGGCAAAAAGAGAATGCTGATTGAAGATTTTTTAAGAGGATATCGAATGTAATTTTTCACCGCAAAGGTGCGAAGACGCAAAGAAAAATGTGCAAAAGCGGCCTTCGCGTCTTATTGCCTACTTTATAACTCAATAAAAAAGTTCCGAACCTTTAAAAGGTTCGGAACTTTTTAGTACTTCAGAGATGCTAAGGTGAAAAAAAAGGGCAAAAACAAACTTCACGTCTTCGCGTCTTCGTGGTAAATCATCATTCATAATAACTCACCTTCAAATCAAACTTTTCATCTGTGATGCCCAAGGCAGCCGCAGTCGCTGTACTGATACGAAAGCTCAAGCCATCGTTTTGTTTCATATCACCTAAGTTCCACAACACTTTTGCATACAGTTCATTTTTGCCATTGCTGATTTTTACAATCGAACCTGTTGGCACATCATTCATCAGGATATAATATTTTTTATCCGCCCAGCCGCTTGCCGATTTAAACGTCATGGCTGCACCGGTTTTGTTTTGCTCCTTTTTTTGTCCTGCCTCTTTACCGTATAGTGTTGTAAAAAAACCTTCTTTCGGTGCGGTTGTATTGCTGCTTGAATAATTGGTGTTTGTTATTGTATTGGCATTATTTTCAACAGGCGGCGCAATGGTTGTTTTGGGAGTTGTTATTGATGGTGCAGGCGTATTGTTTTGCTGCACAGGAGCTTCTGTAGCATTGCTTTTGGAAGGTATGTCTGTTACTGTATTGGTTGATGATATTGCGCTGTTCTGTTGTGGTTGCGCTTTTGTATCGGCTTGCACTGGCGCAGGCTTTTCTTTCACAACAGGTGGTGTTTGCGGTGCGGCTCCATCACTTATAATTAAGGTTTGACCCACATGCGTAGTTGGTTTTTCAAGATGATTCAACGCAATCAGTTTTTGAACCGAAATATTATACATTTTACTAAGCCGGTACAGCGTTTCCCCCTTCTCCACCACATGCGTTTTTGCAGTGGCTTCCTTAGTTGCAACCGGCGCAGATGCAGGCTGGGCGGGCTTTTGAGCCACCACCATTCCACCGGCAGGTATTTTTATTTTATCCCCAACGTTCAACTGACTTTTTGAATTCATGCCATTCGTGCGCATGATATCTCCAACCGTTGTATGATACTGTTTTGCCAGCACACTTAACGTTTCACCTGTTGCAATGGTGTGCATACTATAAGCCGATTGCGCGTTTGTTTTTATCGAAATAAAAGATAGAAAAAAAAGCAGCAAGTAGCCATAAATCACTCGTTTCATAACATCGAAAATTTAAGTAAGTAGTCGGGCGTAAAATTAGCTTTTTAAAATTCTCCACTCCGTTGGATAATAGTTATTGATACGGTTGGGCAAAACTTTCAGCCAACCCAAATTCATTCCACAGAATAGAGCCAATTGCCACCCTTTTGATAACGCTGAAGTGTTGATGTCTATTTCTTTTTTCTGTAAAAATTGTATCGCCTGCTCTTTGGTAAACACAATATTGGGTAATGATGGATTTATCGTATTGCTCATTGCCAGCGCATGATGTGGAATGACATCTTTGCCTTTGATTTCGCCCAGCGCAATACCGGCGCTTTTTATGTACAAAGCTTTTTGCAACAAGGCAAGATGTTGGTGTAAAAAATGAGGCATTGCAATAAACAATTCTTTTTGTTTGATAATTGAAAAAGAGGAAGCATCGTTCAACCAATCGTTCCAGATATCCGTTTCCTTTTTACTGATTGATGGTACTTTGTTTTCTTGAAAAGAATAAAAAGGACTACCCTCTTTTTTTATAAATGCAGCAATAAAAAATCCTTCGCCCTTTACTTTATCAGGATAAAAACGATAGCCATAAGCTTTGTGCTTGGTTGATAAAGTTTCAACAATGTTCCACTCTTCTTTCATTTCAATTTTGACGGATGATAATCCAAACGTATCCATCATCCAATCTAAGATATTTTCATCTTCTTCCGGCGAGTAAGAACAAGTTGAGTAAATCAACAATCCGCCTTGTTGCAAACAAGGATACGCATCGGCTACAATCCTTTGCTGGCGCAGACTACAGAGGTTTACGGCTTCTTTGCTCCATTCGTTAACGGCATCATTGTCTTTCCTGAACAATCCACTGCCGCTGCAAGGTGCATCAATCAACATCACATCAAAAAAACTGTCTAACTTTTGAAAATGAATAGGGTCGTTATTGGTAACAATCACATTATCATTGCCCCACTTCGTTATGTTTTCGGATAGCACATTTGCCCGGCTTTTAATTACCTCGTTGGCTACCACCATTCCATCTTTGAAATAAGAAGACAGCAACGTGCTTTTGCCACCCGGTGCAGCGCACACATCCAGTACTTTTTGTTTTGCCCCTTTTTCTCCAATAGTTTGCTTTAACACTTCCCACAGAAACATACTGCTGGCTTCCTGCACATAATACAAACCAGCATGAAACAACGGATCAAACGTAAACGATGGACGCTCGCTTAAATAGAAAGCCAAGGGGCACCAGGGAATGGTATTGTTAATTGATAATGGGTAATGGTTAATTGAAGAATAGGGATTGAATAATGAATACTTTATGGGTTGAAACCGTATAGAAGTCGGTGCTGCTTCTTCGTGCGCTTTGATAAACGCGGGTTCGTTAAAACCCGGTGCTTGTTGTAATGATTGAATGAGGCGCGAAGGAAGTTCAATGATAATTTCAATTTAGTTTTTACTTGTGTTTCCAAAAGTAGCACTACGTTTTAACTGGATCAATTTTTACAACATCAATCCAACTTCAACACTGCTAAAAAGGCTTCCTGCGGCACTTCTACGTTACCAATCTGCCGCATTCTTTTCTTGCCTTCTTTTTGTTTTTCCAGCAATTTTCTTTTGCGGCTAATATCGCCGCCATAACATTTTGCTGTTACGTCTTTTCGCATCGCGCTGATGTTTTCACGGGCAATTACTTTCGCACCAATGGCAGCTTGTATGGCAATTTGAAATTGCTGACGTGGCAACAATTCTTTTAATTTTTCGCACAGCTTTCTTCCAAAATCCTGCGAGCGGCTGCGGTGTATCAACGCACTTAATGCATCTACTTTTTCGGCGTTCAATAAAATATCCATCTTCACAATATCGCTGTCGCGATAATCAATTGGCGTATAATCAAACGAAGCATAGCCGCGAGTTTGACTTTTTAATTTATCGTAAAAATCAAACACAATCTCGGTAAGCGGCATTTCAAAAATCAATTCAACACGAGTAGTTGTTAGATAGCTTTGATTAAGCAAGATGCCACGCTTGCCTAAACACAAGGTCATGATGTTGCCAATGTATTCAGGAAGTGAAATAATCTGCGCGCGGATAAACGGTTCTTCCAAGCGATCAATCTTCGTTACTTCAGGCATCTGCGCAGGATTGTTCACGATTAATTTTTCGCCTCTTGTTGTATAAGCATGAAAGCTAACGTTGGGAACAGTAGTGATAACCGTTTGGTTAAACTCGCGCTCCAAACGTTCCTGAATAATTTCCATGTGCAGCAAACCGAGAAAGCCGCAGCGAAAGCCGAAACCTAATGCCTGCGAGGTTTCCAGCTCGTAGGTTAAGGAAGCATCGTTCAATTGCAGCTTGTCCATGCAATCGCGCAGCTCTTCAAAATCTTCTGTAACCACAGGAAAAATTCCGGCAAAAACCATCGGCTTTACTTCTTCAAAACCTCTGATCATTTCGCCGGGCTGAGAGGCCAATGTAATGGTATCGCCAACCTTTACTTCTTTGGCATTTTTAATACCGGTTACAATGTATCCAACATCACCCGCGCTGATTTCACTTAAGGGTTGCAAGCCCAATTTTAAAACGCCCACTTCATCGGCAAAATACTCCTGACCAGTGGCAACAAACTTGATGCGTGCACCTTTTTTTAATGTTCCGTTGAACACGCGGAAATAAGCAATGATGCCACGAAAAGAGTTGAACACCGAATCAAAAATCAACGCCTGCAAAGGTGCATCCACATTGCCATCGGGCGCTGGAATGCGATGAACAATGGCTTCTAAAATGGCTTCGATGCCAATGCCCGTTTTGCCACTTGCCAAAAGAATATCATTTTCTTTTACACCAATTAAATCAACGATCTGGTCTTTCACTTCCGCAATCATTGCGCCTTCCATGTCAATCTTATTGATGATCGGAATGATTTCTAAATCATTATCAATAGCCAAGTATAAATTGGAGATGGTTTGCGCTTGTATGCCTTGTGTAGCATCTACCAATAACAATACGCCTTCGCAGGCGGCAAGCGCACGGCTCACTTCGTAGCTGAAATCAACGTGGCCCGGTGTATCAATCAAATTAAAAGTATAAGTAGTGCCATTAAGTACATACTGCATTTGAATGGCATGGCTTTTTATGGTGATCCCTTTTTCTCTTTCTAAGTCCATATCATCCAACACCTGGTTCATCATGTCGCGTTCACCTATGGTATGAGTGTGTTCCAGCAAGCGGTCGGCGAGTGTACTTTTTCCGTGGTCAATATGGGCAATGATGCAAAAATTTCGTATGTGCTTCATAAAGCGACAAAGATAGGAAAGCAGGGGCGAGATTGCTTTTGTGTTGATGCAACAAAAGGATTATAATAATCATTTAGGATTTTAAAATGATAGGATTGAGGTTTTGTTTTTGCCCTATTTGTTTAGCAGAGTATAAACTTTTGTGCTTTTACTTTTGCCTTACTATAAATTCATTACAAGGCAGGGCATTGTATTTGTCTCTGTTCAAAAAAACAAAAAAAAAGTTTGAAGGTTTTATCATTTATAATTTTTATTACCGCTCTTACATTCTTTTCTGTCAATTGCTTTGCACAAAACGATAGCAGCACGCATCAACACATTCCCGCTTTCTTTTCCAATGATTCTCTTCATCAGATTGATTTGCCTGATGTTTTAAAAAAATGGTTCAGGAAACAACCGCAACCGAGGATAGATACGGCTGCACAACAATCTTCACATGCACACCTTTCTGTTATACCTGCAGCAGGCTATACATTGCAAACAGGTTTTGCTGTTATCTTAAGCGGCGCGCTTGCGCTTTACAATGGTGATACAGAAGGCGATTATATTTCTACCGTTCTTGCCAGCTTTACTTATACACAGTACCGGCAATTCATCATTCCGCTTACGTCCAACATCTGGTCGAAAAATAAAAAGTACAATTTTCAATCCGACTGGCGCTTTTTAAAATACCCTTCTTTTACGTATGGATTGGGAACAAGAAACCGTTTGCAAGACGAAGACCGCATTGATTATTCGTACCTGCGACTTCATCAAAACATAGCAAGAAGCATTGGTAAAAACTGGTATGCAGGCGTTGGCTTAGATGCCGATTTTTATGGCAATGTAAAAGAAATTTCGCCTGATTCAACCAAAGAATCTGATTTTGAAAAATTCAATTCGGGTGGTAGTCAAAAAGCAATTGGTCCAACATTTAATTTGTTGTTTGATTCGAGAAGAAATTCGCTCAATCCCAATAACGGCAACTATTTCAATGTTGCTTACCGCCCGAAATTTACTTTTTTAGGCAGCGATAACAACTGGCAATCGCTGTTGGTTGAATACCGGGCTTACAGAAGATTTCCCAATCGTTCCTCCAATAATGTACTTGCGTTGTGGAGTTACAACTGGTTTACGTTTGGCGGCAAGCCACCTTATCTGCTTCTTCCCAGCACGGGTTGGGATGCGTTTGCCAACACAGGAAGAGGCTACATTCAGGGCAGATTTCGCGGCAGCAATATGCTGTATTTAGAAGCTGAATATCGCTTTGGCATTACTTCAAACGGATTGTTTGGCGGAGTGGTATTTGCTAACGCAGAAACGTTTTCGAGCGCAGCATCTACATTAGCCGGCAATGCTTCGCTTTCTACTTTCGACCCGGTAAAGCCCGCAGTGGGCGTGGGTTTGCGCATTAAGATGAATAAATTTTCCAAAGCCAATTTGTGTATTGATTATGGCTGGGGAACCGGCGGCTCGCATGGTTTGTCGGTAAATTTGGGAGAAGTGTTTTGATAATACAGTGAGTGGTGAATGGTGAGTTGTGAGAGATGAAAAGATAAATTAGCATAAATGCTCATATTCACAACTCACCATTCACCACTCACCATCAATAACCTGTTGCGCCATCGCGCACTTTTATTTTTTTCTTGTTGCTGTTCTTTTTTTCGTATTGCAATACTTCGGCTGGCTTGTCAACTTTTTTTGCGGTTGTTGTGGTATCGCTGCCGGTTGTTCCTTTTGCAATGGCGGCTTTGTTCAAAGGCGATTGTAGTTTATCCAACACATACGTTTCGGTTTTATAAATGGCACCGGTTGAAGGATCGTAGTACGTCCAGGCTCCATTGCGATAAGAAGTTCCTTCTACTTTTACCACTTGTTGCGTTACCTTGTTCGGGTCTTTTAAATCATACACACTCACTGTATCATACGGATATTCAGGGTTAACAGCTTTCCAGCTTTCCTGCCTTATTAAACCTGCCACGTTGTAATATTGGCTGATGCCGTTTTTATAGCCCCATTTGTAGTTTTCAATTGCTAATAAATCGCCCTGCAAACTGTAGGTGCGCCAGGTTCCTTCGCGCTTGCTGTCTTTAAAAACACCTTCTTCTTCAAAGCCTTTTTCGCCGCGTAAATCAGGCGTATGAATTACCCATTTCCCTTGCTTTAAGCCTCCGTTGCCGGTGCAATTCAGCGTGTCGCCATGCACACCAATCACAAATGTTTTGCACTGGCAAAAGCTATGGTTAACAGCAAAGAGTAACAGCAAGGCAAAGGTGTATTTCATCATAACAAAACAATTGTATTTCTTACAAACGAAATAGGGTAACCGATTATTTTTTATCTCATTTTATTCTTCATCACCCTCATAATACGAAGCGTCTTCGTTGTTGTAAACCGACAACCATTGCTGCGCAGCCTCATCACTTAAACATTCTACTATATCATAAATACCATCGGTTTTTCTTACCCAATGCATTTCTGCGGTTTCGTTGTATTGAATAATGAAAAGACAATTGTCAGTAATCACTTTTACTTGGATCAGCGTAAGCGCAGCATTCCGTTCCAACTGCACTACATAATAACATTCTTTTTCTAAAAGCTCGTATGAAAACATAGTTCTTCCTTTCTTTCTGTTTCAAAAAAAATTCAATTACAGCTTTTTTGTTGGGATAGTAAATCAACCTTTTCAGGTGGCGGAGAAGGCAAAAATATTCAATTTAGACCTGTAAAAAAAGATAAGAAAAGAGCAATTACTAACAGGTTTAGCATTTTAGAATGAATCATTGCAGAAGCATATTTGTAACTGCTTGAAGGGTTGGAAAAAAGAAAAAGAAACCAAAAGTGTTATTATTATAAAAAGTTTGGTTTTACGTCTATTTTATTAAGAAGAAAGCGTTAAAAATTAGGGCAAAACCAAAAGGCTCGGTTTGATACTTTGTTCTACATAAGACGAAACTGTAAACGTTACGCGTACATATTTTCCATCAAAGCAGTTTCGGTAATTTCTTCAGAGATCTGAAGCAAATGATTGCACAACGGTTTTTCAATACAATCTTTTACAAAAGAGAAAGAAAAAGCGCGTGCTTTTTCCGTTTCGGTTACCAGGGCTGACAGCATGTAAACAATCAGGCTACCCTTCATATTTTCCGGCAAAGAATCTAAGGTTTCCAACACTTTCCAGCCCGATATGACAGGCATATTAATATCTAAAAACAAAACTGTTTTGGTTTTGTTTCCCGGTAAGCCGCTTTGCAGATAAGCAATGCCATCAGTTGCATTGGTAAACCCGGTAATGTTGATGTTTACAGGTTTAAAAATTTTTTTAATAGAAAGAGCGCAAACAATGTTGTGGCATGAGTCGTCGTCAATAATTACAAAGTTGGTAATTGGTTTTTGCATGATACTGGTTTTGATTTTGGACAAAATACATGTTAGTTGTGGATAAGTATATTGCTTTAAAATATTGTTGAAACAAAATTGTTGAAAACATTTGAACCGTACAAGGCAAAACATAGAAAACGGCTTAAATAAACATTAAATTTAAAGATAAAGTGTTTACTTCATCCGCCCATATAAACATTATTGCGCCGCTTCGGGGTCGCCAATAAGGTATTGATTGGTGATGAAATAATAGGCACCGGCAGTAAACTTACCCGCACGCCCGTCTTCCCGAAGATAAGCTCCGCTTAGGTTTAAAAGGCGCTGCAATTCGTACACCCTCGGAAGGCTGCGGTTGGGCATGTATTGAACTTCAGTTCCCAATTGTTGCAAATCAGCCATCCTTTTGTTATAATCATTTTTTATAGACAACATTTGTTTTTCTGCCATGCGCCTCAGCAAAATGGCGGCGCCGCATTTTTGGTTGTGACCATTATTTGTGGCATCGAAATGATTGCTGTAATGCCACAATTTTGAATGACTGGTTTCGTGCAATTCATAATTATCTCTTCCTATCACTCCAAGATTGTGCAATATGCCAGGAATGCTCCAATCCGTCCACTTATGCCATTTGTAAAATAAAAAAAGGTCTTCAGCGCTTTGTTCCCAGGTAAAAGGTGGCCTGCCTCCTTTTGGGTAACCAATCGGGATGTTGGTGGTTCTTCCGTTTAATGAATCGCCGTTGTGAAGATGAACCTTAAAATCGCAATTGCAAACGGTTGAGTGAATAATTGCCGTAATGCACCAGGGAACACTGTGCTTGTTGGAAACAGCATTGTAGCGGTCTTTGCCATTTAGTATTTGTTTTAGCAAGGCATCTACTTCTGCATATTTTTCTTCCCTGATAGTACAGGTATCAAACAGCCTTTGCAGTTTGCTTTTTGTTGCTACTGTGTATGTATTCAACATGGGTTTGTTTTGTGAATCATTAGCGAAAAACAATAATCATATAGTCCTGAAAAGAGTAGGATACAATTGCACACAACATCTAAGTTACAATCTTTTCAATGTATCGGAAGTGAATATAAGGCAGAAACAAAACAATCGCCCTACAATCGTATTGCTTTTCCTATACTTGCATGTAATTTGTTACGAACTGCCATTACTACAATCAATTAAACTTATCTTATGGATGCTGCTATCGAACAAAAAGTAAACACCTGGCTCAACGGAAACTATGATGAGCCGACTAAGGACGCCATCAAAAAATTGCAAAACGAAAATCCTGATGAGCTTACCGAATCGTTCTATCGCAATCTTGAATTTGGCACCGGTGGTTTGCGCGGCATTATGGGCGTTGGCACCAACCGCATGAACAAATATACGGTGGGTGTGGCTACGCAAGGTTTTGCCAACTATTTAAAAAAGACATACGGCAGCGCCGAAATAAAAGTTGCCATTGCACACGACAGCCGCAACAACAGCCGCTTTTTTGCCGAAACCACTGCCAATGTATTCGCCGCCAATGGCATTAAAGTATTCCTATTCGAAAATCTGCGTCCAACACCAGAGTTATCTTTCACCATACGGTTTTTAAAATGCCAGGCAGGTGTTATTTGCACCGCTTCTCACAATCCAAAAGAATACAACGGTTACAAAGCGTATTGGAGCGATGGCGGGCAATTGGTGCCACCACACGATAAAAATGTAATTAAAGAAGTGGAAGCCATCGGCAGTGTGGACGATGTAAAATGGAGCGGCGGCGAAAGCAACATCACCATTGTTGGCAAAGAGATAGATGAAGCTTACATCAACATGGTAAAAAGCCTGAGTGTAAACCCATTGGTGATACAAAAAGAACACGATTTAAAAATTGTTTATACACCCATTCATGGCAGCGGCATCATGCTGGTTCCGCAAACATTAAAAGCTTTTGGTTTTGACAATATAACCATCGTAAAAGAGCAGGAAAAACCCGATGGCAATTTTCCAACGGTAAATTATCCGAACCCTGAAGAAAGCGAAGCTATGAGCCTTGCTTTGAAGAAAGCGGAAGAAATAAACGCGGATATTTTGTTGGGCACCGACCCTGATGCCGACCGTGTTGGCATTGGCGTGAAAGATAGGAATGGAAAATGGACATTACTAAACGGCAACCAAACCGCAGTGCTTGCCTGCGCTTACATGATAGAAGCCCGCAAAGCAGCTGCTCTCGCCAGACCCAATGATATGGTAATAAAAACCATTGTTACCACGGAACTGATTGACCAGATTGCAATACCAAACGGCGTGGCTTGTTACAATGTACTCACCGGCTTTAAATGGATTGCCGAACTGATAAAAGAAAAAGAAGGAAAAGAAAACTACATCATTGGTGGTGAAGAAAGTTTTGGTTTGATGGTGGGCGATCAGCTTCGCGATAAAGATGCCGTTTCCGCCGTTGCGTTTCTTTGCGAAATGACGGCTTATTTAAAAAACAAAGGCATGACTTTGTTTGATAAGCTCATCGAGTTGTATAAAGATTATGGTTTTTACTTAGAAAACCTTATCAGCATTACGAAGAAAGGTATGCGCGGAGGGGAAGAAATTGCTGAAATGATGCAAGGTTATCGTGATAATCCGCCTAAAGACATCAATGGCTCGCCTGTGTTGGAATTGTTAGATTATGAAGTGAGAAAAGGTAAGAATTTAATCACCGGCGAAGAGTGGGACATTACACTTCCCAAGAGCAATGTGTTGCAGTTTAAACTGGCAGATGGCAGTAAAATATCAGCACGGCCATCGGGCACAGAGCCTAAGATAAAATTCTATTTCAGCGTGCATACCATCCTGGAAAAAGAAGAAGATTACGAAGCCACACGCACGAAGCTGGAAGACAGAATTAAAGCCATTATCGCTGACATGAAATTGAAGTAAACACAAAAAAAATTTCAGGCAAAAACAAACCCGCTCTTTGTATAAAGCGGGTTTGTTTTTATAGATATATCAGCTACTCAATACAGCAGTGGAATCTGCAATTCAAGATCAAAAAACATTTTAGTCATCAAGATAAAATCAATATTCCATTTTTCGCAAAGCCGGTGCTTTTATCCAGGTAACAACTACCACAAGCAACGTCATGCAACCGCCAAACACTACCGATGAGATAACGCCCATCAGCTTTGCCATTACGCCGCTTTCAAATTGTCCCAATTCGTTGCTGCTATTGATAAACATAGAGTTTACGCTGGTAACACGGCCTCGCATGTTATCCGGCGTTTTCAGTTGCGTAATGGTGCCTCTGATCACCACACTAATGCCATCCAACATACCACTGATCATCAAAGCCAAAAAAGAAAGCCAGAATAATTTTGACAAACCAAAAATAATAATACAAGTGCCAAAGCCTGCCACTGCATACATGAGTGAGTAACCTTGTTTTCTTTTTAAGGGGGAAAAAGTTAGCCATATCACAATAAGGATAGAACCGAAATCAGATGCGGCATTTAGAAAGCCGAAACCTTCGGCGCCGATGTGCAAAATATCTCTTGCAAAAACCGGAACCATTGCTACGGCTCCGCCAAACAAAACGGCAAATAAATCGAGCGAAATGGCACCCAACAATTCTTTTGTTTTAAAAACAAATGATAGCCCTTCGCGAACACTATCCCATGTTCGTCTTTCGCCACGTTCGTTGGCAGCCGGTTTATTCTTAATTAACGACATGGAAAGCAAAGCAAAAACTAACAAAGCAGAGACAACAACGAGCGTTCCTCCAATGTTCAAATGTGCAATTAATAAACCGCCTACAGCATGGCCTGTTACAGAAGCTGATAAATAAGTTCCCTGGTTCCAGGTGATGGCGTTTTGCAGCATATTGCGGGGCACAATATTAGCCACCAGAACATTAAAAGTTGGCCCCGAAAACGAACGCACAATGCCTGTGCAAAATACTACGGCGTATATAACTTTTGCAATGTTATTGTTGCTTATATAACTATGCGTTTTGCTGGTTGATAACAAGAAAAAAATAAGGGCTGCCACCGCATACAAAGCAATGCAAATGAGCATCAGCTTTCGCTTTTCGCTAATGTCTATCACATGCCCGGCATACAACGCCAAACCCACGGCTGGTATCACTTCCGACAAACCAATTAAGCCAATGGCAAACGGGTCGTTGGTTAAATTGTAAATCCACCAACCCAATACTGTTGTTAACATACGGATTGCCACGGTAAAAGAAAAGCGGCTGATAAGCAAGTTGCGATATTCAACAATGCTTACTGCCGCAAAAGGATTGTTGCTTTTGATTGTGATATTACTGTCTGCTTCTGCCATTCTTTTATTTTCAAATCAAAAACAAATTAGGATAACATTACGAACTGTTGATTTTCAAATGGTACTTCCAAAGCATCAACAATGGATTGCAGATGTGCATCATTACTCAAAAAATCGGCGCCATCGGCTTCTACAAAAATGGTTTTGATTTTGTTTTGTTTAATGTAATTGCTGTAAGTATCCTGTATGCTTTGCAAATAAGAATCGGGTATTTTTTGTTCATAGCTCCGGTTGCGTTTTTTAATGTTTCGCTGCAAGCGAGCAATGGAACTATGCAGATAAATAATGACATCGGGAAACACCAGTTGCTGCTGCATAATATCAAACAATTTTTGAAACAATTTGAACTCTTCCTCCGGCAAATTGATGCGCGCAAACAGCAAGCATTTGGTAAACAAATAATCTGATACAGTAACGCTTTGAAACAAATCGGTTTTAAACAAAGAATCTTTCAGTTGCTTAAAACGTTCTGCCATAAAAAACAGTTCCAGCGGAAAAGCATATTGCTTTGGATTGTCGTAAAACTTAGGCAGAAAAGGATTGTCGGCAAACTCTTCCAGAATCAATCTTGCGTTTAATTTCTTTGCCAGCAGGTGCGCCAGCGTTGTTTTTCCGGCTCCTATGTTCCCTTCGATGGTAATAAATCGGTGTTGCATGAGGTGAGGTCAAAAATAGTACTTTGTAAGCTACGAGGGATGCGCTTTGAGCTTTGAACGTTTGATACATAATGAACTTTTGTTTTTGCCCCAATTTCTTACTTGCAGCTTGCGGTCAAAAGCTTGCGGCCCGAAGCTCACAGCCCACCGCTCGCAGCTTCTTTGCCATTTGCTCTCTTCCCTCTACTTTTGCTGCCTGAAAAAAGAACACGATTGCTGTAGCTGACAAAAAAGAAGCAGCAATCTTTACAAACTAATAAAATCAATCCATTTATGGCATACGATGTTGTAGTTCTGGGCAGCGGACCGGGCGGTTATCCGGCAGCTATCCGTGCTTCTCAGTTGGGTTTTAAAGTAGCAATTATTGAAAAGGAAAGTTTGGGCGGCATTTGCCTGAATTGGGGATGTATTCCTACCAAAGCCCTGATCAAAAGTGCGAATGTATATGACTATGCTAAACATGCTGCTGCTTATGGCATCAATGTGCCAAATGCTTCGGCCGATTTTGGCGGCGTTATCAAACGCAGCCGCGGTGTGGCAGATAAGATGAACAAAGGTGTTGCCTTCCTGATGAAGAAAAATAAAATTGATGTCATCATGGGCTATGGCACACTGGCTGGCAAAGGCAAAATATCGGTAAAAACAAACGATGGCAAAGAACAGATTGTTGAAGGAAAATACATCATCATTGCTACAGGTGGAAGAAGCCGCGAGTTGCCCAACTTAAAGCAGGATGGTAAAAAAGTAGTGGGCTATCGCGAAGCCATGGTATTGCCACAACAACCCAAAAGCATGATTATTGTTGGCAGCGGCGCCATCGGTGTTGAGTTTGCCTATGTTTATAATTCGATGGGAACAAAAGTTACCATTGTTGAGTTTTTGCCGCGCGTTGTGCCGGTAGAAGACGAAGAAGTTTCAAAAGAATTAGAAAAGCAATTTAAGAAGCAAGGCATTGAAATTATGACGAGTTCAACCGTCGAATCGGTTGATACTTCTGGCAATGGTGTAAAGGCACAAGTGAAAAAGCCTGACGGCAGCACCGTTACGCTCGAAGCTGACATTGTATTAAGTGCCGTTGGCGTAGTAGCAAACGTTGAAAACATTGGCTTGGAAGCGTTAGGCATCAAAACGGAAAGAGGCAAGATTGTGGTTGACAAATATGGACAAACCAACGTGCCCGGCTTCTTCTCTATTGGCGATTGTACGCCCAACCAGGCGCTGGCACACAAAGCCACCAAAGAAGGCATTAATGCTGCCGAATACATTGGATTTTTAGAAAAGAAAACACCTCACCAACCGGAAGCAATGGATTATAGCAACATTCCAGGTTGTACCTATTGCACACCCGAAATTGCATCGGTAGGTTATACCGAAAAAGGTGCAAAAGAAGCCGGCTATGAAGTTAAAGTTGGCAAGTTTCCGTTTGTGGCAAGTGGCAAAGCAACGGCAGCCGGCGCTACTGATGGTTTTGTAAAAATGATTTACGATGCAAAGTACGGCGAACTGCTCGGTGCGCACATGATTGGTGCTAACGTTACCGAAATGATTGCCGAAATTTCGGTTGCGCGCAAGTTGGAAACCACAGCGCATGAGATATTGAATGCTATACATCCTCACCCAACTATGAGCGAAGCGGTGAAAGAAGCAACGGCTGTTGCGTATGGTGAAGCGACAGATATTTAGAAATTGAAGCATTTATAAAAGAGGCGCAAAGAAGAAAATCATCTTGCTTTGTGCCTCTTTTATTTTCTCATTCAATAGTATTTTAAAAGCATCTGCTTTACAAATTTTAACTGATTCTTCGTTATATTATATTCTGTTCATCTAATTGGCGAGATCGCTTTATAATCTGCCATCATTGATTTTAGTTATTGAATTAAAAAATTGGATAATTTTAAAATCTCGGTTGCTATGATAATGTGGTAGTTTGCTGATTTTAAATTTTGCTTGCCAAATCTAAATTTATGAGAAAAAGTCTTGTATGGTTAGCTATCATTTCTTGCTTTTCATCAAACATAAAAGGTCAGTTAAACAATCCTGGTTTTACAAACATCATCAACAAGCTTACTTCGTTTTCTTCTACCCATAAAACAGAAAAAGCGTATCTGCAATTTGATAAACCCTATTATGCAGCAGGCGATACGATGTATTTCAAAGCGTATGTAACCGCAGGCGAACGACATCAACTTACAGATATCAGCGGTGTATTGCATGTTGATTTCATCAACCCAAAAAATAAAATTGAGCAGTCAATACCCTTACAAATTGATAGCGGAATATGCTGGGGAGATTTTGTTTTGCCCGATTCTTTGCCGGCTGGAAATTATAAAATCAGAGCTTATACGCAATGGATGCGCAACAGAGGAGAAACCGATTTTTTTGAACGGGATATTTCGATTGGATCGTTGACAAAAAATGATACAGACAGCTTAATAAAGCCAGCCATTCAACCAACGAAAACTAAATCCGATCTTCAATTTTTTCCCGAAGGAGGCAGCTTTGTAGTTGACATTCCTACGAAAATAGCTTTTAAAGCGATTGCTGCAAACGGCTTATCTGTTAACGTAAAAGGAGTTGTTGTTGACAAACAAAACAAAGAGTTAGGCACATTTGCTTCAACGCACGCAGGCATGGGTTATTTTGTTCTTACGCCAACCGAAGGCAACAGTTATAAAGCGGAAGTAAGTTTTGGTGACGGAACGCAAAGTACCGTTGATTTGCCAACCCCAATTTCAGCAGGTGTTAGCCTAAGTGTAACAACTAATTCAGATGCAAAAACATCCATCAGGGTAATAGCAAATAACGCTTATTATCACGCCAATCAAAACAAAGATTTGTTTTTGCTCATTTATTCAGGCGGAACTGCCATTACCGCTCCTTTTACCTTAGATGCGAATGTCATTTCTCTCAGCATCGCGAAGCAGCAACTTCATACCGGCGTTGCACGGGTTACTTTGTTTTCAAGTGGCGGAGAACCTTTGTGCGAACGTTTGTTTTTTGTGCAAAAACACGATGCGCTTACTCTGCACATTGATTCGGCTAAAGCAGAATATGCCAAAAGAGAGAAAGTAAACATATCATTGAATGCAAAAGATGCAAAGGGAGCCAATGCTTCAGGACATTTTTCTATGTCAGTTGTTGATGAAAACGTAGTACCATCAAACGACACGAACGAAACCACCCTACTCACTTATTTATTACTTACCTCAGAACTTAAGGGATACATTGAGCAACCGGATTATTATTTTATTGATAGTACTGAACATGCACGCAACGATTTAGATGTACTGATGCTAACGCAAGGGTATCGGGATTTTGAGTGGAAGCAGGTGTTTGATAGCAGCCATGTTCTGCTCGCTTATCTTCCCGAAAAAGGCTTTGGCATTAGTGGTAGAGTAACCAATACTACAGGCAAGCCTTTGGAAAACGCAAGCATTAATTTGCTGCCTGCCGATGGTGGTTTTGTGTTAAACAGAACCACCGATAACAAAGGCTTGTTTCATTTCTCAAACCTTATTTTTACAGATAGCTTTCATTTTATTTTAAATGCAGCAAATGCAAAAGGGAGCAATCTAACCAAGATCACTTATTTCGCAGATAGCCTTCAGCCCACGGCACCTGTTAGCCACTTGAACCGCTTAGCAATGTCAACCGACGATACAGCGGTGCAAGTGTATCTTCAAAGCACTAAAAGTTACAGAAATGGGAATGTCAATTTTAGCAATGACAAATCTCATCTTTTAAAACCAGTAACTGTAAAAACGGTTAAAAAGGAGGACCAATACAGAACCTCAAGCTTAGCCGGAGCCGGACATGCCGACCAGGTGATGCACGCTGATGAAATTGAACAAATAGGCGGACAGCTATCAACCAGTTTGAATGGGAGATTGCGTGGTGTAGGATTTTCTAATGGTAAGCCGTATCTGCGGGGTATTAGTACCGGCCCCATGTTAGTAGTAATAGACGGAGCCGAAGTTCCGATGGATAGCTTATCATCTTTTACTATAGATGATATTCCTTCAACCCAGATTGAAACAATTGAAGTGCTCAAGTATACCAGCGCAGGTATTTATGGGATGAATGGCGGCAACGGCGTACTTGTGATTACAACTAAACAAGGTGGGGAAAAGTTTAACAGCACCACTTCCTACGGTATGTTGCCGGTAACATTGGAAGGCTTTTATAAAGCGAGAACTTTTTATTCTCCCAAGTACAATCTAAAAAACATCAATTCCAAACAACCCGATTTGCGCTCTACCATTTATTGGAATCCTGAAATAAAAACGGATGGCAATGGCAACGCGTTCATTGATTATTACAATGCTGATAACACCGGAACTTATAAGATAATCATTGAAGGAATTGATGACAAAGGCAACCTCGGCAGGCAAGTGTACAGATACACGGTGCGATGATTTGTTTTTGTGCTTTTTTCTCTCACGAAGTATGATCGCTGATGATATACCACTTGCCGTTTATCTTTTGAAACAACAAATCGAAATGCCCGCTGGGCGTATCTCTGTCTCTTATCAATGTGAATTTTCCGACTACAAAAAAATAATCCGGCGATAACCGTTTTACTTTTATAATATCAAACGAAAGCACACCCATTGCAGCTTTGTTAGGATATCCCTTTTTATAATGTGCCAGCGTGTTGTCCCATCCATAAGTAACGCCTTTGCTGCCAATAAACATAACAGAATCTGTCTTCGCATATCCCTGCATAAACGCATCTATATCGCCACCGTTCCAGGCAACGATTTGAGCAGTTAGTACATCGCGTACTTGTTGTTCGTCAGAAATAATTTGCGCTTTTCCGGCGAAACAAAAAGCCATCAGCAAGCAGCCGGTTATTAGTAGTTTTAGGTTCATCTTTTTTTTGATAAAAATAAAAAAGATTAGCCAGAAAATGAAGCGGTTGCACGTCATTGCGAGGAACGATGCAATCTGTGGATTACATCAATAAATGTTGTTTACAAATGGTATTGCTTTATTCAATCAACATTCATCAATCACAAATTCACAGTTTGCTTCGTTCCTCGCAATGACGGCGGATTGCAATCTTTCACAGTAACACAAATAGCTATATTCTCAAATTCAGTTATGTTCGCAGTTGAGAAAATTGAAAAGGCGTGCGTTTAACTACTCTCGAAATCAAAGGCTTTAAAAGCTTTGCTGATAGAACCGTGGTAAATTTTGATGAAGGCATCACCGGCATCATTGGCCCGAATGGTTGCGGCAAAAGCAATATCATTGATAGCATTCGCTGGGTCATCGGCGAACAAAAAATATCTGCCCTGCGCAGCGAAAACTTAGAAGCGCTGGTGTTCAACGGCAGCAAAACCCGCAGTGCAAGCGGATTGGCAGAAGTGAGCCTTACGTTTGAAAACACAAAGCAATTATTACCCACCGAGTTTACCACTGTTACCATCACGCGCCGCTTTTTTAAGAACGGCGAAAGTGAATATCGTTTGAACGATGTAAGCTGCCGGTTAAAGGACATTCACAACCTGTTTATGGACACCGGCGTGAGCACCGACAGCTACGCCATTATTGAATTGGGTATGGTTGATGACATCATCAAAGACAAGGAAAACAGTCGTCGCCGCATGCTGGAACAAGCTGCCGGCATCACCATTTATAAAACCAGAAAAAAAGAGGCAAAAACAAAACTGGAAGCCACTGAAGGCGACATCAACCGCATTGAAGATTTGTTGTTTGAAATCAACAATCAACTTAAAACATTAGAAAGCCAGGCGAAAAAGGCAGAGAAATATTTCGACATCAAAAAAGAATACAAAGAGGTTTCTATTGAGCTTGCCAAGGCTTCGTTAACTGGTTTCGGAGATACTTACAAAGATCTGCACGAGCGGCAGGAAGAAGAGGCAGCAAAACGTGAACAGTTAGACCATGATATTGCTTTCGAAGAAAAGGCTCTGGAAGAAAGCAAAGCCGCTTTTGCCGATAAAGAATCGCTTTTGCAAACAATGCAACAGGAATACAATGCGCTGCTGCAACAACTTCGAGCAAAGGAAAACGAAAGAAATCTGGCAAAACAAAAACTACATTACCAGTTAGAAAAAGAGACGGGTATTAAAGAGTTTCTATCCAATGCGCATCAAGGGGCCGAAGCCTTACAGGGCTCCATCCAAAAAACAGGCGAGCGCGTTGGGGAAGAAGAAGATGAATTGTATGAAATGCAGCAGCGCGTTCATCTTGCTAAAATAGAAAGTGATGAGAGGAGAACCGCATGGGATGAGAGGAGAAAGAGCACCGATGCATTGCGGATCCGGTTTCAGCAATTGCAAAAAGAACAGTTTGCTGCAGAAAAAAAAGTAGCTGTTGCCGATACGGGACATCCTCAATTTGCAACGCAGCCACATACAGCTTACCGATGAACAACACGGGCGCACAATGCAGTTAAACAACCTGCAAAACGAACTGGAGAAAAAGCAGGAGGTGCTGGAAGAGAAACGGTAGTTTTTGCAGCAATTGCAAAACGAACATGAGCAAATCAAAACCTCCATTGCGGAAGCACAAAGGAGCTTGGAAGAACTGAAAAATGGACTATCGAAAGACACGCGTATTCTTGATGCCAAACGCAATGAACACGATTTGTTGAGGAGCTTAGTTGATAGTATGGAAGGCTATCCTGAAAGCGTAAAGTTTTTGCACAAAAACAAAAACTGGAACCATCAATCGCCTATACTTTCCGATGTGATTTATGTGGCTGAAGAATATCGCGCAGCCATTGAAAATTTATTAGAGCCTTACCTCAATTATTACATTGTAAACACGCCGGAAGAAGCGGTGCAGGCAATTCATTTGTTGGAACAAAACAAAAAAGGCAAAGCAAAATTTTTCATCCTTGAACACTTGAATAATGCACGTGCGCACGATTTGGTAACACCGGAAAATACCGTTACTGCGTTGGATGTAATTGAAGCTGATGAACAGTATCAAAAGCTCACTGAATATTTATTGGGCAATGTTTTTATTACCGAAGCAGAAGATGCGATAACAAACGACGGCGCAGTATTGCTGCATAAGAGCGGCAAGTTTGTATCAGGCGCTTACACATTATCTGGCGGCAGCGTGGGTTTATTTGAAGGAAAGAAAATTGGTCGTGCGAAAAATTTAGAAAAGCTGCATGAAGACATTGTGTTGCAGGAGGCAATCGTGCAAGCCACGCAGAAAGGGATGAAGGGTTTGCAAGGGGAAATCCATTCGCTTCAGCAACAATTAAAAGAGGCCGAAATCAGAGCTGCACAAAATGAAATCAATGGGTTGAATAATGCTTTATTTATCAACAAAAACAAAATAGAAACCCTGCATACAGCGCAGCAACAAAGCGGGCAACGGCTGAATGATATTGACATTCGTTTGCAAAACGAACAGGAAGAAATAAAAAGGGCAAAAGAAAACCTTCACCACTTGAATGAGGGCTTGCAGCAAACGGTAACCGAAATGGAAGGGGCTGAAAAAAGCAGCAAAGGAGCCGAAGAAGAATACCGGAGTGTAGCAGCTCATTACAACGAATTGAACCTGCAAATGATGCGGCAGCAAAGCAAACTGCAAACCGCAAAGCAGGAACTTTCTTACAAGCAAAATCAGGTAACGCAATTGCAATCACAAATTGAGAGCAATACCAAACAGTTATCCGAATCATCTTTGTTGATAGAAGAAAGCAGCGCAGCCATAGAGGAAACCGAAACGCTGTTGCAACAATTGCAGCATCAGAAAAGCGAATCGGAACAAAAAGTAAATGCTTCCAACAAAGAATACTATGGCATTCGCAATGCGTTGGGTGAAAGAGAAAGTGCGCTTCGGTTAAAAATAAAAAGTCGTGAATTCGCAGATCAGGTTATCAACGAAATCAAAGACAAACTGAATGAACTGAAACTACAACTTGCCGGGATGAAAGAACGCCTGCAGGTTGAGTTTAAAATCCATTTGGACGATATTATTGACCAGCCAAGAACAACAACGATTTCATTGCCCGATTTGCAGGCATCGAGCGATAAAATGAAGAAGCGATTAGAGAACATTGGCGAAGTAAATCCAACCGCCATTGAAGCATTTACCGAAATGAAAAAGAGGTACGAATTTATCCTCGAACAAAAGAACGATTTGGTAACGGCAAAAAAGAGTTTGCTGCAAACGATTGATGAAGTGGAAGCGAGCGCCAACCAGCAATTCTTGGAATACGTTCAATAAAGTGCGCGATAACTTTCAGCGCGTGTTTAAAGCTCTTTTTACTGAAGAAGATACGGCTGATTTGATATTGGAAAACCCCGACAACTTAGCCGAAACCAGCATTGATATTGTGGCAAAACCAAAAGGCAAACGACCTTCTTCCATTACACAATTGAGCGGTGGCGAAAAAACGCTTACAGCAACGGCTTTGCTGTTTGCCATTTACTTAATTAAGCCTGCACCGTTTTGTATTTTGGATGAAGTGGATGCGCCGCTGGATGATGCCAATGTGGGCAAATTTACCAACATGATTAAACAGTTTAGCGACAACTCGCAGTTTATTATTGTTACGCACAACAAAACCACCATGAGCACGGTGGATGTGATTTATGGCGTAACGATGCAGGAGCCAGGTGTGAGCAAGCTGGTGCCGGTTGATTTTAGAAATTTAAATTGATGATATTACTGGGCTGATGTTTGTTTTTGTCAATATTTTCATTGTTCGCGAACAACAAAACAGAAAGGAATTCATGTGTTAAGAAATGTAGTGATATTGTTTTTGGTGATTTATCCGCTGTACGTTTTGTTTACCCGTGAGCCGGATTATTTTGACGGAGAAATGTATCGCGCTACCATTCATTTTAAACACGATTCTGCGAAGCAAACTCATTCTCCTTTCGCTGTATACACTATCGAACATCAAACGTATTCCGTTCCGGCAGGTTATGTGTTTCGCCGTTTGAATGAAGGAGAAATTGTACCGATGATTTATGAAGCTGCATCGCCCGGAAAGGCAAGCCTGTATTCGGTTTGGGGCTATTGGATTCGTTGGAAAGAACTGCTTTCTTTCTTAGCTATCTTCTTTTTCTTTTACCTCATTTCTGTAACCATCACCAGCAATCCAACACCCGAAACCTTGCTGGAGGAATTAGAAAACAACCAACCCAAACCACGGAAGCGGAAATACGATTAGAGTAACCACAGAGACAGTGAGAAAACGGAGTAACACAGAGTAAAAATTATATTCAAATTTCTTCGTGCAATTCTGTGTTCTCTGTGCCTCTGTGGTTCAAAATAAAAGCGCCCCGCAATAAATGCGAAGGCGCCTGTTCTTAACCCCTGCTGCAAAAAGATATGTAACTAAAAACAAAAATTAATTTTCATTCACAACATACATACGATAGCAGCCGAGAAAAAAGGTTTAATGGTGCTGCAAAAAAATTTTCTTTTTAAATTCTGTTAACAGAAATGGTTAGTTGTCTGAACTGGGATAATTGGATGAGTGAGATTTATGAGATAAGCAAATGGGATTGATTCTAACATAAATTAAGCTTTGCCAATTACCGTATGAGCGTTTGTCATCGAAATCATTTTACCATTACTACTGTGATTAATTAGTTAGAACAATTGTTCTTCCGTAAGCGGTTTACCTGGAAGTAACAAATTGTTTTCGCTTTCATCTACCAATGAAAGTTTGAGATTATTGTTTTTAGCAAATGCAATCAATTTATTCACCTCTTCCTGATGTGTTTCTTCTAATTGTAATAACATACTGTAAAATTACAAAGTTTGGTAACTCACCCCTGCGAACTACTGGAAATATACCTCACCAAACTGCGCTTGGCAACCGGCAGCAACGTTTCTTCTACCGGAAAGTTGATGTTGGCTTCGATGGCATACGTTGCCGGGTTGGGCAGTTGCGTCCGACTTCTTACCAACTCCGTTTTTATATTTTCGAAAGTGTTGGCAATACTGCGATACCAGCTATCAACAAACTCTGTGCGAATGCTGCGGAATTTCTGATCATGCTTCTCATAAATGCTTAAGCGGTATTGATAAACTCTTGTTGGTAAAGAAGAATGGCTTAAGAAAAAATAACCTTCATTTTGTTCCAGCGGAATAATGCCAACCGGCGAAATGGTTAAGTTGTATTCAATCTGCTCATACAACTCAGTGCCATTGCCGATGGTGGTGCGCATTTCTTTAGCAGCATAATGTATAATCTCTTCTAACTGCGCCATTACATCGTCGTCTTCCATCATTTGTTCATACAAAATCTGAAGCTTCTGCATTTGAATGCCGGTAAGCTTTTTGGGAAACTGTTCCTGCAAAAACTTTTTGTTTTCGCGAAACGTAACCAGGTTGTTGTAATGAAAAATAACATCTGCCAATTGCGGATATAATTTGTGCTCATCAAAGTATTTGTTCACTTCCTGCAGGTAGGCAAGCAGCGTGTATTTTTTCAATTCAAAATCAATATAGCCATCCGCAAACCATGTTTCTGATAATGACTTCATAAGCCTTTTGTTTTTGGATGGTCAAAATACAAAAAAAGTTCAAAAGAAAAATTTAGAAGACATTAGAATGTGATTAAAAAAGTGGACAAACAATATTTGTTCGATTTTAACAACCAACAATGAATACACATGTACACGGAATGGTTTTACTTCATCTTCGGAATATGACAAAAACCGTTTTATAATTACACTGATAGAAAAACGATATGAATGCCATTTCTTTTTCCAAAACCCGCATTGCACCTACACCAAGCGGTTACCTGCACCTGGGCAATGCGATGTCATTTGTCATCACTGCTTTTCTTGCAAAAGAGGCAAAAGCAAAACTCTTGTTGCGCATTGACGATTTAGACAGAGAACGCACGCAAAAAAGATATGTGGAAGATATTTTTGAAACGCTGCATTTTTTAGGAATCCAATGGGATGAAGGACCGAAGAATTATGATGAATACGAACAAACCTATTCGCAGATTCATCGGATGCACTTGTACGAAGCGGCTTTAGAGCAATTAAAGAATGAAAACAAAGTGTACGCGTGTACCTGTTCAAGATTACAGGCCGCTTCTGCACAAGTTTGTTTTTGCCCAAAAAACAACATACCGTTGGATGCCCCAAATGTAAGCTGGCGCTTGATTACAGATAGTTCGCAACCACTCACCATAAAAGGGGCAAAAACAAAAGTGTTTGCCACATTGCCTTTATCTATGCAAAACTATGTGGTAAGAAAGAAGAATGGTTTTCCTTCTTATCAACTTACCTCATTAATAGATGATGAGTTCTTTGGTATAGATGCGATTGTAAGAGGCGAAGACCTTTGGGATTCTACATTGGCGCAGCAATACCTTGCATTGCAATTAGGCAAGCCTTTTTTTAAAGAGGTTCTTTTTTATCATCATCCTTTGTTGATGGAAAAGGATGGAGCGCATAAATTATCAAAGTCGGCAGGTGCTTATTCCATCAAGCATTTGCGAGCAGAAGGAAAGACGAAGGAGGATGTGTTGGGGATGATTGAACAGCACATGGAGAAGTTTGGGATAGATGGATGTTCAGTAGTGTAACAGTTTAAAAATTCGGTATCATGTCATTCCGCCCCAACAATATTGTTGGGGCGGAATGACATGATACATCCCCTTTTAAAAGAACATCCTACTTCAGTTTTCTATTTTATTTTGATAACCAATAAAGTTTTATTGTAAGCATTATGAATGGTAACCATGAAGTTTAAAATCTCGGCAAAAACAAACGAAGTTGCAAACTTGGTATAGTAAGGAATGAATGGTAGCTGAAAGCTATTTCAGCAGTTCAGCGTAGATTATATCTACGCTGAACTGGGGGTACCGCTTTATTGTTGGTAATAAGCTACGACGAGTAAGGAGTTGAGAATAATTAATTTATGTGCACATCTGTTCATTGCGCTTTGATCCGCCTTTTGGGTACTGAGGTGAATAGGTTTTGCGTGTTGATGGATAGGTTGTAACTGTGCGTAATTTGGGTTGAAAAGAAATTGATTGCAAATCAGGAGATTTGCAGACGAGGCGACGTAGTTGGGAAACTATGCCAAGCGGGGAAGAACGGAATTTACCTGGAAAGAAAATTATTTGAAATACGCATACCTTGTTCATCATCCAATACTTTTTTCATCACTTTCTTTAATCTTACCGGAAGTATCTTTATTTCTTCTTCCGTTAGCGGTTGTACAATTTCTATAAATTCGTCTTCTTCATTATAGTAACCAAAATACAAATCGTAATAGTCATTCAGGTGCAGGCGCAATGATATCTCTTTATCTTCCTCATATTGATGGGAAGTAATGATTGACCATTGGTCTTGTTCTAAAAAATCAAAATGTATTTCAACAGAATCGTTCTTCAATACTTCGGTTATTAATTTTTCAATTACCTCAGCCGAATGGTTTTTTATTAATTCTTCAAATGTCATATCAGGTTTCATAAATGGAATTGAAGATAGCGTATTCTTAGGGAAGGGTGAGATGCTTGTGACTGATTTCTTCTCCGCAATGTCTCCGCCTCGGGACATTGCGGTCTCACCCTTTCATTTCTTACCCTCTTTCCGTTCCGTGTTATTCAACCCTTTTTGCAGTTCCTCCATCACTACTATTTCTCTTTGTTCTTCCAGCCGCTTCACCAGATCATATGCCATAAATCGCTTACCATTGGCAACAATTGTATTGATGGATTTACTCTTATTTCTAAATGCAATCAAGGCATGTACATGATTCGGCATAATCACATATCCAATGATATAATGACCTTCGGCTTTCAGATAATCAAACCACTTATATAACACATCATATCCATTGCAGATATGGAATAGCGGCAGCCAGTTGGCGCAGGTAAATGTGATGAAATAAACACCATCTTTGTAAGTAATCTCTTTCCGAACGGGCATAAAGGCAAAGTAAGCGCAATTCGGAATTTAATGATAATAGGAAACCGCAATGTCCCGGGGCGGAGACATTGCGGAGAAGAGAAAATCCTTTGCTGAAAACTTAAACAGCTTCTTAGGCTATCTTCCATTTGAAAAAATAATGTTTGGATTTTCCCTGCCTTCGTTGTTGCTTTTCACGAACGAAATTCTGCACCGTGACATGTTGGTGAAGAACACCAATATAGGCGAAACACACCTCTAAGAACGTTGATGCTGGAACTCAAATATTGAATGCCTTACGCAAGTCGGTTTTATCGGGATAGGCACCCAAATAGTCAGGGTTAACTTTGATATCATCATCTACTTTAAAAGACTTCTCAGTTTCTCCATTATCAGTATAAATCTTTATCCGAATATCAGTATTTATTACCTGATTAATGTTATACGAAGCAACTTTGATAGGAAAGCCGGGTGTTGTTTTTGTTTGACCTTTGTAAGTTGGATTTGTTATACTGTCTTGAATCAAAGTGTCTTTACCATCCTGATTAGTATTTACCACATTAGCATCAAGATATCTATCGAACCGCACTTCATAATCGAATCCGTTTACTGCCCCAGATGATATATTTTTATAATCGAATGAAATAACATAATCAATCGAACTGTAAACGCCACCTGCAGCGCCAGAACCTGTTTGCTTGACATTCATCTTTACGATTTCTATAGGGCAATCAATGTGTGTGGGAATTAGAAATGAGTTCGCCCTTTGCGGAGTAAGAACTTGTTTAGTTGCTGCCACTGGTGAAAGTGAAATCTGGTCAACGTCTTGCAGCTTATAATCAAGAGTTGTCATACCATCAGAAGTTGTTAAATCTACAACATCCCTTCCTGTTAAACCAAACGGTATTAAGTCTGTGCTTCGTTTATCTAAGCAAACAAGAATGTATTTTTTTGGATTCTCGTCAATATCGTTTAGCAATAATTGATATTCTTTACCAGCTCCCCCAATAAAACGCTCTGCTTTCGTTTTATATCCGTTTGAAAGAACAACAATTACTTTTTTGTGATTCTGCATAGCTTCGTGCATCATTCTCATAAAATCAGTAGCCGTTTGTTGTTGGCTGAGTGTTCTATCTATTTCAGTATCGTAACCTTTTTGACGCAAATAATCTGCAAAAGCTAATATTTCATCTTTGTGCTTGTCGGAATCCCAACTGTAGGAAATGAAAACTTCTTCCATAGTTTTTAGTTTTGTGAACGAATTTAAATCTTTACGTCATAGCGGGGTCTTCATAGCCAAGCTTTCTGTGCGACAGTATGAGACCCCGCGATAATTAAATTCACTGCTGCAACTCTTTGTACTGCATAGACACTATCTTACTATTTAAAACAACTGCGCTTATAACTTACCACACATAAGTAGCCACACTGCCCGCATCAAGAGTAGCAGAGAAGGATTGGCTGCCCGAGGAGACGCTAAAGGCTTGCCCCTTGTCATCTTCGTTTAAAACAATCAGCACCGTCTTTCCGGCTGGGGTTTGATAGGCTATATTCGGCAGTTTATCCGGCATGGTGGAAGCAATTCTGAAAGAGCCGGGGCGCACAAATTTGGAAGCATGAGCAATGATGTAATACGCTGGCTCCCGGGTGACACTATCGCCATCAATGGTAATGGCACCGAGGCAGATGTTGCAACCGCCACGGTCGGTGAAGGGCGTAAAATCGGGGCTGTTGGCAAGGTTCCACTGCAGCACGGTTTTGGCCCAGTTGCGCGGCGCACCGATGATTAGGTTTTTTGTGTACCAGGTAAGGTTGTCGCCAATGGCTCTCTTTCTTCCATCGGTCCATTGCTCGGTGAAGTATAAGTTCTTGGCCGGAAAGGAATCGTGCACCTTGCTCATATCTTCTATAACGCCGCCATACAGATGAAAGGCGCTGCCATCTACATACTGGGCTGCCTGCGGGTCTTTCAGAATGGTGAGCGGATAATCAATGCGATCGAGGTTGTGATCGTACACGATGATTTTGGTTTTAATGCCTGCCTTTGCGAAACGCCGGACCGAGACTGTTTTTAATAAAATCGCGCTGTTGTTCGGGCAGCATCAGCATGCTGGGATTGTTGCCCGGATGCAAGGGCTCGTTCTGCACCGTGATAGCATCTACGGTAATGCCGCGCTTCTTCATTTCCTGAATATATTTTACAAAATACTGCGCATAGGCATCTTCATATTCTTTTTGTAAACTACCACCGCGCGTGTCGCCATTGTCTTTCATCCAAACGGGCGCCGACCAGGGCGAGCCGAGGATTTTGATAGTGGGAGCGATTTGTAAGATTTCCTTTAGTACAGGTATTATATCGGTATCGTCGTGGGCGAGGCTGAAATGCGTAAGTGGTACATCGGTTTCTCCTTTCGGCATATCGTCGTAAGAGTACACAAAGGCATTCATATCGGACGCGCCAATGCTGAGGCGCAGATAGCTGATACCGATGTTATTGCCGGATGCAGAGAACAGGTTTGTAAGGATTTTATGCCTTGCTTCGGGGCTCATCTTATGCAGCAGTGTGGCACTGCCGCCGGTAAGTGTATAGCCGAAGCCATCCATTGTTTGATAGGTTTTGCTTTTATCGAGCGTGATGGTCTGTGCGGCGTTATTCTCTTTACTAAACGGAATGTCTTTTTGTTTCATAAATTCGGCGGTGCCGTCATGCGTGGTGAGCCAGCATTGCACCTGGGCATAGGAAACATGAACTGATAATAAGGAGAGGATTGATATGTGAATGCGGCAGGCATATCTTTTCATAGGCTGATTTGAGGGAAACAAAAATAGTTGAATGTTATTTGTTGGTGTTGGTATTCTTGGCTGACAGCGGCGAAAAATATCCTTTTGCTATTTTTCAGTACGGTTGGTGATTGTTAGTTTAACAGTAGTCATTGTACAAATTGACACCATGGCTTGCTTATTGTAACTATTACTATGACATACTCTACATTAAATAGTTCTGCACTAAATAACTGCTGCGTATCAATACTTACATTTAAAACAATATTTACATGAAAACAATGATTATGGTTTCTGCCGTTGCAGTTGCACTGCTGGCAGCATCACCCTCCTTTGCACAAACGTATAAAACTCTTGCAGACACGGCGGCACTTAATACTGAGTATGCCAAAGTAAATAAAGATATTGCTGATCTGAACAGTAAGCTGGATAAGGCTAAAAGTAAGCAGGCGGAGAATTCTAAAAATTCCGCTGATGCCAATGCTACTGCGCAGGCCGCTGTTACGAAGATAAGTGATGATGCAAATAAGACGACAGATGAAAGCGTAAAGGATGCACGGAAAACGAAAAGGGCAGCAAAGCGTTCGATGAAGGATGCAAAAGATGCCCGCCATGAAAATAGCAAGCTAAAGGATTCTAATAACGAAGTAGATAAGTTATCTGCTGAACTGCAGAGTAAACAAAACAGATTGCAGGAGTTGGACAAGATGCGTTCTTCCATTGCCACGCAATAATGCTAATATGTAAAAGCAATCGTTTACTATTTCACTATACTCCATTTATTGTAGTTTGTTACATACAGTGAAGCGGCTGCATATTATGCGTAGTAGTCAATATGCGCAGTGTGCAGCCGCTTCATTCTATCTAATAGGCTAAAGCAAGACAAGAGATAATCTCTTGTACTACCCTCTTCATCAAATTATTAGCTTTAACTACTTTGGATGTGAAATTTCACAAGGAAGCTATATCAATTCAGCCTTTTACAGAACTCCACTCCTTCTTAATTAATCTTATTAAACCGCAGGTGCATCACCCTGCCTGAGTTCACTTCGAAACCTGTTATCTTGGCCATATTGTCTTTGAGCATCAATACATGGTCTAACCACCAGTAATCATTAGTAGTAAGATGGTCCGAACCTGCCAGGTTGATTCTTGCATCATTGTATTTATCGTTTGTATAAAAGAGATGATTGTCTTTTATAACGATGACGTATTTACAATCGAGTTCAGGGCAATAATAGGTGCCAGTGTAGACTTGCAACTTTGCTATAGATTTTGTAGTGTCAGCAGAATATTTGGTGGGACGTCTTTCATCATCCGGCCAATATTCTTCCACCGTCATAGTCTTTGCAGATGTTTCTTTAAATACAAATTTTACGGTTGGATTGGTAAACAGCGCAAACGTATCTTTCTTTGTTTTTCTTAAAAGATAGGTTTGTCCGTAGGGCATCGAGTACACCTTTTTGTTTTTCAGGCCGTAGGTAAATTGTGCTCCATCTTCTGAAACATAATCGCCCATATATTTTGTAATGCTTTATGTGTCGTTCAAAACGGCTGCTGCTATCTTTATTGACGCTATTGGCTGCTGCTTTTGTTTTCGCAGTATCTTTTATAAACAAATCGGCTAATTCGTAGGCTTTGCCGCCGGTATTAAAATTTCCTGCATTGCTAAACACGATAAAACCCATTTTTAAGTCGGGAAATACGGTTACAGACGTTCGGTAGCCGGAATCCGCCCCACCATGCGAAAATGTTCTCAAGCCTTTGTAGCTCTCCACCATATGCCCAGCGCATAATTGATTTCCTTGCCATTGTTCAGCTTCCCTTTTTCATTTTGTAAATCATTACTTTCATGACATAACAAAGAACTTCAAAAATTAAAATAAAAGCATCTTCCTAATTATCTTTTTATTTTTCCAACGTATTCACTAATAAGAAATAAATTTTAAAGAGAGAATATATGAAAAAAATAATTTTCCGGAGAAACCTTTTGTTTCTTCCCAGTCTTATTGTTGTATCCATTCTTATTTCGTGCAACAAAATCAGCGTTCCTAAATCAGGTGTTAACTTTCAGCAGGTGAATCTTGTGTCAGATACTTCCTCTTTTGGCGCGGCAACAATAGATAGCAATCTTGGCAATCCTTGGGGCATTGCCATTGATTCTACCGGCATTTTTTGGATTGCTACCAACTATACAGGCAGTACGGTAATATGTTACCAATAAACCTTTCACCGATCCGGGTATGCCGCAACGTTTTGCGCCTTTTAACATTCAAAGCATTAACAATGAGCTTTACGTAACGTACGCGAAACAAAAATTGCCCGATGCTATGGATGATGAAGCAGGAGCCGGTAACGAATTTGTAGATATTTATAAGCCGGATGGCAGTTTTGTAAAGCGGTTTGCATCGCAGGGAATCCTTAACTCACCCTGGGGAGTTGCACGGGTTCCGGCTGGTTTTAACATTCCGCAAACGATATTCTTGTTGGTAATTTAGGAGATGGAAAAATTAATATTTACGACAGCACAAGCAGCTATCAAGGGCAGATGAAAAGCAAGGGCGCAACGATTGCTATACCAGGGCTCTGGGCTTTAGTTTTTCCGCAAAGCAGCGCAGGCGGATTGAATACAGATTGGTTGTATTTTAAAGCTGGCCTAAACGATGAAAACTACGGACTTTTCGGTTATCTACAATCCTATTAGATATAACGGATCAACTTTTTCGGTTCAAGCATCGCCTCATTGAGAGGTGATGCCATTATCATTAAGCTATCTATTTTAGTGCATCGTTCCTCTTCGGAGATGATGAGGGAATAAAAAGCTTTACACTGAAAGAGTAACACTTGTTTTTATGGGTTTAGTTCATCTTCCTTTCCATCAAAATCATCCATCAACTCCCGCTCAATTTCCTCCATCTGCACCACATCCCAGGCTTCACTTTCGGTGGGTGTGATATTTAGCGTTTCTTCCAAATCTTCACTCTTAATAATTTCCGTAATTGAGGGTTGAACATTGCAAACCACGAAAGATTTTTTATTAGCATGAAAGTGTTGTTGCAGAGAAGCCAAATCGTTCATCGCTGCAGCATCGGAATGCAAAACTTGTTGTAGGTTTACAATTACATTACCGCGTTCTTTGTCAATACCTACTGTGGCGGCTTCCCACAACGCTTCTGCTATATTGGCATCGAAATGTTCGGTTTGGGGCGTAATGACGGTAAATTTTTCCTTGGTATCAATTTTGAAATTCATATAGTCTTAAAGGATATTTTAACTGCTTTTAAATTCTGCAAAGTAACAGCGTGTAAAAATATTCGTTATAATTGTATCTCTAATTTATAAATCATGGATAATAATTTTTCAGCTCAGGTTAAGGAGATTATTTCGTTCAGCCGGGAGGAAGCATTGAGGCTGGGAAATGATTTTATTGGAACAGAACATTTGTTGTTAGGACTGATTAGGGAAGGTGAAAACACAGCTATAAAAGTTTTAAAACAATTGAATGTTGACTTATATGAATTACGCAAAGAAGTAGAGCTTGCCGTGAAAGACAAAACGGGTAAGAACATAGCAAACATCAACAGTTTGCCACTTACAAAACAAGCCGAAAAAGTGATTCGTGTAACAGTTTTAGAGGCGAAAGCATTGAAAAGTCCGCTTGTTGAAACAGAGCACTTGATGCTTTCCATTTTAAAAAACCGCGAAAACATAGCCACACAAATTTTAGGTCAGTTTGATGTTGACTATGATACGTTTCGCAACGAAATTGGTGTAGTGCGCAGCAGCGATCCGCGCAGCGAATACACGGAAAATGATGATGACGATTTTGAAGATGAAAAGAAAGGCTTTTCAGGTCAGCAGCGCAGCAGCAAAGCTGCAAGTAATGCTAAAAGCAAAACGCCGGTATTGGATAACTTTGGTAGAGACATTACCAAATTAGCCGAAGCCGGAACGCTCGACCCGATTGTAGGAAGGGAATCGGAAATTGAGCGCGTGTCGCAAATTTTATCCCGCCGCAAGAAAAACAATCCCATTTTGATTGGCGAGCCGGGTGTGGGTAAAACCGCTATTGTAGAAGGTTTGGCGCTTCGCATTGTGCAACGCAAAGTAAGCCGTGTGTTGTTCGACAAACGAGTGATTAGTTTGGATCTAGCAGCTTTGGTTGCCGGCACAAAATATCGTGGTCAGTTTGAAGAGCGCATGAAAGCCATTATGAACGAACTGGAAAAGAACCGCGATGTGATTCTTTTTATTGATGAAATTCATACCATTGTTGGTGCCGGCGGTGCGAGTGGATCTCTCGATGCGAGCAACATTTTTAAACCCGCTTTGGCAAGAGGTGAACTGCAATGCATTGGCGCTTCTACGTTGGACGAATATCGCCAGTACATTGAAAAAGATGGTGCGTTAGACAGGCGTTTTCAAAAAGTAATGGTTGATCCGCCAAGCGTGGATGAAACGATTATGATTTTGAACAACATTAAATCAAAGTACGAAGATTATCACAACGTTATTTATGATCAGGAAGCCATAGATGCCTGCGTGAAATTAAGCGACAGGTACATGACGGACAGGTTACTTCCAGACAAAGCCATTGATGTGTTGGATGAAGTGGGTGCTCGTGTTCACTTAAAAAACATCAACGTTCCGCAGAACATTCTCGATCTTGAAAAAAAGATTGAAGAAATAAAAGTGGAGAAAAACAAAGTGGTAAAAAGCCAGCGTTTTGAAGAAGCAGCTTCATTGCGCGACAGCGAAAAACGCCTCGGTGAAGAACTGGAAAAAGCAAAGAATGTTTGGGAAGAAGAAAGCAAGCACAAACGTTACCCAATAGATGAAGAAGCCATTGCCGAAGTGGTGAGCATGATGACCGGCATTCCTGTAAAACGCATGGTGCAGGCCGAAACAGAAAAGCTTCGCAAAATGAGCGACGACATGGCGCAGATGGTTGTTGGACAAACAGAAGCCATTTCAAAAGTGGTAAAAGCCATTCAGCGCAACCGCGTAGGTTTGAAAGACCCGAAAAAGCCCATTGGCACGTTTATTTTTTTAGGTCCTACCGGTGTTGGTAAAACAGAGTTAGCGCGTGCATTGGCTCGCTACATGTTCGATAGTGAAGATGCACTCATCCGCATTGACATGAGCGAATACATGGAAAAATTCACTGTATCTCGTTTGGTAGGTGCGCCTCCTGGTTATGTAGGTTATGAAGAAGGTGGTCAGTTAACAGAAAAAGTTCGCCGCAAGCCTTACAGTGTTATTTTATTGGATGAAATTGAAAAAGCACATCCAGATATTTATAACATCTTGCTACAAGTGTTGGATGATGGTATTTTAACCGATGGTTTGGGTAGAAAAATTGATTTCAAAAACACGTTAATTATCATGACTTCTAATATTGGTGTACGCCAGTTGAAGGAGTTTGGCGATGGGGTTGGTTTTGCCACGGCAAGCCGGATGCAAAATCAGGACGAAAACAACAAAGCTGTTATTGAAAAAGCTTTGAAACGTACCTTCTCACCTGAATTTTTGAACCGTATTGATGATATAGTTATCTTCAATGCACTCTCCAAAGAAAATATCTTCTCTATTATTGATATTTTGATGAAGAGCGTGCTGAAACGCCTGAACTCATTAGGTTACAGCCTTGAATTAACGGAGGAAGCGAAAAGCTTTATAGCTGATAAAGGTTACGATATTCAGTTTGGCGCGCGTCCGTTGCACAGAGCAATTCAGAAATACCTGGAAGATCCGTTAGCCGAAGAAATTCTAAACCTGAACGTTAAAAACGGCGATACTTTAATAGCTGATTTGGATAAAGACAATCAGAAGATTAAGTTCGAGTTTCGGACAAAGGAAGAGGAAGCGAAAGTGTAACTATAAAAAATATGTGCAAAAACAAAAGCTGGGCTGTAAAGTCTGGCTTTTGTTTTTGCCACAATTTCAAAAAAAATTAGGGATCGGCTCGTAAAGCTATTGGCACTAAGAATTTGAATTCTTACTAAGATGGCGCTCAATCGTTTTCAACAAATCGTTTACCTCAAACGGCTTGTGAATAAAGTCGTCGGCAAGAAAGTCGGCAAAATTCCTTGCTACGCTCGGGTTAGCCGAAAACAGAACTACCGGAACATGGCGAGTAGTATTTTTCTTCTTCAACACTTTACAAATGTCTCTTCCATCGTTGCCGGAAAGCAATACATCCAATAATATAAGATCAGGCTGAAAGCTTTCTGCCTTTTCATATATTTCTTCCCATTTCGATAAAGTCATTACATTAAAACCTTTCACCTTGAACAGCAGTTGCATTACTAATAAAATATCAAGGTCGTCGTCGAGAACCAGAATTTTTTTTTGATTCATTCTTAGTAGAAAATTGGAAACCTGTTTAGATTAAAATTCGAGAAACTAAATCAATCAATTCAATATCCTTTCTAATAGCAAAACAATTCCGTCCTAAACGCACGAAATAACAGCATTCACTTAAAAGAAGTACCTCTTAAGCACTTTTAAAATGTATAACTATTTGTATCTTCTGCTTGCAATTGACTTTTTTAAAACAACAACCGATAAGTGAGATACCAAGATTCCTGTGCGCAAAAATGCAAGCTAAAACCAAACAATCAAAACAAAAGCACGATTAAAATTTTGGATCAAAAAAATTTAAAGAAATGTTTTACGATTTCAATTTTTTTTATTATTGATTCTTATTACTTTTGCCAACTTATGTATCGGAGCTCGCAACCTGCCACAAAGCATCCTTCCAGTTTATCATTCCTTTCTTTCAGCAAAAATCTCGTATAACTTTTTGTCAATAACATAATAAGGCATTGTATCCTTTTCATGTTAAACAAGAAAGTTATCTACGAATTTGTCTGACAGATGGTTTGTAAAAGGTGCAAAAACAAAAGCGTAGTTCTTAAAACATTTGCTATTCATAAAATTGTAACTGTAATATGGCAATTAAAAAAGACAATCGTCCCAGAGCTAGTTTTTCTAAAATTACGATTGGGTTAGCAAGTCCTGACAGTATTTTAGAACGCAGCTTTGGGGAAGTATTAAAACCCGAAACCATTAATTACCGCACTTACAAACCTGAACGTGATGGTTTGTTTTGCGAGCGCATTTTTGGCCCGGTAAAAGATTATGAATGTGCCTGCGGCAAATACAAGCGCATTCGTTACAAGGGTATTGTTTGCGACCGTTGCGGCGTAGAAGTAACCGAAAAGAAAGTGCGCCGCGAACGCATGGGGCACATCAAACTGGTGGTTCCTGTGGTTCACATCTGGTATTTTAAAAGCCTGCCGAACAAGATTGGTTACTTACTCGGCATGAGTTCCAAAAAGCTGGAAAGCATCGTGTATTATGAAAGATATGCGGTAATTCAATCCGGCATTCGTGAAGACAAAGGTTTGCAGCCAGGCGACCTTTTAACCGAAGAAGAATATCTCGACATTATTGATAATCTTCCAAAGGACAATCAGTTTCTGCCCGACGAAGACCCGCAGAAGTTTATCGCGAAGATGGGTGCTGAAGCCGTGCATGATTTACTGTCGCGTATTGATTTGGATGAATTAAGCTTTACACTTCGCAATACAGCTGCGCACGAAACCTCGCAGCAGCGTAAAGCTGATGCATTAAAGCGTTTAAGTGTGGTGGAATCGTTCCGCGATGCGGCAACGCGCATTACCAATCAACCACAATGGATGGTGATGCAGTATATTCCGGTAATTCCGCCGGAACTTCGTCCGCTCGTTCCTTTGGATGGCGGTCGTTTTGCTTCTTCCGATTTGAACGACTTGTATCGCCGCGTAATTATTCGTAACAACCGTTTGAAACGTTTGTTGGAAATCAAAGCGCCCGAAGTGATTCTGCGCAACGAAAAACGTATGTTGCAGGAAGCGGTTGACAGCCTATTTGATAACAGCCGTAAATCCAACGCTGTAAAAGCAGAAGGCGGACGTGCATTAAAGTCTTTGTCTGATGTTTTAAAAGGCAAGCAAGGACGCTTCCGTCAGAACTTATTGGGTAAACGTGTTGACTATTCTGGTCGTTCGGTTATCGTAGTAGGTCCTGAATTAAAAATGCACGAATGCGGTTTGCCAAAAGATATGGCGGCTGAATTGTTCAAGCCGTTTATCATTCGCAAACTGATTGAAAGAGGTGTAGTAAAAACAGTCAAATCGGCTAAGAAATTAGTAGATAAAAAAGAAGCCATCGTTTGGGACATTCTCGAAAATATATTGAAAGGCCATCCGGTAATGCTGAACCGTGCGCCAACGCTGCATCGTTTGTCAATTCAGGCGTTCCAGCCCCGTTTGGTAGAAGGTAAAGCCATACAATTGCATCCTTTGGTAACCGCGGCTTTCAACGCCGATTTTGATGGCGACCAGATGGCGGTTCACGTGCCGTTGAGCAGTGCCTCTATCCTGGAAGCACAATTGCTGATGCTTTCTTCTCACAACATTTTGAACCCGCAGAATGGTACGCCCATTACGCTGCCATCGCAGGACATGGTGTTGGGTTTATACTACATAACCAAAGGCAAAAAAACCCTGAATGGCGAAGTAGTAAAAGGGGAAGGCAAAGTCTTTTATAGCCAGGAAGAAGTGCTGATTGCGTACAATGAAAACCAGGTTGACTTACATGCGCATATTAAGGTAAAAACAAACGTGCGCGAAGGTGGTGAACTGAAAAAGAAAATCATTGAAACCACAGTTGGCCGCGTATTGTTCAACCAATTTGTACCGGCTGAAGTGGGGTATATAAATGCGTTGTTAACTAAAAAAAGCCTTCGTGAAATTATCGGCGACATCATTAAAATTACGAATGTTCCTAAAACCGCTAAATTCCTTGATGATATTAAACAACTTGGTTTCCGCATGGCGTTCCGTGGTGGTCTGTCGTTCAATGTTAATGACTTGATTATCCCTGAAATTCGTAACGAGTTATTGGATCAAGCCAAAGTTGAAGTGGACGAAGTCTGGGAAAGCTATAACATGGGTTTGATTACCAATAATGAGCGTTACAACCAGGTAATTGACATTTGGAGCCGTGTAGATACGCGCATTACCGAAACGCTGATCCGCGAAATGGCAACCGATAAGCAGGGCTTTAACTCTGTTTATATGATGCTCGATTCCGGCGCACGTGGCAGCAAGCAACAGGTAAAGCAGCTTGCCGGCATCAGAGGCCTGATGGCAAAACCGCGTAAGAGTGGAAGCTCCGGTTCTGAAATTATTGAAAATCCGATTCTCTCCAACTTCAAAGGCGGATTGAACGTATTGGATTATTTCATTTCTACACACGGTGCGCGCAAAGGTCTTGCCGATACAGCGTTGAAAACAGCGGATGCCGGTTACTTAACGCGTCGTCTGGTTGACGTTGCTCAGGATGTGGTAATTAATGAAGAAGATTGCGGAACCCTTCGTGGCATTGCAACTACTGCATTAAAAGATAACGAAGATATTATCGAGCCGCTGGCAGACAGAATCATTGGCAGAACATCTTTGCATGATATATTCAATGTGGTTACGGATGAACTGGTTGTAGGTGCTGGTGAAGAAATTACCGTTGATATTGCCCACTCAATTGAAGAAGCAGGCATAGAAACGGTTGAAATCCGTTCTGTACTTACCTGCGAAAGCAAACGTGGCGTGTGCGTAAAATGCTATGGTAAAAATTTGGCTACCGGTTACACTGCGCAACGCGGTGATGCGGTAGGTATTATTGCTGCACAGTCTATCGGCGAACCAGGTACACAGCTTACGCTTCGTACTTTCCACGTAGGTGGTATTGCAGGTTCTTCTTCTGTTGAATCTACCTTGCCCGCCAAATTTGATGGCACCATTCAATTTGATGGTTTGCGCACGGTAGAAGCCCTTAACAATGAAGGCAATAAAGTTCAGATCGTTATCGGTCGTACCGGTGAAGTAAGAATTATGGATGTGAAGAATGATCGTCTTCTCATCACCAATAACATTCCTTACGGCGCTACGCTGAATGTAAAAGACGGACAGCAGGTAAAAAAAGGAGAAGTGATTTGTACATGGGATCCTTTTAATAACGTAGTGGTTTCTGAAATGGCAGGCGAAGTGAAGTTTGAAAACATCATGGATGGTTTCACTTTCCGTGAAGAAGCTGATGAACAAACCGGGCATCGTGATAAAGTAATTATTGAATCAAAGGATAAAACGAAAATTCCGGGTATTGTAATAGAAGGCGCTGAAAACCGCAATTACAATTTGCCAGTTGGCAGCCGTCTTATTATTGAAGAAGGCGAAAAAGTAAAAGCCGGACAGGTAATTGTAAAAATTCCACGCACACTGCGCAAATCAGGCGACATTACGGGTGGTTTGCCTCGCGTAACCGAGTTGTTTGAAGCGCGTAATCCAAGCAATCCGGCCATTGTTTGTGAAATTGATGGTGTGGTAGCTTTTGGTAACGTAAAACGTGGTAACCGTGAAATTATAGTAGAAGCAAGAGATGGTGTAGTGAAGAAATATCTGGTTCCTCTTACCCGCCAGATTCTGGTTCAGGATGGCGACTTTGTGAAAGCAGGTACTGCTCTTTCCGATGGTCAGACTGCTCCTGCAGATATTCTTTCTATTAAAGGTCCGTTTGCCGTTCAGGAATATGTGGTGAATGAAATTCAGGAAGTGTATCGCTTACAAGGTGTAAAGATCAACGACAAACACATTGAAGTGATTGTAAGGCAGATGATGAAGAAAGTTGAAATTGTAGATGCCGGTGATACACGCTTCTTAGAAGAAGACCTGGAAGACAGGTTTGATTTTAACGAAGAAAACGACCGCATTTTTGATAAGAAAGTGGTTACCAACCCAGGGGAAAGTGCAAAATTAAAAGCTGGTCAGATTGTTAGCGTGCGCGAATTGCGTGAAGAAAATTCTGTTCTTCGCCGCTCCGATAGAAAGTTGGTTGAAGTTCGTGATGCACAACCGGCTACCGCACAACCTGTGCTGTTGGGTATTACCAAAGCTTCATTGGGTGTACAAAGCTGGATAAGTGCCGCTTCGTTCCAGGAAACAACAAAGGTGTTAAGCTCTGCCGCAATCCAAGGCAAAGCCGATGATATGCTGGGCTTAAAAGAAAACGTAATCACGGGTCATGCAATACCTGCTGGTACCGGCTTGCGCGACTTTGACAACCTGATTGTAGGTAGCAAGGAAGAATATGAATTGCTGGCAACTACAAAAGAAGCGATGAGTTTTGATGAGGAAGAATAGTTTTGTTTTTGCCTCATTTATACAAAAAGCAGGAAGTGTAAACCCTTCCTGCTTTTTGTTTTGTTGCCTTTCCATCTTACCTTGTTTTTGTTTTGCCTTTATTTTACAATTAAACACAAATGCTCCATGCAAACCATTTCAAAACCGCAGGAAGGACATTATAAACCTTACTCAATTGCTTACATCAGTTTGGTTGAAGACAATATACCCGTTAGCCTTTTACAAACAGAATGGAAGACAACAAAGGAATTTCTTCTTTCCCTACCCAAAGAAAAATGGGACTATCAATATGCACAGGATAAATGGACAATAAAAGAAATGGTAGTGCACATGATAGATACTGAACGCATTTTTAGCTGTCGTGCGCTTCGCATTGCAAGAAATGATACAACACCATTAGCCGGATTTGAGCAAAACGATTATGTGCCTTTCAGCAACGCAGAAGGCAGAAGCATTGATGACATTATAAAAGAGTTTGAAGCAGTAAGAACAAGCAGCTATTTTTTGTTTAACAGCTTTGACGATACAGCCTGGGACAAAACTACTTTGGTTGACAATCATCCGGTAAGCGCAAGAGCCGAATTGTATTTAATTATCGGTCATGCGCGGCATCATTTGAAAGTAATAAGGGAGAAATATTTGTAAAGAAAGTTTACTATCAATCTATTTTTTGAAATAACAAAACCAACACGCGTGGAATAGAGGCTTTGTCAACCTCATCGAAATATTCTTTCAAATTGGTTAGTTGCAGTCCGTATTGTTTGCCAGCCTCTATAAAATCAGAAATATGATGATTGAAGCAGGAAACAACTTGTGTTCCTTTTTCTGTTTCAAACCTGGCTTTGCTTCCGGTATATTGTTTAAACGGATGCAATTCGCCAACATATAAATAGCCGTTGCGCTGTAAGTGAGAAGCCGCTTTTTCAAAAATGGGTTGCAGGTGTTCAATGTGTTCCAGCACTAAACTGAATGTGATAGCATCGTAGTTTTCTTTTGCCCAAAACCAGTCGTTTGTAATATCGCCTTGCACAAACTGAACGCTGCTATCAGTTATCTTCTCTTTTGCTTTTGCCAACATTTCTTCCGACAAATCAACCGCGGTTACTGCATTCGCTTTTGTTATCAGCCATTGCGTATTCTTTCCGGTTCCGCAGCCTATTTCAAGACAGTTTGTAAACGAAATATCATTCAACGTTTCACGCAGTGCAAACCCTTCTAAATCTCTTGTTTTGTTATGATTGCTGTCGTATTGCGAAGCCCAAACATTATAAGCCTGTTGTACCGTCATAAGGTTTGGTTTTGCACAAAAAATCTATTGCGGTTTGCCAAAATTTTTCTGGTTCCAATCTACCATTCCACCCACTAAATTTTTCACATTGGTAAAGCCCAGCATTTCCATAATGTGCGTTGCAATGCCGCTGCGGTTGCCACTTCTGCAATAAAAAATGATTTCATCCTCCTTATTTAAATCATCCAAATCATCCAGTTCTACCCGCTGCAATTTCCCAAGTGGTATGTGTTTGCCGCCAATGTTGAACTCAGCACGTTCGCTGTCTTCACGTACATCAACCAAATTCAAATGCTCGCCTTTTTCTAAGCGGGCTTTCAGCTCATCGGTGGTAATTGTATTCATAAGTTTGTTTTTACTGATTATTCGGTGGTGGCGGAGGAGGTGCAGAAGTATCAACTTGGGGCTGCGTAGTGCTTAGATATACATCTATCACCTGACCCGGATGAATTTTGTTTTTCTTCTCATTGCCATCTGCATCCGTAGTTGTTTCAGTTGGGTTTTGTTTGTACACGTAGGCCGCATCGCGGTCCGTAACGCCGGCATCCGGCACAATGGCACCCAAACCAATGTTTAAACTTTGCAGGTAGCTGCGGGCGTCGGCAAGTGTCATGCCCACAACATTCGGCACGTTCATCAGCACGTTACCAACACCATCGCCCAATGTCAGATTGATACTGCTCCCCATGCTTACTTTAGTTCCGGGCGCTATGGCCTTGCCATTCAACTGCTGCTCCAGCACCGAGTTGCGGGCAATATCAGGACGGTAAGTGGTATCACCTAAACGCAGACTTAAACTTTGCAAATACATCTGCGCACTTTGAAACGAAAATCCGCGCAAATCCGGCATGTCAACCATTGGTGCAAGGGTTCGGTTTACGGTAAGATAGATGGTGCGGTTCTTTTTTACAACCGCCGCCGCATCGGGTGATTGCCGGATGACAGAGGCTTTGATAGCCGTATCTATATATACAGAATCTACTACTTCTACATCAAACCCTTTTGATTGCAACATCTGCGTTGCTTCGGCTATATTTTTACCAGTAACCGAAGGCACCGTTACTTCATCGTTGTGATGCGTAACCCAATCAAGTGAATTAAAAAATAAAAACATTATCAAACCAACCAACAGCAAAGCAATGAGCAGGTTTATAAAAAAGCCACGTTTGGTAATGAATTGAAACAATGTATGAATGATTGAGTGAATGAAAATTTGTGTTATCCTTTTTGCTCTAACGCCTGGTTGATAATTATCGTATAAAATTCCTGCAGCGACATGCCGCTTGCCCGCACCTGTTGCGGCACAATGCTGGCATCGCTTTGCCCGGGAACCGTATTTATTTCCAGCATATAAGGCTCGTTATCTTTTTCATTGTAAATAAAATCAATCCTGATAACGCCGCGGCAATTGAACACATTGTAAGCTTTTTTCGCTGCTTCGCGAATTTTGTTCCCTATTTCCTCGTCCACTTCTGCAGGTGTTATCTCTTTGCTTTTGCCCTTATATTTTGCTTCAAAATCAAAGAACTCCTTATCGGTATAAATTTCTGTCATTGGCAAAGCCACCACTTCCTTTCCATTGCGATACACACCAATTGTTATCTCTCTGCCTTTTATGAACTCTTCTACCAACACCTGATCGTCTTCTTTAAATGCTTTTTCGATGGCCATTCCTAATTCTTCTGATGGCTCATTTACCTTCGACATACCGATGCTGGAACCGCCATTGTTAGGCTTTACAAATACCGGAAATTGCAATGCTGCAACAGTTGCATCAGCATTGACAAAATTGTTTTTAAAAAGCACTACCGAACTGGCTACGTGTATGCCATTAAATGCAGCCACTGCAACCGTATAACGCTTGTTAAAAGTTAATGCTGAAGTAACTGAATCGCAAGAGGTGTAAGGCAGGTTGAGCATATCAAAATAGCCTTGCAGTTTGCCGTCTTCGCCAGGCGTGCCATGAATGCACATCATTACCGCATCGAAGTTTATTTTTTCACCGCTATCTATAACTGAAAAGTCGCTTCTGTCCACCGCACTCTTCGCCCCTTTTTCATTTTCATAAATCCATCCTGATGCGTTGATGTCAATTTTATAAATATTGAACAAATCAGGATCGGCGTGTTTCTGCATGGTCGCGGCGCTCAAATAACTGATTTCGGCTTCGCCACTATAACCGCCGGTTACCAATGCAATTTTTTTCTTCATAGCGTTGAGTGAGGACGCAAAGAAATAAAAAATGTTTGAGCAAAAAGACCAGTTTAGTTTCAAGATACAGGAACAAGGTTCAAGGAATTGAGATTCAAGGAAACAAGAGACATGATTCAAGTTTCAAGATACAAGAAACGAAAATGCGACCTTCTGCTTCTTTTGTTTTTGCACAAAAAGTTATTGTCCCACTTCCACTTTTACGGGTTTGCCATAGTATCGCGTAAGCGAATCGCGCAGCTTTGCCGTATCAGAAGACGAAGCATTGTTGCGCAAATAAATTTTATAAACCGAAAAGCTATCACGCTTTACGCTGTCAATATAAACAGGTGTTCCGTAAGCTTTCAACTGGTTGTATCTTTTACGTGCATAGTCAGCATTTACGGTTCGGTTCAACACAAAACGAAAGCCACTTGCACTGGTTGCCGTAGAAACAGGCGGCGTTGTAGTAACGGCCCTATCCGGCTGCTTTGCAGGATTAGTGGTTTGTGGCGGCTGCGTGCTGGTAGTGGTGTTGTTCATGTTGGAAGAAGAGGGCACTGAAACCACAGTATCAGTAACCGTTGCAGCACTGTCTTTAGCAGTGGTGGAAGGAGCAGAATTACTGTTATTAGTGTAGAAATAATAACCGCCAACACCCAACCCAAGAACAATTACCAACGTAAGCAAAATAGCGCCGGTATTGCTTCGCTGCGTTGCCGGATTGATAGCATCATATGTTTGGTAATGCGCCTCCGATGCAGCTTGTTTGTGCTTGATTCTTTCATGCAAAGCATTTTCGTTTTGCACTTCCTGCACAAATTCCAAATCGCGTTTTTTGCCAAATTGCAATTGCCCAAAACCCGGAATCACCCAAGGGGTTCCGATATTGATGAACTGTTTGATTTGATTGAAATGCGACTCTACATCGAAGCCGGTTACAATTTTGTTTTTGCCCTGGTGTTCGGCAATAAAATCAATGAGTTCATTGGTTGTGTAAGCTAATTTGTTGGAAACAAAACTCACCATTGGCGCACCGTTGGCTGCCTGGCCATCTACAATGGTAAACTCACCGAGACCTTGTGCAGACAGCTTTTTATGTTCAGTCAAAAAATCGGCAATGTATGCGTCGAGATTGTACACGTGTTCTTTTTAAGCAAAATAAATGAAACGATGAATTGATACCTCATCAAATTATGAACAAATTTTTTGTTTTGCCCAAATTTAGCAACCGCTTGTAAAGCAATTGTAATTTCGTACTATGCTTACTAAGAATGAAGAAGGGTTTATAGAGTATTGGAAAAACAACCGCGACAGGGAAAAAAAACTGTTCCGGCAGTTGTTGTTTGGGCTTCCTATTGGGCTGCTGTTAGGCATTGGCATTTTTGCCAGCGTAGTTACAGGCAAATGGTATGAACGTGCTGAGATGGTTGCCAACACACAACTCAACCCGAACGTTTTAATTGTTGCCATCCTTGCCATTGCTGTGTTCACAGGTTTCTTTTATAAGAAATTCAAGTGGGATCAGAATGAACAACAGTATAAAGAGTTGCTTTCAAAAAAGGAAAAAGAATAACGGGACTTTTATGACCAGTTTGTTTTAAATAAAGAGCCTTGTTACGGATTGATAAAAATGGGCAAAAACAAAAATGGATAAAAACAAACGTTCCAAATGATACAACCATTCGGAACGTTTGTTTTTATCACAATTCTATCATTACTTTTAACTTCTGCTAATAGCGCCTACTCTTCTTAAAATTTTTCGGTTTTCTCTTTTGTGAATCAACCGGTACACCTGCGCATAAATGAGAGGCAATATGAGCAAAGTAAGCAGGGTTGATGTTACCAAACCACCAATCACAACAATGGCCAATGGCTTTTGTGTTTCACTTCCAATGCCATGACTCAACGCTGCAGGCAATAAGCCAATCGCGCCCATCAACGCCGTCATAATCACCGGTCGCACACGCGAGCGAACACCTTCCATAAGAGCTTTTTGCAAAGGCATTTTGGCTTCTAAATTTTTTCGAAAGACACTTACGATAATCACACCATTTTGAATGCACACACCAAACAAAGCAATGAAGCCAATACCTGCCGAAATGCTGAAATTCATGCGGGTAAGATGCAAGGCTAAGATGCCACCAATCAAAGCAAAAGGCACATTCAACAACACCAGCACTGAGTCTTTTACATTGCCAAACATCACGAATAAAATCAAAAAGATAGCGAGCAAACAAACCGGCACAACATGCGATAATGTTCGCGAAGCGCGCTGCTGATTTTCAAACACACCATTCCACGTAAAATAATAACCATGTGGTAGTTTCACCGCAGCAGCCACTTTTCCCTGTGCTTCTTTAATGGTGCTTCCGAGGTCGCGGCCCCGAACTGAAAACTTCACCGGAATGTATCGCTCGTTGTTATCGCGATACACAAAGGCCGGACCTGTAAGTGTGCGAATGGTTGCAATTTCTTTGATAGGAACTTTAGTGCTGTCCTGTGTTGGAATCATTAAATTTTCTATAGCTTCCTGTGTGTTTCTAAACTGTTGCTGATAACGCACACGAATATCAAACTTGCGCTCGCCTTCATACAACATCGTGGCTGCTTTGCCACCCAACGCCATTTCAATTACAGCGTTCGCATCGGCAGTATTTACACCATACAATGCCATCTTTTGCTGATCCAATTCAATACGAAATTCCGGCTGTCCTAAGTTGCGAAGCACACCCAAATCTTCAATGCCAGCAACCGTACCCAGCGTGGCTTTCACGCGGTTGGCCAACGAATCGAGCGCATTAAAATCAGAGCCGAAAATCTTAACCACCAACGATGCCGGAACACCCGCCACTGCTTCATCCACGTTATCGCGGATGGGCTGCGAATAGTTGAGCAATAAACCGGGTATTTTGCTCAATTGCGTGTTCATACTGTCAATCAAATTATCGGTGGTAACGCCTTTATCCCAGTCATCTTTTGGTTTTAAATCAACTGCAATCTCAACGTTGAAAAATCCTTTCGGGTCAGTGCCATCATTGGTTCTTCCAATCTGTGCAAGCGTATGTCTTACTTCGGGATACTTGCGCAAAATATCAGTCATCTTATCTGAAATCGCCCGGCTTTGGTTTAGCGATGCGCTCATGGGCAACTGCGCTTTCACCCACAAAGCACCTTCATCCAAATCGGGTAAAAATTCGCTTCCTAAAAAAGTAGCCGAAAAGAAAGTCAGCGCCATAATTATCAATGCAACAAGGATACTCAGCTTCGGAATTTTATACAATCGCTTAAAAATATTATGAATGCCATTTTCAAAAAATGAAACAATCACATTATGTTTTTCACGAACATTCTTTCTTAATAAAATACTTGATAAAGCCGGCACTAAAGTGAGTGTAAAAATCAACGCGCCCAGCAAGGCAAAGCTTAATGTGTAAGCCAGCGGCGAAAACATTTTGCCTTCTACTTTTTGAAATGCAAAAATGGGTATGAGGCAAGTGATGATAATAATTTTGGAAAAGAAAATGGGCTTGCCCATTTCAGCACCAATTTGCTTGAACAAACCAAGCTTGGCAATTTTATTGAATCGCTCCATACCGATTTCTTTGGCTCGCTCATCAAGTGCCACAAACAAACCTTCCACCATTACCACTGCACCATCTATGATAATACCAAAATCAACCGCGCCCATCGAAAGCAAATTGGCACTCATGCCTTTGATGCGCATACAAATAAAAGCAAACAGCAGCGACAGCGGTATCACGATGCTTACGGTAACCGTGGTTCGCCAATCGGCCATAAACAGCAACACAATTACAGTAACCAATACGATGCCTTCAATGAGGTTGTGAATAACGGTGTGCGTGGCATAATCCATCAAAACGGTGCGGTCATAATAAGGTATAATCTTCACATCTTTTGGCAACACGTTATTGTTAAGGCTCTTTACTTTTTGATGAATTAAGTTGAGCACCTGCGCAGGGTTTTCGCCTTTGCGCATCACCACAATGCCTTCAATCATATCCTGCATCGTATCGAGCGTAGCCTGCCCCAGCCGTGGCTTTCCGGATTCTGCAACAGTGGCTACGTTGCGCACCAGAATGGGTACGCCATTTACTTTTGTAATAATAATATTTTCAATTTCACCAATGTTGTTGAGTAAGCCGATGCCGCGTACCACATAAGCCTGTCCGTTGCGCTCTATCACATCGCCGCCAACGTTTACGCTGCTTTTGCTTACGGCATTAAAAACATCTAAAGCTGTGAGACCATACTTGGTTAGATAATTGGGATCAACGCGTATTTCGTAACTTTTTTCTTCGCCGCCAAAACTGTTTACATCGGCAACACCGGGAATACTTTTGAACTGCCTGTCCAGCACCCATTCCTGCAAGGTGTTCAGGTCGCGAATGTTGCGTGTTGCGCTTCGCAAAGTGTAACGGTAAATTTCGCCTGTAGGTCCGTAAGGCGGTTCCACTTCGGGTTTGATGCCTTCGGGCAAATCAACATTTTGAAGACGACTCATCACCTGTTGACGGGCAAAACCATCGTCCACATCGTCATCAAAAATCAATCTCACATAACTCAATCCATAGGATGAAGTTGTTCGCAGATTGCTTTTCTTTTGCACAGAATTTAATTCTGTTTCCAACGGTATCGTTACAAATTTTTCAACCTCTTCCGCGCTTCTGCCCGGCCATTGTGTAATGATGATGATTTGCGTGTTGGTAACATCAGGAAAAGTTTCTATCGGCGTGAGGCGATAGCTGATAAAGCCAACCACAGCCAGCACCAGCGTAAGAAAGAAAACAAAATAGCGGTGCCGGAGTGAAAAATAAATAATGCTTTTTATAAACTTATTCATTGCTATAAATTATAACTACGAAGGCTGTGATGCCTTGCATAGAGGCTTTCGCTTATTGATAATACGATGAATGAAAATGATGCAAGCCAAAGGTTTGTTTTTGCCTAAAAAACATCCATCGTGTGTTTTATTGACGAATGAAAATGCATTGTGTTAATCACCGGATAATTGCTGAAACACGAGCAATTCATTTTCTGTAATTACTTTCTGCCCGGGCGAAACGCCACTGTTTACAAACGTTCTGTCGCCTGATGTTTTCAAAACATCTACTTCTGCAATTTTCATATCGCTTTTGTTGTTGAAAACGACCACAAACGTTTTCCCGTTTAATTCAATCAATGCTTTGGTAGGAACACAAACTGCCTGCTCGCCCTGCACCTGCGATACGGTTACTTTTGCAAACATTTGCGGCTTTAAAGAAAGGTCGGGATTAGCTAATTTAACCCGCACTTTCATGGCTTTGTTGGATGGATCAAGCACTTCGCTTATTTTATCTACTTTGCCTGCATAAACTCTGTCAGGATTTGCCAGCGTTCTCACTTCAACCGATGTGCCTTCTTTTACTTTATTTATATCGGCTTCAAACACATTTGCCCAAATCCAAACATCTTTTAAATCAGAAATGGTAAACAAACTGTTGCCCATATCTGAACGAATAAAACCACCCTGGTTCACATTTTTTTCAACCACATAACCGCTCACCGGCGCGGTTAAAATGTAAGTACCGCTTGCCGTTGCGCCTCTGCCGCCATTGATTTCAATTTGCGAACTAATTTTACGTTTAGCAGCCAAGGCTTTTTCATAATTCTGTTTTGCTTCGTTGTATTCGCGTTCGCTGGCAATGCCGCTTTTGTATAAAGATTCCTGATTGTCCACTTCGCGTTTGGCAATAGCAATATCGGCGTCTGCAGAGCTTACATCTGCATAATTGCCAGCCACATCAGCGCTTTTAATCACGGCTAATGTTTGACCGGCAGTTACTTTATCGCCCAATGTTAACGGGCTTTGCAACACTTGCCCGCTGCTGCGCGGATATACTTTAAACACTCTGTTTTCGTCAAAGCTTACTTCACCACTCAATTGCAGTTGTTCGGCAACGCCACACATTTTTACCGAATCAATTTTTATCATGTTCATCATGGTATCGCTTAACGCAAATGGCTTCGTTGCATTCTCATCGGCAACAGGCTTTTCTTTACAAGATGAAACTGTAAATAAGGTTAAAGCGATGATGGTACTAATTGAAAGGTATTTCATTCGAGTGATTATTTTTTATTTTATAACAATAGTTCCTACCTGGAAGTTGAGTTCTTCTTTTGCGAGTTGCAAATTGTTTTGCTGTTCCAAAGAACGAGATAAAGCTTGCTGATAGCTGTCGGCAAAGTCTAAAAACTCAAGCAAGCTGATTTGCCGTTGCTGATAGCTTTGCACCACATTGTTGAAGAGATTTTTGTAATTGTTATAAAATTCTTTTTGCGTATTGTTGTTTACGTTATAAATCAAAAGCAAACGCTGGAAAGCTGCGCTCACATTGCTTTGCAACTGCACATCTGCTGACTGCGCCTGCACTCTTTGCTGCGATGCAGTGAACTCTGCCGCTTTGATATTGCCTTGATTCCGGTTCCAGAAAGGAAGCGGAAGGCTAATGGTTAAACCCATATAATTGGGTGTGTAGTTTGAATTTTTATCAAACTCCGGCCCTACTGTTACGTCGGGTGAAGCCAATGCTTTCTGATACGTTACATTTTGCAAACTGTACAAGTGTTGCGCTTGTTGCAGCAAATAAAACGCATTGTTTTGCCGTGCTGTTTCTATCAAAGAATCTATATTGGTTGGCAACGCCATTTCAGTGTTGCTTTCCGTTGTATTGGGTTTTACAAATGTATTGCTGCGCAACATCAACAACATTTTCATATCTTCTTCTGCCAAAACCAAACTTCGGTCGGCTTGCGCTAAGTCTTGTTCCAAACCAATTACCAACGCCTGAACGCGCAGGTAATCTTTCTGCGAAATATTGCCTGCTTTTAATTGTCCTTCCATTATCTTTTGCAAGTTGCTTAAGCGTTCCAATTGCGCTGTTACCAGGTTCCTGCTGTTTAAAAACTGGGCAATATTGTAGTAATCGTTATGAAGCTGGTAACGAAGATTGCGCAGCAAATCCTGCAACTGCAATTCGGCAATGCGTGAATTGGTGGCTGCCAGGTTGATTTGCTTACCACGCTTGTTGGCTGTTTGAATCAACTGCTGAACCTGTATAAAATACTGACCTGTCGGGTTGCCGTTAGCATCTTTTCCATGTTGAAAAAACTGGTTTTGCGAATACACATTTTGATCGGTACTTAAAACAGGATTGGGCCACAGCTTTGCTTGCTGAATTAAGGCTTTGCTTGCATCAACATTGTAATGCGCAGCCAGCAGGTTTAAATTGCTATCTAAAAAGCGTTTGTCCACTTCATCAATGGATAAAGCAACCGTATCCATTTTTTGTGCAAAAACAAAAAAGGAACAATGAAGCAAAAAAATAAAGACGATGACTCTGAAAAGGATTGCTTTGCTTATGTATCGAATCATAATAAAAAGAAGGTTACGAAATGATAAAATAAATTGAATGATGATTTCATGAACATGAAAACCACAACTTACTATCATCTATACATTATTTTTATGTACATTACTTTTATAACTATTGTAAACAAACAATAAAACAAAAACTTTAGTGAACTGAAAAGAGAGCAAAAGCAAGTCTGTATTGGGTTTCAGCCTTCAACCAATAACCAAAATGTTATTGGTTATTTCTACAAACAACTCAAAAAAATGCTGAAACTAACAAGCCGCTTTGGGTGGCGGAGAGAGAATGTCGGTTGTATGGTTGCTGTAATGCTTAACCACAAAACATTCGTAGCTGCAAGCCTTTTGTGCAGATAATTGTGATGAGCGATTTGTTTTATTAAGAACGATTTTAAAAGGTTGAAACTTAAAGTTTGAATCGTGTTCTTTTTGATTTGGTTTTTCCTTTTTTTCAGGAAACGCATTGAATTTGTTCATTACTACTTCAGCCACATATTCTGCTACCGAGTTAATGATGTTGCAATTCTTTCCTCTGTACTGTGGCATTACCTCAAAATCCTGGGCATACAAGCCAAGATTTAACACCTGCAAGGCAACCAGTGCAACAATAATAAAAGAAATATATTTTTTTAATCTTTTCAAAACCATTGATTAAAACCAAGTGCAAGATAAGTTGCAACCTTGTTGGGAAGAATAACAGCACATTGAGTTTAAGAGTAATTTAATGTTTGAAATAGCGATAAAACAAAACGTTTGCAATCATTAATATATCCAACAAAAAAGACAGCCGTAAAAGCTGTCTTTTGTTATAAAAAGGTAATGTACTACGGTGATTACACTTTTGCTTTTGCCGGAATTTCAGCTCTCTTTCCCAAAGGTTTATTTCTGCCAAAATCAACCAGTATGGGTGCAGCTACGAAGATGGATGAATAGGTGCCGGTAATTACCCCAATCAACATAGCGAAAGCGAAACCGCGCGTTACTTCGCCACCAAAAATGAACAAAACCAAAATGGTTAGGAACACAGTAAGTGATGTCATAATAGTACGGCTCAGCGTTTGGTTAATAGCGCGGTTGATGATCTCTTCTGTGCTGGCGCCAGGCATCAGACGAGTATCTTCGCGGATACGGTCGTACACAATTACGGTATCGTTCATCGAGAAACCAATTACCGTTAATATCGCCGCAATAAAATGCTGGTCAATTTCCAGCGGAAACGGAACCACTCCACGCAGGAAGCTGAAGACAATCAAAGTTACCAGCACATCATGCAGCAACGATACAATGGTTCCTATCGAATACCGCCAATCGCGGAAGCGAATAAAAATGTACAAACAAATAATGATGATGGCAATGATGGTTGCCTTGCTTGCGCCCGATTTTAAATCATCTGAAATAGAAGGTAAAACCGTTTGGGAACTTTGTTTGTAACGAGTGTTAAACTCGTTGTACGTTGTGCCCTGTGGCAAAATGTTTTTTAAGCCGGTGAATAAAGTATGTTCAACCGCCGAATCTACATTATTGCCAACTTCATGTATTTTATATGAAGTAGTAATGTTTAACTGGTTTTCGTTATCAACCGTTTTTACAACCGGGTATTCGCCAAAGGCTCCTTTCAAATCATTCAATACCTGGTCGTGATTGGGCTTGCTGGGAAAGCGAACGGTGTAACTGCGACCTCCTGAAAATTCAACGCCTTCATCAAAACCATGAAAAAATGAACCAACGCCCAGCAGCAACACAACAACCGATATACCGTAGGCAACTTTTCTGTATTCGATAAACTTGTAGGAAGCGTGTTGAAATACTTTTTGCGAGAAGGAAGTGAAGTATTGAAAATGGCGGTTGCGGTTGGTGTATAAATCGGTTACCAATCGCGAAACCAAAATACCGCAAAACAGGGAGAGTGTGATACCCAGCATTTGCGTAGTAGCAAAGCCCAATACGGGGCCTAAGCCAAAAATAAACAGGATGGCTGCTGATAAAAACGTGGTAACGTGAGCATCTAATACCGGTGCATACGAACGTTTGTAACCATCGTTTACGGCAATGAGATAGCCTTTGCCTCGTGTCAGTTCTTCTTTTATCCGTTCAAAAATAATTACGTTGGTATCTACCGCCAGGCCTACTGTAAGCACAAGCGCTGCGATGCCTGGCGCCGTTAATGTTGCACCCAGTGCAGCCAATATGCCAATGGTAAACAAGAGGTTTAAAATGAGGGCTACGTTGGCCACCCAACCGGCTGTGTTGTAGTACACCAGCATCAGTACAAAGATGATAACAAACGAAATAACGAACGCTAATGCACCACCATTTACCGCTTCTTTGCCCAAGGTAGGACCCACAATTTGCTCCTGGGCAATTTTAGCAGGAGCCGGCAGTTTGCCCGACTGAAGGATCTGTGCCAAATCCTGTGCTTCCGTAGTGGTGAAGCTACCCGAAATCTGGGAGTTGCCATACGGAATCTCGTTTATCACATTCGGCGCACTGTACACTACATTATCCAGCACAATGGCGATGGGTTTGCCTACACTGGCTTTGGTCATTTGTGCCCAAAGCTTCGTGCCTACTTCATCCATTTTCATGTTAATAGACGGACGGCTTCTTTCATCATATCCCTGGCTTGCTTCGCTAATGTGCTCGCCTTCCAACTTGGCGCCGCCATTGTCCAATGTTTTCAGGGCATACAAGGCAAGTACACTACTCTGCGCACCTGTTTTTTCATTGGTGATGGGTCGGCCATAAGCAAACATTATATTGGAAGGAAACTTATTGGCTACAAAATCCTGGCGCAAATAATTGCCAAGTGTTGCTGTATCTTTTACCTGCACATAACCCAATTCTGCGGGGAAATGTTCCTGCCCGGTAGTTTTATCTTGTTGTGGTTGTGTAAACTGAACAATGGTAAGCAGCGGGTTGGCATTTCTTCTTATCGCATCGCTATCGGATGTATTTTTTGTGGAAGCGAGGTTTGTTTTTGCTGTATTTTTTGAAAGCGAAGTATCGGCACCGCGGGCTGCACCCAAATTAGCGGTATCCTTACTCAACCCTGAAGTATCTGCTCCTGATTTGCCAGTGGTAATAAAACTGCTCAATGCTTTATCAGCCGCAACAATCGGCTCCTGCAATTCAGCTACATTGTACACTTCAAAAAACTGAAGGTTAGCGGTCGATTGCAAATATTTTCGTACACGTTCAGGATCGTTAATACCGGCGAGTTCAATATTGATTCTTCCTTTTGCCGGATCGGGATTGATGTTGTTCGAAGCCACACCAAACCTGTCAATGCGGGTACGAAGAATATTGGTAGTATTGGTAAATGCAATGTTAGCCTGCTGCCGCAAATAATCCAGTACTGCACTGTTAGATGAATTGATTTTTATCTTCCCATTGCTTCGGGAAGCAAAAAAAGGAGCCAGGTTTGCGTTAACACCTGCCGCTTTTCCATATTCTTCATCAAACAATGTTATCAAATTCGCACCACTAGTGGCTTTGCGGGCAACGGCGTTGTTTAGCGCTTTATTAAACGTCGCATCTTTAGGATAGTTGGCGAGTGAGCGAATTAATCCATCCAACCCCACTTCCATCGTTACACTCATGCCGCCCTGCAAATCAAGTCCCAGCGCTAATTCTTTATCCTTTGCGCTTTGATAAGTGGTTAAACCAAAAGGGCCAATGCTGCTGCCTTTGGTACTGTCTAACAAATAAGCCAGCCGTTGCTTTTTTATTTTGGTAAGGCTATCGGCATAAGCGTCCTGCGCTGCCTTATCGCCGGAAAATTTTTGCGCAGGCGTTCCATACAATTTTTTCACCCAGGCATCGGCACGGTCCGACATTGCACTCTCATGGCTACGCACAATCCAGGTGAACGATAACTGGTATAAACAAATCAAAATCAAAGCAATCGTGAAGAAACGCACCAAACCTTTCAGTTGCATATTACAGTTTTGGGTAACTCAATTTTTTTGTGAGGCGCAAAGATAGGGGTTTGAACATAATAATAAATTGTGAAATAGATGCCGGAAAAAGGGCAAAAACAAACGTGTGAAAATCAAGCAGGCAAAGGGTTTGAGCCATCAATGATTACTCACACGTTTCCGATGCACAAATACTTGATTGTTAAAAATTCATCCATTCCATAGCGGCTGCCTTCTCTGCCATAGCCGCTTTGCTTTACACCGCCAAACGGCGCTTCAGCCGTCGAAATCAAGCCTTCATTGATACCAATCATGCCGTATTGCAAGCCCTCGGCAACACGCCAGGCTTTTGAAATGTTCTGCGTAAAAAAATAAGCGGCTAAGCCATATTCGGTGGCATTGGCAAGTGCAACAGCTTCTTCTTCGGTATCGAATAAATAGATGGCAGTTACAGGCCCAAAAATTTCTTCCTTACTCAATTCCATTTCTGCTATGCAATGGGTAAGAATCGTAGGTGGAAAGAACAGGTTTGTTTTTGCCTCTTTTTTTCCACCCAGCACAACCTGCGCTCCTTTATCAATCGCATCCTGCATCAACCGCTCTACTTTATCAATAGCATCCTGATTGATGAGCGGACCAATCTGCACGTTTTCTTTTGCACCATTTCCAACCCGCAACGCTTTTACCTTTTCGGTAAATTTGGCAAGGAAAGAAGGATAGATATTTCTCTGCACATACAGCCGGTTGGCGGTCACGCAGGTTTGTCCACTATTGCGATATTTACTTTCCATTGCGCCTTTTACCGCCACATCAACATCGGCATCATCAAACACAATTACCGGCGCATTTCCACCCAGTTCGAGCGACATTTTTTTTACCGTAGAAGAAGACTGTTGCATTAAAATTCTGCCCACTTCTGTTGAGCCGGTAAACGAAACTTTAGCAACCGCAGGATGCGTGGTGAGCACCTCTCCTACTGCCGCCGCTTGCGTTGTTGGCAGCACGTTTAACACACCATCGGGCAAGCCCGCTTCTTTTGCCAACTGCGCCAACGCCAATGCACATAGGGGCGTGTCTTCGGCTGGTTTTACCACAACGGTGCAGCCTGCAGCCAATGCGGGTGCTATCTTTCGGGTGATCATGGCAATGGGAAAATTCCACGGTGTGATGGCGGCTACCACGCCAATGGGTTGCTTTATCGTAAGCATTCTTTTATTGGCTGAAGGCGAAGGAATCACATCGCCATACGTGCGCCGCGCTTCTTCGGCAAACCATTCAACAAATGAGGCACCGTACTGTACTTCGCCTTTTGCTTCTGCCAATGGCTTGCCTTGTTCGGAGGTTAGTAACAAAGCCAGGTCATCTTCATTTTGTATAATTAAATCAAACCATTTTCGCAAGATGCCCGAACGTTTTTTGGCGGTTTCTTTACTCCAATTCTCAAGTGCTTTCGCTGCTGCTTCAATCGCCCCATTTGTTTCATCAGCGCCCGCATCGGCAACCGTTGCAATGAGCGAACCATCCGCCGGATTGAACACTTCAAACGTTTGGTTTGTTGAAGCATCCATCCATTGATTATTGATGAAGATTTTGTTTTGTAGCAAAGATGGATTGGTTAGCTGCATTATATTTTTTCACAAAATTAGAAAGGAATATGAGCGAAGGAACGTTATAATTTGTTTGCGCAGCACATTGATAACGGTGTTATACCTTCATGCCATTGCACATCAAATTTTCGATTTATGAAAGCTCATTTTGTTCTTTTGTTTTTGTGCATTTTTTCAATAGCTCATGCACAGGATAGTAGCACCATCAATGCTGCCAGTATGCGTTTGCTGCAGCCGGTGTTGTGGCAACAAACAGCAGCCGAGTACCGCGCTTTGTGTTACCAGGCTTATAATGTGGCTGCACTACGTCTGCAACAAATGCCCCGCAAAACCAAACGCAAAAAGAACGTTGCTATCATCACCGATATTGATGAAACCATTTTTGATAACGGTCCTTTTGAAGCGCAATTGGTGAAAAACAATGTTTCATATTCTGATGCGTTTTGGAAACAATGGGTTGATAAATCGGAAGCCGCTGCAGTGCCCGGCGCAGTTGATTTTTTTATAGAAGCAAAACAAAAAGGCATTCATGTTTTTTATATTAGCAACCGCGATTCGGCTTCGATTGGCGCAACTCTTATCAACCTGAAACATGCCCATTTTCCTGATGCCGACAGTGCGCATTTACTGTTTAAAACCACCACATCATCAAAAGAAAGCAGACGGCAACAGGTAATGAAGAAATACAATGTACTGATGTTGTTAGGAGATAACTTGGCTGATTTTAGTTTTGTTTTTGAGCATAAAACAATAGCTGAGCGTTTTTCCGAAACCAATAGTGCAAAAGTGGAATGGGGAAAGAAATTTATTGTGTTGCCCAACCTGATGTATGGCGATTGGGAAAGTGCGTGGTACAACTATCGCTACGATGTAAAAGAAGCGCAAAAACAAACGATATTTTTTAGTTTGTTGAAAGGTTTTTTATTTTAGAAATGATTGAAGTTATCATGTTAAATATGTCAATAAAAACACTCCGCTAAAATATGCCCAAAGGATTGAAAGCAAAACGTGAATGATAGTTTCAAACATTTTCCCTTTCCAAAGGAAAGATGAATAACCAAAGAACTGAATGAACAACCTTATCAACCAAAACAGACTTAATCCAAGTGAAATCTTTTTACCAAGATTTGTTGTGGCAAGTTCAGAGGCAGATGTGAAGCAAAGAACACCTATCAGAAAAACCATCAAAGCAATAAAAAAGGTATGCACATACATCATTTGTCGGTTGATAGGACTTACATGACTCAATTCTATTTTCCATTTGAAGTATGCTGGAAAGACTATATGCAACAATGCCAACAACACCAGCAAAACACCGACTATTTTAAGATGCAGTTCCATTCTTCACAAGAATAAATGAGGTGATAAAGGGTGTGATCTTTATTTCTTTTGAAACGTTCAATTCCGCCAACCGAAATGTATTGAGCCAGGTTGCCTTTGAATAGAAATGAAAGAACCCAATATTGTAAGCAAAAAAATTGGCTGTATCTCTCAGATGTTCTGTTACAACAACATTTCCTGTAGGTTTTAAAACACGGTGCAACTCTTTAAAAAAGGCAACTCTTTCTTTTTCATTTCTGATTTCGTGTGCAGAAAAAATGGTAAAAATTTTATCTGCTGAACTATCTTGAAAGGATAAATGGCTGGTACTTATCCGTTGTGTTTTTGGAAAAGGCGGATATGCTTTTCTTGCTCTCTTAATTGAAACTTCCGTATGCTTTGTAGCGTCATAAAAATCTGCAACGAATAACTCGCAGTTCGCAAACCTATTTGTAAGCAAATAGCTTGTTTCGTCAAAACCTGCATTGATATTAATGATTCTTTCTTTTGCCTCATTTTTTAAGTCGCTCAACCATGAAAATTCATACAAGTTTGAGAAGTCGTATATGTAAACTGAAACAGCTAAAGAAATAATTGTTGAGCAAATGATAAGAAATACAAAAACGCTACCTATTACGCTTAAATAAGTAAAGTAATGCCCGATGACAAAAATGAATACAATGATTGAGGCAGCCAACACATAAAAATGCCAGTTGAAACGGATAATATTCAGCACGCCCTGAAATGGTTTTCTTATGCTGCTTTCCATAATTCAAGTTTGCCTTTTTTCCAGTGATAAGGAATGTTTTCAATAACAAAAGCGCTAGCCAGTTTTATTTCCTGCAAGTTAATTTCATTTAAAAAAGAAAAGTTGTAATCAATAACATGCAATGGTTTAGGTGTCCAGTTCTCCCGTACTCCTTCAATAATCAAAACTTCTTTTGTTTCTGGAATATAAGTAAAAGTAAAAGGCAAAGGACCGGCAAATCTCCTTGCTTCTTTCCATTCCCGAAAAGGCGAACCATAAGGTAATGCAATGTTTTCCTTATCCGTAGTTTCAACTACAACATGGAAATCAGAGTTTGCGGAGCTAAATTTTAAAGTACCGTTTTGCTTTGTCTGATGAATATCTGTAGTTGTATAGTTGTAATGCGTAAAAATGTTTCCAAATAACTCCATTCTCTTTTTGTCAGTTTCCGATTTAAGAATGTACAAACCTTTTAATCGTTTGCCGGCACTGTTTGTATATCGAACAAACACGCGATAACCAATTAGAAAAAAGTCGTTACCAAAAAAGGTTGGAAAGCCTTTGGGTCTTAAATCTTTTGTTTGCACCATTGCAACGGCGACAAATGCCCAATCGTTATTAAACGTGTCCAATTCCAAACAAGGCGGAATAAAGCTCTGAATTTTATCTTTTGGAATGGCAAAAGTGAGAACAAGTGAACTCTCAAAAAAAGCTTCAATGGCAAAAGGATGATTTTTTAAAAAAGAAAACATGTTATGACTGCAAAGCTAATTTTTGATTGACATGAAACTCGTTATAGTAGATGACAAGAATAAACAGAAAAGCAAAAAAAGCATTTGATCTTCCCCAAAGTAACAGGTTGGGCACGATAATAAATTCTAAAATATTCATTGTCGCAATCACAACCATTTGTGTTATTGCGTTAAGTTTTGTGCTGATACCACTTAAAATCCAAACCGCCATTGCAACTTCTGATATTCCAATTAGTAGTGTGAAAGTTCTTGCGTGATTGCTACCTAAAATAGTTGCCACAATTTCCTGGTGTCGTGGCACAAGGTTCAACACTTTACAAACAAGTCCGTTAATAAGCCAAACTGTTGCAGTTAAGCAGGTAAATATTTGATGTTTTCTTTTTTCAGTCATGGTGAGACTGTCTAATAAAGCTTTTAAAAACTAATCAACGACGACAGTGGATAGCGGTTGTTGCGATACTCCATCATATCTACTTTTATACTGCCTACTTTAATAGGGCTTTCAATTCGAAGGGGAATGTGGTTGCCGTCATCGCTAACCCAAACCGTCATTTTTTCACCGCCTTCAAAAATGGTTCCTTTCACCAGCAAAGGCTTAAATTTAATACTTCGAAACTTGCCATATTTGGTTTTGATTTTTTCTTTTCCCAGGTAACGGATATGAAGATTATACACTTCATTATCGAGAAACATATTGAACGGAATTAAATCGTTCACTTTATAATTGTCGAAATTAATATTGCGTGCGTAATATACCGCACTTATTACATCCTGTATGCAAGTGGGAACATTAAACGTACCTTCCGATGAAACAGCCGTATTCGTCTTTTGATTGAAGGTTATATTTTCATATTTGGTGTAATTGCCTTCATTCACTCGACGTATAAATTTATAAGGCTGTAAGGTAGCCGTATCGAAAAACGATTCGTACCGGTCGCGCACTTTAAATAAAAAATCATAGCTGCTGTTGCTGTTGCCCGCTCCCACTACATGATACACCGGCACATTGCCCAGCCGCTCCAGCGTAGTGGTGAACGATGCCGTTCCTGCATTCACATAAATGCCAGCCACCGAATAAAAAATACTGTACGTCAATATTTCACCTGCTTTAAAAGCATGATTTCGTAAGCCACAAAAATCATCGCCTGCTGTAAGGCGAACACAATTTAGAGTTAGTAATAAAAACAATACAATCCTTCTCACGCTATTTGTTTCTAAAAATTTTTATGCCCATCAAAAATAAACTTCCTGCAATGGCAGGTATAATTAAATTTACGATCCAGATAAAGGCTGCTGAAAATACAATGCCAACCGCATTGGCGCTCAATAATCCAAACAACTGCCGGCTTACTTCGCCACGCACACCCAACTCGGCAATGTTGGGCACCGATGGAATGGCAGATAAAATAAGCAGCAATACAGCCGTTGCAAATGCAGCTTCCACCGCAGGCATTTGTACACCAAACAACTGAAACACCAGCCAGTATTGAATAATAAATACGATGTAGCGCAACACCGACAGCAACAAAACTTGTGTTAATTGTGGCAAACGGAACGCTTCAAGACTTTGTATAAAGATGAGGTGCTTTTGTATAAACGGAATTTTCTCAAACCATCGTGTGAAAGGCGCCATCTGAAAATAAATTAAGGCAAAAACAACAATAGCGGCTATCACGGCATACAACAATCCGTTCAACCAGATAATAGATAAATTCAGCGGAGAAGCCGTTCCATCCAACAACATTTTCTTTAAATAAAAAATTCCTGCCACACCTGCCACTAGTGTAACCAACAACTGGCTGATGCTGCCAATAATGTTTAACGATAATGAGCGCAGCCGGTTGCCTTCGTGCATGTATAAAGTTCTGCCGGCATACTCGCCCGCCGCTGTAGGAATGAACATAGAAAACGACAAACCCGAAAATACTGCTTTGCAAGCTGTGAGCATAGAAACAGGTTGCACAGGCTTCATCAGCATCTTCCATTTGGCAGCTTCCAGCATCCAGTTGGTGATCATTAAAATGAACAAAAACAAAAGAAGGACGCGATTGTTTTTATTAAACGCATCGGCAAAAATGGTTTGTATTTGCTGCCACGAATATTGATGTTTTATTTTATGGTAAATAGACCATGATAAAATAATGAATAATAGGGGACCAATAATAAAATTCAATACTCTTTTATAACGCCGCCTCAACTTTATTTTTTTCAAACGTACTGTAAAAATAGTTGCGGTGTTATCTACCTTCGTTGTTACTTCGCATTTGCAAATGAGAAATGAAGAGATTATTTTAGGAATTGACCCTGGCACCCTGATGATGGGTTATGCTGTTGTAAGAGTTGTGGGCAACAAACCCAAATTGCTTATTATGGATGTGCTGAAGTTAAGCAGCCAGAAAGACATTTATCAGCGCCTGCAGATGATACATCAAAAAGTAGTGCATTTAATAAACGAATATGGCCCTACCACATTTGCCATTGAAGCTCCTTTTTTTGGTAAGAACGTACAAAGCATGTTGAAGCTGGGACGCGCACAGGGTGTAGCCATTGCTGCTGCTATGCAAGGCTCGTTACCTGTTACCGAATACTCGCCACGCAAAGTGAAACAATCGGTAGCAGGCAATGGAAATGCAGATAAAGAACAGGTTTGGAAAATGCTGCAACAACTGCTGCAACTTACCGAACAGCCTGCGCACTTTGATGCTACTGATGCACTGGCAGTTGCGCTTTGCCATCATTATCAAACTTCATCAGTGCTATCAAAAGGCACAAAGCAATTCAGTAGTTGGGAAGATTTTATAGTGAAGAATGAAGAGAGATGGTAAAGAAATAAAACTGAATTTATTAAAACCATTCAATTTAAAAATATGAAACGCTTAATTCTGCTCCATTTGTTTTTGCTCATTTTTTTATCGTTTGCTTTTGCGCAGAAAAAAGTGGATAGATATTGCTATGTGAATGTTGACATTAAAGGACCATTAACCAAACAAAATGTACATTTCTATTTTGGAAATGATGACAGTTTGTTTTCGTTTAAAGATAGCAATGAACTTATTAAATTAAAAATGGTTAATAAACTTACATAAGCCGCTGATGTTTTAAATTATATAAGCAATCTGGGCTGGAAATTGATAGTTGCTTATTCTTCTCCATTCCGTTAATGATCCAACATTACTTTATTTCAAAAAGGAGTTTGACGCAAGCGAACTAAAATAATTGTAAACTTTTACAACGCACTCACAATCTTCTCCTGAATCTCTTGCATTTCCTCTTTACTCAACGATAATTTCCCTCTTGTAAAATTAATATCATTTGCATTGTTGATAGGCATCAGGTGCACATGCGCGTGCGGCACTTCAATGCCAATGACCGAGATGCCACAACGGTTGCAATTGAATGTTTTTTCAATGGCTTTCGCAATCGGTTTTGCAAATACCAGTATTTCAGAAAGATAATCATCGCTCAGATCAAACAGTTTATCTACTTCAATTTTCGGCACTACCAATACATGACCTTTTACCAACGGATAGACATCTAAAAAAGAGAGGAATCGGTCGTTTTCTTTTATCTTGTAAGAAGGCAATTCGCCGTTTATAACTTTTGAAAAAATGGTCATAACCAAAGTTTGTTTTTGCAAAGAAAATGAATAAACAAAAAAAGCGACCCCAAAGAAGTCGCTTTTATAACTTTTGAAAATGATTCAGTTAACTGTTTTCTTCAATCATTGTTGTGCGTAAGTAAAACATCAAACCCACAATTGCTGCGCCTGCAATGATGGAAGCAATGAATAATTTTTTCATGATGATCAATTTTTGTTTTTCAAAACAAGCTTTATACCATTTGAGGGTTCAAGAGTCAGGAAACAAGATTCAAGACAATTAAACATTAACCATTAACAATCATCAAATACTAATGTCCATCACTTTAAATTTCATCATGCCGTTGGGCGCAATCACTTCGGCAACATCGCCTTTGTGTTTGCCCAGCAAGCCTTTGCCAATCGGCGATGTAACCGAAATTTTACCCAATTTCAAATCGGCTTCTTTTTCACCAACAATCTGGTAAGTAACCGTTTTTTTGGTTGCCACATTGGTAATGGTAACCTTGGTAAGAATAGAAACTTTACTGGTGTCAATTTCGCTCGCATCTACAATTCTCGCAATGGCTATCTGACCTTCTAACTGTGCCATTTTAGCTTCTAAAATTCCCTGTGCTTCTTTGGCTGCATCATATTCAGCATTCTCTTTCAAATCGCCTTTTTCGCGGGCTTCCGCAATGGCTCTCGAAGCTGCCGGTCGCTGCACGGCTTTCATTTCCTGAAGTTCTGCGCGCATTTTTTCAAAGGTTTCCTTTGATACATACATGACGTCGCTCATACAATATTCTTTTAAGGTGATACAAAAAAAATACAACGCCACACAAAATGCAGCGTTGCACCAATTCAAAAATAAGTGTTTTTCCTAAATGAAAAAAGAGCAAAAAAACCTTACGGTTTGTTTTTGTTGATAATTGTTGTTTTTATAAAATTCTTAACCGCCTCGTTTTATCGTTGTTTTCTTTTTTGCAGGACAAGTATATTTGTTGTAATAAAAACAAACCACTTATTCATCAAACCAAAAAGCAATGGCAATTAACAACAGCAACACCGATGGCAGCTATGTAAGAGGCGAATTACACGCTCATACTTATACTATTGAATGGCATCATCCGCAGGGCAATTCATTAACCTCTGCCATGTTGGGCGGCTTGTTAAACGAAGTGTCGTATGCTGCGCATAACAATGATGTACGAGTGATTTTACTCCGCTCAGTTGGCGCTGCATTTTGCGGTGGAGCTTCGTTTACCGAACTGCTGCAACTGCAAAACGAAAAAGGGGCAACACAATTTTTTAGTGGTGTTTCCAATGTTATTCTTGCTATGCGGCGTTGCCCCAAATTTATTGTTGCGCGTGTGCATGGCAAATGTGTAGGCGGCGGCTTAGGCATTGCAGCGGCTGCCGATTATGCCATTGCTGTGGAAGGAGCCGAAATCAAACTGAGCGAGCTTACCCTTGGCATTGGTCCGTTTGTGGTGGGTCCGGCAGTAGAACGGAAAACAGGATTGTCAGCATTTAGTCAGCTTTCTATTGATGCAGGCAATTGGCGAAACGCAGACTGGGCGCGGCGCAAAGGCATTTATGCAGAATTGCATCCGAGCGTTGAAAGCATGGAAGAATCCATTGCAAGACTCACCAATTCGCTGGCGCATTACAGTCCCGAAGCGATGGCAGAAGTAAAGAAAATGATATGGCACAACACCGAACATTGGGAACAATTGCTGCCTGAACGTGCTGCCATTAGCGGCAAGTTGGTGATGAGCGAAGCCGCAAGACATTTTTTGGATAAGTTTAGGGAAGATAAGGCGATTGCGAAGTAGGATTTTTTGGGCAAAAACAAACGTAAACGAATCTTTCAAGTGTTCCGCTTAAAAACATCAAATGAGTAAGAGAAATAAAGTCAGGGTAGGGATAATTTTTGGAATTTTAATGGCGATTTCATCTATTGTATTTGGTTTGCTAACGGAAAGCAACTTAACAAGAGAACATATCTCTATCATTTTTATTCAAGCACTTATTGGTGGCTGCATACAAGGGGTTTTATTTGGAAGTGTAGCTGGTTGGTTTGGCAATTCTAAATCAATAATGAAAGGAACTGAAATTAGATTAGAAGAAAATGAAACGATTTTATTTGAAGCACCTGCCAATCATTTTAAAAGCATAGAAGCAGTTGGCGGAAAATTGTATTTAACGAACAGCCGATTGGTGTTTCAATCGCATAAATTCAATTTCCAAAATCATCAGCTTTCCATTCCTTTATCGAACATTGCTAAAGTGAACAGATACAGAGCACTGGGAATTGCAAACACTGGTTTATCTGTAACAACTGCTGACAATACAATTGACAAATTTGTTGTTCAGCAGCGTGAGGAATGGATGAAAATACTGCAAAACCAAAACATAGTTGTATAAGCCAGATGGCGATTTTCTGAATATATTTTTTTATAGCAAAAATTCATTTCATTTATAGCTGTACCAGATTGTTTTTAATTGCGTATAACGCAAGCCCCACGCGGGTTTTAAGATCAAGTTTTTCGCATAGCGTATCCCGGTAGCCTTCAACGGTACGGGCACTTACAAACATCTTGTCGGCAATTTCTTTGTAAGTTAATTCGGTGCAGGCGTATTGTAAAAATTCAATTTCACGTGTCGTTAATTTAGCAAACGTTGACGTTGTATTTTTATCATCCGTGAGCAAACTGATTGAATTGATAACTTTACGTGTAATTAATTCATTGTAAAAATAACCACGGCTCATCACTTCATCAAAAGCAAGCTTTAATTCAGCCGGGTCAGCATCTTTCAACACATATCCTTTTGCTCCGCTCTTAATCATTTTAATAATTGCCGTTTCCGAATCCATCGTGCTTAACGCAAGAATCTTTATACCGGGGTAATTGCTATGCAGCCATTGTGCGGTTTCGTAGCCATTCATTTCAGGCATGGCAATATCCATCAGCACAATGTCGGGCAGATGTTTTGAATTCAGTTGTTTAATAAAATCGTTACCGCCATGGCATCTAAAATCACTTCATGGTTAGAAAATAAATTGATAAGTGAAATCAATCCTTTTCTAAACATAGTATGGTCATCTACAATCGCTATCTTTCTTTTTTCAGGCATAAGGTGTAAGTATGGTAATGGTTGTTCCTTCATTGGGTTCGCTATTCAATGCGTTGCCTTTACCTCCAATCAGTGCAGCACGATTTACAATGGTATGTGCAATCCGAAGCCATCTTTTTGAGATAATGAGTATCAGGATGAAAGCCAATGCCGTCATCCGATAATTTCGTATTTTCAGATGTTCCATTTCATAGCAAAATAAAACACTGGATGGCTTTCGCTTTCGAGTGTTTGATGATGTTTTGCAAGTGCTTCCTGAATGATTCGAAATGTGATGAGCTTCTTTTGTTGCTCTATACTTTTTCCAGCCTTCCACTCTCATAGATGTAATCATCATACCCAAGCGATTGATGCGTTGCAATTCATATCCTGTTATCTCCGGAAGACTTAAAAGCAATACGCGTTCGGAGTTGAGGCTTTTGGCAATGTCGCGCAAATCAATCATGGCTTTGCTTACACTATCCCTTGCATCTGAAAGTAGCGCTCTATCAAGTGTTTCGGTTTGGTCAATGATATTCAATTGCACTTTTGCTAAACTTAATATCTGCCCCACATTATCATGAATTTCTTGGCTGATGGTGTTGAAGGTTTGCTCCTGCATTTCAAGTTGGGATTGGAGGAGTTGCTGGGTGAAATTGATCTTCATTAGCATTTCTTTTTCCTGATGAACACGTTGTTGTTCGTTTATTGATAATCGCAAAACAGAGACTAATAATACCAATACCCACAAACAGTAGCGTGATAATGATACGCTCAATCGTGACAATGACTTATTGTTTTTTTGCATAAAATAAAACCATAACTTAAACGAAATATAGATAACACGTTTAGTATTGACATCACCGCATTATACAAAGCTTGTCCACTAAACTTAATATTATTGTCGGCAATGTATTGCTGAAGACCTAATACAACCAAAGTTCCTAAACTAAATAACAGGTTGCCCGCGTTCATCCAAAAGAAGGGCTCTTTGTAAAGGCTTTGCAATTTGTTGTCATCAATGGCAACCTTCACCAATACCAAACAGCTTAGCATGATATTTAAAATCATTATCAACATCAACGAATACGTATTGAATTGAAACCTGCCTTGTATAAAAAAATAATTCAAAAGGATGAGTAACAAACATAAGAGTGCAATGATAAAAAATGCGACTTTTGATTTTGATTGCAAGCCCAGCATTTTATAAAATAGATACAACGACATTGGTGCATACAAAAGCAAATAATAGTTGTACAAAAAGTAATTGTCCTTCCATCCGAAAGCTGCATAATTATCACCACAACAAATTAGCCGCACAACCAAAAAATAAGAATGAATAAAAACAACAATGCCTTTATGCCGGTATAATGCTTTAAAAAAATAATGGCAATTAAAAAACTGGCAATTCAAATATAAAGAACCAATCTATTTGCATGTAAAAAGGATTTAGTGATAAGATGCAGAGGTTGTAAGCGGAGGATAATTTAGCGAGAAAGAAAATAAGTATAAAAGAACCCAGTATTAATTGATCATCGTTTTTACAAGGCAAACAGGAAGATCGTTAGCCTACCAGTGTCAGTTAATGTAGGAGATGGGTAAGCTCCGCCTAACCATCTGATTGTCCAGATTAAATCATTCATCGCAGAAATATAACCAGAAGTGTAAATACGCTGATGTTCTAATTTAATATATGTTGCACCAATCACACAACTTAACCATTGTCACAATTGCATAGTAGGAAAGGACTAACCCATTTGGTATTGCAGTAGTTGCTATTGGGTTGGTTCATTTTTCCCTTTGTAATATTCGCTTTACACATTTTTTGCATAACTGCTTTAGCGATGTGTGCCGTTTTACCTTTCATTGAGTTACTGCAATATCTAGCGTTCAAAAGGGGTAAGCATACACGATTCTGTTGTACAAGAATTTAAATCTTTTACCAAATCTTGTAAATAGTTGGCAAAATCGAAGTAATAGCATTTTTCATAGAGAATAATTTAATTGTTTATGAATAATCGAATTTACATCTTATAAATTCAATTGCAAGTTACTCATTTGCCTATACGTTAAGAAGTAGGATTTTCCCGCAATCCAATACCGTAAAAACCCTCTCTCTAATTTCCGCCCCTTCCCTCTTGCCTTCGCTTTCCTCTCCAAATAGCTTTGCATTGTGATTGAACGAATCAATCAACACCCGTAAGCCGAAAAGGGAAAACAGAGTAGGCGCAAAACATTTTATATGAACACAAATCAAATCGTCCAAAACAACAGAGACATTACTTTGGTAAATGTTGACCAAGGCAAAACAGAATTTTGCAAAATCTGGCCTCAGGCCCGGGAAGGATTAAATGTATTAGAGGGCATCATTAAAAACCCCATTGCCAAAGCCGCCATCGGAATTGTAATTGCTGCAGGTGATGCCGTTTCAAAATCAATATGCAGCACACAATAAATATGGGCAAAAACAAACATTACCCATTCATTACAATTCCTTCTAAAATTTATTTTTATTAACGTCTAAAAACGAATCAAATGAAACTCTTCAAAAATTACTTCATACCCCTTACATTTCTTACAGCATGTTTTTTATTTGGTTGCACTAAAGATCAAACCAAGAAACCTACGCCACCGGCCCAAGCACAAGTAACCGTACAGATTGATTATGTTGGAACAGGCGGCTTTTATAAAGATGATGTTACGCCTGCCTCTACCATCTATGTAATTGGAACCAATGGACCTTACCAGGTTGACCCAAGTAAGACTTACACACTTCAATACAAAGCCGATGAAAACTTTCCCGTTCTTACCAAAACGTGGTCGCCAACTTCAGGCCCCTGGACAATTCATTGTTATGTGAGTGGCAATACCGAATATATATCCGTTCAACCGGGAAATTAATTCATTCATTACCTTCAAAATCTAACCTCTATGTTACTACTAAAACATGGCTTGGCACTTAGCATGATGCTATGTATAAGCCTTGCATCCTTCGCACAGGATATCATTATCAAACAAGACAAAACCGAAATCAAATCGAAGGTTTCGGAGATTACAGAAACTACTATCAAGTACAAGAAATGGGAAAATATAGATGGCCCATTGTATAGCCTTTCAAAAACAGATGTATTTATGATTTTGTACAGCAATGGGCAGCGCGAAGTTATCAATGGGGAAACCAAACCAACCCAGCAATTGAGCCAAATGGCGGATAACAATAACGCCACAACTGCGGTTAACCAACCACCAAATGCTCCTCTTGATTACAAGAAACTGAAAGTAAAATATACACCCTCGCGCATCAATATTGGCTTGCAACAGCCGCTGAGTATAGGCTCTAATTGTGAATTCCGGATTGTAAAAAACATTTTTAACATCGGCATTGCTTACGATTATTTGTTTCCAAAAGACGAGTTTATCCTTTCCGAAAACTTTGGATTTGTGTATGGTAGTTTGTATGCACCGATAAACAGGTTGGCGGGAAATTATGAAAAGCAAGACAGGGGACTCTTTGTTTTTGCACATGCAGGATATGGGATAACATCTTCGCAAATAAAAGATGATAACGATAAAACTTCAACTACCAATGCAGGCGGCTTTACATGGCGCGCCGGTATTGATTATTACATCACCAAAGGTTTTGGAGTTACCGTTTCTTCTTACGAGTTTAAAACTGCCTACGCTGGTCTTGTCTTTAATTTGTAGCAAAAAGTTTGGTTTTGCCCGTTTTTTTCTTTTTATGGCAAAGAAGATGAACCAACAGTTTCTGCAATCATTCAAAAAAGAAAGTCAACCCTATATCTTTAAAAAACAATCCGCACTCGCGTTGTGCAAAACAAGAGAGGATATAAGCGATTATGATTTCAGCTTATATCCTCTCTTTGTTTTTATATAAAAAATGAATTAACGCGGTAAAGAAAGCGTTGACTCGTGCAGGACGTTGCCATTAATCAATCTTGTATTCGCAATGGATATAGTTTCATCATTTACCATTGTTTGTTTTTGCACATGTTTATTCAAAAACAATTTCATCAGCGGCCCTGCAATGAGTATGGTGAGCATCGTCATTATTACCAGTCCGACAAATATTTTTTCATCAATAATCTTTGCGCTCAGGGCAACACTACCCAACACAATTTCCTGTGAGCCGCGCGCATTCATGCCAAAAGCAATGGCAAGCGATTCGTTCTTTTGAATGCCACTCATCCGCGCACCCAAACCGGCGCCAATCACTTTGGCAACGCACGCAATGCCAACAATCAACACCACGATGGACAAATTGAAATTGGTTACAAAATTTACCCGCAAACCCACCGATGCAAAAAACAGGGGCGCAATAATATAAATCACAAACTGCTGCAATACGTTCTGTGTTGCCGAAGTAAAATATTTAGAATCGCCAACGGCAATGCCCATGAGGAACGCGCCAAATACACCGCGAATACCCAGATATTCTGTAAACACAGCGCCTAAAAAACAAAGCGCGCAGCTTACAGTTATCAGCGTTCCTGAGCCTGAAAAATACTTGCTCGTTATGAAAAGAATTTTATCAATCAGCCATCTTCCAATTGTTACCATAAAAAGGGCAAAACCCAACACCACCAGCACTGATGAAAAAGAGCCTTCGCTTTTGTGGTTGTCAATCATTTTGATGATGATCGAAAACAAAACCCAGCCTAAAAAATCGTCAACCATAGCGGCTGTTATTACCAATCCGCCCACTTTGGTTTTGATGATATTTAAATCGAACAACACTTTTACAATCACCGATAATGCAGTGATGGAAAGCGCGGTTCCGAAAAAAAGAGAAGGAATCAACCTGCCATCAGGCGATGGCGGAAAAATATAATCGTGAAAAAACCAAATGGCTGCAAAACCCAATGCAAAGGGAAATAAAATGCCCATGATGCTAATAGAAGCGGCTTGCTTTCCCTGCCTGCGAATTTGCTTTACATCCACTTCAATTCCGGCAACAAACATCAGCATGATAACGCCTATGTTTGCCAGCCCGTCAAACGCTCCGAAAGCTCGTGCATCATTAATAAAAATGGTTGAAAAAAGGTGTGGAAATACTGAACCCAGCAACGATGGACCAATGATAATGCCTGCTAAAATTTCGCCCACCACAACCGGCTGTTTTAGCTTGCGGCACACCTCACCCAAAACGCGGGCAATGATAAGAACCAGGCTAACCATGATGAGGAAATGAAGAACTTCGGTAGAACTTAATTTAGATACCATGCAGTGCTATTTAGAAACGTGGCTTTCTTTTTAAAAAGACAAAAGTAAAAGGTTTTAGAATACTCTACTAAATTTATAGGAATATAATTTATTAAACTTTAGGAGCACAATTTGAAAATAGGGCAAAAACAAAAGTGATTTTCATTTCACTTCTTCTCATTACTTATTTTTACACCAATGCGACAGCAACTTTTTTTATTTAATGAAGAAAGCGAAGACAGCCAACTCCGAAAAGAGGCTGTTGATCAGCTTAATAATTTACCTGGTATAAAAGAAACGCAAGATGCCGAAGGCCTTGCTGTGATTGAGTTTGACGAGCTATCAATTGTTACCGAACAGGAAACAGAGCCGCCTGCCAATCCGTTTGCTCAAATACAACAAAAACAACAGGATAAGATAGATACCCTTCTTCTCATGCCCAACAAAAAACGGGGAAGAAAATCGTTTAAAGACATGGACGAAGAATCCATTTTAATTGATGTTCCACCCGATGAAGTGCTCTACCAAAAAAAATATTACCGAACCAGCCAGGTAGCTGAATGGCTGGGCGTTACACAATCGCAACTGCGAGCCTGGGAAACGGAATTTGATATTTTGCAACCGAAGAAAAATGGCAAAGGCGACCGTTTTTTTAGACCGGAAGATGTAAAAAATTTAAAGCTTATTTATCACTTACTTCGTGTGCGAAAATTTACTGTACAGGGCGCGAAGCAATATTTGCAGGAGAACAAAAAAAAGGTACAAAACCAAACGCAGCTGTTACAATCACTGCAAGGCTTCAAACAATTTTTAATAGAACTTAAAGCCATATCAGGATGAAAAAAATAGTTATCCTCATCAACATTTTATTATCAGCCACGTTTGGTTTTGCACAAATTTCAACCAGCCAAACTGTGCAGCCTTACACCACTACAATCAACACAAAAGAAAAAGTTTTAAAAGGCTTATTGAACCGTTCTGTTATTGAAAACGATACTACATTTAAGTGGTTCAGAAACAACTATAGCTTAGGCAGAGTGGACGCTGCTGCGGTGGATGCGTTTAAAAAGAAAGGATCTCAAATTCACATGGTAATTTTTGGCGGAACCTGGTGCGAAGACACGCAAAATTTGTTGCCGCAATTTTATCGCTTAGCAGATAGCTCAGGTTTTCCCGATTCGTGCATCACGTTAATTGGCGTTGACAGAAATAAAAAAACACTCGACAATTTGAGCGATGCATTTCACATTACCAACGTGCCTACTTTTATTGTGATGAAAGAGGGAAAAGAAATTGCCCGTGTAGTTGAATACGGCAAGTATGGACAGATTGATAAAGAACTGGGTGAAATTGTAAATGCAGCACAGTCCGCCGCAGCGAAAGCTTTAAAGCCCCGGCCCTAAAGGGAGTTCTGAAACTACATCCATAACTCACCACTCACCACTCATTTCAATTAACCATTAACAATTACCAATTAAAAATAAAATAACCTATGACTTACATTGCAAATGCGAACCGTTACAAAGAAATGAAGTATCGCCGCTGTGGAAAAAGCGGCATTTTACTGCCTGAAATTTCGCTGGGCTTGTGGCACAACTTCGGTGGTGTGGATGTGTATGAAAATTATCGCACCATCCTTCGTGCCGCATTCGATGCGGGCATTACGCATTTTGATTTGGCAAACAATTACGGGCCTCCGCCCGGCTCTGCCGAAGCCAACTTTGGAAGAATTTTACAACAAGACTTTCATCAGTACAGAGACCAATTGATCATCTCTACCAAAGCGGGTTATTTAATGTGGGAAGGCCCATATGGCGAATGGGGATCGAAGAAATATTTGGTGGCTTCGCTCGACCAGAGTTTGAAGCGGATGGGGCTTGATTATGTTGATATTTTTTACAGTCATCGTCCCGATCCCAACACACCGTTGGAAGAAACGATGATGGCGTTGGACTTGATTGTACGACAAGGCAAAGCGTTGTATGTGGGCATTTCGAATTATCAAAAAGAAGAAGCTGCAAAAGCCATTTCTATTTTAAAAGAACTGGGTACGCCTTGCCTCATTCATCAACCCAAATACAGTTTGTTTGAGCGTTGGGTAGAAGGCGGTTTGTTAGATGTGCTGGAAGAAAATGGTGTGGGCTGCATTCCGTTTTCGCCGCTGGCGCAAGGCTTATTGACGAACAAATATCTGAAAGGTATTCCTGATGATTCGCGCGCACACAAAAGCACCGGCTTTTTGCAGGAGAACCAGGTAACGCCGGAAGCCGTTGTCAAAGCGCAAAAGCTTAATGAAGTAGCGCAACAACGCGGTCAAACGCTGGCGCAGATGGCACTTGCGTGGTTGTTGAAAGACCCGCATATTACTTCGGTATTAATTGGTGTGAGCAAATTGCAACAGTTGGAAGATTGCTTAAAAGCCATTGACAATACAACTTTTAGCGGTGAAGAATTGAGTAAGATTGAGGAGATATTGAAGTGAGATATTGAACCACAGAGACACGGAGATCACATAGATTCACGAAGAAAGGGTTCACGAAGATGTCTCTTTGTGTTTTAGCAACTTGACGGTTTTAAATTGACATTCGCCTAAATGCTCAATTATTTTCAAAGCGTACAAGAGTGCGACGCAACGATGCTCAACCGGAGAGATGCAGTCCGGTACATAAACTTGCATTCTGTATTGGCTGTTTTTGATTTCGGTTCAAAAGAAAACTGTACTTTGCTATCTATTTTTTACTGATAAAAATTCACTATTATGTCGTTACCAACCAACAACAAAAACGAAGGCAAAGGAGCCAATAAAACAACAAAAAGCGGAATGGCTTCCGGCTCCAAATTCATCAGCAAACCGAAAGCGGGCGGCGCAAATAAAAAGCCGGTAAAAACAGGCGGCAGCCGTGGTAGCTGACGATAATTATTGAATAAAAAAATGGGCAAAAACAAAGCCTCACAGCAAATGTTGTGAGGCTTTGTTTTGAATTTTGTTTTGACCGTTTTTATGATTCGCTAACGATAGCTGAATCGTAAAGACTGCCGGAAACAATTTTGGATGGTGGCTGTTTCGACGCTTCACCTGTTAAGTCAATCATATCATCTGATATCAGGCTTTTTAAATCGTTGCCACGCTGGGCAAGCATTTGACGGGTTTCAGCACCGCTGCGGGGCGCAAACAAATAAACGAGCAAGCCACCGAGAGCCATGCCGCGTAAGAATGATACTAAGTGCATAATTTTAATTTTAGTAGTGAAAAGTTTTTGTTGTACCCGTATTACTACCTAAAACTTTGCCAGTAAATTGTGGTGTAATATTTTATTGGAAAAAGAGGAGTAAAACAGAATACATGAGCAGTGCATTTGTAAAGGAAAGCGACGAGCAATGGCTGCACGATGTGCAACCTACATTGCCGGCGTTGGTGCATTATTTAACAAGAGAAAATAATGGCATTCGCGTGTATGAAAAGCGGCAATTGGTAGATGCCAAAACAGGCAAAGAAGTATATGAAATGAGTAACGGTTTAGCGTATTGGAAAGATAAGGATGGACGATGGGAAATTAAATGGTGAGTGGTGAGTAACGTATAACATCATCTTCATTCTCATTAAAAATCACTCATTTCGCAAATACTTTTTTCAGCAAAGATTTTCCGGCGAAATAAGCTCGGCGCTGCACCGGAATTTGGGGAATCATAAACGTGCTTTGCAAGCGTTGTTGTAATTGGCTATTTGAAAAATCGGACAAAACAAAACTTTGTTTTTGCAACCAGCCAAACAGTTCTACAAAGCCATGTCGCTTCTCAGCAGGAAGATGCCAGATTGCCAATTTTTCATCGCCTTTCTTGATGTTTCTGAATGAGGTGGGATCGGTCCACAACCGCTTGATGTATTTGTTTGCCTGGCCACCTTTAAAGCCGTTTTTATAAAATAAGAAACTTAAGGTGTGCGCTTCTTCGTGCAGCTTATCCAAACCGGCATTGTTCAATTGGATCAACTGTTTCCAGACAACATAAAAATCTTCGATGAGCGTTTTTAAAACCCCAATCGTAGTTGCATAAAATTCGCCTGCGTGATATTGCGGAATGTGCTCTACTTTCTGGTTTAATAAATAAGAAAATACGCTTTGCATACTCTTTCTTGAATTGCCGTTGATGTCGTGGTCGGGTGCATAATCAATCACGTAAGTAATGCACTTTTCTACACTTATTTCAGCAAATAAAGAAGACAAATTTTGGGTAATAATACAATCAGAATCGAGCAATAAAAAGTTATCGTCGTCCCTAAAATCTTTGTGCGTGCTGATGTATTTAAAGATTGAAAACTCGTAAAACTGGTTGCGCCATTGATTGTAATATCCTTGCGGCGTTACATACTCAAACGGCGTTACATAAAAGCTTACGTTCAATTGCTGCAACAGTTGTTGCACATCAGTTCCATCAACTATAGGAAGATTAGATTGATTGCTGAAAAGGGCCAAAGTAGCGTGAGGATTGTGCCGCCTTGCCATTGTGTAAAAACAACCGATACAACGCCAGTAAATGTTTTGCACTTTGGCATCGGACGATTTGCCTTTTGCCGAAGGAAAATAGGTGCTGTTGTCTTCAGTATCCAAACAAATCCAGGTGGCAATAATGTTTTTCATACAAGTAAAATTTTCTTACGAAAACAAACTTTTTATTTTGTAAAGAATACGAGTTTTGAGGCTATACGTATCCAAAAATTGGTTGAAGATTTCGGGATGAATATGGGGCGAGAGAAAATGGAATTTGGTTTTGCCACTTTTATCTAAAACCGTTGAAAAACGTGTTTGGTGTAAGCCAGCGGTGTGCGTTGCATTGCCACCAAAACCATCGTTTGCTACTTTTGAAACCGTAGGAAAAACGGTATAAGTTCCGAGTTTAAATTGAGCATACGCCCAACGGATGGCCCACGAATTTCGCTTGCCTTCCATCTGCAAACGCAGCAGCTTGGTAAGGTCGGAGCCATTGCGGTTAAAGCGTTTTTGTGCCGCTTTATCTTTCGTAAACGCATTGTATTCTTTCATTGCCCAATCTATTTTATCCCAACGGTTTTTCCAGGTTGCCCAACCCCAGCTTGAACCTCTTCCCGTAAAATAAACATCTATATTTTCCTTGGTGCGAATAGGAACGGTATAACCGCAAACGGCAAACACTCGTTCATCGTTTTCATACCAGTTCAACGCATCATTCATGAAGTTTAAAAAGTTATCAGACAGCACTAAATCATCTTCCAGAACAATGGCTTTTCCCCGTTCATTTACAACTTCTGAAACGCCGGCTATTACTGAATTTGCGAGCCCTTTGTTTTCATCGGAAAAACGAAGTGTAACCGACGCAAAGCCTTCAATATTTCGAATAAAAGATCGAACTTCCTCAACAACTTGCTTGTCTTCTTCTTTGGCTGCTGCATCGGAGAAAATGTACAGATGCGACTGTGCAGCCAGCTTGTTATTTTGCAAAGAAGCCACAACTTGTTGGGTTAAATCAAGCCGCTTAAAAACAAACAAACAAATAGGTGCAAGTATGGTTTCGGGCATGATACAATTGAGTTAAGAATTGAAATTTCTTTACAACGCATTTTATAAAAATGGGCAAAACCAAAAGGCTATGCAGCCGTTTGCAGACTTACATTTTGAGTCTTGTTTTTCTTTTCTAAATAATACAAACACAGCCCGATGTGACCAAAAAAAATAGTAGGCAACACATAACTTAATGAAAACATAAGACCGGTTAAACAAAACGAAACGAGGATAACCGACTCATGCGAAAGCTTTTGCTTAAAGGCTTTCACTGCAATAATGATAAAGAATGAATATTTTAAAACTAACCCTACAATGCCATGATAAAACAGAATTTCGATAAACCCTTCGTGAAAGTGTTGGCCCGAGCCTTCTTCCCACCAATCAACCAACGGGTTTCGCACATAAAAGCCTTGAAACGACCAACCTGTAAAGAGCTTTTGCTTAATCATTTCGCCATACACTTTCGATTGGTCAATGCGAAAGCTGCCGGTGCCACCTTCTCTGTCAGGGTTTAAAATTTCAGTAAACCGATTGCCTAAAAAATCTAAAAAGCCGGGCTTCAACGCAGATAAATAAACAATTCCAAACACACCAATTACTGCAAACATGGTGAACATAGTGAAGAAGCGAGAAGCCGTTTTGCGATTGTTGCGAACTGTGAATACAACAAATAAAAAGGTTGAGAAAATGGCGCAACTCCAAACCGAACGGTGCTGGTGTATGAGAATGATAACAAAACATAGCAAAAACAGGAGCAAGTCAACAATCTTTCGCTTTTGAATGTACTGGCTTAAATACCATAAATACGGAATGATGATCATTAAAATGGAACGGGCATGAATAACGCGGTCATCACCTGAAAAAGGTCCGTAATCTTCCATGTCAACCTGCGCCAGACTAAAGCCAAAACCATGACCATGAATTGCCATGAAAACAATGTAGGTAATGAGATAAAACTTCGCTACTATTTCGAGTATATCCAAATCGAGCGAGCGACAAACGGCTTTGATGAACACTACATATACCACCGGGTAAATGACAGAAAAAATGGTAAGTTTATCAAAGAAATTTCCATACAAATACAAAGATTCAAACACCAGCTTTACCATGAGCATGGTGAATAGCACAATGAATATTTTTTCGTCTTTTTTCAGCTTTGGAAACGAAAACAAAACATAGCCGTAAACCGCAAGGGACAAGCCTTTGGTAACGTTTTCATAGATGTTAGAATTGGGCAAAATGAGCCATGAAAAAATACCTTCATTAAAAAAATAAAGAAACACCAACACCAGGAACTCAACAATGTGAAACCGGTATTTAAAAATGCGTATGGTGAATGGCTGACTCAGATTCATGGGTTATTTTTTAGGGAGCTAAACGCTGGCTTTTAAGTTGCCTGCATTGGGCTTGCTAAGCTTGTTGCTAATGACGCTTTTTGCTTTGTGATATGCCCTTGGAAAAAGATTGTAAAACTGTATGGCGCTCAATAAAGCATTTAAGGCAATTACTTTGGGATGCCTGCGGTTGTCAATCCATTTGATGGGACGCTCGCCTTGCATGTACATCTTTTGAAACGTAGCTTCTTTTTCAGGAACCACCTGGCGATAAATGTCTCTTTTTCTATCCACCAAATCTTTGCTGATATATCCTAAATGTTTAAGGCGAAAGTTTGTATTTACCTGTATTCCTTTAATGCCTTTTACGTTGGGCGAATCGCAAATGATATTTTGAAAATAACCGCCCGGTGCTTCGCGCCACAGAATGCGGTCGTGTCCGGAACTATAATTTAAGCGATACCAGGAACCTGCAAAATGTTCATAATCTATAAAATGAAACCTGCGAAAGCCATACTTGTTAACCCAGTTTCGATTCATTAAACGGTCAAAATCCTTACGGGTTAATCCGGGTTCAAAAATTTCATCCACATCTAACCACAAACACCAATCTGGGTTGCGTTTGCGCATCATGGCATAGAGCATATTTTTATCTCTGCCTTCATCATAACCTTCGGTACGAATAAAGTCAACCACTTTTGGGTGCTTTTCTAAAACAGTATCCGTGCCATCGGTTGAGCCGTTGTCGAGCACAACAATTTCATCGGCAATTTTTTCAAAATAGGTTAGCCAGTCGTGAACGAAAAAAATTCCGTCTTTCACCCGAAGCATTACCACCAGTTTAGGCATTTGAATAGGTTTTGTTTTTATCAATATTTTTGTCTGAACCAGGATTTTATAGGATTTGACTGATTAGGAAGATTAATTGCAAACGGTGAAAGCAATTGCATGTAATTTGGTTATACAAAAACAATCAGCCGAATCAGTAAAATCCTACAAAATCCTGGTTCAAACAAGCATAAACAACAATTGCTTTTACAGGTATTTTCTACACCATAAAAGCAATCGTTTAGCGAACTATTTTTTCTTCTACAATCTTATCCTTTTATAAGATTGTTGTTATTACAATATTGCTTTTACAAGAAACAATTACATCATATTTTCGGCAGAGCTATATATATAACCTACACCAAACGAACGAAACAGTTCTACATCTTTATCCATCATATCTTTTACCAGCATTTCCAAACTGTATTCCGGTTCCCAACCTAATTTGGTGCGGGCTTTGGTAGCATCGCCAATTAATAATTCCACTTCTGTTGGACGGAAATAACGAGGATCAACTGATACTATTTCTTTACCAATTGGTAACTCGTAAGCTGCATTGTTGCACGAAACAACAATACCTTTTTCGTTTACGCCTTCGCCTTTAAACTCGAGTTGAATACCCACTTCATTAAATGCCATAATTACAAAATCGCGAACGGTTGTAGTAATGCCAGTTGCAATTACAAAGTCTTCAGGCACATCTTGCTGCAAAATCAGCCACATGGCTTTTACATAATCGCGCGCATGTCCCCAGTCGCGTTTTGCATCTAAGTTACCTAAGAACAATTTTTCCTGCATTCCCAACGCAATGGCAGCCACCGCGCGGGTAATTTTACGTGTTACAAACGTTTCGCCGCGAAGCGGACTTTCATGGTTAAATAAAATACCATTACAGGCGAACATATTATAAGCTTCGCGATAGTTAACCGTAATCCAGAAACCATACAATTTGGCTACAGCATAGGGGCTGCGCGGATAAAATGGCGTGGTTTCTTTTTGCGGCACTTCCTGCACCAAACCATACAATTCCGAAGTAGAAGCCTGGTACAGTTTTGTTTTCTTTTCCAGTTTAAGAATACGAATAGCTTCCAGCAAACGAAGCGTACCAATGCCGTCTGCATTGGCTGTGTATTCGGGTGTATCAAAGCTTACTTTTACATGGCTCATTGCAGCCAGGTTGTAAATTTCATCAGGTTGCGCTTCCTGTACAATGCGTATCAAATTCGTACTATCGGTTAAATCGCCATAATGCAATCTGAATCGTACATGTTTTTCATGAGGGTCTTGATACAAATGGTCAATGCGTTCTGTATTAATTAATGAGGCACGGCGTTTAATGCCATGGACCATATAACCTTTTTCCAGTAATAGTTCGGCAAGATAAGCGCCATCCTGGCCTGTAATACCCGTAATCAAAGCTGTCTTCATAAGAGAAGTGTTGTGTTGTTTTGTTTTAATTTTAATCAGTTACTAATATTGATTCCTTATGTTGTTCTAAAAAATCTGCATAAGCCATTTCTATGCCTTTGCGCAGAGAGACGCGATGGCGCCAGCCCAGCGAGTGAAGTTTGGTTACATCCATTAATTTACGAGGCGTGCCATCAGGCTTTGAAGAATCGAAAACAATATCACCTTCAAAACCAGTTACGTCCTTTATTAGTTCGGCTAATTCGTTTATGGTTAAATCTTCACCTACACCAACGTTCATTAACCCCGGCTCATTGTATGTTTCCATTAAAAAAATGCAGGCATCAGCTAAATCATCGGCATATAAAAATTCACGCTTCGGCGTTCCGCTTCCCCAAACCGTTACTTTAGAAGCTCCTTTTTCTTTTGCTTCATAAAACTTACGAATCAGGGCAGGCAATACATGCGAGGTCGTTAAGTTGTAATTGTCGTTAGGACCGTATAAATTGGTTGGCATTACCGAAATAAAGTTGCAACCGTATTGGTCACGATAGGCATCGCACATTTTGATACCAGCAATTTTTGCAATGGCATACGGCTCATTGGTTTGTTCGAGATAGCCCGATAAAAGATATTCTTCTTTTAAAGGTTGCGGTGCCATTTTTGGATAGATGCACGAAGAGCCCAAAAACATCAGTTTTTTTACACCGCTTTTATAAGCATAATGAATGATGTTAGTTTCAATCATTAAGTTATCGTAAATAAATTCGGCGCGGTACGTGCTATTGGCAACAATGCCGCCTACTTTGGCAGCTGCCAAAAACACATAATCGGGTTGTTCATCTGCAAAAAAACGAGCAACGGCTTCCTGGTTGCGCAAGTCAAGCTCTGCCGAAGTGCGTACAATAATATTTTCAAAACCATCGTGCTGCAAACGCCGCATAATGGCACTTCCAACCATGCCCCGATGCCCGGCGATGTATATTTTATCTTGCTTCTGCATATTTATTAAAGAGTTTTGTTTTGGTTTGGTAGCCTGATACTGTAATTACTTTCACTCTTGTTTTGTTGGCTTGTGCGGTCATTGTATATCCCAGAACCGGCAATGCAAAATGAGTTAGTTCTTGATCGTTTACAAACTGATTGAACAGGGTTGCCGGCTCAACCGTATTAATTTTTATTTTTTGTAGCTGGATGTCATCGTGTGTATCAAAAAAACGCCGCAGCAAATATACATCCTCTCCGCTCATCGTTACCGGTGTTGCCATCCAATGAACAAAGTTAAGCACGCTGCCAGTGGTTTTTATAATGTTTAACTCATCATTTGCCAAACAAACAAACACATAACGCTCCAGTACAGGCTTGTAGGAAATCCGCTCTTTGCCGTATGTAGTTTTCGTCAGTTTGCTGGCCGGATAAAAGCTATCCAGCTTTTTACGGCGAAACAAATCACACACTTTTTTCTCATGCCCTGCTTTGGTATAAACAACATACCATTGTTTCGAAGTTTCCATAAGAGAATATTTTACAATTGAATTTTTTCGGTTTTGTTTTTTATGAGTTGGTAGTTTGCAAAAGCTTGTCGTTTCCTTTCTTTTTGCCACCGTTTTTATAGCGATAATTATATCCGTATCCATAGCCGTAGCCATAGTATTTGTTTTGAAAGCCTCTTGATTTTACGCCATTAAAAACAATAGACACATTTTTCAATTGCTGTATTTTATTGTTGGCGTCTATGCGCTCAATAAATGCTTTGGGCGTATAATTATGCCTTACCACATATATCGTTGCATCGCAATAAGGCGAAAGAACGTAAGCATCCGTAACCGGAATCACAGGCGCACTATCAAGTATAATCGTATCAAAGCTGGCATCGAGGTAAGAAAGCAACTCTTCTACCTTTCCATTTAAAAGCAACTCTGAAGGATTATCGGGCAATATTCCGGTTGGTATGAAATACAAATGCTCGTTTTGAGAGGTTGGTAAAATAATCTCTTCCGGCTTTTTGCTGCCTTTTAAAAAATCAGCTACTCCAACATCACTATGAATATTTAACTTTTCGGCTAAAGAAGGATTGTTCAAATCCATATCAACCAGTACCACTTTCTTTCCCGCTACTGCCAGGCTTAAAGCAAGGTTGGCTGCTATAAAACTTTTGCCTTCCCCTGAAATTGAGGAAGTAACCAACACTCTTTTGTTTTCGGCATTAATTCCTGCATAACCTAATGTCATGCGCAGCATACGAAATTGCTCGGCAATGAAGCTGCGTTTTTCGTAGCCGATCATAGCGGGCTCTTTAGAAGGTTGGGCAACAATTTCACCCAGTATCGGTCGCTCGGTATATTCTTCAATGTCGTGGCGAAACAAAATTTTGCGGTTCAAAGTTTCTTTGCCGAAAATCACACCTACACCTGCAAACAAAGCAATTAAAAACGCTGAGAGATACACAATTTTTCTGTTAGGGCTTACCGGCTCATCAGTAGAAACTGCCTTATCAATCACTTTTGAATCTGCTACATTAGAAGCATACGACAATTCGGTTTCTTCTTTTTTCTGCAAAAGAAAACTATACACATCGCTTTTAATCTGGTGCTCACGGTTAATGTCAATCAGATCTTTTTCTTTTTGCGGAAGACTTTGAAGTACCGAAGCGTAATTGCCATTGGTAGATTGAATATTGTTACGGCTTGCGAGCAAACTGCTGCGCTGGCTTTGAATATTCTCTAAAATGCTGGGGCGTATTTTTTCAATCCTATCTTTAATACCTTCGGTAATCGGGTTATTCTCACCAGTTGTTTTTTTGGCTCTGTCATAGTCCAGTTCCGACTGGTAAAGTGTACCTACCAAATTTGCTAATGTAGGATCGGGAGCACCAGCAGTAGAAGGCACGATGGCACCTTCATTGTCTTTTGATTTTACATATTTTTCTACCTGGTCCAGCACTGCAAGCTGCGCGTTTGCTTCACCTTGCTTTTGGTCGTTTGCACTTACATTCTCAAGATACAATTCGCCTTGTTTGCTGATGTCAACCGCACCTTTCGAAGTTTTGTATTGCTGCAATTTCTTTTCAATACCGCTCAGATCGCCTTCTACATCAGCAATTCGTTTTTGCAGGAATTTCAGTGTGTTGGTAGCCAGTTTGTTTTTATCTTCAATAGTACTGTTGGTATACGTTTGAAGCAAATCATTCAAAATATTTTCAGCTCTTTTCGGCACTTCATCTTTGTAAGCCAGATTGATAATGCTTGATTGTTTTGTAGTTGTACTTACGTCCAAACTGTTCCCTATATGATCGGCAACAGCTTTTGGATCGCTCAACGTAAAATACATTTTACTGCCAGGCAAAGGTTCGTGCGAATAATTTGGATTGGCTATAAATTGAATAACACCGTAAGGCGTGTTTATCCATTGTTGTAAAGAGAACTCCTTACCAAATACAGCCACTTTACCACTTGCTTTATCAAAACTAAAATCAATTTTATCTTTCGATGCCTTTATCTTTAATGGATCGGCTGCGATTACAGTAACAGGCGAAGTTGTGTAAGCATTCAAATCGTGAAACTGCCCTTTCTCGTATAAGGTTGTATAGAGATTTAAATGAATAACTACCTGGCTCAGCAAGTTATTCGATTGAATAACCTCGGTTTCATTTTCAATGGTTTTGTTGGTTGATAACAAATCAAGTTCCTGCAAGCCTTTTGCTTCTACGCCTTTCATTTCGTCTTTAATCAGCAGGCGCGCTTTAGTTTCGTATTTCGGAGTAGCCATTTTTAAATACAACCATGAAGAAGCACCCGCTACCAAAAATAAGATAAGAAACAAGGGCCAGTAAGGTATATATTTATAAATGACCTGTCCTAAGTCGTCTCTCTTTTTTTCTTCGGTTGTTTTTTTAATAATTTCCATAAGGTTAAAGTGTTTAATTCTTTGCTACAATGCGGTCAACAATGATGGCTAAAAAAGATAATGCACTTATTATGATAGGTAAGTACTGATTAGCCCTGCCTGAGCTGCTAACTCTTGCCTTCGTTGGCTCTACATAAACAATATCGTTCGACTTGAGATAGTAATAAGGTGAGGTAAAAATTTCGCTTGAATTCAAATCCAGGTACTTGATGTTTTTGATTCCGTTTTCTTCACGTATGACCATTACGTGATCTTTTTTACCATAAATGGTAATGTCACCCGCCAGGCCTAAAGCTTCCAGCAAAGTTATCTTTTCATTCAATACATTCACTACGGTTGGATGTTCTACTTCGCCCAAAACGGTTACTTTAAAATTCAGGTATCTAATACTGACAATCGGATCGGCTAAAAGTTTACGGTTCAAAAGACTATCGGTAAGTTTTAAACGCAATTGGTTGGCAGTTAAACCGCCTGCTTTTACATTGCCAAGAATCGGAAACTGAATGTTCCCGTTGGCATCTACTAAATAACCGGATGCCTGTACTGTCGCACCTGTTGCCGTTGAGACATTGGCATACGAAAAGTTAGGTGCATTAAACATGGCAGAGGCTTCAGGGTTTAAGCTGCTCACAGAGATTCCTAAAATATCGTTTGACTGAATGGTAGTTTGCGGAATTTGAACATTGGATGCAATGTGCTCATCACCCTGGGTATTGAAGTACGTTGCTTTTTTGGTATTTACGCAGGAGGAAGAGTAAAATAAAATAAAAGCAAGGACAAAATAAGAAGTTGATTTTTTTAAAATACTCATAAATATTGTATCGTATTTATCTAATAAAATAAATAGTTAAGGAATGTAATGGTTGCAGCAGTCGTATCGGATTTTATATGGATACCATTAAAGTTCCGCCCTACATCCATAAAAACTATGCCTTTTTTTACATACGCATTTAAATGCCATTAAGTTTGTTTTCATTTATTAGGATTCTATTGTTTTGATGTTGCTTTTATTAGTGCTTTTTTATTTCCGCAACAGGTTATAAAACGAAAAATACAAAGTTGCATTATATTCAATTAATCATACTGCATACCCTATTTAGCTGTAGTTATTTCCAATCCACATCTTCCTGCAAGTGAAAACCTGATGGTTCTCAATGGTTTTACATTTTCTTAATAACCTTTTGTTTCGATAACATGAAGATGCAAATATTTAGTCCATAAAAATCCACAGCGGGTAACAAAAAACAGGAAATAAATGTGTACTAAGAGGGATGAGTGGCTTCAAATTGGAACATAATTCTAAAAAAGAGACAAAAACAAACCTGAACTCTTTTTCTGATTTCTTCGTATAGTTGTTAGCGTCTCTCTTTACATTTAGCTGGACACTTGTTGAACCAATGACTTTTATAAAATAGGTTCAGAACAATAACATGACATACAAATGACAGAGTAGCGCTAATAATTATAATGCTAAACTGGGTTGCCAAGTACCTTTGCGGTTGTTAGCAACAAGGCTTAATCAGGATTTAAGAACATGGACATCAATCATTTTTTTGTTGCAGGAATCAATTATAAAAAAACCGATGCGGCTGTCAGAAGTCAATTTGCCGTGTGCTCCGGCGTTTATAACTCTTTATTGTGTAAAGCTGCGCAGCTTGGTTTGGAAGAAGTGTTTGTTATCAGCACATGTAACCGCACCGAAATTTATGGTGTTTCGGATGACGCAAATGAGCTTATTTCTTTGCTTTGTTCAGAAACAAAGGGCAGCGAAAGCACTTTTCGCGAACTATCTTACACAAAACACGGATACAATGCAGTTTCGCATTTGTGGCAGGTAGCTGCCGGTTTGGATTCACAGATTTTAGGGGATTATGAAATAATTGGGCAAATCAAATCCGCAGTAAAATTTGCTAAAGAGCGAGGTTTTATCGGCATGTTTAGCGAGCGCATTATTAATGGCGCTTTGCAGGCATCCAAAGCCATCCGAAATGAAACCGAAATCAGTGGCGGAACGGTATCGGTTTCTTTTGCAGCCATTCAATATTTAAAAGCCGCAGTTCTTGGCATTGCTGATAAAAAAATTCTGATCATCGGCACCGGAAAGATTGGTGGCAGCACCTGCCGCAACATTGTAGATTATCTTCACAATACAAACATCACCGTCATTAACCGCTCGCCCGATAAAGCAATTGAATTGGCAGAGGAACTCAACATTGCTTCCGCTTCTTATGATGATTTAGATCAGGAAGTGCAGGCTGCCGATGTCATTATTGTATCTGCCAATGCAGCCCAACCCATTCTTACCAAATCACACTTCTCGTCATCAGATAAAAAAGTGTTGATTGATTTGTCTATCCCCAATAACATTGATGTTTCGGTAAAAGGCTTGCCGGGTATTCAACTGGTGAATGTTGATGATTTATCGCGCATTAACGATGAAACCCTGCAAAAGCGTTTGGCTGAAGTGCCCAAAGCAAAAGCCATTCTTTCTGAATACATGGAAGAGCTAAAAGAATGGTATGCCAACCGCCGTCATGTTCCATTTTTAAAAGCGGCAAAACAAAAGCTGATGAACATGCACAGGTGCCGCCTTATGATTTCGTGCAAAACCAAAGAAGCCAGTAACACGTTGCAACCCGCGAACCCGGAAGCGGTACAAAAAATAATCAATCACATGGCAGTAAAAATGCGCTGTATAAACCAGCCGGGTTGCAACTACATCCAAGCCATTAACGATTACATAGACGGTTCTCATTCTTAGCCTGCTGCTATGACAACATCAACACATCTTCGCATTGGTACACGCGACAGTCAGTTGGCGGTTTGGCAGGCAACATGGGTACAAACCGAATTGCAAAAGCACCACATTTCTCCGGAACTCATCTTTATAAAAAGTGAAGGCGATATTGACCTTGCTACGCCATTGTATGAAATTGGCGTGCAGGGAATTTTTACCAAAACGCTCGATGCAGCCTTGCTCAATAAGCGCATTGACATTGCTGTTCATTCGATGAAAGATGTGCCCACACAACTGGCAAAAGGCTTAACGGTAGCGGCTGTATTGCCTCGCGCCAACTACAAAGACATTTTTGTTTATAAAGAGGATTGTTCCTTTTTACAGGATGAGCAATCCTCTGCAACCATTGCCACCAGTAGCGTTCGGCGCATTGCGCAGTGGCTGCATAAATATCCGAATCATTCTATAGAAAACCTGCGGGGCAATGTGAACACACGAATGAAAAAAGTAGCCGAAAACAAATGGCACGGAGCCATCTTCGCAGCCGCGGGTTTGGAACGCATCAATCTTCGCCCCGAACAATCTATAGATTTGGATTGGATGTTGCCTGCACCGGCGCAAGGCGCGATTGTGGTCGTTTGCAGAGAAGATGATTTTGAGGCAAAACAAAAATGTGCACCGCTTCACGATGAAGCCACATTTATTTGCACTAAAACAGAACGCGATTTCTTGCGAACCTTGCAGGGTGGTTGTTCAACGCCTATTGGTGCATTGGCACAAATCGTTAACAACCATCTTCAATTTAAAGGAAATTGGTTTTCTATGGGAGGAAGAGAAAAGTGGGAAGTTGAAAAAACAATTGCTCTTTCTTCTTACAAAGAAGATTTTGGTAGCCAAATGGCGAAAGAATTGCTATATAAAAAAACAATGCTGCCATCATAAAAACGCTGCCATGCAAAACAAAATTCGCTTGTTAAGTACACGGCTGCTGGATGAAAATACAACTGCTAAAGCTGCCGATGCTAATATCAGCATACATTCTATTTCTTTTATTCGTACACAACCCATTGTTTCAAACGAGCTGAACAAACAGTTGCAACAATTGGCTGCTCAACCCTTGTGTGTTGTGTTTACCAGTGCAAATGCTGTAGATGCCATTGCTGAAGTAATACAACAACACAATTGGAAATTTTTTTGTGTGAGTGGCAAAACCAAAGAGCATGTAATGGCTGTATTTGGAGAAGAAGCTATTATTGCTACGGCAAAGAATGCAAATCTTTTAGCAGACCGCATCATCTCATTAAATAACGTAAGAAAAGCAGTGTTTTTTTGTGGCGATCAACATTTGAATCATCTGCCCCAAAAACTAAGACAACATAATATTACAACCAACGAAGTAACTGTTTACACCACCGTGCAAACGCCACAATTTATTGAAGAGAACTATGATGGTATTTTATTTTTTAGTCCGAGTGCCGTGCATAGTTTTTTTTCGATGAACACAGTGCCCATTGATACCGTTTTGTTTTCCATTGGCGATACCACAACTGCGGCTATTCAATCATATTGTACAAATAAAATTGTTACCTCTGATTGGCCCGGCGCGGACAGTTTACTGGAACAGGTTACCCATTTTTATAACGAAGCTTCTCATCAAGTTGAGTAGCTAAATTGTTCATGAACCAATTATTATTGCAAGTTTTGCGGGGCGAGAAAGCAGAACGCACGCCCGTTTGGATGATGCGGCAAGCCGGAAGATACCTGCCCGATTACATTAAGCTAAGAGAGAAATATTCATTTTTCGAGCGCGTACAAACACCGGAACTCGCCTGTGAAATAACATTACAGCCCGTTGACCAGATTGGTGTAGATGCAGCTATTTTGTTTTCGGATATTTTGGTGGTTCCGCAGGCAATGGGCTTAGAAGTGGAGTTGATAGAAAACAAAGGTCCGGTGTTGCCAAATCCTATAAAAACAAATGCTGACTTGAAGCGCATTTGTGTGCCTGATGTAAGAGACAAATTGCATTACGTATTTGATGCAATAAAACTCATCAAGCAAGAACTGAACAACCGCGTTCCACTCATTGGATTTGCCGGCGCGCCGTGGACGTTGCTTTGTTATATGGTGCAAGGAAAAGGCAGCAAAACCTTTGATGAAGCCAAAGCGTTTTGCTATCAGCAACCCCAGCTTGCGCACCAGTTGTTGCAGATGATTACCGACACAACAATTGCTTATTTAGACGAACAAATTAAAGCCGGTGTAGATACAGTTCAAATTTTTGATAGCTGGGGCGGTTTGCTTTCGCCTCAGGATTTTGCAATGCTTTCTTTGCCTTATATTGAACAAATTGTAAATGCGGTAAAAACAAAAGCCCCCGTTATCATTTTTGCAAAAGGCGCATGGCATTCCTTAGAAAAAATGAGCGCAACCGGTGCACAGGGTTTGGGCATTGACTGGTGCATCACACCACAAATGGCAAGGCAGTTTGCTGGCGATGATGTTGCGTTGCAAGGCAATTTCGATCCTGCTAAATTGTTATCGCCGATACTGCAAATTGAAAAAGAAGTAAAACAAATGCTGAAGGATTTTGAAGGCACAAGACACATTGCAAACTTAGGTCATGGTATTCTGCCTAATGTGCCGGTGGATGCGGCAAAAGCGTTTGTGAATACGGTGAAAGAATATTCTAAACTGGGATGAATAAGATGGATGCAGGAATGGTTGGCAGGGAATAAAAGCCCAACAATAATATGGGCAAAACCAAACACTATGAACCCAACATAAAACGTTGGCTTTATCGGTTTCTTATCTTGTTCAATTGATAGTAAAATGAAAAGTGTCAGCCAATATGGTATGAGATTATTATAGTTGTCGAACCTTAATGATTAACTTGAAATTGTTTTCTATGAAAATGCCTTTGTTTCAAAACTTTAATTAAATATCTGAACCCGGAAAACAAAACAACGATTAATAGAATATCAATTACAACATGTCCTGCATTGGGTGGCCAATGATTGTTGATTTTTGGAAGCCAATAATACGTTTGTCCGAAATCTCTTCTGTACCAATCTAGTCGTTCTGGAGAAGCACCCTGAATGTATGGAATCCACCAGTCGAACGTGTGCATAATTAACCAAACAAAGTGAAATATCAATCCAAATATCATTACTACAATCCTTTTTGAAGCAAACCCGATTATTGAAATCATTCCGAAGAGCGCCCAAAGTAAATAACCGGCGAATGATTGGAAATAATTGAAGTTTATCCAATCAAATTTTCCATTCCAATGTCCTAAAGGAAGCCACATAAAAACTTGCAGATAAAGTGTCAGTATAATTTGACTCGAGAGAGAAACGCTTCTACTTGTCATTGTATTGAATTCGATTGCTTTATACCAATTACATTTATTATACTTACAGGCAACAAATATGCAAAAAACAAAAACCACCAATCTTTCTAATAAAAACAGTAACTCTATTCATATCTCAAACATCTCATCTATCCCAGTTCAAACTACTCCAACCTTCTGCTAATTTCATCATTAATTTTTACAAACAAATGTTCCGGTTTAAAAGCGCGCCAGTTGGGCAGGTTCATCAGTTCGATAAAATAATTCAGTTTGCGTTTTTTAAAATCGTGTTGGGTTGCTTCAGGTGTGTTCAATAAAACAATCCAGCCATTTTCATCGGTTACTTCTTCAAACCATTCATTATAATAATCTTTATCGCCACTGTGAAAATTCAATACATTTTCGCCAATCAAAATAAATTTGGTAATGCCTTCTGCTTCTAATTTATCAACCACATCTCGCTTCAGCGTCATGATGTCGTTTTCAATCGCATCATTCCACTCTCCTATCAATTCAATAATTACAAAATGCTGTTCATAATCGGCGTATAGCAATTTCATGTACAACGTTCGGCTACCAAATTCATCCCACTGCGGATGAATGTAATAATTGTATATCGTTTGCGAAAACTCAAACTCGCTGTACACACGACCATAAAACGGTGACCGTTCATCTTCTTCGGCAGTGTACAGGTGCCGCCAGTTAAAATAGGGTTCAATCTCATGCATAACACTTCACTTTTTCTACAAAAACAAAAATCGCTGCAATGCAAACCCCGTTTGCATTGCAGCGATAAAAATACAAATAAAAAAGCCTTTCTGTTAAAGAAGACTTTACTAAAATTTATTACTTGATGCCAAAGGCTTCTTTTACTTTTTGCACATAATCCAGCTTCTCCCAGGTAAACAATTCTACTTCCTTGCTCACCGTTCTTCCTTCCGGTGAACGAAACTCTTTTACCACCGTTTTTGGCTGGCGACCCATGTGTCCGTAAGCAGCTGTTTCGCTGTAAATAGGGTTGCGCAATTTTAAACGTTGCTCAATAAAGTAAGGGCGCATATCAAACACTTCACTTACTTTTTTAGCTATCTCACCATCAGTCATGGCCACTTTTGAAGTACCATAAGTATTCACATAAATGCCCATCGGTTGTGCAACTCCAATTGCATACGAAACCTGCACCAGCACTTCATCGGCAACGCCCGCAGCTACTAAGTTTTTAGCAATGTGGCGGGTTGCATAAGCAGCGCTTCTGTCCACTTTGCTGGGGTCTTTTCCACTAAACGCACCACCACCGTGTGCACCTTTTCCACCGTAGGTATCAACAATAATTTTTCTCCCGGTTAAGCCTGTATCGCCATGCGGACCACCGATTACAAACTTGCCCGTTGGATTGATGTGATATTTAATCTGATCATCGAACAGGTGCGCAAACTTTGCGTATTTCTCTTTTACACGAGGAATCAAAATTGTGATGATGTCGTTCTTGATTTGCCGTTGCATTTCTTCTTCACTACCAAAATCATCGTGCTGCGTTGACACCACAATGGCATCAATACGGATGGGTTGATTGTTATCATCATACTCCAGCGTTACCTGGCTTTTGGCATCAGGACGCAGGTAAGTAATGTCAGTGTTTTCGCGGCGAAGCTCAGCCAGTTCCTGTAAAATTGTATGAGCCAAATCCAAAGCCAGCGGCATATAATCATCCGTTTCGTTGGTGGCATAACCAAACATCATTCCCTGGTCGCCTGCGCCTTGTTCTTCTTTGTCCACTTTATCAACGCCCTGGTTAATGTCGGCTGATTGCTCGTGAATGGCAGACAATACACCGCACGAATTGGCTTCAAACATATACTCGCTTTTGGTGTAGCCAATGCGGCGGATAACGCTGCGGGCAATCTCCTGAACATCAAGATAGGCGCGGCTTTTCACTTCGCCGGCAAGTATTACCTGTCCTGTTGTTACTAAGGTTTCGCAGGCTACTTTGCTATCGGGATCGAAGGCTAAAAAATGGTCAATCAACGCATCAGAAATCTGGTCGGCTACTTTATCAGGATGACCTTCTGATACGCTTTCAGATGTAAACAGGTAAGGCATATTGAATGGTTTGTTTTGTTTTTATTGAAAAAATAAGTGTGCAAATATAAATGAGCAATGAGCACCGAATGTTGTTAAATGCGGTATGCGTTGGTTGCAGTTTTTGTTTGATATTGATAAAAGAAAATAGTTGATAAAAGCGATTCCGGCATATAAACGCAATAACATAAAAATTATTTCGCAGCTAATTCATTATATAAATCGAGATACGGCGTTAAGTCGCCTGTCCAGCTTGTAAAAGGAAGAATTTTTTTGCCTTTGATCTTCGTAAACTCCGCAAGTAGCTTCTTATCTATATGATCGGAACCAAATGTTATGGCATCAGCAAAAGCAGCACCGCCTTTAAATAAAGCCGTGTTATCAGCGTCTTTAAACGGCTCCATGTCCTTATCTTTTACATTCGCATGAATTTGCGCCAGCTTTGTAAAATCGCTTCCGAGGCTATCAGGGAAAGTATTTTCACCGATGGTAAATACAATTTTGCTTTGGCTGAAAACCGCGTCTTTTTTATATGCCGTTTTAATGTACATCGGCACCAGGCCTGTCATCCAGCCGCTGCAATGAATCACATCAGGCGGCCAGCCAAATTTTTTTACCGTTTCCAAAGCGCCTTTGCAAAAGAAAACGGTGCGCAAGCCATTGTCGTCGTACCACTCATCTTTTTCATCGGTAAACACGCCTTTGCGTTTAAAAAGATCTTCATTATCTAAAAAATAAACCTGCAAACGAGCAGTAGGCAGCGACGCCACTTTGATTTGCAAAGGATAATCGTCATTGTCAACAGAAACGTTGATGCCCGAAAGCCGAACCACTTCGTGCAAGCGATGCCGGCGTTCGTTAATTACACCAAAGCGAGGCATAATGCAGCGCACTTCATAATTGTTGCTGCTGCACGTAATGGCCAATCTATTTATTACTTCTGCAAATTCAGTCAGTTCAAGGTAAGGCGACATTTCAGTGGCAATAAATAAAATACGTTTCTTTAACATTCTGCTGTTCCGCTTTTGCTTTTGTATTGTAAAAAGGTGGCAAAAGTAAACAAAATAATGTAATGAGTAAACCGCGCAAAGTGTTATAACTGCGTAGCAAAGTTTGTTTTTGCCTTAATTTCTTATCCTTTAAAAATAAAATATACTGCTACAACAAGCAGCGCAAAGCCAATGATATGGTTAACAGACAACTGAAGATTGTGAAACACCAGCTTTGAAAAAATAACAAACACTACCAGTGTAATTACTTCCTGAATCACTTTTAATTGCACAAGCGAAAACGTTCCGCCCGTTTCTACAGAACCCATGCGATTGGCCGGAACCTGGCAGCAATATTCGAAAAAAGCAATGCCCCAACTAATTAAAATGATGATGAACACAGGTGTTGAGGCATGTGAGCTGTCTTTACCAAAAAATTTTAAATGACCATACCACGCGAGCGTCATAAATGAATTGGATAAAAACAAGAGACCAATGGTGCCAAGTGATTTCATAGTTATAAAATTTTTGCAAAAAACAACAAGCAAGAACCTTGCAGTATCTTTTTACAACAACAAATCATACAATAAAAAGTGGTTCTAAAAAAGTTTGTACAAAACCAAACTTTGCAAAAGTTGCAACCATTTTAAAGGAATCGTTTACATTTATTTCATAAATCATTGCTATGAAAACTTTGCTTTTGAGCTGTCTTTTTATTTTATCATTATTCTTCACAGGCTGCTTGTCGGGAACTTTATCTTCTCAGGAAAATTCATCAACCGATTCCACAAAACATCATCTTGCTAAAGCTTCGCGTGAAGACAAGAACGGCTGGATTTACTTGCATCTCGAAGGCTCGCCTTCCGACATTGGCTATCAACACGGGTACCTTGCGGCAGGTGAAATTGATACCAGTATTCAGGCGGTGGCTTACACACTTTTGCACGAAACCAAAAAGGACTGGAGCTTCTATCGCCAGGCTGCGCGAAATTTTTTATGGAACAAATTGGACAGAGAATACAAAGATGAAATCAATGGCATTGTGGAAGGTCTTCATGCCAAAAACAAAACGTATGATAGTCTTGATTTGACAGCTTTTAATGCGATGGAAGAACTTGCTTTTTATTATGTGCCATCGTTGCAAAACGCAGCCGTAGCGCACAGTGGCGACAACAAAGCGCCGGGCAATTGCAGCGCCTTTATTGCCACAGGCAGTTATACGAAAGATGGCAAAATTGTAATGGGACATAACAACTGGACATCGTACATTGTTGGTCAACATTGGAATGAAATTGCCGATATTGTACCTGAACATGGTCATCACATTTTGATGGATTGCATTCCCGGTTACATTCATAGCGGCGATGATTTTTTAGAAACCGATGCCGGCATTTTGTTAACCGAAACCACCATCACGCAATTCAATTTGTTCGACAGCACCGGCATCCCTGAATTTATGCGTGCCCGCAAAGCTGCGCAATACGCCAACAGCATTGATGATGTGATAAAAATATTTTTAGAAGGCAACAACGGCGGTTATGCTAACGACTGGCTGATTGGTGATACAAAAACAAATGAAGTAGCAAAGTTTGAACTGGGCTTAAAAGATTATCGTGTGTGGCGAAGCAAAGACACAGCCATCATCGGTTCTAATTTTCCTTCCGATACTAAGTTGATAAAAGAAGAAACCACGTTTGATGTGAATGATAAAACCACATCACCAAATGCGAGAAAACTGCGCATGGAAAAATTGGTTTGCTTAGACATGAAAGGCAAGATTGACGTTGAAACAGCCAAACAAATTGAAGGTGACCATGTGGATGCGTTGCAAGGCAAACCAGCCGATAACCGTTGCGTGATTTGCGGCCATATTGATGCCGATGCGCAAGGTTGCAAAGAATGGGATTTGCCTGCTTACTACCCGATGGGTGCGGTACAGGGAAAAATAACAACAGCCGACTTGGCTGCGAAGATGCAATTCTGGGCGCGGCGCGGGCATCCTTGCGGAGAGGATTTTATTGGTGCACCTTTTTACAAGGCGCATCCACAATATGCTTGGATGAGCAAGTATTTAACCGATATGAAAGCTTATCCGTGGACGTTGTTTGAGGCGAAGAAGGGTTGAGGAAATGAAGTTTGTTTTTGCCATAATTTTTACTGCAGAGCAACGAAGTAAAAGAGGCTTCGCAGAGTGAAATTACTTCTATCGGTTTGTGCCACAAAAACCGAAACATTGGCTACGAAATCTGGTCGGTGAGGGCGCCGCCAAATAGAAAAATCTTTTTATAAGAATACAGATTGCTTATGACGATACGTTTGAAAGCTTTTGTTTTTCTGCTTTTCTTGTTTTGTGGTGCAACGCTATTTGCGCAAAACAAAAAGCATAAGGATAATTGGTTTTTAATTTCAGACACAAGTAAGGATGAATGCGGTTATGTGAATCAAAAAGGCGACACAGTTATTCCAATTGGTAAATATCATTTTTGTTTTACTGATACGTTTCGCACGTATGCAATTGTGCTGAAACAAGGTGTTGGCTTTGTTGGCATTGATAAACAAGAGCTGGTTTTGTATAAAGTGTTTCCGTATGACAACGGACCCGATTATGAATCGGATGGATTATTTAGAATTGGGCAAAACGACAAGATGGGTTATGCAGATGCGAAAACAGGCAAGGTTGTAATCAAACCGCAATTCGGTTGCGCTTATCCTTTTGAGAAAGGCATAGCACAAGTGAGCTTGAATTGTACAACACATTCAGATGATGGCGAGCATCACTATTGGACAAGCGACAATTGGTTTTACATTGATAAGAAAGGAAGAAAAGTGAATCGGCAAAAACATAGCGGTCACATTCAAAAATAATCTGCTACAGAATATTATAATGAAAGAGGTTTTGCAAAGCATTATATCTCTGCGAAACCTCTTTTTCTTTTTTCTCCGCGGTAGAAAAAATGGACAAAAACAAACCACTATTTCTTTGGTTCCAGCATCGTCTCCTGTAAGGGACGATGCGGTAAAGTAAGTCAATTTATTTCACCGCATCGTCCTCGTTGAGAGACGATGCTCGAACCGAAACCTTGCAGCAACTGTGTATGTGAGCGTTTGATACAACAAAAAAGCATCGCCATTAAAGTTGTTCAGATGGCGATGCTTTTTGTTTTTACACTATTTTTAGAGGCAACTCATCACTTCAACGTCTCATCCAGCCATTTAAAAAATTCGTGTTGCCACACCATTGCATTTTGTGGTTTCAACACCCAATGATTTTCGTCGGGGAAAAGCAAGAAGCGGCTTTTGATGCCTTTTAATTGCGCCGCCTGGAACGCTTGCTGGCCTTGCTCTATCGGCACGCGATAGTCCCTTCCGCCTTGCACAATCATGATTGGCGTGTTCCATTTGTCAACAAAATTGCTTGGGCTTTGGCTGAACGAGCGCTGTGCAACAGTATTGGCCTTATCCCAATAAGGTCCGCCTTTCTCCCAGCTCTCAAACCATAGTTCATCGGTGGTTCCAAACATGCTTCTGAAATCAAACACGCCATCATGCGCAATGAATGTTTTGAAGCGACCATTATGCGTCCCTTCCAACGCAAACACGCTAAAGCCGCCAAAGCTTGCGCCCACGCAGCCACGCCGCGAAGTATCAACATAACGTTGTTTGGAAATGGCATCAATGGCACTCAAGTAATCGTTAATCACTTGTCCGCCCCAATCTTTACTTACCTGCTCATTCCATCCTGTTCCAAAGCCTGGCATTCCCCTTCTGTCGGGCGCAACAATTACATAACCATTGGATGCAATCAATTGGAAATTCCAGCGGAAAGAATAAAACTGCGTGAGTGCTGATTGTGGTCCGCCCTGGCAATATAAAAGCGTTGGATATTGTTTGGTTGAATCGAAATTGGGCGGCATTACAACCCACACCAGCATTTGCTTGTTATCGGTTGTGGTTACCCACTTCTTTTGCCATGAACACAAAGCAACACTCTTATAAACGGCATCGTTTACATGCGTTACCTGCTGCATGTTTCCGCTGCCCAAATCAACTGAGTAAATTTCCGGCGCGTGGTTAAAATCAGTTCTCGTAACAAACAAAGTAGGCCCTTTTTGCCCAACAATTCCACTTACATCAAACTCTCCTTTTGTGATTTGTCTCACCACAATTCCAATCTTGGTTAAGCCCGGATCATTCACTGAAAACAATTGCAATGTGCCGTCTTTGGGTGCAACAAAAAATAACGTTTTATCATCATCGTCCCATTGGAAACTTTCCACATGAATGTCATCGCGATTGCCAGTTAAGTTCATGGTTATCTTTCCGTTTGATACAATCAAATCCTGCTTATCCGCTTCATAACCTTCCCGCTTCATACTTAGCCATGCCAACTGGCCGCGCTTGTTGTATGCCGGTGAAACATCATAACCCATCCTGCCTTCGGTAATGTTTTTCGTAGTTCCATCTTCAATGTTGTATTCATACAAATCGGTGTTGGTACTAATCGCATACGCAGTGCCTTGCTTCTTTTTCGTTACATACAAAACATGCTTTCCATCGGGATTAAAAATATAATCTTCAGCACCGCCAAACGGCTTTTGCGGACAATCGTAAGGCTCACCAGGCATGAGGTCTTTCTTCGTTGTATCGTTTTGTTTTTGCAGGAAAATATGACTGAATTTGCCATCTTCCCAGGTATCCCAATGCCGGTACATTAGTGAGTTGTAAATCTGCGCATTGCTCTTGGTTAGTTCAGGATAAAAATCAGAGCCATACACATTCATCACTTTCACTTCGCTATCCATAATTTTCCATTTGCCATCCGGCGAAACGTGATGATTAAAAACCAGGGTATCTCCATTGCTGATTTCTTCAGCAGCACCGCCACTTACCGGTATGCGATACGTTTTGGCAGTGCTCCTGTTTTGTGCAACATCAGGCGTTGCCACCGAATAAATAATGTATTGCTTATCTTTTGAAATGCCCGCGCCGCTTACTCTTCCCAGCTTCCACAACAATTCAGGCGTCATTGCATTTTGGGCAAAAACAAACAGAGGCAACAAAGCAGTAAGAGTGATGAAATTTTTCTTCATAAAAAGAATGGCTTGTTAGTTAGCGAACTTAGTAATTTCTGTTGGATGTTATTTACTCACTGCAGAAACTTGCGATGTGATCCATTTTAGAAAACAGAATATTGTGTGATTCATAACAAGCTTTTTATGTTTATTTTTATCCTCTTCATCACAACCAATTACGATTATGAAACGCACCTGTTATCAGTTTATCATCTTATTTATAAGCAGTTTTTTATTTGCCTGTAACAACCAACCTACCGATACGGAGATTCAGCAAAACATCAACAACAGTTTTAAAAAAGACCTTGCGGGCGCCGCTTTGAATGCAACTGTTGACAGCGGCGTAGCCACCATTACAGGACAATGTGAAGGTGCAGGTTGCACTGCTCAGGTTGCAGAAAGAGTAAAGAAAATGCGGGGCGTGAAAGACGTGCAAACGCACATCATAGAGAAGTAAAGAATTAAGAAGCGATAGCCTGCTAATGCAAGTTGCCGGATACTGGTAACCGGAAACCGGATTACAGCTTGCTCAATTTGTAATAGCCAATGTTCAGTATGTCTTCTTTTTTATCTTCAGCTTTGCTGATTTCAATTGCATATTTTTCTTTGAAATAGTTAGGTAAGATGTCTTCAATCTGATACACATCATCTACATCCACGCCATATTTATCATCAATATGCGAAGTGGCTCCGGCGAAACCGGTGTGCTTATAAAAAGCGGTTTGTTTAGCTTTGTTAATAGCTTCTGCTTTGTTACTGCAGGCAATTAATAGTTTGTAATGATATTCTTCAAACTCACCCTTCTTATAGCCACCCAGATTAAGAAAAAACAATTTGGCTTGAGAGGAATGATAAGAACCATCAACATTTGTTTTTGCCCCTATTTTTATTTGATAGCCATCAACAAATGTTACTTCCCGCCAGGCATCAATGTGAATGTTCCCATCTGCCTCTTTCCAGGCATCAATGATGTCGGGAATCAACTCTTTGATCTCATCGGCAATGCCGAAAAAAATATCGTGTTGTTCAATGTGCCTTCCATTTGGCGTGGCACCTAATATGAGCATGAATAGCTTGGGCATTCGTTTGTTTGAAGTTGCCAAAAATAAAAGAATATTTATGGTTACAGTTATTCAATCTTTTGATACTCATTTTGAAATCGAATGTCACGTCATTCCGTCCCCACAATACCGTGATGGACGGAATGACGGCCTTATCAAACATCTCCGGCAAATAAAACTATTCTCATCAAAACAATTTCCCTTGCTCACCCGGTCTTCTAAACTGCGTGCAATCCAAACCCCAGCGTTCATCGTTCAAATGATACAGCTTGTTATACTTTTGAAATTGCTGTCTTACCAAATCGCTTATCGGACCTTCACCCCGCATCCGCAAACCCCAGCGGCTGTCATTCACTTTGCCATCATGCGCATTTTGAATGAGGTGCCAAACTTTATCAGCCCGATCCGGAAAATTTTTATACAACCAATCATGAAATAAAAACTGAATTGCGCCATTCAACCGAATAAAAGTATAAGCCGAGAACGTAGCTCCATGCTCACTTGCCGCTTTCATAATCCGTTGCATTTCGTGGTCGTTCAAACCGGGTATCATCGGTCCTAACATCACACCCATTTGAACACCTTCATTGCTCAATTCCTTTATCACTCTCAATCGTTGCTTTCCGGTTGTGGTGCGCGGTTCCATCACGCGTCGCAGGTCTTCTTCAAATGAAGTAATCGAAACCAAAACACTCACTAAATTTTTCTTCGCCATCTGCACCAGCACATCTTTATCGCGTAAGATGCCAGCGTTTTTTGTAATGATACCAACCGGCTGATTGAACTCCAGACACACTTCCAGCAATTGTCTTGTGATGCGGAATTTTCTTTCAGCAGGTTGGTAGCAATCCGTATTGCCCGAAAGACTTATCGGTACACACTCCCACTTTGGATTCATCAAAAATTTGCGCAGCAAAAGGGGCGCATTTTTCTTCACCAAAATTTTCGTTTCAAAATCAACACCGGCGCTGTATCCCCAGTATTCAAACGAGTTGCGGGCATAACAATAAATGCAACCATGCTCGCATCCCTGGTAAGGATTCATGCTAAACATCATGGCTACATCAGGGCTTTCTACTTTGTTCACAATCGTCTTTGCCTCCACATCAATAAACTGTGTTTGAATGGTAGATTCTATCCAGTCATCAATGCCTTCAATATGTTCCTGCGTTCGTTCATTGATGATGAATTTGTTTTTAGTATTAAACTGTGCGCCTCTTCCCCGTTTATACGTATTGATGTTTTCGTTCGATTGTTCTTCGTTGGTCATGGTAGTTGGTTTTTTGTGAGTGATGAGTAATGAATAGTGAGTGTTATAACATCACAAGCTTTTTAATTGTGAGCAAAACAAAACCTACCCGAATAAGGATGTTTGCACTGCATCTGGTGGCAGATTTTGAAACGAAAATTCTTTTACCGTTTGATAAGCTTTGTTGCCAACTTTGCGTTTGAGCAAAGTGATTTTAGAAGCGATAAACCGGCCTGTGAAAGAAGCGTGACTGTACTCCAACCAGCCCTTTTCGTATTGCCACGGCAACAGTTGTCTTGCAATGGTGATGTGCGGTTCGGTAATGAAGAAAGGCTTAAAGCTGGCATCGTACTTTAATAAAGGCTGTGCTTCTTTCAAACCTTTTACCAGATTGAGGATGGGTACTTTGCTCGTAACCTGGATGTAGATCGTGTGCGATGGAAATGAGCCAAAATTTTTAAGTTCAATTTTTATCGAAGATTGCTTTGCACAAATGCTGTCCAACCTTTTAAGGATGCGATCTTCAGCCATTTCGGTTTGATAAAATTTCAGCAAAGTCAAATGCGGCTTCGTTAAGGAAGCCATTGGGTGCTTGTACTTGTCGGCAAAGTTCAACTTGATGTCCATGATCTCTTGCCACAAGTCCTGATGTGGTGTTACAACCATCAAATATTCCGCTGTGGAATAACCTGCCAACACTTTGGAAATGGTAATACTGCGTGTTTTTTCTTCACGAATCTGCATGTTATAGTTTTTAATTGGTGATAAATTGGATAACTAAATTATTTAGCAATTTTAATACTAATTATTTTAGCAATCAAAATTTATTTTGATTGCATAAGAATGAAACTCACATTTGCGCCTCGTTTGGTTTGAAGCAAGGCTTTTTGGTTTTGCTTCAATTAAAAGGGAAGTCCGTGTGAAAGTCCGGCGCTATTCCCGTAGCTGTAAGCCACGCCCAGAGCGAGTTTGGGAAGTTTTTCAACAAACCATTTATCACTGTCCGCCACGGCGGATGGGAAGATAGTTTGAAAAATGCGGCAAGCCAGAAGACCTGCCAGATGAACATTAACTTCTTTGCGCTTTCGGGATGAAAAGCCGGAGATACAATGCCTTTTGCAACGATGTCATTTCTCATTGGGCTCATGAGAACACTCGTTGCGTAACTGTGCATTCAATATCTTCTTTCATCATTTTGAAAGCTCATCATTCATCGTAAAAACAAATGAACTATGAGCAAAACAATCTTCTCGCTGCTTTCTTTTTTCTTTTTATTTCAAACTTTTTTGTTTGCCCAGGACACTACTTATAACCAATTGAATGAAGTGGTGGTTACGGCAAATAAATTCGAGCAAAAACAAAACACTACCGGAAAAATTATTACTGTCATCAACAAAGAAACGATTGAGAAAAATGTGGGCAAAACCTTACCGCAATTGTTGAACGAACAAGCTGGTGTGGTAGTTAACGGCGCATTGAATAACCAGGGTTCGGTACAAACGGTTTACATGCGTGGCGCGGCTTCCGGAAGAACCTTGATTTTATTGGATGGCATTCCCATAAATGATCCTTCGATGATTAATAATGAATTTGATTTGAACTTACTTTCATTAACTGAAGTAGAGCGAATTGAAATTTGCAGAGGTGCACAATCTACCCTGTATGGCTCTGATGCGGTTGCTGGGGTGATCAACATTATTACGGTAAAAACAAACCTAACCAAACCTTTGAATGGCACGGCAATGCTGAGTGGCGGCAACTATGGAACCATCAACAGCAGTGCTCAGTTGTATGGTAAATTGGGCAAATTGAGTTATACAGCACGCTACTCAAACTTACATACCGATGGCTTTTCTTCAGCAACGGATACAGCGCACAATCCAGCAAAAAAATTTGATAATGATGGTTACAACAGTGAGGTTATAAATGCACAGGTTTCCTACAAGGCAACCGATGCTTTATCTTTTAAAACCTATGCTTTATTCAGCCATTACCATGCAGGCATTGATGCCGGCGCGTTTACCGATGATGGTGATGATTCTATTCACAACAAAAGCTTTACCACCGGAGCAGGATTTTCTTTTAAAAAAGCGAAGTTTGGTTTTACAGGAAATTATCAATACAATGAAACAAGACGGCATTACCTGAATGATAGTTTGTATAAAACAAGTACATGGTTTGAAGACAATCATTATGCAGGATTTAATCAGTTTGCGGAGCTATATGGCAATGTTGTTTTGAACCAACACATCACTCTCATTGCAGGTGCTGATTACCGTTTTTCTTCGTATCATCAACTGTATAATTCTGTAAGTGCTTTTGGCCCTTACAACGATACCGTTTATGCACGCTCGGTTCATCAAACATCGGCGTATGCTTCTCTCATTTTGAAGGCATTGAATGATAAACTTAATGTTGAAGTAGGAGGCAGAATGAATCATCATTCCATCTATGGCACAAACAGTACTTTTACTTTCAATCCTTCTTATCAAATCACTAATCATGTTAGAATTTTTGGTAGTGTTTCATCAGGTTACAAAGCACCTTCTATCTTCCAATTGTTTGATGCGTACAGCGGAAACAAAGCTTTAAAAGCTGAACAATCCATCAATTACGAAGGCGGCATTTCTTATCAAAACAAAACGCTTGCAGCCAGAGCCGATTATTTTTATCGTGATATAAAAAATGGTATTGATTACAATTATATTTCGTTTCAATACTTCAATTATGTAAAACAAAAGGTAGATGGTATTGAATTGGAAGCTACGCTGAAACCCGCATCCTGGTTGAGTTTCAACGCAAACTATACATGGCTTTCACCTCGCGAAACTTCACAAAACCGGGTTACTGATAAAGATACCATCACATACAATTATTTGTTACGCAGACCCAACAACAATCTCAACGCAACGATTGCTGTACAACCGGTAAAGCCTTTGTACATTTCATTGTCGGCAAAGTGGATAAGCAAGCGTTACGATGCAGGCGGATACCTGCAACCCGATGTTGCACTGAAACCGTATTGTATTTGGAGTGCGTATGCCGAGTATAACTTTGAGCCTTCCATCAAATTGTTTGTTCAGGCGCAAAATCTTTTCAATACAAGGTTTTACGATGTATATGGTTACAACTCCATTCCTTTTTTGTTGAAGGGTGGCGTGCGGTTTTCGTTATGATAGTAGCATAACACTGTCAGGGTTTCAAACCCTGACAGTGTTACTGTATTTTTGCAGCAAAACCAAACGCATGCACTTTCAGTTGAATGAGTTGGTAACCATAACATTTACCTTGTTTGCTGTGATTGACATTGTAGGGTCAATTCCGTTGCTGATTTCGTTAAAGGAAAGGACCGGCGACATCAGCGCACTGCAAGCCACTTTAATTTCAGGCGCGCTGATGATTTTGTTCCTTTTTTTAGGCCGACAATTTTTAAGTGTGCTGGGTTTAGATATTCATTCGTTTGCGGTGGGTGGCTCCATTGTTATTTTTTTACTGGGTTTGGAAATGGTGCTTGGCCACGAAATTTTCAAAGGCGACAGCAGCACCAGTGCCAGCATTTTTGTGCCGGTGGCTTTTCCAACCATCGCAGGCAGCGGCACGCTCACTACAATCATGTCACTCAAAGCCAATTACCAGGATGTTTCCATTCTCATTGGCATCTTCATTAACCTTATCATTATTTATTTCGTTCTGCTTTCGTTAAACCACATTGAGCGTTTGCTGGGCAAAGCCGGATTGGTTGCAGTGCGTAAGTTTTTTGGTGTGATTTTAATTGCCATTGCGGTCAAAATCTTCAGCAGCAACCTGGCGGCTTTTGGCGGGAAGTGAGGTTTGAACCATGGAGGCACGAAGAACACAAAATTTCATAAAGAAGAATGTTAGTTTTTATAAGCGGGATACCCGAAGATGAGATGTTTGGTTTTGCCTCTTTTTTACCACGAAGACGCACAGTTTTGTTTTCGTCTTTGCGAGGAACGAAGCAATTTGTAAAGTGTATAGTGAGGAAGCCGTGAGTTGTAAATAGTGAATTGTGAATGAAGAGTGATTACTGCTTATTGGCAGTAATTATCGTATAGCACAGATGGCTTCGTGCCTCGCCAGGACGGGTGCGGCGGCTTCACTTTATATATCCTTTCCTTGTGCTACTAAGCGACTTTACGGTTGATATACTCACTTTTGGAAATGCCCAATTATTTTCAGAACCTGCCTGTCGGTAGGCGCAACGATGCTCAATCCGAGCGTCGCATCTCGATACATAAACTGTATTTTGTATTGGCTGTTCTACTCGTAGCTCAAAGCTCATAACTCACAACTCATCACTCACACCACTTTTGTTTACACATCGCCAAAAAATCAACCCGCTGCGCACATCGTTTCGGGTGGTGGAAATATGTTGTAGCTTTGCGCCTTCCTACAAACAATGAGCGACGAAATAAAACATGAATGTGGCTTAGCCTTCATTCGCCTTCGCAAACCGTTCTCGTATTATCTTCAAAAATATGGCACTGCCACGTGGGGCTTAAACAAGCTGTACCTGCTGATGGAAAAGCAACACAACCGCGGCCAGGATGGTGCAGGCGTTGCCGCCGTGAAGCTAAATGTGGAGCCGGGTTACCCGTTTTTGCATCGCATCCGCAGCATCGAGCCGCAGCCTATTTCTGACATTTTTATGAAGATTGGGCACGAGGTACACGAGATAGAAAAATATCTTCCTGAACTGAAAAAACACCCGGGTTTAATGAAGGGCAATTTACCTTTTATGGGCGAATTGCTGCTGGGGCATCTTCGGTATGGAACGCAGGGACGAAACAGGGTTGAGTTTTGCCATCCGTTCATCAAACGCGATCTGGTACCGAGCAAAAACATAGCGCTGGCGGGCAACTTTAACCTGGTGAACACGGAAGAATTGTTTGATTTGATTAACATTGAACCCGGCGAATTTCAAAAGCAAAGCGACCTTGCCGCCATGCTGGAAGTGTTGCATCATTTTCTGGCGAAAGAAGATGATCTGCATCCCAACGAACCTGATGTTTTACGTGTTCTTAAAAAAGCAATGCCTTTGTTTGATGGCGGCTACACCATCGGTGGGTTGCTGGGCAATGGTTATTCGTTTGTAACGCGCGATGCGCACGGCATTCGTCCGGCGTATTATTACATAGATGACGAAGTGATTGTGGCGGCCAGCGAGCGCGCAGCCATTCGCACGGCTTTTAATGTGGGCGAAAAAGAAGTGAAGGAATTGATGCCTGCGTGCGCATTGGTGATTGATGACAAAGGCGATTACACGATGGAATATGCGCAGGAACCGAAAGAGCGCAGAGCCTGCTCATTTGAACGCATTTATTTCAGCAGAGGCAGCGATGAAAAGATATACAGAGAGCGCATTTCGCTGGGTTATCATTTAAGCAACCGCGTGCTGGAAAACATTTCCTACGATTTAAAAAACACTATTTTTTCTTACATACCCAACACAGCAGAAGTGGCTTTTTACGGTTTGGTGAAAGGCATGGAAGACTACTTGAATCTGCGCAAGGTGCAGCGCATTATGAGTTGGGGAAACAATGTGAATGAAGAATCGTTGCGCGAGTTAATCAACCGAAAAATACGTCAGGAAAAAATTGCCATTAAAGATGTAAAGCTGCGCACTTTTATTACCGAAGATGTAAGCAGGAACGAGATGGTGCAGCATGTGTACGACATTACGTATGGCACAGTTAAGAAAGGCAACGATACGCTGGTGGTGATTGACGATTCGATTGTTCGGGGTACAACGTTGAAAGAAAGCATCGTGAAAATGCTGGCACGTTTGGAGCCGAAAAAAATCATCGTGGTATCATCGGCTCCGCAGATTCGTTACCCGGATTGTTATGGCATTGACATGAGCAAATTAGGCGATTTCATTGCGTTTCGTGCTGCTATTGATTTATTGAAGAAGCAAGGCATGGAAGATAAAATACAATGTGTGTATGATCAATGCAAAGAAGCGCAGCGCAACAATCAACTGCATCATGAGAACTTAGTAAAACAAATTTACAAGCCGTTTACTCCTGAAGACATTTCCAATAAAATTGCCGAGATGATAACACCGGCTGATTTGAACATTCCTGTTCAGGTTATCTATCAAACGATTGAAGACTTGCATGATAGCTGCCCCACGAATACAGGTGACTGGTACTTTACCGGAAACTATCCTACACCGGGTGGCAACCGCGTGGTGAACAGGGCCTTTATTCATTTTATGGAAGGGAAGAATATGCGGGGATATTAGTTTTTTTGAACCATGAAGAAGGGAAGAAAGAAAGTAGCACAAAGAAAATGTTGAACTATTTTCACAACAACATCTTCTTCACAATTTCCTTCTTTTGCCTTGAAACCGGCACTTCACTTCCATCTTCCAGCAACAAAACATCGCCATCTTTTTTGAGCCAGCTTTTAATGTATTTTTTATTCACGAGATGCGATTGATGACAGCGAAGAAAGCCCCATTCGTTCAATAATTCCTCGTATTCATAAATGGGTTTTGACACCAATATTTTTTCGCCTGTTGGTCAAATAAAATGTTGTGTAGTTGTTGGTAGATTCGCAACGAACAATGTGCGCCACTTGAATAAACCGTATCTCTTTAGCAGAAGGCAAAGCAATGCGTTGCTCTTCCCTCTTATCTTTTTGTTGCAGCAGCGCCATCAAATTTTGCAACTGCGCATTTTGTTTCTTTTGCCCATATTTTTCAGCCGCTTTCTTTACTGCGGCTTGTAATTCTTCGATCTTAATGGGCTTTAATAAGATAATCCAATGCAGACCATTTTACAGCTTGTATTCCATACTGGTCATAAGCCGTTACAAAGACAATTTCAAAGTCGAAATTGGTGCAACGATTGTAAGAGTTGAAAGCCATTTTTGCCGGGCATTTGAATGTCTAAAAAAACAACATCGGGTTTGTTATTGATTGATAATTTCAATTCCATCCTCAGCATTCATAGCAGTGGCTGAAACGGTTATGTTGTTGCAATGCTTTTGTAATAGCATTTGCAGATTCAGAATGTTGTTTTGCTCATCGTCAATAATTACGCAAGTCATCATACATTACAGCCAGTTGAGAAAGTGTAAAGTAATTGTTGTTCCCCCTTTATTACTATTGATATTCATTTGTAGCTTCTCTACTTTGTGGCTTTGATTGAACAACCGGATTCTTTCTTGTGTCAGCAATAAACCATAACCTTTTTGTTCATCCTGCGGAGAAAAGCCCTTGCCATTGTCGTTTATTTTTATCAACAAATCGGTTTGTTCCGATGTAACTTCAACACTGATTTGACCATCATTTTGCAAATGAGAAATGCCATGTTTGATGGCATTTTCAACCAAGGGCTGCAATAGCAATGACGGTACTTCTATGCTGCTGCTATTGATATTCTTTGCAACGTCTATTTTATAGGCAAAACCAAACCGTAGTTGTTCCAATGTAATGTATTGCTCTAATGTTTGCAGTTCGATTTGCAAGTGGCAATAGCTCCTTTTCGTTGTTGTGCAATGAAGTGCGAAGCAAAGAACCGAATTCCGTGAAATAATAATTCGCTTCTTCTATTTTGTTTTGATTCATGAGGCTTTGAATTGAACTCAATGCATTAAAAGTAAAGTGCGGATTGAGTTGCGCGCGAACGGATTTTTGTTCCAATTGCAATTGCTCTGCTTTTTCGTTTCTTCGCGGTTTAATTTTCTTTTGTTCAAAATAAAATAAATCCCAAACACAATCAGTAAGCCAATCGCAAAAATGACTGCAAAATAAAACCATGTGGTTTGATACCAATAGGCTTGAATGATGAAAGGATAGGAAGTTACATTATGCCGTTGTTTGCTGAAACGCATCTTTATTATATAGTCGCCATGCTTCAAATTGTGTAGCCAAATGAAATCGTTATCATAATCGTTCGGCTTCCAGTCAACGATTGTTTTCCCATCTTTTATCAACGAATACTCAAGTGCTTCTTTTGCATAGATAGAAGCATTCAAATAAAAAATGATGTTACTTTCACTTGCTTCAAATATGAATTTTTTAGGGCGATGATGAATGCTGTCATCTTTATTCGCATAGGTTTCTATCCATTGTTTTGCCTTGTTCACTTCATCAGGTGTTGCGTATGACTTCTTTAGCCTTTTCAAAAATGCGTTTAGATCATTTGAGGTATATATACTACTTATTCGCGGATGAATTTGCTTCCAATAAACTGATGACTCTGCTACCGTTTTGACGTTGCTTTTTCTTCTTAACTGAACGGTTAAAAAATGATCCCAAGTTGTATGATAACCACCTAAAAAGCCACAGTATTTTTTGAAAGTATTTAATTGAAAATTACTATCAGCAAACTGTGTAATAGTGCTCCAGCCTTTTACTACCGAATCTCCATCTTTCAAAATACGATATTCAAAGTCAGCGGCATTACTTTTGAAAATGCCCGGTGTCAGAAAATAAACGTTACCTGAATCATAAGTATCTAACTTTTGAAAATGATTGGATAGATTCGATTGATACTTATAATAAGAGCTGGTGAAAAAATAATCGAGCTCTGTATTATCCCCTACTTCATCAATACCGTTATAAGGAATCGCCGTTACAATGGCAATTAACTTATCAGGGTTATCAATGTACGAGGTTGACATATTGTTCCATTCAACTTGTGAAAATGGAATGGAATCGTCTCTCCATTTGATTTGTGCTGATGTACGGCAGGTAATGAAAACAAATAGTAACAGTAGAAATTGTTTTCTGTTCATGTTGTTTACTAATGTAATGTTAGAGTTTAATCTTTAAAACTACTTAGTTGCGGTGATCACGGAGCCATATTATTGCAGCTTTTACTTTCCCATCGCTTTCAATATCATTAAACTTGTCAGTACTTTCAAAAGGAATGTCTGGCCTTATTGCCTCTTTATAAACTTTTCCCGATCTGTCTGCACTGTACCCTACTGAAAGATTGATAAATGCAGTATCATTAATTTGGAAGCCTGTATTCACAGTGATATAACCTGCAGTTTCAGAACCTAACAAAACTGTATTTTTTCTACCTTGAAAAGCAATTATGAAACACTCTGCAGAACTACCAGTTTGCGGGCTTGTTAATATAACAACAGGCATTTCCTGCGCATTTATTTTGCAAGTAGGATTTATTTGTGAAAGCAAAGCAGTATCAACAAAAAAACTATTGTTTTTTATTACCCAATCATCCTCTTTCTTTGTTCGAAATGAACCAATAATTCCCTGAGTTAGCAAATGCTGTACGCCTAGTATCATAGGTTGCATGGCACCGCCGCCATTTAATCGTAAATCTATTATGATACCTTTTATATTTTTTAATAATAATGAGCAAAGACTATCATTCAATCTTTGCGCTTTGATATTAAAATCCGCTTGCGATGCAACAGGCATAGAAGGAATTCGTAGGTATCCATTATTGTTTTGAAGAACCATTGTTTTAATACTCACACCTCTCTTCCATTCATTCATAATACTATCTGAAACTTTTGGTTCATTACGTTGCCATTGAAATGTGCTGTCCTTGTAGAAAAAAGTACCATGAAAATCATTGATAAATTGATATAAATATCTCATTGTCGGACCAAGCTCACAAGGATTTTCTATGCCTTTCGCTTTTATCAATACGCTTTTTTTCAACATATCCCAATTAACATTTTTTGCATTTACAGCATTGCGTTGCATAATTGAAATGGTAGTATCAATAAGAAAACTAACTTCGTTTGACTGTGCATACATGGAGGAATTATTGAAAAGAAAAATTAAACTGATTGCAGTAGCTATTATTGATTTCATATCTCAACCTTGATAATTTCACCGAAAGTCAGTTATAAAAGAAAAACCAATAACTCAATTTTGAATTCGGTAGAACTGGTTGTGAATCTGGCAAAACTCTCCATCTTTTTCTAACAATCCCTTGCACCTTGAAACTTTTACACAACCCACGCCTGTCGTATCTTTGCAGCCCTATTTATGAATCTACATACACTGCTTCAGCAGTATCAGAGTAACGAGCGCGTTATACAGCTAACGCACCGGCTTTCTTTTGCCCCTACTGAAACTTCTACCGAAAAAATATTCCTAAAAAACCTGCAGGGCAGCAGTGCTGAATTCATTGTGGCATCTGTGTTTGCGCATCCAAACACGCAAGGGTTGAATCATTTGGTGGTGTTGAATGATGCAGAAGAAGCGGCTTACTTTCAGAACACATTGGAGAACTTAACCGATGCTTTGGATTTGTTCTATTTTCCTTCGTCTTTCAAAAACAGAAAGAATTTTCGCCTGCTCAACAGCTCACATGTAATGTTGCGAACAGAAGCGTTGACGAAGTTGTCTGCCGGCGGCAATAAGAAAATAATTGTTACCTATCCCGAAGCGCTCTTTGAAAAAGTGGTATTACCAAAAACGTTAAGCGGCAATATCATCAACATCAAAGTGAATGATACCATCAATTTAGAAAGCTTGCTGGAATTGTTTGGCATGTATGGTTTTGTGCGAAGCGATTTTGTGTATGAACCCGGACAATATGCTTTGCGTGGCGGCATTTTAGACATCTATTCGTTTGGCAACGAAAAGCCATATCGTGTTGAGTTGTTTGGCAATGAAGTGGACAGCATCCGAATCTTCGATCCACAATCGCAGTTGAGCGAGCGCAAGCTCTTGCAGGTTTCCATCATACCCAATGTAGAAACACAATTTCAAACCGGAGATAAAGTTTCCTTGCTCGAATTTCTTCCCGAGAACACGATTGTCTGGCTAAAAGACTGGGATGTGATTAAGGAAAAAATAGAAGTAGAAGAAGAAGATTTGGGATTGTTTTTAGAACGTACAAAAGCAGATGCCCAGCAAGTAAAACAAGAAAGCGAAAGGCTAAAAGCAGAAGGCATGACGCGGAAAGCTGCCGCGCTTTTGCAAAGTGAAGATGACGATGAAGATGATACCAAAATTTTAAAAGAAGTGAGCTTGCAGGACTTTACGCCCGCAGCCACTATTGAGCGTCAACTTGGGCAACGGCACATTGTAGAGTTTGGCTATAAACCTTACTTCGCCGCAGGGTTGCAAAACGGTGAAGTTGCTACACATAGTCCCTTCTCCACTCGTGGAGAAGGGGTTGGGGATGAGGTGTCTTTCGCTACCAAATCGCAACCTTCTTTCAACCGCCAGTTCGACCTTTTAATCAAAGATTTAAAAGCACACGAAAGTGCGAAATACAGCATCTATATTTTTGCTGAACAAGCTAAACAATTAGAACGCTTAACCACTATTTTCAACGATTTAAAAACCGATATTCAATTCATTCCCGTTGCTACTTCTATTCACGAAGGTTTTATTGATGAGGATTTAAAAGTGGTGTGTTATACCGATCATCAAATCTTTCAACGATACCATAAATACCGCGTAAAGCAAGCCTATAATAAAAATAAAGCCCTCACGCTGAAAACCTTGCGGGACTTGCAACCCGGCGATTTTGTAACGCATATTGATCATGGCGTGGGAACGTATAGCGGCTTGCAAAAATTAGAAGTAAACGGACGCTTGCAGGAAGCGGTTCGCATCATTTATAAAGACGGTGATATATTGTATGTGAACATCAACTCACTGCATAAAATCAGCAAGTATACGGGTAAGGAAGGCACTGTTCCAAAGGTGAATAAATTAGGCAGTGATGTATGGAACAGATTGAAAGAAAAGACAAAAACAAAGGTCAAAGAAATTGCTTTTGATTTAATCAAATTATACGCGCAACGCAAGTCGCAGCACGGCTTTGCTTTTGCACCCGATAACTATATGCAAGCCGAGTTGGAAGCGTCTTTTATTTATGAAGACACGCCCGACCAGGCAACGGCTGTAGCCGATGTAAAAAAAGACATGGAACAGCAGTCGCCAATGGACCGATTGGTGTGTGGTGATGTAGGCTTTGGTAAAACAGAAGTGGCCATCCGCGCGGCTTTTAAAGCAGTGCTCGATGGTAAGCAAGTGGCAGTGTTAGTGCCAACCACTATCCTTGCGTTTCAGCATTACAAAACCTTTGAAGACAGATTAAAAGAGTTCCCGGTAACGGTTGATTATGTGAACCGTTTTAAATCATCAAAGGAGAAAAAAGAAACCTATCAAAAGCTTGTAGATGGTAAAGTTGACATCATTATTGGCACACACGCATTGCTGTCGAAAGATGCGAAGTTTAAAGAGTTGGGTTTGATGATTATTGATGAAGAGCAAAAGTTTGGCGTAGCCCATAAAGAGAAATTAAAAACGCTAAAAACAAACGTAGATTGCTTGACACTTACGGCGACTCCCATTCCCCGCACGCTTCATTTTAGTCTGATGGGTGCACGCGATTTGAGCATCATTAATACGCCGCCGCCCAACCGGCAACCTATTCAGACAGAAGTGCAAATCTTCAATGCTGAAGCTATCCGCGATGCCATTTATTATGAAACAGAACGAGGCGGGCAGGTGTTCTTTATTCATAACCGTGTGCAGGGTTTGCCTGAGATGGCAGCCATGATTCAGGCACAGTGTCCTGACCTAAGCATTTCGTATGCGCATGGGCAAATGGAAGGCGATCAGTTAGAAGAAAAAATACTGGATTTTATTGATCGCAAATATGATGTTTTGGTTTGCACCAATATCGTTGAAAGCGGTGTTGATATTCCGAACGTAAACACCATCATCGTAAACAATGCGCATCATTTTGGTTTGAGTGATTTGCACCAATTACGTGGTCGCGTTGGCAGAAGCAACAAGAAAGCGTTTTGTTATTTGCTGGCTCCTCCAATGAGTACCTTGCCAACCGATAGCCGCAAGCGTTTGCAAACCTTAGAACAATTCAGCGAGTTGGGAAGTGGCTTCCAGATTGCGATGCGCGATTTAGATATTCGCGGTGCAGGCAATTTGTTGGGTGGCGAGCAAAGCGGATTTATGGCAGAGATTGGTTTTGAAATGTATCAAAAAATACTGGAAGAAGCGGTGCGTGAACTGAAGCGAACTTCATTCAAAGATTTGTTCAAAGAAGAGATTAGCAAGCAGGACGATTTTGTAACCGATTGTACCATTGATACCGATTTGGAAATCCTAATTCCTGATGATTATGTAGAAAGCATCACCGAACGCTTATCGCTTTATACAAGACTTGATAACTGCGAAGATGAACGCGACCTGGAGGCTTTTCATACTGAAATGACCGACCGTTTCGGACCGATGCCGAAGCAGGTAGAAGACTTGTTTACCACCGTTCGTTGTCGCCGTTTGGCTATTGATTTAGGCTTTGAAAAAATGAGTTTGAAAGACAATACACTGCGTTGTTATTTCATCAATCGCCCTGATTCGCCATACTTCGAAAGCGACTTGTTTAAGCGCGTTATCGATTATTTACAAACCGGCACCAATAAAGCCCGTTTGAAACAAGCCAGTAAAAACTTTTTATTGATTGCAGATGATGTAAAAACGATGGAAGATGTGCATCGTTTTTTGAAACGGATGCATGGAGAAGTGGTGGGTTTGAGTGTGGAGAGTGTGGTGTGAGTATGTTCAATGAAACAAAATAAATATTTCCGCGTCTTCTATTGAAACTATGTTTCTTTAATTGTATTTCTCTGCTTTTTTTCCGGCGTAAACAGATGCTTGCAATTATATTATTCAATTAATTTATCAGCATACATAAAATTACTTCTCTCTTATCGAATCCGATCCAGACTCTTAATCAATCTCATATCTCTTCTGATTCCCATCATCGCCAACACACACAAAACAGGAATAAAAAAAGCGAATACAGACGATAAAGCAATGCCTGGCTTTGGGTTTTGGGACATATATCCGTATTGGAAAAACAAGTAAATAGTCAACAGACTTACCACAAAAGCAACCAGGGTTAGCCGCAGTTGCAGCTTTCTGTTTTTGTATAAAAAAATGAGGAACAAAAGAGAGGCGCCTAAGATAGACGTAAGCACTACCAGCAACAAATTGCTTTTGGCAGTATATTCAACAGTAGCAATGCCTGGCGTAATGCTGTTGATGTAAAAGAAAGGAAACTCTATTGTTAAAAAAGCGCATACTGCAGCTAATAGTAACCAAATACTTTGCGAACGCTGAATCATAAGTAAAACAATTTGTTGGAATAGAACAAAAGCGCAAAATAAAACATAAACAAACTATGCACCGCAATTCCATTAACAATGCGCAAACGCAAAGTTGTTTCTTTCGCAAGTTTGGCACGGTATTGAAATTTAATATAGGTATAAAAGCAAAGATTATGAGAACGAGAAATTTACTTTATACTTTTCTGTTATCAGCGATAATGGGAATGGCAACAACAGCAAGCGCACAGCAAGATACTATTGCTCCGCAGAACAACACGGAAATGAACCATTATTCTTATTTACCCGAAACATTTCAACGTGGCACCAGTACCCAAGAAGTGAAGATGTTTCCAAATCCTGCCCGTAGCCAAGCAACGCTTTATATCAACAGCATTAAAGAACAGGACCGGGGTGAAATGATAGTGTACAATACAAGTGGAACTGCGGTAATACGAAACATTATACAGCCGGGTAACAATAACATCAATGTGAGTAACCTTTCAGCAGGTATGTACATTGTAAAAATCATCTCCAAAGACAAATCAATCTATACACAACAACTGGTAGTGGCAAAGTAATAAGTAAAGAAAGTAGTGAGAAAAAAGTGAGCCTGCAACAGGCTCACTTTTTTGTTTTCAACAACGATACTTAGTGCGCATCTGCGCTATCTTTGCTGCCCGATTTGTTTTTACCGAAAAAATATTCCCGATAGATGTTCAACAATTTAACTGAGCGGTTAGAAGGTGCGTTTAAAAATTTAAAAGGCGAAGCCCGCATCTCCGATCTTAACATTGCCAATACTGTAAAAGACATTCGCCGCGCCCTGATTGATGCCGACGTAAACTATAAAATTGCCAAAGAATTTACCGACCGTGTAAAAGACAAAGCCCTTGGCGAAAAAGTGCTGACTGCTGTAAGTCCCGGCCAGCAAATGGTAAAGATTGTAAAAGATGAGCTCGCCGATTTGATGGGCGGCACCGAAGCGGCTTTCAATTTCAACGGAACGCCGGCCGTTATTTTAATTGCAGGCTTACAGGGTAGTGGCAAAACTACGTTCAGCGGCAAACTGGCAAATTACCTCAAAACTAAAAAGGGCAAATCGCCGCTGCTGGTTGCGGCAGACGTATATCGTCCTGCAGCTATTGATCAACTTACTGTTTTGGCTGGGCAAATTGGTGTGGAAATTTATTCAGAACGGGAAAATCAAAACCCTGTTGACATTGCGCAAAACGCAATAAAAGAAGCCAAAACCAAAAACAAAAATGTAGTCATTATTGATACCGCCGGTCGTTTGGCAATTGATGAAGCGATGATGACGGAAGTAGCGAATATTAAAGCAGCAGTTCATCCTTCTGAAATATTATTTGTGGTAGATAGCATGACGGGACAGGATGCCGTAAACACTGCCAAAGCCTTTAATGATCGTTTGGATTTTAGTGGTGTGGTTCTTACCAAATTGGATGGTGATACACGCGGTGGTGCTGCACTTTCCATCAAATACACGGTAAACAAACCCATTAAGTTTATCAGCAGCGGCGAGAAGATGGAAACACTCGATGTGTTTTATCCCGAACGCATGGCGCAACGTATTTTGGGCATGGGTGATATTGTTTCGCTGGTTGAAAAAGCACAGGAACAATTTGATGAAGAACAGGCAAAAAAATTAGAGAAAAAAATCCGCAGAAATCAATTCGATTTCCAGGATTTTTTAGACCAGCTTCAGCAAATCAAACGCATGGGGAATCTGAAAGATTTGATGGGCATGATTCCTGGCGTTGGCAAAGCTATTAAAGACATTGACATCAGCGATGATACCTTTAAAGGTGTGGAAGCTATTATACACTCGATGACGCCGCAGGAACGCGCTAATCCTGATTTAATTAACCCAAGCCGCAAGCAACGCATTGCCAAAGGCAGCGGCAAAGAACTGAGTGAAGTGAACGCATTTATGAAGCAGTTTGACCAGATGCGCGAAATGATGAAGATGATGAACAAAATGCCAATGGGCATGGGAATGCCGAAGATGCCGGGTGGTTTTAAAAGATAAGAAACGAAGTTTGTTTTTGCATCATTTTGTAGAGACATTTAGTGTTATTGTCATCCTATGTTTGATAATTGGAATGGGATGAAGAAACACTACATTTTCAAACTGCGTCACTACCCAAAAACATCTTTGCAACACATATTGCGTCGTAACTACATTTTCCTATCTTCCCTTCATCAATCATCACACATGATTCGCAACACAATTGCTTTGCTTCTTCTGCTTTGTTTTTGTCAAAATTTATGGGCACAAACTATTGCACCTTCCCTGCTTAATGATTACTGGAAGGCAGGCTGGATAAGCTGTCCCGGCATTTCGCAACGGGAGTATGGAGTATATCATTTCAGAAAAAGCTTTACACTTACCAATCAATCAGATAGCTTCATTATTCATGTATCGGCAGACAATCGCTACCGCTTGTTTGTAAACGGCGAGCCGGTATGTAGTGGTCCTGCCAGAGGCGATTTGGCGCATTGGAATTTTGAAACGGTAAACATTGCCTCTTACCTGCACAGTGGCAGTAATACGATAGCTGCATTGGTTTGGAACATGGCAGAATGGGCAGCCGTGGCACAGATCACCAACCAAACCGCATTTGTAGTGCAGGGCGATAATGAAACATCAGGAGTGGTAAATACAAATAGCAGTTGGAAGGTGATGAAAGACAGTGCTTATTTTCCTTGCTCAACAGATAACGGAAGCCGGTTGCACACTTACATGGTGATTGGTCCGGGCGATTCAGTTCGCGCCGAACACTATCCGTGGAACTGGCAAGCTTCTTCTTATAACGATACCACGTGGCAAAACGCTGTAACACTTGCTCAGCCTGTGCCCTGGGGCGTTGGCAGCGATAACTTATGGACGCTGGTGCCCCGAACCATTCCGCTGATGGAAGAAACACAACAGCGCATTGTTACGAGCCGCAGAATGAACGGGATGACAGATGCAGGGTTTATTAAAGGGGCTCATCCGGTAACCATTCCTGCACATACTACTGCAAGCGTATTGCTCGATCAGACATTTAATACGGTGGCTTATCCACAACTCACGGTAAGCGGTGGTAAAGATGCTGTTATCAAACTTACTTACGACGAAGCTTTGTTTGATAAAAACGGGCGAAAAGGAAACCGCAATGACATTGAAGGCAAAACAGCAATTGGCAACTATGATGTGTTTGTGCCCGATGGCAGTAACAACAAAACCTTTCGCCCGCTTTGGTTTCGCACGTATCGCTATTTACAAATTGAGGTAAAAACAAACGATGAGCCGCTGGTGATTGATGATTTATACGGCATGTACACCGGCTATCCTTTTCAGCAAAAAGCTTCTTTCAGCAGTAACGATACGGCACTGAAAGCGGTGTGGGACGTGGGCTGGCGCACGGCAAGACTATGCGCTGGTGAAACGTATTTCGATTGCCCTTACTATGAGCAATTGCAATACGAAGCCGATACGCGCATACAATCGCTGATTTCGTTGTACATCACCGGCGATGACAGGCTAATGCGAAAAGCGATTACCGACTTTTACAACTCACGCATTGCTGAAGGATTAACGCAGGGCAGATACCCAAGCAGCCGCCTGCAGGTAATTCCGCCGTTTTCCTTGTTTTGGATTAGCATGTTGTACGACTACCTGATGCACCGGCCGGATGATGCGTTTGTTGAAAGCAAGTTGCAAGCAGTAAAAGGAGTATTGCACTGGTATGAACAAAATATTGACAAAAACAAAAACATGCTGGGACCGATGAACTGGTGGAATTTTACCGACTGGGCTTCTGCTTTTCCCGGTGGTACGCCTCCCGGTGCGAATGATGGTAACAGTGCGGTGGTAACACTGCAATATGTTTATACACTGCAACAGGCGGCAACTCTTTTCAGTTATTTTAAACAAGATGAAGAAGCTGCCCATTGCAGTATGCTTGCCGATAAGTTATCTGCCGGTACCTACGCCAATTGTTTTGACAAAACCAAAGGTACTATGAGCGACACGCCGGATAAGAAGAGCTTTAGTCAACATGCGGGGATTATGGCAATATTGACAGGTTGTATAAAAGAAAACGAAGGGGAAGTGATGAAGACCATTTTGTATGATACAACACTAACGCAGGCTACTTTTTATTATCGTTTCTATCTCACACAAGCCTTGAAGAAAGCGGGTATGGGAAACTTATATTATAGCCAATTGAAACCCTGGCGGAATATGATTGCCAACGGTCTTACAACCTTTGCAGAGCAACCTGATCCAACGCGCTCTGATTGCCATGCCTGGAGCGCGAGCCCGCTGTACGATTTTCTGGCTACGATTTGCGGAATCATGCCCTCTTCGCCGCATTTTAAAACTGTTACCATTGCACCTGCGCCTGGCGAGTTAACTTCTATAAAAGGAAGTATGCCGCACCCTGATGGAACGATTTCGGTATCGCTGGAACGAAAGGGAAATCGTATAAAAGGAACGGTTGTATTACCGGCTAAAGTAAACGGCACATTTGTTTGGAACGGAAAAACAGTGGCTTTGCATGGAGGAAGCCAGGCGGTGGATTTATAGAGATTGGCTTTGCTGCAGAGGTAATTAAGAAGTAGTTCATAACAGTGCCATCGGCACTACCTGTTTGTAGAAAAAAGCAGCTACCGTGAAAGTGTTTGCTCCGAAGGAGCTACCTGTAAATAACAGACGGATGGCTCCTACAGAGCCCATTTGTTTTTGGTCTTTTCTATAAACAGGTATCCCTTACGGGGCTTTTCAGCGAATGATAATTGAATTGCAAGTATGTATGAGTAAAAATCAAAGCGAACTTTGTAAAGCATAAGACACAAAAGCCTCATCAAAATTGATGAGGCTTTCCTTGTGTTGCGAAGACTGGGATCGAACCAGTGACCTTCGGGTTATGAGCCCGACGAGCTACCGCTGCTCTACTTCGCGATATAATAATTTAGTAAGAACTTTTTTGTACCAACCCGTTTATCCGATTGGGGCTGCAAATATAGCTTGATGCAACCAATTGGCGAAGAAAAACTTTATTCTTTTTTCTTTACAGCACTTCCGCCGCTGGTGTCAACGCTTTTAATAATACCTGCCCCGCGGTAATTGATAATGCTTCCGCCACTGGCATCAGCCGTTAATTCTTTGTTCACTGTAAAGCTAATTACCGAACCGCCCGAAGCATCCACTTTGCAAACGTCTGCAGCCGCATCGAAATCTTTTACAATGCTGCCGCCACTGGCATCAATATCGGCATTTCCAAACGTACCGCTGATGGTGGCAATGCTGCCGCCGGTTAGGCGAAGCGATAATTTTGATGCCGTAATATTTCCGTTAATAATGCTTCCGCCGTGGCATTCCAAATCCAGGCTGTTAGTAGTAAGTGCATCTACAATTTTACCTACCGAACCGCCGGATAGTTCCAGACTGTTTAGTTCTGTAACCGTTACATAAGCTTTTATTTTTTTGTTGCCCCAGCTCCAGTTGTTCCAGAGGGCAGCATCTATATAAATTTTCAACACGCCGTTCTTCACTTCGGTTTTTATTTTGCCAACATTTTTTACATCGTCAGCACTCACAGCAATCGCTTGTTCCTTGCCCTGCGAAAGATATACTGTAATGCCACCGCCCGTACTCACACCATTGAAAGCAGGCACATTTCTCACTTCGGCATTGGCATCGTACACTAAATTCTGTGCGTTTGTTTTTACGCAAATAACCAGCAACAACAAGACTACAATTCGTTTCATTATTTTCATTTCTGTATGCAAAACGAAGATGGCAATAAAAGGTTACATCAGTATAAAAATTCTGCCTTTACTTTGCACCTGCAAAATGCGTTTTTACAAATGCTTTTTGCATAAACATCATTTTAAATTCCCGGGGTGCTGAATCCGCCACAGGCGGAGGAAGCTGAGATTACACCCGTAGAACCTGAACAGGGTAATGCCTGCGAAGGGAAGGCAGATATATTTTATACTCTCCTCTCCGTTAGCCACATTTCCTGTTCTCAAACATTTTTTTATGAACGTAAAGAAAGTTTTGGGAACAATAACAAGCCTCCTCATCGCTGTTGTTGTACATGCACAAGTAACCGTTAGTGGAATCGTCACCAGCAAAAACAAAATGCCCTTGCAAGGCGCCAATGTAGTGTTGACAATTTCAGGTAAAAAAACAACAGCCACCGCCGGTGCAAATGGTGAGTTTGTTTTTGCCCATATTTTAAAAGGCAATGCCAATATTACCGCAAATTATGTGGGTAAGTTAGAAGCTTCGCAATCCATTTCGATTGATGAGAAAGATACAAGTCTCCATTTTGTTTTGGAAGATGATGCGGCTGCGTTAGAACCTTTGGAAGTGCGCTCCGTGCGGGCTTCAGAGCGTTCGCCGTTTACAAAAACAAATATATCGGGTGCCCAGATTGCTAAGAATAATGTTGCGCAGGACCTGCCTTTTTTATTAAACCAAACACCTTCAGTTGTAGTAAATTCTGATGCCGGAAACGGCGTTGGCTATACGGGCATTCACATTCGTGGAACCGACGGAACCCGCATCAACGTTACATTAAACGGCATTCCATACAACGATGCAGAAAGCAGCATCAGCTATTTTGTTGATCTGCCCGATTTTGCTTCTTCGGTTTCTTCTTTGCAAATTCAACGCGGCGTTGGAACCTCAACCAATGGTGCTGGCGCATTTGGTGCTACCATCAATTTAAGTACAAATGAAATACACGATTCAGCATACGCAGAAATCAATAACAGCTATGGTTCTTTCAAAACCTGGAAGAACACCGTTAAAGTAGGCAGTGGTTTATTAAACAATCATTTTACGGTTGATGCACGACTGAGCCGCATTAACTCCGATGGGTTTATTGACAGAGCCAGCAGCCGTTTAGGATCGGCTTATTTTTCAGCTGCTTATTTGGGCAACAAAACGTCTTTGCGGTTGAATATTTTTACCGGGAAAGAAAAAACCTACCAGGCATGGAACGGCGTGCCTGAAGCAAAGCTATTCGGCTCCGGGCAAGACTTACAGAACTTCTACAACAATAACATCGGCACTTATTTTTTTACGCCAGCCGATTCCGTCAACCTGTTCAACAGCAATAAGAGAACGTACAATTTGTACAATTACCCTAACCAAACTGACAACTATCAGCAAGACAATTACCAGTTGTTTTGGAATCAGCAACTCGCATCACATTTATCACTAAACATCGCTGCATTTTTAACGCGCGGGAGAGGATATTATGAAGAATATGAGCATAACCAAACCTATGCAAATTATGGTTTGAGCAATGTGATTAACGGTAATGATACGATATCGCAAACCGATTTGATACGCGACCGATGGTTAGATAATTCTTTTTACGGAACTACATTTTCTCTGCAAAAGAAAACCGGAACTGATGAGATCACATTGGGTGGAAGTGCGTCAAAATACAATGGCTGGCATTATGCAAATGTGATATGGACGGCGAATGGCGGAGCGCCTAATAATTATGAGTATTATCGAATGCCGGCTTATAAAACAGATGTGAATGTATATGCTAAGTGGCTGCATCAATTCAACAATTATTTTAGCTTGTTCGGCGATGTTCAATACCGCCGTGTAATCTATGATATGAATGGCTTTGAAGATAATCCGAAGTTGAACATTAACCGTGATTTTGCCTTCTTCAACCCGAAGGCTGGTTTGAGTTATATCAACAACAACTGGAGTGCGTATGTAAGTTATGCCGTAGCCGGCAAAGAACCGAATCGCGATGATTTTGAAGCAGGCAAAACAACACAACCGAATGCAGAAAACCTATACGATTGGGAAGCGAATGTTTCTCATCAAAACAAAACATTCAATTGGAGCGCAACGCTCTATTACATGCAATATAAAAACCAGTTGGTGCTTACCGGGAAGATAAACGACATTGGTGCTTACACGCGTGTGAATGTGCCGAACAGTTATCGTGCGGGCATTGAACTGCAAGCTGGTGCAAAAGCAAACGAATGGCTGAATCTCAATACCGGTGCGACTTTCAGCTGCAACAAAATTAAATCGTTTACCGAGTACATTGATGAATACGATGCTGATTTTAATTACACAGGCCAGCAATCTATTCAGCATAACAACACCGATATTTCTTTTTCACCTTCAATCATTGCGAATGGTTCAATCAATATTTTACCTATCAAAAATTTTGAAATCAGCTTGTTGAGTAAGTACGTTTCACGGCAGTATTTAGATAATACGCAAAATGTAAAAAGAAGCCTGCGCAATTACTTTACTGAAGATGCACGTCTCATTTATACATTCAAAAAAGTGGTGTTTAAAGAATGGAGTTTAATAGGTCAATTTAATAACCTTTTTAGCAGAGAATACGAACCGAACGGTTATACATTTTCTTATAATTATGCAAGCTCTCCGGTTACTGAAAATTATTATTTTCCGATGGCAAAAATCAATGGCGTCATTGCAATAAACATTCGGTTGTAGTTATGTTTGTTTTTGCCCATTTTTTATACGTTCATTCATCACAAAAAACAAAACATAACACAGTTTGATTTATGTTGCAGGCTGAATAATTGAACATGAAAAAAGGATTCTTGTTACTGATGATTGTAACCAGCGCGATGGTTGCTCATTCACAGGATTTGTACATGCCGCGCAATATTAAACAAGCTTACAACAACGAAACACGCTCACCGGATGGACGACCGGGTGGTAAGTATTGGCAAAACTTTGGTCGCTACAACATCAGCATTACTGCTGCGCCGCCCAACCGAACCATTCGTGGCAGCGAAAGCATCACGTATTTCAACAACAGTCCGAATGCGTTGAAAAATATTATCATTCGCATAATTGCCAATATTCACAAGCCCGGCGCCATTCGCTTCGATCCGGCCGGTAAAGATTATCTTACAGAAGGCGTTACCATTGATTCATTTGTTATAAATGGAAAAGCAGTGCCCTGGAAAGAAGATGGCTATCATTACACCTGGTATCCGGTTGCTTTACCCGATGCCTTGCCATCAAAGGATTCCTTGAAATTGAACATTTCCTGGCATTACGATGTATCCAAACAAAGCGGTCGCGAAGGGGCGCTGGATTCTACCACTTTTTATCTTGCTTATTTTTATCCGCGCGTATCGGTGTACGATGATTACAATGGTTGGGACAAAACCGATTTTACAAACTTCCAGGAGTTTTACAGCGACTTCAACGATTATACTTTGAGCGTTACGGTTCCGCAAAATTTTGTGGTGTGGTCAACCGGCGAATTGCAAAATAAAGATGCTGTTTTACAACCCCATGTTGTGCAGCGTTTGCAACAGGCAGCCACTTCCGATTCTACGGTTCACATCGCTACACTAAGCGATATGCTGGACAAAAAAATAACTGCCAAAAACAAAACGAACACGTGGAAATGGACGGCCACTTATGTGCCCGATGTTGCCCTTGCCATTAGCGACCATTATGTGTGGGACGCTGCCAGCGTGGTAGTGGATGATGTTACGCATCGCCGTGTGAGTATGCAGGCTGCGTTTGATGATACCGCACAGGACTTTCATCACATGGTGGATTTTGGAACCCATGCGTTGGGCTGGTTATCGCGCCACTTTCCGGGACAGCCTTATCCATATCCAAAAATGACAGCAGTGCAAGGGCAAGCCGACATGGAATATCCAATGATGATTAATGACAGCCATACGGAAAGCTTAGAGTTCAGCCGTTTTGTTGCCGAACATGAAATTGCGCATACTTACATGCCGTTTTATATGGGCATTAACGAAAGCCGTTATGCGTTTATGGATGAAGGCTGGGCTACTACGTTTGAATATTTAATTGGCATCAATGATTTGGGAAAAGCAGCGGCTGATAACTTTTTTAAAATGTTTCGGGTGAATGGTTGGATTCACGATAAAAGCACAGAAGAAGATTTGCCGATTATTACACCTGCCAATGTGCTGAATGGCGTTGCTTACGGAAACAATGCGTATGGAAAGCCATCGTTGGGCTATCTCGCTGTGAAGGAAATGCTGGGCGATACTTTGTTTAAAAAATGCCTGCTCGAATACATGGACCGTTGGCATGGCAAACATCCAATTCCCTGGGATTTCTTTTATACATTCAACAATGTGTCGGGTAAAAATCTGAATTGGTTTTGGAGCAACTGGTTTTTCTCAAACGGGTACATTGATCTGGCTTTGCAGAATATTGTGGCGAATAAAAAAGAAAGTGTGGCTTACGTTCAAAATATGGGCGGCTTTGCTGCGCCTTTTGATTTGGTGGTTACCTACAGCGATGGCAGCATACAAACATTTCATCAAACATCGGATGTGTGGAGTGCCAATCAAAAAGCAACTTCGGTTGTTATTCCTTCTACTAAAACGGTTGCATCTGCAAAAATTGAAGGCGGCATTTGGGTAGATGCGGATGAAAGCAATAATGATTGGAAAGCGAAGTAATATAAATGGAACACGGCTTTTTTGAACCGCAAAGACACGGAGCAAATATTCATTTAGGTTTGAAATCTTTGTTTACTATACTCATAATTTATATTTACTTTTTTCCCTTGATGGAAAAAAGTAACAAAAAAGATCAAGGACGGCATGATCGCTCCGCGCATCCGTCCGTGCCTACGCACCTTTCGTGTAACAGGTTTTATCTCTTTTTATTGAATTTCTGGAAGTTTGTTTTTTCACAATTTTGAAATACATTCTTTGTGTTCTTTGAGTCTTAGTGGCTAACTCACGCAAAAACAAAACGGTTCTGCACCAAATTATGCAGAACCGTTTTCATTATAAAAGAAAGATAATTATCCATTCATACTTGCCAAAAACTCTTCGTTGCTTTTGGTGCCTCTCATGCGTTTTAATAATTCGTTCATCGCTTCTTCGGTGTTCATATCGTTGATGTACAAACGAAGAATATTCATGCGTTTCAAAACGTCTTTTTCCAGCAACAAATCTTCGCGGCGGGTAGAGGATGCTACCAAATCAATAGCAGGGAAAATGCGGCGGTTGGCAAGTCTTCTGTCGAGTTGCAATTCCATGTTGCCGGTACCTTTGAACTCTTCAAAAATCACTTCATCCATTTTGCTGCCGGTATCAATTAAAGCCGTTGCCAAAATGGTAAGAGAGCCGCCGTTTTCAATTTTTCGCGCAGCGCCAAAAAATTGTTTGGGCTTTTGCATAGCGTTGGCTTCCACACCGCCACTTAACACCTTGCCACTGGCGGGCGCAACCGTGTTGTGCGCACGGGCAAGCCGTGTGATAGAATCCAAAAGTATCACTACATCGTGCCCGCATTCTACCAATCGTTTTGCTTTTTGCAATGCGATAGCCGAAACCTTCACGTGCTTATCGGCCGGTTCGTCAAACGTTGATGCAATCACTTCGCCTTTTACGCTGCGCTCCATGTCGGTTACTTCTTCGGGGCGTTCGTCTATCAGCACCACCATCAAATAACATTCAGGATGGTTGGCAGCAATGGCATTGGCAACTTCTTTTAACAGTACTGTTTTGCCCACTTTCGGTTGCGCTACAATTAAGCCGCGCTGGCCTTTGCCAATGGGCGAAAACAAATCAATAATGCGGGTGCTGAAGTTGGTGGGTGAAGTAAATAAATTGAGCTTTTCGTAAGGAAACAACGGCGTTAAATAATCGAACGGAACACGGTCGCGTACTTCATCCGGGCTTTTACCATTGATGTTTTCGACCTTCAGTAAGGCGAAATATTTTTCGCCTTCTTTGGGCGGACGAACAGAGCCTGCAACAGTATCGCCTGTTTTTAAACCGAACAATTTTATTTGTGATGGCGACACATATACATCATCAGGCGACGATAAATAATTGTAATCAGATGAGCGCAAAAAACCATAGCCATCGGGCATCATTTCCAGTACGCCTTCGCCGGTAATCACACCATCAAACTCAATGTTGAACTGAGGTTCTTTTTTGTGCTGAGGTCTGGGCTGTTTTAATATTACTTCCCGCTGTTCTTCTTCTGGTTCTTCCGGTTCTTCCTCTTCATCAAAATCGTCGTCTCCAGCATCTTCACTCACAAAAGTATCCGCACCGCTACCATTCAGCAGGGCAAGAAATGCAGGCGAAATCTGCGGCATGTCATTGTCATTCTCAATGGGCAGCTCATTGCTGGTTTCATTGGGAGTTTCTGTATTGTTTATGCTGTTTACATTACCATCAACGTTTGTGCTGTTTGTATTACCATCAATTGTTGCAGGAGCTCCTATGGGCTTGCGTTTGCGGCGTTTTACAGGCTCGTCTGCAGTACCATCTTCCGAGGAAGCGGCTGGCGCTTCTTCCTTGTTCGGGGCAGCAGAAGGTTGTTCGGTCTCGGCAATAGCCTGACCATTGGAATGAGAAGCGGCTTTTACGGTGCGCTTGCGCTTTGGCTTTTCAGCAGGGGCGGCAGGCTTATCGTTGTTTTGAAGAGCCTGGTTGTCGAGAATTTGATACACCAAATCTTGTTTGTTTAATTTTTTAGCGTTGGGAATATTGAGTTGCTCGGCTACATCCTGTAACTCCGGCACCAACATGTCGTTTAAATGCAAAATATCGTACATAAAAAGAGATAAAAAGAAATCAGATAAATTTCCGAGATAAGTATAAATCTGGATTTAAATAAAAGAAAATAAACTTGCTTAATGATTGATAAAAAAGAAACTTTTGGCGAGCTGAAGGAAAATTGAGTTAGAACGAATCAGCTATGTTTCTGATGCAATGTTACAGAAATTTCTGAAAAACAAAATCTTTGTCGTTTTTTTTAGCAAAATTATGCAAGGTTGCTTCCAACCGGCCCTCTCTTTCCAAAACCTTTGCAATAGCTTGTAAGTATTACCTTGCGTCGTTTCCATTTTACAAATTGCAATGATAACGATAGAAGAATTATACCAGATTTATCTGCAACATCCATCGGTGCAAACCGATACGCGAAAGCTGCAGGAAGGCGATTTGTTTTTTGCCTTAAAAGGAGGCAATTTCAATGGCAATTTGTTTGCATTGCAGGCTTTGGAAAAAGGCGCCGCTTATGCCATTGCTGATGAGAAAAATTTGGGCGAAAACAAACGAATCATTTTGGTGGATGATGTGCTCGCAACCTTGCAAGCCTTAGCCAAACATCATCGCGAACAATTTACCGTTCCGTTCATCGGTATTACGGGCAGCAATGGCAAAACCACCACGAAAGAACTGGTTCATGCTGTGCTCTCATCGCATTATAAAACGTACACTACGGCTGGTAATCTCAACAATCACATTGGCATACCGCTAACCCTTTTAAAAGTAAAACGAGACGCGCAAATGGCGGTGATTGAAATGGGCGCTAACCATCAAAAAGAAATTGAAGGATATTGCCAATATGCGCAACCAACACACGGCATTATTACCAATGTTGGCAAAGCACATTTGGAAGGTTTTGGCGGCGAGGAAGGCGTGCGAAAAGGCAAAGGAGAATTGTACGATTACATGAGGGCTACAAACGGCGCTGCCATTGCGTTTGACGATTATGACTATCTGCACGAAATGAGTGCAGGCATCGCTGCGATTTATTGGTATGGAACCCAAAACGGCGATGTGGTTGGCATAGCTAAAGAAGATTCAACATTTGTTGAAGTGGAGTTTACAAAAGGCTTGTCATCAATCATAAAAACACAACTGGTTGGCAATTATAATTTGCCTAATATTTTATGCGCCGCTGCAATAGGAAAACATTTTCATGTGCCTGAAGAAAACATAAAAGCGGCTATTGAAAATTATGTGCCTTCCAACAGCCGATCGCAGTTGATACAAAAAGATGGCAACACCATTGTGCTGGATGCTTACAACGCCAATCCATCAAGCATGAAAGCAGCAATAGATAACTTTGCCCGATTGCCATCGAACAATAAAATATTGATGTTGGGAAGCATGGCAGAATTGGGTGATGAGAGCGCAGAAGAACACCGGCAAATTGTTGAATTGATACAACAGCACCCTTTTACTAAAGTGGTGCTGGTAGGGAAAAATTTCGCGCAAATCAAGCATCCGTTTCTTCAGTTTGCTACTGCGGAAGAAGCAAAAAAATGGCTGCAAAAAGAAAACATCAGCAACGCTTGCCTTTTAATCAAAGGCTCACGAGCAGCGCAAATGGAAACCATCCTCCAGTAAGGCATTAACGTTGCAATGGTATTGTTTATCTTACTTTTGTAACGAGGAAAAATTTGAGGTTATGAGTGAAAAAAAAGCAAAACCGGGTTATCTCATCAGCGTGATGGGAAACAAATGCCCACGCTGCCGTGAAGGTTATCTTTTTAAAAGCAGCAATCCTTATGCTCTAAAGCATAGCGATTACATAAAAATGAACGACACCTGCCCGGTTTGCGGGCAGCCAACCGATTTGGAAGTTGGCTTCTACTACGGCACCAGCTATGTGAGTTATGCCCTTACCGTTGCGTTTTCGGCGGCATCATTTGTGGCGTGGTGGGTGCTTCTTGGCTTTTCGTTGTACGACAATCGCATTTTTTGGTGGCTGGGCGTGAATGCCGCGCTGCTATTGGCTTTGCAGCCCCCGTTCATGCGGCTTTCGCGATCGTTGTGGCTAAGCTGGTTTGTGAGATACGATCCCGATTGGCAGATACACAAAGCAGAAACTCCTGAGCGCATTGTGAAGGAACACATGGGCAATTGGTAGCCTTTTATTTTGTGATTTTGCAGAACTAAAAAGCCTTTCTATTTTTTCTTTCCATTGTAGTTTGTAATGAAAACATTTGTTGTTCCTAAGATTTACCGAAGCTCGTTAATTAGTGCGATAAAAAACAAACGCAAAGAAGCCGACAGGTTGAAAAAAGACTTCACTCCTACCTTGCTCGATTTTGGTTTTGTTCATATTTATCTTGCCCGCCACTTTGGGTTTTGCTATGGCGTTGAAAATGCTATTGACATTGCTTTTAAAACGATAGAAGAGAATAAGGGCAAACGCATTTTTTTATTGAGTGAAATGATTCACAATCCGCAAGTGAATGAAGATTTGAAGCGAAACAAAATCCATTTTTTACAGGATACATACGGTAAGCAGTTGATACCGTTTGATGAACTCACTGCCGATGACATTGTGCTCATTCCTGCGTTTGGAACCACTCTCGAAATTCAAAACTTACTCGACCAAAAAGGTATTCATACAGAGCGCTACAACACCACTTGCCCGTTTGTAAAAAAAGTATGGAACCGCAGCGAGCAAATTGCTGAAAAGGGTTACAGCATTGTGGTTCATGGCAAACCGAAGCACGAGGAAACGAGAGCCACTTTTTCTCATGCTTCCTCCAACACGCCAACAGTTGTGGTGAATGATATGAAGGAAACAATTGAACTGGCAAAGTACATTACCGGCGAAAAAAAAGCAGACGATTTTTGCATTGAATTTAAAGGAAGGCATTCGCCCGGCTTTGATGTTACCAAAGATTTGCAACGCATTGGCGTAGTGAATCAAACTACGCAATTAGCAACTGATACGCAGGCCATTTCAGATTATTTGCGAAACATAATCATCGTCCATTATAATCTCGATGAAACCAACATTTACCAACACTTTGCCGATACGCGCGATACGCTTTGCTACGCCACTAACGACAACCAAAGTGCGGTAACCGGAATGCTGGAAACGCCTGCCGATATTGCCATTGTAGTGGGCGGCTACAACAGCAGCAACACTTCGCACCTTGTAGAGTTGTGCGAACAAAAACTACCTACATACTTTATTGATGATGCCATTAAATTAGTGTCGAAAGATGAGATTATCCATTGCAACTGGCGCACAAAAGAAGAACGGTTAACCAGCCATTATTTGCCCGGTAAAGAGCCGGTAAAAATACTCATTACCAGTGGCGCGAGCTGCCCCGATGCGGTGGTTGAAAAAGTAATGGAACGTTTGCTTTCTTTTTATCCAACTCAAAAAACAGTTGCAGAAATGGAACAGGAATTTGCATAATTGTGTTTATAAATTAGTGCAAAAACAAAAGCCTCCCGACGTGTCGGGAGGCTTTTATTTTTAGTTGAATGAGTGGCTGTCATTTCTCTTTCTCAACAGCCTGAAATGTATTTGACCCAAAGTTCACTGCTCAAAGCTCATAACTCGTATCTCGCAGCTTTCATTAAGCTCAATTGCTCTTTTGCCATACCGTTAAAAAGCCGCCGGTAAAGCGATACGGCAGTTTATCGGCAAGTGCGCTGTCCCATTTTTGCAGCAATTTTATTTTCTTGGTGAAGAAAGAAAACGGGAACACGTCATCAACAAAATTGGTTTTCCCGAACCGAACAATTGAGAAGCGATTTTTCTTTGCCAGCTTCTCTAACGATGATTTGGTAAAGAACTGAATGTGCGTTAAATCGTCAGCCGCCGATTGCACGGTGGTACCGCTATAGCCAAAAGCAGTTTTTATTGTTTGCAATGTTCTCCATGCCCAGCTATTTTTTTTCTGCAACGATTGAACGGGTTTTGTTACCAGCACTTCGCGCGGGCCTTTTCCATTGGGAACGGTTACGATTAAAACGCCATTGTCTTTTAAAATATCGCGCAGTGTGGTAAGTAATATTTGCGGATTGTTTAAGTGCTCTAACACTTCGCTGCAGATCACAGCATGATATTGTTTGCCATTAGCTACCAATTGCTCTGCACTGATCACATCAAATTTTACATTGCTGTATTTGTTTAGCATCCTGGCACGTTCAATAGCTTTTTCACTTACATCAACACCTTGTACTTTGAAACCTTTTTCGCCAAGGCTTCTTGAAATAACACCATTGCCGCAACCTACATCGAGCACTTCGGCATCGGATGGCAACTTACTACGCAACACTTCTGAAATGAAGTCGAGTCTTTTAATGTCTGCAATTCTTTCAAATTCCATTTTCTTTTGTTTGAGGATGATTGATTGGATTTTTATTTTTTATAATTGATTTGAGATTGTGATATTGATACCGTTCCAACGTCGTCTAACGTTTCATTTTTGGTTTTGATTGTTTTTTATCAGACGCACAACAGTCTTTTAATTGTATCTTAATACAGCAAAACTTTACAACAGATTTATTGAGATAGCGATACCGGATGTTCGTACTTTTTAATTAATACAACAAACTTACTTCACCTGAATGTTACCTTTTGTTTTCGCCTCATTTTTTAATCCTCTTTTAATGCGTGATAAGAGACGGTTGCAACTTCAATTTGCATTATTCAAAGAGGAAAGGGATGCCTGTCTTCTAAAATAATAAAGCCGCCTTTTTGCAAAGACGGCTTTTGTTTTTCAAGATTGTTTATAGGGTTGCGCGTATCATTTCTTTTCGAACCTTACGATTTGTTTTTGTTCCATTTGTTGCAATACCACCATATAAATTCCTGCGGCAAGATGGCTTACATTTATGTTTTGAGAAGAACTGCCATCCGGGATTGTTTTTTGCATCAGCGCTTTTCCATTCATGTCAAACACAGTAACGGTTGCAGAAGAAGACAAAGCAAACCGGAGGTGAATCACATCAACCGATGGGTTTGGATACAATGCAAACAGGGTTCTGCCCTTAAAGCTGATGGTAATTGTTTTTGAGTCAACAAAACTACCATCAACATTCACCATGCGCAAGCGATAGTAGTTAACGCCTTGCAGCGGTACATTATCGTTGAGTGAATATTGATGCTGAATTGTGCTATTTCCAAACGCTGGCGCAGTGCCGATAGCGCTGAATGTAAGACCATCGGATGAGCGCAGAACTTCGAAATATTTACTGTTGGTTTCAGAAGCGGTTTGCCAACTTAGTTGCACAATATTATCGGCGGGCTTTGCATCAAAGCTGATCAATGTTACAGGCAAAATGCTTGTAGTGGTAAATGTATCAGTAACCGAATAGGAACCGAGTAAAGTAACGCCGTTTGCCGAATCAGCAGAAGCGATGCGCCATACATATTTTGTATTTGCGCTCAGTCCTGTAAGCATATCTGAGGTTACGTTGCCGGTTGTGTTGAGGTTTGTCCAACCCGTAGCGGCAACAGTTTTATACTGGATGGAAAAGTATTTAGCGCAACTGATGGCTGTCCATTTTAGTACTGCTGTTGTGGTTGTTATCATTCCGGTATCCAACCCTGTTGGAACAGGCGTTGCAACAGTATCAATACCGCTGGTTCCCATGCTGCCGCCTGAGCCTGTGCCTGTTGCCGTTGCATAATAAATACCCGAAGGAAGGTTAGAGAACGTAGCCGTTCCGGTAGCCTGTATCGCGCTGTTATAGGCAATTCCAAAACGGTACAACTGTACGGTGTAAGGAGCTGCGCTGTTGGTAAGATTGTACACCAGGGTACTGCTGCTGCATGTAATGCCTTGTGTTTTTGATGCAAGCATGATATGAGCTGTATCTGATAATGTTTTGAATAACAGGGTATCGGAATAAGGACTTAACAGTTCTGCTCCCTGTGCTGTATCGGTAGATGCTACACGCCATGTATAATTGGTATAAGGCACAAGACCTGTAAGCTTATACATGCCGGTTGCATCATTAGGGTCGTTCACTGTTGTCCATACAGTAGCCGAAGAAAGCCTGTACTGCACGCGATAGGTTTTTATACAGCTTAGTGCATTCCAGTTCAACTGTGCTGTATGAACACCGATGCCGGATGTTGTTAAGCCTTTCGGTGCAGGCGGAAGAAACTGGGTGGTAGCGCTGGTGCCAAAAGCAGTTCCGGTTGCGCCATCGCCGTAAACGGTTGCGTAATAGTTACCATCTGGTAAATTGTTGAATCGAACTGTATCAGCCACTACAACCATTGAATCAGCTTTCACTCCATTCCGATATAACATAACGCTGTACGGAGAATGACTTGCACTTAAGTTATAAGTAAGGCTATTAGTGCTACAACTATCCGGTGATGTTTGACTTTTTACACTGATGGCGGCGATATTAACCTGGGTGAAGGTATCAGCAATGGAGTAAGCCGAGAAAGAAGAACTGTAAGGATACACTTTTATGTAATAATACCCTTGCTGAAGTGAACTTAATGTAGCTGTTGCTGTACTGGTACTGCCATAAATTTCTGTACTGTAAACAGCAACAGCAGTGGTATCTCTATATACCTGGAAATAAACATCACCTAAACCACCGCTAAGATGCGGAGAAAGGGTAAAGGTAATGTTCATGCTTCCATTGTTTGCGCCAGTATAATTAATCTTAAACCAGTCAACAGCATCATTATTGTTGTCTCCGTAAAAATTGATATGACCAGTAGAAGTTCTATTGGTAAGAATGGTATGCGCTAAATAAGGTGCATTGTTAGACTCCGAATCCGCTGCATTGTAAGTCAACAAACTGTCGGCTAATGTATATGCGCCAAACGACGTACTGTAAGGAAACAATTGAATATAATAAGAGCCCTTAGCAAGACCATCTAAATTAATAACAGCCGGATTGTTAGCATAAGATTCAACCTGAGCTCTTACTGTAGTGCTGTCGCTATCATAAAGTTTTGCATAAAAATCGGCGCCGTTTAATGAAGACAACGTAACACGTAAGTAGCCGTCAGCATTTGTGGTTATTTTATACCAATCAGCCACATCCCGGGTCTGGTTATAATTATAATCTAAGTGACCGCCTACTTTCGCATTTAACGGAAGGGTTAAAGCCTGGCTTGCATAATTATTCGGTTCAGCATCATTTGCCTGAGCAGGTGTAAAAAAGCTATCTGCTAAGGTATAAGCGCCAAATGAAGTGCTATAGGGAACCAACTGTATGTAATAAGTATCAGCTGCAAGTCCATCTGCACTAAGAACTGCAGGATTATTGGCATAAGATTCTACCTGGCTTATCAGAGATACCGTATCCTTAAAATAGAGACGTGCGTAAAAATCGGCGCCGTTTAATGAAGACAAAGTAAGACGAAGAAGTCCATCGGCGGGAGTCGTTACTTTGTACCAGTCGCTGCCGTCGCGCGTTTGGTTATAAAGATAATCCAGATGACCACCTACGTTACCATTCAGTGGTAGAGTTAGTGCCTGTTTTGCATAATTGTTTGGTTCAACATCATTAGCTTGTGTTGGAGAAAATAAACTGTCGGCTAACGTATAAGCACCAAATGAAGTACTATATGGGAATAGCTTGATATAATAGGTGCCGGCGGCCAAACCATCTGTGCTCATTACTACAGGATTACCATTATATGATTCAGCTTGGTTTAGTTGCGTTGTTGTATCTTTATCATACAAGCGAACATAAAAATCTGCTCCACCCAAAGCTGATAAAGTAAGACGGAGCAGCCCGTCTCCAGTAGTAGTCACTTTATACCAGTCCGCAGTATCTCTGGCGCCATCTTTATTATAATCCAAATGTCCGCCTTTAACTCCATTTAAGGGAAGCGTGAGGGCTTGTATCGCATTGTTATTTGGCTCGGCATCATTCGCCTGTGTTGGTGTAAAAAAACTGTCAGCTAACGTATAAGCACCCGTTGAAGTTGCATACGGATATACCTGCACATAATAAACACCAGTCGCCAGTCCATCTACGTTTAATACAGCAGAATTGTTTCCATAAGATTCTACTGTTCCTAAATTTACGGTGCCGTTGGTATTATAGAGACTGGCATAAAAATCTGCTCCAGATAAAGCAGAAATTGTTATCCGAATTTTACCATCGGCGTTGGTTGTAACCTGGTACCAATCCACATCGCCCGGAGTGATGGTGCCACTTTTGCTGTCATTCAAAGGCAAGACATTGGCGGTGGCAACTGTGTTGTTCGGTTCGGTTTCGCCTGTTTGCGCTTGTACATTTTGCAATGTAAAATACAAGCCAATTGAGAGCAGAAGTTTAAGTAAAAGTGTACGCTTCATAGAGGTTTTTGTTTATGCTGGAATTTTGAAAATATGAAAGCGTAAAGTTTGACTTGTAATACGGCAAATACAATAACTAATTTGTAGTAGTGGGATGATTGGCTAACAAATGAAGCTGGCTGAAATATAGACAAAAACAAACCCTTCCCTCCTTTGCTTCTTGTATCTTGAACCTTATTTCTTGTACCGTGATTCTTGTTCCTTGTATCTTGCTTCCTACTCTTTCATCCATTTGTTTTTGTACGCCAGTTGTATCATTTGCGCTTTGGAGGTAATGTGCAGTTTCTGGTAGATATTGGCAATGTGTTTTCGTACCGTATGAACGCTTAAATCCAGTTCCGAAGCTACGCGTTTGGCATCCCAGCCATGCGTGGTGAATTGTAAAATTTCTTTTTCTCTATCCGACAACAATTCGTGTGTTGTTTCGCCTTTTGGTGCTTTGCTTTGCGGTATTACCACCTGCGCCTGAGCCAGTATAGCAAAAGCTTTGCGGGCAATGCCAGGACTCATGGGCGCGCCTCCAAACTGCATCACGTTAGTAATGGCATCGGCTACAGATTGTGCGCCTTCATCTTTTAATAAATAGCCATTGGCGCCGGCTTTTATGGCTTCAAACAATTTATCATCATCATCAAACACGGTAAGCACAATGCACACAATATTTGGATACAACGCCTTGCTGATACCGATGGTAGTAATGCCATCCATTTCGGGCATTTCCAAATCAACAAAAGCAATGTCGGGCATACGCACGTGTGGTAAGCCTTTGAGTTGCTCCAGATAATCGCTTCCATTAATGGCAGTAAATATCAATTCAACATTGGGCAACAGTTTTATTTTATCGGAAAAAGCTTGCCGGTTGATTGCTTTATCGTCAACAAAAGCAATTTTTGTAATCATCGTTCAAATGTGAAGTTGAAGAAGCAAATTATCAATACTTAGTTTGTATTATGCAATTGAATGTAACAACCACCATCATTTGCAATGGTTAAGCGCCAGCCGATATCAGCAGCGCGCAACTGCATATTCCTCAAACCTTCACCGGCTTGTGGCTCGCCGTGTATCCCGCTGCCATTGTCTTTTATTGAAATAACAATGGGCGATTGACTATGGATAGCAATTTGGATAGAAGTACAGCCGCTATGCTTAACCGCATTGTGAACCGCTTCCTGCACAATGCGAAGCAAATGCAGCGCAGTGATGGATGCAAGGGTTTGGTTTTGCTCAATATTTTCATCCACATCAAAAGCAATGTTGGGATAGTTGGGTTGTAATTTTTGAACATAATTTTTGATTCTGTCGCTCAGCATAATCACGGTTTGGTTTTCCTTATTCAATGCCCATATAGAATCGCGCAACTGAACAATAATTTCTCGCGCCGACTCTTTCAATCGCTTCATCGCAATGTGGTCGGAAGCATTGAATTGATAAATTATATCATCTACACTTGCACTAATGGCAGAAGCGTAAGCGCCAATATTATCATGCAAATCGCGGCTGATGCGTTCACGTTCGGCAAGCACTTGCTGCCTGATTCGTAAGGCTTGTAAACGTGCAACATATCGTCTTCTGTAGATAGCGCGGGCAGTTAACAATAAAGTGGCAAAAACAAAAACAACACACGCAAAATAAAACCACCAGCGTTGCCAGAAAGGAGCTTGTATAATAATGTTTCTCCTCACGACTGTTGAAGGAAAATTAACTACTCTTGCTTCAAACTCATACTTGCCTGGCGGCAAATGATAAGAAATATTGGTAGGATGATTTGTAGTTGTCCAGTATTGATCAAACCCCTGCATTTTGTATTCATACACATAACCCGAAGCTGCCTGCAAACCGAATGCAGTTAATGAAAAATCTATTTTGTTTTGATTGTACGAAAGCGAGTAAGTATGCGCATTCCAGGCAGCAGAAGGGAGAGAAAAAGGCTGATCATTCACTTCTGTTTTATAAATTAAAAGAGAGGGATGATCTGGCTCTGTTGTAACATCGGAAGGATAAAAAGCTGTAATGCCGTTCACACCTCCGAAAAAGAGCTTTCCTTTGCTGCTTCTGGCTATTGCAGAAGTATTAAATTCATTTTCCTGCAAGCCTTTTTCTTTTGTATAATTTTTTAGTACACCGTTCAATTGCAAAGCTGATAAGCCCAAATTAGAGGAAGCATAAATCGTTTTTCGTTTATCATCCGCCAGCATCGAATAAATACAATCATTCAGCAAACCATTGTTAGTTGTAAATACTTTTATTAGCTCCCTATTTGCATACACAAACAAGCCTTTATCGGTTCCTACCCAAATGTTGTTTTGCGCATCACTTACAATACTTCTTACCTGGTAATTATCAGGCATCTGCAATGTATCAATGCTGCCACCTTTGTGTTTGCAATACAATATGCCACCGTTTGTACCCACCCATAAACAATCATTTTTTTGAGCCAGATAAAAGCAATTGATAAACCCGTTGCTGCTGTTGTGAAACAAAATCCGGTATGATGCAATCCGGTCTCCTTTAAAACAACATTGGATAACATCGGTAATAGTAGTAACAATAATATTGGCGCTATCAAGCCGCTGAATATTATTGGGGAATATGATATTGCGGGTATGCATTTGGGCTTCCTGTTCATCACTGATTTGCAATGGCTGCAGGCGCTTTTCGTGCAGATACAAAACATACCAGCCCTGCCCTAACGTTACAACAAAATAAGTATTGTTGTCCAGCTTTTCAATACACACAATATCCTTTGCTTTTGGTATCAGCAAAGGGCTTTTCCACAATGGATTGTTGAGTGTATCGTACAACTGAATGCCACCGGCAAAACAACCCGCCAGCACTCGGTTGTTGCTTTCATCAATATATATGCATTTTACAAAGTTGGTAGCGTTGGGATAAGCATAATACTGAAAGGGAATGGTATAGTTCTGAACAATTTTTATATCATCGTTGGTAAGCAGCCACAAGCGTTGAAACTGGTCTTCATACAAGGTTGAAATATAACCGGCAGGCAAAAGGGGCTTGCTGCCCAGTGTACTGATTTCGCTTACATTGTTACAGTTGGAATCGAGCAATAGTAAATGCTGATTGGTGCTTGCCAGCACCTGGTTGCCGAATACTTTTATAGTGCCAAAAGAAAACTTATCGCTGTGTAAAGCTTCCCTGACGTTGCATTTATTTTTATCGCCTATATCAACAACAGCAATGCCTTTGTTATGCGTTATATACAGCTTGTTCTCGTTGCAGGAAAGACTATTGATTGTTTCCTTTTCCAAATGCAAAACAGACATAAAACCGGTAGCTTTATCAAACCGGAAAATATCATTCTGCACCGTAAGAATAAAAATAGCTTTTGCGTTGGCTGCAAACTGAAACTTCAGGTTTATAAAAGAAGGAAAAAGCGATGAATCTGCAAGCGGATATTTTTTTATAATCCTGCCGTTTTGATCATACAAAACAAAACCGCTTTGGTTCAAACACCAAACGCCTTGCCCGGTTTCTTCTAATGGTTGCAACGGGCAAACAGAGCTTGTTTGCGTCAGTTGAATGAGCGAAGAAAACTGATCGAGATAAGGATTGTATAGCAAGATTCCATTTCGATATGTAACCCACAACAAGCCCCCTTTCATTTTTAAAAAACGAACCTGGTAGCTAATATCTACAGGCTTTCCGTTGATGGCCGGATGCACCGTTTCTAAGCGATACCCATTGTAGCGCTGCAAACCTGTTTTGGTTGCAACCCATGTAAAACCAAATGTATCGGTTATAATATCGTTCACTGAATTGTTGATTAATCCATCTTCCACATTTACCGTTTTCATTACATAACGCTGATGGTTTTTTTCAAACAACAACTGGCAATTCGCCATTTGATACAACAAGAGTAAAATTGTTGTAACTACTATCAGCAGAAATGGTTTTGCAGTTGTCATAAGCGGTTTACAAAAGAGAAGGTTTTGGTTAGAACAAATTTTATAGCAGAGGTTCACTATTTGTTTTCAAAGCTAATATACGCCAGTAAAAAGCAATCGGGATGAAGAAGTTGTGAATTGTATGCCTTTCATTCATCCTTTCCATTTTCCGTTTATCATAACACTGTAACAAAAGGCATTGTAAGCCGTACCACTGATACTTGTATTCAGCCACTGGTAGCATTTTACATAACAAAGCAAAATGCAACAACAACCTTTGTGGCGTTATTCAAAATAAGTGTTTATGAAACTGTTCTTCGCCCTTTTCATTTTTGTTTTTGCCTCTTTTTTTCAACTCACTTTTGCACAAACCAACAAGCCAGCCGTTAGTGGTGTGCTAACAGCCAATGGCAAAGCAATTGAGGCTGCAACCGTAAGTTTATTGAAGGCAAAAGATTCATCGCTGGTAAAGATTGCAGTAACTGATAAAGATGGTTTATTTTCTTTTGAAAAAGCTGCCGAAGGCAATTATCTCATCTCAATTGATGCGATCAATTTTCAAAAATATTACAGCTCTGTTTTTTCAATTAATGAGCAAAAACAAACTTATACATTGAACGATGTTCATCTTAAAAATAAAGACGCTTCATCAACCGGCGTTGTTGTTGTCAGCAAGCGGCCTTTGATTGAACAGAAGATTGACAAAACGGTTGTGAATGTTGACGCATCGCCTACCAACGGGGGCTTAACAGCATTGGAAGTGCTGGAAAAATCGCCGGGCGTAACAGTTGACAACAACGACAACATTAGCCTGAAAGGCAAACAGGGCGTGGTAATTTTGATTGATGGAAAGCCCACTTATTTGAGTGGACAAGACCTTGCGAACCTTTTGAAAAACATGAGCGCGAACCAGATTGATCAAATCGAACTGATGAGCCAGCCATCAGCAAAATATGATGCATCGGGCAACTCAGGTATCATTAATATCAAAACCAAAAAAACCAAAAGCGCAGGCTTTAACGGAACGATTTCAACCAGCGCCATTTTTGCCAAATATTTTAAAAACACAAACAACATCAATTTGAATTGGCGCAAAAACAAACTGAACCTGTTTGCTAATTACAGCTACTCGCATTGGGAGGGCTTTAATAATATTGACATTGACAGAAGCTCGCGCGCAAGCCGTGCTGTTGCCTTTGACAGATATAGCAACCAGAACACGTATGGACATTATACAGGTTTGCCACAAAGCTTTAAGATAGGTGCCGATTTTTTTGCTTCGAAAAAAACAACCATCGGAGCCGTGATAAAAGGTGATTTCAGAAACGATAAGTTCTCTTCTGCCACACGGGCTGATATTTACGACAGTTTGCAACATTTTGTTGAATACAATGCTGCACAATCGGAAAATAAAAACAAGTGGACGAACTTTGGTTTTAATCTGAATTTCCAACAAAAGCTCGACACCAGCGGTACTGAATTATCAGCCGATGCCGACTACATTTTTTACAATGCACCAGGCAGCCAGTACTCCAACAACTATTTGTACACGCCCGAAAACATTTTGATTGATACAAAAGATCCAACGAACCCAAACCCTTACTTATTGAAGGGCAACTTACCATCGAAGATTGACATTTATACTTTCAAAAGCGATTATCATCATCCCATGAAAAAAAACACCACGCTGGAAGCGGGTGTTAAATTCAGCTATGTAAAAACGGATAACGATGCGCAATACACGTTGTTCGATCCGGCATACAATTACAACGGCGGATGGAAATACGATTCATCGCGAAGCAATCATTTTATTTATAAAGAAAACATTAATGCGGCTTACATAAATGTGCAAAAACAAATTAAGAAATGGGGTTTCCAATTGGGCTTGCGTGCCGAGCAAACGATTGCCGATGGCAACCAGATGACGCAAAGTGCAAGCTTTCATAAAAACTATACAAAGCTGTTTCCCACTACGTACATCAGTTATAAAAAGAACGATAACAACACATTCGCTGTATCGTATGGCAGGCGCATTGAGCGTCCCGATTATCAGTCGCTCAACCCATTTCAGGAGCAGCTCGACCGCTACACTTATCAGCAAGGCAATCCGTTGTTGCAACCGCAGTTCAGCCACAACATTGAACTGAGTTATAACTACAAAGGCGCGTTGAATGTATCGGCAAATTATACCCTCATTTCAAACATTATCAACGATGTTTTGATAACAAGAAAATTAGGTAACGATTCTAATTACACGACGTTTCAAACTTCGGAAAACATTGCTTCGAGCCGCAACATCGGCTTATCGGTAAGCTTTAATAAACAAATTAAAAGCTGGTGGACGCTGAACATTTACACCAACTTTTTCAACAACTATTTTAATGGTGTAATTGATGGTGAAAACATCAAAGCGAACAGCTATGGTTTTAATGGTGATGCCAGCAGCCAGTTTACTTTTAAGAAAGGATGGAGCGCAGAAGTAAGCGGATGGTTTAATTCAAAACAATTGGAGAGCAGCGCCATTTTAATGCAACCGATGGGCATGTTTTCATTGGGTGCGGGCAAGCAAATTTTAAAGCAAAAAGGAACCATTCGTTTGAATGTAAGAGACCCGTTTTATCTCGCAGCGTTTCGTGGGCAAACCGATTTGGATAAAGGGCTTACACTTATTCATTCCAAATGGGACAACCGCAGGCTGAACCTTACATTTACGTATCGTTTTGGTAAAGGAAGCGGTGCACCACAACGACATAAAAATACCGGCGCCGACGATGAAACCAATCGTGTAAAATCGGGCGGTCAGCAATAAAACTTTCTCATGTGCATTAATAAAGCCTGCCGTTTTTACGGGAGGCTTTTGTTCTTTTTATATCACAAATTAAAAAAACGGTAGCAATGCCGGTAATTTGCTCCATCTTGCCAATATGATGAAATCAATTTTTACATTATTCATTGCATTAACCGTTTCACTTGCAGGCAAAAGCCAGGATGCACCCAAAGGTTTGCAGGTAGATGATAAGGCACCGATGTTCACCTCAAAAGATCAAAACGGAAATTCAGTGAATTTACAACAATTGTTGGAAAAAGGTCCGGTGGTGTTGGTGTTTTACCGCGGTCAATGGTGCCCGTATTGCAACCGGCAATTGGCACAACTACAGGATTCCGTTTCTTTTATTACAGCTAAAGGCGCAACATTGGTAGCCGTTTCGCCCGAGAAGCCGGAGAACATTCAGAAAACAATCACCAAAACAAAAGCAACTTATTCTGTTTTATTTGATGACGGATTGAAGATTATGGACTCCTATAAAGTAACTTATGAGGTTGACAATGCCATGAATGAAAAATACAAAAGTCATGGTATTGATTTTAAAGAAGCCAATGGCAGCAACGGTGCACATTTACCGGTTCCAACGGTGTATGTAGTGAATAAAAAAGATGTGATTCAGTATGTTCATTTTGATCCTAATTATACCAAAAGAACAAGTGTGAAAGAGATATTGGCTCATTTGTAAGGCAGCATTGCAATTGCTATAAAATCGAAATAACATTTCCACAGGGTATCAATTTCAACAGTATTAATGCAAATCAATGTAGTTAATTTTAAGAGAACAGTTTTTCAACCAGCTTTACACATCTTACTTATATAACAAAAGCCGCTGTCATCACCAACAGCGGCTTTTGTTTTTGCACAAATATTTAGATTTGTTTTACCACACTTTTATTCGTGCCGATTCGGGCTTGTACATGGCATCGCCCGGCTTCACATCAAAAGCTTTGTACCAGGCATCTATGTTGCTTACCGGTCCGTTGCAGCGATACATACCCGGCGAATGCGGATCAACCACCACTAATTGCGCAGCATATTCCGGCGTTATGTTGGCGCGCCAAACCTGCGCCCAGCTTAAGAAGAAACGCTGGTCGGGCGTAAAGCCATCCACTTTTTTATCGCTCTTGCCTTCGGGTGTATTTTTAAAGGCTTGGTATGCGATGTTCAAACCGCCGAGGTCAGCAAGATTTTCACCCAACGTCAGTTTTCCGTTTACATGAACGCTGTCGTTTACCGTAAACGCATCGTATTGTGCAGCTACTTTATCGGCGCGTTCAGTAAACTTTTTTTCGTCTTCTTTTGTCCACCATTCTTTTAAGTTCCCATCGGCTGCATACTGTCTGCCTTCATCATCAAAACCATGCGTTAACTCATGACCGATAACGGCTGCAATGCCGCCATAATTCACCGCATCATCAGCACCAAAATCAAAGAACGGGAACTGCAAAATCCCGGCTGGAAAAGCAATCTCGTTGTTCGATGGATTGTAATACGCATTAATGGTGGGCGGCGTCATATCCCATTCAGTTTTATCAACGGGCTTGCCCATTTTGTTCACCATTTTATTGTATTCAAACTGATGAATGCTGCGTAAATTTTCCAATACATTGTTGGAAGAAATAACTACGTTCGGATAGCGTTCCCACTTATTTGGGAAGGCAATCTTATTTACGATGGCATCGAGTTTTCCCAAAGCCTGTTGCTTGGTGCTATCGGTCATCCAATCAACATTGTTAATCCGGTCTCTAAACGTAGCCTGAATATTTTTTACCAAACCAATCATGCGTTGCTTGGCTGCATCGTTAAAGTATTCTTTCACATACAATTGACCTAATAGATCGCCAAGGTTGTTATCCACCATACTACTCATGCGTTGCCAGCGCTGCGTGATTTGTTTTTGCCCCGATAATACCTGACTGAACTGAAACTGGCGATTGACAAACGCGCTGCTTAAATAGGCTGCAGAACTTTTAATAACCGCCCATTGCAAATACGCTTTCCAGGTATCGAGCGGCACAGCTCCAAATAAGCCATCAGCCGTTTTTAAAAATTGGGGGTTGTTTACCAAAATGCTATCCGCCCTGGTAACTTTCAATTCATTTAATAAAGAACTCCAATTGAAGTCGGGCGTTGTTTTGCTCAAATCAACCAGTGAAAATTTGTTGTAAGTTTTTTGCGGATCGCGCATTTCCACACGGCTCATTTGCGCAATGGCAAGTGCTTTTTCCAGGTTGAAAATGTTGTGTGCTTTGGTGTTGGCAGTAACCGAATCGTCGCCCGTGAGCACAAACATATCTTTGATGTAAGAAAGATACGCCGCCTGAATGGCTTTGCTGCGGGCATCGGTTTTTAAATAATAATCTCTGTCGGGAAGCGAAGTTCCACCCTGCGATAATTGCGGAATGTATTGGTTTACGTTTTTATCGTCCTGTCCCACACTAAAACCAAACAGCAAACCGCCGATGCCTTGCTGGCGAAGCGTGAGGATTTGGTGCAACACTTCGTCCTTATTGGTTAACGCTCCCAACTGTTGCAATTGAGGCTGGATGGGCGTTGCGCCCAATTTCTCAATGGCTGCGCTGTCCATTGCACTGACATACAAAGCACCCACGCGTTGCGCTGCCGAATCTTTTATTTTACCGGCGGCTGCGTCTTCACATAATTTTTTCAAACGGGTGAGGCTGGTTTCGCGAAGCACATCAAAACTACCCCAGCGTGTTTTGGACGCCGGTACGGGATTGTCTTTGAGCCAGGTGCCATTGGCATACAAATAAAAATTGTCGCCGGGCTTTACGGCTTTGTCCATGTTGGCAGCATCAATGTACTTAATGCCGGAAGTTTGTTTTTGCGCCAATAATTCAGAAGCAATACACATTGCTCCGCCTATCAGCACCAGTTGAACCCAGGTTTTCATGTGTAAAATTTAGCTGTAAAAATAAAGTACAAACGATTGTTAGTTTTCGAGAAAATGGTTAATTGTACAAATACTAAGGTGAAAGCGGCTGCGGCTGTACTACAATACAAGTGTTACCCTCTGGCATTAGTATTGCGAACTATAAATATGGGTAAAACCAAACATTCTAAAATTACACAATTGAAATCGCACTTCTTTCATAATAATTAAATGAAATTCCTATGAAACCCTTTTTTACTCTACTCATCCTGCTTTCAGTTCCTTTCGTTTTAAGTGTTGTTTTGCTTGTAATAGGCATATCATTGAAACTTCAGCGTTTTTATCGCAGAAAACCATCCAATGAGGCTGTGGTATTTCCCTATCTCACTTCGTGGGAAGAAGCCGCTTGATTTAATCTGACTTTATCTATGTGTTCTTAAAAATTACATTTACCAAGTAATTTTTACCTGCATTTAAATTTTAACATTGTTTTGGCTGTTTTTTTCTCAGTCATAATGAAATAAGATATGTTCGTCAATATGCTTTCCCGGTAACGAAAATGGAAAAGATATACTCCATTTTTTATTGTTCTTTCAGACTGAACGCACTTTTTCTGAAGATAATTTTTTAAAGTGGTTATTCCATTTATAAAATGGCTTACATCTTTATAAATTCAATATGTAGTTAGAATCAAAATCTTTCAAAACTACATGATTATCAATAGCAATAGACATCTATTTTTGCATCATTAATCATTTTAAAAATTTTAGTCATGGTAGTTTTATCAGTTGCAATTTTGTTAGCAGTTATCGTAGCTCCATTGGTAAAAGGTGCAAAAAGAGCTTACTAAGAAAAACACTTATTCTATTTATAAAGCCTGTTTCACTATTGAAACGGGCTTTGTTTTTATAAGAAAAACAGGCAAAAACAAACTCACATTCAACATCTTTAATAACTTCATCGGCTAATTCATTTTAGCGTGATGACTTTACAAAGAACTGATCCTTCCAACTCCGACTTCATCAACCTGGTATCGCAACTGGACGCTTTTTTAGCCATTATTGATGGAGAAGATCATGCGTTTTACAATGCGTTCAATACACTGGGCTTTCTTAAATATGCGTTAGTTGCTTATGCAGACGACAAGCCCGTTGCCTGCGGTGCAATAAAAGAATTTACTTCTACAGCCATGGAAATAAAACGGATGTTTACATTACCGGAATGGAGAGGCAAGGGTTTGGCTTCGCAAATTTTGGCTGAACTGGAACAATGGATAAAAGAATTGGGCTATCCAACCTGCGTATTGGAAACCGGCATCCGGCAGCCCGAAGCCATTGCCTTGTATCAAAAAAGCGGCTATCGGCGCATTCCCAATTACGGTCAATATGCAGGGGTTGATGTGAGTGTTTGCTTTGAAAAAAAGCTGTAAAAACAAATTTCCATCCCATGTAGCATGCCATTTTTGAAACACATAGGACCATAGGTTTCACATAGCTATTCTATGTGTTTCAATGCTTTTAAAACACCGTTACAAATCCCAAATGAATTTTCGATTGTTGAAAATTCAGGGTAGCATCGTTTCTTTTTCCTACCGCATAACTGATGTTGAAAATGCCGCTTTTGGTTTCAAACGCCAACCCAAAACCAGCGCCCAAATAAGTGTGCGAAAATGAAGTGATCGCGCTTTGATAATGGGCATAGCCATCATCGGTAAATACATAAAAATAAGAGTTCTGCGCCAGCAAATACCGGTACTCTAAAGAAGCCACTGCATACCGATTGGCGTAAATGCCTTCCTCATCAAAACCGCGCAACAATTTAAAGCCGCCAATCTGAAACATTTCGTTTACATAATACGTTGGGCTTTGCAGCAAACCCACATTCAGCGCGGCTTTCAGCGTTGCCTGCTTTCCAATTGCAATGTAATGCGCGCCACTAATTATTGCTTTTAACCGATAGCTTTTGAGTTGCACTGTATCGTACAAACTCCCCCAGTTAAAAGAACTGTCTTTTATACCCGTGATGGTGGTATTTTTTTGTACCGTTTTGCTGCCAGCGCTCAGTGTAAAAAACACTTCATTGCCGCGGCGCGGATTGAGCGAATAATCGGTATTACTGAAGCGATAATCTATTCCAAGACTTACGGAGCTAAGGTCGCTTACCGAAGGCAAAGTTTTGGTAAGAATAACAGTGTTCGTATCTACACTTAACAAACGCGACGATGCCGTTTGTAAAAACAAAGTTGTGGTTTGACGCGCTGTAAAATTGTATCGCAAACCTAAGTAAGCGTTGATGTTTACAAAAAAAGAATCGCGCTTGTACAACTCAAAATTAAAGTCGAAACCCAACGGCGAATGAAACAAATAAGGTCGGTGAAACAGCAAATTCAATCGTGGCGATTTGGCTTGCAGTTGTTGCCAGTCAACACCAATGGTTTCGCCGGTAGCAAACGCATTTTTTAAATTGATAGTTGCCTGCCCGGTTACCAACAACTTACCGCCCACTTGTTGGTTGGAAGGCAAAAAACCCGCAATCACATCAATCTGGTTGCTTTGTTTGGGAGCCAGATATAAATTCAAAACGGCTTTATCGCTAAGCATCGTAACGCTCCAGGGCTGCGATTGTTTCAGGTAAGGCAGTTCGGCAAGCCGCGCATCAATCGTACTTAATTTTTGGGCGTTGTACAACTCCTGCGGCGCGATGTTTAAGTAGCGGTGGATAAAATCCTGCGAGAGTTTGGTTTTGCCCAAAATTCTTATGCTGTCAATATAATAAGGAAACGATTTATCGAGCGAAAGCATGGCATTCACTAAAGAATCTTCCATCACAAGATTTTCCAATTGAATTTTTGCAAAAGGATAGCCGTTATTTTGACAGAAGTCTAAAACTTTACTATAAATTGCGTCCACTTTTTCCTCATTGAAAGGCTGATTGCTGAGTGCGCCAACATTGTAATGGAGTGAAGTTAAAATAGCTGATGTGTTGCTATCGAGTGATAAACGATTCCAGGTGTATCGTTTGCCCAGAAACAGATGGATGGTTAGGTTGTTGCTGTCTCCCTTCACCGAATCAACAGAAGCCGAAAGAAAGCCTTTCATTTTGAGTGCCTCAGGTAATTGCTGCACGTAACGAAGGCAGGCCTCTTTTGAAGGAAAAACAGGAACAAGAGACAATGATTGTAACGAAGCTTGCGTTATAGTATCTACCAAACGCACGGACAATGTGCAATTCTTTTGCGCTGAGAGATGCGTAAAGCAGCCGGTGAAAAACACAAACTGAAACAAAATTAAAATCCGGTACTGGCGCACAAAAGCCATACACAAAATTAGGTTTACATTTTTATGGCAGGTATTTATGTTCACATTCCTTTTTGTAAGAAAGCCTGTCATTACTGCAACTTTCATTTCTCTACCAACACACAACTGGTAAACGAAATGATGTATGCCATTGGTATAGAAGCGAGGTTGCGTAAATCGTATAGTAAAGAAAAAGTCAACACGGTTTATATAGGCGGCGGCACGCCAAGCCTGTTAACCATTACCCATTTGCGAACGCTGCTGCAAAAGCTGCATGAGAACTTCAGCATTTTGCCCGATGCAGAAATTACGCTGGAAGCCAATCCGGACGATATTAACATTGATAGCTTGTTGCAATGGCGCTCAGTTGGCATCAACCGTTTGAGCATTGGCATACAATCGTTTCGGGATGAAGATTTGAAATGGATGAATCGTGCCCACAACGCTCAACAAGCATTGCGTTGCATACAGTTGGCAAAAAAAACAGGCTTCACTAATTTATCTATTGATTTGATTTATGGAACGCCCACCTTAAGTAATGAGCAATGGATACAAAACATTGAGCAGGCAATTGCATTGGGTGTTCCGCATCTCTCCTGCTATGCGTTAACGGTGGAACCCAAAACGGCTTTGCACCACCTGATACAGGAAAAGAAAGTAGCCAATGTAGATGAAGAAAAGCAAAGCGTTCATTTTGAAATTCTTACCAGGCGTTTGCGTTTAGCCGGTTATGAGCATTACGAAATTTCAAACTTTGCAAGGCCCGGCTTTCAAAGCAAGCACAACAGCAGTTACTGGCAGGGCAAGCCTTACATTGGCTTGGGACCTTCGGCACATTCGTATAACAAAGTAAGCCGGCAATGGAACATAGCCAACAATGCGTTGTACATTGCTTCCATCAAAAGGGGCGAAGTGCCGTTTGAAATTGAATACCTCACACCGCAGCAACAACTGAATGAATACATAATGACTTCGCTGCGTACCATGCAGGGCACTTCACTGTTGTACATTGCCAATATCTGGAGCGATAGCGAAGCCACCAACATTATTAAAGATGCCAAAAAGCATATTGTAAGCGGCAACGTAAATTACATCAACGATCATTTGATTTTAACCCGAAAAGGAAAACTGTTAGCTGATGGCATTGCGGCTGAATTGTTTCGGTGAGACCTGGAAATTTTTGTTATCGCTATTCGCCCTTTCCTAAATATGTGCAAAACCAAACCCTTATTAAATTGCGGACATCCTCCATTTTATAAATCATCCTCTTTTCATTCCGTTGCTTACCTTTGCCGGCTTAAATAAACATCTTCAACAATATCATTCACTACAAAATAATTGTTACACGTGATCACAACTAACGTACTACATCCCTGGCATGGAATAGATTATGGTAAAGACGCACCCCAGGTTGTAAATGCCGTAATTGAAATTCCGCAAGGCTCGCGCGCGAAATATGAAATTGACAAACCTTCGGGTTTGCTCAAATTAGACCGCGTAATTTATTCATCGTTTTATTACCCGGCCAACTACGGTTTTATTCCGCGCACCTATGGCGATGACAAAGACCCGCTTGATATTTTGGTGCTTTCGCTCATTAGCATAACGCCAATGTGTTTGGTAGAAGCCAAAGTGATTGGAGTAATGCAAATGATGGATGGCGGAGAAGCCGATGATAAAATTATTGCCGTGGCTGCGCACGACCCTTCCATTAATTACTACAACAACATTGAGGAATTGCCCAAGCATTTTTTTGATGAAATGCGCCATTTTTTTGAAGAATACAAAACGCTTGAAAACAAAAGTGTGAAGGTGGAAGAATTTGGCGACCGGCAAAAAGCAATGCAAATTGTAAACGATGCAATGGCATTGTACAAGCAAACCTTTACCGATAAATAAATTTGCTTTACTTATTTCTTCGTGTTTTATTTTTGCCCAAAAATTATGTTATGGCTGATAATATAGAATCAAAAACCCGTTCTTCAAGCTATTATTGGTTGTGGTTTTTTATATGGCTGGTAATTTTAATTCTGATGCTGGCAGATGTTGGCGGCTCGCGCAAGTTTTTCTGGCTCGCTTTGCCCGGAACTGTTACGTATTTCAGTAAAGCGATGAACCTGATATAATTCATTCAACTTTTTCACTACCCGAAAGCTTTGCAAACCTTAGTTTGCAAAGCTTTCGTTTTTTAGAATACGGAGTACACGGATTTCAGGCACGGATGTTCCGGATTGAATATTGATAAGTAAGATTGAATATTAGTTGATAGAACTTTCGTTTTTATTGTATCCTACAAATCCCAAACATCTCATTCTTCCCAGTTCAGACAATCCTCATCATCCGTGCATGAAATCCGTGTACTCCCCCGTGTTCTATTCCAAGTCCTGCAACATGTTCTTTCCTTCATTTTTTAGGGCAGCATCATCTGGCGTGCGATTGGGCAACTTTACCAATTGCCTGAGCACATCCATTTCATCGGTCGGGCTACTTTTTAATTTGTATGCTTTGGCAAGGTCAAGATAATTCTGAACAAAATAGGGCTCTATCTTTTTGCATTTTTCCATGTAAAAAATAGCAGAGTCAGCATCCGGTCTTTGCAAGCCTTTTCCATAAAATGTTTTTAAAGCCGCTTTCTTAAACCAATTCAAACTCAACATTTCCAAATGCCATTTGCCTTCCATATAATTAAGCACTGCATGATTGGCGTTAATCGCCAACCCCTTGTCAGCATTGGCTTTCATAAGCTTTACATCCTCTATAATTTTTTTGTTTTCATCCTCCGTTTGCGAAAGATTAGCATAAGATAAGGCTTGTAAATAATAAGCATCGGCGCTGTTTGGGTTGGTGGCTAACGCTTTGTCAGCGTATTGCTTGGCATCTGCATAATAAGCGTCGCGGCTGCTTTTATCGCTTCCTTTTTTGCCAAGCGAACTGCACAATTCTGCACATTTTACCAATGCCGTCATGTTGTTGGCGTCCGTTGATAAAACGCTTTTGTAAGCTTCCAATGCATCCGCTTCTTTAAATTGTTTGTACAGATCATTTGCTTTTTGTAGTTGTTCATTGGTGCTTTGGGCGAACAAAAAAATGGGCAAAAACAAACTCATCATTCCAATCAACATTTTCTTCTTCATTCTATTAAATTTGTTCTTGTCGTAAGTATTTGTTTTTATTGCAAGGAGTTGGTTATAAGACTTGACGTTCTATGATCCCATTTTCTCATCAGCTTTTCGTCTTACTATCACAAGTTCCGTTTCCCTTCCCACTTCACTCCTACACTACCTTCAAAATTAGGCACGGGCGGATGTTTTTTAATAATTTCAACGCTTAGTTCTTCCACTTCACCAAAGGTTGAAAAAATATCCTGCGCCAATGTGGTAGCAACTGTTTCCAACAAAGCGCGTGGATGCTGCATGTGTTGTTTGATGAGATTGTACACCGCAACATAATCAACCGTTTCGCTAATGTGCAGCACCGGCATTGCCTTTTCGGTGTAACGAACGAGCACCGTTACTTCATACTCGCCGCCTAACTTTTTTTCTTCATCATACACGCCATGATACGCATAAAACGGAAGGTGGAGCAATTGTATAGTGAGCATATTGATAAAGAAATGAAAAATGTGGAACCGCAAAGGCGCGAAGACGCAAAGGTTTGCAAAAGACAAGAAAGAATCTTTATGAATCTCCGTGTCTTAGCGTCTTTGCGGTTAAAATTACCTATGGTTTGTACACCAATCTTTTGAAATCGTTGGTTACGCCACCATGAGGCACGGCAGCTTCCTGCAAAAACAATTCGCCAATTAAATTTCGTTTGGGATCCACCCAGTAAATGGTGTTGAAATAACCGCCCCACGAAAAACTTCCTTCCGATATTCCGGTTTCCCTCTCATTAGCGGCTGTGCTGATTTCGAAGCCCAAACCAAATTTGTCTTTACCCAAATGAAGGGTATCAATCCCATTGCTTGTCATCAGTTTTACTGTACTGGGTTTCAGCAATTGCCTGCCTTTGTATTCGCCATCCTGCAATAGCATTTGTAAAAATTTTGCATAGTCGGCAACAGTTGAACTTAAGCCCGCGCCGCCTGCAAAATAAGTACCGTTGGGTATCAATGGATAATCCGAAAACGTTTTAAACTGACCCCATACTTCCACCATACTTCCTGTTGAGTCAACGGTATAAACTTTTACCAATCGGCTTCCCTTTTCTTTCGGCAAATAAAAATAAGTATCGCTCATTCCAAGCGGCTGAAAAATGCGTGTTCTAAAAAATTTGTCTAACGGCATACCCGAAACAATTTCCACAATTCTGCCCAACACATCAACGCTTAAACTGTATGTAAACTTTTCGCCGGGCTGGTTTACAAGCGGCTGTGTTGCCAGCAAATCAACCATGTTTTTCAATTGCATGGTATCACTTCCAAAGCCAGGCTTCACACCGGCTTTAAAATAAATGGCTTTCATTTTTTCAGAGCCGATACCGGCGTAATCAATGCCCGATGTATGCGTTAATAAATCGTGTATCGTAATTTCTCTTTTTGCTGTAACAGTTGTGTAGCTTGAATCCTGCGCGTAGTAAGTATCCACCACTTTCGGATGCGCAAAGCCCGGAATGTATTTGGAAATGGGATCGGTTAATTTGAGTTTGCCTTCATCGTACAACATCATCGCTGCAACGCTTGTAATGGCTTTGGTTTGTGAGGCAATGCGAAAGATAGCATCAGTTTGCATGTTTATGTTATCGTTTTTATCGGCATAACCAAACGCTTTGTTGTACACCGGTTTACCGTCTTGTACAATGTAAGCCACTGCACCTTCCATCCAGTTACTGTCCATTGCTGTTTGCAACAAACTATCAATGCGTGTGAATGTTTTTTTGGTAAGCGCATGTCCAGTTGCGGTGAGTTGCGCGTTGCTTTGAAGAAAGAAAAAAAGGGCAAAAACAAAAGCGAAAATTTTTTTCATGATGGCGAGTTTGGTTTTATTAATTCTTTGGTGATGGATGACTAAACAGCAATGAATCGAATTTTATTTGTAAGCAATGCTAATCACATCTGCCGCTTTAGCTTCCAGACAAATATTAAGTTGATAATCACTCAATTTGTATATTACAGTGGCCTCTTTACCATTTACAATGGTTAGAGGAAAAGATGATAAATTAATAGGTTGTACAACTGTGCCATTATCTAATTGTATTAACCAAGTGCTACAAACTCTTCCCGCTATGAATTTTCCATTGGCGATTATTCGCCCGTCCTTTGTCTTTTCACAAGCCAACACCATGGTAGTTAATAGAAATAGAACCGAAGCAAAATATTTCATACTAAAGTTTATACTTATGATATTGAAACCGCATTAGGCGTTGCATTTTGTATAATTCAATTTCAATTTTATTTTCTATCGTTTATTTCCCATATGCTGTGTCAAATATTTATCAACGCAAAGTGTGCTAATCATTTATTTAAATCATTTATTCTCAATCCAATCCCTTTTCACTCAAATACCGCTCGGCATCTAAGGCTGCCATGCAGCCGCTGCCTGCTGCGGTAACCGCCTGCCGGTAAATTTTATCCTGCACATCGCCTGCGGCAAATACGCCTTCGATATTTGTTTTGGAAGTGCCGGGAACCGTTTGAATATAACCCGCTTCATCCATGTTCAAAATGTCTTTAAAAATATCGCTGTTGGGGTGATGACCAATGGCAACAAAAAACGCGCTCACAGGAACTGTTTGCAGCTCGCCGGTTTGAATATTTTTAATGCGAACACCATCTACTTTTTTATCGCCCAGCACTTCATCGGTTTCGCTGTTCCAGTAAATCTTTATATTGTCGGTATTCTTTACACGATCCTGCATCACTTTGCTGGCGCGCATTCCGTTCTCGCCCTTGCGTACAATCATGTGAACAGTGGTAGCCAGTTTAGAAAGATAAATGGCTTCTTCGCAAGCTGTATCGCCTGCACCTACAATCGCCACTTCTTTACCCCGAAAAAAGAAACCATCGCATACGGCACAGGCGCTAACGCCGTAACCGTTTAAGCGTTGTTCGCTTTCAATATTCAGCCACTTGGCAGACGCGCCGGTTGAAATAATTACGGCATCGGCTTCTATCCATTTGTGCTCATCAATTTCCACTTTGTGCGTGCCATTGCTAAAGTCAACTTTCGTTGCCAAACCATAGCGAATGTCGGTACCCATGCGCTTTGCCTGCGCTTCAAAATGGATCATCATTTCAGGTCCTTGAATGCCTTGCGGATAGCCTGGATAATTTTCAACTTCCGTGGTAATGGTCAACTGTCCGCCCGGCTGAATGCCCTGGTATAAAATGGGTTTCAGGTTGGCGCGGGCAGCATAAATAGCCGCCGTATAACCTGCGGGTCCTGACCCGATAATTAAACAATGTGTTTTTTCTATTGTTTCGTTTTCCATTTGTAAAAATTATTTTTAATACTTATCGCTCAAAGCCTGTAGCTTGAATCTTGATACCTGAATCTTGCAACTTGTATCTTGAACCTTGTCTCTTGTTCTTCCAATCTTGTAACTTCTCAAAACAATCCTTCAATACTTAAATACCGTTCGCCGGTATCGTAGTTAAACAGCAATACGCGGCTGCCTTCTTTAATGTCGGGTAATTTTTTAGCCAGAGCCGCCAGTGTTGCACCGCTTGAAATGCCGCCAAATACACCTTCTTCCATCGCGGCACGTTTGGTATATTCAAACGATTCTTCTTTATTAATTTGAATCACGCCATCTAAAACCGATGTATCTAAATTATGGGGAATAAAGCCTGCGCCGATACCCTGAATAGGATGCGGGCCGGCTGTGCCGCCACTGATAACAGGCGATAGCTCCGGCTCTACAGCAAAGATTTTTATGGCTGGAAAATGCTGCTTTAAAATTCTCCCTACGGCTGTAATATGGCCGCCTGTGCCTACGCCGGTAATCATATAATCAAACCCTTCAGGAAAATCTTTCAAAATTTCTGCTGCTGTTGTTCTACTGTGAACCTCAACATTGGCAGGATTATTAAACTGTTGCGGCATCCAGGCACCGGGAATAGAGGCAACCATTTCTTTTGCTCTTTCTATTGCGCCGTTCATGCCTTTTTCGCGCGGCGTTAATTCAAAAGTAGCGCCATAAGCGCTCATCAGCTTGCGCCGTTCAACACTCATGCTTTCCGGCATCACCAAAATCAATTTATAACCCTTTACGGCGGATACCAATGCCAGGCCAATACCCGTGTTGCCTGATGTTGGCTCGATGATGGTGCTCTTTGTTGAGAGTATGCCTTTTTGCTCGGCATCTTCTATCATCGCTAATGCAATACGGTCTTTAATGCTGCCACCGGGATTGGCACGTTCCAACTTTGTCCATACTTCAATGGTAGGAGGAAATAGTTTGTTTACGCGAACATGTGGCGTGTTGCCGATGAGTTCTAATACGTTTTGTGCTTTCATAAGTGATGAAAAATAAAACGGGTTAAAGATAAGAAGCAAGATTCAAGAGACAAGAATCAAGAAGCAAGAGGCAAGATTTAAGAAACAAGATTTAAGTTTGGAAAAAATAAGCAAAACCAAACGATTCAATATTTGCTACTTTGACTTGAACCTTGAATTTCTTTCTTGATTCTTGAATCTTGTTCCTTGCTACTCCCCTTTGCATCTCGCGATGCCTGCTTTTGCTTTTTGGTCAATCGAATCTTTATAATCATGGTCACCCATATCCAAACATTCCTGATAGTATTTTATCGCCTCTTCTTTATTGCCTCTGCGCTCATAGATACCGCCAATTTGCAATGCCGCACGGGCAGCAAAATATTCGGTGCTGTTTCTGCCTAAAGCAATGGAGGCACGGTAGGCAGCAATGGCTTCATCGTCTCTTCCCAAATCATCATAAATACGCGCCACACGGTAATTGAACTCTAATTTTTCTTCGGACAGTGTAAAATCGTTGGTTGTTTTTCCTATCAACATTGCCAGCGCTTCTTTGTTATAACCACCGTCATTTAGCAATCTCGCTTTTAACAACAAAGGGTTTGGAAATGCACCTTTTTTAGCTTCCCGTTCGGCTTGTTTATCAGCATCGGAAACGGTGTTACCACGTTGCAGTAAAAGCTGTACGGCTTTTTTAGCAGCAGGCAAGTTGCCTTGCAGATAATAGCACCAACTCAATTTTTGATACGCATCTTTTACATAAAAATTTCCTTTGAAGGTGCGAAGAAACGTTTCAAAAAGCGCAGCCGCTTCTACCAATTCCAGATGATTCATTTTGATAAAAGCCATCTCGTAATTCCACATGGGAATGGTCATGTATTCAGGCGAAGGATTGCGGTTAAGGATGATGCTTTTTGCCCATTCTGCTTGTTTGTTATTCAAGGCAAGATTTGCTGTCATGTAAGCAAACAAATGATTGTTCACTACATCTAATTTCTTTTGTTTGATGAAAGCAAAAGCTTCTTCAGGTTTGTTTTGAATGTAAAAAAGGAGATAGCAATAATAAAAAGCCGCTTCATTAAAAAAAAACTGCGCCGATGAATCGGTGCTGTTCACAAAGGCGCGCAGCATCTGCATTCCACCGTTTACCGAACCTTTGATTCCCAAAAAACCTGCAATGCCTTTGTAGCTGTTGGGTATTAAACCGGCAAGTACCTGCATGGGTGCATACACCATGTTATCGGGTAAAAAATTGGGGTACTGTTTCCGGTTGTCTTTGATGTACGAAAACGCTTTTTTAAACGCAAAAAAAGCCGTGAACCGCTCATTAAATTTGATAGCCATCATCGCCTTGTGCAGGTAAGCAACGCCAAGACAATAATTGTAGTAAGGCGAGCTTTCATCACCATCTTTAAAGTTGTCAATCCTATCTTCAATAGCTTCCTTCTTGGCTTTGTAATCGGCAGGATCTTCATTAAAAAACACAACGAAAAAATCAATGTAGCTCTGTAACAAATCAGGAATGAGGTTGTTGCTGTTTTGCTTTCTGGCTTCTTCTATCAAACGCTCGCCAGTGCTGAGTTTGAGGCTGGTGATGTTTTGAAAAGCCTCCTTGCAAACCGGAGTAAAATCGTACACTTTTTGTGCAAAACCAAAAAGAGAAAACAACAGGAAAACAAGAATAAAAACGACTTGTTTCATTAGCTCATTTCTTATTAAAAACAAAGGGTGCAATTGCACCCTTGTTAATTTATTTTAATGAAATGCTATTACTCAGTTTCTACCACGTTATTCAAATCATCGTCCACCAGAATGCGACCGCAGTTTTCGCAAACCATCACTTTTTTGCGCTGTTTGATTTCGCTTTGTTTTTGCGGTGGAATGGCATTGTAGCAACCACCACACGCATCACGGTCAACCGGCACAACTGCCAGCCCGTTGCGATAGCTTTTGCGAATGCGATCATAAGAATACAACAATCTTTCATCCATGCCTTTGCGGGCATCCTGTGCCAAGTCGTCGAAGTGCGTTTCTTCTTTTTCCGTTTCGGTGATTATCTTTTGCAAATCGCTTTTCTTATTGTTCAGCAACGTTTCTTTATTTTCAATTTGCTTATTGGCATTTTCTAACTGACGTGCTTTTTCGGCTAACTCTTCATTGGCATCGCGAATGTGTTTTTCAGCCAGTTTGCCTTCGAGTTGCTGCATCTCAATTTCTTTGTTAATGGCTTCAAACTCACGGTTGTTTTTTACCGCTTCGCTTTGCTTTTCGTATTTCTTTACCAGTTCAGCCGCTTCTTTTATTGCATTTCTTTTTTGCTCCATGAAATCGTTGATGCCATTGATTTCTTCTTCAATGCGGTTTTTGCGGCTGGTTAAGCCTTGAATCTCGTCTTCCAAATCACTTACTTCCATCGGAAGTTCGCCTTTTAAAATTTGTATTTGATCTAATTTAGAATCTATTTTTTGCAATTTGATTAAGGAAGCTAATTTTTCTTCCACTGAAAATTCTTTAACTGCAGGCATATTGTAATGTACGATTTTAGATGTTTGATGTACGATGTATGATTTGTAAAGAATGATGCTTAGCACTCATCATTCACTACTCACCACTCACAAAATAATTCACCGGATTTGTTTTCGTTCCGGTTTTAAGGATGGCAAAGTTATGAAATTCCGACCTTAAAACATCGTATAGCAAGTCAATGGTAAACTGTTCACTTTCCCAATGGCCAATGTCCATCAAAACGATTTGATTGTCGGCATCAAAAAACTCGTGGTATTTTACATCGGAAGTAATGTAAACATCAGCTTTTTGAGCCATGGCTTTTTTAAGCAAAAACAAACCTGCACCACCACAAAGCGCAACTTTTTTAACGTTTCGATTGAACAATTTTGTGTGTTTTACAACCTGCAAATGAAACGTTTGAGCGAGATGTTGTAAAAAATCGTTTTCACTCATTTCCGTTTCCAGTTCGCCAATAATGCCGCTGCCAACATTCTGATAGGCGTTATCGAGCGAAACAATATCGTACGCCACTTCTTCATAAGGATGCGATTGCAATAGCGCATTTATAACCTGCTGCTGACGATGCCCGTAAAAAATCAATTCTACTTTTACTTCTTCCGTTTCGGCACGTTTGCCCTTTTCACCAATGTAAGGATTTGTGTTTTCAGAGGGTTTATAGGTGCCCCAACCTTCGCTGTTAAAACTGCACTCACTGTAAGCCCCAATGTTTCCGGCACCGGCTTCAAACAAAGCTGTTTTTACCCTTTCCGCATCCTCAACTGGTATGTAAGTGTATAGCTTTCTTAATAAGCCTGTTTTGGGTTCTAACACCTTGCAATGTTGCAAACCCAATTGCTCCGCCATGCGTTTGCTTACTCCATTGTACACATTGTCTAAGTTGGTATGAATGGCATAAATGGCAATCTCGTTTTTGATGGCAGCGATGACTGTTCGTTCCACATAAGTTTTGCCGGTCAATTTTTTTAACCCGCCAAAAATAATAGGATGATGAGCCACGACCAGATTGCAGCCTTTTTCTATTGCTTCACTCACCACATCTTCCGTAACATCTAACGAACAAATGATACCTGTACATTGCCATGATGCATCGCCGGTAAGCAAGCCTGCATTGTCGTAGCTTTCCTGGTACGAAAGCGGCGCATAACTCTCCAATGTTTGAATCACTTCGCTGATGTTCATAAAATAGATAAAGATAAAGGCTAAAGAAAAACTTTTATTTTCATTCTTCAAATGACCACATCTTATCTCATCCATAACGGCGAATTGGTTGCTGATGATGCGCTAATCCTGACCGCCAACAACCGTTCGTTTCGGTATGGCGATGGCTGTTTTGAAACGATGAAATTCATTAATGGCAATATCATTCTGCAACACCTGCATTGGCAACGTTTGTTTTCGTCAATAAAAATTTTACAGTTTGATGTGCACGATTCTTTTACTCAGGATTATTTATGCGAACAAATACAAATTCTTACGAAACGCAATGGGCATCAGCATTTGGCGCGAATCAGGCTTACCGTATTTCGTGGTGATGGAAATTTACAGGACGCAAACAATGATGTTAACTTCATCATTCAAAGCTGGTCGTTACAACAATTTCCCCACTTTAATGAAGACGGGCTTGCAATTGATATTTTTGAAGATGCACGTAAATCAGCCGATTTGTTTTCGTCCATAAAAACAAACAATTACCTGCCTTATGCAATGGCAACAAAATGGTGCAAAACCAAAAACATAAAGGATGCGCTCATTTTGAACAGTTATCATCACATTGCAGAAGCTACTACATCGAATGTATTTATTGTAAAAGACAACATCATCAAAACGCCTGCTTTGTCTGAAGGTTGCATTGCGGGAGTGGTAAGAAGTCATTTGCTATCGTGTATAAAAAATAATGGTTTGACGTATGAAGAAACAACACTAACAATCGAAGATGTAGTAGATGCCGATGAAGTGTTTTTAACCAATGCAGGCTGGTATATTCAATGGGTGAAACGCTTGCGCGGTAAGGCTTTCACAAATGAAATTGCAAGGTTTTTATTCAACCAGTTTATCACTCCTTTGATAAAAAAAAACGAATAAAAACAAATCGTCTTTCTATGCAAACAATGGCATGTAGGATGCTTCCACAGGATTGATGCTATCATATACTTCAAGCAGTTTGGCAACAGCTGCTTTGCCCTTGCTTCCTAATGCAATGGAATATTCATTCACATATAAATTGATGTGCTTCTGCATTACATCTTCATCCATTTCCTGCGCATGTTGTTTTACATAAGAGGACAATTCTTCGTGATGATTTGCAAACGCATATTCAACACTTTGCTTGATCAATTCATCCACTTTTTTAATCAACTCATCACCCAACGAACGCTTCATTACAATGCCACCCAACGGTATAGCAACGCCTGTAGTTTCTTCCCAATATTGACCCAAATCCATCAGCTTTACGAGCCCTTTCTGCCCATAGGTAAACCGGTTTTCATGAATGATAACACCGGCATCCACCACATCATCCAGCACTGCACTTTCAATTTGATTAAACACCAAAAAGTTCTTGCGCGAGATATATGGAAAAGCAAGCGAGAACAACATGTGAGCGGTTGTATTATTGCCCGGAATGGCAACTCTAAAATCTTTGTGTTGCACATCGGGTATTTCCTTTTTTGCAATGAGCAACGGACCAACGCCTTTGCCCAATGCGCCACCGCTATTCAGCACAATGTATTCGTTCAAAACCAATGGTAGCACGCCATAGCTGATTTTAGAAACATCCAGTACTTTTTGCCGCGCCCAATTGTTCAGCGTTTGCACATCTTCTAACTGCACGGAAAAATCAATGCCTTCGGTATCAATTTTTTTGTTTACCAAGGCATCAAAAATAAACGTATCGTTCGGGCAGGGACTAAAACCTAAACTCAATTCCATCATTTAAATTTTTTATCAATTTTTCTTTAGGTAACCAGCTTTTGCAACTCCGGTTCAACATCGTTGCGTCGCACTCTTGTACGCCTTGTCCTTTATTCAACAAGCGGCTGTTCTTCATGCCCTTCTCCACTTGTGGAGAAGGGTTGGGATGAGGTCAACATCTTCCTCACCGCTTCATTTACATTCTCAATCGCTTCTTTTATCTTCCATTTTGTTTTATCGCGTTCGCCAACATAATTTGAAATGCTACGCACTTGTAAAAAAGGAACTGGAAACAAGTTGCAAACATAATGCAGCGATGTGCCTTCCATACTTTCCACATCAGCATTATAGTTTGTTTTTATCCATTTTTTTGTAAGCTCATCCGTTGTAATTTGATTGATGGTAACACCCGTAACTTTTGGCAGATGCAAAACATTCCACGTATCAAGGGTTTGGTTTTGCAGATATTTATTATGGAATGGCGATTCATCTTTTTTTACCAAATTCAAATCGAATACATCTTTCCACTCACCGTTCTCCCAAACGCCGGTATCTCCTAAATATTCTTTGTCAATCACCACTACATCGCCTAATGAAATTTGATTGTTGAAAGAGCCTGCAATGCCCAACTGAATCATTACATCCGGCTTGTGCCGAAGCACATGCTGCGTAAGGCTTACAGCCGACAGCAATATACCAACGCCGGTGTATAAAAACTGAATGTTGTGGTTTGTATCTGCAAAGATTTCTTCCTTAATTTCAAACGGCGTTGCAGCTACCAATGTTATATTCATATGGGATAAAAGTTAGGCTCCGTTCACGGTTACGGTTTTATCAATCTTATTGATCAAACCTTGCAACACTTTGCCTGGACCGACTTCCGTAAAGATAGTTGCACCATCTTTTATCATTGCCTGTACACTTTGCGTCCACCGCACTGCGCCGGTTAATTGTTCAATCAAATTTTGTTTAATCTCCCTTTCATTAACTGATGGTTTCGCATTTACGTTTTGATAAATCGGGCAGACTGGCGTTGCAAAGTTTGCAGCTTCAATAGCAGCGGCCAATTCTTCTTTAGCAGGTTGCATAAACGGGCTATGAAACGCTCCGCCTACAGGAAGAATAAGAGCACGTTTGGCACCCGCAGCTTTTAGTTTTTCACACGCTTCGTTCACGCCTTTTATTGAACCGCTAATCACCAACTGACCGGGGCAATTGTAATTGGCAGCTACCACAATCTCGCCGCTCTCTTTTTCAATGCCATCACATATCGCTTCTACTTTTCCATCTTCCATTGCCAGCACCGCAGCCATTGTTGAAGGCGCTGCTTCGCAGGCTTTCTGCATCGCTTTGGCACGAATAGAAACCAATTGCAGCGCGTCTTCAAATGATAATGTTTTATTGGCTACCAAAGCAGAAAATTCTCCGAGGGAATGACCGGCAACAGCATCCGGCTTTGCATTTTCTAACAACAAATAAAGGATGACCGAATGGAGAAACACCGCAGGTTGCGTAACGGCGGTTTGTTTTAAATCTTCGTCTGCTCCATTGAACATAATGTCTGATATGCGAAAGCCCAGAATGTCATTCGCTCTTTCAAACATCTCTTTTGCTTTTGCACTATTTTCATACAAGGTTTTGCCCATGCCCGGAAACTGGCTGCCCTGCCCGGGAAATACATACGCGTGTTTGCTCATAAAAAATTTTTGGGTAGCCAAAAGTAGGCGATTCGACAAAGATGCATTTATCATTTTCGTATTACCATTCATCAAAATCATCTTTAAATAATTTTTTCAAAATGATTCGTTGTGTACGAAAATTCATTCTTTTTGTAACGCTGTATAACACACATTTAAAATTGTTCACTCTCTAACGAAATACACATGCAAGAAAATCAAACAAAACAAAACACAGAGGACAAGACGCGCAGACATTTTATAAAAAATGGAGCTGCAGCGCTTGCGGGTCTTTACATTGTACCGCGCCACGTAATGGGTGGCGTTGGCTATCGAGCACCGAGCGATATGCTAAACATTGCAGCCATTGGTGCAGGTGGTAAAGGCGGCGATGACATCAATCATTTCTTTGCTTCGGGCAAAGCCAATATTGCATACCTCTGCGATGTTGACGACAGGCAAGCGGCAGGTAGCGTTGCTAAATTTCCAAATGCAAAACGCTATAAAGATTTTCGCGAGATGCTGGACAAAGAAGCCAAGCACATTGATGCCGTTTCGGTATCAACGCCCGACCACACTCATGCTGTTGCGGCTATGGCCGCCATGCAGTTGGGCAAGCATGTGTATGTGCAAAAACCAATGACACACGACATTTACGAAACGCGTATGCTTACACAAGCCGCCAAGCGTTATAAAGTGGTATCGCAAATGGGCAATCAGGGCGCATCGAGCGATGGTGTGCGGCAGTTGGTAGATTGGTACAAAGCCGGCATCATTGGCGATGTGAGTGAAGTGTGGTGCTTTACCAATCGTCCGGTATGGCCGCAAGGCATTCCCTGGCCTTCAACCAAAGCTGAAGTACCGCAAGGTTTGGATTGGAATTTATGGCAGGGCACAGCTCCTAAAAAAGAGTACATAGAAAACCTTATTCCGTTTAACTGGCGCGGCTGGTGGGATTATGGCACCGGCGCATTGGGCGATATGGGCTGTCACCTTATTGCACCGCCGTTTCAGGTGTTGGAATTAGGCTATCCCGTTTCGGCAGAATGCAGTGTAGCCAACCGTTATGTTACCAATTGGACGCCTGGCTATTTCCCTGATTCCGGTCCGGTAGCTTCACACATCATTCTAACCTTCAAAGGTCATAGCAAGCAACCCGACGTAACGCTTCACTGGATGGATGGTGGCATCTTGCCTGAACGTCCATCAGAGTTGGGTGCGAACGAATTGTTAGGCGAAGGTGATAATGGTGTTTTATTTGTAGGTACCAAAGGCAAGATGATGTGCAGTACGTATGGATTGAATCCGCAATTGTTGCCAACTTCAAAAACGGCAGGAACCAAAGTGCCGCAAACCATTGCACGCGTGCCGGGCAGCGCTGATGGTCATTATGCAGCCTGGGTAGAAGCTTGTTTAAAGGGTTATGGCAGCAAGGAAGCCAACAATTTAAGCTCACGGTTTGATGTGGCAGGGCCTTTGACAGAGTCGGTGTTGATGGGTAATCTTGCGATTCGCAGTTACAACATTCGCAAGTTGCAGGCTGGCAAAACAGATGAATACACCCATCCCGGTCGTTATATCAAATTGCTTTGGGATGGCGATAATATGCGCATCACCAACTTCGACGATGCCAACCAGTTTGTAAAACGTGAGTATCAGAACGGATGGAGCTTGGGTGTTTAAAAAGAAAAAAATAAGGCAAAAACAAAATCAACATAATATGAAAAAATACATGGCTTTCATTGCGGCTGTTAGCATACTGGCAGCCTGCGGCAGCAACAACAATTCGTCCGGCAACAATTCCGACAGCTCGGCTTCATCAACCAACAATGCTACCGCTTCTTCCGGCGGTGATATTAGTTCCAATCCCGATTATCAAAAAGGATTGGCTTTGGTGAGCGCTTCCGATTGTTTGACCTGCCACAAGGTGAGCGAGAAACTGGTGGGCCCGGCTTATCAGGACGTAGCTAATAAATACGCAGGCGTTGATACCGCTGTTACTTATCTCGCTCACAGAATTATAAACGGCGTTGGTGCTAACGACAAGCATGACTGGGGCGCAGAAACGAACAATGCAGTAATGACGCCGCATCCGCAGGTATCACAAGCCGATGCGGAGCAAATGGTAAAGTATGTTTTACTTTTAAAAACTAAATAATCAAAGAATGAAAATCATTTCAAAAGCAGCTATGGCTGCTTTTCTTTTTGCTCTTATTTCGTGTGGAAACAACAACGCGAATACAGCATCAGCAACCGATTCTTCTACCATTACAAAAGATACCACAAGCACCGCAGCGGGCACAAGTTCAACGCTTTTGTTTGATGGTAAAACACTGGCTGGCTGGCATACGTATGGCAAAGACAAACCAGGCAGCGCATGGAGTGTTGATAGCGGCACCATTCATCTGAAACCCCAAACCAGCAAAGGCTATCAAACAGAAGGCGGTGGCGACTTGGTAACGAATGATGAGTACGGGAATTTTGATTTGAAATTGGACTGGAAAATTTCAAAAGGTGGCAACAGCGGAGTTATCATTTTTGTGCACGAAGACACTACCAAGTACAAAGAAACCTGGAACACAGGTTTGGAAATGCAGGTATTAGACAATGCGCGGCACGATGACGCCAAAATTCCAAAACACCGCGCCGGTGATTTGTATGATTTAATCACCAGCACGCCGGAAACAGTAAAGCCTGCCGGTGAATGGAATACAGTAGAAGTAAAAAGCGATAACGGTAAACTGGATTTTTATTTGAACGGTGCGCACACAGTTTCTACTACGTTGTGGGATGACAATTGGAAAAAGCTCGTAGCCGGTAGTAAGTTTAAAGACATGCCTGATTTTGGTACGTTTAAAAAAGGACATATCGCATTGCAGGACCATGGCTTTGAAGTATGGTATCGCAACATCAGCATTCAAAAATTATAAGATTTGTTTTTGCACAAAAAACGGTTGTTGAAGTAAAGTTCAACAACCGTTTTTTATTCGTTTTACAAGGCTATTAAGTAATGATTGCACACTCGTTTTTCTTTTGCCCAAATCTGTATTTCTTCTTTTTGGATACAACAATCAGCGGTTAGATTCCTTTTTCTTTATTTGTGATTGAGAGCTTTGCACCATCAATACAAACAAATGAACACAATGAAAACAACACCGTTAGGAAGTCAGGGATTACAAGTGCCGCTGGTAGGTTTGGGCTGTATGGGAATGACAACCATTGCCGGCTCAGATATTTATGGCAAAGCCGACGAAAAGGAAGCCATTGCAACCATTCATCGCTCGCTGGAATTGGGTGGAAATTTTTTAGACACCGCCGATTTGTACGGTCCGTTGTTAAACGAGAGATTGGTTGCCAAAGCTATAAAAGGCAACCGCGATAACTACATCATTGCCACAAAATTTGGCTTTGAAATAAACGATGACGAACAACTCACATGGGCGTTCAATGGCAAGCCGGAATATGTAAAAAAAGCTGCAGAACGTTCTCTCAAAAATTTAGGCACTGATGTCATTGATTTGTATTATCTGCATCGTCTCGATCCCAATACACCCATTGAAGAAACGGTTGGTGCCATGGCTGAATTGGTAAAGGAAGGAAAGGTGCGTTATATCGGTTTATCGGAAGTATCGGCACAAACAATAAAGAAAGCTCATGCAGTGCATCCGTTAACAGCAGTACAAACCGAATTTTCTTTGTTTGAAAGAGAAGCGGAAGAAAACGGTGTGCTGCAAACACTTCGCGATTTAGGGATTGGTTTTATAGCTTACTCGCCTTTGGGCAGAGGGTTTATTTCGGGCGAAATTAAAAGCCCTGATGACTTTCCTGAAAACGATTTTAGAAGAAGCATTCCGCGCTTTCAGGGTGAACAATTTTATAAAAACATTGAACTTGTAAATGCTATAAAAAAAATTGCAGAAAGCAAGGGCATCACGGCTTCACAACTTGCGCTTGCATGGGTAATTGCAAAAGGCATTGTTCCGATACCAGGAACAAAAAGATTGAAGTATGTGGAAGAAAACATAGCCGCAGCCAGCGTTTCGCTAAGTGGAGAGGAAATAGATGAACTGGAATCCATCGTACCTTTAGGCATAGATACCGGCGCACGCTACGATGAAGTTGGTATGACATGGATAGATAAATAGCATCAACATCAAAAGCAGAAAAACAACACTACAAGCCGTTTTTCTGCTTCAATTTTTAAAAGAAATGAAACCAAAAAATAATCAGCCTTACAATGTTTCCAGTATTTCAGAATTGCATCGGCTGATGGGTTTGCCAAAACCGCAACATCCGTTAATCAGCGTAATTAATCTAAAAGATGTTACGTGTTCAGTTGATACAACCATAAGAAGCATGGTGTATCAGTTTTATTCGATCTGCATTAAAAAGGATTTTAAAGGCAAGCTGAAATACGGGCAGAATTATTATGATTTCGACGATGGTGTGATGACCTTTTTTTCACCCGGACAAGTGGTTTCAGTTGATGCTGCTGCCGAAATTTCAGTTAACGGATGGTGGCTTGTTATTCATCCTGATTTCATTAAAAACTATTCGCTTTTTAAAGTGATTAAAAACTACGGTTTCTTTTCGTATGCTGTGAATGAAGCTCTTCATCTTTCAGAAAAAGAAGAAGCAATGATTGAGAACATTATTACAAATATTAAACAAGAATATTGCTCTGCTATCGATCATTTCAGCCAGGATGTAATTGTGTCGCACATCGAATTATTGCTTACTTATTCCAACCGTTTTTATAACCGTCAGTTCATCACGCGCAAGCAAGCCAGTAATAGTTTGCTAATGAAGTTTGAAGAAGTGATGAATGTTTTTTTTACAAAAACAAATCTTGAGGAAAACGGTTTACCAACGGTTGAAAATATTGCGAAGCAATTGAATGTTTCCTCTCATTATTTAAGCGATATGCTTCGTACGGTAACAGGGCAAAGTACGCAACAACACATCCATGATAAACTGATAGAAAAAGCAAAAGAGATATTGAGCACCACTCCTCTATCGGTTAGTGAAATTGCTTATTCGCTTGGCTTCGAGCATCCGCAATCGTTTAGTAAATTGTTTAAAAACAAAACAACTGTTTCGCCGCTTCAGTTTCGCAATTCGTTTAATTAGAAGAATATAGTATTTATGAAGTAAGCACTTCAATTTTAGTAAACAGCTTTTCGTTCGGATAGAAAAGGCTGATAGATTGTTTGAACGATGTTTTCAATGTTTATATCGGAGCGATTTGAAAAAATAACAATCGCAAACTCTTGCTGCGGGATAGTAAAAGTGTACGTTTTAAAACCTCCGTTATCGCCACTGTGATATATTTTTTTGTTCTCTTCACTTTCATCAACAAACCAGCCGAAACCATAGCCCAGCTTGCGTTTGGCATCAATAGCATATTCAATTGACCGTACTTTCTCAACCCATTTTTTACCCAATACTTTTCCTTCCTTCAAAGCTTGCAGCCAAGCGGAATAATCATGTATGGAAGTATAAATACCACCATCGCCTTCAGTTGAAAAAAAGAGGTGCTCGTCAGCACCGGAAGTAATAAATTGATGGGTTGCGCTGTCTTTATCGTAACCGGTTGCGGGTTGCAAAATGGTTTCGTTTTCGTTCCAGATTGTTGTGCTTTTCATGCCTGCTTTCGCAAACACATTTTGCTGCATGTAATCGTTATAGGAAAGTCCGCTTATCTTCTCAATAATGAGTGCCAGCAAGCAAAAGCCGGTGTTGCTATAGCGGAACTTTGTGCCTGGTGTAAAGTACAACGAATCAAGATTTTTGACCGCATTGTAAACATCTTTGTTGTGTGCGTGTTGCATCCCTTTTGTATTGCTGTAATCGTAATGATCGCGAATGCCTGAACTATGAGTGAGCAATTGCTGAACGGTAATAGCATCAGCCACTTTTTTGTTCATTTCGGGAAAGAAACGGCTGATTTTATCGGTTAACGAAAGCTTCTTTTTCTCTGCCAATTGCAGAATGGCAACAGCCGTAAATTGTTTGGTTAAGGAAGCAATGTTGAAGTTTGTTTTTGCAGTTATTTTTTCTTTTGTTGTAATATTTCTCACACCATAATTCCCTTCAAACACTACATTGCCTCCCTGTATCACAGCAAGAGAAATTCCAGGCAAAGAATCGGTATAAATTGTTTCTAATAACGAATCAATTTTTGTTTGATTCTTCGCTTGTAAAACTTGTGCATTTGCCGTTTGAAAAAATAAGGCAAAACAAAAAAGGGCTATCCATTGATTCATACAAAAATGAAACAAAAGTAAAGCTGCTTTTTTATTCGTTACGATGCTTTGTTACATCATCAATTATTTAAAAAAGAATCGCCAGAAATCAAGTCCCAATGCATAAGCCATTAAGGTGAGCAACAGCACCATGCCAACCATTTGCGCATACTCCATAAATTTATCGCTGGGCTTACGGCCGGTAACCATTTCTGCCACTGTAAATAAGGCATGACCGCCATCCAAAGCCGGTATGGGCAAGATGTTCATAAACGCAAGAATAATGGAGAAGATAGCGGTTAGCGTCCAGAAGCCTTGCCAGTCGGCAAGATCGCCGGAGAACGCATTGCCAATGCTCATTACGCTGCCAAGGCTATCGCTTGCTTTTACTTTTCCCGCAAAAATCTGGCGTATGCCCGCAATGTAATTGCCCAATGTTTCCCAGCATTTGTGAAATCCTACAGGAATAGCTTCCGCAATTGTGTAATCATGTTTTATGGTTTTAAACAAATCAACTTTTGGGATGAATCCAACAGAAGCCGTTTCGCTCAATTGTGCTTTTACTTGCACGGTGTCGTTACCACGCAAGGCTGTCAGCATTACAGCTTTGTTTTTATACGGTTTTTTTAAGCTGTCAAATTGATTAAAGTAGGAAAATGATATGCCGTTAATGGCAATCAATTTATCGCCTTTTTGCAAACTGTTTTCTAAAAAATGGGCTTTCGTTTTATCTACCGAATCTACAAACACAGGAAATCGTATGTCGATGAAACCCGATGCTTTATTGGCGTTAAGTTCGTTCACAAAATGGTCTGGAATCGGCAGATTGATGCGCTGCCCGTTTCTTTCTATTTGAATTGTTTTTGCATTGTCTAAAATGATGTTTTTAGGAATCGAATTAAAGCTCTTCACGGTTTTATTATCCAGCGAAAGAATTTTATCGCCGTCCTGCAAACCGATTTTTCTGCCCAGCGAATCGGCATGAATGCCCCACGTCATGTTTTGAGGCGGCAAGTATTCTTCGCCCCACTTAAATATGATGCAAATGAAAAGAACGATAGCAAGAATCACATTTACAATTACGCCACCCGTCATAATAATGAGGCGCTGCCAGGCTGGCTTTGCGCGAAATTCATACGGCTGTGGTGGTTGTTTGAGTTGCTCTTTGTCCATGCTTTCATCAATCATCCCGGATATTTTTACATAGCCGCCAAACGGCACCCAGCCAAGTCCGTATTCAGTTTCGCCGATTTGTTTTTTCCAGAGAGAAAACCAGGGATTGAAGAACAGGTAAAATTTTTCAACACGGCATTTAAAAATTCTTGCCGTTACAAAATGCCCTAACTCGTGAAGTGTAACTAAAATAGAAAACGAAAGAATGAACTGGAGAACTTTGGTTCCTACAAGGCTCCAGTTGGTGGCTAATAATGTAGTCATTTTTCGGTACGATTCTATGCTGCTTGCTCTGCAAACAGTTGAAACTTGTTGTGTTTGTTTTTACAAAAAAAGTGAACCTGCCTGCGCTTAGCCCAATCCCTGTTCAGAACGTTGAAGAGTGCGACGCAAGAGGCGATACATCGGAGCTACAAAAGCTGGTAACATAAACATTTCTTTATAAAAACAGCGTGTGATGTACCGCGATGCAAACCGCAATAATACTGTATTCCCGTTTGCAAAAACAACCGCCGGTAAGTTTTAGGAAAAGGTTACATCTGTATCATCGAAGCGGCATAACTGCGCGTCTCGCCATCGGTGTAATAATATTCTTCCAGCGTGGGATGTTCAATAAAATCAACCTTGCTCATGCTGCGTTCTACCACTTCCTGGATGTCTAAAAAGCCAATGCGGTTGCGCAGAAAAGCATAGACGGCAATTTCGTTGGCAGCGTTTAAAATGCAAGGCATATTGCCGCCTTTGTTTAGCGCTTCAATGGCAAGTAAAAGGTTGCGGAACGTTTTGGTATCAGGCTCTTCAAACGTAAGCTCGGCGGGCTTTCTGAAGTCGTAGCGAGGAAATTTGCTTTCAATTCTTTTTGGAAAACTTAACGCATATTGAATGGGTAACTTCATATCGGGCAAGCCCATTTGCGCTTTAATGCTGCCGTCTTCAAACTGCACCATGCTGTGAATAATGCTTTGCGGATGCACGAGCACTTCTACCTGCGCCGGTTCGAGGTTAAACAACCATTTGGCTTCAATCATCTCAAGCCCTTTGTTCATCAGCGTTGCCGAATCAATGGTAATTTTTGCGCCCATGCTCCAGTTGGGATGTTGAAGCGCATGATCGCGTTTTACATTCACCAAATAATTGGGCTTTTTGCCGCGGAAGGGCCCGCCGCTGGCGGTTAAAATGATCTTCTCAATTTTGTTTCTGCCTTCACCAATCAGGCACTGAAAAATAGCGGAATGCTCACTGTCAACCGGAATGACAGGCACCTTTTTTTCAAAGGCTTTGTGCATTACAATATCGCCTGCCACAACCAATGTTTCTTTGTTAGCTAAGGCTATAATTTTACCGGCATCAATGGCGTTTAAAGTTGATTGCAAACCTGCATAGCCAACAATGGCCGCCAGCATCAAGTCGTACACATCCAGTGAAGCTACATCGTTTAAGGCTTGCTCGCCGGCAAACACTTTGATAGGTTCTTTTGCCAGAGCTTCTTTTACAAACGCATATTTTTTATCATCAACAATCACTACAATATTGGGTTTGTGTTTCTTAGCTTGCTGAATCAGCAACTCGTGATTGGTGTGGGCAGTTAGCACTTCAACACTGAATAAATCGGGATGTGCTTCAATTACCTCCAGAGCCTGTTTTCCGATTGACCCGGTAGAGCCGAATATTGCGATTCTTTTTTTATTCATCATCAAAAAAATGGCGGTAAAGATAAACGATTACGGCAAGCCCGTTTTTATAAAACGGTGCTTTTTGTTTTGTATTGAATACAAGGGGCGAAAATTGAAAACAATTTCAAAAAATATTGTTTTTCCTTTCCAAAACTAATTGAATGAAATTTTTAAAATCATTAAAACAAGAGCGAATAAAATTAAAAAAAGATTGAAATTCTTCTATACGAGTAGAATTTATTTGGCAGTTATCAAAATTTATGCAAAGCGCTTACCATCATAAGAGATCATTTTCTTTTAAAAACTACCAATTGTTAGTGAAAATGTTTTTGTTTTTTACTTATTTTTAGCGCATTGCCTGTCTTTTTATTTACGTTTAAACGATTTAACTATGAATGTTGCCAACCAACACACCAATGAGGGTTTGTACAACCCTGAGTTTGAGCATGACGCCTGTGGTATTGGGTTCGTTGCTAATATTAAGGGCAATAAATCGCACCGTATTATTTCTGATGCGCTTACCGTGCTGGAAAATATGGAGCACCGTGGTGCCTGCGGCTGTGAAAACAACACTGGTGACGGAGCAGGTATTTTGCTGCAGATGCCGCATGAATTTTTCTTTGATGAATGTTTAAAGGGAGGCATCCATCTGCCTTCTTATGGCAGGTATGGCGTGGGCGTGATGTTCTTTCCAAAAGACATCAGGCTTCGCGAAGAATGCCGCGATATATTCAATCGGGCTGCCGATAAATTAGGGCTTGAAGTGCTCACGTATCGCAGCGTTCCGGTGAACCCCGATGGCATTGGCAAAACAGCTTTAAGCGTTGAGCCTGAAATGGAGCATGTGTTTATCGCCTGCCCTGACCATATTACCGACGCCGATGCGTTTGAACGCAAGCTTTTTGTTTTGCGCAATTATGCTTCGCATACCATTTACAACACCGTTCGCATTCCAACAACAGGTTTTTATATCGCCTCATTGTCTTACAAAACGGTAGTTTATAAAGGTCAGCTAACCTCTAACCAGGTACGCGGTTATTTCCCCGATTTAAACAATAAGCGCGTGGTATCGGCTTTTGGTTTGATACACTCACGTTTTGCCACCAATACGTTTCCTTCCTGGAACCTGGCGCAACCTTTCCGCTACATCGCGCACAATGGCGAAATCAATACATTACAAGGCAACCTTAACTGGTTGCGAAGCAGCGAAGCAGGCTTTCTTTCTTCCTTCTTTTCAAAAGAAGAAATGGAAATGTTGTTGCCCGTTGTTTTCAGCGGTCAATCCGATTCAGCTTGCTTAGATAATGTGATTGAATTGCTTACACTCTGTGGTCGCTCGTTACCTCATGTGATGATGATGCTCATCCCTGAAGCATGGGATTGCAACGATACGATGGAACCTTTTAAACAGGCGTTTTATGAATACCACGCTTGCTTAACCGAGGCTTGGGATGGTCCGGCTTCTATCTCTTTTACAAATGGTAAAATTATCGGTGCAACGCTTGACAGAAACGGCTTGCGCCCATCACGTTACTGCGTTACCACCGATGACCGCGTTATCATGGCATCGGAAAGTGGCGTCTTGCCTGTAAAGCCTGAAATGGTAAAGGAATTTGGAAGATTACAGCCCGGAAAGATGTTTGTGGTTGACATGGAAGCAGGCAGAATTATTAGTGATGAAGAATTAAAGAATACCATCTGTACGCAAAAGCCGTATAGCGAATGGTTGAACAAATACAAAATCCGGCTGGAAGAATTACCCGAGCCGCGGGTACAATTCACACATTTGGAAAGCGACCAAATTTTTAAATACCAAAAAGCATTTGGCTATTCAACAGAAGATTTGGAATTCATCATTTCGCCAATGGCGGTTGATGGCAAAGAACCGATTGGCTCGATGGGAACCGATGTGCCGCTTGCGGTGTTGAGCGATCAGCCACAACATTTAAGTTCTTATTTTAAACAGTTGTTTGCACAGGTAACCAATCCGCCGATTGACCCCATTCGGGAGCGCATGATTATGTCGCTGGCAACGTTCGTGGGCAACAATGGAAATTTGTTGGAAGAAGACCCCTTAGCTTGCCATAGCGTAGCCTTAAAACATCCAATTTTAAATAACCATGAACTTGAAAAATTGCGCAGCATTGATACCGGCATTTTTCAGGCAAAAACACTACAAACGTATTTCCGCGCGAATGGTAAACCCGGTGCATTACAAGCCGGCATTGATCGGCTTTGCCGGTATGCAGTTGACGCTGCGAACGATGGCTTTGAAGTGTTGATTTTAACTGACCGCGCCATTGACAGCGACCACGCTTCTATTCCTTCATTGCTCGCGGTTTCAGCGGTTCACCACCATCTCATCCGCAAAGGATTGCGTGGTCAGGTTGGGCTTGTAGTAGAAGCCGGCGATGTTTGGGAAGTGCATCATTTTGCCTGTTTAATTGGGTTTGGTGCAACGGCAATCAACCCGTACCTGGCGCTTTCTACTATCCGAGACATGAAGCTGAATGGCAAATTAAAAACAGACCTTGATGTGGAAGCTTTAAAAAAGAACTATATCAAATCGGTATGCGATGGATTGCTGAAGGTATTTTCAAAAATGGGCATTTCTACCTTACAATCTTACCAGGGCGCGCAAATTTTTGAAATTATCGGCATTAATAAAGATGTAGTGAACCGCTACTTTACAGGAGCCACTTCGCGAATTGAAGGTTTGGGTTTGGATGAACTGGCAAGAGAAGCGTTAGCCAAACATTTCTTTGCATTCGGCAAAAAAGAAACCTACCCGCACCTGCTTACCGAAGGTGGTATTTACCAGTGGAAACGCAAAGGCGAGTTTCACTTATTCAATCCACAAACCATTCATCTCCTGCAATATTCTACAAGGATGAATGATTACAGCATTTTCAAAAAATATTCAAAGCTGGTAAACGACCAAAGTGAAAAAGCGGTTACGTTGCGCAGCTTACTGGAAATGGTTCCCAATCGTCCGTCTATTTCCATTGACGAAGTAGAACCTGCCGAAGCCATTTACAAACGCTTTGCAACCGGTGCTATGAGCTTTGGCTCTATTTCGTGGGAAGCACATACCACGCTTGCCATTGCTATGAACCGTTTGGGTGGCAAAAGCAACACCGGCGAAGGGGGCGAAGATGAACTGCGTTATCAAAAAATGGATAATGGCGATTATCGTCGTTCAGCTATTAAACAGGTCGCTTCAGCGCGTTTTGGTGTTACCAGTTATTATTTAACCGAAGCCGATGAACTGCAAATTAAAATGGCACAAGGTGCAAAGCCAGGTGAAGGTGGACAATTGCCTGGGCATAAAGTAGATGACTGGATTGGCAAAACAAGGCATTCAACGCCTGGTGTAGGATTGATTTCTCCGCCGCCACACCACGATATTTATTCGATTGAAGATTTGGCGCAATTAATATTTGATTTAAAAAATGCCAATCGTGCAGCACGTATTAATGTAAAGCTGGTTTCCAAAGCTGGTGTTGGAACCATCGCTGCCGGTGTAACCAAAGCCAAAGCAGATGTGGTGCTCATTTCAGGGTTTGACGGTGGTACTGGTGCATCGCCCATTTCATCTATTAAACATGCGGGTTTGCCCTGGGAATTAGGCTTGGCAGAAACCCATCAAACTTTGGTCAAAAACAAACTTCGCAGCCGCATTGTAGTACAGGCCGACGGCCAGATGAAAACAGGCAGAGACATTGCCATCGCCGCTTTGCTGGGTGCCGAAGAATGGGGCGTTGCTACCGCCGCACTTATTGTGGAAGGTTGCATAATGATGCGCAAGTGTCATTTGAATACCTGCCCGGTGGGTGTAGCCACGCAAGATCCTGAGCTACGCAAACGCTTTACCGGCAATGCCGATCATGTAGTGAATCTGTTTACATTCATCACGCAGGAACTGCGTGAAATTATGGCTGAGCTTGGCTTTAGAACGGTAGAAGAAATGGTTGGCCAGGTAGATTGTCTTCGTGCAAAAGAAAACGTACAACACTGGAAGGCGAAGAAGTTAGATTTATCGGCGTTGCTGTACAAAGATGTTTTATCGGATGAAATGACTTTGCATAAATCAGAAGAGCAGGATCATGGTTTAGAGAACGTTTTAGATTGGCAGTTTTTATCTGCCGCGCAAGCGGCTTTAGAAAATGGGGCAAAAACAAAAGCCGAATTCAACATTAAGAATACCGACCGCACTGCTGGCACAATCTTATCCAACGAAATTACAAAGCGATACAAAGCAGCAGGCTTGCCCGAAGACACCATCCATTTTAAACTGAACGGAACAGCAGGACAAAGCTTTGGTGCCTTCAATACCAAAGGCGTTACACTCGAGTTGGAAGGCGGTGCCAACGATTATTTTGGCAAAGGATTAAGCGGTGCGAGACTGATTGTATATCCTTCTAAAAAAGCGAAGTTTACGCCGGAAGAAAATATCATTATTGGTAACGTGGCATTTTATGGTGCAACCGATGGTGAAGCCTTTATACGTGGCAAAGCAGGTGAACGTTTTTGCGTTCGCAATTCGGGCGCAAACGTAGTGGTAGAAGGTGTTGGCGACCACGGTTGTGAATACATGACTGGCGGACATGTGATTGTGCTCGGTGCTACCGGACGCAACTTTGCGGCTGGCATGAGTGGCGGTATCGCTTACATTTACGATACTGCCCAGCAGTTTGCCGGTTTGTGCAACAAAGAAATGGTGAGTCTGGAAACGGTAACTGATGAAGATGCCGAATTGCTTCGTACCCTGATTGAACGACATCATCAATACACAGAAAGCACGGTTGCGCGTTTTGTATTGAGCGATTGGGAAAACCAGTTGCAACATTTTGTAAAAGTGCATCCTACCGATTACAAAAAAGCAATGGAGAAAAAGAAGCACCAGTTGCAGAACCAGTCAGGCAACGGAGTATAAGAACTTTGAACCGCAGAGAAATGAGACAAATGAGGTAGTGCTGAGTATCTTTAAAAAGGACTTTCGGTGTTTTAAAAGTAATCACTTACATTTTTCAAGCACTGATTCCTGAACGTAACATCGTAAGTGGGATAGTAGAAAACAATCTCTGCGAAAGCTCATATTTCTCTTTTCTCCGCGGTAAAGAGATAAACAACATTCATTCAAAATTGTTACAAAAACAAAAACAGCATGGGAAAACCAACTGGTTTTTTAGAGTTTGATAGAGAACTGCCCACCAAACGCCCGGTACACGAGCGGCTAAAAGACTATCACGAGTTTGTGAATTTGTTTTTGCCTGAAAAATTAAACCACCAGGCGGCGCGATGTATGGATTGTGGCGTTCCGTTTTGCCACAGTGGATGCCCTTTAGGCAATATCATACCAGAGTTTAATGATGCAGTATATCGGGAAAGCTGGGAAGAAGCCTACGAGATTTTAATTTCTACCAATAATTTTCCTGAGTTTACGGGTCGCATTTGTCCTGCGCCCTGCGAAAGCGCTTGTGTGCTGGGCATCAACCAACCTCCCATTACCATTGAAGAAATTGAAAAGCACATTATTGAAATTGCCTTTTTAAAAGGCATTGCCAAGCCACGCAAACCCAATGTACGAACCGGAAAGAAAATAGCGGTAATAGGTTCGGGTCCCGCAGGTTTAGCAGCAGCGGCACAACTGAATTATGCGGGTCATAGCGTTACCGTTTTTGAAAGAGACGATGCGCCGGGCGGCCTGCTGCGCTATGGCATTCCCGATTTTAAATTAGAGAAGAGTGTAGTTGACCGCCGCATTCACCTTATGCAGGAAGAAGGCGTGGTTTTCAAATGTAATGCTAATGTGGGTGTTAATGTAAAGCTGAACGATTTGCTACGCGAATACCATTTGATTGTGTTGGCAGGTGGCAGTACGGTTCCGCGCGATTTAGCGATTCCTGGTCGAAAACTAAAGGGTGTTTATTATGCTATGGAATTTTTAAAGCAGCAAAACAAAAGAGTAGCCAATAAAAATCCGCTGGATGGAAAAAGCATAGAAAGCAACCTCTTAGAGTATGAAATAACGGCGAGCGATAAAAACGTTGTAGTCATTGGCGGTGGCGATACAGGTAGTGATTGTGTTGGCACTTCTAACCGGCACGGGGCTGTATCGGTAACGCAATTTGAACTGATGCCACAGCCACCCTCCAGCAGAACAGAGTTCATGCCCTGGCCTTCCTACCCGATGACATTAAAACATACTTCATCACATGAAGAAGGAGCACACCGGCATTGGGCCATTGCTACCAAAGAGTTTGTAGGTGATGAAAACGGCAATTTAAAAGCGCTGAAAATTGTGGATTTGGAATGGAAATTATCCAATGACGGACGCCCCATGCAGCAAGCCGAAGTGCCCAACAGCGAACGCCTTATTCCCTGCGAATTGGCTTTGCTGGCAATGGGCTTTGTGCATCCGCAAAAGATGGGTTTGCTTGAACAGTTGGAAGTTGAGCTGGATGAACGTGGTAATGTAAAAGCAAGTGAAAAGGCTTACCAAACCAATATACCTAAAATCTTCACCTGTGGCGATATGCGCAGAGGTCAATCGTTGGTAGTTTGGGCGATCAGTGAAGGAAGAGAATGCGCCCGTAAAGCCGATGAGTATTTAATGGGCGTTTCCAAATTAGAAACGAAAGATGCGAGTGTAGTTGCGGTGTAAAGATATTTTAATTTTTGACTGATTGGATTATGATTCGCTGAAAGCATCGCCAGGCAAGGCTTGCAGCGAATCATCCACAAAATAGATTACGTACAAAAGAACATCAGTTAAAGTTGCAAATTCTGGTTAGTCAGTATTTTATTTCTTGCCAGGTATAAGTTTGGAAATGCACCTTTTTTGAATGCTATTTATTAGCATCACTTCTCAATACGTCTTCTTTAATAAAGTATTTTTTACCTGCTTTGTTCATGCAATCTTCTTAAATCTTATTAAAATGTAAGGTATAGATTGATTAGCTTTGGTAATAAAATTGCTTTATGAAACAATATTTCCTTCTCCTCATCAGCACTCCGCTTTGTGCTATTTCTTTCGCACAGGTTACATCGGAAGGTTTACGCGACGAATTTTCACAGGTTTCAAAATACACCTCCGGAAACTTAGGTAATGAAGGCTTGCATAATTTTTCAAATGCCAGCACAAAAGGCAGCCAGTTTTATTTTTCAAACTGGCTGCCCGGTTCATTAATAACGCCAACCAATGAGACCACAGCTACCGATTACCTTTTCCTGTATGATAAGGTAAGGCAAATTTTATTCATAAAACCAAAGTCTTCAGAAGCTGTGTTGGAAGTAAGCAAAGATAAAATCGGAGGTTTTACTTTGATCAATAACGATAGCACACATCATTTTGTTCCTGCTTCCAAATACAATCCTGATAATAAAACTGATATTTACGAAGTAGTAGTGAAAGATGATGCCGGGTATACCTTACTAAAATCGGTAAAAACAAAGTATGTGAAGTTTGATCCTTCTGATATGGTAAAAGTAAGAAACGGTGATATGAGTGATGAGTTTGATGATGAAGTTACTTATTATGTTTCTTACAAAGACGGCGCTCCGCAAGCTATTAAGCTAAAAGATAACAGTATCAAGAAAACGCTGACACAAGACAAAAACAAGGTAAACAATTATATCAGTGATAATTTTTCTGCTGAAAGGAATGAAGGCTTTTTGGCAGGATTGATTCGTTCGTTGAATTCGTAATATTGAGTAGCATAAATAAAAAAGGCTGCTTTTTACAAAGCAGCCTTTTTGTTTAGTAGATGAACTAAAACTTTATTTTACAAACTGATCAACAATCACTCTTGGGGCTCCCGAACCGTTAAGGTAAGAAAAAGTAAACCTGTAGACACCAGATTTTGGATCTGCTCTTTCAATCGTTGGTCCTCCAGTAATCGTTATACCATTAGCTGCTGGGCTTCCAGTATCGGTCGAACTGCTAGGAAACGCAACTGCAAAGTTAGTAGGAATACCTGCTGAATCTGTAAAAGAGACTATGTAACTCACTCCTGTACCGCTATTTACTCTAATTGTTGTAGGATCGGTAGGTGCAAAAATAGTAGAACTGGTTACATTAAAATTTGGGGTTCCACTACTATCAGCCTTACTCCAACGTAACCATTGACGTTGATAAGCACCTGCGATTGGGTTTCCTATTAAATGATAATAAACGGTTGAAAAGTTACCGCTAATGTTTAAACCGCCAGCATTTAGAATACTGATAGGAAACATATAATTTTTTGTAGGATCAATTTTGCTCGGATATACTGCAAATGGAATCGGGTCTGAAAAGCTTTGGCCAGCTTTAATGGTAACTGTGGTAGTGGTAAATGAGTAAATACTATCTGGAAATTTTGCATATTGAGCACCGCCAGCATTATTATAAGTATTTAATGCTCCGCTGTCAAATCCCAACTGCACAGTTATATCCTTGGGTGCTACATTGGTGGCCGCATAATTAACCCTGAAATAAGTGGTATCAACACTATCAGTTGCGGGAAAAGTTAAAGCCGTGCTTCCAAAGTTTTGCATGCCACCTTCCCTGATTACAACAATAGGTTTTAAATTGCTAAAGTCGGTTTCACCACTCCTGCTTTTCACGCAAGAGCCTAAGATGATGAGTAACGAAGTGTAAAGAAGAAAGTGTCTTATGTTTGGTTTTATGTTTTTTTTCATTTCGATTTGTTTATTAACTGCTCAACGAAAACTTTGTAAATAATAAGTCTGTTGGTTGTTATTGCATCCAAAATATTTTGGATGTATGTGGGTCTATGGTACCCTGCGCAGCTACGTTAACACCATTGGTTGAATATTCGCTGGTTGGGTATAAAGTACGAATTGGTATATTAGGCACAAGTCTATAAGATGATACAGACAAAAGAAGATCGGAAGGCAAGCCCAAACGCCTGTAATCACTCCAGGCTTCAAAAGGAGTGATTGAATTCATAGCAACCCATTTTTGCCTGATGATGCAAGCCAATCTTTCTGCCATTGTTGTACAAGCATTAAGATTCACCTGCTTATCACCTGGCTGGTTAACATAGGCTGTTGCATCACCAGCTCCTAAGTAAGTAAATGAAGCTTGTACACCTTTCTTAAAATCAGCAGTATCAACCGTAGGTGCTCCAAAGTAGCCACGTAAGTTAGCTTCTGCCTGTAAAAAATAGCTTTCTGCCGCAGTAAAAATAATAGCAGGTTGACTTTGTGATTGTAATATGCCCCGACCAAAAGATGAGGTAGCGTTACTAGGTAAGTTAGCTGTAGAACCCAAAACGTTTCCAATATAAGACGAGCCTGTTACAGGTGCGTAGATTCTGCTAAGGCGAGGATCGTTATGATTGGTTAGAAAATTAAGTGAATATTGATTGGCTATCCAATAGTCAGCCTGTCCACCACTGGTTGGAAGATTATTTACTGTTCTAAAATAACCATAGGTAGGACTTTGTTTTCCGGAAGAGGCAAAATAACCGGGATTAACACCTGCATCGGTGGTTAAAAACCCGCCTTCGTTTGCCGTCATTTTTGCAATTTCGGCTTTTATATAAGAATCGCTACCGCTTATTTGGGTTTGGCGTATTAGTATTCTTAATCTTAACGAATTGGCAAAAGCAATCCATTGACTGGCAGAACCTCCAAAAAGAATATCACTACTAGCTGCTCCTGAAGCATTAGGTGTTTGCAATAATGTTATTGCTGTATCCAACTGATTGGTAATAGCTACATAAACGGATTGTGCACTATCATATTTCGGTTGAATAGCAGAAGTACCCTGCAAAGCCTGTGTATATGGAATGTTGCCATACTGATCAACCAAACGCTGAAAAACAAAGGTCTTCATGATTTTTGCAGCTGCTTCGTAAAAGGGCTTCTTTTGTGCAGCTGACTGCTTTTCTACATAATCATAATCTTCAAGATTGTGGTAATAATATCCCCAACTTCCACTGTACGTATCATTAGTTTGATTGTAGGAAGCCACATCAGTTGCACTTGTTGCATAACTTCCGCTTGGCGCCCAATAATCCATCCAGCCACATAACCATGTATAACCTACCAATTCATAACCTGCTGTTACTTTCAGTGCATTGGGCAATACCAATTCAGGAGTTGTATTCGTAGCCGAGTTGGGATTGGTATTGATGTCAAGAAAGTTTTTTGAACATCCTGCAGTAACAACCAACGATACAATAAAAAAATAACTTATAATCTGTTTCTTCATTTTGCATTAATTTTAAAAGGCGATACCATTAGAATACTATAGTTAAGTTAGCTCCATAGAATTTTGTAGGTGGCAACTGGTTAATATCGGTTGTGCCAATACCATTACCAATTGTATTACTAAACTCAGGGTCAGACCAGATATTGTCCTTTGCTTTTATCGTAACTAGGTTTCTTCCAACGATGGAAAGGCTTACATCGTTAACCAGCTTTAAATGTTGAATGATATTTTTAGGAAACGTGTAGGTTAAAGACACTTCTCTTAATTTCCAGAAATCGGCACTGTTCACATAATTGCTGCCGGAGGTGTTCCAAACATTCGCCCAAAATTCATTGTTGCCATATTGTGTGCTGACGTTTGTATTGGCAACATATTTTCCATTACCTGTATTGATCACCGAATTAGGAACAACAAAAGGCTGGCGTCCTGAAGAAGCAGAATATTGAGAAACACCTGTGAAATCTAAATCAGAGCCTATACTATTATAAATAACTGCACCAAACCTACCGTCAGCTACAGCGTTCAAAGTAAATCCTTTGTAACTAACAGAAGTGGTTAACCCAATTTTGGTAGGCGGGTTTGTGGTTCCGAATGATTTTAAGTTTGGATCTAATATCGGATTTCCTGTTGTGGGGTCAACAACGATATGGCCCTGAGGATCACGAAGCCAGTCATTTTGTTTAATAATGGGATAGGGGCTACCAATTTGTGCATACGAATTAGCACCGACACCAACGTAGGGTAAGCCATAGCCTAATGATTGTACATTATTCTTGTTGTAAGAATAATTGGCAGTTACTTCCCAATGAAAATCCTGTGTTTGCAATACTGTTGCCCTTAGATCCAATTCTATTCCTTTATTTGTCATCACACCAGAATTGACATAAGCCTGCGTAAATCCAGTGGTTGAAGAAATAGAAATAGGAATAGTTTGGTTATTTGTTACTGTATTATACGCCGCTACTTTAAGACCTAAGCGATTTTTAAGGAACTGCAATTCCAAGCCAATTTCTTCATCGGTGCTGAATTCAGGCTTAATGTTCGGATTGGCAAAGCTGGTAGATACGCTATATCCTGCAATATTACCAAACGGAAAGCCACCACCCGAATTAAACACGTTCTGTAATGAATAAGGATTGATGCTCACCTGCGCTGTTTTGCTCCAGGAAGCCGTTAACTTTCCATAAGACAAAACATTATTGTCTTTCAATCCACTTATGGCATCAGTAAATACAAAAGAACCATCAACAGAAGGATACAGATACGACCTGTTAGCCTTAGACAACAAAGATGTCCAGTCGTTTCTTAAAGAACCATGTAGGAAAAGGAAGTTTTTATAGCCTACAGTTAAATCACCAAACACACCAAGTACTCTTGCATTTTGTACAAATTCACCAACTACGGGAACACCCAAACCGTTGCTGATATTGTAGAAGTTTGGAATTACCAGAGAACTTGCCGAAGCGTTAATTAAACGCAAGCGGTTATCAATCAATTGCGAGCCTGCTATAAACCTGAAATCAAAATCTTTTACTACTGCATGAAAAGAAGCTAAGAAGTCGCTGGTTAATCTTTGATTATAGCTAAGCGCATCCCCTTCTGATGGAAAAAGCTGTTTTACGCTGGATGGTATGTTACTTGAACCTAATGTATCAGCAATTGCCCAGGGAGCAAATGTATAACCGGCTTGTGTATATTTATTGCTGTAATCATTACGTCCAATCCCTGCGCGATAAAGTAGATCAACCCATTTGGCAGGTTTTAAATCCAATGCAACATTCGCTATAATGTCGCTACTTCTTTCATCTAACCTTGTCTGGTCAATTTGCCACCAGGGATTGCCATAATAAGCATTGAAATAACCATCCGGAGTAGCAAACGGATTGGTTTGCCAATTTTTATAGTTCCGCAAATCTACGTCGGCTGGTGAGTTAATAATGGTCCAGTACAAAGGACGGTTTTGAAAATAAGAACCGCCACCGTTATAACCACCAGCAAGCCCGGAGGAACCATAAGTGAAAGGTACGCCTGTACCCGGTGTAGTATTAGTATGAGTCAGTGTATAACCAATATTATAATCAGCTCTGAATATGCCACTGGTACGGGAACCGTTTACACGAATCGTATTTCTGTGGTTTTTATCTTTCGGTACTACGCCTGTTGTGTTTACATCTTCGAACGATAAAAAGAATTTGCTCTTATCATCACCGGCAGCATACGAAATATCATTGATTGCACTTAAGCCCGTATTAAAGAAATCCTTCTTAGCATTTGGTTTTGCCGAATAAATGGCAGAGTCTTGTTTGATCGTATAAGTTCCATCTGCATTGTATATCCTGATGGGTGCACCAATTGGTACACGTTGTCCGTTAAACCGTGGACCGTAGTTTTGGTTTTCGTAAGGAACATAAGTCAGATAAGGTTCGTTAGGAAACACTACCGTTCCAGCATAAGAAGTCGCCGGAAATTCACCACCATATTGACCAAACTGGTTTTGAAACTTTGGCGTGTAAGCAATTGACTCCCAAGTTTCAGTGCTGCTTAATTTGACTTGGGGTTTTCCGGTTTTGCCTTTTCTTGTTGTAATAATAATTACACCGTTAGAAGCTGCAGAACCGTATAATGCCGAAGCCGAAGCACCTTTTAAGATGGTAGAACTTTCAACATCGTTTGGATTGATTGAATTTAAGTAGCTGATGGGCAATTGCACATCATCAACCACAAGAAGGGCCTGGTTGTTACCCAATATAGATCGGTTGCCTCTGAGTGTAATGCGCACATCGGGTTTAACGCCATTGTTCACTAAATTAATTTGCAAACCAGAAACCTTAGCTGCAAGACCATTGGCGATATTGGTAACTTTAGCCTCACTGATATTGTCGCCGGTAATTTTTGTAGTAGAATAACCTAATGACCTGGCTTGTCTCTGCACACCTAAAGCGGTTGTTACAACCACTTCCGACAGGTTGCCAATGTTAGCACTTAAAGTTGCATTTACGGAACTTTGGTTTTTAATAGCAATGTCAATAGAACCGTAGTTCACCGCAGAAAAGGTTAAGGTTTCACCCGTGCTTGCCGTAATGGTGAAAGCGCCGGTTGCATTTGAAGTGGTGCCCCTTGTGGTACCCTTTACAACAATTGAAGCACCATCAATTGGTTGCCCCTGAAGGTCGGTTACCCTTCCTGTAATGGTTCGTGATTGTGCATGAGCTGAAAAAATGCCCAGCAGCAACACTGTTAACAGTGTTAGAATTTTTCTCATGTGCATAACTAAATTTTAGTGATCGCGGTAAAAATAAGGGATAAAACAATAAAACGTTAAATACTATTCAATATTCTTACTTTGACAATCTCTTAAAGAATTTTGCTGCATTTTATCATTTATTTTCTTTCTTGATTTTTATAGAAAGCTCATAATCAATAAAAGGGCACAAAAACAAACCAGCTTTATGCAATTATTAGATGGCAAAACCGCTTCACTTTTTTTTAAGGAACAATTGAAAAAAAAAGTGAATGATGATAAATTCTCGGTGAACAGACCTCCGCATTTGGCTGCTATTTTGGTTGGCAACAATGGTGCAAGTGAAACTTATGTAGCCAGCAAAGTGAAGAACTGTGCTGAAATTGGGTTCGATTCTACTTTGGTGCGTTTGGAAGAAACTGTTTCGCAACAAGAGCTGCTGAATGAGATTGAAAAATTGAATGAAAACAAATCTGTTGACGGCATTTTGGTACAGCTTCCGCTTCCCAAACACATTAACGAGCAAACCATCATTGAGGCAGTACACCCTTCTAAAGATGTAGATGGTTTTCATCCCCTGAATGCCGGTAAGTTAGTGCAGGGGTTGCCAACGTTTATACCCGCAACGCCTTATGGCATTATGCTTTTACTCGAACATTATAACATCAGTACGAAAGGCAAACACGCTGTTGTGGTAGGAAGAAGCAACATTGTTGGCAGACCGATGAGCATTTTATTAAGCAGCAATACGCCTTATGGCAATTGCACGGTTACGCTTTGCCATTCGCACACTACCAACCTGCAAGAGATTTGCAACAGCGCCGATATTCTGGTGGCAGCGCTCGGGAAGCCTGGCTTTGTAAGAGAAAATATGGTAAAAGAAGGTGCTGTTGTAATTGATGTGGGCATTACACGTGTGCCGGATGCTACGGCCAAAAGCGGCTTTCGCTTAAGAGGTGATGTGGCATTTGATGAGGTGGCACCAAAAACATCTTACATCACTCCTGTACCCGGCGGCGTAGGTTTAATGACCATTGCAGGCTTGTTAAAAAACACCATGCGGGCTTACGAGCTACGCCATCAACCTGCGTAGCTATACCTTTGCACAATGGTTCTTATCCAACAAACATTGCCCGTAATGGAAGCCTTTTACACTTTGCAGGGCGAAGGTTTTCATGCCGGAAAAGCAGCTTATTTTATACGGCTTGGTGGCTGCGATGTGGGTTGTTTTTGGTGCGATGTAAAAGAAAGCTGGGATGCCGACAATCATCCTAAATTATCTGTTGAAAATATTGTAGAGAGGGCTTTGGAACAGAAAGGTAGAATGGCTGTTGTTACAGGTGGCGAGCCTTTACTTCATAATTTAAATGAATTGACAGCTAAGCTTCACAATGCCGGTTTCAAAACGCATATCGAAACTTCAGGCTCCAGCCCGTTAAGCGGCAGTTGGGATTGGATTTGTTTATCACCCAAAAAATTCAAAGCTCCCTTGCCGGAAGTATTGCAAAAAGCGAACGAATTAAAAGTGGTTGTTTACAATAAGCACGATTTTATTTGGGCAGAGCAACATGCGGCGCAAACCTCTTCGTTTTGTAAATTGTATCTTCAACCCGAATGGTCGAAAGGGAGCGAAGTAACACCACTAATTGTTGATTATATCAAAGCCAATCCTCAATGGCAGTTAAGCGTGCAAATTCACAAATACATCAATGTGCCGTAATAGTTACGAGCCATGAGCCGTGAGCTTTGAGCAGCGAAGAAGTGATTAACCTGACTGAAAGACACATCACAAGCCAAGTCTAATTGTTACAACCTGTATTTTATACTCTACAAATTTAGGCGAAACCAAAAGCATCAGCTTTGTGCACAGTAATTGCTTTGTTTGATGCAATTAAAAATGTTTGCATGAAAACAACCGTTTGGTTTTGCTGTATTTTTTTTGTTATATCCTGTAGTAACATCTCTACTTCTTCTTTACAAAATACATCTCCTGACAGCACGATTGCCAAACAACCCAATGGTTATAATTTGAAACAAATCATTGGCGTTTTTTCTAATACTTTGCCTTGTGCCGATTGCCCGGGTATTGCTACCCAATTGTATCTAAAACCAGACAGCAGCTTCATTATGGAACAGCACTATCTTGACAGAGGTTATTTTTACCAAACCGGAAGATGGATAATGAACGATAGCCTTTTGCAACTGAATACCAATGATACTTTACAGCAATTTAAAATGACAAGTCATGCAACACTGGCGTTGTTAGATAAGGATGGAAAAGAGGTAATAATGGGTTCAAAAAAGGCGTTGCTGCACCGAAACAATATTCCTTTTAAGCCTTTCCAGCCTATACCGGTAGAAGGTATGTTCAGCATAAAAAACAATACTATGAACATTCATATCTGCACCATGAAAAAAGATTTTCCTGCAGCCATTGCGCCCGGTGGTGCAATGATGAAACCGGCTTATGAAAAAGCTTCTCCCAACGGCGAATCAGTGTATGCAAAAGTTGCCGGGCATTTTGAATTGCGCCCTTTTTTTAACGACACGACAACGCGGGATTTTTTTGTGATTGAAAAGTTCATCAGGTTCCTGCCCAACCAATCCTGCCAATAAAAGTGAAGTTTGTTTTTGCCCATTTTATATGCTCCTCATTCTTCTATTTTAACTCTTGTATCTTGCACCTTGGTTCCTGTTTCTTGTGCCTTGTCTCTTGAATCTTATTTCTTGCATCTTGTTTTTTGTTTCCTGAATCTTGTCTCTTGCATTTTCGCAAGAATCTGTTTCTTTGCGCTCATAAAATTTCTTCCTTTTATGAGTTACATTTCCGACATTCATGCCCGCCAGATTTTAGACAGTCGCGGCAACCCAACTGTAGAAGTTGATGTAATCACCGACAATGGCATTTTGGGTCGTGCGGCGGTGCCGTCCGGCGCATCAACCGGCATTCATGAAGCGGTTGAACTTCGTGATAACGATAAAAAAGTATATGGTGGCAAAGGCGTGTTGAAAGCCGTTGCCAACGTGAACGATACCATTGCCGACCAGCTTGCCGGCTATCCTGTAAATGACCAGGCAGGCATTGATAAAAAATTAATTGAATTAGATGGAACGGATAACAAAAGCAAGCTCGGCGCGAACGCTATGCTTGCCGTTTCGATGGCGGTTGCCAAAGCAGCTGCCGAAGAAAGCAACCTGCCGCTCTTTCGTTACCTTGGTGGTGTGAATGCAACGGTGCTTCCCATTCCGCTGATGAACATTTTAAACGGCGGTGTTCATGCCGATAATAAAATAGACTTCCAGGAGTTTATGATTGTGCCCGTCGGCGCTTCATCGTTTAGCGAAGGTTTGCGCTGGGGCGTAGAAACTTTTCATCAGTTGAAAAGCGTTTTAAAGAAAGAAAGGGTTTAGCACCAACGTTGGAGATGAAGGCGGTTTTGCGCCCGATTTTCAAAGCAATGAAGATGCCATTGAAACCGTAATTCAAGCCATAGAAGCGGCCGGTTATAAAGTGGGCGAACAAATTAGCATTGCGCTGGACGCTGCCAGCAGTGAGATGTTTAAAGACGGCAAATACAAGTTTTATAAAAGCAGCCAAAAACAAATCTCATCGGATGAAATGGTGGCTTACTGGACGGAATGGGTGAACAAATATCCCATCGTTTCCATTGAAGATGGCATGGCTGAAGAAGATTGGGATGGCTGGAAAAAATTAACCGATGCTATCGGCAACAAATGCCAGTTGGTAGGCGACGATTTGTTTGTTACCAACACCAAAATTTTACAGCGTGGCATCGACAATGGCATTGCCAACAGCATCTTGATAAAAGTAAACCAGATAGGAACGATAACCGAAACCATTAATGCCGTGCAGCTTGGCACAAACACATGGCTACACCACCATTATGAGCCACCGCAGCGGTGAAACGGAAGATACTACCATTGCTGATCTGGCAGTTGCTTTAAATTGTGGTCAAATCAAAACCGGCTCTGCCAGCCGCACTGATCGTTTGGCAAAGTACAATCAGCTTATTCGCATTGAAGAAGCATTGGGAAGCAATGCTATCTATCCCAACGGAAAAAAATTGTATTCGCGAAGCAAATAAAAAAGAAAAGTTTCGATAGAAAATAGACTGCACACTACAAAGAGTCATTCATACAAAACAGGCAAAGCCCGAAGGGCTTAAACATCAATAACACCGGATTGCATCCGGTGAAAGGATGCAATCCGCTGAATAGAAAGCAATTGTAGCAGCCACAACCCTGAAAGGGTTCAACGTAAAAAATGATATAAAACCAAACGGTGAGTACTTACACGCAAATACTCTATCAGATTGTTTTCAGCACCAAACATCGTGAACGTTCATTGGATACTGCCAACAGAAAAGAGTTGTTCAAATACATTTGGGGTATTTTGAAAAACAAAAACTGTCATTTGTATCAAATGGGTGGTGTTGCCGATCATTTGCACATTGTCACACATCTTCATCCTTCCGTTGCATTGGCTCATTTGGTAAAAGACATTAAGTTGGCGAGCACATTTCACATCAAAGAATACAATTTGTTTCCCGATTTTAGCGGGTGGCAAGATGGGTACGGTGCGTTTACTTATTCGATTGATGCAAAGGAAAATTTAATCCACTATGTAAAAAATCAGGAGAAGCATCATCAGGTAAAAACTTTTGTAGAAGAGTACAAAGAGCTGTTACAAGAACATAACATTGAGTTTGACGAAAAATATTTATTGTAATTTTATGTTCAACCACTTCGTGGTTTATGTTAGCTGCACTTGTTTCAATAACCCTGCATGAAGTGCAGGGTTATTGAAATTCAATCCCTCGGGATTATAAGAAACTGATGAACTTGACATAAAAATTGCTATAAAAACAAACGCCCGATATACCAAAAGCATTATTTATGAATAGCGCAAAGCGAACCATTCGAATCATTACCAATAAATATGTAATTGCGTTGGCAGTGTTTGCTTCCCTTTTGCTTTTTTTCGATGATAACAATTTATTTGTTCAGTTAGACAGAAAGCACCAGTTAAATGAGTTGCTGCGCAAGAAAAAATACTATGAAGACAAGATAACCACCACCAATGGGCAATTGAGCAATTTAGAAAGCAACCCCGCAGCGGTAGAAAAATTTGTCCGGGAAAACTATTTAATGAAGCGCGACAACGAAGATATGTTTCATTGTTGAACCGCTTGCAATCTGCTTCCGATAAAAAATAAGTATTGTTTTACAATAACCGTTTACAATCATCCGTTTATTTACTGTTCTTTTAAACATTTCTGCTATGCCAAATTTTACAACGGAGGATTTATTGGCTTATATGTACAACGAACTGGAATCTAAACAATCAACCCAATTACAGCAACACTTGCAAACAGATTGGGCTTTGCAGCAAAAATTGGAAGTGCTTACCGAAGCGCAACAAAAGCTGAATGAAACACCACTTTGCTCGCCACGAACCGCTACTATTGATAACATTCTTCGTTATGCAGAATTGCATTCGCATGTATCCAATTAAGGACGATAACGTTTATTTTTTATACGGCGATTCATTAATCCAGTGAAAGCCTCTTTTCAGTAATTCATAATCGTTTATATTTTGTTTTTGCAACAAAATATAAACTGAATCTTTTTTGATTGTTCCGCTCAGGGCAAGATGAACAGAGTCCGATTTCGCATAAGATAAGCGGGCTCTATAAGTTGAATCACTGCTATCAGTTAACTGGATGTTCTTTGTTATTGTATCTATAACAAGGGTGCAAACTTTCATGCTATCATTCATCATTTTCAGGGTTGCTTGCCTGCTATAAACAATGTTCAGGCTTCTCCATTGCGATGTATCGGTGATGATCTGTTGCAATGTATCCTTGTTCTTTACAAACGTTTCAACATTATAAATTCCAAACAAAGGCGTTTTTGCAAACGCGCCATCGCCATTAAAATAATACTTTCCTTTGGTGATGCCAATCAACGAATACACAATTGCAAGGGTCAGCACAAATTTCATTGCATAAAAAGCCGTGTTTGTTTTTGCCCTTTTAAAATGGGGTTGAATAGTGGCTGCCGCTACACTTTTGTTTTGAATAAAAAATTGGTACAACCGTTTTGCATCGGGTGCAACGATAAAAAATGCAATAAACAACAGATGAGTTGAGTACAACTTTACAGGCACATCATAACAAAAATTCAGTATCACTACATTGCTTAAAATAGCAATTCCCAACAAAGCACCAAGCGTAGTAGTTTTTCTAAACAAAACCAGACTACCTGATATGACTTCTCCTATGCCTGTGAATAGATTATACGCTTTGGAATAACCCATAAAATTCCATAGCAACCCCCTTGGCGAAGATTGTCCGTATGTTTCATTCAGACTATAGAAAGGAAAAGGGAATTGCGATTTTACTACTTTTTGTAAACCATAAAATATCATGGTTATAGCAAAAAAGTAAGGGATGTACATCGTTAGCCAATACAAAAACAGGTTGTTATTTTTTCTTTTTAGGCTGGTAATATTCCAAACAATAGTCATAACCAGTGCGATTATAACCGACAAAAACAATTGTACATATCTGTAAGTACTGTCTCCGCTACCAGTATCGGCGGGAGTCAAAGGAAGAGAAAGATGAAAAACATAGCGCCCGGTCCACGCAACAAAAAATCCAAAAACTTCATCGTACCAATGGCCTGCAACTTTAATGAAAGGAAGATATTTTATTGGAAAAGGAAAGATAAAAACAAAGAAGTAAAATATAAAAAAAGAAAGCAGCCAGTCATTTAGAAAATTTTGCTTTTTTGATTGTACTGAGCCGACTTGCATACAGGCGAAATTATACAACTATGAATATCTGTTCATTTCTTACAGCCTAAAATGATGTTACCAGTTATCTTCTGTGTTTTTTATTATTACAGAAAAAAGAAAGCAGTAAAACATTCAATAATTTATGAACGCTTTACTGCTTTTATAATGATTGTTACTAATTAATCGTTAGGTGCGTTGGTTACTTCTTCTTTGTTTTTACGGGCATTGCGCCATTGCTTTGCACCGTAAGCCACACCTGCTGCAACCAGTAATGAAACGCCACCGTCAATGGGAGCATCAGGATCAGTACCTATATCTTGTGCAGATGCACTAACTGTAAACATGAGACAAACTCCTGTTACCAACATTAACTTTCCAGCACGAAGCATGAAATTACGGTTACCCATTTTGGTTTGTTTTTCTTTTCTCATAGCTGCAAAGTAAAATAAAAAAATATTGTTTACAAATATAAACGGAATTTTATTTCAAATATTACGTGTATTAATTTTCTACAATGATATGGTCTTTAAAGATGATAGTACCATTCTGGTCGGTAAGGCGCAGTTCGTAGGTACCTCCTGCCAGTGATGATGACAGCGGTACGCTTTCCGTTTTTGCCTCTGCTCCCACGACTACCGTAATCTTCTTTTCTACCACGCTCTGCCCGCCCTGGCTGTACACGCTTACAAGGTAATCCCCTGCCTTTACATGGCTGAACACCAGCGTTGTCTTTCCTAAACTGCGGCTTACTGGGTTCGGGTACAGCGTAATCAGCGTTCTTCTACTGCCGTATTCTCCTATTGTTACCTTTACAACAACAGAGTAGGTTACCCTTCCATCCACTCCTTCCACACGGATGCGGTAGAGGTTGTCGCCCGTGTGCGGTGATGCATCGAACAGGGCATAGCTTGTTAGTACCGCCCCTGTGGCGGCTCCGCTGTTCCTTGCTTTCTGTACAGCCAGGGTACTGAAGGTTGTTCCTCCGTCCATTGACCGCTCTACCACATAGTCTTTCGTGCTGACTTCGTTCTGCACCGTCCAACTTACTTTTACCCTGTTGTTCTGTTCTACTGCTTTCACCTGTGTGAGGGTCAGCGGCAGTATTGTAGCATCACTTTGGAACACAAGGCGGAAGCGGTGGAGGTCATAAGAGGCTGCATCGCCTGTTACGGTGAAGGGCAGGGTGGTTACTGTTCCCATAAGGCTTACTTCTGTCTTTGTCTTCAGGTAGCTGTCTTCCAAATAAGCGTGCAAGCCTGCGGCGGCTGCCTGTGCATAGTTGTCTCCTTTTACCTGCAGCTCATAAACGCGGGCAGTTACATTCCACAGCTTCAGCTGTACCGTATCTGTTTGTTGTACTGGTGGACGGGCTTCCACAATCAAATCAGCAGCGCCGCTTTCGATGCCTAAGTTCTCGTTGAAGTTCGTTTGCTTCGGCGCATCATCGCCGTCTATCTGTGCAGAATACAAAGCGTCAAAGCGCTCCATGATGCCGTCAGCAAGCGTTGCCGTGCTGTCGCTACCCACTAAGTTCAGGTTCACATACAGCTTCTGCTCCGTTGAAGGGCTTAACCGGTACGGATTGATGCCAACAGACGCAGAAGAAGTCTTTACCGCTTCTCCTATACTAAGTGTGCCGTCAGTACCCGGAACAGCTGGCTGCACCAGAAAGCCTTCGCCACTCATGATGTATTGCGCATTGGAAGAAGATGTGCCGGTTCCACCTCTAAAAGCGTTGGGGATAACACTATAGTCGTTAGCCCCGTTTCTGATAATCAGCGTGTACGATCCGTATACCCCGTTCTTGCTGTTCCAGGTCAGGAACTGTTTGCTGATATGGCTCGCATTGTAAATCACTTCAAAGTTGATAGGGGAAGCATACGGATTACCTACCAGTGTATATGCATGAGTACCCGGTATGGTAATCGTGTTCTGTATTCCCTGGTTGAGAGAGCCGGTGGTGCGCAGGGTGGTAGTGCCGGCTGCCGTTGAGGTATTGGCAGTGCGGTCGCCCCGTACAAAAACCATCCACGCCGGCTGTGAGCGGATGAGTATGTTAGTGCCTGCAGTGGCATTTGTGCTCAGCACATCCCAGCTACCGCTTATGGTTCCTGGGGTGTACTGCCTGATAGAACTATGGTGAGCAGAAGCAGGGATATAATCAAACGCGGATGACATCACGCCAGGCGTGCCTTCGCCCGTGATAATGGTGCCCAAACCAGCAGTGGGTTCTGTTGCGCCGCCCGTCCATGTTTTGCCTTCCTGCCAGCTTTGCTGAATCGTGGCATCAGTAATGGGTGAAGTAATGAGACGCCAGGCTCTGCCCGTTCTGCCTGCACTGCCGTTGGTAGTAGTAAGCGGTATGTATCTTTCTACTGTTACATTAGTTGCATTTTGAATTGCAGTCGCCATTTGCCCGATGGCACCAGTGCCGGTGGCATCGCTTTTTACTGTTACGTTTCTGCCACCGAAATCAACTGTACCTGCTGATGAAAAGGTTATGTTGGGGTTGATTTCCATTGTGCCACCGCCTGCAAAAGTAAAACTTTTGCTTTCTCCAACCTGGAAGCTCTGATCCAATATCATAGGATGCTGAATCGCAATAGAAGTATAGTTTGTATTGGTAGCCGACGGTGCAGATGGCGCAGGAATATATGTGTTATCGCCGCGGTTAATCAGCCAGTTATTGGGGTCAGAGAAATTGCCGCTTGTTGTCTTCGTTACATAATCAGGATTATATACCCTTACCGTTTGGGTAGCCATGTTCTGACAGTGCAGAGAATTATTATCGGTAACAGTATAGGTAATACCGAGTACACCCGCCGATACACCTGTTACCTTGCCCGTATTATCAACCGTAGCCTGTGAAACGTTGTTACCCGACCAAACGCCGCCTGTTGTAGGATTGCTTAACTGCAATGTACTATTTGTCTGCACGTATGCTCCTCCCTCCGGCACTATGATTGAAGAAACAACAGGAAGCGGTTGTGCATTAACTGTTGCTTTGCTATTAATGTTAGTTGCACAAGTACCGCTACCCGCACTTACAGCTTTTAAATTATAAGTATTGGTACCTGTCTGAAGATTATTGGTTGTAATAGTGCCAGTTCCATCTGCAGAGATAGATGCTGTATAGTTGCCGTCACCATTCATTTGATAGCCAACAGAAGTGTTTGGTGTGCCGGTAAGGGCAAGCGATACGTTCTGGTTAACACAGGTGGCAAAAGGGGAAGAAGTAGTGAATGATGCCTTTGACAGCGGTGTTATCGTAATGACACTCGTGCCAGTGGCAGTACAGCCGGTAGAAGCATCAGTAGCGGTAACCGTATAAGTAGTGGTGGTGGAAGGCGTTGCTACAACTGTAGTTCCGGTAGCAGCAGAAAGCTCTGCATCAGGTGCCCAACTATAAGTATCTGCGCCTGATGCTGTTAATGTAACAGGTGTTCCAAAACACACGGTGGTGACTGCAGGATCGATAGCTACAGGAGGTTTGTACACCAAAATAGCACCTTCGGGGTCTGGGGTAGAGGGTATGAAAGTAGTGGGTGTACTGCCGGACGTTACTGTAATGCTATTGAACTGTGCATCCAAGGATCCTGTAGCAGTTGTTTTTAAATTATAAACCAACCAAAAGTAGTTATTGCCTGTTGAAAGCGTTACCGTTGAAATGGGTATAACCGTATTATCACCAGGGTTTAAAACCGTTGCATTATTCACCGGGTTACCGGCTCCGAATGTATTGTTGTTTCCTGTATAATATACCTGGTAGGAAGCAACCGTATTGGATAAGGAAGTGGTGCCATTGGAATTGATGATTAAATTGGTTAAGGTAAGCGGCAAAGCAGTATTGGTAACAACCACCTGCATACTGATGATTCGAACATTTTGCACTCCTGCGCAAGCCCTGGCAGAAGTTTGCGTAGCCAGGCTGTTTCTGTAAGTCATAAGGGGTACAGGTTTACCATCAAATTCATCGGCTCCTATATCCGGTGCAGTACCACCACCGTTTATTGACACTGTTGGTCCCGGTCGCACCTGCGCATCTATGTCTGAATTTATATTTGTAACTGAAACAGGCGTACCCGATGATTCCAGTTCTGTAAAAGTACCGTTCGGTATATGCAAATCAGTAGCTGAAGCAAAGGGAGGGTTTTCATTCCTTGAACTTGCATCGCCGCCCGCAACTGATTTCCAATTGGCTAATGTAAATAGGTCGGTGTTGTAATAGCCAACAAAATTATTGGTTCCGCTTGCCACATACAAGTTATTATAGTCTGAAACAAGGGTTCCGGAGTAATAATAAAACGCATATCGCTTTGAGGTTGACAGGTTAGATGTGCTCAGGTTTGAAAACACATTGTTTTTCACCACCGATGTTCCCGATGCCGTATAAAAAGAGGCACAGGTTGCATTGGTATTGCTTACAGCAATGTTTACAGAGTTATGATAAACGTTTACAATTCCCTTAGTGCTGCCTACATTGGCGGCAATGCCTTGTAAAACCGGCGTTGCTGTTGTAGTAGAACCGTTAATGGAATGGGTAAGCGAATAAACAAAGTTATTATAAATGGTTGCTGTTTCGTTTGTATTCACATCGGCCCTAATGCCTGTTACTGTTGCAGGTAAGGAGGTAGCTGTGCTGGTGGTAGTAATGTCATGAACTTTATTGTTATAAGCAAAGGAGCCGCCGCTCGAATTTTCAAGAAAAATACCAATGGCTTTTGAATCGCTACCCGTGGTATGCACATTGCTTACCTCATTGTTATAAATTTTTATATTATTTTGATTCTTGGCTCTGATACCAACACCGTATGCACCTGTTCCTGAACCACCTATGTCTTTTGCAGTTTTAGAATCGCCTATACTATTAAAGGCTGTAGAGGACAGAATATTTCCTACCTCACAACCGATATCGTAATTGGACGACGAGTATCCCTGTAAATAGATTCCGCCGTATACATTTTTGATAGTGAGATTATAATACTTATTGTAATTGTTTGCATCCGTGCTCACATGGGTTGGGTCGTACTTAGCATATTGATAAATACCAAAGCTTTTTGTATTCGCCCTGTTTAGAGTAATGCTTGTGTTTTTAATGGTGTTGTTTTGTGCACCGTCTGTTTTGGAAGCGCTCACAATATAGTATCCATATTCCACTGCGCTTCCCGAAGCTTCAGTAATATCAATTCCATTAAATGTCAGGTAATCACCGCCCCATACTGTTATGCCTGCGTCTATGGTGCTTGCGCCGCCGGTTGGTTTGATAACCGGGTTATTTCCGGCTCCCGATTTTATAAATTGAATCGCAGTAGCGGTTGTACCAGTTGCAAAAACAGAGGGCGCATCTTCCGCAAAAGTTTGACCGGATGTTACAGTAAAAGTAACTGAAGAGGAAACACCTTTAATATTCAAATCGGTAATGGCGTCCCGAAAATTATTATAGTTGACACCGGATGTGGCTACTGTATTGTTAATAGTGTAAATACCCGATAAAGCGGTAGCCGATAAAATAGCAACTCTGTCTATCAGCCAGCCATAATAATTATTCGCCGCATCGGTTGTATAAACAAACCGGATTTTAAAATTAGGGCTGTTTTTAAAAAGAGATAAATCTACAATTTCCTGCTTCCAGAATGCGCCGCCCGTTCCGGTGCCAGGCGTTGAAGTAACATCCTTGAATTGAGCTTCCCAATCGGTATAACTTGATGCATCAAAACCAACAACACCGTTTTTCAAAGTGCCCTGACCTTTATAAGCACTTGTTGGAAATGGCGTCCAGGCGCCTCCATTGTTTGAATATTGCACCATACCAAAATCGGATACCGGTTCGGTAGCACAAATATGATAAAAGGAAAGCTTTGGACTGGATAGCTTGGTTAAATCAATAGCGCTATTCATGGTTAGTGTGCCTTGTGCATTGACAGAAGAGGTAGTTAAATGCAACGAATTGGTACCTTCCTGGTAATAGGTGGTATTTTGTACAGCAGTAAATGGCGCAGGAACTGAAAATTGAAAAGGAGCCGTTTCAAAGTTTTCGGAAAACGGCTGTGGTAAGCCTTTCATACAAATAAAAATGGCAAAAAAGAAAAGTGCAGCAGTCTTTTTCATAAGAACAATTTTAAAATGGTAATGAAATTTTGCAGGAGCTTTATAAAACTATCTTCACAGGTTTTTAAAACGATACAATTTTATCATGGCAGAATAAGCGGGTTACAGTGAGTGAACGGTAAGAAAATTTAAGATCAATTCAAATCCATGCAATTGTTGCACGGGTAGAATTCTAAAATATATGATGGAAACACATAGGCACAGGAGGAATATAGTCTTCACGTAGAAATGGTATGTGGTTTCTTTCAATATTTCTACGATTCTACTGTAGATCAAAAACATCATACATTCCAGATCATTACCGTTGCACGTTTTGGAGTTATGAGACAAAAGATTGCCACTCTCCCATAGTTACTGGTTGGTTTCATAGTGTTTTGGTTTTAAATTTTTACTTACAGGTTATCAATAAGCAACGCAATGTTGGTATTTTAAAAATGTTTTGGCTGTTTTCAATAGTTCTGAAATAGAATACTGAAGAACTGTGTACGGCAAATCCGATGGAGGTAAAAATAAAAAGACGAAAACAAAAAAGCAAATTTTTTGTGCTTTTTTTTAAGAAAAAGATAAGTGATTAACTCATAGCAGGAGGTATAGTAAAAACACCATGCTTTATAGAAGTTGCCTGTTTACCATTCACAATAGCTTCTAAGGAGCCATTTGTTTTTGCACATTTATTTTCTGCAAACAGGTAGTTCTTACAGGGCTTCTCTTTGTTTTGCAAATTAACTCCCCCAACGGGTTAGTTAATACCAAAAAGCAATGATCAATCCCTCTATTGTCATAAAACAAAAAGAGAGGCAGGTGAGCCTCTCTTTTTGTTTTTGATGTTATCTCTTTATTTACCAATCTTTATTTACCAACGATAAACTTCGATACAAACACTTTAGTACCGTTTATGTCAGTGAGTTGGAGTTGGTAGGCTCCTTGAGCGAGGGATTGTGGCAAGGGCACACTTTCACTCTGCGCCCGACTGCCCCCTGCTACCGTTATCTTCTTTTCCACGATGTTCTGTCCACTCTGGCTGTACACACTCATGAGATAATCACCACTCTTTACATTCTGCAGCGACAGGGTTGCCTTGCCTTCTCTTCGGCTTACCGGGTTAGGATAAAGCGTAATGAGCATCTTTCCACTCCTGTCTTCCCCTACCACTACCTTCACCACATTAGAATACGTTACTTTTCCATCTGCTCCTTCTATCCTGATGCGGTAGTAGTCATCTCCTTTCTGCGGTGCGGCATCCAGTGTTGCATAACTTGCCAAAGGTGCCGTGGCTCCGTTGTTCTTTGCTGCTACTGTTGCAAGATTGCTAAACGTACTGCCTCCGTCCACCGACCGTTCAACGCCATACTGCTTTACGTTCACTTCATTCTGCGTTGTCCAGCTTACACTTACTTCTCCGTTCTGAAGAGCTGCTTTCACACTCGTAAGCGTGATGGGCAATATAGAGGAAGCTTCCGTCTTGAACACCACTCTAAAGCGGTGGCTGTCGTAAGAGGCAGCATCGCTTGTTACGGAAAACGCTATGGTGCTTACGCTGCCGGAAAGGCTTACTTCCTGATGGGTCTTCAGGTAGCTGTCTTCTAAGTAAGCGTGCAGTCCCTGCGTGGCAGCCGTCCGGGCAAAGTTGTCTGCCCTGAGCTGTAACTGGTACTGGCGGCTTGTTACATTCCACAGCTTTAACTGCACTGTATCCGTCTTTTGTACCGCAGGACGGGCTTCTACTATCAGGCTTGTGCTGTTGCTTTCGATGCCAAGGTTCTCATTGAAGTTAGACTGCTTACGGATGTCGTCTCCGTCTATGGCTACCTGGTAGCTCTTGTCAAAGCGTGCCATCACACCATCAGCCAGTACTGCCGCTGTATCGGTGCCACTGCCACTGGCTGCCAGGTTAAGGTTGACAAACAACCTGCCTTCCGTTGAAGCTGAGATGCGGTACGGATTGATGCCTGCCGATGCAGTAAAGCTGTCCTTAGCTGCTTTGGGAATAACAAGGCTGCCATCGGTGCCGGTGGTGGCCGGCTGTACCAGGAAGCCTTCGCCGCTCATGATGAAGCGGGCATTGGCGTCTCCCGGAGTCCCTGTGCCTCCGCTGAGGTAATTGGGAACGACCGTATAATCAGTTCGGTCCGTTTCTCATCGTTAATGTATAGGCTCCATAGACACCCAGCTTGCTGTTCCAGGTAACAAACTGCGGAGCGATGCTTATTGCGTTTGCCTGGTAGATTTGTTCAAAGTCAATGGGAGCGGCAAAGGGGTTGCCTACCAGCGTAAAGGCATTGTTGCCTGATACGGTGATGGCTGGCTGATCTCCCTGGTTAAGCGTGCCCGTTGCCCTGAGGGTGGTTGTGCCTGCAGATGCAGAAGTGTTGGCCGTACGGTCGCCTCTTACAAAGAGCATCCAGGCAGGCTGAGTGTTAACTGGCGTGTTGGTGCCTGTGGTGTTATTGATAGAGGGTACCTGCCAGGTTCCGCTGGTAGTGCCGGGATTATATTGCAGAATAGAACTGTTGTGACCCGATGCAGGGATAAAGTCAAAGGTAGAGGAGGCAGTGCCGCCGGCTATGTCGCTGGGAACACCCTGACCGGTGATGATCGTGCCTAATCCTGTGGTGGCTTCTGTTGTGCCGCCCTGCCAGGTCTTTCCTTCCTGCCATGCCTGCTGGATGGTCATGCCTGTAACAGGTGAAGTAAGCAGTCGCCAGGCTCTGCCTGTTCTGCCTGCTGTGCCGTTGGTGGTGGTAAGCGGTATGTATCTTTCTACCGTTACATTGGTAGCACCCGTGATGGGGACTGCCATGTATCCGATGGCACCTGTACCCGTCGCATTGCTTTGTACCGTTACATGGTTGCCATTGAAGGCTACCGTGCCTAAGGACAGTAACATCGCATTCGGAGCTATGGTCATCGTGCCACTGCCCGTAATATTAAAACTCTTGCCCGTTCCTACCGCAAAGTTTATATCCAGCGTGTCCACATGCTGTATCTCTACCGTTTTCGTGCTGTCAGGAATGGGTGAAGTAGAAGCTACCAGGCCGCTGGTGGTACCCTGGTTCCAGGTATGGAAATCAGAGAACTTACCGGCTTGCTTTGTAATAAAGTCTGCTGTTACGGTGATGAGCTTGCTGCTGCTGCTTGAGCAGCCGTTCTGCGTAATGCTGTAGCCTACGTTGGCCGTGCCGGAGGTAACACCTGTTACCGTACCGTTAGTGCTGCCAACAGTGGCTACCAGTGTGTTGTCACTTGTCCATGTACCACCAGATGTGCCGCCAGTGAGCGTGAATTTGATTGCCGATCTGTACAAAGCCTGTACCCGGACTTACTGCAATGGTAGCATCCGGTATCGCATTAACTGTTACAGTAACTGTCTGGTTGGAAGCTCCCGTTGTGCCGGAGCAGCTGCCCAAAGTAATGCCGGTGATGGTATACGTATATGGGCCGCTATTGGATGACGTGGTCAACTGATGGCTGCCACGCTGTTAAGGTTACCGGTGTTTGTGCGATACCGTTCAGGGTATAGCTGACCTGTGCGCCCGCTGTGCCTGCTATCGTTACCTGTACACTCGCTCCGCAGGAGGTGGATGAGGCAGCACTGATGCTGGCTATCGGTGTAACATTGACAGTTACCGGTGCTACTGCTGAGGATACGCTTGATGGTGCGCAGCTACCACCGCTTACCACTACATAATAATAAGTAGTACCCGCTGTAGCGGTTAACGGTGTATAAGAAGAGGTGGTTGCCCCGCTGATGGCACTGCCACCGCTGTTGCTGTTGGTAGTGTTGCTAAACCACTGGTAATTAAGTGTGCCGGTTCCTGTTGCAGCTACGGTTAATGTAGTTGAAGCAGAGTTCTGACATACTGTTTGCGGCGTGGTGCTTACATTGCTTGTAATAGCAGTGGCCGGATTAACTGTGATTGCACCGCTTACTGAAGACGGTAACCTAGTTGGTGAGCAGGTTCCGCTTACTACTACATAATAGTAAGTAGTACCCGCATTTGTTGTAGGTGGTGTAAAGGTAGCCGTTTGTCCACCATTGGCACTGCCTACACTTGTACCACCACTGTTGCTGCTGGTGGTGTTGCTGAACCACTGGTAAGTAACACTGGTACCTGTTGCTGTAACACTTAATGCAGCTGACGCCGTGTTCTGACACATGGTTTGTGGTGTATTGCTCACGTCAGTCGTAATCGCTGTGGCAGGGTTGACTTTGACAGCACCGCTTACTGCGCTGGTAACACTCGATGGTGAACAGGTTCCGCTTACCACTACATAATAGTAAGTAGTGCCTGGTGTTGCTGTTGACGGCGTATAAGAAGAAGCTGTGGCTCCGCTGATGAGCGTGCCTCCCGTGTTGCTGCTGGTGGTATTGCTGTACCACTGGTAGCTATGTTGGTAGCAACTGCTGAAACACTTAAGGTACCAGCTGTTGTGTTCTGACAGAGGGTTTGCGCTCCAAAGCCTGTAGTGCCTGTAATGGCAGTGGCAGGATTAACTACCACCGGTGCTACCGATGAGGTTACACTGGTTGGAGTACAGCTGCCTGTTACCACTACATAGTACCAGTAGTTACCGGCTGTTGTTGTTGGTGGCGTATAAGAAGATGGTGGTTGCCCCGCTGATAGCAGTACCACCTGTGTTGCTGTTGCTGGTATTGCTGAACCACTGGTAAGTAAGACTTCCTCCTACGGCTGTAACACGTAACGGAGTGGCCGTTGTGTTCTGGCACACCGTCTGTGTTGACGTGCTGACATCAGTCGTAATCTGAGTCGGTGGATTAACAATAACCTGCGCAGTGTTCGTGGTGGCAGTAGCATTGTTACAATCGGCAGATGAGGCTATCAGGTAATAATACAAGGTATCAGCCACATTGGTGGGTGGTGTATATAGGCGGTTGGTACTAGTACCCGGCGCTATGCTACCACCCGTATTGCTGTTGATTGTATTTACATACCACTGGTAAGTAATGTCATTTCCACCAATACTTGGACTTAACGTAGTAGCTGTTGAATTCTGACATACCTGTTGTGTTGCCAGTGGCTGTCCATTAATCTTAACAGCTACCGGACTTAAAGTAGCCGGATCGCTGGTAATTGTTCCGCAGGTTCCGCTTACTACCACATAGTAATAAGTGGTGCTGGATGGAACTGAAACTGTAACTGAGGAGCTATTAGTGCCTATAACAGGATCAGTGCCCGGATGAAGCGCTGCTAATGTAGAACTATGCCAGGTATAGCTAATATTCACCCCCGTTACTGCAACGCCGTATGAGATTTGTGTTCCCTGACATAACGTGTTATTGCTACTTCCCAGAGTATCACTCGTAAAGGCCGTTACAGGATTCACAGTTATTGCAACTGATGATCTTGTTGGAGTTACACAACCCGTTGCCGTATTTGTAGCACTGGCATAATAATTAATAGATCCGGTGGTAGTAGGCGTCACAGAAAAATTAGTACCACTTGCAGCACTACCAATTGATGTACCACCAGTAGAGGCAGTGTAGAAATTAATAGTAGGTGAAGAAACCGGAGCACTAAAATTTGAAAATACGGTAGTTGCGGCACCACCTATTCCATCAGTGGTAATCATTCTTAAAGCAAAAGTTTGACCTGCCGTTACCGGTATCGAAAGTGTACCGCTTTGAGTTCTTTGCCCATTTGTAGTACTTGATATGTTTACAGCGGTTCCGTTTAAAACATACGCAGCGTTATCATATTGTGGACTCTGATCAGTAGTGCTATAGTTCCAGGTAAAGCTTATTGTACCGACTGGCTGCAATTGTTCCTATAGTATAGTCTGTATATCCACCCGTACCACTATTTCCCCCTTTAAAACTGATTGAAGTAGGTGCAGAGCTGCTATTTACACTTCCCCCTACATTAGAAGGATTGTTACTAAGTGTCCAGTTTGCAGGTGCATAAACACCAGCAAAACCTGACTGGGTTACCGTAGGTGACGTAGCGTTTAAATTGGTAGAGCTACCTAAACAAAGCGTGGTAGGAGAAGCAGTAAAAGCCGTAATTGTTGGAGCTGCATTGATTGTGATAGCGCTACTGTTTGAACCCGTAGCTGCCGGGCTGCTTGATACAACGCGAATCAAATAAGCCGAACCAGAAGCTGCGGTTGCCGGAATTGTGCCACTGATAGTACCAGAATTAGCATTGCTTACCAATGTTCCAATAGCAGTTGGAGAACTGAATGAACCTGATGCATCAGATAACTGTGCTGTATAGGTATTGCCACTGAAGGTTCCCGCACTGGTAAATGGTACATTAACAGCCGCAGCTGCGCAGAAAGGTGAGCCGGTTATGGTTCCGGTAGTGATTGTTGCCGAAACATTGATTTGCACCTGGTTACTGGTTGCTGTTCCGCAGGCAAAGGTTGATACACAAACCACATAATAAGTGCCCTGCGTAGCAAAGTTAGGTGTGTACGTAGTAGTTGTAACACCAGTACTGGTTGTATAAGGGCCGCCGGAAGTGGTGCTATAATACCAGATTCTGGAGGTTGCGGTTGATTGTTCGGTAACGGTTAATGTCGTACCGTTGGCATTTACACTGATATTTTGTGCAGTAGTTGGCGCAATACTGTTGGCTGCCAGATTAATGGTTAAATTCGTTCCGTTATCAGTTCCGGTTGTTGCCGGGCTGCTGGCAATCACTCTAATTCTATAAGCAGTTCCGGTTGCCGTATTGGCTGGTATGGTTGCACTGATGGTTCCCGAATTAGAATTGTAATTGGTAAGCGTACCAATGGCAACAGGAGAGGTGAATGAACCACTTGCACTTGACAATTGCGCTGTATAAGTGTTGGTGGCTCCAAAAGTACCTGTGCTTGTAAACGGCACGGAAACGGCTGCACCGGCTGATGTGGTAACGCAGAATGTCGAGCTACTAATTGCTCCTGTTGCTATAGTAGGTGATGCCGTGGTAAAGCTGCCTTGTGCGCTATAAGAAGTGCCACCGCTGTTGGTAGCATACGTATGGTAATAATAAGTTGTGCTTTGAGTTAAGCCGGTAAGTGTTACAGAGAAGTTAGAATTCGATAAGTTGGAACCAGCAACCGCAGTGCCTGTACCATTGGCAAAGCCGCTGGTTGTGCTGTATTCTACTCCATATGCGGTAATTGCACTACAACCTGTTACAGTAATAGTACCGGGTACATTTGCTGAAGTTAAGGTTATGCTTGTTGCTGTACCTGCCGTTACGGTTGGGGGTGAATTCACGCCACTGCCTGATGCTGCTACATTGATGCTTGTAGCACCACCGCCGCTGATTGAAATATTACCATTGTAAGACTGAACGGCTGTTGGTGAAAACTCTACATAAACCGTTTGGTTGATAGCGCCGCTTGTGGGTGTTAATGTAAGTGTTGAAGAGTAAGTACCACCTGAAGTGGTTGAGTAAGTATAACCTGTTAAAGCATTAACCGTAACATTACCGGTTAAATTGCTACCTGTGAGAGTGAACGAATTAGGACTTGAGGTTGTATTCTGACACACATTACCAAAGGACGCTAATGTACCGGCTGATAAAGTCGGGCCTGTAGCAGTAGTTGTACCTGTAAGAGAAATGGATTTATCACCAAAAGTTACACCGAACGAAACCGCATAAAAATAAACTCTGAAATAAAGAGTTTGACCTGCACCGGCGCTAGCATTTACTGCCGAATTAGAATAGGTTCCTGAATTTGTTCCAATATAAGTGGAACTAGCAAAAACTTGTGTACTTGTTGCAAATGTTGAACTTGTTGAATAAAAGATTGCCAACCCATCATTAAACGAGAATTCATTGTTTGCATATCTTAGAGTCAATGAACTGATATTTAGTGTATAACCAGCAGATGGCGTAATAGAAAATTGCAAATATTTTGTACTGCTTCCGGGTATGGGTGTAGAAGTTGAACTTGGCCAACTACCTCCTCCAATTCCATAGGTTGAATTGTTTGTAAATTGACTTGAGATACCGGAACCAATAGAGGCGTTTGCAGCCGTCACATTTCCCGTTACGGCGGGTGTTGTACTTGTTGTTAAGGTGTACGTAGTGGTAGTAGTTTGCCCCCAGCCTTTCACGCATACGAGAGCCATCAAAAAAAGGAGTGTAATAATTTTCTTCATAAACATTGTTTTAGAAATTGGTAATTATTGGAATTTTAAATGGATTGCCGATTTATATTGCTTTGATTGTGATAACAGAGGAATAGGTAAGAGCAAGCCCTTACGAAGAAAAGAAACGGCTCATCGTTTTTGCGAAAACACAAATTGATGTAAAAACGAGAGAGACTGATAACGCAGAACAGAAATGCTGTTTTGGTTTCTAAACGTGGGTAGAAATAAACTCATAAGTCGTCCGGTTTTATTATTATACCAACCGGGTTTTGGTGCCGGTTGATTTTGTTGTTGAATGTTGTTGTGAAGAGTATAAAACAGGGTTCTGTTTTGTACTAACACCGGATTCCTTTGGTAAGAGGTTTTTCGACTTCTAATGGTAAAAATAGAAAAACTTTACAAATGGATTAAAAAAAGTTTAAAATTTCAAATAATGAGCCAGTGAAAAATTCAGGCTCTTTCAGATGTAAAACGGCCCGCAAAGCAGCAAAAAGCAGGAACGGATTGTTTCCATTTGGGAAAAAAGTGGGTCAAATGGAGACGTTGGAGAACTGTTTATGGTTTGTTTTTGCCCTTTTTTTGGTAATGCGTAAGTTTATAAAACACGTTTGGTGATGGCGTCATTCCGCAAAGCTGCCAACACGAGCCTGCACATCCAGGTTTTCATGGCAGCCTTGTGCGGAATCTGATGATTGATTTATAAAGATAGCTAAATGAAGTAAAGATGTTTACGACATCAATTCCTACTTACATTAAGTAAGAGCAGATTCCGCACAAAGCCCTCGCCAGAACGTGAAGGTGCATCATCGTGTTGAGGGCATCCGCTAAAGCGAGACAAGATTTGCGGAATGACGCCGACTGCTTACTTGCAAGTCTAATCATCAAACATAGTTGTTCTGGTGTTAGGCAAAGTCCTTGTGAATGCGTAAAGGTGCAGCATCGTGTTGAGAGCCTCAACAGTATTGTTGGGGCGGAATGACCGGGTGCCTGTTCGCAACAACAGGTTACTTAATGTGATGATGACATTGTAAATACATCTCAAATCAGGAGAGTGTATCGAACAAATCTTTCCATTCAGGATTCATTTTATCAATCAAAGCTACTTTCCAGTCATGCCTCCACTTCTTCATCTTCTTTTCTACCTCAATGGCTTCTTCTATTCTTGAAAATAATTCGTACCAAACCAATTTATTGCAATTGTATTTTGCAGTAAAACTATCCACATGAACTTTGTTTTTGTGTTCACTGACTCTTGCAATGAGGTTCGATGTAACGCCGACATACAAAACAGAATTCCAATGATTGGTGAGCAGGTAAACAGAACCACCGAATTGCATAAACCGTTAGAAAGTTTGTTTCAAAATTAGGTACTCAATGCTTAGTATCCATCCTATCTGTTGCTGTTGCCATAGGGTTCTCGTCATTCCGTGAGTCTTGTCCCGACTCGTCGGGATACCATCAGCACGGGCTTGCACCTTTACGCTCTTGGGAGGGCTTTGCCTGTCTGTCCTGTAGGCAGGTACGGAATCTGTCTGCCGACAGGCAGGCCTGATGATTAGAAAATGAAGATGACCAAATAGAATGATGGTGTTTACCACATTGTAACGGGTTCAAACTATTCGGACCAGATTCCGTACAAAGCCGCCTGTAAGAATGATTATAATAAAATCATCATGTTGGCGGCATCCGCTAAAGCGAGACAAGATTTACGGAATGACGAAACACTGCATAGCTTTTTCAGGATTTATTATCTAACCTGTATAGCTATTCTTAGGACTTGACACCGGTGTACCTTCTGTATACCAACTATACTTCACCTATATACCATCTATACCCTTTCACTTCTTTCAATTTCCCATAAAAATTGGCTAAAAACAAAAGCGAATTGATTACAAAAGATGCCTGCTTCTTTTATCTTGTTGCACCCCTGTAAATATTGTTTTTAATCTTTTTTTAATTTTTTTAAAAAAAATTATACTTTTAGCCCACCAAAACTCAAAAAACAAACCGGAACTTTTACTCCCAACACAACTGCTCATGGCTAAAAAATACTTCACCCTGCTGTTACTATGCTTTACCGCATTTTCATTACAGCTACATGCACAAACCCCCTCTTTTACAGCATCGTTAGATAAAAACTGTTCTCCTGTAAAAGCCACTTTTACCAATACTTCCACCGGGTTTTCGGCTGGTGCGGTGTACACTTTTAATTTTGGTGAAGGTGGTTCTGTTTCGTTTCTTTCCGAACCTTTAACCCATAGTTATTTAACGGGTGGCAGCTATACAGCAACGTTAACTGTAACCGATGGTGGCAAAACATTTACAGCTACTCATCCCATTGTTGTTTATAAAGCGCCTGTCGTAAACTTCGCTCCTAATATTGGTAAAGTTTGCGCCAACGGCAGCCTTACATTTACCAGCACTTCAACACCCGGAGACGGAACCATCAGTAACTATTTATGGGACTTTGGAGATGGCAACACAGCCGATACCACGGCAGGTACGGTAAATCATATTTATACATCGGGCAGCAGTATAAAAGCGGGCTTAACAGTAACCAATAGTTTTGGTTGCATGGCATCGCTTACACTGCCTAATGTTGTTACGGTATTAGCGGCACCCAACGCATCATTCAGCACGAGCGCCACTACCCTTTGCCACCTTACTGATGGCGTTAGTTTTACCAATACTACTACAGGTGGTGGTACACCTGCTACGTACCTCTGGAATTTTGGCGATGGTGCAACGGGTAACAATACCAATGCAGTGCACAGTTATGCTACAAAAGGAAGCTTTACTGCGAAACTGATTGCCACCAGCAGCGAAGGATGTACCGATACATCGGCAGGCACGCTGATAACCGTTGCGAGCACAAAAAGCGGCATTACTGCACCTTCTTCTTTTTGCGCCAATAGTGCTGTTAGCTTTACAGATAGCAGCAGCCCGCAAACGGCTACTGTTACCTGGTTGCTCGACGGCGCAATAGTTGCCAACGCTGTTCATCAATATACAGCAACCTTTACCGATACAGCCTTGCACAAAGTGCAATTGCTGAACCTGTATGGCACTTGCACTGATACGGCTACCCAAATGGTACACGCAAAGCCATCGCCCACGCCTTTGCCTTTTGGTTATCAATTGTCTGGCTTTTGCAATGCCGCACCGGCTGCGAGTTTTAAAGAAGGGACTACAAATGCAGTTAAGTGGGAATGGGATTTTAATAATACAATAGATACTATTCTTCACCCTTCTGATTTCACCCAGAATCCTACTTATGTTTATCCGGGTGCAGGAACATATAACGTGAAGCTGCGCATCACCAACGCTGCCGGTTGTACAGGTAGCGTAAGACAGCCGGTAACTATTGCCAAGAATACAATTGCGCTTGCCAGTACCGAAGGCATATTTGGCTGCCACAACCTTAGCACTACTTTTAAAGCTACCTCTACAACGCCGATAGCGCAATACAACTGGACGTTCAGTGATGATAACACTAAATCAACAGCCGATACGCCACAGCATGTGTTTCCCAACATCGGCACTTATTCTGCATTTGTAAAAATCAAAACAACATCGGGCTGCACCGATACTGCCCGGATGAAAGTGTATATTGGCGATGAGCCGAGTTTTAAATTTTCCGTGCTCAACCCCGGCGATACTGCTGTTTGCGGCAATAAACTGATTAGCTTTAAAGTTACCGGAAATTCTGATAGTTTAATCGGCTCCTATTACCTGAACTTTGGGGATGCACCTGCTTACACACTTGTAAACTTCGATTCGGTTTACTCTCATCAATACATCAGCGATGGTGCTTTTACCGTTTCCATGGCTATTAAAAACCATGGCTGCAACGATACGCTTACCCTACCAAATTATATAAAAGTAAGTCCTCCGTTTGCTAAAATATCAGCCACCCTTTACAACTGCAACGACAGATTGAAAGTAGTGTTGAAAGAAAGCAGCATAAAGCCTCAAACGTATAGCTGGAGTTTTGGCGATGGATCACCCATTTACAATTATACAGCAGCGAACAGAGATACAGCTATAGTACATTATTTTCCGAATACAGGGGTTTTTAATACTGTGCTTACAACTACCAATGGCGGAGCCTGCACAACGAAAGATTCGTTATGGGTTCGGGTATTAAAAAAACAATCTCCAACTCTATCTGCAACGCAAACGCTGCTTTGTGCTAACGATACCCTGCATACATTGGTTTCAGGCATGGAAGGCAGTCCTTTTGGTTATCAGCCACCTTATGTGGTAACAGCAGTTCAGTATGCTGATACAACGAAGTTTACAGGTGCCTTTACGCCTTATGATAAAACCTATCAAAATCCGTTTCACATCAACATCAGTAAACTGAACAAAGGCAAAGACAGCATACGTTTGATCACTGCATCCACCTGGTTTGGCTGCGCTGATACGACCAATTATATTTCGGTTAAGGTGAACGGACCAACAGCCGGTTTCCAAATTGCGGACAACTCGCCCTGCTTATCAGACAAAGTTGTTTTTACCGATATTTCAAAAGGTGATGGCATCGCTCCTATCAAAACCTGGAAATGGTTGTATGGCGATGGTATGGCCGATACTGTAAACAACGGAGGGAAGGTATCTCATCAATACAGCAACCCGGGAACTTACAAAGCAAAGCTTGCGGTTACAGATGCCAGCCACTGTACAGATACGGCTTATTACCCAACCAATAACGTAACCGTAAAAGGACCGCAGGCAAGGTTTAGCATTGCACAAAATCCTATTCTGCCCAATGCAACTGAAACCTTTGTAAATGGTACCGATTCCGGCAACGCTGTTAGAGCCAACAATAGTTATACATGGCAGTTGGGAGATGGAAATAGTGCAGCTACCACAAAAGACACCATCACTCATATTTACAAACAATACAGCGATGATACCGTTACGTTGATTGCGAAAAGCAGCCTTACAGGATGTACAAATGTTGCCACTTCAGTTGTGCATGTAAAAAATACCAATCTTAAGTTCATTTATACTACCCGGTATTTGAATCCTGCCAGCACTTGTCCGCCGCTGCTTATTAATTTTACCAACAAATCAATCAACTTCAAGGCTATTAGCTGGAACTTCGGCGACAGCCTTACTGCCGGCAATGTAGCCACACCAACACATACTTACTACAAACCGGGTGTTTATAAAGTTACTATTTATGGCTACTATCCCAATAACACTTACGATTCCTCGTGGGAGTACATTAACATCGCAGGGCCTTCTGCTACTTTAAGTGCAAATGCACTAACAGGATGTGGTGTACGCGATGTTGTTTTTACGGCAAAAACAAATAATGGTGCTTCTTTGCTTTGGGATTTCGGTGATGGCACTTCATCAACCGATTCGGTGGCGCATCACCTTTACAGAACACCCAATGTTTACATGCCTACCTTGACAGTAAAGGATAGTATGCAGTGTTCTGCATCTTATTCATTAGCCACGCCGGTAGCCATTGACAGCCTGCACATCAGCCTCCGTAAAGATTCCCTTTTCCAATGCCATCAAATGGCGGTGAACTTTATTCCAACCGTTTTCAGCATTGCAAACAATAACCGGCAAACGCTCACTTACACATGGCAGTTTGGAAACGGCAGTAATGCTTCTTCAAAAGATACGGGCGCCGCTACTTACACCCGTTCCGGCGTGTACCCTGTGTCGCTGATTGCTTCATCACCGTATGGCTGTAAAGACACTCTTACCACGCAGGTTTCTTACACTGATATTCATTTTGCATCCATCAACGGGCTTACTGAATTTTGTGAGAATACACCCGTTGCATTTTCTGCGGTAAAAACAAATGGTGCTGATTTGCTCTCTTACAAATGGCAGTTTCAAAAAGATAGCAGCACATCACAAAATCCGCCTGCACAACTGTTTACCGCTTCAGGCAATAGCACTGTAACATTATGGTTGAACAAGAATGGTTGTAACGATACCGTTTATCAAAAACTAACCATTCATTCAGGTCCTGATGTAACGATGTCCGTATCTGACTCGGTTGTGTGTTTGGGCAGCGCGGTTGCTTTTGATGCAAAACCAAAAAGCAGCACAGATACGCTAAGTTACTTTTGGAATTTAGGCGATGGTAAAGATTCGGCTGCTGTAAAATCGGCTCAATTTGCTTATACGGCTGCGGGTACTTATCCTGTGTTGTTGCGAACCACATCCAACTTTGGTTGTAAACAGGAACTGCACGATACAGTTGTTGTTTCGCCAACGCCAAGTGTGTTTATCAATGCACCCATAGACATTTGTAAGCAGGGTACGGTTACGTTTACCTCTGTTTCAACAACAGCATCATCAACGCAATTCCTCTGGCATTTTCCTGATGGCACAACTTCAGCAAAACAAAACCCCGATCCTAAAACTTACAATGCTGCGGGCGTTAACAACATTTATCTTGTTGCCAGCATTGGCAATTGCTACGATACTGCTCATCACCAACTGACGGTACACGACAACCCGCTGGTAAACTTAACAACCTCTGCACAGCGTGTTTGCTATGGTGACTCAGTACAATTGACTGCCCACAACGGCAAAGATTATCAGTGGTCAATAAACAATGCAGTTGTTGCCGGAGCCGATGTTGCCAGTCCGCGCCTGTTGCCGTCTGCCGACACAAAATATTCCGTTCTGGCAATTGATAATTTCGGCTGTAAAAATTGGGACTCGCTTACTGTGCAGGTTACAAAGCAGCAACGCCTCAATGTTGCTTCTCCTGTAGTGAATGTGTGTACAGGCAACAAGGTAAGCTTATCGGCATCAGGTACCGATGTTTATAACTGGATTAATGGAACCGATTTAACGGCTAACAACATTGCCAATCCTTCTACTACAGATTCTGCACAAAGCAAAACTTATACGGTAGTAGGCTCTGATGCGTATGGATGTTTTACCGACACTGCGCGTGTACAAGTGGTTGTACGAAAGGCTCCTGTTATCCAAATTGCCAACAATAGCAACAACATTACCACACCTGTTGGTGCGCCAACACCACTTTGGGCTACTTCTGCCAGCCCTATTGTAAAATGGAACTGGCAACCCGCTTTGTTTTTGAGCTGTAACAATTGCGACGCACCAACGAGCAAACCAAGACAGAACATTCATTACCAGGTTGAAGGCACCGACAGTTATGGTTGTAAAGGTTTGGATACGCTATCTATAACCGTGGTTTGCAGCGGAAGCACCATCGGCATTCCCGAAGCATTTAGTCCCAACGGCGATGGCAGAAATGACCGCTTTGGCGTAACGGGTTACGGCATCAAAAACATAAAGCACTTTGTCATTTTTGCAAGAAATGGCAATAAAGTATTTGAGCGCAATAATGTAAGTCCGTATGATATAAATGGTCAATGGGATGGCATGTGCAACAACGCTTACATGCCTACCGGCACTTATGTTTACATTCTTGAAGCTACCTGCGATGCGGGCGAAGCATACAACGTAAAAGGTACTGTTGCGTTGATAAGATAGGGCCGATCTGCGATGCTCCATAAATGAAAGCCGCACTAGCAAAGGCTTTTAGAGAATAGAAGCAAAGAGCAATCAATTAAAAATGATATAAAAACAAAAGCTGCCCCACAGTACTGTGGGGCAGCTTTTGTTTTTATTGTAATATTTCCTTTTTACTGTTCTTTTCTATCGCTGTAATTCATCATCCATTTAATGCCGAATTGATCGGTAAACCAGCCAAACGTATCGCCCCAAAATTGCTTTTGCAATGGCATGGCTACGTCGCCGCCGGCAGAAAGCCCGTTAAACAAACGGTGCGCTTCTTCTTCACTTTCAGGAGCAATGGAAATCGCAAAATTAGTACCCTCTATCACCGGTTCCATATTGCCACCTACATCGGTTCCCATTAATACCGTTCCACCACCCAGCGGCAGCGCAACGTGCATCACTTTATTGCCTTCTTCGGCAGACATATTTTCGCCGCCTGGCGCATCTTTAAACTTCTGGAAATACGCAAAATCGCCGCCTATCACCGACTTGTAAAAATTGAAAGCTTCTTCTGTGTTACCATTGAAATTGAGGTACGGATGGAATGTTGCCATGGTTGTTTGTTTTTGTTTTGTTAGATAATAATTGTGTGTGAAAATAGTTGTTTGAACCACCAAGTTACGAAGACACAAAGGTTCACAACAAGTAATCAAAGGAAACTTTGTGTAACTTTTTTTAGCCTTCGTGGTTCCCCTTTCTAAAAAATTGAAACTGTCTCTGATATAATTTTTACAAGCTCATCTCCTCAGGAAGCATGGTTTTCATCGTACGAAAGCATCCAGGTAATCCCAAACTGATCGGTGCATTGACCAAACAATGCGCCCCAAAATTCTTTCTTCACCGGGTGAAAAGCATTGCCGCCTTCCGATAGTTTGGAGAAGACATCGTTGAGTTCACTTTCGCTGTTGCAATTGATGGATAAAACAATCTGGCTGCCCTCCTTTGTATCGCCCATTATGTTATCAGAAGCCATGAATAATAGAATGCCCTCACGCGTTAAATTGCCGTGCATAATCATGTCTTTTTTGTCGGAAGGCATCTGATCCGCAACCGTTGTTTCACCAACCGTTGTTAAGGAAAGTGTGCCGCCAAGGCATTGCTGGTAAAAGGTTATGGCTTCTTTACAATTGCCATTGAAAAATAAGTAAGGTGTTACTTGCATTGTCATGTTGATTGGTTTTATAGTGATGATAAATGTGTGTTCCAATGATTAAAGCAATTCGTTTTGGTTTTAATCCATAAATTGTTTTGGTTTTGATTTACAAAGCAAACATACTATAAATTTTAGCAAAACAAAACGGTGTAAAAACGTCAAATTGCAAGGTTGTTTGCGACAAAAGAACTTATTTTTATTGCATGAAGCACATCTCCATCTTAATCCCCAACAGCGCCATTTTAGGCAGCATCGAAGGTCCAAGGCAATTGTTCACACAAGTAAATCAGTTTTTACAAATGAGAAATGAGCCGCCGCTTTTTAAGCTGCAACTGGTAGGTTTGCAAAAAGAAACAATACTGTGTGGCGGGCTGGTAACCATCCATGCAGATGCGCTGTTGCAGGATGTGAAAACAACCGATTTAATTATTATTCCTGCGCTGGATGGAGACATTAAACACGCCTTGCAAATAAACAACGCTTTTATACCCTGGATACAACAGCAACATGCAAAAGGTGCCGAAATAGCGAGCCTTTGTATGGGCGCATTTTTACTGGCTTCAACCGGGTTGCTGAACGGAAAGAAATGTGCAACGCACTGGCTTGCTATGAATGAATTTAGAAGGATGTTTCCGCAGGTAAATTTAATACCGGAGAAAGTGGTTACTGATGAAAAGGGCATTTATTCGAGCGGCGGCGCTTACTCCTATCTGAATCTGATTTTGTATTTGATTGAAAAATATGCCGGCCGCGAAATGGCAATCATGAATGCCAAAGTGTTTGCCATAGAAATGGAGCGCGAAAGCCAATCGCCGTTTATTATTTTTCAGGGACAAAAAGAACATGAAGATGAACAAATACGAAAAGCGCAGGAATTTATTGAACGCCATTTTGAAGAAAGGCTTACGGTGGACGGACTGGCTTCGATGTTTGCCATTGGCAGACGCAATTTTGAACGCCGGTTTAAGAAAGCAACCAGCAACACCATTGTTGAATACATACAACGCGTAAAAATTGAAGCCGCAAAAAAACGCCTCGAAACAAGTCGCAGCAACATTAGCGAAGTAATGTATGAAGTAGGCTATTCCGATACAAAAGCGTTCCGAACCATCTTTAAGAAGATAACAGGTGTATCGCCGGTTGATTATAAAAACAAGTGGAGTAAAATGATGGCGATTGCGTGAGGTTTATTTTTGTTTTTACAACAATTTATAATGCATATCCGCTTACTGCAACTAATAGCAAAGAAGCTTCGTCACTGCGAGAGAGCAGTCTGCTGCTAACGGAGAATCAGGTTCGCAAATAATGAACTGCTTTCGTCATGTGGCACAGACTGCTCTCTCGCAGTGACGGCTTGACTAATTGAATTAATACAAAAGTTTTTATAACCGACTTTTCATTCACTTTATCATTCCCACAAAACCAAAAGGCAGCTTCCGCTGCCTTTTGGTTTTGTACTATTTTCAAACAACCTTTAAATCGCAATTGTAACATGCGCCAAACCTCGGAAATTGAGCTTTGTCTGTCCATCGGCAAAATTTTGTTGTAAAGGAAGTTGCCCTGTTATTCCAATTCCTATACTTTTAATATTGTACTCAACACCCAACGAACCTGAATAAACATGGCTTTGCGTATAAGGCACAAAATCTTTTAAAACAGAAGGCAAACGGCTTTTATCGGTATGTTCGTAATTGATACCGATGTTTGGGCTAAGAGATGAATTACCGAGCCCAATGCGGTAATAAGCAATGCTGTTCAGCGATAGCTGGTTTCCAAACCTCACTTCATTATGTGGTGTGTTGATTTTATAATTGGCATTTACATTCGCCCCAAAATTGCCGGCGCGCAGACTGTACAAGCCATTGAGCAAAACATCCACACTGCCGGTTCCCAACTGCGCATTCACATCGGCAAGCGTTGTGGCAGAATCTAAAACATCTGCACCAAAAACGCCGGTTGGCAATTTAAAACCGGCACCCAGCCACAATTGTTGTTGTACAGAGGAACGCTTTTTTGTATTCATTTTTACTTTATTAAAAACCTCGTATTGCCCCAGCACAGTAATATCGCCCAAACCTTTTTTTGCAGAGTTACCGTCATCATCTGCCTGTTTATTGAAATGATACGGAACGAACAGAAGCACCTGAAATTTTTGAGTGATGTGCGCTCCGTACCAAAATTCAACGGTGTTATACGTGTTGTGGCTAAACTGCGAAGGATCGTTTGCCAGTACCGTATGAAAAGTTGAATAATTATACCGCAAGCCAAAAAACTGGTGTTTGTAATCGGGATACAATCCCATATAAACATTGCCGGAACCACAACCGCAAAACGGGCAGGCAAATACTGAGGAAAGAAAACACAGGAAAATTATTGAAAAGAGAAGCTTTTTCATGTTGTTTATTTAAAAGAAACAATGCAATAACATAACCCGCAACAGGCTATGCGAAACAAAAAAGAAAGGAAATTTATTTACACGAAAAACTGCCGTGGCGGTTTGAGAAGAGAGCCACAATAATCCTGCAAAAACAAAGGGTAAAACGCAATATGGATGGGGCTTTTAGGAAAAATGAAAGCTATTGATATATGGTTGCCGGAAGGGAAAAAGTAAGGTGCATCGCTCATTTCTTTTTTGGTGGTGTTGGCTTGCGAATCGCTTTTGGTTTCGCTTTGAATTTGCTTCGCCAAATAACATTTACCATTACAATGAAGCTGTGGCTTGCTTTGGTTGACACATAAGCTTTGCGCCACATATTTTTGGTTACAAACAAAGGCAGTATCCATTACAAACGAACGAAACGTTTGTGTTGTAAACAGCAAAATCAGGAATAAGGAAACAAAGGTTTTCACAAGGTTATTTCTTCTGTTTCAACAGCAAAAGTAAAGCCTGTTTGTGCAATGCATCAATATTTGCACTTTTTTCAAGACAAACGATAATCTTTTGTTTTTGCAGGTGTTGTGGCATCTTATTGGTAATTCGCTTTATCAACTCTGTTGTATCAGATACAAGCGACATGAAAAACATCAGCGCGCTCCACGCCGCAGGAACTCAAACATTAAACCTCGCCATTCAAAGAAACAAACGCCGAAAACGAAGGCTGTCGGCAGATGATTATTCGCCCATCGTTTTGTTTGACCAACCGCCGCATCCGCAAATGGTTGCGTCGGTAATTATACCCGCAAAAAACGAAGCTGCTAATATCACCAAAACCCTTGATGCACTTAGGTTGCAGACCGATGAGAACGGCAAACAATTACCTTTTGAAATGTATGAAATTCTGTTGCTGGCAAACAACTGTACAGATGAAACCTACGACGTTGCCAAAACCTATCAGCAACAACATCCACAACTTTCGCTTCACATTGCTCAAATACAACTCGATAAACAAAGAGCTCATATTGGCACTGTAAGAAGGCTGCTAATGGATGAAGCCTTCCGCAGACATAACATCAACGGAAGAGATGGTATTATTCTTTCTACCGATGGCGACACCGAAGTAGATGCGGCATGGATTGTAAATACGCTGAATGAAATGAGTGGCGGCTGCGATGCCGTTGGCGGCCGCATTCTGACGAGAGACATAGAGCCCGATTGCAAACTGTACTATTTGCAGGATACCACTTATCGTTACTTATCTGCGCACCTGGAAGCCCTGACTGACCCCACCGATGCGGTAAAAACTCCGCATTTTCAATGTTTTGGGGCAAGTCTTGCCGTGCGCTGCTCGGCATACCACAGAGCAGGCAGGTTGCCCGTGATTCCGTTTTTGGAAGATGAAGCCTTTAGCCGCGCATTGTACCGCGTAGATGCCAAAGTAAGAAAATCGCCGCTGGTAAAAGTGTATACTTCATCGCGCATCAAAGGGCGTGTAAAAGCAGGCTTATCGGTGCATTTAAAAATGTTGCGCAATTTGAAACAACACAATGTTTCGGTGATGGTAGAATCGGCAAAAACACTGGAAGAAAAGTGGCAGGCACGGCGCGAGCTTCGGGCCTGCTGGCGTTTGCGGAAAGAGAAAAAACCGTTCAACCATTGCATTTCATCAGTTGCCGCAGCAATTGGCATTTCACCAAAATGGTTACTAAGTGAGATGGACATTTCAATATACTTTGGCGAGTTTTGGGAGAAAACCGAATTTAAAATGTACACCGGCAAATGGCGCAAAAAACAAACCTGGATACCGATACAAAAAGCCATTGCTGAGTTGAGAATCCGATTGAAGACTTAGAAATATGGGCGAAACCAAACCTGTTTACACCTTTCTCAGTACATCTAACCGATATTTTTCTTCCCGCTTTCCAGACAAATGTTGTAAGCGTTTATCGTGCAAAAACAAATCGTGCACTTCATCGCCCGTGAGTGGATAATCGTGCACAAAAGGAGTCCAATGCACCATCATCAGATCGCCGCCTCTTTCTAAACTATCAACTATTTTTTCTTTTGCTTTTTCTAAATCTTCTTTCGATAAATAATAACCCACTTCACTCATCATCACAAGGTCAAATGTACCATTCGGATATTCGTCAGGAAGGGCAGCTTGCACAAAAATTACCTGCGGTTCTTCTTTCAAACGCTGTTTTGCTTTTTGCAAAGGCGCATCGCTGATGTCGGTAGAAAGCAAGTGGCTGCAACGCTTTGCCAGCATGGCAGTCAACACACCAATGGAGCAACCCAATTCCAGAGCCTTGTTGTACTGCTGCTTTGGCAATGCAGCCACTGTGGCTGCATACTTTGCCTTTTCGTAAGGGCTGGTTTCAAAATTCCACGGGTCATTGCTGTTGTTGTAAACATGTGAAAAATAGTCGGCAGGCAGTGAATTTTTCATACAGTTTGTTCGATGTAAAACTCTTTGTTAGTTATAAATTTTGACAATACTTCGGGCGAAAGAATAAAGCCTTCGGGATCATCATCAATTAACCTTGTGGTTTGCGATTGATGCTCTGCAAGGGCTTCTTCTTTTAGTATTTTGTATTTTGAGATGTCAATAAAATGAACCACTTCATCAGTTGGCATGTCTTCCTGCTCACCCCGCTCGTGCAGCCAGATTACATATTGCAAAATGCGAAACTTTGCATGTATATTTTTGTTGGAATGCATCAGCATTTGCCAGGTGGCGCGATGGTCGGGGTGCGGATCTTTTTCGTAAGGAACCAATACCAGATCGGGCGAAAGCAAAGTGATTAAAACGTGAAGCTGGGCCGCATTTTGCTCAAAATCAGCCTCACCTTCGGCGGGCAGCGCACCATCTTTCTTGTTTAAAAAAAAAGCGTTGCCTTGCGGAACACCCAGCACTTCTAAAGCTCTTATCGCTTCTTCTTTACGCAAAGCAGACAGCCGTTCAGCATTGTACCGTTTTGACGCAGGATGCGAAGCGCTGCCATCGGTGAGAAACAACACAAACACTTCTTTGTTTTTTTCTCTTAACAAAGAAATTAAGCCACCACAGCCCAGCGTTTCATCATCCTGGTGGGGTGCCAGCACAAGGCATGTGTTGGCAAAATCAAAATGATCGGGCTTCCATTGGATTGCCGTTTCGTTCCATCGGGCTGTTTTCATTCCACAAGTTTCAATATTCTGTTCACAATGTATCACATACTTTGCCACATCTGCAAAAGCCGTATCCAGCAAGGGCTGGCGAAGGTAATATTGTAAATTCCTGCTCATTTTCCGGTACCGAAAAACGGGCAAAACCAAATGCGCTACAAATTACAAGCTCATCTTAATCACATGAAAACAAATGCACTTACTGTTGACAGGCTTTCTTTGTATAAACTTTATTTTATCCCTCTTACCCGAAACCTGCTACCGATAATATTCTTACAAAAAGAAATAAAATTGAACAGAACTGCTATCAGAATTAGCGATGATACTGCAACGGATGCCATCCATTGAAAACACGGGTTGCACAATTAAATGTATGATGGCCTAAGGATAGACATAAAACTCCGTAGGAGCGATCTATTTTTTGCTTGCTATCATCACGCGGCTCCGATGGCGCCGGTTTCTTTTTGCATATATTTTTTTCTACAAACAGGTAACTCCTATGGAGTATCAACAAAAACTCTTGCGAAAGCAAATAAAAAATGACTACGAGAATTTGAAATGCACCAAAAAATTTGTGTAGTTAAATAACTACATATATATTTGTAGCCAAATAGCTACGCGATGAATTTAAGACGAGACGTATTTCAAGCCATTGCTGATCCTACAAGAAGAGCTATCCTTTTATTGGTTGCTTCGCAGTCATTAACAGCCGGTGCCATAGCCGCAAATTTTGACACTGCACGACCAACCGTTTCGAAACACTTGCAAATACTTACCGAGTGCGAATTATTGGAGCAAAAACAAAACGGCAGGGAAATTTATTATCACATCAATGCAAAAAAAATGAAAGAAGTAGCCGACTTTATTGAGCCTTTCCGCACCATGTGGGACGCCAGGTTTACCAAATTAGAAACCATCATGAAATCGAAAATTCACAAACACCATTGACAAAAGAATCAACTCGTGAGTAAAAATACAAGACCAAAAAATAAAAAATATGGAACAAAAAACAAAAATTAATGCCGAAGAAGGTAAGCAGGAATTGGTGATTACAAGAAAGTTTGATTTGCCATTGGAATTGTTATTCCAAGCGTATGCAGAGCCCGAACTTGTTGAACAATGGATGGGAACGAAAGTGTTGAAACTTGAAAGTAAAAAGCATGGCTGTTATCAGTTTGAAACAACTGATGCCAAAGGAGTTAAAGTTTTTAGCGCAAATGGTGTAATCCATGAGTTTAACCCAGGTAAAAAAATCACACGCACATTTGAAATGGAGAATACGCCATTTGGCGTTCAGCTTGAGATTTGTGAATTTAAACCACTTACTGATGACACCAGCCAGCTCACCATGCATGTAATCTATGAATCGGTTGAGCAAAGAGATGAAGTGCTGAAGTTGCCTTTTGCGCAAGGAATTAATTGGGCGCACAACCGCTTACAAGAAACGGCAGGCAAACTAAAATAACATAGCATGACAACGAGTAACACAAATCCTAAAGTTGATTTCTACTTTGTGAAAGCCCAAAAATGGCAGAAAGAAACCGAGCTATTGAGAACGATTGTTCTTCATTGTGGCTTAACAGAAGTATTGAAATGGGGCTGTCCTTGTTATACATTTCAGGACAGCAACATCGTTTTAATACATGTGTTTAAAGAATACTGTGCGCTCCTGTTTATGAAAGGCGCCTTGTTGCTGGATGCAGATGGTATTCTCATTCAACAAACGGAAAATGTACAGGCAGCACGCCAGGCTCGTTTTACCTCTCTTCAGCAAATTGTAGAAAAGGAAGCCGTTTTGAAAGCTTATATTTATGAAGCGATTGAAGTGGAAAAAGCCGGTTTAAAAGTAGCTTTAAAAAAGACTGCTGAATTTGAAATGCCTGAAGAGTTTCGACAGGAATTAGAGGAAGACGCTATATTGAAAACGGCTTTTGAGGCATTGACGCCCGGACGCCAAAGAGCGTATCTGCTTTATTTTTCCCAGCCCAAACAATCCAAAACCCGTGAAGCCAGAATTGAAAAATGCAGGGAACCAATTTTGGCTGGAAAGGGTTTGAATGATTAAGGAGCAGCAAGCTTCCTTTTTACATTATTGGGCAAAACCAAACTGTAGTAGTCTCTAAAGTTTATTTGTAGAAAGTTTGCTGGGTCGAAAACATTTCGAAGCCATTCAACCATGCCAAAGAATTGAATACTTTTATGCTTGGGTGAATAGCAGTGTTGAACTCACAAAACATCGCAATGATAAAACTGAAATGGCTACCGTTTCTTGTCTGTCTCTTTATCTGTTCAAAAATAGCCGCACAGAAAAACAAAGTAGTGGTATCGGGTAATAATGATATTGCAGCGGCAACACCTGATTCAGTAAAATATTCTTATCCTGGTTTTGTTTTTGGTAAAGTGTATTTCAGAGATGGTTCCGTTGGAGCATCCATGCTGAACTACAATCTGCTGTTGGGAGAAATGCAGTTTATTAATCCGTCCGGTGATACGCTTTCGCTGGCCAATGAGATAACCATCCAATACGTAACAATAAACGAAGACACTTTTTATTACGATAAGGCTTATTTGAAACTGATAACTGAAAACAAAAAGGCAAAACTTGCCAAGAATGAAAAGTTGAGTTTGTCGGATATAAAGAAAGGTTCTGCTTATGATTCTTATACATCATTGGGTGGCATAGAGAATGTAACTTCTTTGAACCTGGGTTCGCGCATGGTAAACCTGACCGACAATAAACAGATGATTTTTACCTTGCACCGTGCCTTGTACATAAGCGATGCGTATAACCATTTCGTGCCCGCAACAATGAAAAACCTGCGCAAATTATTTGGCAAAAACAAAGATCTGGATACCTACCTTTCTGAACACAAAGTTGATTTTGCAAAAGAAGCAGATTTAAAAGCTCTGGTTGAATTTGTAGGCAATTAAGAATAGACACGATGGTGTTAGCGTCGGATCGCCGTTCCCAATATGTTGAATTTGTTTTTGCTATTTTTTCAACATATGAAAACATTGCTACTAAAGATGATGCAAAGGTTTAGTGCCATCGAACACCAATCTTAGTTACAGGTATTAAGTACTTGCGGAACCGTTGTGTATTCGCAGAACATGGCGCCGCTCGCGCAAGACAAAGATTTGGGAGCGATAAAAGTAGATAACGGCGCTTCTTTACTCACCTTCACCGGCACATTATTAAACTGCAACAATGCGCCTGTTGCCAACGGTTACGTATTCATTAACTTTAAGTATGCGATAGATGGACATACGCACAAAGAGATAGCACAACTGCTGAGCATCAGCGAAGGAACGAGTAAATGGCATTTGAGTGAGGCCCGAAAACAATTGCAACAAATGATTGTAAAAGAGGAGGTGAAACTATGAAAGAGAAATCATCTTTTGACGACTTGTTCAGGCGCAAGCTGAATGATCTGTCAACGCCAAATGAAGACGAATCCTGGCAACAACAAGTAAGAAAGAAGAATGAATTTGTTGCTGATAGCAATATAAAAAATGAAAAAAGAGGTAAAAACAAAAGTAGTGAGGATGATAAGCTGGAAGCCAATACCGGCAAGGCTTTGAACAGTAGCAACGATTCAGTTAAACGTTCTCAAAATGAAGGTGTTGAAGCATCACTAAATAACAAAAGCGCAATCAATTCTTCCATTTCAGCAAGCGATAGCATTCATCAGCAAGCCATCATTCAGAAAGACAGTTTACAAAAAGTGATTCATTCCGACTCAAGTAAAATAGCTGTAAAAACAAACATCACTATCAAAAAGCACAAGTCCATTTTCATTGATGGAGGTATTCAGTTGCAACAGCAAATTCCATTAGGCACACAAAAGGTAACAGCATACAACTACAACGGAAATAAGAATAGATTGCTCGATTATATTCCCTCCTTATACATAAGATTAGAAAAGCAAGAACAATGGTTTTTACAAGCTGAATTTGATTATGCTTCACCATACAACGTAAACAAGATTGTGTACAGCCAGCACACACAAACCAATTACACTTACAGCACGATTACAACAATCAACAATCGTTTGCAAAAAGTATTTTACAGCCAGTTACCCGTTAGCTTTCATTATTACATTCAGCCGCATTGGACGGTAGGTGCTGGCGTTGCATACAATTGGTTTCGCGGTGCGGTGATGCAACAAACAACGGATGTTCAAAATTTTCAACCCCACACGCAAACCCTTTCGCACCAAATGATTCCGGTAAAAAATTACACCGACTCTTTTTTGTATAAAACCAAAACTTCGCTGTTGTTGCAAACCAACTATGTGAACAAAAGATGGACGGTTGGTTTGCGGTATTGGCAGGATGTGCAGCCGTTTATTAAATACACACTTCCTGATGGGACGATTGACAACAAACGAAGTTCATCGCTTCAATTGCTGGTAAACTACCGGTTGTTTCGGGAAACGTTGAAGTTGAAGAAAGATAAAAGGAATTGACTTTTCTTTCTGCCTTTACTGCCTTCGTTGGTGTTCTTCACCAACGAAATAACTGATAATAAAAGCATGTTGGTGAAAAATACCAACATCGGCGAAGAAAAGATGAGAAAGAAGAAGATTTAGGTACATTCTTTCCTCTTTTCAAAAATTACCTGACAGGTTTTGAGCCTGTCAAGTAACGCAAATCTTTACCTCCCTACTCCTTCCAAATATTTGCTAAACTGAATGATTACATCTGCCGCAATGCCAATCTGGGTTTGGGCTTCAGCCCAGTTGCGCTGCTCTATAGCTTCCCGAATACCAGGTAATGTTTTTACGCCATAACCGGTATAAAAACCAGGTGCATAAATAGCGTGTTTGTACCACTCGCGGCGTGGCAAACCGTTAGGTAGTAATAACTGTTGTTCAGCAGTAAACAAAGCTTTGTTGATGGCGTCATTGTTCAATGTTGTGTCTTTCTTATTCAACAATGATTGCAAGCTATCGGTGCTGCGTTGCAGACTGTCCATTGCATTTTGCAAAGGCGCAAAATTGAGATAGGGCACAGCCGCTTTTGGTTCTGGCACTAGTAAATGATACGCCGTATCGGTAGTTTGTGCATAGATGCCGGAAGTGATGAGTTTGTTTTCGAGGCGTGTATCTTCTCGCAGGTTATCGGCAAGTGCAATTACTTCTTTTGTGTAATTATTAATGGCATTGAATAAATGGGTAAAAACAAAAGGCAAACGGTCGGCATCTGCCATACGCAAAGCGGTGTGCCCTGCTATTTTTGAAAGTGCAACACCATATTGAAACGAAGGGTCTTTAAACCGGCGGTAATCGTCGTAAGAATCATAAACAGAATGATATTCTCCTCCACCATCTTCACCGCCAAAACCAAGGTTTAACGAAGGCACGCCAATGTGTTGCAAGAACGGTGAAAAATCAGAACCTGAACCCAATGGTTCTAATTCCATTTCTTTTTTGTTCATCCTTTCTTCTTTTGCTTTTGTGCCTTTTGTATCGGCTACCTCTTTCGCCAGGCTTCTTGCCTGTATGCTGATTCCGGTTTGGGGGTCGGTAATTTCTTTCGCAGCTTCATTCACCGCCGTTTGTAAAGCCGCTGAACCACCGGCTCCAAAGTAACCTCTGCCGTTGTCGTCGCTGTTGATGTACACCACTGCTTTCTGCTGCAACTCTTTTGCATGATCTTCCACCCATTCGGTACTGCCCAATAAAGCAGGCTCTTCGCCATCCCACGCACAGTACACGAGCGTGCGTTTGGGCTTCCATCCGGTCTTTACCAATTCGCCAATGGCTTTCGCTTCTTCCAGCAAGGCAGCCTGACCACTGATAGGGTCGTTGGCTCCGTTCACCCAGGCATCGTGATGGTTGCCTCTTACTACCCATTCGTCAGGATATTGCGAACCTTTGAGGGTAGCAATCACATCATAGCAAGGCACTTCGTTCCAGTTAAACTGCATGTTCAGATGCACTTTTGTTTTATCATCACCCACATGATACGTGAATGGCAAACCGCCTGCCCACTCGCGCGGTGCAACAGTACCTTCCAACGATTTGAGTAAGGGTGCAGCATCGTGATAGCTGATGGGTATCACAGGTATTTTCAATAAATTTTTGGCTTCGCTCCTCTCAATGCGTTTGGCGTCTTTGGTGGAAGCAACGCCGGGCGTTAGCGGATCGCCGGGATAAATGGGCATGTCCATTACACTGCCACGCTGCACTTCATATTCACTGCGGTAAGCGCCTTTCGGATAGACATCGCCGGCGGCATAACCATCATCAACCGGGTCGCTGTAAATAATGCAGCCAATAGCACCATGCTCCTGTGCTACTTTTGGTTTGATGCCGCGCCAGCTTCTGCCATATTTGGCAATCACTATTTTTCCTTTTACGTTAATGCCCATTCTGTCCAACAAATCGTAATCAGAAGGCAAACCATAATTCACAAACACCAATGCGCCGGTAACATCACCATCGGCACTCCACGCATTGTAAGTAGGCAATTGCCCGCTTTGTCCGCTCGTAGCATCTTCTTTCAAAGCTGGCTCTTTTAAAACGGCTTTGTAAGTGGTAGGCGATATCATTTCCAACACACGTGTTTTGGGTGTAGGAAACAGCACGGTGTATTCATCTATTGTAACATCCCAGCCCCATTGTTTGAAACGATTGTAAATAGTATCTGCTACTGCTTTTCCGCCCGGTGAACCCAAGTGATGCGGCACTGATGACAATTGTTTGATGGTGCTGCCAATATGCGCTGCATTTAAGTTTTGGTCGAATTGTTTTTCGATGGTGAACTGCTGTTTTGCGTTGGCTGCGCTAAATCCGGTGATAGAAGATTGCGAAATGCCTTTTATAATGAATAATAAAATAATAAATGAAGCGAGGATAATTCTTTTCATAAGTTCGGTTTGCTTGCGGTTTTAAAAATAAACAATGATACAATAGAAATGCAACCTGAAGCATTTATGTTCTGCCATCAAAAATGTTTACTATTCTTAAACTCTGCTTCAACTTGTTCCTGGCTCACTTCTGTGTTCTGTAATTTATAGTTAGAAAGATGTTTGTATATACCCCATAAAATTTCCGTTTCCACAAAATAACGCTTACCAAAATGAATGTTTAATGGCAATGAAGACTCGTCTTTGTTTAACCTGCTTTTCAACTCAAATTTTCCTTCTCTAAGTATTTTAAAAATATAGCCTGAATTGTTTTGAGCAACACACATGACATTGTCATCAAAGTAAATTAAATAGTTAGCCATTGCCAGAGCGGTTTTACCCGGACGGTAAACAAATAACAAAGCATATTTGGATGTATCGGTTATAATGGGCTTTTTCAAAAGAACACTGTCAGAAACCTGCTTGAACAATTCATTACTGTAAATATTTACTTTTTCGTGCATCCACATCGTATCGTGGATGATGGGCAGGGTTGATGCTTTATCGAAATAACCAGTAAAGACATAATAATCGTTAGTAAGATCATTTATTGAAAATAGCAGCTTGTGTTTCTTCATCAATTCTCTTGTCTGTTGTTCAAGTTTGCCGTTCATGTCTATCAGGCTGAGTGTGTATGTACAGTCGTTGTTCCATTTTATTTTCCAAAGCGAAGTATCTCCTGTAACAAGATTGTTTTCATGCACAAGTTCACCTTCACGAATGTCAATATACCTGTCCGTTGAATTTTTTGGATAGTTATAAAAAACACCTTCATGAATGTCATTACACGTTAGTTTTTGTTGGGCATAGGAGACATTCAAAAACAGGAACATAATAATGCTGGCACCTAATGTCTTTAACCAGAAAGCAGTCATTTTTATAAAAATTATTCGACATGAAAATAAAGGTTTGCTTTAATAATCTAAACAATAGTAACCAGATTTTTGCACAAGTGTAGATATAAGCTTTTGAGTAAACCTCAATGCAACCTGCGAGCTGTGATAAGTGCCGTTACGTGCGGGTTAAAAAGCAGGGAATAAGAATCAGGTATCAATGTTCAAGAGGCAAAGCTCAGTAATAAAATGTAAGAACAAGATGCGAGATGCGCTTTGTTCCAGATTTGTTTTTGCACAAATAATGTTACTTTCTCATAACTTAATTCTTGCTTCTTTTCTTTACTTCTTGAAACTTGCAGCTTGCATCTTCACTCTTCCATTACATCTCCTGTCTTAATACTTTCGTGCGTAGGAACATTGTGATAACTGATTCTTGCGGCTTTGATATGAAGCAGTTCGTGCAACCGCAATAGCCTGAAGATCATTGTTACCACAAATGCAGATAGCAAAGGCGCTACAACAAAAATCCAGTAATCAGTGTAATTGTGCACAAGCCACGCCGGACCAAAGCTACGCGCAGGGTTGGTGCTGCATCCTGAATAAGCCGATTCGGCCCACACCATAAAGCAATACAAAGGCGGCATAGTGAACGGAGTATAACGCCGGAGCGATTGATTTCCTACAAAAACAAACACAATGATTATTAACGCTGCCGTTGTAAGTAGTTCACCCACAAAGGCCGCCGTAATGCCTGCGCTTCCGGGTAACGTAATACCATATTGAATGCTTTTGCCTTGTTCTTTCCACAACAGCAATGGCAGGCAGCCGATAGCAGCCCCTAACATTTGCGAAATGATATAACCTAACAGCGCGCCGGTTTTCATTTTACCACGAAGCCAAAAGGCAAACGACATAGCGGGGTTGATGTGTGCGCCACTTATTTTTCCAACGGGCGACAATGTTATCAAACAACCCGTGCAACCAAATAAAAAGCCTGTGAGCAGCCGCCTTACAACAACGGAAGGGATGAGATGAGCAACAACAGAACCTTTGCCCCAGTCTAATATCACTAAACTTAAACCAACTCCCAACAACAAAGCTGTGCCTATCAATTCGGCTGCAAACAAGTACCAGATACTCTTACCTTTCATGCTCGGCTGTTTGTTTTGCAAACATTCATAAATATCATGCCTTGCTGCCGTTGTTTTACATTTGTGTTGTTATTTATAAAAACAATCATTATGCTTCTGCTTATTATCGGTCTTCTTATCTTTTTTGTTAGCTTGGGTATAAGTCGCACCAATCCTGCGTTTCAGCGATATGCAAAAACGGTCCAGGGTATTGGATTGCTCATTGCCGTGCTGGGTTTTGTTGCCGCTGGCACTGTACAGATTGATGCTGGTGAAGTAGGCGTGCAAAAATTATTTGGCAAAATTCAAAACAACGTTTTAAACAGTGGTTTGCACCTTATTAATCCGTTGGTTGAAGTTCAGCATATTGATGTGAGAACACAAAACTATACCATGAGCGGCACCAGCAATGAAGGCAACAAGCAAGGCGATGATGCCATTCGTGTACTCTCTGCTGATGGACTTGAAGTAACGATAGATTTATCGGTGCTGTATCATGTAATTTCTTCCGAAGCGCCAAAATTATTGCGTGAAACCGGCGTGGATTATGAAGATAAAATTGTGCGCCCCATCACGCGCACACGCATAAGAGATAACGCTGTTTATTATGATGCCGTTGCCCTTTTTTCAACGAAGCGAGATGAGTTTCAGCAACGCATTTTTGCTACCATCGAAAAAGACTTTAAAAGCCGTGGCCTGATACTTGAAAATTTATTGGTTCGTAATATTACGTTGCCGCAAAGTGTAAAGACTTCCATCGAGCAAAAAATAAATGCAGAACAAGATGCGCAGAAGATGCAGTTTGTGTTGCAGAAAGAACAGCAGGAAGCGCAGCGCAAACGTGTGGAAGCGCAGGGCATTGCCGATTACCAACGCATCATCAGCGAAAGCTTAACCGATAAGCAGTTGCAGTACGAACGCATTAAAGCACAATTGGAAATTGCCAAATCACCCAACTCAAAAGTGATTATTATGGGCAATGGAAACACGCCGTTGATATTGGATGGAAAGGATGAGAAGTGAGTGGGTAGAAACATTCCGAAGAACAATTTGTTATCCCTCAACACGATGATAGAAATTATAATCAAATCGGCGAGGGCAATTGTGCGGAATTTGATAATTGATTTATAGGAATGTAAATGTAGTAAACAACTTTACAACGTTATAATTGTTCAAATTGTAAGATCAGATTCCGCTACAAAGACGCCATCAATCACAAAATATGTGCAAAACCAAACGGCAGCAATTGCGGAATGACAGCAACATAATTTATAAAGTATAGCTATGATAGGTATATTAGTTATGTCGGCAATCATTGACTCTTTTAATGCGAGTATATTTTTATGAAAGGAGTGAAGGCGAAAATCCAGAACTAACTATCTATATAAATTTATTTAGAGGAAATGATTCTCCGAAATATTTGTTTCCGATTGATGTATAACAAAGATGATAGCAAGAAGTTCAGAATATGAAAAGAAAGCAAATATAGCTTTGTATAGTTTTTACGTTCTGTTAATTCTTATTCTCATTACCGCCTTTACACTGAAAAGATAGTTATCAAATGTTGGTATGTCCATAGTGTAAATTCAAATAGAAAATATCAGATAAAAACAAACATATCATGAAACTACATTGGTTCACGCAAAGAGGAATCCTGTTCATTCCCAAAAACTTTATTGGCTGGATGATTTTGATTGCCGCTGTTGTATATGCGGTTTATATGTTTATAGATATTGACAGCCGCTCGCATTCAGTAAGTGATACGTTGATGAACTTTGTTTTTAATCTCTTTTTGATTGGCGTTGCGTATTCGGCAATTGCTTTGTTAACGAGCCAGTCAAAATCATAACTTTACTAAGAAACTTTTTCTTCTGTTGAATGGCGTTTCAAAAATGAAAAGCCCGGCTTTAATTTGTGCGCTTTGGAAGTGAGATAGTGCAATACTTTTTCTTCCAGCCGGTGATGCAAAGGCAGCAACAAAGCAATCAATATAATTTTTATCGCCAGCACTTTCCAGGGTTCGCCACCTGTGATTTCGTGTATCTGTTCATCTAACAAAAGGGTTATAAATTCAAACAAAAAAATAAACGCAAAAAAGCCTAAGCCTTTAATTACGGCAGGCGATATTTTAAATACACCAAACAAAACCAGCACAATAAAAATGGTGGCAATGGCAGCCGTAATACCCATGTATTCAAGGTCGTTTCGTTTGCGCAAAGCCGCTTCTTCAGCTTCTTTTTGTTGCTCTGCCCGCTTGTTGGCATTTGCAATTTCAATGTTTAGTAAATCCTTTTGTTTGCCTAAGTTTTCCAGCGTGTCTTTAAAATGATTGTAACGGCTATAATAAAAAAATGCACTTTTATAATCGCCCCTTTTTTGATAAGCTGAATCTAACCGCTGACTAATGTCTTTTAAAGCTTCTAAATCTCCCGAAGAATCAGCAAACGTTTTTGCATACAACAACTTTTGCATCACTTCATTCCCGCTTCCTTTGTCTTTTAAAATATTCATCCATTCCAAAGTGAAGGTGTATTTTTCACCAAAATTATCCGGCTGGCCATATTCAAAAGGAGCTGCCTGCTTCATGTAATAAACGGCTGAATCATACTGCTTCTTTTCATCGCTTACAGCCGCGTACAATTTATTCATCTGGTAGCCAACGCCAACATCAGTAATGAATGTAACCAGTTCAGGATGCTTGTTCAAATAACCCAATCCTTTTTGCGGTGTTTCGTAGTTAAAATAATAATTCAGCAAGGCTAAATTGACGCTTGTTTTTAGCTTGGTAAAACGAAGCGAATCGCATAAGGCACCGGCTTTATTATACCAGGTTAAGCCAACATCTTTCTGCCCTTCGCTGATGTAAGCCTGTGCCATGTATTCCATGGCAATCGCAAGCCAATACCAATCCTTAGCGTCGCGTGCCTGCTGAATGGCAAGTGCATAATAATCTTTACTTTTTTCGTACTGGTCTGTTTCTACATAAAACTGTCCAAGGCCAATGTTCACTGATTCTAACAGTTTGTTTTTATCAGTTTTTTCTGCAAAGCTTCTTGCCGTTAGCAACGATTGAAACTGCGATAGTTTGTTTGCCATTTGCTGCCATGTTGCAGCAATGCCAAGGTAGGCTTGGCACAATAAGCTATCATTGCCCAGGTCGGTAGCAATGGCAATTGCCTGGTTGTTGTAATCGAGTGCTTTTTGCTTGTCATTGCCAAGGCGGTAGTAAGTAGCATATAAAGTGAGTGAACCGGCTTTGTATTTACTCAATCCGCTTTCAGCCGCAATAGCAAAACATTTATCTATATAACCTTTTGCTTTTACGTAATTAGTATGGTTGGGCATAGTGAAATACACACGACCCAAACGGCTGTACACTTCGCACATCAGTTCGCGGTTGCGGCCTGCTTCTGCATCAGCAATCAGCCCGTTTTCTAAGCTGTCAAACACGGGCTGGCCAGGCAACCCGCGCGCCATCATTTCAAATACTACATCAATTTTGTTTTTGGAAATGGCCGCATACTGATGCTTTAGCAAGTGCATCAAACTATCGGTAGAAAAGAGTTCGTATTGCGCACGCAACTGAAAGCCGCACATCATCAACGTCAAAAAAAGAACATAAAAACGTCGCATAAAGGAAGTAAGAAAAAGCAAGGTCGGGAAAAAAAGAGAATTGAGCTTTGTGCACGGCAGATTTGTTTTTGCACGAATTTCTATGCAACGAAATTGTTTTATTTCTTCTGATAAACTCTTACCCAATCCACATACATTTTTGCAGGAAGCTTACTGTCATCAACCGTTTGCCCGGGCCAGTCTCCGCCAACAGCAAAATTGAACAAAACAAAAAATGGCAAATGAAATTCTTCGGTGCTGTTCGTGGTTATATCTGATGTATGATAGGTAATGCTATCAACATACCACCTGATGGAAGTGGCTGTCCATTCCACTCCATAAACATGAAAATCAGAAGGTGTTGAGTTTGTGTTACCGCCATCCTGCACATGACCATTGTTATCCCAATGTATGGTTCCGTATATAATGCTATCGGCATTAATGTGTTCCATTATATCGGTTTCGCCGCAGGCAGGCCAGTTAATGGTGTTAATGTCGCTACCCAACATCCAGAACGCAGGCCACAAGCCTTGCCCAACGGGTATTTTAATACGTGCCTCTATCCTGCCATAAGTAAATTCTTTTTTAGCTTGCGTTGTCATACGCGATGAAGTGTAATAATTGGCACCAACCATTTCCTTCTTTGCAGTGATGATTAAGTTGCCATCTGCAACAGTAGCATTTTTAGATTGATAATATTCCTTTTCATGATTTCCCCAGCCATTGCCACCGGTTTCAAAATTCCAAACTGTTGTATCTATCGAATTGCCATTGAATTCATCCGCCCAAACCAACTGGTAAGTAGAAGTATCAACGGGAGTTATTGGTGGAACATAAGGCGGCGTAACGGGATCATTGTGTGGAGATGATTTGGTGCAAAACGAAAACAAGCAGACAAAAAGCAGCAAAACAAACAATGCAAACATCCGTTTCATAACTGGTTTTTTAGAATGATAAAGATATGGGAAATGATGCGTGTATGCGTGGGTGATATAATTGACAATAATCTTTCCGTTTTGGTTTTATACACGTATTGAATCTGGTAGGAATAGAGAGTAGTAAAATGTAATCAAGTATTAAGAATTAAAAAAGTAATACTTTTTGTATTTGGTAATACTTTTTAGTTTTGTAGGAAATGGTGATTTATGGAAACTTCTTTGCTTACCTCCAAAGGACAGCTTCTCATTCCGGTTGCGCTTAGAAAAAAATATGGTATGGAGCCGGGTTCCAAAGTGTTGATCGAAGAAACCGAAGGCGGCGTAATGATACGCCCGGTGAACGAGCAATACGTCAAATCTTTCAGAGGCATCTTATCTTCCAACGGAAAATTAAAAGAAGAATTAAAAGCATATAAAGAAGAGGAAAAAAGAAAGGAGAAAAGAAAGCTGCAACTGCATTCAAAAAAGAAAAATGCCAACTGATGCCAACTTACATTTTAGACAGCTTTGCCTTGCTTGCCTTTTTTAGAGATGAGCCAGGCGCAGATACAATTGAAAAGATACTTCACGAAGCGGCTAATGATAAGCACGAACTGTTTATGGCAGCTATCAATGCTGGCGAGGTGTGGCACATGAGTTACCGTAAAGATGGCGAAACCAAAGCGGCACTTGCATGGGAAGCCATCAGGCAATTGCCTTTGCAGGTAATCACTGCTGACGCGGAGTTTTGCCTGTTGGCAGCCAAAATAAAAGCAAAGCATAAACTTTCGTATGCCGATGCGTTCGCTGCTGCCCTCACCATACAAAAGGGTGGCACATTGCTTACGGGCGATAGTGAGTTTACTGCTTTGGCAGGGCAAAGTGGTTTTAAAGTAAAATACATCGTATAACAGCGAAATTCAAACATAAATTATCAATCGGCTTTCCATGAAAAATAAATCTATCTTTTTTGTTTTTGCCCTTTTTTTTATTTGTGCCTCGCACGCACAAACTTCTCATTTCATCACTTCAAAAGGAAAAGAAATTATAGGCGTTGATGGCAAGCCTTTTTTAATCAAAGGCACCAATTTAGGCAACTGGCTGGTGCCGGAAGGTTATATGTTTAAGTTTAAAGAAGCCAGTTCGCCAAGGCTGATTGATGAAACTTTTAAAGAATTGGTTGGCCCTTCTGCCACCAAAGAATTTTGGAAGAAATATCTTAATGTTTACATCACGCAGGACGACATTCATTATCTCAAAACAACCGGCATCAACTCCATACGTGTGCCGTTCAATTATCGTTTGTTTTCGCCCGAAAATTATATGGGTGACAATGACAGCACACGCGGCTTTATATATCTTGATAAAGTCATTAACTGGTGCAAAAAGGAAGGCTTGTATGTAATATTGGACATGCACTGCGCACCGGGCGGACAAACCGGTGATAACATTGATGATGGCTATGGCTATCCTTTTTTATTTGAAAGCGAAGCCGACCAAAACCAAACTGCCCGCATCTGGCAGCGCATCGCAAAGCATTATGCGGCCGAAACAACTGTAATGGGTTATGATTTGCTGAACGAACCCATCGCGCATTATTTCGATAAAAACAAACTCAACCCGATGCTGGAAGTGGTGTATAAAAAAATAACTGCTGCCATTCGTAAAGTTGACTACAACCATTTGTTGTTTCTCGGCGGTGCGCAATGGGATTCTAATTTCAAACCGTTTGGTGCGCCGTTCGATTCAAAACTGGTATATCAATTCCATAAATACTGGACGGCAACTACCAAAGATGTGATTCAGGAATACATTGATTTCAGAGACAAATACAATGTTCCCATTTACTGCGGCGAAACCGGCGAAAACAATGACGATTGGATAATGAAATTCAGAAAAACACTGGAAGAAAACAACATTGGCTGGCACTACTGGCCTTACAAAAAAATGGATAACAAGAGCGGCTTCGTAACCTTTTCAATTCCGCAATACTATGATAGCATCATGGCTTACGCCGATACAGTAAAAAGAAACTTTGCCGACATCAGAAACCTGCGTCCAAACGATGTTGCGCAAATGCAAAAAGCATTGGATGGCTTTTTAGAAAATTGCCGGTTTCAAAACTGTATCATCAACAGCAGCTATATTGCTGCATTGGGTTTAGAACCCGGTAAAAAAAAGTAAGACATGAAGATTAGTACGATACGGTTAGAAACCTTCAGCGATTGTGTAATCGCCATCATCATTACCATTATGATTTTGGAATTAAAGCTACCTAATCTTGATAAACACACAAGTTCCGAAGCGCAAATTCTTTCTTATCTGCACGAATTGCTTCCTTACTTCATTACGTATGCGTTTAGCTACATGATGATTGGCATTTTCTGGACGAATCATCACCACATGTTTTTTTTGTTAGAAACCACAGATGAAACCTTGCTGTGGCAAAACTTTTTATTCATGTTCATGTTGAGTTTGATACCGTTTGCAACAGCGATTGTGGGCGCTAATCCGCTTATTTCTTTATCACCAGCCATTTATGGTTCCGTAATGTTGCTGACCACAGGCTCGTTTGTAATGATGCGCAGCTACAGCATCCGAAAAGGATTGATTCATAAAGATAAGAACCGCGATATCCGGCGAAAGATTTATAAAGTGTCTTTGCGTGCACGCACCAAAGGCATCATTGGCGCACTGGTGTATTTGGCTTCTATTCCGTTGGCTTACGTGAACGTTTATATTTCTTATGTTTTATTCATCATTCCTGCTCTTATCTTTTTTGTTCCCGAAGGCATAGACAGTGAAAAGCTGGTGGCTGATGTAAGCAGCGAAACAAAATAAAGTTTGTTTTTGCCCAAAAAATGCAAACTAAAAATGAACATGCTGCCACGCTTTTATTCCATCCTCTACACGCATTCATTGCATCTCGTATGTTTGCGCAATATTTTTTCAACACATGATTTTTGTAACGGGTGCAACCGGCTTGCTTGGCTCTCATTTATTGCAGGCATTGCTTCGGCAAGGGCAGTCCGTGAAAGCATTGTATCGCTCGCGTATTCCGCAGTTTGAAAATGTCGAAAAAGTGGAATGGATACAAGGCGATATTTTAGATGTGCCATTGCTAACTGAAGCGCTGCAGGATGTTCAGCAAGTATATCATTGCGCTGCCATTGTTTCTTTTCAGCCAAAACAAAAAGAAGAACTGTACAAAACCAATGCAGAAGGTACTGCCAACGTAGTAAATGTATGTTTGGAAACCGGCGTGCAGAAGTTGTTGTATGTAAGCTCTGTAGCGGCTTTAGGAAGACCTGAGAATAAAGAGATTGACGAAACCTCGCATTGGTCTGCACACAACAGCAGCGAATATGGTAAATCGAAACACCTGGCTGAAATGGAAGTGTGGCGCGGCAGTGGCGAAGGCCTGGAAGCCGTAATTGTAAACCCTTCTATTATTTTAGGTGCCGGAGACTGGAACGAAGGTTCATCAAAAATTTTTCAAACCGTTTACAATGAGTTTCCCTGGTACACGGATGGCGTTACCGGTTTTGTAGATGTACTGGATGTTGTAAATGCTATGATATTGTTGATGAACAGTAACATCACCGCAGAACGGTTTATACTCAATGCCGACAATGTTCGCTACAAAGATTTATTCGATTCGATAGCCGAGAATTTCGGCAAAAACAAGCCTCACCGAAAAGTAATGCCAACACTGGCATCACTTATCTGGCGTTCCGAAGTCCTGCGTTCCTTATTTTCGGGCAGCCGTCCCCTGCTAACAAAAGAAACCGCCAGAGCCGCGCAAACCAAAATATTTTACAACAACACAAAATTGTTGCGTGCGCTGCCCCATTTTCAATATCGCCCTTTGCAGCAAAGCATTTTTCGCATTTGCAATGAGTACAAAAAAAAGCTTTCCTTACCCTAACTCATTTATTTGCATACCGTTAAGACGGTATCATTCTTTAAGCTAATCTTAATTGTGTTTGTGGCATGTAAGTAGTTATTTGCAGTACCAATTAATTTCTGTACTATTAAAAGCACTCAACCACCATATAAAAACAGCAATGTCAAACGTTCGATATGGATACCTGCATCTGTAGTAGCTGCCGTATGCATATTGCTTTTTATTGTTCGCACATTCTATGAGTTTTATAAAGTTTTATTTGAAACTAATAGCAGCGAAGATGTAATTGCCGGTAAATCTGAAATGTATTGGCTTGCAGCCGCAACATTGGCGTTTATGACAGCTGTTGGCGTTATTGTTTATTTATTGCGTAAAAACAAACAGATACAAAACAGTGCTGATAAATGTTTTGCCGATGCTAAAAACATAGTAGAAGACGCCAAACATTCCAAAGCGCAATTTTTAACTACCATGACAAACGAGTTGCGTGCACCCCTTAACCGTGTGGTAAGCAATGCTTCATCGCTCATGCAAACGAACCTGAATACGCAGCAGGCAAAGGGAATCAACGGCATTCATCAGGATGGCATTACGCTGTTGTCTATCGTAAACGATAGTCTTGACTTTTTTAAAATAGAAAGCGGAAGGCTGCAAATAGAAAGCAACGCATTTGTACTGCGGCTGGTAGTTGAAGAAGTGTTACAGTTATTGCTTAGTGATAGTCGCCCTACGGATATTGTTTATGAGATTGACGAACAGATACCGGCTTACATCAATGGTGATCTGGCGCGTATTCGCCAGGTGTTGATGAACCTTATCGGCAATGCCATTCAAATTAATGATACAGGCCAGTTAAAATTGTTTGTTGAGCTGTTGAGCGAGGAAGATAAAACGATGCTTTTGCAATTTAAAATTGCCGACATGGATAATAAAACAAAAGCCACTCCGCTCACCTCTGCAGATGCCGAACAAATGCCTTATGTATCGCATTATACAGGACTTGGCTTATCAGTAGCAGCGCGCCTTGTAGCTCTTATGGGCGGTGCCATTAAGGTAGAGAGCACATCATCAAGCGGCACTGTATTTACCTTTACCATCAAAGTAAAAAGAACATCCGATACCACAGTTATGAAAACAAATTCTGGCAGCCTGCCACAGCAAATTGACAAAGAATTATTCAAACGCTTTCCCTTGCGCATTCTCGCTGCTGACGATAACGAAATCAGCCAGATGGTGCTTTCTTCCATGCTCCTGAAAATGGGTTACAATTGCGAGATGGTTCAGAACGGATCACAAGCTGTAAATAAAGCCATCGAAAGCGAATACGACCTTATTTTCATGGATATGTTTATGCCCGAAATGGACGGGCTGGAAGCCACGCGCCGCATCCGTGAATTTTATTTAAAAAGCCATCACCCCATTATCATTGCACTTACGTCAAATGCTTTGGAAGAAAAAGAAACCTTTTTAAGTGCCGGCATTAACGACTTTATTACAAAGCCTTTCAAGCCAAAAGACATAGAGCAAATCATCATTCAAAGTTGTAGCAATTAGAGAGGGATAAAATACAGTTTTATGTACCCAGTTGCATCGCTCCGATTAAACATCGTTGCGTCGCACTCTTCAACGCTTCGAAAAGAATTGATCTTTTGAGCAAGTGCTGTGTTTGTTATAACAGCGCCATGCTATCAAAATATCTTTAAAAACAAAGCCCACACAAGATTGTGCGGGCTTTGTTTTTAATAAGTGTCTTACTTATTTATTGCAACAAGGGCTTCCTTGATAGCAACAAGATTTCCCCGGGGCACAGCAGTCTGCCTTTTTTGTCGAGCTGCTGTTTGCAAATACAACGGCACTTGCAAGTAATAACATTGCAGAAATGCCTACAACTATTTTCTTCATTTTATTTGTTTTAAATTTTAAATTATGGTTTCAATCTTTCAATTAAACTATCTCTGGGGGATGCCAGAAATCTTGTATGTATATTGATAAAGCTTTATCATTTATCAACCGGATCTTTTTAGTTTGCATGAAACCCTGAGCAAATGGAAAAGTTGATTGATCCCTATTAATGAAATAGCAGTTAGCACAAGCTAAAAAAGGATTATCACAATGTCCATTGTTGCAGCAATTTTTATCTTTTTCTTGTTTCTGTTTAGAGGATCGAGTGTTTTGTTTATTAGTGCAGCAATTGTCAACAGCTTTTGCCTCTTTGTATGCAATGAAATTTAAATTAGCAAGCAAGGGTTGCATTGTCAAAAAAAGAATAAGTGTTGCAAGTACAGCTGAAAATATTTTCATTTAATTTTTCAAAGGTAATATTTTTCAATCAGGAACACGGTCATTTACAAGCTGCTGTTAGTCCGTGCCTTCATCTTCTCAAACAAACACAAAGCTTATTGCACAGCATTCCTCGCGTCGGCTTTTGGTTTTATCTCAAATTCTTTCGGCGGTGTTGCGCCCAATAAATTCTTTACAAAATAATCCCATCGCCGGCGCATCATGTAATACGAAAAAGCGCCATAGCCATGATGACTGTTGGGAAACACAATCAGGTCGTAATCTTTGTTAGCTTTTTCCAACGCATCAATTACAAGCAACGTATTATAAGGCGGCACATTATCATCCATCAAGCCATGCGCAAGCAATAATTTTCCTTTTAAATTCTTTGCGTACAATTCATTTGCCTGCCCTTCATAATTCGATTTGCCGGCCGCATCTTTTGAGAGCAAACCAATGTAACGCTCACCCCAATCATCTTCATAATTTCTGTTTTCATGATTCCCCGATTCTGAAATGCCCACTTTAAAGAAATCGGGATAGCGAAACATGGCTGCTGCTGTGGCAAAGCCACCGCCTGAATGTCCCCAAATGCCCACTTTACTTGTATCCATGAATGGATAACGTTGTGCTAATTGTTGTATGCCACTAATCTGGTCGGGCAAGGTGTTTTCAGCCATGTTTCCATAACACATATCATGAAACGATTTGGAGCGATGTGGGTTGCAACTGCCTTCAATTTCTACCACCACAAAACCCAATTCATTCAAAGCTTCATTATCGCCTCGCGAAGCGGCAAACGACCAGGAACCAACGCTTCCGCTCTGCGGTCCGGGATAGATATAATCAATCACCGGATACTTCTTTGTTGAATCTATATTTTTGGGCAAAAACAAAAGCCCGTACAAATCTGTTTTGCCATCGTGCGCTTTCACTGTGATGGGCATTGGTGGTTTCCATCCGGTGGCTCTAAGCCTTGCTATGTCTGCTTTTTCAAGCGTTGTTATCAACTTGCCATCTATGCTTCGCAAGGTTGTAACGGGTGGAACGTCAGGCTGCGAATACGCATCAACAATATAATTTTTGGAAGGTGAAAATTCAATCTGATGATTGCCCCTTTCGGGTGTTAATTCGATTAGATTTTTTCCATCCAGATGAATCGAAAACAGATGCGTGAAATATGGATTTTCGTCTTTGTGATAACCATCCGCCAAAAAGTAAACAACGCGATTTTTATCATCCACTTTTACAACTTGTGTTACTACCCAATCGCCCTTTGTGATTTGACTTTTTAGCTTGCCGGTGGCTGCATCAAACAGGTACAAATGTCCCCAGTTATCACGCTCCGAATACCAAATAATCTCATCCGTTTTTGGCAGATAATGCCAGTTGATTTTACCTTGTCCTGATTCATATTGCGTAGGCACATTTTCTTCAAACACTTCACGCACGGCGCCCGTTGTTGCATCAGCAATTCTAAACTTCTCCTCTTTATGATCTCTTGAAGTAGAAACGAATGCCAACCCTTTTGCATCGTCTGTCCATTCCACATCATCGAGCCCTTCACCGGCACTTGATATATCATCTGAAAGCGAAGCCCGGTGCGGATCCGGCGCAATCTGCAGGCGAATTATTTTGGGTCCATCCGTTTCAATAATCACACGATGAATCATTGCAATGTTGCTATCGCCGGGAAGCGGATATTTCCATTGTTCCAAATGCGGCGTGCCTACGTTGGTAGTTACCAGATACATATTGCCAACCTTGCGCTGGTCTTGCTGAAACGTGGCAATCTTTTTACCATCGGGCGACCATTTTACAATCGGCGCATCGCTGTGCTTCCAGCCTGCATTGTCGGTAGCATAACCAAAGTCTTTCACACCATCGGTAGTGAGTCCAGTTTCTTTGCCTGTAGCCACATCACGCATCCACAAATTATAATCCCGGATAAAAACAGCTTTCGTTCCATCGGGCGAGAACACTTCCGGCTCTGCGTGTTCGCCTTTTGGTTTTGCACGAAAAGTATCTTGTGCGATTTGATAGGACGAAGCATTCATCTTCCATCGTTTTCCATTGGCAGAAAAACTAACCGTTGCAGCATCATCCGAAACAAACATGTTCTGATAAGGAAGATGAAACGCATCGTACTGTTTGCCTGTAGCAGAAGACAGTGCAGTGGCTACTTTTTGTGCATCAAACAGAGGTTTGCGACTTTTGTGTGCAGGATCAACCAACACAAACTCGCTGCCTTGTGCTGAGAGTATGCGATACCAAAATTGATCGCCTGAAAGCCACACGGGGCGCACATTTGCGTGATCAATCAATGCATTGGTATTGTAGCTTAACATCGCTTCTGCACGCCCGTAATCGGAAGCGGTAAGCACTTTGTTATCACTTTGCTGTGCAAAAGAAGAAGTAATAAAAAGAAGATGTAGAATAGTGAGGAAAGACGCTTTGTTCATTGGTGTTATTTACATTGCCAAAAATAATTGTTCTGATTGTTATGATTCTTTCTAAAATGAATGTTTTTGGATTTATGAATATTGTTGATAGAAGTGTTGTGAACAATTGCGACAAAACAAAACACAGTGTCTTCAACTGATAAATAGCAAATTTTCCTGTTTATTTAGGATAGCGAAAAAAGGAACTGATACAGGAAAGAAAGTTGTGAAATTTAAATTTGTTTTTATCTGGCATAAAATTTAGTAAATTAAACAGTCATCATTTTTAACATTTAAATTATCTTAGTCATGGGAAACCTTTTGTACATCATTGCAGTAATTTTGGTCATTGCCTGGTTACTTGGATATTTTGCTTTTCATGTTACCTCAGGAGCAATACACATTTTACTCGTAATTGCGGTTATTGTTTTTCTTGTCAAGTTAATTGGTGGTAACAGAACGGTATAAGATTCGCGAGATAAATCAAATTAAAAAACCCAAGCTAATTGCTTGGGTTTTTATTTTTACTTTATAAGAACATTGATAAACAAAGAAAGTTTGCATTGTAGTATTTACATAAACAGCAATGAACGACGGGCAATAACATTCTTCTATTTCCTACTGAAATGAATTTAGTTCTCATTTTTTATTTCTTTTCATTATCAACCTTTGTATGTTTGAAAACGCTTAACTCATCAATCACAATCAGTAATTATGGAAAAATTTTGGTTGCAAGACCCTGAAAAGCACGATTATCCCGCGGCGGCTGACTATTTGGAATTGCTGTTTATAAGAGAAGAAGCCGAGAAAATGGTAGCCCTTTTAAAGGAGTGCAAAAACGGTAATCAAAAAAGCGAAAGACATTTTACGGGCAAGCGCATTGCCCTTATTAGCGGATACCAACATTCATGTGCGTACCGACATGAAAAGAGTAAAAAAGGGCAAAAAGCTATCACCCATATTGCTGGTTCGGTTCAATTATAAATTAATTATTGCAGATGGCTATCATCGCGTTTGCGCTTCCTATTATCTTTCAGAAGATGAGGACATTCCCTGCCGTTTGGTTTAGATGGATGTTTGTTTTTGCACAAAAAACAATTTACATCATTCATAAAAAGTTTCCATTACAGTTGCTTTCATATTTCCGATTATTTACTTGTATGTTTGTATAACTGATAGTAAGGACATACCCCAAAATTCATCCACGGTTGCGCAGTTAGGAAATTCAGATTAGTTCACCTTCATTACAATTCTATGAATCAAACTCCGTTGGCGGCTGCCATCACACGCATCAGTTCGTCTGTTGAAGCCAGTACCATTCTGCAAAAACAAGCTTTACAAACATTGCATCAACAACTGGCATCATCGTTAATTGATGAAGATATTGCGAATGTTACGGGCATTCAATATTCATTTCAAAATGCCAGTTCTTTTTCATCGCAAGCCTCGCAAAGCGAAGCGGGGCAAGAGCTTTCAGACATCTATACAACAAGCTATTGATAACAATGCAAAACCAACGCATCGTGTGTTTGTACGCGATGTGCCGGTAAGAAATATGCTACTCAAAACCTCTGTTCCATCCTGGGCGGCTGGTTCGGCACCGGATAAAACATTAGGACCGTTTACAACTACCGATGGCAGGCAACAGTGGTACGACTTTTATCCTTTTGAAGAGTTAATAGCTTTGTATGTGCAGGGCAATCCGAGCCCGGTATTGCTGTTTCATATTTCAACATTCCGGCGATTTTTTGATAACCTTCCTTTCATTGGTGGTTCGGAAACTTCGTATCAAATTGTAGGCAATACGGTTTGGATTCTTTCAACTGTATTGAGTGCAGATGCGCCTGCCAGTTATTATACAGGCTTGCAAATAAGTGGAGGTACAATTGCGCTAAGTGAAGCGCCGCAGAACATCAATAATCAATTGACAGTTGGTGCTGCTGCCACCATCAATGTACAATTGCAATTAAACCAGCCCACCGATGGCAATGCCGACCCAACAAGTGATTGGGGCAAAGATGCACGGGCGGCTACCTTAAGTTTACCGCAACAATTCAACTTTTATTTTTCGGGTAATTATAGTGCCGTTATTCAAGTTGTGAATGATTCAAGCTGGGATTTATATGGCTCAGGGGCAAGCTTTGTTTGGAATGAAGATGCCCCTTCTTTCGATACTTTGCTTCAGGAAATAATCATTCCTCTTTCTTGTTCCGAGCCGCAATTTTTCGTACAAAATAATTTATCCTCATTCAATACATTTTCAGGCAGTGCCGATATTGAATGGAGTGCATGGGCATTGACGGTGGCGCAAATTGATATTACCAATCCTACAACTGCTTCAGGCATTGGTGCGCTTGTTATTCGTTGCAACAAAGGTATTTCTGCAGAATGGACAGGCATGAAAAACGGTGCTGTGAATTTGAGCAATCCTTATTTTCAATTGGGCGTCGGAGTGATTACTGTCTTCGATTTTGCTGCCATTAATTCCGCTGGAACGCAAGAGTTTTTATTGTGGAAAGATGCGCTGAACCCGCATCGTTCTTCCATAGAAGCCTTTTACAATGCAGCCTTTTCGTTTTTGTTTTTGAGCGATGCCGCAGGTACGGAAATGATTGGTGCGCAAACCAATACCATCGCTTATATTGACCGACCTGTTACGGTGGATGCGCAACCGCTTTCCATCAAAACAAAAAACAGCACGTTGCTCCTTTTTGTATCGCAAACAAAGAAAACAGTGTATTTGTATGATGCAAATATTCTGGCTGATAATGCGGATGTAACTGCCATTGCTTATTTCCCGCAACCCATTGCGTTTGCTTTACAAAATGCCGTTTTTAAAACCACAAAAACAAATGGATTGGTTTTGTTTGGCAACCTGGCAGATAACTTCACCAACATAGATAACGGTACCCTATACTTAAGCTTTGGCGTCTATGCTTACCTACCTATTTTGCCCGACCCGTATGCAGCTAATTTAGGTGTTTTAAAACAGCAGTTTGCCGGTGTTAGCGATGTGTATGTAAATCGTAACAACCAACAAGTTTCTATGTTGTTGGTTTGCTCAATAAAATGGAGCCCAACAGAAAATGACTTGGACAATGTAAGCGTTGCTTTTTCTTTTGCTCCTCTGCCGCAGCAAGCACAGGCAACTTCTGTTTTGACATTCGACAGAAGAACAAACATCGCTTCACAATCGCAAAACTTTTTAGTACAAAACAAAACCTTCATTCAACATTTTGAAGCGGCTCAAAACAAAGCTATTGCTTCTTCATCTCCATCACAAACCATTGCAACACGCGCTTTTCAAACGGAAGACACACAGGGCGGCCTGCCCGATTATCAAAGCATTTGGGATGATAATTATGGATTGTTTGCAAATGATGCGTTCGCCCTTCTCGATGTAAGCAGCCATGCAAATCAGATGGGCATTAGCTTTCAATTGATTGGTGAACATGGAGTGGGTGTTGCAAGTAATAATCGTACTTTTTATAAACCCCACGATGATGCCACAACAACGCAAGACGATTTTCCAGTGCAGATTTTGGGTATGAATGTGGTTGCGCAACATAAAAATGTAAAAGCGTTTACACTTCCACAGGTTTCGTGGGAGCCGGTTTTGAATTTAACCAAGCCCGAAACATTGGGCGATCCGCCGTTGCTGTTTAATTATTATCCGGATGATGGTGGAGCAACCAGATTGTTTACCAACAGTGTTCAGTTGGTTCCACTTGCGCCCATTCCGGTTACGCATTCTTTGCTGCATTCGTACCATCATGAAGAAGGCAATAAAATGGCGGTACTGTTTACATTGCCATTTGGTTTGCGTGCATTTGCCGAACTTGACCAAGATGTAAAAGATCAGCCGCAAAAAAGCAGCATTCATAAAAATGAACCTTCGTTCGATGGCAAAATCATTGGCGGCATTCAATTGAAATTAAGCGGCGGTTCGGTTGATACCAACCGCAATGTAAGCAACCAGTTTAAAGGTGTAACGCTTCAGATAAATAACATACTCAACTATGCAGGCACACCAACCAACGCCAGCACTTTGGGCTACGATGTTACCACCATTTTTAACGGAGAGTTTTTTGATAAAGAAGGCGGCGTGCCACTCACCCGTTTTGATTTGAGTGGTTATGGTGCTTCTATTTTTAGCAACTGGCAAGATAAAGGTGCGGAGTTTGCCACCACAAGCCAAGCCCTTTTTGAAATATTTGTAGGAAGAACAGCGCATGAAGTTATCCAGGTAAAAAGTTTGTTGTATCCCTGGGGCATTCGCGTAGTAAAAACCATCACGTTGTTTCGCACGGGCAGCGGGTATGAGTATCGTTATGATAGCGGATGGAAAGCAGAAAGCGATGGCAAATTCGATTTTACTTTTACACCAAAAACAGCAGACGGTTCTTCTACCGATGCGGCACCTGTTGTACCCTATCATATTCATCCGGGTACAATACAAGGTTTGTACAACATCAAAAACATTGTAGCTGCAACAGACGATATCAAACCGTTTACAAGCACAATGGACATCAACAATTGGTATGATTTCGATGCGGGCAATAAAACCATCTTTCCTAATATCGCAGGTTCTAAAACGGTAAGCATCGAATTGGATCCGGTTTATTTTGATGCCAATATTGATATTGAAAATACGATACAAGGACAAGTAAATAATTTAGTTCCTTCTAAAAAGATATTAGGCTTTGTGCAACTATTGCCGATTGGCATTCCTATCACACCAACTGCTTTTGCTAATTTATTGAACTATCAAAACGGAAGCATTGGCGGAGCGGTAAACTGTATTGTTGATATTGGTTTGAATGGTCAGCAATTGCGTGTAAACCGCATTGATGTAAACACTTCGGTTGATGCTTCAAACGTAAGCCCAGTCTTTGTTGTAGCCGCAAGAGGCAATGCCATTTTACCAAAAGAAGGATCGTGGAGTATGGTAACGCATCTTGCAAACACCGGCGAAGTGGTTCCTTTGCCAACAGGTGTTACGGTGCCCCTAATTCGCATTGGTGAGCTTGTATTAAAAGATCCAACTGACCCTACTTCTGTTTTGATTTTTCCAACCGATGGCTTGCTTCGCATTGCGGCACCAACCGAGTTGTTACGATTGCCAACCACAGATACCATCAACTTCGGTTTTCTGCAATCAACCAACACACAAAAAGTCCTTTTTCTTACACCGGCTTATCAAAAACTAACCGACCCAACAATAACGGGAACCCTGCTTAGCAAAACGCCGCCCTTGTTTGCCGATGCTTATCGGATAATGAATTCAAAAGGTATTTTTCCAAACATCGGCGATGCCGTAACGAACTATGGAGACGTCATTGCACTGGCAGGAAACTTTGCAAGCAATGCAGCCACAGATGCAGGCATACAAGTGCTGGAGATCATGCAGATAAATAAAAAAGATGCAGCGGGAAAAGCCCTTGCGCAAGGTTATAAATTGCTGAAGCAAGCGGAAAACTTTGACATGCCCGATCATGATTGGCCCATTGTTGATACCAGCTTTTTAAAAATTTATGTGCAATACAAAGCAGCGGTAAGAAATGGAAATGCCATCCCTGCAAAACCTGATGGAAGCCCTGATTACAACAATCCGGCGAACTTCGACAATACAGCCAGTTTATTAAACTTTGATGTGAATTCTTTTGCATCGAATGCTGCCGATAACTGGAAAAGCAAACTCAATAACATTTCAATGGCGGTTGATTTAGGACCGTTTAAACAATTGGTAACCATCAAAGGAAACTTTGATGCGCAGAATGGTTCTGAAGCGGCTTACGGGGGCGATGACAGCAATCCTGATTTCCCTTCACCACAATTGCAGTTTAGCAAAGAGTTAGACGTAGTGATGGATATACTGCAAATACTAATTGATTTACAGGGCGGAAACTATGCCGATGCCTTGAAGAAAGGTTTGAAGATTGCGATGAGCAACAGCGCCGATAGCTGGCAATATAAGTTTGATGCTTCAAAAGAAATTCCGGTTGTAAAATTCCCAATACCTGATATTGTTTATGATGATCCTAACACGCCGTTGAAATTAGAAGCAGGCTTGAAACTCGGTGTTTATTTTAGTGAGACTTTGAAAGTAACTACCGATCCTTCACAATTGTTACCCACTGCTGGCGCTTACATAGATTTTTATGGAAAGATGTCGGTGATGTGTGTTTCTTTAAGCATTGCAACGGTATATGCAGTAGGTACAGTTGATTTAAAAATTGCGGCTGATACCGGCGTAGGACCTTCGCTGGATGTGAAGTTTGGCTTCGGTGCGCAAATCGTTATTGGCTTGCCTGTAGTTGGCAACGTAAGCATCCTGTACATGATTGGTGTTGAAATTTATTATGATTCCAAAACATTAACCTTAACGGCGTTTTTGATGTACCAAGGTCATGCTGATTTGCTGGGTGGTTTGGTTGAAATTACCATCACCATTGAAGCGCAGGGCGGCATCTCCAGAAGCAACGACCAAACTACTTGCGAAGCGCAGGTAACGTTCGCCATTGACATCAGTATTTTCTTAGTGATTGATATTGATTTTAGTAAATCGTGGAGCGAACAACGCCAGATTGCTTAATCTTTTTCATATCTCATTCATCAACTTTATTAATTGTTTTTATGGAAGATAATACACGGTTCACCATCCTTTCTTTTCCGCAATATTTTGATGGCGCCACAATCAAGCTCAACATTGTTTTTTTACCACGAAACCAAAACCCGTTAACAGCTGCCATCACAGCCAATGCAATCATTCCAGATGCACCGCCGTTTGCATCCGCCAATCTTTCTTTTGTTGCAAAAGTGATTGATAGTCTGGAAAATTTCCCGGTAACTACCTTGCCGTTTCAACCGTTTCCGCTTACAACGCAACCCAGTGGCGACAGAACCGATTTGTTCAACACATTGGCATCGCTTCCGCAATTTAACATCACCAATTTGGGCGCAGCCAATACAAACGCGAATGTTGTCAATACAAATAACAAAACGCCTTTAACGGTTGATCAATCTGTAAAAAAATACTTGCCGCTCACTTACCGCAAGTCGTTCAATTTTACAACGCCGGTAACCAATGCTTATGTTGATGACAGCTACCATTGTGCGCTACGCGATAAAGGAAACAATGCAGGTTTCAAGCCTTCGGATGATAGCATTAATTGGGGACAAGTGTATGCTTATTTATTAAGGCAACCCTTGCTGGCTGCAAAGGCCGGAATGCTTTACAGTACTACATTTCCGGTTGATGAAACGTTGCTTACCAAAGGCGGCTGGCTGTACATTGATTTGGCTGATGACAGCGATTATAAAGCTGGGCAAACTACTGATAGCACATTTATAAAAACGTATGCTGCGCGAATTCCTGCCGTACAAAACGGCATTGCCAGAACCTTGTTTGCACCCGTACAGTTTCCTGTGTTAGCAACTGAACCATTGGGCACTTATGACAACGTTTTTATTGAAGCATCGGAGTATGATGATGGCTTTGCAAAGGTGGTGCATTCGTTTCAGCCGGTGAGTCAGAATTTTCTGCAGGAAGAAAGCGATGGCTTTCATCCTACCAAAGAAACGGGCATTCGATTGGGCTGGGATGATGAACAAATTTTAACCTGGTATGTGCGTGCTTTAGCGGCAGATAGCAGTGTGGGTGCAAACCAAAGATTGGATGCGCCGCTTGGCGTGTCGGGTTATAGAATTGACGTGCGTGAACACGGCATTGCTGCATGGGATACTCTTAATTTTGTAACGAGTAAAATGCCGCTTTCTATTGCGCAGCAAAACCTTGGCGACTTTGCAGGAGAACTGAATTATAATGTGTATCCATCGCAGATAAACGGTGATACATCCAACAGTTATTGGCTGCCTATGTACTTTGCCAACTGGGGAGGCAAATCAATGATTTTGCATGATGATGATGCGGCTGATATTTATCAAAACAATGCCGATGTAAAGCCCGATCCATTAACCAATGTTACGGGTGCTACGCAAAACAATCTTAATAAAATTTACACGCCTGCTAACATCAATACCACGTTGTTATACGGGCATATTTACGAGTTTAGAATTCGCCTCGGCGATATAAGCGGTGGCGGACCCACCGTTGATGAAAACCCTGCTTATGATGCGCCATCACCCATAACCACTACGCATTTCAAAAGATATGTCGCGCCGGTTGGTTTGAGGATTGCTGATTTAATTCCAAACGATGATTCGAAATTGTTTAGTGATTTATCCATAAAAATAAACCGCCCGTTATTGGGTTATCCTTCGGTTGTGTTTACGGGGAAATATGCCGATCCAATCACACTTTTAAAAGCGGCTTCGCAAAGCATGGTTGGTAAAGAAGCGTTTGGCATTTCCGATCCTGATGTGGAAAGTGTTGAAATAGTGGTTGAAATAAAAGCTTTGCAAATGGATAATTTGCTAAGTGCAAGCGGCACAGAATCGTACATAAAATACTACACCACCATAAGGAAATTTCCTACTGCTTCTGCCCTGTTTGATGATGAACTGGATGTGCCTTTGCAATATGCAGATGCGCACGTTTTAAACTTCGGTGATGAAAGCGATTTGGGTGATGATTTCGGTTTTACAAAAGCACAAATTGATGCGATGGATGCGTTGCCTCTGCCAACCGGAAGAACAATACGACTCACGCTGCGCGCGGTTTGCAAAGAAGTAGCTGGTTATTATGGTTCGGAAACGGGCGACCCGAATTTGAACACCCGTTACGGAAGAATTACGCAATTTTTAGTAAGTCAGCCATCAGAAAATGAAACCAAATTATTACTGAATGAAAGTACCGCTTCGCAAATCAAAGGCATCTATTTACAGCCTGATCCGACGCCTGTTTTTGATGGCAATTATTTTAACTGCATTGTTTGGAAAAACAGCGCAGGCATTGCCTGATATTGTACAGCGTTTATCAACACAATTAAACATCCAAAATTCAGGATTGACGTTGGTTGGAGAAGCCGGACAAAGGCTGCAATTTGGTTGTTCAAACAGAATCAGGCATACGCTTTCGCCGGATAATTCATCTCTGACTTTTGCCAGCAAAGAAGACCTGATTAATCATTGGCTGGTTTGCATTACGTTGGAGGTAAATCGCGATTGGACATGGGATGCTTTAGGAAGACATCAGCTTTGTCATTGAAAGAAAAAAATGGTTTCAGCATGACGATGAAACTACTGAATCGGAAACAGAAGTAGTAGGCACCATCGAGATTAAAAAAACAGCTTCCATCAATGCATTAATCAATCCCGACAGAAGCACCACAACCCTTTTATTTATTGATGCTGTTGAACCCAAGAACGCATTACTGCAAGCTGCGCCGCACCAAACCGAGCCGCGCTTTCCCGATTTGATCCAGTTGGAATATACCATCACGCCACAATTCAAAACAGGCTATGCCACACAACAGGATGCTCCTTTGCAATTGAATCTACAATTGCCCATCACCACGCCACCTGCGCAATTGCCGCAAATTGTATCGGCAGGCATTGCCCTTTCGCCTTACCATCGCAACAAAACATATTCTTCCACAGGCCCCGCCAACGTTATTTATGGGTTGAATTTGCTGAGCCAATACAAGATGATAAAGACATTTATTTCGCACGTGTTTTAGCTTATGCGCCCGATCAGTTAATCAGCAATAACAGTCCTGAATTATGGGCTGCGCCTGATGAACCATCATTGCCGATTGACCCTGAATACATTCGTGTGATTACGCCAGATCAATCAATAGACAATGCGGGTATGAATGCGATGCAGCCAATGCAAAAAGCAAACGACAGCGAGCGGCATTATTTGTTGCCATTGCCTGCAGGATTGAATAGTTCATCGCCTGAACTGTTTGGTTTTTTTACTTATGAAATCAGAGTAGGTCATTACAAATACAAAGGCACCACTCAAAATGTTTGGACAACTGCGCAAGGAAGGTTTGGCAGAGCTTTACGGGCAACCGGAATTCAACATCCGGCTCCTGTTTTATTATGCAATGTGAACCGTGATGAGGAAAAATTATATGCCGTGGCGCCTTATGCGCAAGCCGTTTACAAAGGAAAGAATGTAACCTCAAACCCGCCCCGCACGCAGCTTTGGGCCTTGTTGTATGCGCAGGTAAAACAAGCCGATAATAAAGATTACCGCAACATTTTATTGGACGATAGAATGATGGACTGGCGCACACAGGTTGCCTTTAATCAACCGCAGGATGCTTATTTAAATTTAACCGATGCACAGGTGCAGCATTTAAAATTATCGGCTTTTCAAAACTGGAACCCGAAGCTGGGAAGCATTGCCAACAAAGCATCTTTATTTCCGGTTGATTATACCGCAATCAACAAAGATGCAACGAAGTGGGGAACGGCGTTGTGGCAGAATGATGAAGTGAATAGTTTGCTCTCCATGTATGGCTTGCCAGCCGATTCTTCGCTGAGTGTGTTGTGTGTTGAGATGTTGCCCACCATTACCAATGTTTACGACCACATCAATGATATTGGTGATGAAGCTACCTCTGCAAAAGTTGCGGGCAGCGTTTCTTCTTTTCATCCGCAAATCAAATCAGAATTAACGGATGCGGCATCGCGTTTTTCGGCAGATAAAATGACCACAAGAATGTATTTAAATCAACCCAAACCATTGAGTGACCAATTGGGCGACTATCGCATTTTGCGAACTTCGCCACTTACTGAAGTGCCGTTTGTTTGCTGTACAGATTGCGGTTAAGTTTTATTTTTTGTGCAAAACCAAAAGCAGCTTTGATTGTTATAAAGCTGCTTTTGGTTTTGGTGCTTTTTATACCAGTTGATTAAAAACAAATGTTAACAAGAAGTGTTCGCTACTCTTAAAGTGGTTTTACATGTACAACCTCGCTGTGTTTGAATACGGATTCTATTGTAATACCAGCGCGATCAAACGGTTTCGGCAAATGATGTGATTACGAGTTTTGAACAGCGTAATACTTAGAAAATTTACTAAAGTATTTGATTGCTTCTATAACTTCTTCTTCAGACTTATCTGTAGTGTTGGGCAGCTTCATTTTTCTCATGAAATATCCTTCCTCATTTTCTTTGTAAAATTCAACAATGAGAACGAAGTTATCTTTATAACTACCAGTAACGGCTTCCTGAGTGATATAAGCTTTTATAAAATTGTTCCAGTTCGTAATAAGCACATTACAACGATAAATTCCATTTTTATTAATTATAAAAAGTTGGTTGGCTGTATATCCTCTAAGTATGAAAAAGATTGCAGGAACAAGCGAAAGAAAAATCATTTTCTTATACCTGATAATTTGATCGGTGTGATAATCCGAAAAAATATGGTAAAGAATAATTGCAGAAAGTATCAGTAGTAAAAAACCAAAAACAAGATTCACGGTTCTTGATTCTTTTACAATGAAGTTAGAGTCGTCTGTAAAGATATTGTTTTCAACTTTGTTCATAAATGTTAGTAGCGGTTGGTTTGGAAAAGCAGATATTTCAGCTATTTATAAAGACGATAATACGAACAAAATGTATTGACATCGCTTATGCTTTTCGCCAAATCATCTTGTTTGTTTTAAACCGTCGTTGTAAATATATAAATACAAGTTCGTTTATTTTTCTTTTCCAAACTTCTCACCTCTTTCCCTTAATTTCAACGCCGCAAATACACGATTGCCTGCCTAAAAATTTTAATTGAAAAACACGTATGAGTGCGTATGCCAATAACAATTTGCAGCAGTTTAAAAACCTTGTAGCGGTAAGGTTTCAGTTGTACAACAGCCTGTTTACCTCACTGCCGTTTCATCGCATTGAAAGAACCGGTGTATTGCTGTCCTTGTTTTTAATTCATTGCGAGGATGGCTTTAAAAAGAACGAAAGTCCAACGGAAATTATTGATTCGTTTCTCTCGCAATATACCAGTTACAATTTGCAGGAAGGTTTGGATTTGCTGTTTCGGTTTGTGCAATATACCGAGCGACAAGTAGTGTTGTTTGATGCGCTGGAAGATGCCGCGTTTACGCATATCAACGATATGAATGGTGCGGGTACACTAAAGCAATTGCAATCTATTGTAAGCAGTGCAGAAAAAGAGCCTGCGCTGGAAGAAAAGCTGCACGATTTTAATGTGCGGCTTGTGCTTACGGCGCATCCCACGCAGTTTTATCCGGGTGAAGTGCTGGGCATCATTCACGATTTATCAAAAGCCTTAATGAATGAAAACGCAGCACTCATCAATTCGTATTTGCAGCAGCTTGGCAAAACGCCTTTTTTGCGAAAACAAAAACCAACACCGTTTGATGAAGCCACCAGTTTACTCTGGTATCTCGAACACGTATTTTACCAGGCTTCGGGCAATATCATCAGCTCCTTAAAAGCTTTGTTTCCTTATGCTGTGCATGAAAATAATCCTGTAATCCGAATGGGATTTTGGCCTGGTGGCGACAGAGATGGCAACCCTTTTGTAACGGCTGACATTACACGCAAAGTAGCGGCAGCGTTGCGCGAAGCTATCATCAGATGTTACTATCTGGACATTCGAAGACTCAAGCGCAGACTCACTTTCAAAGGTGTAGAAGCCCCGATACAGGAGCTGGAAAAAAAGATTTATAAAAGCCTCATCGCGCCTGAAGAAGCGTACTTGCTCAACAAAGATGAAATGCTGCAAACGCTTCGGCAGGTAACGCAAACCATCATCACCGAACACAACGGTTTGTTTCTTCATGCGGTAGAAAATTTTATCAATAAAATTGAAACCTTCGGGTTATACTTTGCTTCGCTGGACGTGCGACAAGATAGTTCGATACACGAAAAAACCATCAGCAGTATTGTTGCAAAAACAAACCTGCGCTTCCAAAGAATTACGATGAATTGAGTGAGGAAGAAAAAGCGGCTGCATTGCTTTCCATCTCGCAAAAAATAGATGATATTTCTATACTGGATGATGAATTGCAGCAGGATACTTTGGCTTCAATGAAAGCAATGAAAAGCATTCAGCAACACAATGGCGAAGAAGCCTGCAACCGCTACATCATTAGCCATAGCACAAGTGTATTGAGCCTGCTTGAAGTGTATGGCTTGTTTTTACTGAGCGGATGGAAAAAAGAAGAACTTACGGTTGACATCATCCCGCTATTTGAAACCATTGACGATTTAAAAGCGGCTGCTCCGGTAATGGAAAATTTGTACAAAAACAAACAATACAAGCAACATTTGGGCCTGCGCAACGATACGCAAACCATTATGCTTGGCTTTTCCGATGGCACCAAAGATGGCGGTTATTTAATGGCAAATTATAGTATTTATAAAGCCAAAGAAGAGTTGACTACCATTAGCGAAAAGTATGGTATCAGCGTAGTGTTTTTTGATGGCAGAGGAGGTCCGCCGGCGCGTGGTGGCGGCAAAACGCATCGCTTTTATGCTTCGATGGGCAGAAACATTTCCAACAAAGAAATACAGCTTACTGTGCAGGGACAAACCGTAAGTTCTAATTTCGGAACGGTAGATACAGCGCAATTCAACATTGAGCAACTGATTCACGCCGGAATATCAAACGATATTGTACCTCGCAAAGCTACCCTTACTGAAGACGAAGAAGCCCTGCTGGCGCGGCTTTCAAACATTGGTTATGATGCTTATAGCGAACTTAAAAATCATCCTGACTTCATAGATTATTTAAGCAACGTAAGTCCGCTTCGGTATTATGCCGAAACCAATATTGCCAGCCGTCCTACCAAGCGGGGTGCATCTAAATTGACGTTAGACAGTTTGCGTGCCATTCCGTTTGTAGGTGCCTGGAGCCAAACCAAGCAAAATGTAACCGGCTATTATGGCGTAGGCGCAGCTTTGCAAACAATGGAGCGGGAAGGCAAATGGAAAGAAGTGCAGGCCTTGTATAAAAACTCACTGTTCTTTAAAACGCTCATTGACAACTGCGAGATGGCAATGAAAAAATGCTTCTTTCCGCTCACTGTTTATTTATCAAAACATCCTAAATATGGTGAGATATGGAGGATGACGTATGATGAATACGAACTCACGCTAAAATACATTCTACGCCTTTCGGGCAACACCGATTTGATGGCCGATTATCCGGTTGAGCAACTGTCTATTCAGATGCGCGAACGCATTGTGTTGCCGCTGGCAGTGATTCAGCAATACTGCTTAAGCAAGCTGCGAGAAAGTAGTGAGAAAATAACAAAGTTGCCCTCGCATGATGTGTATGAAAAGCTCATCATTCGTTGTTCGTTTGGCATCATTAACGCGGCAAGAAACAGTGTGTAAACCGTAAGATTTGTTTTTGCTTCATTTCAAAAACATCGGAAGACTCTTAGGTTTTAAATATTGTAGAGCCTTTTATCTTCTGCTTTATATTTTCATAGTTCATCCAAAGAACCAAAAAATATAAGTACACTCTGAACAAATAAAACAGGTTGCAGAGCGGTCTGTCCAATCTAATTTAAAAAAAGTTGTGATTGACCTGTTAAGTTGCACCTGCCTGCTCCAAAAATATTTGTTTGCACAGATCGGGCATATCAATTCATGCCCTTTTACTTCAACCGTTTGGGGTTCTTTTTTCTTGAATAATTTCATGAATGTTATTTGTAAGAGTCTTCTATCAATTTTGTAAGAGTAAGGTTACCTTTCGGAGTCTCTAACCAAATTTTTTTAGAAAGTATCGGTTAGATGAACAATATCAGCAGGGGCAAAAATCGCTTGTTCTTTTCATATCATCATGCCCGCTTTTGTTTTTGCGCATTTTCTTTCCAATTGTTTTTCTCATCATTTCATCAAAATTTGAACGCTGATTGAAGTACGAGCAGCGTATTTTTAATACCTTCATCAGCTATCACCAATACACGTTTTGTTATGCCACAATCGCGAAGATATTTTATCAAACAAACCACTCTTACTTCTGCCGGTGCGCTCTTAGGTGCCACTGCTTTTTCTGCCTCAAGTTATAAAAGAATCATCGGTGCCAACGACCGTGTGCGGGTGGGCGTTGTTGGCTTTTCCGACCGGCACAGAAGCTCGCACATGCCTTCCTTTATGAATCATTACAAAGAACTGAATTTCGATTTGGTGGCAGTATCGGATATATGGAACAGGCGAAGAGAAGAAGGGGCTGCTGCCTGGAAAGAAAAAATGGGGCACGATGTGGTTGCCTGTCGCAACAACGAAGAAATGTACGACAAAAAATTGGTGGATGCTGTGTTTATCAGCACTGCCGATTTTCAACATGCGCTGCACGCAATGGAAGCAGTAAACGCCGGCTGTGATGCCTATGTAGAAAAACCTTTTGCCGAAACGATGGACGATAACCGCGCTGCATTAAAAACCATTAAAGCTTCCGGTAAAATTGTGCAGATTGGCTCCCAACGCAGAAGCGGCGCCAACTATTGGTCGGCTTACGATTTTATCCAATCGGGCAAGTTTGGACCCGTTACTATGGTGGAATTGACGTGGAATGTAAACCAGCCCGGACGCTGGCGCCGACCATCGTTAGTACCGTTGCTGAAAGAACAGGATACCGACTGGAAACGCTTTTTATTAAACCGTCCCAACGATACATTCGACCCGAGAAAATACTTAGAGTTTCGCTTGTTCTGGCCTTATTCATCCGGACTGCCGGGGCAATGGATGAGCCACCAGATAGATACCGTGCATTGGTTTACCGGCCTGCCGCACCCGCGAAGTGCTGTAGCCAACGGCGGCATTTATATGTGGAAAGACGGCAGAAAAAACTGGGATACCATGACCGTTGTTTTCGACTATGGCCCTATCAACGATCCAACTACCGGCTTCCAGGTAACTTTTGCTTCGCGTATGGACAACGGCGATGAAAATCCTACCGAAATTTATTATTCCAACGGCGGCGAACTGAACCTCAATACCAATAAAGTTTCGCCGCGTGGCGGGCTTACGCAGGCAATGGCTTCGCAAATGGGCATGCAGGCAAATTTGTTACCCGAAATGAGTTTGGCTGCTACGGAAAAAGTGGTGGCATCTGCCAACACCGGCGGCGATGTGCTTACATCAAACCACATCCGCAACTGGATGGAATGTGTGCGCAGCCGCAAACAGCCACATGCGCCGGTAGAAGCCGGTTATGCTCATGCCATAGCTGTGATTATGGCTAATGCTGCCGTTCATACCGGCGCCAAAACAACCTTTGATGAACAAACCGGAGAAGTGATGGCGAATGGTAAACCTTTCAAATATTCGTAAGCTTTATGTTGATAAAAAGAATAGTGCTTGTTGGTTGCAGCTGCTTCATTATTGCTTTTGGTTTTGCACAAAAAATGGAACGGGTAAATGTGGTTACAGATAACAATGCAAAACAAATCACCATCACCATTGGTGGCAAACCGTTCACTACGTTTTGGTATCCCGATACATTGGAAAAGCCGGTGTTGTTTCCCATTATCGCAGCCGATGGAAAAGTAGTTACCCGTGGTTTTCCGTTGGCTACCCGCGCCGGCGATCCTACCGATCATCCGCATCATGTGGGGCTTTGGCTCAATTTTGAAAATGTAAACGGGCTGGATTTCTGGAACAATTCGTATGCAATTCCAAAAGAAAAAAAGAAGGGTTACGGCTGGATAAAAACCGATAAAATAGTAGGGGAAAGCAGCGGCGAAAGAGGCATTTTATCATATCACGCCAACTGGACGAATGAAGCCAATGATATACTGCTGGAGGAAAGAACACAGTATATTTTCAGCGGCAACGAACACGAACGTATCATTGATAGGATTACCACGTTAACTGCCGATACGGTTGTTGTTTTTAAAGACGCCAAAGATGGTATGCTTGGCTTGCGGCTGGCGCATGAACTTCAAATTCCTTCCGGCGAAGACCAGCCATATACCGATGACAAAGGCAATATAACGTTTGTAAAAGGCGGCAACGATACCATTGCCAACGGAAATTATCTTACCAGCGAAGGGAAAACGGGCAATGACGCCTGGAGCACACGCGCCCGCTGGTGCAAAGTAGGTGGAAAGATGGGAAGAGATTCGGTGAGCATTGCCATTATAGATCATCCGGCAAACGTAAACTATCCTACCTTCTGGCACGCGCGCGGCTATGGTTTATTTGCTGCCAATCCATTGGGTGAAAACATTTTTACCAACGGTAAAAGCGCAAAAAATTTGCATCTGCAGAAGGGCGAATCTGTTACATTCCGCTATCGAATTGTTATTCAAAACGGGAATACGACTCTTTCTCCGAAACAGATAGATGCACTGGCAGATGATTTTGCGAAGCAGAAATAAATGGTTGTTGGCAATTGTTGATATAACCGAACAAACAGATTGCCTTTAATGATTACTTTCATCATTTGCTCAATTCCTATCTTCCTGTTTGCTTTGTTTTTGCGCTTTTTCTTCCCAAGCCTTTTTTCTTTTTCTTATCCATCTTTTCATAAAATTTGGAACGGCTATTGAAGTAGAAGCAGCCAAAAAATAACGAATATGCCGAAAGCCAAAGCGCCCACTGCAAAAGGAAAGAAAATATTGATTGTGGAAGATGAAGGTGATATGTGCCTTCTATTGAACATTATTTTAAAGGACAAAGAAGTAGAACTTGACCACGTAAAAAACCTGGCCGCTGCCGATGCTTATTTACAGGAAGAACAACCTTCTTTGTTATTGCTTGATAACAAGTTGCCGGATGGTTTTGGAATTGACTGGCTTCCCACGGTAAAGAAAAAATATCCAGCCATAAAGGTGGCGATGATTTCGGGTTTTGACGGTGCGGCAAAAGATGTTGCGTTGCACAATGGAGCAGATACTTACATTCAAAAACCATTTACCCGCGAGCAGCTTTCCAACACAGTAAAAAATTTGTTGAGTTAAGCGTTTATGTGATAAAAATATAGGCAAAAACAAAAAGGTACAACTGATGTACCTTTTTGTTTTTTCCTTAAAAATAGCTAACCGCAAATTGGCTTTGCCAACATCTTATTAAAAAGAAACAAAGCAATCAAAGCAACAAAACAAAACAAGTATATCTTGTATATCATTTACAAAAAAGTACCTTCCATTTTTTAAATGCACCAACTATGAAAAAAATATTATTTGCTGCAATCATTCTCTTCTTTTGCTTCAAGCTCATTCGCGCAACATTCCTTAGAAAAGTTATGGCAAACTGATACCATTTTAAAGATGCCTGAATCCGTTTTACATGATTCAAAATCGAAGATTTTATTTGTTTCCAACATTGGCGACCTGCAAAAAGAAGGCATGGGTTTTATCAGCCAAATTGGATTGGATGGTAAAACGATAAAACGAGATTGGGTAACCGGATTAACCGCTCCCAAAGGTTTAGGATTGTATAAAAATTTGCTCTATGCTGCCGAACCCACAACCGTAGCTGTTATTGATGTGAACAAGGCGGCTATTATACAACGCATACCCGTTGAAGGTGCACAGTTGTTGAACGACATTACGGTTGATTCAAAAGGCATTGTTTATGTCAGTGATACAAAAACCAATAAAGTACACGAATTGAAAACGGTAAGGCATCGGTTTATTTAGAGAACATGAAAAGTGCCAATGGTGTATTGGCTGTTGGCAGCGATTTATACGTGTTAGCCGATGCCAGTTTGCAAAAAACGGATGCGGCTAAAAAACTGACAACATTGGCAGAAGGTATAGAAGGAGGCGCTGATGGATTAGAAAGAGTGAATGAACATGAATTTCTTGTAACGGGTTGGGAAGGCATTATTTATTATGTAAAAGATGATGGCTCGAAGCAGGTCTTGCTCGACACAAGAGATAAAAAAATCAATTCTGCCGATATTGGATATGATGCTGCCACAAGAACGGTTTATGTGCCAACCTTCTTTAAAAATTGTGTTGTTGCCTATCAACTAAAATAATTCGTTGTATGACAGGGAATACAAATTGCTGTAAAAACAAAAAGGATTATAGTTTTTGAATAAATGAGAGTGTATATTTTCACTCAACGAACAATCTATTAAAGCTAATTTATGAACACGAAGAACACTTTCATGTTAGTCCTTGTGATGATGCTTATTTGTACGTCAAGCTGCGCCAATAATGCGAATAACAATACCAATTCTGTAGCTACCGATAATGCAGATACCAGTGGCTTGCCGCCGGTTGAAACCAAATCGCCCAACAGCAGTTACAAACCGGCAGTTAGTGGACAAACAAGAATTAGTGGTGTAAAAACAAACACGCCTTATAACGTTGAAAAAATAGCAGATAAGTTGGGTGCTCCCTTTGCCATTGTTGCCATGCCTGATGGCAGGTTAATGGTAACTATAAAATCAGGCTACGCCGAAATTCATGATGCGAATGGTAAACTGGTAAAAAAGATTACAGGCTTTCCTCCCGTGGTTTATGCAGGGCAAGGCGGTTTGCTTGATGTAGCTTTTGATCCCAATTTTAGCAGTAATAAAATGATGTACTGGAGTTATGCAGAAAAATACGGCGGAGGTAATATAACAGCCGTTGCAAAAGGCAAGCTAAACGAAGCAGCCGGTAAAGTTGAAAACGTATCAGTAATCTTTCGTGCCACGCCTGCTACGAATGGCAACCTGCAATATGGTTCGCGGTTGGTGTTTGATAAAGAAGGAAATCTGTTTGTAAGTGTTGGTGAAAAATACAATCCTGAAAACAGAGTTCAGGCGCAGCAATTGAATTCATATCTTGGTAAAATCGTAAAAATAACAACCGACGGAAAGCCTGCTTTAGGCAATCCATTCCTTAATAAAGCAGGCGCATTGCCTGACATCTATTCTTACGGACATCGCAATCCTGAAGGAACTGATATCAACCCCGTAACAGGTGAATTATGGGAAGCCGAATTTGGTCCTCGCGGTGGTGATGAAATCAATATCATACACCCAGGCAAAAATTATGGCTGGCCTGTGATTACTTATGGCATTGATTACAGCGGTGAAAAAATGGGCGCAGGTATTCAGCAGCAAGCAGGCATGGAGCAACCCCTTTATTATTGGGATCCTTCGATATCACCAAGCGGTATTTGTTTTTATAAAGGAGATGCCATACCGGAATGGAAGAACAATTTATTCATTGCTGCGCTGAGTGGTCAGCATGTTGACAGACTTGTAATTAAAAACAATAAAGTGGTGGGTGAAGAAAGATTGCTGACTGATAAAAACAATCGCTTCCGTGATGTAACATACTTGGAATAACATGTTGTATGCAATAACAGACGATGGCGATATTTATCGTATCAGCAAACGATAAGAAAATGATGAGTTAAGATTCTATTGAACGAAACGTTTGATATACCAAAATGGAATAAAAACAAAAAGGACAAGTTGTTGGACCTTTTTGTTTTTATTCAATATTTGCTTTTCATCTCATAATCACTTCGGTAGAAAACACAATTACTCAACAAAATATAATAATGATGCCGGGTAATAGATAATGCGCTGATACATTTGAAAAGCAGTTTATCATCCCCCTCATTTTATATGTTTATAAATACACATTAAGTCTTTTGTTTTTACTCTTATTTTCTCATTCATAATCGGTTTGGTAACGGCGCAAAATGTGCATGAACCATCAGTAAAGGCTCATCCTGATTGGACAAAACCATATCCTCCTTTTCAAATCGCTGGTAACCTGTATTATGTGGGCACGTACGATTTAGGATGTTATCTTATTACAACGGATAGCGGATACATTCTTATCAATACTGGACTTGCTTCTTCGGCAGCAACCATAAAACAAAGCGTTGAGCAACTGGGTTTTAAATTTTCCGACATAAAAATACTCTTAACTACACAAGCCCACTACGATCATGTGGGCGCAATGGCTGCCATAAAAAACGAAACTGATGCACGAATGATGGTTGATGAAAAAGATGCTGTTGTATTAGCAGACGGCGGCAGTTCCGACTACGCAATGGGTGGCAAAGGCGCATTGTTTCAACCTGTAAAAGCAGATCGTTTGTTACGCGATAGAGATACCATCACACTTGCCAATATGAAGCTCCTAATATTGCATCATCCGGGGCATACAAAAGGTTCATGCAGCTTTTTATTCAATGTACAGGACAGTAAAAAAAAGTATCGGGTTTTGATTGCGAATATGCCAACTATTGTAGTAGATAAAAAGTTAAGCGAGGTTACGTGCATATCCAAACATCAGGAGCGATTATGATTATACATTTCGCGCCATGAAAAATATATCATTCGATATATGGCTGGCTTCTCATGCAAGTCAGTTTGATTTACAAACAAAACACAAACCCGGTGACGCTTATCGCCCCGAAGTATTTAAAGACAGGCAGGGATATAATAAAGCTTTAAATGATCTCGAAGCGCAGTACAAAGAAAAGCTGAAAGAAGGTTGATGCTTTGGCCCTTTCAAGTTACCAGTCAAAGTGTACAATTTTTCCATCCAGCTTCCACACCGCTGGAAACGGATTGGAGAGCCAATCCTGCGGTTCACCAATAGGCTGCACTTTGGCTGCATCGGTAAAGCATTGTTTGATGAATGCTTTTTGTTCGGCACCTACTGCACCGGGCTGTGCCGAAATAAATAAAGGTGCACTGCTTTGCGCCAGCAGCTGCATCCACTGTTTGTTTTTGCTCCAGGGAATAGCAGAGGTAAGTCCCACACAATCACCATCGGCTTCATAAAACGCTTTGTGTTGCACCATGCGGAAACCCATTGTATTCACGCCCATTTTCTTTGTACGTGCCCATTCTTTGCCACTGGTATCATCACCAATGCGGTTCAGTTCAAACAAGCCTGCCGACAAATGACTTACGGTGTTGCAGCCAATTAGATACATGTCATCGGCGGCTTCGCGCAACGCTTTGTACAACTGCAAAATAATCTCTGCATTCGTTTTTGATGTATCGTTCAAATGCCAGCCTTCCTCGGTCATTTTTTCGCTCATATCGAAGCCCCATTTGCTAAAAATGTCGAAGGTTGAATAATCATGCTTTACCATTTCAAAGCCCCATTGTTTATACAACCTGATATTGCTTTTTATACTCTCAATGTTTTCATCAATGCTTGGGTCGAGCACCGCACCATCGTCTTTATTATCATTCTGAAAATCGGGCAAAAACAAACTCTTCTTTTCATTCGGCTTTGCAATCAAAGGTCTTGTCCATAAGCCAGGGCGCATACCCAGCTTTTTGATTTCTTCTGTCAGCTTGTTCATGTCGCCAAACTTTTCGTTTGGTTTTGAGAAGTCGGTGCCGGTTGACCAGCCATCATCTATTACAGAGAAAGGCCTGTTATGGTTGTCTGTAGCCAGCGGGGCAAGCAAGGCAGTATGTTGTAAAATCAGATCAGCAGAATTCTTACCATAAGCAAAATACCAGTCGTTGATGCCATAAACAGGTTGTGCCACTTTTCGGGGCGCTTCGCACATCTCTTTACAGAAGCGATGAACGGTAGCAAACACGGTTTCCTCTTCTTTGTTTTTGCCCGAAATTATATCGGCTGCGTGCAAGTTTCGATTGCCAAGATTTACGCCGCTGCCGCCGTTTCTTACATCTAAATTTAGTTGCAGATTGGTGTTGGTTATCTGCCAGTTACAAAAAGAATTGCAGCCTGTTTTTACGCCAAAACAAAACGTGTGATTACTGTTGTGCGCTACACAATACCAGGGCAGCTTTTTATTTTCAGCCACAGGTTGCCAACTGATGTTGCCATAAGTACGTTCCCATGCATCGCCTACAACAACTGCATCTTTTGGTGTTGCATATTGCCAGCTTGAATCTGTACTTCTTTCAAAGGCAACGTGGGTGATTGAATAAACACGGAAACCTCACTGCTATTGGATTTCAGCTCTACAATCACATCCTGATGTTTCCATGTTTGTTGATCGGATGATTGCAATGAAAGGTAAGTGTTATCCAATAGGATGGATACGGCATCGGGCATTGATAAAATTGTTGTTGGATTGCCGGATGCTTTTATACTATCAGTAACCAGCAATGAAGCTAATGAAGCGCCACTCAGTTGAATAAAATGTCTGCGGTTCAATGGTTATTTGTTTTGAATGAATAAAGATAAGCGGTTGCTAATGTAAGCATCAACTTGCTATTCAATTCGTGTTTGATAAGTTAGTCTTGTGCTATAAAAATAATATTTCATTCATTTAAAATTAAATAGTTTTGTTTTATACAGATAAATAAAGCAACTATCAGCAAGGAATACAATCATCAACTTTCGGTTTCACTAACAATTGCCTCATTTCAATTTTCATAGTTCCGATTCATAAATCATAATTTCTTTCATACACTTGAATGTGCTTTGAATACAAGAATGGTTGAGAATAAATACATGCAAAAACAAACGCATTGTAAACGATCTCTAAGCAACAACATCATTCAGAATCAATATACAAAACCATCATCTTTCAAATTTTACTTTTATGAAAAAGCAATTTTACTTGTTGGCTATCCTTCTTCTCTCCTCCGTTTGTTTTACAAAAGCATACTGCCAGTTGAATGTATATGTCCGGTTTGACGGAATAAAGGGTAACAGCGCCGATAAAGCGCATGAAGATGAATTTTTAGTAACCTCATTTGAAACAACCGATTCAACCAACGTTGCTATTGGAAACACTGGTTCAGGTTCAGGTGCGGGGAAAGTACATTTTGGGAGTATAAAGCTGCAAAAATTATTAGATCCTGCCACGAATCCTACCATTATGCTGGATGTAGCATCTGGCAAACTCATTTCTAAAGCAACAATAACCTGGTATAACAGTACAGGTGCAGTTTTCTATCAAATTTTATTAGGAAGTGTTTACTTTCAGTCGGTTTCTATTTTATCACCCTCATGCAGTACATCAGGCAACTGCAATAACTTGTTTGAGGAAATTCATCTTTTATATGGCAGAATCCAATTCAAAGGAAGCGTTTCTTCTTCTTCCGGTGGTACTACGCCAATACCTACAACGGGCTGGGATGTAACAACCAATAAATCTTTATAAACTCCTGTTTATGAAAACGCTTTTTGTTTTGTGCCTTTTTTTAATGGGCATTACGGTGAACAGCTATGCGCAGTTGGGTGTATCTTCTGTTGGCATGTTGCCGGCTTTGGGAACCAACACCATCAACAATTGCAATTATTCGCTTGGCAAAAGTTTAATAGCTACCTCGGTAACATGCCGCTGCAATTGCAACAGCGTATTAGCAGTTACAGGCTTGCATCTGGAAGGAAAACGGCAAAACAAAAACAATGTTACGCTCAGTTGGTACACACTCACTGAACAGAACAACAAAGGCTTTTTTGTGCAGCGGTCGTTGGGAAACAGCAATGCATTTCAAACCACTGCTTTTGTAAACAGCAGGGGCAACAGCAGCAGTGAAACGGAGTATAATTTAATGGATGTAAATGCTTTCTCCGGTGTTACCAATTATCGTATTCAACAACAAAACGGGGATGGAAGCATTGCATATTCAAATGTGGTGAGCATTGCCGGCATTGCAGATGATAAGTTTGTGATTTATCCCAATCCATCTTCAGGCAGAGTGGTTTTGTTGCTGCCTTCAACGTATTATGCTTCATATGCAACGGTTACTTTGTATGATGCTTCAGGCAGAAAAGTATATGAAAATTCTTACGCTGTTGGTTCAGGTGCAGTTGTTCAGATTAACAACCTTACTCGTTTGCAAACCGGCACTTATCATGTAGTTGTAAGCAGCGATACCGATAAAACATTACAGGGAAAATTAATTATTGAAAGATAAGTTGTAGAAGGAAGTATGAGTTTGTTTTTGCCTAAATTGTAAACAGGCTATCGCACCAACACCACTGTTCCTTTCAAGCTGGTTTTACTGCCTTTGGTTTTGCTGGTATAATCGCAAAACCAAAGGTAAACGCCTACATCCGCCGCTTTTCCATTGATGGTTCCATCCCAGCCTCTTTGAGGGTCGGATGATTCAAATACTCTTTGTCCCCAACGGTTTACAATCAAGCAATGATACTGGCTTAAATTGTATCCGTTTACCACTTTAAAAATATCGTTTCTGCCATCGCCATTGGGCGAGAAAGCCGTTGGAAAAGCAACCACACAAACCCGCTCATCAACGGTTATATTTCGGGTTGCGGTACCGCATTGATTAGTAAATGTTACACGGTAATTTCCGCCGCGTGTGATTAAATAATTGCTGTTGACTGAACCATCCTGCCATACATAACTATCATAAGCACCGGGTGAATACATGATTGAATCACCACTGCATAAAATAGTGTCGAGATAAGGTCTTGCGTTGATATTGGGCAATACATGGAGTTGAATGGTATGAACTGAATCGCAACCATGAATGGATGGATAGGTAAAATTGTAAGTGCCACTAACATTCAAACCCAAATAATTAGTACCATAGCAAATGGTAGTATCGAAAATTGTGTGCTCTTTCGGATAAACAATAAGGTTGAGTATGCGAACGCTATCGCAGCCATTACTTCCGGGAAACGAATCTTTATAAAAGCCCGAACTTGTATAGCCCGCGTACGACTCACCTTCACAAAAAGCAGTGTCAACGGTTAAGCGGGCTTTCATATTAATGTTTGCTGTAATTATATTCGACGTAAGTGGATCGTTACAGGAAAGGGAACTTACAAAGTAACAAGCCACTTTATCACCGTTGTTTAAATGGGTTGTGGTGAATATAGAATCGCTCCCTTCATTTGTCATCTTTATGTTGTTCACCATCCATTGAAAAGAAGGGTTTGTTCCCGCATACGTAGTTGAAGCAGTGAATGTAACAGGCACATCTTCGCACACAGCACCGGCCGGTGCTGAGATAGTGATAGTACGAACATTTACGCCATACACAATTACAGTATATATTTTAGATAACACACGACAAATTGCTGAGCCTATGCTGCCTTGTTCTGCCACAGTGAGCCGGTACTGATACACGCCGGGTGCGGTGGGTGCGAGGGTATAATCAGGATTGGTGGCGCCGGCAACGTCTTCCCAGATTGCACCCCTGTCGGTGCTTACCTGCCATTGATAGGCGGTAGAAGCTAAGCAGGTTTCAACGGTGGAATGAAATGTAAGGTTGTGAGTATCCCGTGTGCAAACTAAAAGACTATCGGCTGTAAAATCGGGCGAAGAAATGGAGACAACAGGACCAACGGGACGAAAGGTAATATCATCCAGAGCAAGATCGTTGCCATTGCCGCCCGGCGCATTGTTTTTCATGCGGAGCACAATAGTGGAAGCACCTACCGGCATGGTAAAGTTGAAGCTGTATTGTTTCCAAACGCCGGTATCGGCGGCGTTGATGTCAATTGTCAAATCGCCGGTGTTGTATGTGCCTAAAACGGTGCCGTCCGTTTTTTCGATGTTGAAAGTAACATTGGGTTTTATTGCGTTTTGAAAGTTGTCCAGGTTTGCAATCCATGCAGAGAACTGAAATGTGGTACCTGTACATAAACCAGTAATGGTTTGCACATAAAAATCGCTCCCCGCAAAAGAAGCATTAATCAACATGAAAAGAGCAGCCGAATCTTTTGTATGATCGGTAAGCGTATGCCATGTATGGTTAAAACAGTTGGTGGTTCTTTTTGTAATGGTATAATAACCGTCCTGGGGGCAATCGTGCGATACATAAGTCATGTTGGTAATGCTGGGCGAGAGTGCCGTATCAGAATCAAAAGGAATATTTACAATCGGATCTCCAACAGAACCGTTGCAGGTTTGCGCTCTTAACATTGGATAAGAAAGCAGTAGTAATAGTATGATACAAATGGATTTCAATTGGTATTCTTCATTGGTAACAAAGATGATGCAAGTTTTAGTGTAGTGGAATGTCACGCTTCAGCATATCGCTGCGGTTAGCCATTACCCAGGCCGTGTAGAAAATAAGCCTGTCACGCTTTGCCATCAAGTCAAAATTAATTTTATCAACTGTATCTGTTGGCTGATGATAATCGGCGTGCACACCATTGAAATAGAAGATAACAGGAACACCGTTTTTAGCAAAGTTGTAGTGGTCGCTACGGTAGTAAAAACGATTGGGATCTTTTGGATCGTTGTATCTTCTATCTAACTGCAGGTTGCTGTATTTTTTATTAATGCTGTCGCTGATGGGAAACAGGTCACTGCTCAGTTTATCTTCACCAATGGTGTAGATATAATTCAACGAATCGCCTTTGTAGCTCGGGTCAATTCTTCCTACCATATCTATATTTAAATCCACACTGGTTTTAGCCAATGGAAATTGTGGATGGTCTGTGTAGTACTCGCTTCCCCACAAGCCTTTTTCTTCACCCGAAACGGTCATAAAAACCATCGTCCTCCGTGGACCCTGTCCTGCCTTCTTTGCATCGGTAAAAGCAGTGGCAATTTGTAAAACACTGGTGGTTCCCGATCCATCATCATCAGCACCATACCAAATGGTATTACCTTGTTTTCCCAAATGGTCGTAATGACCTGTTACAAACACGTATTCATCTTTTTTATCGGTGCCGGGCAGTACGCCAATCACATCGCTGCTTTGCAAGTGAAGGGTTGTTTTTTGTTGGTTGAAAGAAAGTGTTATCGGGTACACACCGCGCACAACTGTTTTTAAGATAGCAAAGCTGTCAATGGGATGTTGTAATATATTGGATGCAGTTGAAGTAGTAAGGTAAATAACAGGAACCGCGTTTTCATTTTTGGTAATGTACATATTTCCTTGTGAAGATGCCGCAGTTCCGGTTGGCAATTGCTTCGCGATAATGAGTATTCCTTTAGCGCCTTTACTTTTGATTTGAGAAAGCTTTAAACGACGGGCATAATAATTTTGATAGGAAGAAGCGGCTGGCAAATTGTCCATATCGGCTGGTGTGCCGTCAATTACCATTACCCATTTGTTTTTTATATCCAATCCATCAAAGTTGTTGCTGGCAGAATCCGACAAACCAAAGGAAGCAAATACAACGTCCTTCACGCTCCAGTTGCCTGTGGCAAATGAAGCCGTTTGCAAAACAAAATCTTTGTTCCATTCTAAATTCTTTCCGTTCATGTTGAGCGTGGCATTTTCAACACTATCACGATACACCGGAAACTGAAGCTGGTAGCCGTTTGGAGTGCCAGGTTGTAAGCCTATCTTTTTAAAATAAGCTTCAATGTAAGCGGCTGCATTTTTTTGCCCGGGCGTAGCGGTTTCGCGTCCTTCCATAGCCGCGCTTGCAATTACGGTGAGCTTCTTTTTTAATTCGGTGGGTGTAATAGTGGCAGCGTATTTAGATACGATATCTTTTTGCGCAAAGAGAGAAATGGCAATACAAACAAAACAACAGCACAACAATGTTTTCATCTTAGCAATCGGTGAATCGTGGTTATGAAAATACGAATGTATTACTTACGCTGAAGTAAAACAAGACATTAATTACGTCGCACAAATAATTATCAAGCTAAGATGTGTAGTGAATAGGAAGGTTTAAAATTTAGGCAAAAACAAATGCTGATAGACCAAGTTTGTTTTTGCCTAAATTTTTAGTATGTTGAAATTGTATTGATCTTCAAACGTGGCGATAGTAGCCTAATCCTTTTCGCCGTTTCATTCATTACAAAAGAAAACACATTCCACTATTCAAAAGGCTCATCATCTTTCACAACAAAAATTAGAGAAGTAAAAATTAGAGAAAGAAAAGAAAGTTGAATTGATACCGGTTTTAAAATGTTTTTTAAGCTCAGGACTTTTGTTTTTGCACCAATTTCTCATTACGAAAACCGATACTTTTTACCCAATGTTGATGTTGATAACAACTCAGTAAAAGTGGTTTTGATTTTGCCAATCCAGGTTTGTTGTTTTTCTGCGTCGGCGCCATAATATTCAGCCTGCATAATTTTCATTTTCAACAATATCAGGTTGCTTTCTACGGTAGCAGCATCTGCACCACAGCCTTCAACAATGCATGTTCTTCCACTAACTCGTAAACGCGAATCTCGCCCTTTTTGATAGTAGTCAAGGTATGCAAAAAACTCTTTGTCAACTTCGTGCGCATACATCCCGTTGCATGATGTGTAAAACCAAATATGTCCATCGTCATCTACTTTTAAGGTGCTGATAATATTGTTAGGTAAGCGCAACACAGAAGCTATTTCAGCTTTGAAGAGCGCAATTCGTATGTCTTCAATTTTTTCTTTTAAGAAAGATAAAGTAGTATCGTTCGGTTGCATAAAGGATAATTTAATAATTTAAAATTCAAATGACATACCAGATAACATTGAAATAAAAAAACAATTCTAAAGTTCGTTTTTGCTAAATTTTGTGGAACATTTTCCTCAAAAACGAAGTGCTTATGTAGCGTGCTTTTAGTATTTGAGTTTTCTCTTGTTATATCATTTTTTCAACATGGGAAAAACTACTTTGTTTTCTCTTTTTTTGAGACTATATTTTACGCAAAAAAATAACGAGGTTGGTTTTATTGCAAGGGCTTTACCTGTTATTCTTTTGCATTGTATTTTTATTTGCGAATAAAGTAGTTGAGAGAGATTCCAATCTTTGTTTGAAATGGTTTTAAAATTGTCTTTATCAATACATGGAAACAGATGTAGAGCAAATTCTCAGGTTGCCTGAAAAAAAGTTGAAAGCCATTATTCATGATGCAGAAAAAGCTGCCAAGGCAATTAGTCTTGTTTACATCAGCGATAGCACCGCAGGCATCAGACGTATCAAAAAGGGCCAATCGTTTTGTTATCTCTTACAGGAACAACCCATTGATGATGAAGAAACGTTACAGCGCATTAAAAGTCTTGTGATTCCACCGGCCTGGGATAATGTTTGGATCAGCCCGATTGACAATGGACACTTGCAGGCTACAGGCGTTGATGCCTTGCAACGCAAGCAATATCGTTATCACCCGTTATGGAATGCGCTTCGCAACCACACCAAGTTTTATCGCTTACATGAATTTGGAAACATATTGCCCACCATTCGTTTGCAATTGGAAAAAGATTTATCGTTGCCTGGCTTGCCGGTTGAAAAAGTACTGGCAACCGTTGTTAGTTTGATGGAGCGAACAAACATCAGGGTAGGCAATCATTTGTACGAAAAATTATACGGCTCATTTGGCATCACTACTTTAAAAGACAAACATGTAAGCATTGAAGGTGCTAAGCTGCGCTTTACATTCAAAGGAAAAAAAGGAGTGCATCACGACATTAACGTGAAAAGCCCGAAGCTTGCAAAAATTGTAAAGCAATGTCGTGATATTCCTGGTAAAGAATTGTTTCAATATTATGATGAAGAAGGCGCACATAAAAGCATTGACTCCGGCATGGTAAACAACTACATTAAACAAATTAGTGGCGGCGATTTTTCGGCAAAAGATTTTCGTACCTGGGCTGGTACTGTGCAAGCCATTTTGGCTTTTAAAGAACTTGGCTTTTTTGAAACACAAACCGAAACTAAAAAGAAAATTGTTGAAGCCTTAGACATCGTTGCCAAGCACCTTGGCAACACCCGAACGGTTTGTAAAAAGTATTACGTGCATCCGCTCATTATTTCTTTATATGAAAGCAAAAGCTTACAGAATTATCTGAGCGATTTGGAACAAATTGAAGTGAATGATAATAAAGCCGATCTCACCGTTGAAGAAAAAGTATTGATGAAGATATTAGAAGCAGCCTAATTTTATAAGTACATCTTTTCATACAAAAACAAATTGTTCTGCACAGTTTCTCAACACCCCAAAATCATGGCATAATGTTCTATTGTTAATGCCTGATTTTTTCGATAAAAACAAACCAACACAAGCAGAACCAAACAACTATGATAAACGGAACACTCATTCAATTCTTTCACTGGTACATTGCAGACGATGGTAATTTATGGAATCAATTAAAATCCGAATCAGAGCATTTGGCTCATTTAGGTATTAATGCTGTGTGGATTCCACCGGCAGGAAAGGGAACAAAAGGCAGCGGCTCGGAAGGGTATGATGTGTATGATATTTATGACCTTGGCGAATTCGATCAGAAAGGTTCGGTGCGCACAAAATATGGTAACAAACAACAATTGATTGATGCCGTGAAAACCGCACAGAGCAAGGGTTTGGCGGTGTATGTAGATATTGTTATGAACCACATGGGCGGTGCCGATGAAACCGAAGCTGTTATGGCGCGCAAAGTTGACCCTGAAAACCGAAATGAATACATCAGCGATGCGTATGAAATAGAAGCTTACACAAAGTTTACTTTTCCGGCAAGGAACGGAAAACATTCTACTTTTAAATGGGACTATCAATGTTTTACAGGTGTTGATTTTGACGCCAGAACCGGCGAAAACGGCATCTTTAAAATTATGAATGAATATGAAGGCTGGGAAGAAATGGTGGACGATGAAAAAGGCAATTACGATTATCTGATGTTTGCCGATATAGAATTTAGAAACGATTATGTAAGACAGGAATTAAAACATTATGGAAGATGGCTTCACGAAACACTTGGCTTCGATGGTGTGCGTTTAGATGCTGTGAAGCACATTGCTCCCGAATTTTATAATGAGTGGCTCGATTTTATGCGTGCCGAAGTAAAACCAGATATGTTTGCCGTTGGCGAATATTGGGCGCCCGGTGATCTTCCTCTTTTAAAGAAATACTTAGATGCAGTAAATGGCAAGATGAGTTTGTTTGATGCATCGCTGCATAAAAATCTGCATGAAGCTTCTAAAGGGGGCAAAGATTTTAATCTCACTACTATTTTTGATGGAAGCCTTGTAAAAGACGCACCCACCTTTGCGGTAACCGTTGTTGACAATCACGATACACAGCCCTTGCAATCGCTGGAAGCGCCGGTAGAAGAATGGTTCAAGCCCATTGCTTACGCCCTGATTTTGTTGCGTTCGCAAGGTTATCCCTGTGTGTATTATCCCGATTTATATGGAGCGCATTATAAAGACAAAGGCAGAGATGGAAACGAATATGAGATTTGGCTTAATAAATGCGAAGACTTAGAAAAGCTGTTGCTGGCGCGTAAGCTTTTTGCTTATGGTGAAGAGCATGATTATTTTAATCATCCCAACTGTGTAGGCTGGACGCGCGAAGGCAGCGACGAAAACAAACATTCTGGTTGTGCTGTGCTCATATCAAACGGCGATAGCGGCTTTAAAAAAATGGGCATTGGTAAGAAGTTTACACATAAAGTGTTTGTAGATTATTTGGGGAAACACAAAGGAGAAGTAACGATAGATGAAGAAGGCTGTGGCGTGTTTGAAGTAGTGGCAGGCTCGGTGTGTGTATGGATTGTAAAAGAAGCAATAACAAACTAAAAATCAAATACCATGAACAACAAACAGGTCCTATTTTTCGTACTCGGCATTTCAGTTTTATTGAGCAGTTGCCAGGCCATTGGTGATATTTTTAAAGCAGGTGCATGGACGGCTATCATTGGTGTCATTATCGTTGTGGCCATCATATTTTGGATTGTTAGCAAGGTGCGCGGTGGTGGTAGTAATAGCTAAGAAAATTGGGGCAAAAACAAACTCTAACCCTTTTTATATGATGTTTAATATTGGCTTATGGCAAAGAAAGAAGATGCAGATAAAAAGAAGATTACAACAGATGAAAAGCAACATATAAAAGAACTGGAGCAGCAAATAGCAGAGTTGCATAAAGCTAATGAAGAAAACATTCGGTTGAAAAACGTTGAAAAGTTTGCGGCTGCAGGCCGCATGGCGCGTAGCCTGGCGCATGAAATACGAAATCCGCTTACCAACATTGGCCTGGCTTTGGAACAATTGGGAAGCGAACTTCCGCAGAATGAAGATGCAAACTTGTTGGTTGAAATGATTAGTCGCAACACAACACGCATCAATCAACTCATTACCGATTTAATCAACTCTACCAAGTTTGCACAGCTTGAGTTTTCGAAAGAATTTATCAACGAAATTATAGAGGAAGTGATTGAAGGAGTAAAACATTTTGCCGCCAATAAAAATGTTACTATAAAAAGTGAATTTGCCAATCATCTGCCCGAGCTGTTTATTGACAGAGAAAAAATAAAAACAGCTTTTGAAAACCTCATTACGCATTCTATTGAAGCGGTACAACCCACCGAAGGAAGAATTGCAATTACAACTGCCAGTGAAAATAACAAATGTGTAGTTACAGTTCAACACAATGGAGCAGCTCTTAGTGAGGAGAAGATAGAACGTTTATTCGAGCCACATCTTACCAACAAGCAAGGTTCCGGCTTGTCACTAACACACACACAAAACATTATTCTCAACCACGGTGGAAGCATTTATGTAGAAAGTGAAGGAGGCAAAGGAACTGTGTTTACGGTGATACTTGAATTTGCGTAAAATAAAGTTGAGAAAGTTAGAAAGCCTGAAGGTTAGTAGGATGCGTTAAACCCTTTGCTGACAAGACTTTGAGCAATTGCAAATCAAAGTTCTGTAAATTCATCTTGCACATCTTTACAATCACCTCAAATCTCAATTCACTTGGCTGTTACGTTCAGCGTAACTTCTACATTATCGCTCATAACAACACTGTTTCCTCCAACGCCAAAATCTCTTCGGTTGATATTGAATTTTCCATTGAACAAATAGCCATCCGTCTTTTTGGTTGCTGTAAAAGGAATTGAAATCGTTTTAGATACATCCTTAATGGTAAGCGTTGCGTTCATTGTAAAACCATCACCATTTTTTGCTATGCTGTTGCTCACCATTTTTATTTCGGGGTAATGTTCCACATCAAAATATTCTTCCCGTTTCAAATGGCTGTCGCGCGTGTCAATGCCAGTGTTAATGGTGCTGACAGCCACTGTTATGGCAAGCTTGCTGTCGGTGGGAGATTCTTCGTTCCATTCAATGGTTCCTTTCAATCCGCTCAGTTCTCCTTTTGTGTTTATTCCGAGGTTTTTAATCACAAAGGTTACTGCATTTTCCGAGTCAACAGGCTTCAATTGCAATACTGCAAATGCGCTGGCAATCACAAAGAAAAGGGGTAAAAACAAAAATTGATAAAGAGATCTTTTCATAACGATGCAAAATTAATAACCCAACAATTGTTTCCCTGCCGCTTTCAGGAAAATTTGCGTAGGAACACTATTCATAACTTTTAATTCTTCTGCCGGGTTTGTTTCATTGTCTAAGAACTTAAAAATAAGTTGCGGTTTATTGCGACTGAATAAATCGCTGAAAATCTGCGATGCGGTTGCCCGCTTGTTGTATAAAACGTGCAATAAAGTATCGTCATACAATTTAAAACGTTTGCTCAACAGATTGTCTTGCTTAACAGGATGTTTATTATTCATCAGCAATTGAACAATGAACTCCGTTTGTTTTTGTATGAATTGAAAAGTGTAGCCGCTGCTACCTTTGGTTTGTCCACCGGCTGTACCTATGTTGATAACAGGCGACGATGACCCTTTTGCAAATGCAAAATTACTCATTGGAATTACACCAAACTCTTCCTCTTCAATCTTGTAATTGTAAATACGTAAAAACTCGGAAAGGTAGGTTGCTAATCCTTCATTATATTCTTCGTTACTCAATAAAGAAGATGATAAAACCGTGTATTCAACCAACGCTTTTTTATTAGTGAGCGGCAATACATAAACAAAAGCGTTTTGCTCTGGCTTGCCCATTCTAAAATCCATAAATGTTGCAAACCGGTCGTCAAATTTTTCTTCCTTGGTGGTTATTATCCAGCCTTTAAAATGTTGAAGCAAACTGCCTTTTTGTTGTAACAGCTCAGGCTGAAAAACAATGCTGTTGAATACATATTGCGCATCAAATTTTGCTTTGCTTGTTTGCACAAAAGCACGGCCATTTTCGCTTCGCAGATATTGCACTTTATCCTGTAAAAAATGAACATTAGGATGAGAAGAAATTTGGGCAAAAACAAACTGATACAAATCAATGCCGCGAATCATTTTATACCGATACGGAGCAATTTCCCACCTGCCGGAAAATGATGAACTGTGAAAATCAATTCCTTCCCATTCTTTATAAACTACAGGTTGAAAAGGGCCAGGCTTTGTTTCCCAAAAACACCAGGTGCGGTCGTTCTTTCTTTTGTCATCGGCGTCAATAAGCAATATTTTTTTTTCTGTAAAAAAAGAATAGCTCATTATACGCAACAGCAGGCTCAGACCGGCGCAGCCTGCACCTGTAATGATGTAATCGTATGATGTGTTTTGCTGAATAATAAACCTATGAAAAACAAAAATAAACTATAGCCTGCATTCAATAAATCACGCATACTATGATTTATGCAAATCAATTGAAAATGAATTTTAATCGGATAAAAAGATAAGATAAAAGCTTTCTACTGATTGGTTATTCACCAACCAGATGTGTTTCGGTTTGTGAGGACACAAGCCGGTAGTTAAATAGTTTATGGAAGAAAAAGCAACAAAAACAAACTTACTTATCCGCACCAATCACCAACGCACTGAAATCGAGCGACAGTCCTTTACCTGTGAGATGCGGCGTTACCATTTGCTCCAGTTCATTTTTTATTTTTTGTTTTGTGGCATTATCTGCCTTGCTCAATGCGCCTACAACAGGCGCTGCCACTTCGTTCATCTGCGTCCACATGTCATTAAAATCTTCATAGTAGTTTTTACCCGTTATTTCTTCTTCCTGAATAGTTGTAAAGCCTGCGTTTTGTAAAATGGATTTCATTAATCCTGGCTGTGCACAACGAAACATGCCGGGTGCGCCGGGCGGTGGCAGCGTGGGTGGAATATGTTTGTTAATGACGCTCATTACACTTCCAATCCAAATGTTTTTTTGCGGGCTGAACCAAACGCTGGTTGCCATTTTTCCGCCCTGCTTCAACACGCGAAACATTTCGTTTGCCGCAAGCTGCATATCAGGGAAGAACATGAAGCCCATACGACAACTTATCTTATCAAAACTTTCATCGGCAAAAGGCATTTCGCAAGCATCACCTTGCTGTATAGTAAAATTTTCAATGCCTTGTTGCGCTGCTTTTCCCTTCGCTGTTTCCAACATACTTTCAGAAATATCTAATGCCGTTACGCTTCCGTTTTTAGCAATGCCGGCAATGGTTAAGCCAGGCTCGCCGGTGCCCGATGCAATGTCAAGCACAGCATCTGTATCCTCAATTTGCAATGCCTTAATAATGGCATCGCCCATAGGATGTAAAAAGTGCATCGTGTTGCCGTCCCATTTTTTCCAACCGGGCGAAAATGTATTCCATGTTTTTTGTTGCTGATTGCGGATTTCGGTAAGCATTGTTTCCATAAATCAAGGTTTACAGTATAAAAGTAGAGTTTTTATGTATAAATGGTAGCAAAAACAAAAAGGCTGGAATACAAGTGGGGCAAAGACTTCAACAATTTGCTATAAAACAAAAAAGTTAAAGACATCTCTATCCCTAACCTTTTACAATTTTATTTTTCTGGCAAAAACAAACTTACACAGCGAACGAACTACCGCAACCACAACTGCTGGAAGCATTGGGATTGTTGAACATAAAGCCGCGACTGTTCAATCCATCCTGCCAATCAACCTGCATTCCGTACAAATACAATTCATGGTTTTTGTTCATAATGCAAGGCACTTCGTCAATAGTAAATTCAACGTCATCGGGCTGCTGCTCATCAAAGCCCAACACATAACTTAAGCCGCTGCATCCGCCGCCTTTTACACCAATGCGCAGCTTTTGGGCTGCGTTAAAATCGGGTTCGCTCATCAATCGTTTGATTTCGGCAACAGCACTTTCGGTTAATGTTACCGGAACGGTTTCAATCATTTCCATATCTCAAAATTACGGCAAAACCAAACGTTGGCAGCTTGTCTAAATACTATTGCGCAAAACATGACGTTTTGTTTACAATTACAAATTTTATTTTTATCGGCTTATGACTTTCTTTTCTTCCAACACTGTTTTAATTATTATGGCCATCGTTGTTGTTGCGGTTGCTGTTTACATTTATACTTCCAAAGCTGCGCGTAACGATGATAACACTACAGTTTCGGCAGCAACGGCGCAAATGCAACTCAATGCTTATGAACGACTGATTTTGTTGGTAGATAGAATTGCGCTGCACAATTTAATCAGCCGGTTAAACCAGCCCAATGCCAGTGCCCGTGAAATGCAGCATTTGCTTACGCAAAGCATTAAAGATGAATTTGAATACAATATTACCCAACAGATTTATGTAAGCTCCGATGCATGGAATGCCGTGAAAAATCTGAAAGAACAAAACATGCTGGTGGTAAATCAGATTGCTGCTACATTGCCAGCCAATGCAACCGGTTTGGATTTGAACAAATTTATTCTTGAATATTTAATGCATGATAAAAAAGGCTCGCTGCACGAAGTGGTAAGCGAAGTGCTGAGTTACGAAGCGAAGAGGTTGCTGAAATAAATATTCGGGTTTTAAAGCAATTACTCAGTTTGATGAAACATTTATGTTTTCGTCATTCCGCAATTGCCCTCAACACGATGATAGAAATTAATAACCAAATCTCATGAGGGCTTTGTGCGGAATCTGCTCTCAAAAGCGCAAACGAGCTATTATGTTGTAAACATCTTTAATTGCATTTCAAAAACATCATTATTCGATTATCAGACCTGCCTGTCGGCAGACAGGTTCCGCACAAAGCCCTCGTCAAAGCGTGAAGGTGCATCATCATGTTGAGGGCAATTGCGGAATGACGGAGCAAAGTTCTTTTTGGCTTGAGAAGTAAAGCGCATTTTACAACTTTCCATATTTCATCCGGTATAAAATCAACCACGAAATCACTTCATTGTAAGTTTCCATTCCCTCAGGCTGATTGTTAGCTTTCAGATAATTTCCATACAAATCGGTTACCAACGGTTCCAACGGATTTTTATAACTGTTTATGAATCGCCGGTAGGTTTTCAAATCGGCTTTTACCAATGTATCCAACTGTTTATAATTGTTTCGCGCAGCCGTGCTATCCATTAAAAACAATTCGCTGTTGGCATAGTTGAACAAATCAAAATAAACCGAGTATTGAAACCTTGGATCAGGCGCCGAAACAGCCGCCAGGTAGCCTACAAAATTAGCTTCATCTTCGGTGGCATAACCCAACTGGTGCGCCATCTCGTGACAGGTAACATAAGGCAACAAAAATTTAGGCAAACTGGTATTTACTTGTGCTTCGCCACTAAACGGATTGTAATAACCGGAAAAGCCTAAATAGTTTCCTACCGTATTATAGAAAGATGGTTTTACGCTTTTGTTTTGATAAGAAATAAACGGGAATTGTTTGAGCAGATTTTGATAAGCCAATATTGCGTTAGCGGTAAATTTTTTATTGGTTGCCGTTAAGAGACGATCGGGCAACACTCTTCTTGATGAATTGACATGGGTTAACAATTCCTGGGTTAATGAAAACAAAAGTTCTTTTGATACATTTTGTTTTTGAAGTCCTAATTGATAAGCAATGCCTTTGCGGTTGTAATTCAATCCCCATAAGGCATTGAACAAAATGTAAACAACGAGTGCCATGGAAAGAAGCTTGCGAAAAGCAGCACCCCATTTTTGTTTTGTCAATTGCTTTGTAAACAACAATTTTATAAATCGGATTAGCTTTATCAACAACCATAAAGCCGCACCAAAATAGAATATATCACCAATGCTGAACGGCAGCCAGCCAAACAAAATTCGCAAGGTGCGACTGATGAAAATATAGAAGCCGTTGGAGTAATATTTCTCAACAAAATCAGCGTTGAGCGAAAGCAGTTTAATGAGCAGTGCAACAATGAAAAGAATCCCGATTTGTATCCATTGTTGTTTTGCTTTCGGCTGCTTCATCATCGGCAAACTTATACCGGACGGTGATTTGTTTTTTCTTAAAAAATTGAGATTTATTTTTTACAACAATTATTTCGGTTTTGTTTCGCCGGTATCTGCATCTTTCACCTGCTTTGCATTCTGATTTTGTAATGATCCATTATTTTCAACTTCTACCTGTTCAATAAACACTGCATAATCGTTCGGATAAATATGTCGCCCGATGGCTTGCGCATAATTGCGGGTGAACAAAGCTCCAAAGTATAAAATGATGGAAGAATAATACACCCACAGCAAAACAATAATCATAGAACCTGCAGCCCCGAAAGCCGAAGCCGGTTTGCCTTTATTGAGATATAAGCTGATGGCAAATTTACCAACCATAAACAAAATGGCAGTAGTAACCGCTCCTACACGAACATCTTTCCATTTTACATCGGCATCAGGTAAAAATTTAAAAATGATAGAAAACAAAACTGAGATCGCAAGCAGTGTAATGACAACGTTGATGATATAACTGATGAACAAAGTATCTTTAGGTAAATATCTTTCGAGCTGGTGAGAAAGTGCATCTACCAGATAGTTGATGAGCAACGACACCAAAGCAATAAAGCCAAGGCTGATGATAAGTGAAAAACTAATTAACCGTATTTTCAGCATTTGTAAGATGCCGCTTTTTTTTGGTTTTATTTTTAAATTCCATAACATATTAATAGACGATTGGATTTCAGCAAATACACCTGTGGCTGAAAACAGGAGCGCAACAATACCGACAATTGAGGCAAAAGTAAAACTGGGAGAAAGAGATGCTTTGGTAATAATCTCCTGGATGGAAGCTGCCGCATCTGCGCCAACCACATTTTTAATTTGTCCATAAATCTGGCCCTGTGCAGCTTGTCTTCCGTAAAAAAAGCTAACGATACTGATGAGCACAATCAACATGGGTGCCAGGGCAAATACAGTGTAATAAGCCAGCGCAGCGCTTAGTTTTAAAACATTATAATCATTAAAATCACTGCCCGATTGTTTGAAAGTCGTCCAGATATTCTTTATTTTCAATTGCATGCTACTTTAGTTTTTGATTGTTTTTGTGCCGGGTTGCATCGCGGTTTGTTTTCTTTTCAAAATTTTTTTGTAGGGCTTCTGTTAAGTTTACGCCCGTTTGGTTTGCCAGACAAATTAACACCCACAACACATCTGCCATTTCATCTGATAGGTTTGTTTTTGCCTCAATTTCCTTACTGCTTTGCTCACCATACCTGCGCACCATTACACGGCTCAACTCACCCACTTCTTCCATTAATATGCCAAGGTTGGTAAGCTCGTTAAAGTATCGAACGCCAATGGTTTGTATCCATTCATCTACCTGCTCCTGAGCTTGTTGGATAGTCATGTGGGAATTATGATTTAGAAGTTATGAATTGTTACTGTTAAACACCATTGTCACTGCGAGGAACGAAACAGTCTGTGAATAAGATAATGAAGTTGTTTGTGAGTTGTGAATGTTGAGTAAATAATGTAAACAGTTTTACTGCTTAAACACAGTACCAGTTGTAAAGCACAGACTGCTTCGTTCCTCGCAGTGACGATGACGCTACCCATCAGCCGAATCAGAAAAATCCTTCAAAATCCTTGTTCAGACCTTCTCCGGCCGCATCTGCGGAAACAGCAATACATCCTGTATGCTCGCCTGGTTGGTCATCATCATCACAAGCCTGTCAATGCCAATGCCAATGCCGCTTGTGGGCGGCATACCATATTCTAATGCCCGAAGAAAATCAAAGTCAATATACATCGCTTCTTCATCGCCGCGTTCCAACAGTTTCGCTTGCTCTTCAAAGCGGGCACGCTGGTCAATCGGGTCGTTTAATTCGGTGTATGCATTGGCAATTTCTTTTCCGTTGATCATCAGTTCAAAACGTTCCACCAAACCTTTTTTAGTGCGGTGCTTTTTGGTAAGTGGGCTCATTTCCACCGGGTAATCAATAATAAAAGTGGGCTGGATATATTTTGATTCAGATGTGTTGCTGAATATTTCATCAATTAACTTTCCTTTGCCCATGCTCTTATCTGTTTCAATGTTCATCTCTTTGCATGTTTTCAGCAGTTCTTCTTCATTCATTTCACTTACATCAATGCCTGTGTTTTCTTTTATCGCATCCAATAGAGCCATGCGTTTAAACGGTGCTTTGAACGAAATGATGTTATCGCCAAGCTGCACATCGGTAGTGCCGTGAAGCGCAAGGGCAATGCGTTCCATCAGTTGCTCGGTGGTTTCCATCATCCAGAAATAATCTTTGTAAGCCGTGTACCATTCCAGCACGGTAAACTCAGGGTTGTGCGTTCTGTCCATGCCTTCGTTGCGAAAGTTGCGGCTGAATTCATACACCCAATCGAAGCCGCCAACGATCAAACGTTTTAAATACAACTCATTGGCAATGCGCAAATAAAACGGAACATCCAGCGCGTTGTGATGCGTTATAAACGGTCGGGCAATGGCGCCTCCCGGAATGCTTTGCAGCACTGGCGTATCTACTTCAATCGCGCCGAGCTCATTTAAAAAATCACGGATGGTATTAACTGAATTTGGTGCGTTGCAAGAACACAGTCTTTACATCGGGATTGATGATCAAATCAGCATACCGCTGCCGGTATTTGAATTCAGGATCGGTAACCGCATCATACACATTGCCTTGCTCATCGCGCTTTACAACAGGCAAGGGTTTTAGCGATTTTGCCAGCAGCGTAACCGTTTGTGCATGAACTGAAGTTTCGCCTGTTCTTGTGATAAAAACAAAACCTGTTGCGCCGATGATGTCGCCTAAATCGGCACCTTTCACAACGGCATCAAACAATGTTTTGTCATCGCCGGGGCAAATGTCATCGCGCTTAATATAAAGCTGGATAACGCCCTTGCTGTCTTGTATTTTAATAAAAAAAACTTTGCCTTTATCGTTGATGCTCATAATGCGGCCCGCCACCGTAACCTGTGCAAACTGCTCTTTGTTTTCTTCGGAAAATTGCTGTTTGATATCAGCCGAATAATGCGATACGGGATACGAAGCCGCCGGATACGCGTCAATGCCTTTGGCTTCTAATTGTGCCAGTTTTTCCCGTCTGATGCCTTCCTGCTCGGATAATTGATGACTCATAAGTTATAATAATAAAAGTGGGCAAAGATAACTGAAGCAAGAATCAAGGTTTCAAGATTCAAGGAACAAGAGTTGAATATTCAAGATTCAAGAATACAAGAAGCAAGAACCAAGAATGAATGTTTAAGGCACAGAAATAAGTTTTAAGATGAAAGACTCGAGAACAAGAAAGAAGATTTAAGAATACATAAAGTAACAATACAAGGATTTAAAAAATAGCACAAAACAAACATGAAGCAGGTTGTACAACACCAAATTCTTCCTTCATTCTGTTCCATCGGAACGTTACTTTTTGCAATAAGAAAATTTCGGTAAAAACAAAATCACGAACTATCATACTCATTTGTTTATAAAATTGTATTCTTGAATCTTGTATCTTGTTTCTTGAACCTTGACTTGTTATGATTACAAAAATGGCATTCATACCGGCACGTTACGCAGCTACCCGATTTCCGGGAAAGCTAATGCAAATGCTGGGCGATAAAACAGTCATTCGCAGAACGTATGAAAACACAGTAACTACGGGTTTGTTCAACGATGTGTGGGTGGTAACCGATAGTCCAATTATTTATGATGAAATCAACCAACACGGTGGCAAAGCGATGATGAGCGGCCAGCAACATGAAAGCGGTAGCGACCGCATTGCAGAAGCCGTTGCCAACATGGATGTTGATATTATTTTGAATGTGCAGGGTGATGAACCATTTGTACAACGCGAGCCATTGCAAAAATTACTGAATGTGTTTGAAGGTAAGGAAGGCAGCCATGTTCAGGTGGCAAGCATGATGCAAATATTTGCAAAACCAAACATGGTAGAAAACCCAACAACGTAAAAGTGGTGGTAGATAATAACATGAATTCGTTGTTATTCAGCCGTTCTGTAATTCCGTATAATCGCGCAAATATTGGAGTGAATTATTATCATCACATTGGCGTGTATGCCTTTCGCAAAGCGGCGTTGATGAATTTTACCCATTGGCAAATGACACCTTTGGAAAAGGCTGAAAAGATTGAATGTTTGCGGTACTTGGAACATGGCATTCCTTTAAAAATGGTGTTGGTTAATTTTAAAGGTGTTGGCATTGATACACCCGAAGATTTGGAACTGGCAAAACAGTATTTGTGAAGAAGCTACGAGCCTTGAGTTTTGAACTGCGAGTAGAAAGACGCAAGCTACAAGTGGAAAAATTGTAATAAAAACAAACTTAATGTTCTGCTCATAGCTCGTAACTCGTAGTTAACAACTCGAAGCTTGTAGCTTGCAGCCCGTAACTTGCAACTTTTCTATGCAATCATCACTCACCATAACACTCATACAAACAAATTTATTTTGGGAAGACAAAGCCGCCAATCTTGCCATGCTTTATCAAAAAATAATGAGCATAAAAGAAAAAACTGAAGTGGTGATTTTACCCGAAATGTTCAGCACCGGTTTCAGCATGAAGCCTGAACAATTTGCTGAAACAATGGATGGCGAAACGGTGCAATGGATGCGAAACATCGCGCAGCAAAAAAGAATCATTCTTACCGGAAGTCTTATTATTAAAGAAGAAAACAACTATTACAACCGTTTGATTTGGATGTTGCCTAACGGCTCGTATGGCTGTTACAACAAGCGTCATTTATTTGGTTATGCCGGAGAAGACAAGCATTATACTGCCGGCAACAAGCGATTGATCACATCGGTAAAAGGATGGAAAATCAACACCCAGATTTGTTACGATTTGCGCTTTCCTGTTTGGTCGCGTCAATCTCCTTCTTCACAAGTTGAGAAGGGAGGAGATGAGGAATATGATGTATTGTTGTATGTAGCCAACTGGCCCGAACGCCGCAACAACGCATGGCAAACATTATTAACTGCAAGAGCCATTGAAAACCAGTGTTATGTAATTGGCGTTAACCGGGTAGGCTTGGATGGTAACAACATTGCTCATTGTGGTAATAGCACCATAATAGATGCATTGGGCAATGTATTGTATTGCAAAGCAAATGAAGAAGATATTGTAACCATAACACTGCAAAAACAAAACCTGCTCGACATCAGAAACAAGTTTCCTTTTTTGCGCGACAGAGATAATTTTACTATCCATACATGAATACAAAAAGAGCTTACATAGCCGGTACCGTTTACACCGGAACAGATTGGTTACGCCATCATGCCGTTTTAGTTAATGAAGGAATTATAGAAGGCATGGTGCCATCTATTGCTGTGCCCGAAAATTATACAAAAGAAAACTTTGGCGATGATGCCTCCATCGCGCCCGCGTTCATTGACCTTCAAATTTACGGTGCGTACAATCGGCTGCTGGCTTTGTATCCTGATGCATTCACTGTAAGTGAAATTGTGCGGTATTGCAAAGAAGGCGGCGCTGCCTGGTGTATGCCAACGGTTGCCACCAACCCTTATCCAACTATTTTCAAGTGCATTGATGCAATAAAAGAGTATTGGCAGCAAGGCGGCAAAGGCGCATTAGGCTTGCATGTGGAAGGACCCTGGATTAGTCCTGAGCAACGAGGCGCACATAACGCCGACTGGATATTTTCACCAACGGTTGAACAGGCAAAAGAACTGTTAGAATATGGAAAAGGCGTTATTAAAATTATTACGCTGGCACCGGAAGTCTGTTCGCCTGAAGTGATAGAACTGGTTCAATCGTACAATGTAATTGTTTCGGCAGGGCACAGCAATGCTACTTATACTGAAGCAATGAATGCGTTTGATAATTGCGGTATTGGTACGGTAACGCATTTGTACAATGCAATGAGCCCATTGCATCATCGCAAGCCAGGATTGGTGGGTGCTACGCTTGATCACCCGATGGTAAGAGCTGCTATCATTCCCGACGGTTATCATGTTGATTTTGCTGCCATCCGCATTGCCAAAAAAATATTGGGCAATCGATTATTTGCCATTACCGATGCGGTTACTACCACAACTGAAGGATATTATCAACACAAATTTGAAGGCGACCGCTATACATCCAGCGGTATCTTAAGCGGCTCGGCTTTAAACATGCACAAAGCGTTTGTAAACTTGGTTCAGAAAGCATCCATTCCAATTGATGAAGCCTTGCGTATGTGCAGTTTGTATCCTGCACATGTGGTGAAGAAAAGCGATGAAATTGCCATGCTGAAAAATGACTATCCCGCAGCGATGATTGTATTGGATAAAAAATTGAATTTGGTGAAGATGATTGAAGGATAGCTGCAAGTATAACGCTACAAGTTGTAAGCCTCAAGCTGCAAGTAAAAAAGAAGATAAAAGAAAACTTTCAATATCTAAGGCTCATAGCTCGCAGCTTACTACTTGCAGCTTATTTATATTCCATTACCGGATGCCTTTCGAACGGATGTTTTTGTTCGTCAAAAATGTAACGGTAGGTAATTAAATGCCTGCTTTGATGCGAGCCTAAGCTTTTATAAATATTAATCATTTTAGGGTTCCAATCGCCGGCCCAGCCCATCTCATAAGTATGATACCAGCCTTTGTGCTGAAAAAAATTACCACCTTCCTGAATCATAAAAGAATCTACCCCAAGCGATTGGTATTTTGGTACAATTCCAAATGCAACGCCGGTAAAAATTTTGCATTCGCCACGCCGCTTCATCCACAGCAACCTAAGCTTTTCCACCCAGCCAAATTTCCCGTTGAAATGCTTAAAGTATTCATTTAAATCGGGAATATTAATCCACATGGCAATCGGTTCTTCCTTGTAATAAGCAAACCATATCAAACGCTCGTCCATCACGGGTTTCATCTTGTTAAACAACTTCATCACCTGCTCCTGGGTTATCTCTTTTTCCTCGCCGTGTTGCGCCCATGCAGCGTTGTAAACGGTTGTAAAATCCCGCGCATGTTTTTCAAGGTTTTTTATCAAAATATGCCTTGCGCTATAATCGGGTTTGGCTTTAAATTTTGCATAGCGTTCCTGGAATTTGGATGGCAACGGATCATCTACACCACGGGCAAAATAATACTGGTCATAATAGTTTTTAAACCCGTATTCTTCTACTAAATGTTGATAATAAGGTGGGTTGAAAGCTATACCATAGATAGGTCGTCTGTCGCTGCCTTCAATTAACAGACCCCACCATTTATCACGGTCGCCGAAGTTGATAGGACCATCCATCGCTTCCATACCTTTTTGATGCAACCATTGTTTGGCTACATCAAATAAAATGGCGGCGGCTTCTTTATTGTCAATACAATCAAAAAAGCCAACGCCGCCAACTGAATAGTCGGTTCCTTTGTTAATGTATTTTGAGTTGGTAAAAGCAGCAATCCTGCCGATGGTTTCATTGTTATCATTCAACAAAATCCAACGTTTCGCTTCGCCGTATTTGAATGCCTTGTTCTTTGTTTTGTCAAATACTTCATTGATTTCAACATCAAGCGGACGAATGTAAGCCGGGTTGTTTTTGTTCATCGCAGCATTCACTTCTAAAAAAAGTTTTGCTGTGCCCGCATCATTTACTTCCTTTAACTTCATCAATCGTTTTTATTTGCGCGAAAATAAAGGATGAAATATAATGTTTGATATGTGAGGGAATGTTAGATGTGGGATGCACGGTGTTTTTGCATCGGCAATTTAACTTGTAAAAAACCGGCAAAAACAAATGTTATTTTCATCAGTTAAAAATCCATATCGTACATCTCACATCTTATATTGTCAGCTTTCCTTCTATACCATCATCCATAGTTTTGCCGGTGATTGCGCCAACGGCAATTTTCAGGAACGACACCATTTTTCCATGCTTTGTATCCCAGTAATAAGCATCGTCCGGCGTTACTTTAATAATGCTGATATTAGGATCGTCAACACCGCCCTGAAACCATGTTTTTGCAATCGGGTTCCATATTTCTTTAATCAGTTCTTTATCGTACAAAATCTCACTGGTGCCATGAACAGAAATAAAGTTTTCTTTTGACGGATCACCAAAAATCAAATCGGTAGTTACATTACTTGCAAGGTCTTCGTTGCGTTGGCTGTTTTTATCGCTGATAAACCAAAGGTTGCCTTCTTCATCCACTTTGTTTGCCGACATGGGTGCGGTTTGCAAACGATGAGTCGCATCGTAGGTACAAAACATACAAACTCTTACTTCTTTCGCCATGTCCTGCAACTTTTTTACAGCATCCTGATTGGCTAAGTTTACTTTATCTCCCATAATAAATTTTTGGGATGAACGTCTAATTGTATGCCAGTAATGGTTTGTAAAGAACAAGCAGAAGTAAGTTTGGGTTCTGTTTGAAAAGATGTTGGGTGATGTCGTCATTCCGCAATTGCTGCCAACACGATGATTGATTTATGATCAAACTTGCAGGCAGCTTTGTGCGGAATCTGCTGTTTATAATTTAAACAAATTTTTATATTGTAGCCAACTTTACTGCATTCAACATCTTCATTACTCAATCATCAGACCTGCCTGTCCAGTAGGCAGGTTCCGTACAAAGCCCTCGTGAAAACGTAAAGTGCAGCTTCGTGCTGAGGGTCCCAACAGTATTGTTGGGGCGGAATGACGATCAACTAATTTATCCGACTTGATTTCAGATGAAAAATATCGACAAAAACAAAAGGCATCCGCCGCCGCGGATGCCTTTTTATAAAATTTAAAGCTAAGGAAACAATTAATAATCCATACCCATTCCGCCACCAGGCATACCAGCAGGAGCTGCAGCCGATTTAGGTTCAGGTTTGTCAGCAATTACTGCTTCGGTAGTTAATAACATACCGGCAATAGAAGCTGCATTTTCCAAGGCAATGCGGGTAACTTTAGTTGGGTCAATGACACCGGCAGCGAACAGGTTTTCATAAACTTCAGTGCGGGCATTGAAACCAAAATCTCCGGTGCCTTCTTTTATTTTCTGAACGATGATGCTGCCTTCCAAACCACAGTTCGCAACAATCTGGCGAAGTGGTTCTTCAATGGCGCGTCTTACAATGGCAACGCCGGTAGCTTCGTCTTCGTTCAAAGTTTTAATGTTTTCCAAGCCTTGCGTAGCGCGGATGTAAGCAACGCCACCACCCGGTACAATGCCTTCTTCAACGGCAGCGCGGGTTGCGTGCAATGCATCGTCAACGCGGTCTTTCTTTTCTTTCATTTCTACTTCGGTAGCAGCACCAATGTACAATACTGCTACGCCGCCAGCCAATTTAGCCAGACGTTCCTGCAATTTTTCTTTATCGTAATCAGAAGTGGTAGTGTCAATCTGAGATTTGATTTGGTTTACGCGGGCTTTGATATCGTCTTCAACACCTTTACCGCCAACGATGGTTGTGTTGTCTTTATCAATGGTAATGCTGTCGGCTTTACCCAAATAAGCTTCTGTTGCATTTTCTAATTTGTAACCTTGCTCTTCGCTGATAACGAGACCGCCTGTTAAGATGGCAATGTCCTGCAGCATTTCTTTTCTGCGATCGCCAAAGCCGGGAGCCTTTACAGCAGCCACTTTCAGCGTGCCACGCAATTTGTTTACCACTAAGGTTGCCAGAGCTTCGCCTTCCAGATCTTCTGCAATAATTAAAAGGGGACGGCCGCTTTGTGCTGATTTTTCCAGGATAGGAAGAATGTCTTTCATGGTAGAAATCTTCTTATCGTAAATCAGGATAGAAGGATTCTGAAGCTCAGCTTCCATCTTCTCGCTGTTGGTTACGAAGTAAGGAGAAATATAACCGCGGTCAAACTGCATACCTTCTACCACATCTACTGAAGTATCAGTGCCTTTTGCTTCTTCAACAGTAATTACACCTTCTTTGCCTACTTTACCAAATGCTTCGGCAATGAGCTTACCAATGGTTTCGTCGTTGTTGGCAGAAATAGCAGCTACCTGTTCTATCTTATCGCTGTCGCTTCCTACCGTCTGTGACTGAGATTGTAAGTTCTTTACAACTTGAGCAACGGCTTTGTCAATACCACGTTTCAAATCCATTGGGTTAGCACCTGCAGCAACGTTCTTTAAACCTTCGCTGATGATAGACTGAGCAAGAACAGTAGCCGTAGTTGTGCCATCACCTGCAATGTCGGCAGTTTTGCTGGCAACTTCTTTTACCATTTGTGCGCCCATGTTTTCGATGGCGTCTTCCAGTTCAATTTCTTTGGCAACGGTAACACCATCTTTGGTTACAGTAGGTGCACCAAATTTCTTTTCGATTACCACATTACGACCTTTGGGTCCTAATGTTACTTTCACGGCGTTGGCAAGTATATCAACGCCTCTTTTCATTTTATTTCTTGCGTCTATCTCGAAGAATAATTGTTTGGACATAATAAAGAGAATTTAGATTTATGAATTGTGATTTATGAATGTAAAATGTGCAATCACCTTACACTTATACAATCGCTAAAATATCGCTTTCGCGCATGATAAGATAATCCTGACCTTCAATCTGGATTTCAGTTCCAGCATATTTGCCATACAAAACAGTGTCGCCGGTTTTTACCGTAACAGGTTCGTCTTTTTTGCCCGTGCCCGCAGCCACAACGGTTCCGCGCTGGGGTTTTTCTTTTGCAGTATCAGGTATAATTAAACCTGATGATGTTTTCTCTTCTGCCGCAGCAGGTTTAATGATAACTCTGTCGTGAAGTGGAGTTACCTTCAGTTTGTCAGCCATATTTGTTGTTTTAAAATTGATTTTAAAAGATGTTTTGTTACTCTCAATTTGTTTGCCATCAGCTTTAAAAGAGCCAAAATTTCAGCTATATGGCATAAAGTGGGAGCGCAAAGAAAGGTTGTTTTAAACCGTATGACAAAATTTCATTTGATAAATGATTGCTATTTGTTTGGAGTAAAGTAGGATTTGTTTTTAGTAATGACCTCTTATATAAGGTTTGATTTCCTCATCATATAAGTGTCGTAATTTTTGATGAGTATCAGTTGATAAAGGGGGAAGCAGAGAAGCACTTGTGTTACTCTCCACCTGCGATGTTTTGGTAGCACCCGGAATGACAGTGGTTACTTCAGGAAAATCCAGTATCCAGCGCAAAGCCCATTGCGGCATTCTGTCATTGGGCAACAAAGCTTTCATTTTATTTGCCAGATCAACACCTTTCTGAAACTCAATGCCGGAGAAGGTTTCACCAGCATTAAAGGCATCGCCATCTGCATTAAAATTGCGGTGATCTTTGGCATCAAATTCGAGTTTGCTTGTGTAAATTTTCCCGACAATAAACCACTGGCAAGCGGCACGCGCACAATAATGGCAACCCCTTTTTCTTTTGCTTTTTGAAATACTTCGTCTGCCACATGCTGACGAAATAAATTGAAGATGATTTGCAACGAAGCAATACCTTCCTGTTCCAAACAAAGCAATGCTTCCTCCGAGGTTTCTACACTGGCTCCAAAATAGCGGATAAGACCTTCGTCCTGCAATGTTCTTAAATGATCAAACACTTTTCCTTCGCGCATTACTTCAGTTGGAATGCAATGCAACTGCTCTAAAAACAATTGATGAACGCCCAAATGCTGTAAGGAATCTTCTACATGCCTGCGCATGAAATCGTAAGTAAAATTTTGATTCCAACCGTTTGGTGCGTCGCCTCTTCTGCCCAGTTTTGTGGCAACATGAATTTCTTTATTAACTGATTTTAAAAATTTGCCAATCAATTTCTCGCTGATGCCCATACCATATACATCGGCCGTATCAATAAAGTTGCCGCCGGCTTCTATAAATTTCTGAAGAATATCAAAAGCTTGTTCTTCACTTACATTCCCCCAATCGGAGCTGCCCAATTGCCAGGTACCAAGTCCGATTTCTGAAACTTGTACCTCTTTAAAATTGCGATACTTCATGATTGTTTTTATTGAATGATTCAACAATTGATCAATGCAAAAATAAAATGCTGAGACTGTCGCAGTATGAAAATTGCTTTTAATGAATCTACATTACTCCGACTTGTGCGTGTTGAAAATCTGTTCAACATCTGTCACCAAAATCGTACTGCATTCTTTCAAAGCAAAAATAACGCGTTATTACCATCACTCTTTCTTATGCAGCAGGAGAAACGCCTATCTTTGCGCCCGCAAAAAAGGAGCGCATTGTAATGATTAGCAGAAGAAATATCCGGGTAAAAGTGATGCAAAGAATTTATGCAACTGAATCGGTGCAGGAAGAAAATAGTGCAAAAACAAACCCTGTAAAAACACTGCGCGAACAAATAATACAAACACAACAATTGTTTTTTTATTTGCTTTATTTTATAACCGAAGTAGGCGGCTATGCCGAAAAAGATGCCCGCAACCGCGCTGCTAAAAACTTGGTTACACAGGAAGACCTGAATGTAAACACGAAGCTGGCAGGCAACGAACTGTTGTGGAAAATAAAGGAGAATCCTGATTTTGTAAATAGTGTAAAAGAGTACAAAGTTGACGTGCTTGAGGATGAAGATATGGTGCGCAAAGTGTATCAAACGTTGGTAACAACAGATGAGTACAAACAATACATCAACACACAAAGCAGGGACAAAAACAACGAGCGGGATATTCTGCAATTTGTTTTTACCGATTTAATGCTGCCCGATGAAACGTTTGTTTCGTTTGCGGAAGAACATTTCCCTAACTGGCAGGACGACGCCGATATGCTGCGGCAACTGGTATTAAGCTTTCTTTCTAAATCTAATGGTTTCGATCTTCGCAATTTGATGACCGACGACAAGTGGAAATTTGCCAACGACTTATTAACGACAACTCTCAGCAAACGGGAATATATAACCGGCCTTATCAAACCGAAATTAAAGAACTGGGATGCCGAGCGCATTGCACTGCTGGATATGATTTTGATGCGTATGGGCATTTGTGAATTGTTGTATTTTGAAACCATCCCAACGAAGGTTACCATTAACGAATATATTGATATTGCTAAGGAGTATAGCACAGAGCAAAGCGGCCATTTTATCAATGGCATTTTAGATGGCATTCATAAAGATTTGCTGCGCGAGGATAAAATTCAGAAGGTGAATTTTAAACAAAAAACTAACGGTTAAGAAAGTAATTTGCACCCCAAACAAAGTAAGATGAAGCCGGTTTTCTTTTGCCTCTTTTTTGTGGTGATGTTTGTTTTTACGGCAATATCATCCTGCCAGAATAATAAGGCTGAAAGCATCATGAAAGATGCGAAGAATTTTACCACAGCAGCATTTCCCGATTCGGTTCAAAATTTTGGAACGGTAGAACGGGGAAAACAGGTAAAGCTGATGTTTCATGTGATGAATACGGGTACTAAGCCTCTTCTGATTGCCGATGCAAAGCCAAGCTGCGGCTGCACTGTAGCCGACTTTACTAAAAGCGCCATCGCTCCCGGTAAGGAAGGCGAAATTGTGGGAACCTTCGACAGCAACCATGGTTTGCCCGGCGACATCAGAAAAAGCATTACCGTTACTACCAACACGCCTAAAACAAACACGACGCTTGTTTTTACAGGAACGGTGGAAGCAAAAAGCACCACAACAAAAACAAACTGATTTTATTACAAAACAAACAATGATATGATTAATAATCTCCCTGTTTTATTAGCTACAAGTGCCAATGGCCAACCTTCGGGCGGCGGCAGTTTTCAGTTCATTATGTTAGGCGCCATTATGCTGGTATTTTGGTTGTTTATGATTCGCCCGCAGGCAAAAAAAGCAAAAGAGCAAAAGAAGTTTTTAGAGAACCTAACTAAAGGCGACCGCATTGTTACGATTGCTGGTATTCATGGCACCATCAACCGTGTGAATGACGATAATACTTTCCAGATGGAAGTAAGCCCCGGCATGTACATGAAGATTGAAAAAAGTGCCATCAGTAGTGAGTGGACAGCAGCTTTAAATAAAGCGTCAACTGCGGCGGTAGTGGAAAAGAAATAATAAAGCAGCGCTACAAGCGGCAAGCAATACAATTTATAGCATCTTATAAAACCGGAAGAGATAACTTCTGGTTTTTGTTTTTGTACATATTTATGCAAACACCTTTACGAATAGGATTAACAGGCGGCATCGGCAGTGGCAAAAGCACCGTTGCCAAAGTGTTTGAAGTGCTGGGCGTGCCCGTATTTTATGCAGATGTTGTTGCCAAAGAAATGATGAACAACAATGTTCCTCTTCGCCAGGAATTGATAGCAGCTTTTGGTGAGAAAACCTATGCAAACAATAAATTGAACAATGCTTATTTATCATCCATTGTTTTTAACGATGCAACACAATTAGAAAGACTGAATTCTATTGTTCATCCAATTACAATTGCTGAAGCAGGGCGATGGTTTGCACAACAAACAACACCATATACAATTAAAGAAGCGGCTTTGTTGTTTGAAGCAGGAACGGCTAAAGAACTGGATTATATCATTGGTGTATCGGCTCCGCAAGAAGTGCGCATTCAGCGCGTGATGAAGCGTGATGGAATTACCGAAGAAGCAGTATTGCAACGCATGAGCAAACAAATAGATGAAGCCGAAAAAATGAGTTTGTGCGATTTTGTTTTGGTAAATGATGAGCAGCATATGTTATTGCCTCAGATTATAAAACTGCATCAGAACTTGCTTGCTTTAACAACTAAAACAAAAAGGGAATAAGTCAAATTATTTCGCGTCTTTGTGTCCCTGCCTACCGGCAGGTTCGCGGTTCAAACTTCTACTTCACCATCCGGTAACACCATCGCTTTAGTTTTCCTTCAAAATCAAATGGCGTGGTGGCTTTTGTTATGTCCTTTATTTCATTGCATTTTATTTCTTCTTTATCCAGAATAAAAGAAGATAAGTTGGTGCTAAAATAAATAATGCCATTGGGTGTTGTGGCTCTTGACACATCATTGAGAAGTTCTACATGGTCGCGCTGAATGTCTAAAAAATCTTTCATCCGCTTGCTGTTGCTGAAAGTAGGCGGGTCTATTACTACCAAATCAAAACTGTTTGGCGGCAACGTTTTCAAATATTGTTTTACATCAGCATGAACAAACTGATGTTTGGTTTTATCGTAATGATTTACATCAAAATTATCTTCCGCCCAGCGCAAATAGGTTTTTGATAAATCAACCGACGTAACGCTGGAAGCCTTACCAGCCGCGGCATACACGGAAAATGAACCTGTATAGCAAAATAAATTCAGCACACGCTTACCTGCGGCTTCATCGCGCACCAAGGCACGCGTGACGCGATGATCTAAAAATAATCCGGTGTCAACATAATCAGTAAGATTTACCAAAAATCGCAAGCCATTTTCTTCTACTTTAAAATACTCATTTTGCAGGTTGATTTTTTCGTATTGCTGCTGGCTGCGATGGCTCATGCGCTTTCGCTCGCGGGTAAAAATATAGTCAGCCGGGATTTCTAAAATATAAGAAATTACCTGCAAACAATCCTCTAACCAATCATCATGTTCTTCATCATTCATTCCATGTCTTCGCCGGTATTCGGCTACATACACTTTATCGCCATACAACTCAATGGAGAAAGGTGCTTCAGGCAAATCGTGGTCGTAAACTCGATAGCAACTAATGTTTTGTTTTCGTGCTATTTTGCTTCTGTGTTTGTAGACTTTCAGCAGCCGGTTTTGAAACATCTGCAGTTTGCTTTGTTCTTGCATATTAATTTGTTTTTGCCGCTTAATTTGCCGCGAAGACACAAAGTAATTGAAAGAACAACAAAGGTTTTCATATCTATAGATTGAAAACTTGTGCCTTATTTCTTTATCCAAACATTTCTTCAACTTTCTTATAACGATAATCGAAAATTTTGTTCACCTGCTTTTCTATAAACAACTTATTGGCGATTCTTCCCAAACTGTAAAAAGGCACTTTATAATGCAATAAATCCGTCATTTCAACACCATTATCAGTTTCTTTAAAATGATGTTGATGATGCCAAAACGCATATGGACCAAACCGTTGTTCATCAACAAAAAACTCTTTTTCCTTTACCTGTGTTATCTCTGTCATCCAATACAATGGAATGCCGAGCAACGGACGCACATTATATTGAATAATTTGCCCGGCATACATCTTATCTTTAAACGTATCGCCAATGATTTTGAACTTCATGTAAGAAGGTGTGATTGCTTGCAGATTGCGTGGCGAGCTAAAAAAATCCCAGGCTTCATCCAACGGCAATGGCAGCAACTGCATGCGTTGCAAACGCTGTATTTTACTCATAATAAACCCATAAAAAAGTGTGCAAAAACAAAAGCTACTTTCATGCAATCCGTTTTTATTGTTCTCTTATTTTAAAAATTGATGCAGGCTTTCCAGTTCATCTTCCCAACCTTTTTGTCGGGGTTGAATCGCTTCGTTTTGGTCCTGAGCGGTTTGCGTAACACTAATTGTACTTCCTTTTTCATCACCCGAAAATTCAATGGTCAATTCAAAAGGATTATTGCTCAAATGTTCTGAGCCCGGCATTTGCCAGTTCCAGCTATAAACCAGTCGCTGTGCGGGTTTCACTTCTTTGTATTGCCCGGTAATTACAAGTGTTGTTTGTTTGTCTTTTCCTTCGAATTCATATTTTATTTTGCCTCCTTCGCGCACATCGTTTTCAACGTTTGCCAGGTTGTTTCCTGCCGGTTGCCACCATTGTTTTAGTTTTTCGGCATTTATCCAGGCATCGTATAAATCATTCACGTTAGCTGTAAAACTTTTTTCAGCATGAAGGCTTTGCGTTGTGTTTTCCATAGTTGTATTGAATAAATGTAAGAGTGAGAAACGATGTAAAATGTATGCCACAAATCGGTGCAGCAATCAGGACTTTGCATTAGCCGGTTATAAAGCGAATGTTTCTTTTAAAGAGATTTGGCTGTATCAACACAATGTTAAAAACGGCGCTTTGTAAAACAGCGGTATTACTTTTTCAGTTTGTAAAGTCTAATAACATAAGCAAATAAAAATATAGAATCTATGAAAACGGTATTGGCAGTAATGGTTTCGTTATCATTATGTGTAGGAGCATCGGCGCAAAGAAGGTTTGGTGGTTTTTCTCATTCTTATGGTGGTTTCTCTCATACTTATGTTGCGCCACGCGTAATAATTGCTCCGAGTGTTGGTTTTGGCTATGGATACGGTTATGGTTATCCAGGTATAGGTTTGGCGTTGGGGTATCCGTTTTTTGGCTATCCCTATTATGGTTATCCGTACGCTGGTTATAGAGCTCCTTATGGTTATGGAGGTAATTCTGCTAAGTTGGCTTTACAAATCCAATCCATCAAGTTGAACTATAAGGCTCAAATCAAAGAAACAAGGCATAACAAAAGCATTAAGCCATTCTGAAAGGAGAGCTCAGATTCGCAACCTGAAAAATGAACGTGAGCAGGCAATTATAACGGCTCAGGAAAATTTTAGAAGGGGAAGAATGAACAACTATCCGAACCGGAGCGGGAACAACAATTATCAAAATCAAAACAATCAGAACAACGGGAAAGACGACTCAATCAATCCTTCTTCTGATACACATTCATAACGTAGTTTAGCAGTTTGTTGATAAGGGCAGTGGCAAAAACCATTGCCCTTTTTGCTGGCCTCTTTCAATTGCCGAAATTTGACGTAAAACACATTTTTGTGTTGCATCTATCATTGTATAATTTGTGCCGTTTTCGTCAGCATATATTACCAATCTTTTAATAAGCGAAACGAACAAAAAAGCATCAAAAACAAATACAAAAATTTAGTTTAAAAAAGAAAAACAAATGAGCCAATCAAGGCAAATATTTCAAACAAAATCGAAGTGGAGATGGCGCAGCTTTCAATGGACAGGAAGGTTTTTGGTTGCCGCCGCTTTGTTAATGATACCCATTGTTGTTATCACCTTATCTAAAGGTTTATCACCCATATTACCTACGCTTTCTGATTCGGCAAACAAGCCTTTTCGGCTTGTTCATCCGGTTACGCCTTTGGCATTTTCTAAAAAAGATTTAAGAAAGTACAAGGGTTTCACTCCTTATTTATTGGCAAAACAAAAAAACGATTCGTTACGAAGTCATCCGCCGCGTGTGAATACACAGCAGGTACGCGCTGCTTTTTGGGTTGATGATGACCCGCAGGCATTTTATTCTTTGCAACGGAATATAAAGAAGCTGAACATGGTAGTGCCTGAATGGTTTTTTATCGATCCGGCTACCGATACCTTACAACCGCAAATTGATACAGCCGCACTTCATTTAATGAAGAAAAACAATGTTAGTATTATTCCTTTAATCAATAATATTAATATAGCGAAGGAAAACGGAGATTTTGATGGTACGCTATTACATCGCATTCTTCACAACCCGCAAAAACAGGAACGCCTGATTAATGACATTGTTAAGTACATCAGACTCTATGAACTTCAGGGAATTAATATTGATTTTGAAGAATTGAAGGAAAGCTCGGATGAACCTCTGACTTTGTTCCAAAAAAACTTGTATGAAAGATTGCACAGCCAGGGCTTGCTGGTTACGCAGGATATTATGCCCAACGATGAAGACTTTAATACAAAAGAACTTGCTAATTACAATGACTACCTGTTTTTAATGGCGTATGATGAGCATTACAGCACCAGTGTTCCCGGGCCGATAAGCAGCCAGAAATGGATTGAAAAAGTGATGGACCAAATGGCGCAAAATGTATCTTCCAATAAAATCATATTGTGCTTTGCAGGTTATGGTTACGATTGGTCGAAAGGCAACGAAGGCATTACCCTAACCTACCAGCAAGCGTTGGCTACAGCAAAGCAATTCAATGCCAGCATTGATTTTGATAATGATAATTACAACAATGATTACACATACAAAGATGCCGACAGCTTGCAGCATTCGGTTTATTTTACGGATGCCATTACCAATTTCAACACCATTCGTTTTGCCGATGAATACGGTACTGCCGGAACAGCATTGTGGCGGTTAGGCCAGGAAGACGAACGGTTGTGGTTGTACTATAACCGCAGCCTCGATAACAATAGCTTGAAACAAAAACCTTTCGATTATTCTATTCTGCGAAATGTAAACACACCCACCGGAACGCCCGATTATATTGGCGATGGTGAAGTGCTGAGCGTAATTACAGCACCTTCTCCCGGTAAAATAAAATTAGAAGTGGATAGTACGGAAGGCATTGTTTCGGAAGAAGTATATGAACAACTGCCCACCACTTATGTCATCAAAAAATATGGCAACGTAAAGAACCAGGTGCTGCTTACGTTTGATGATGGACCGGACCCAACTTATACGCCACAGATACTCGATATTTTAAATAAAGAGAAAGTACCCGCTGCCTTTTTTATGATAGGCATCCAGGCGGAGAACAATTTGCCTTTGGTGAGGAAAGTGTATAACGATGGTTATGAAATTGGTAACCACACGTTCACACACCCCAACATTGCGGAGGTAAGTCCTGAGAGGGCAATGAATGAAATTGAAACCACCCGTTTGCTTATTGAAGCCATCACAGGCAGAAGCACTGTTTTATTCCGTGCACCTTATAATGCCGATGCAGAACCTACTACCGAAGCGGAATTGCGGCCCATTGCCATCAGCAAAAAAAAGAATTATTATACGGTGGGTGAAAGCATTGACCCTAACGATTGGGAACAAGGTGTTAGCGCCGACAGTATTTATGCAAGAGTTGTGCAGCAATACGAAGCCAACCCTGACAAAGGCATTATCCTATTGCACGATGCCGGTGGCAATCGCCAGGCAACGGTAGAGGCATTGCCCCGCATCATTCATTATTTTAAAAACAAAGGCGTTCAGTTTATTTCAGTAGCGCAACTACTGCATACAACAAAAGACGTAGTGATGCCTCCTGCCAGCAGCAATCTTATCCGTTTAAACGGAAGCATTGCCACCGTTGGGTATTGGTTTATACAATTTATTAATGCAGCATTTTGGACAGCTATTCTGCTCGGTTTGTTTCGCATTCTGTTGATGGCGGTAATGGCTTTTATTCAACAAATAAAATCGCGTAAAAACAAACTTGAAGATGACTTTGTTTTAGAAAATGCACCGTTTGTAAGCATCATTGTTCCGGCTTATAACGAAGAAATCAATGCTGTAAAAACCGTTGATAATTTGTTGCAGCAGGATTATCCTCATTTTGATATTGTGTTTGTAGATGACGGTTCGAAAGACAGCACTTATCAAAAAGTGTATGATGCTTTTAAAAATTACAGCAATGTGCGCGTTCTTACCAAACCCAATGGTGGCAAGGCTACTGCGTTAAATTATGGCATCTTGCAAACTAGTAATGAGTTTGTGATTTGTATTGATGCCGATACGCAGTTAAAGCAGGATGCCGTTACACAACTGATGAAGAAAATGCTGGCAAAACCAAACGATAACAAGCCAATAGGCGCCGTTGCCGGCAACGTAAAAGTGGGCAACGAAAACAACATGATTACCCGTTGGCAAAGCATTGAATACACAACCGCGCAAAACTTTGACAGACGAGCTTTTGATTTGATTAATGGCATTACCGTAGTGCCTGGTGCCATTGGTGCTTTTCGAAAAGAAGCCATTGAAAAAGCGGGCGGCTTTACTACCGATACTTTAGCCGAAGATTGCGATATTACTATTCGCATTTTGCGAAATGGATACCGTGTGCTCAATTGCACAGAAGCCATTGCCATTACAGAAGCTCCTGAAACACTCAGACAATTCATGAAGCAGCGCTTTCGCTGGAGCTATGGCATTATGCAATCATTTTGGAAAAACAGGGACGCTTGCTTTAATCCGGATTACAAAGGACTGGGCATGGTAGCGCTTCCCAATGTTTTATTGTTCCAGATTATTTTACCCATCATTGCTCCACTGGCAGATTTAATACTCATTATAAGCCTTATCTGGAACCACAACGACCCGATAAGTCTGCATAAAATAGAGTTGTATTATATTCTCTTTTTTGGGGTTGATATTCTTGTAAGTATTATTGCTTTTGCGTTTGAAAAAGAGAAGTTTGTTAAATTGCTCTGGCTCATTCCGCAGCGATTGGTGTACCGTCAGATAATGTATGTTATCTTATATCGTTCGATCCGAAAAGCGATTAAGGGTGAAGGACAAGGCTGGAATGTGTTGAAGCGTACAGGGAATGTGAAACAAATGATTACAACGGAAAAATAGGGCAAACCCAAAAGATGTAAAAGTTCACCTCAATAAAAAAGACCGTTTCGAAAACGGTCTTTTCTATTTTAAAAACCTGAACCTCCAAGTCTTCATTTTTATTTTTTTGTGAACCTTTGTGTCTTTGTGCCTCTGTGGTTACTCTCAATTTATTGTCCGCCACCGCCATTGTTCATGCGGTTGCGCATTTGCGCCATCATTCTATCCTGATGCTCACGCATTTTTTGTATTACATCGTCACTCAAGCCAGCCGCTTTGTACCTGGCTTCTATCTGGGTTTGCAAAGCCTGCATTTTTGTTTGTTTGTCGCTTTGGCTTGCCGACTGATCCATAAAAATATCACGCATTTGCGGCCTGTATTGCGTCTGAATAGCTGTAACAGAATCTATTTGTGCGTCCGCTAAATTCAGCGAATCTTTTAAATATGCTTTCATCGCCTGTTGCCTTTGTTGTCCATTGCCATTTTGGGCGAATAGCTGTGAAGTTGCTCCCGTTAACAGCAACATCATCAAACCAAAAATCAGTTTTTTCATACTCTTATTTTTATTGCTGTTTAGCAAACGCTATGCTGCAAACTGTTAAGAAAGATCGAGTGTTTCAATTAAGATTATCAAAAAACGGTAAAAAAATCATTAGTCCACTTAATTAGTAGGGAAGTAATACCTTTACGGCTTACTTTTGTTTTCTTACATTAAAAACAAATCATCAACTATGAGCTTACGTCTTGGCGATACAGCGCCCAATTTCACTGCAAAAACAACAATCGGAGAAATTGATTTTTATAATTATCTCGGCGATAGCTGGGGCGTTTTGTTTTCGCATCCTGCCGATTATACGCCGGTTTGCACTACCGAATTAGGCAGAACGGCTGCCTTACAAGATGAATTTGCAAAGCGCAATGTAAAAGTGTTAGCAGTAAGTGTTGATACATTGGATAAGCATCACGGCTGGGTTAATGATATCAATGAAACACAGAATGTATCGGTTGGTTTTCCCCTTATTGCTGATGAAGACCGCACAGTGGCTAATTTATATGGCATGATTCATCCGAACTCTTCAGAGAACTTCACCGTTCGTTCCCTTTTTATAATTGGCCCGGATAAAAAAGTAAAACTCACCATTACCTATCCTGCATCTACAGGAAGAAACTTTGTGGAAGTGTTGCGTGTGATTGATTCTTTACAACTTACAGCCAATCACAGCGTAGCTACACCAGCCGACTGGAAAGCGGGTGAAGATGTAATCATCACTCCGGCTGTAAAAACGGAAGATGCGTATGCTAAATTTCCAAAAGGTGTGAAGATTGTAAAGCCTTATTTGCGTTACACACCGCAGCCGAATATTGACTAATCGTTCGTTTTTGTTTTTGATGAAAAAATACAGTTGAATACGGTTTTGTTTTCATCATTTTTAAACAGTTTGATAAGGAGCAACATGGAACATTTGAATTTACTGGAAGAATATGCTGCCGAACATTCGATTGAAGAATCGTTGGATTATTTCACAAAATTGTTTCCGGGTGCTGTAAAGTTTTCCTCTTCATTAGGGCAGGAAGATCAAGTGCTGACCGACATCATCGCGCGCAACAAATTAAGCGTTGAAATCTTTACTATTGATACCGGCAGATTGTTTCCTGAAACCTACGATTTGCTGGAACGAACCGGCTATCGTTATAACATTAATATTACCACTTATTTTCCGCAGGCAGAAGCGGTTCAGGAGTTTGTAAATGCACAAGGCATCAATGGTTTTTATCATTCAGTAGAAAACCGCGTTTCCTGTTGCGGCATTCGCAAGGTTGAGCCATTGAACCGTGCTTTGCAGGGTTGCAAAATCTGGGTAACCGGTATTCGTGGCGAGCAAAGCGAAAACCGAAGCCACATGCCGCTGGTTGAATGGAACGAAGCGAAACAATTGTATAAATTCAACCCGTTGTTGCATTGGTCGTATGATGAAGTGCTTAACTACATTCAACAGCATCATGTGCCTTACAACAAGCTGCACGAAAAAGGTTTTATTTCTATTGGCTGTGCGCCATGTACCCGCGCTATTGAGCCCGGCGAAGATGCGCGTGCCGGCCGCTGGTGGTGGGAAGCCTCTAAAAAAGAATGTGGGTTGCATGTAGGATAAAAGGATTGTTTTTCATAGAGAAAAAGCTGAAAAGGTGATTTACTTTTTCGGCTTTTTTTATTGGTAAAATGCAATTTGGTTTTGTTTAAATTTGTAAGAAATAAATGTATGGAAGCAACAAACATTTCTGTTGATGAAGAACTAAAAAATTATCTTGCTCAATTCAGTGAGTCGCGGAAAAAATCTGTTTTAGCATTTGTAAAGTTGTTGGCTGATGAAGAAGAAGTTGTAGGAAAACCTCAAACGCTAGAAGAATACAACAAGGAGATTGAGGAAGCAGAAGAAAGAATAGAAGCCGGAGATTTTTATACCCATGAGGAAGTTAAGGCAATGATGAACAATTGGTTCAAATGAAATTAGAAATTGTTTGGGATAAAAAAGCAACTATGCAGTTTGCTGAAGCCATTGCATATATTTGCAATGATTCACCTCAAAATGCACTTCATATTAAACGATATTGAGAGGATAATAGAGTCACTGCTAAAACATCCGGAAAAGTTTTCACCCGATAAGCATAAAATCAATAATTCAAAAAACGAATACAGGGCTTTTGAAAAGCATCGTTTGAGAATCAGCTATCGCTTCTATCATCCGGTGATAAGGATTGTAAGAGTGCGGCATATAAGTCGCAATCCTGAATCTTACTAACTTATTTTCTTTTTCGCTTTCCCAACTGTTGTCATTTTTACGGCAAAAGCAAACTTTGCTTCTGTACTCAATACTTTTAACCATGCGCTTCTTCCTTTTCTTTTTATCGCTTTTGTTTTCGCTACATCTATTCTCACAATCCAAAACCGATGCTTTTCTCTCTAACATTTTGGGCAAAAACAAAGATCCGCTGTTTCAAAATGTGCTGGCGCATCCTGATGAATACCGGCTGCAAATCATCTATACACAAATCAACCGGGACAAAAACAACCAACCTCACTTTACTCATTATTCATTTCATGTAGATCCACAACTGTATTTTTATCCGGCTTCAACCGTAAAATTGCCACTGGCTGCCCTTTCATTAGAAAAGATAGACGAACTGCATGATAAAAGCATTACCAAATTCACTTCGGTGCAGTTTGACAGCGTGTATCCGCGCCAAACAAAAGAGCTGTACGACAGCACTTCCCAAACCAATTTACCTTCCGTTGCCCAGTTTATCAGGAAAGCATTTTTAATCAGCGACAACGATGCTTACAACCGCATGTATCAGTTTGTGGGCCAGCAAACAATTAATGAAAAGCTGCACCAAAAAGGATATGCCAACACGCGCATTGTAAGGCAGTTTATGGGCTTTACCGATGATGAAAACCGGCACACCAATCCCATCCGTTTCATTGATGCCAAAGGCAACACTTTGTACGAGCAACCCATGGCTTACAACACCGATTCGTTTCAGTTTCCTACTCATGTTTTCATAGGCAAAGGTTATTTAGACAGAAACGATAGCCTAGTAAACAAACCGATGGATTTTGCAAAACACAATACCATTCCCTTGCACGATCTGCAACAGATGTTACAATCCATTTTGTTTCCACTTTCAGTTCCTCAACAACAACGGTTTAATCTTACAAAAGAAGATTATCATTTTTTGAAACAATATCTCTCGCAGTTTCCATCCCAAACACCGTATCCAAAGTACGATACAGCAGAGTATTACGACAGCTATGTAAAATTCTTTTTTAATGATAGCAATCATCACTCGATGCCGCGCAACATTCGTGTGTTTAACAAAGTAGGCTGGGCGTATGGTTTCTTAACCGATGCATCTTATGTGGTTGATTTTGTCAATGGCGTTGAGTTCATGCTTTCGGCAACCATTTATGTAAATAAGGACGAAATTTTAAATGATGATAAGTATGATTTTGAAAGTGTAGGGCAGCCGTTTTTGTACCAGTTGGGACAAACCATTTACAACTACGAACTGCACCGCAAAAAAGCGATAAAACCCAACTTAGCCGATTTCAAAATTGAGTACGAACACCGCGATCCGAACGACAGCAGGCCTTCAATAAAAAACGCTGACAACTAAGGTTTTCTTTTGCCGCAAAACCTTTTAAATTGCCATTAATCACAGTGAGTGAATTACCAACGGCTTTGTTTTTTATTTTTACACAACATGAAACAAAAATTATCTCCGTATTGGGTGTGTCAGGCAGGCTGGGGTGCTTTTGTGGTTGTGTATGCGTTGGTGTACATTGCTTTTGGTGCTAATCCTACGCCTACTTTTTTACCTGTGTTGTTTTTGTTTGCACTCGAAGGCTTTTTGATCAGCCACATTATGCGAATTGCAATACGTAAATACGAGCTGCTTCAGCAGCCGCTGGCAAAGCAGATTAGCAACATGCTCATTATCACCGTTTCCTTTTCGTTTTTATATTCAATTGTTGATACGCTTCTCACTATCAACCTTGAACTTGATGATCCGAAAACGCAAGACCTATCTTTTTTACAAAAAGTAATGGGCAATGTTGTAGTGCCATTTCTTTTTTTATCCATCTGGAACCTCATTTATTTTAGCTACCATTACATTGTTCGCAACCGCAACGATCAGTTAGATAAAATTCGCTTGCAAAGCCTGGTAAAAGAACTGGAATTAAAAACCATCAAGGCGCACATCAATCCACATTTTATTTTCAACGCGCTCAACAGCATTCGTGCTTTGGTTGATGAAGACCCACAACGTGCGCGTACTGCCATCACCGAATTAAGCAACATTTTGCGAAGCAGCATGTATGCCGAGAAAATGGAAACCACACCGTTGAAAAAAGAACTAAGTATTGTAAAAGATTATCTTGCGCTGGAGCACATTCGCTTTGAAGACAGATTGCAGATTGAATACGACATTGATGAAGAAACATTAGACCTTCCTGTGCCACCCATGATGCTGCAAACCTTAGTTGAAAATGCCATTAAACATGGCATCAGCAAACAAAAAAACGGCGGTATTATTAAAGTGAAGTCAGACAGGTTTGACGATCATCACGAACTGGTTGTACAAAACACAGGAATGCTAAATGGCAGCCTGCACAACAATGATGGCTTTGGCATTAGCGGTACCATTAACCGGCTGCAATTGCTGTTTGGCTCGCAGGCTTTTTTTCACATAAAAGATACCGATGATAATTTGGTAGAAGCCAAGATCATATTGCCTGTATCGCAAACAGAGAAAGTAAAAATATAGGCAAAAACAAACTCTTACTTATTTTGTAACATCGAACATCACAAATCGAACATCGTACCTAAAACATAACTATGCCTATCAAAGCAATTATAATTGATGATGAACGTCTCGCCCGCAACGAGTTAAAGAAATTATTACATGACCATCCTGAAATAGAAGTGATAGACGAAGCTGCCAACGTGGATGAAGGTGTTGAAAAAACAGAATTGCAAAACCCGGATTTGATTTTTTTAGACATTCAAATGCCCGGCAAAACCGGCTTTCAGTTGCTGGAAGAATTAGAACGTGCGCCACATGTGGTGTTTACAACAGCTTACGATGAATATGCCCTGAAAGCGTTTGAAGTAAATGCGCTGGATTATTTATTAAAGCCGATAGAGCCCAAACGCTTAACCGATGCCATACAAAAAGTACAATACGAAATATCGAAAGAAGCTGCAGAAGCCAATGGTGTAGTTTCGCGCGGACCGCTTACCGATGCCGACCAGGTGTTTGTAAAAGATGGCGAGCGTTGCTGGTTTGTGAAGCTGGGCGAAATCCGCTTGTTTGAAAGTGCAGGTAATTATGCCAAAGTATTTTTCGACAAAAACAAACCTCTCATTTTAAAATCGCTGAACGCTCTGGAAGAAAGGCTTGACCCACGCACTTTCTTTCGCGCCAACCGCAAGCACATTATCAATTTAAGATGGATTGAAAAGATAGAGCCTTACTTCAACGGCGGCTTGCTGGTAGAACTGAAAGGAGGCGAAAAAATAGAAGTGAGCCGAAGGCAAACCGTGAAGTTCAAAGAGATGATGAGTTTATAGGAAAGTTGCGAGTCATGAGCTACGGGTTTATAGTAAAAGACCTATAAGGTTTTAAAAACCTTATAGGTCTTTTACATGAGTGCGTTAAGCGATTAATAACACCTGATGTTGCTTTACATTCCAACATTTACTTTTATTTTTGCAGAGAAAATGAGCGCACATGAAAAAGTGGATACTGATAATTTTGATAAGTTTTACAACAATAAGTGCTGCTAATGCACAATGTTCAATCTGCACTAAAACTGCATCACAATTGGGTGAAACACCGGGCAAAGGTTTGAATGCAGGTATTTTGTATCTGATGGCAGCACCACTTAGTATTGCCGGTTTCATTGGTTACAAATGGTGGCAAAGAGAGAAGGAAATCAACGCCTAAAATGATTTTGAAAGAATAACAAAAGCTGCTGGATTTTATATTCAGCAGCTTTTTGTTTTTGCCATTTTTTGCTGTTATCGGTTTCTGTTTTATAGATTGAAACTTTGACTAAATAAATTGTTGCAAAGCCTCACTGCATTTGTGTTTATCCGTTTTAAAAAACATCTTATTTCTACACAATAAAAAGCATTGTTTTCAGTTATTTATTCAAATCCATTTCAGAATGAATCCAATAGAAAAGATAAAAATTTTACTGGCAATCCGACAGGGAAAAATTGGTGGCGGTGAAACTTATGTACTAAGCCTTGTTGAAAAGATAGACAAAGAAAAATTTGAACCTGTTGTGCTTGCTTTTACCGAAGGGCCGATGATTGAAAGACTGAAAACAATGGGTGTAAAAACCTATGTGGTGTATACTGAAACGCCTTTCGATATTAGAGTTTGGAAAAAAGTAAAGCAAATTGTTAGAGACGAAAACGTTCACATTGTTCATGCACAGGGAACGCGAGCTATGTCGAATGTGTTCAGCGCAGCCAAAAGCGACCATCTTCCGCTCATTTATACCAACCAGGGCTGGTCGTTTCACGAAGGTCAAAACCCAATTGTAAAAGCGCTTCGCATTCAAGGTGAAAAATATCTTACCCGCCAGTCCAGCGTAAATGTATGCGGTGCAAAAGCCAACCGCACCGAAGCCAGAAAAGAGTTTGGAACCTTTGAGGCTGAAATCATTTACAATTCTGTTGATCCGCAAAAGTTCAATCCTTACGGAACGTATAAGAACATAAGGCAAGAGCTGAACATTCGGAAAGATGAAATTCTTATCAGCTCAGTTGCAAGATTCACATTACAAAAGCAACCTTTACAACTCATCAGGGCATTTGCAGAAGTGAGCAAAAAAGTGCCAAAAGCAAAGCTGCTATTGGTAGGAGACGGAGAATTGAAGGATGATATAACGAAGCTCATTCAAAAGCTGCATCTGGAGAACCGCGTGATTGTGCAGCCCTTCCGGCAAGACGTTCCCGATGTGTTGGCGGCCATAGACATTTTTGTTTTGCCTTCTTTGTGGGAAGGCTTTTCTATTGCCCTGATTGAAGCTCTTTCGATGGGCAAAACAACGGTGGCAACAAATGTGAACGGTACACCTGAAATCCTGCAACACAACGAGAACGGGCTTTTAATTGAGATTGATCGTTTGGAAGAAAATCTCACAGAAGCTATCACAACATTATGCTTTAACAAAGAGCTGCGCAGCCGGTTGGCACAGGGCGCAATTAACAGCACGTATAAAAAGTATGACCTTGAAACGATGGTAGCTAAAAACGAATCGCTATACCAACGGCTGGCAGGCTGTAACAATCAACAAAAATCTGGAGCAAAAACAAACCATCTTGAAAAGGTTGTGTAATTGTTGATTCCCTCTTTCTATTCATTTTAAATACTACATTAACAACAACCAGTTGTTGATGATAAAACAAAAACTCCTTTTGATAAACCATCAAAAGGAGCTTTTGTTTTTATTCAATTTCTAACAACCACTTTCTCTTTTATCTCATTTAAAACACCAGGTTTTACTTCCAATGCATCATTGCATGATGCGTTAGCAAAGCCGTTGAGGTTGTAGCTTTCTTACGTTTACCATTTTGGGCAACCGGGTTCATTATCCACTGGTCTTTTGTTTTATTGATACCATACAGATGCGTATAATTGCCATCAATATAATTGTTGATAAACACAGAGCCGTTGGTATTGGCATTGGGCGTTGCATTGGTAATAGCCTGCCGACCGCTGCTGGCGGTAATGATGTTGTTTTGGAAACGCACGTTTAAAGGAACCGGGCCTTTGCCATTAATGTAGATTACATCTTCCGGGATAGAAGCCTGACCCGGAATGTGGCTGAACAAACTGTTGGTAACAATCACGCTATCTGTGCCAAATATCTGCATGCCAATGCCCGAACTACTATCAACAATTACACTATCAATAATTGCCGAAGTGCATTGCCCAATTAATATCCCATTGTCTTGCATAGGTATGTGTGCTTTTCCATAATTATGCACCGTATCTCTTCGGATAATGAAATCACCAATCGCTACCTGGATGCCATCACCCGTAAGATTTTCCATATAGCAATCTTCGATGCGGCAATTGTGAAAAGAGTAAGGCGCATGATAAGGAATGGTATCTTTCGTGCTGCCTAAATAGAAGGCTTCTGCTCTGCCTTGTGGATTGGAATTGGGGTCGTTCAAATCATGAATATAAAGATGGTGGTAGTAAATATTACTCATTGCACCGCCATAAGTTGGATTTTGAAACACACCTGTTCCTGCATTCATCATCTCAACATGATGCATTTCAAAGTCGGATGAATTGTTTGGACAAAAACCATAGCTGTTTCCTTTTACTGTTGTATCATAGTTCAACAAAAAACCATATTTGTAATTAGGATCGCCGCTGCCATTGATGATAAAATGTTGTCCTTGCACCTGAAACGTATAGGGTTTGAAACCTCCGATGCGAACCAAACCTTTATTAACAAAAACAATTGGGCTATCCGCCGTTCCCTGCACGTTCAGTACTTTGTAAAACAGATAATCGCCTTCTAATTGCACTACCGAACCAGGAGGTATCAATTTACTGGCATCGGGCACATAAACCGTATTGTTGGCACGTTGTAAACGTATGGTGTCTCCTGCGGCAAATACGGAATGCATGTAAAAAAGGAAAAACAATATAGTGATCGAATACTTCATAAAACAGTAGTTAAAAATTTGGTGATGTAATAATAATAAAATAAAGTTATAAAGTCGGAGGGCAATTATTCAGAAGCTATTTCATTTCGTTAGAATCATCTCTTAAAATAGAAGTAAGCCCTATACTTTTATCCATTCCTTCTTTTCAAAATTATATTGCTTCATTACCCGCGCAGGTGTGCCCGCCACAATGCTGTAAGCCGGAACATCTTTAGTAACTACCGAGCCGGCTGCCACAACACTGTGCCTGCCAATGGTAACGCCAGCAGTGAGTACAGCATTAGCACCAATCCAGACTTCATCTTCAATTACAATTGGCGCGGTGGTTACTTTTTGCAAACGAATGGGAACGTCTACATCGGTATAAGTATGATTCAATCCACTCATTACAATGTTTTGCGCAATGATAACCTGGTTACCAATTGTTACCGGACCAATCACTACAGAGCCAATGCCAACGCGCGAATCGCTGCCAATAATTACATCGCCAACACCATTGTTTACAGTGCAAAAATCTTCGATGGTAGAATGCGCACCGAGATAAAATTTTCGGAACGGAAGCACATCTAATCTTGCTTTTCTTCTGATCACTGCGCCCTTGCCCCGGCTGCTTGTAAACGGTGTAACCAGCCAACGCACCCAAAGGCGTGGCCTTGCATTGGCAATCAATAACGAATGTACAAACTGCTTTAACCGCGCATCACTTTTTATGGTGGCTGCTATATTCATTGGATTTGTTTTTGCACAAAAAATAGGATTGAATAAAGATTAGGATTGAACGATGGCTGCTTTTCTTACTGCTTTATCCCAGGCTCCCGATTGCTGTTTTTTCAGGTATCGTTTTAAGCCTGCTATCACGCACCAGTTCATCATGCAGAAATAAAAAGGCACATACAACAACTTTATTTTTATGTTGTTCATTTCGGCGATATAACCTGCCAATGCGCTTGTATAAAAGAATACCTGCAAAACAAAAACGCTTTGTTGAAATCCATTTCCATTGATGCTTAAAAAGCCCGATGTGATGAACATAACAATCATTAAAAATGGCGTAACCGTCCAGCGCAAAACGCGATGTGAATAATACTGAAATGCAAGCCTGGCGTCCTTTCCAAAGCCCATGCGTGGTTGCAAACGCGCAATACTTTGCCACCCGCCAGCGCAAATGCGGACCTTTCGTTTGATCTCTTCTTTTATGTTTGCCGAAGGCACTTCCATGGCGTACGCTTCGGGCTCGTATACAATTTTATAGCCCTTGGAAGCAATGATCATGCTTTGTATAAAATCGTCTAAAATGGTATCATGTGGCATCTCTTCATACAACGAGGTTCTAAAGGCAACCAGCTCGCCTGCAGCACCTACAGCCGTGTACCAGTCGGAGTCTCTTTTTTTCAAAAACGATTCGTATTTCCAATACACGCCTTCTGTTGCGCTGGCACCATCATCGCTTGCTGTCATTACTCTTTTTTCACCCGAAACACAACCGACTTTTTCGTTATAAAAATGACGAACAATATTTTTTACAGCGTTTGTATTTAAGCTTGTATTGGCATCGGTAAAAATGACAACCGGCGTGGTTACGTGTTGCATCGCACGGTTTTCTGCTGCACTTTTACCACCGCGAACGGATGAATGCAACAAGGTTATGTTAGGATATTGCTGTATGATTTGTGGCGAGTTATCGGTTGAGCCATCTGTAATAAACATCAATTGCAATTTCTCTTTCGGATAGTCCATTGCAAAGCAATTATTTATTTTTTCTTGCAAGATGTCAGCCTCATTATAACAAGGCACAACCAGCGTTACCGGCATCCATTCGGAAGGCTCGGCAGTAACGGGCTTTCTTTTTGTTTTTGCCAATAAAGTGATAACAATTCCATAGCCGGCAAAGGCATAAAAAACAATAAAAAATGACACCCAGAAAACAATAGAAATGAGTTGCATAATATTGGTCTTTAAATATTGAATTGTTGTAATTACGTATCTGTTCTCTCATTCTTTTTAATTGCCCTGATCACTTGGCAGTCACACTGCTGAAGGGTATGTAAGTGAAGCATATCCCATTATGAAATCATCCGTTCTACTTCGTTATAAATATGCACTAACTTCTTTGCAGCATTGTCCCATGTAAACAACCTTGCTCTTTCTTTTCCTTTTTGTGATAATTCCAAAGCCCTTGCTTTATCTTCTAAAATTTGTGTAGCTGCATGTGTAAGGGTTTGTGGATACTTAGGATTGATGTACAAAGCTGCATCGCCGCCTATCTCAGGCATACACGATGCTTGAGAAGTAATCACCGGCACGCCACAAGCCATTGCTTCCATAATGGGCAGCCCAAAACCTTCTTTAAACGACGGGAACCAAAGCATGGATGAACCCTGGTACAATAGGGGCAAATCTTCGTACTCAACATAACCAACAAGGTCAATGCGGTTTATCAACGATTGTAAACCTTCTTTTTGTAAAATGACTTGCAGTTGCTCTTTATTCAATCCCTTTATTACCAGCCGTGGCGACAAAGGAAACCGGCTTATCAGCATGGCATACGCAGACAAAACACCAATTGTATTTTTCCTTGGGTCGGAGTTTGCCAGGAAAAAAATATAGCCCGGTTCAATACCATATTTTTCAAGCGTTGTGGTTATCCTTGTTTCGTTATAAGGAATAAAAAACCGGTCGTCTACACCATTGTGAATCACGCTCATTTTTTCTGCCGGAATAGACAAGCGTTTAGAAATGATCATTTTCTGATACTCGGAAACGGTAATGATACGCGCCGCCTTTTTTGCAATTGCCGGAACAATGGTACTGCGGTAGGTATTGCCCAAACGTTGGTACCAGCTTGCTTTTACATAAGATTGCTCTAAAAAAATAACATCATGCAAAGTGAGTATCAGCGGTTGTTTTACGTGTAGCGGCGCTGTACTGGCAGTACAATGCAGCAAATCGGCTTTTATTATATCGCAATAGTTAGGAAGCAATGCTTGCTCCCATACAGCATAAGGTGCAGACTGTGTGGTATGCACGGTTCGCGAACCGGCTTGCTCAATGCATCTGTCTTTTCCATTCTTCACCAACACATGATATTCATGTTCATCTTTCTGCAATGGCAGGCGGCGCAACAGCTCATAAGCCACCACATCCATCCCATGTTTCTGCGGTCGAAACAAACGTTGCGCTTCAATAGCAATTTTCATTTTACTGGATTTTTATATCGCCGCTATGCGGTGTGTGAAGAAATGTTGTGTTGGCACCTTTTAATGTAAAAAGAACTTTTGCCATGCTGATAAAGGCAATGGGTAAAAATAAAATGGCTTTAAACAGTTGATGAGTTATGTACTTTTTCGGTATGGAAATGAGAATAGCGAAGTAAGTAACCGCCCACAACGAAACCCAATAAACTGAGGGCAAACCAGGACCTCCCAATAAAGATAACAATGCGATTACCGGTGTGATGCCCAGCAAAAGGATACGTGGCACCAATGCCGTTTGAATCACATTGTCAAAGAAGTTTACATTACCTTTTAGTAAATGGAGGAAGCCCGAGAAAAAGTAATGCTTCATGTAATGAACCTGCGCCGACATCCATCGCTTGCGCTGGTTTTCAAAATGGGTTTGCTGCATTATTTTTTCATCGTACACAATTGCTTTTGGCGCATAACCAAAATAGATGCGGTTGTGAAACAAACTCAATTGCAGTTCTTTGTCGAAACCACCTATTGCCGTAATTTCAGGCATGATGCTTTTGAACAAATTGAATTCGAACGCCATCCCTGACCCAATGATAGATGCCGACAAGCCCAACGCCCGATGCCCCCTGCGAAAAATATGATTGTTGATGCCTTCGCTGATGGCATCGAGCAAAGCAAAAGTGGTGTTGGTATTCTTAGCAACCCGTTGCCCCTGCACTACCATAAAGCCGCTCTGCAACACATCATTCATCCGATATAAAAAGCCTTTTGCGCAAACATTATCGGCATCTAGAACCAATGCATAATCGTACTCGCCAACGGTTTTTTGCAAGGCCACATTCAACGCTTTTGCTTTTGTGCTTTTTTCAAACGAAACCTCAACCACCTGTATGGGCAACTGGCGCAAAGCCAACAGGGTTGCGGGTTGCAGCGAGTCGGCAATTACTACAACATGCTTTCGGTAAGCGGGATAATTCAAAGCCAATGCTGCTTTTGCCGTATCTATAATTACTGCATCTTCTTTATAGGCCGGAATGTAAATTACAAAGCTGCCTTGCTGATGAGCGGCTTTGTATTTGCGCAGCGTAATCAACCGCCCCGCGAGGGCAAAAACCAATAAATATGCGCTTTGCAATGCAAGAAAAATAAACACAACAAGTGTTGCGTAATAGATAAATGGATTGAGATAATTCATAAGCTGATATTAGATTTTTGATTTCAGATTTTGATTTGTGATACTTGTCTCTTCTTCGTTGTTCCTTGTCTCCTGCTCCTTGATACTTAAATCTTGTTACTTACTTTAATATTTAAAATTCCAAATTAAACCTTGCCATATTTTAAAGGCAAAGTTCCATTTGCCTCTTAAGCTGTACCTGATGATGCCAGCCGGTACTGATACGGTTATAAAAAACAAACGACATATTATCCCTTTCACACCAAAGATGTTTCTTCTAATAAACAACAGCCGGTTTCTGTTCAGATAATACACTTTTAAAGAACTCATTTTACCAATACTCATGCTTTCTTTATGAAACACTACCGATTGCGGCTGGCACCAGATGGCAAACCCTGCCCGTTGCGCATGTTCACTAAAATCAAGTTCTTCGTAATACAAAAAATACATCTCCGGCAACAAGCCAATTGCATCAAATACTTTGCGGTGAATAGCCATGGCAGCACCATGCGCCAAACGCGTTTGCATTGGTTGGCTGTATTGTCCCTTATCCTTTTCACCACCGCCTGTAAAAGTGCCTCGTCCTGTAAACGGATTGATGCCTTTACCCCCGGCATACTGTATGGTTTTATCGGAATGATAATAAATGAGCTTCGAACTAACGATGCCAATGTTACTATCTTCCCCAAACAACTTCACCACCGGTTCTATAAACGAAGAATCCACCTCTGTATCGTTGTTTAATAAAAATATAATTTCTCCCTTCGCTTTTTTAATGCCTCTGTTATTGCCGCCGGCAAAGCCTTCGTTCTTTTGGTTTTGCACAAAAATGATATTTGGATAGGTAGCAGGTATACACGAAGCATCTTGCACAGAAGCATTGTCAATTACAATCACTTCAATGTTCGAGTACGTAATGTTTTGTAAAGATTGAAGCAACTGCATCGTTACTTCAGCCGTGTTGTAGTTAACGGTAATGATGGAAACAAGCGGTTGGTATGTATTTTCAGTTTTCATCCGTTTCGTCTGTTAAAATTTCGTCTTCTGAATTTTTACTTTTGATTCGTTTATCCCAACGATAAATCAACCATATAAAACCAATGCTCATAAACACTACTACGCTGGTTGGCGTTTGCCCCATAACTGCATTGCCATAACTTACGAAAGCAATGCCCACAAAGCCTGCAAATAAAGCAGCACTGATTTGCCGTAACTTTTTATCGTTCTTCATTTTAAAAATGAGAAAGCAACCCGTAGCAACAAACACCAACAACATAGCTATGTGCAAATACAAACCAACAATGCCTGTATCTGCCCAGATTTTTACATACCAGCTATCAGTAGGTGTTTGCGCAAGAAATGAGTTGGGCGAAAACCGAAGCCCCCAATAACCCGATGAACCAATGCCGCCACCAAGGGGCCGCGATTCCAGATACACTTTTAGTTTTGCCTGATTATTTAACCGCACCTGTAGTGAAGGATCGTTGGGATTGAGACCGCTGCGCATTCGTTGAATCTGATAATTGCCTGAACCAACGTTTGTAAATTTCAAAAGGCAAAACAGCACGCCTACTACCACAACACCCAAAGAAAGAATCTTGAAATTTTTGCTCAAAAACAAATACACCATAATCCCTGAAAGCGGCACAAACATGGCACCCCGCGTACCCGAAATTGCCATCGCCCAAAAAAATAAAATGCACAAACCCCAAAGCAGCAATCTGCGTTTCAGAGAGAAAGGTCCCAACGCAAGGATGATGCACACCAAAAGAACGTGCCCCATTGCCGCACCAAATTGTCCGGCATCAGAATAAAAAGAAAAGGCACGCAGCTTGCCAAACAGCAAATGCGTTTTATAAGCACCTGCTGCCAGCCATGCTTGCTCGGCAGCATTCAAGCCAATATATATTTGCTTTAATGCCCACAGGGCTGCGAATACCGACCAGATAATCCAGATGCGTAAAAAGGTTTCTAAACTCTTTTTATCATTCATCAACAAGATGGTTAGAATGATAAGTTGAATCATGTAAAAAGATGTGCCACGCACTGCATAAAACCAGGCTGATACACTTACTGATTCCGGGTTGGCAACTTCCAAAATGGTAAACACCGTCCATACTGTAATACCCCATACAAAAGGGTTTTTCAAATATTTATAATTGCGTTTGGGCAACTTTACAAAAGCAACGATGAGCGTAAGCAGCAACACAATGTCAATACTTAGACCCAAAGGTGCATCGGAGTAACGACCAATGCCGTTTGAAGTAAAGCCGATGTACATAACCGTGTACAAACCGAGGCGTGGGTTTTTAGATAACAGAACAACATACACAACGCCAAAAGGCAATGCCAGCAAGGCTCCTGCGCCCATAATGCCGGTGGTAGCAATCACATACGCCAACGCTAAAGCCACTCCTGTTATCAGCAGAAGTTGCGTAACCGTTGATTGATAGATTGCCCTTGCGGTTGTCATTATAAAGCGTGTGGTTTATTGATAAATGTTTGATAAAAATTGAGAACGCCTTCTTTCCAAAGAAGATTGGCAGAGAAGCCGAGCAGTATATCTTTTAATTGAATCCAGCCGATGATAACACCCATTAAGAACGTAACAGTTGATGAAGCCGCCACACCATAAATGCCCCAGCCGCTGTACACGGCAATCAAATCGCCGGCAACATTAATGAGTAGCATCAGAATTACTTTTATTGTGTTTTTATGCGGGCGGTTGCTGGCATCCAACAGCACGCCGCAATAACGGTCGAGCGGCAATAAAATAGCATAAAAACAAAAGATCTGCAACACCATTGAAGACTGCGCGTACTTGCCTCCACCCAACAGGGAAACAATAAAAGAGGGAAACAGGAAGAGCGTTAGTAAAAGAGGAACAATCAACGCAGTGAGCATACCGCACTGGCTATAAAAAAATCGGCGAAGCTGTTGAACTTTTTCGTTTTGCCAAAGTGATGTGGCTTTGGGTACAGCCACCGATGCAAATGAACGAACCGGTATTTCGATGGCTTCAATTAATTTTTGCGGAACTGCGTAAATGGCTAATGCAGCAGGCCCTAAAAAAGAGGCAATGATAAACTGATCAGAGCTTCTTAATAAGTTGGCGGTAACCATCGTAAGCATACTGTATTTGCCAAAGCCTGAAAGTTGTTTGCGTTTTGTTTTTGCCCCATTTTTCCAGCTACCAAAATGCAACCATCCGGTGCAAAAGCCAATCATTCCGGCAACGAATTGAAGCATGGCATAAAGGGCTGCAAGTGTTTCAATACGCAACTTTAATTTGATTTGGAACAACAATAAAATGGTAAAACAAAGTGGAAATATCAACCGCACAATTGCCAGCTTTTTGAACCAGCTTTTTGCCTGTAATTGCCATTGCAGTAACTGATAAGGCAAGGTGGCAAACAACCACAGAACCGTTAGCTGCGCTGCCAATGAATATGCAACAGATTGATGGCTGACACAATAAAACACAACTGATACGATGGCGGAAAGAACAACGGTAAAACCAAGTAGCAATTGCCAGGAAGCGGCTATTAAATAACCTTGTTCTTTTTCATCTTTGGCTACCACAAAATAACGCACAAACGGCGTTTGCACCCAGCCACTGCGCAACATTTCAAGCAAGGTATAAACGGTAAGCAGCATGAACCATTTGCCGGCATCGGTTTGCGAAAATTGTCGTGCAATAAACGCAAGATTTACAAAGCCCAACAAAGCGGTTGCTCCATTGGAAATCAAAGACCATGATGTATTGCTATAAAATAATTTTTTAAGCATGATATTGAATTGCTGTTGTGTTTACAAAGCTTTGGCTGCGTCCTTTTTGTTTTTGTACATTTTTATAAAACGCATCAGCTGCTCTGCTCTTATGTGCCAGTCGGCTTTCTTTGCAATGCTGATGCGCTCTTCCTGCAGTTCCGTATTGTTTTGCAAAAAAGCATCGTTGATGCTGCTGATAAAATCTTCACTATTTCCGGCACGGTAAATCACTTCATCGGCTTCGCCAATGGAAGCAAACGGCGTCATCACCACGGGCAATCCCATTGCTAAATACTCGTTTGCTTTTAACGGATAAATGGCAGCCGTTAATGAGTTTAATTTATAAGGAATGATGCCTACCTGCACATCGCTCATCAGCTTCGGAACTTCATCGGCAGCTACCGGCGGAATGAAGGTTACATTGTTGTAATGCGATAAGCGATTGTAAACAGTTTTATCAAAAACTTTTCCTGTAAAAGTAAAGCTCACATAAGGCATCTTCTTTACTACCGGCTCCAGCAAATCAATGTCAATACGGTTATCAATGCTGCCGGTATAGCCAATGGTTTTAGGCAATGTTGCAGCTACATCAACTCTTTTTTTATACTGATAAAATGAATTGAAATGAACGCCGTTGTAAACAATTTCAACAGGTGTACAGGCTTGTTGTTTTCGCCTTTTTAATTCGTCTGATGTTACAATCAGTAAATCAACCTGCGCAATAAATTTTCGTTCCGCTTCTTCGGCAAAGCCTTTAAAATAAGGTACGTTTATAAAGTCGTCGTAACAATAATAAATATTAAAATCAACTCCTTTTATCTTCCACCATAAACCTAAAAATGGTTGAAATGCGTTGAAGCTAATGATGTTTGTCATACCCAGCTTCTTCACTGCTTTGTTGATGAAATGCCCCGTGAAAGCAGCATTGAATTGATTGGCTTTACTAAACAGTTTTTTTGAGGTAAAAACAAACGATGGAAACACCGGCGGCAACGTTAGTAAGTACATTCCTTTGTTTTCATCGCCACTCCATTTGCGCAGGCGTTTTTTAAAACCCAAAGCTCTTTTCCATTCCAATTTTGATTTGCCCTGCATTGCTTTTATACAATCCGAAAAAGTATAGGCATAATCAACATACAGCACCAGGTTATTATGTGCGGCACACTTCATCAGTTCTACGGTTGAGCGCAGATAAGCCGCTTCCCATTGAGGCAAAGCAAAGCAGATGATATGTTCCGGTTTTACCCCTGATTTCATGCTATGATAATTTATGTGCTACCACTTTTTTTACTTTCCGGCGAAGCCAGCTTCGCTTTTTTGGTATCTCTACCAATATGCTATCAACATTCACATCTGATGTGTTTACCAACCATGTATAAAAAGAAATGCTGCGGTCAATGTTTTTTGTTTTTGCCAATAATTCACGCTCAGCCGGTTGCCACACGGTTCTCGCATCAAATACCAGCAAGTTGGCAGCGGATGATTTAACAATAGAATGCGGCAACGCATTGCGTGAAATGTTGGGAGATACATACAAGATGAGCCGGTGCGTTGAAATGTCCTGATGGATCAATTGACTCACACATTTGTCGTTCAATTGCTCAATGGAAGGTGTATAAGTAGCCAATGAATGGGCTGGCAACACTTGCGAGAACAAGGTTGTATTTTGTTCGGGAATTACCCATAATAAATCAGGATACAAAGCGATCAATTGTTGGTGCAAAACCAAAACATCTTTTGCTCTGTAAACATCTGCCTTTGTTGTGATGAACGAAATTTGTGCTTTGCCATTTATATCAATAGAATGATTAATAAACGGCAGTAAGGTGGTTACCATTTGCTCGGTTAAAATGGCGGCAAGTGTTGGCTTGTACAACTTACCGGCTTTGGTTAAATCTTCAGAAAGTGCAACACCACACAGTGGCAACCCGATGATTTTCTTTGCACGTTCTGGTGTGCGAACTGAGGCATCGGAAACTTCTTTACCAACTACCACCGAACCAACCGTGATAAAGCCCACCATAAAAGCGGCAATTACCAACAACAAACGTTTAGATGCCTGCGGCACCAACGGGAAGAAAGGTGCATCAATAACAACCAGATTAGAACTTAATGAAATGCTGCTTTGGCGCAATCTTGCCAAATTCAAACCATGAAGAATGGAAAGAAATTCCTGCTCGTTAATATCAATTTGCCGGTCGAGCCTTTTGATTGTAGAACCCAAGGGCGCAAACTCTTTGTATTCGTCCAAATAATCACCATGTGTATTGGTTAATACAGTAAGGTTAGAATTGGCTTTGTCGGAAGCGATGGCATTGTTCACCCACTCCTGAATCAGATCGGTACGCGGCACCGTTTCGGTAGAATAACTCAAATGATTGTAATTGGTGGTTTCATGCCTGACGGAGTCTTCAATGGCTTTTCGCTTATCGGTTAATTCGCTTATTTTTTGTGCGTTGTTATAAACGGTAGCCACTTCAAGCTGCGCATTTACAGCAGCTAAGTTTTGACGCAGCCGCATCAGATTAGTGCTGTTGGTAATTTGTTTTTCTCTCCCGTTTAATTTGCTTTCAATCAATTTTAAAGTTTGTGTGCTGGCATCGCGTTCTTCCTTCATCCGGTAAATTTCCTTATCTACTTCTTCTTTCGCTTGCGCGATGTAGCGCGTTTGCTCATAATAGTTAATGACCTGATGATCTTTTCCAAAGTTTTTTAATTCGTCTTCGGAGGACTGCAACTTTGATTTTACTTCTGCTAATTTTCTTTCGAAGTAATCAACCGCCGAATTGGTTTGATCAACCTTTAAGCCTTTGTATTTGGCAATAAAAACCTGTGAATGCAATTCTAAGGTGCGCATGGCTACTGCAGGGTCAGAACACGTGTAAACAATCTGCACCATATCACTCGAATTGATACGTGTCATGGTAAGATTGGAAGTAATATTATCTATACTATAAAATGATTTTTTTGCATCTAATATACGAGCTACGGGGTTATCTGATTTAGACGCATAAACGCTTTGTAAATAATTGTAAACGCTTAGCGTATCGCCTAACTGCTGTGCCTTTTGCATCAACTTCTCGCCAGCAATTGTTTTTAAATCTTCATAACCCTGACCACTTAATTCTTTTACATCCGGCTTGCGCAACAACAGATGTTCGGCGAGCAAATGCATCGCCACTTGTTCAATGGTTTGTCTTGATTTTGCAGTAGCTAATAAATTATCAAACGCATTGTTTACAGCAAAGTTATCTACGCGTTGGTCTTCATCATTATTTGTAATAGAATAGCCGCTGGCAACACCGGTATAAAGCGTGGTGTTGCTAACATAATCTTTCGGCATATTGCGAGTGAAATAATACACCGCACCTGCACAAAGGATGGGCACCAAAAGCACCCACAACAGTTTACGGAGCAACAATCGTATGTAGTGGATGATTTTCATTTTTTTCGCAGCATGATTTGAGACATCGGCACGCCAATCATATTTTGGAACTGAAAGTAAAATGTTGAGAATTGGCGCTTGGCTTCTTCGAAATAAGCCCGGGCATCTACTTCTATTTCTTTTATCCGGGATAATTCAGAAGCGGATACAATACCGTCTTTAAACTCAAGCGATGCAACCTGGTACTGATTGATAGCAGCTTGCTTGGCATCGCTGCGAATGTTCAAAAGATTACGCGCGTACAATAGATTGTAATAAAGCTGAACCAAAACCTGCACGGCTTCCTGCTTCACCTGGTCGCGCTTGTCAATACTGGATTGCAGTTCGGCTTTATAAATATTAACCCTTGATTTTCTGCCTACCAGTTCATACAGTGGCAATGTAATTTGCAGTCCGGTACGGTAGCCGTTGCTGAGGTTGGAAGAAGCTACGCCACCAGGTACTACGCCGCCCGTAGTAAGGAGATTTTGATTGCCGGTTGCATAATTAAAAAAACCTGCAATGTCGTTGGTCCATTGCTGTTGCATATATCTCACCTGGTAATGCGCAGCATCCACACCATCCTGTTGAAATTTGATGGCAGGCGAATTTTGCATCGCAATGGTAATGATACTGTCAAGCGGTATCAATTGCTGTTGAAGATCGGCTTCTTCATCTAAAAACAAAGAGTCTCTGGCAGCCGCCAGTTTCACTTGTGCAAAGCCGTTGCAATGAAGCAGCAGGAGGGCCGCTATCAAAGCAAATACATGCTTGCTTATCATTGGTTATACGTTTTCTTTCTGAAATAACGCTGGTACAGTTTTAAAAATCAGCTTCATGTCTTTTAAAAAACTGTGGTCTTTCGCATACACATTGTCCAGCATTAATCTTTCCTGTTCCGACATTTCACCCTTCCCTCTTTTCTCCACCTGCCATAAGCCTGTAATGCCTGCAGGTGCTAAAAAGCGAAGCACATACTCATCGGTGGTTAGCTGTTCGGCTTCATAAAGTGGCAATGGACGGTTGCCTACAATACTCATGTCGCCAATTACAACATTCCAAAGCTGCGGCAACTCATCAATGCTAAGGTTGCGAATGAAATTGCCCACTTTAGTGATGCGCGGATCGTTTTTAATTTTAATAAAAGCCGAACCGCTCGTTGCCTTTTTGTGTTTAATGTATTGCCGTTCGCACCATTGCATTTTATCGGCATAAATCAAACTCTGGCATTCTGTTCCTGCCGCAGCACATTGGCTGCAAAGTGTTATTTTATTAACAGCTTCAGCTTGTACAGCCTCTTCTTTTTTTACTTCGTTGTTATATTGATTCAAATGCTTTAAGTCTTTCAGTTTCTGATCTGAATTTACATACATGGATCTGAATTTGTAAAACTTAAACAGTTTGTAACCTGTTCCTACACGAAGCGCATAATAAAACACCGGACCTTTCGATTCGAGCTTTAATAAAATGGCAACGATTAAAAAAAGCGGCGAAAGCAAAACCAATGCAGTGCCTGCAAAAACCACGTCGAACAAGCGTTTGAGAAACGGCGTGCGATACGGTTTCAGTTGGGCAGCTTTGGTTTCCTGCTTTAAAAATTGCCAGTTGTCTATTAAAAAGCAAAGTCTTAATTCTAAATCCTGTTTTAAAGGTGTAGGGCTGAAAATTTCGGCAACACCAGCGCGTAGCGATAGCTTGCGAAGACCTGGCGTAACACCTGATGTACATAGCAAAAACGGCACATCAGGAAATTGTTTGGTCTGTAAACTTTGCAATAACGAAATGCCATGCAAACTCATGATTTCGTTGCACGAAATCACAACAGAAACCGCAAATTGTTCTGCCTTCCACTTTGAAAACAACTCATACCCATTCTTAAAAATCACTGCCTGATGGCCCGGAATATGACACTCGTTCAGCGTATGCAGCAATAATTCATTGCTGCTAACAACGGCGATGATTTTAAGAGAAGTGGTATAGGTAGCTGTTTGCATAATTATGCGTGCTTTAAAGAATATAAATTGCCTGAACGTTTTAAAACAATGCTCACTCTTATTTCTAATTCCTTCGGGTTGAATGGCTTTAACACATAGTCATCTGCACCTTCGGATAAACATTTGATTTTGTTTTCTGATGAATGATCGCCCGTAAGAATAATGATAGGAATAGAACTGAACAAGCCACTTGCTTTTACTTGTTTTATCAACTCCAGTCCATTTAAAAAAGGTGTGTTTAAATCAGTAACAATCAAATCCGGTATCGTTCCATTTTGCAAAGCCGACATAGCGGCCATGCCATTACTGAAAATGGACGTTGTGTAATTTTTAGAGAAACAATAATTTAAAACACTTTGCATGTACAGGTCATCTTCGATGATAAAAATGTGATTGTCGCTTTCTGTTTTGTAGTTCATCTGTTCTGTTTAATATTGGATGAAATAATATTGGATTAACACAACAAAAATAATTTTACTAAACTATACAAAACAGTGTTTAATCACATTTTAAGCGAAGTATAATGTACAGGTGAAAAAGGAAGCCGGCATCATTTATAAAAGCAGCAAAAGGCATAAGAAGGTATAACTTTTGTTTTTGCACTAAAAATAAGCAAAAGGGTTACTGGGCTTAACTTTGCGGCGATTGTTGCTTTTGGATTTACGGGCAAAACCAAATGTTTCAACCATCTTAAAATTAACTAATGAAAAGTGGTTGGCAATTAAATTATTTTAAGGTTGATGAACATATCACTACCTAAAACTTATCTTTACCCAACGAATGTTTTTACACCAAAAACAAATTAAAGCAGCCACTATTTAACTGCATTAGTAAACATCCAATGTTCAATATTATGCAACCATTTCAAATATTTATTGTTGAAGACGATGATTGGTACAGCGAAATTTTAGGGTATCATCTTTCCTTAAATCCGGATTATGGAGTAACGCGCTTTGCAAGCGGCAAAGAAGTGTTAGGTGCATTGAATAAAAAACCTGATTTGATAACTATAGATTTCTCAATGCCCGAATACAGAGGTGATAAATTATTAGAAAAAATAAAACAAATCAATCCTGATATTCCGGTCATTGTTATCAGCAGCCAGGAAGATATTTCCGTTGCTGTGAAGCTGTTGAAAATGGGCGCTACCGATTACATTGTAAAAGACAACAACACCATTGATTTTCTTTGGAATGCAATCTTAAAAATAAGAGAAAACAAAGCCCTGAAAAAAGAAGTAGAACAGCTTCGTAATGAGTTGGACGATAAATATTCGTTTACTACAAAACATTTGTTTGGCAATATTTTAAAAGGCCAGAGCGGAGCCGTTACACGCATGTTTGGATTGATGGAAAAAGCCATTCACACCAACATCAATGTATCCATCACCGGCGAAACCGGAACGGGTAAAGAGTTGGTGGCAAGAGCCATTCATTACAACAGTGAACGAAAGAAAAAACCATTTGTTGAAGTGAACATGGCAGCCATTCCGCGCGAGCTTTTGGAAAGCGAACTGATGGGGCACGAAAAGGGCGCTTTTACAGGTGCCGTTGCCCGGAAAATTGGCAAGTTTGAAGAAGCCAACGGCGGTACTTTGTTTTTAGACGAAATTGCTGAAATGGACTTTAGCCTGCAAAGCAAAATACTACGTGTGTTGCAGGAGAGAGAACTGACAAGAGTAGGCGGAAACGAAAAAATAAAGCTTGACATCCGCCTGATTGTTGCCACGCACAAAGACCTGCACGAAGAAGTGCAGAACGGCATTTTTAGAGAAGATTTGTTTTTTAGAATTTTAGGCTTGCCCATTGAATTGCCGCCTCTGCGCGAGCGTGATAACGACATTTTAATTCTTGCCAAACACTTTGCCGATGAGTTTGCAAAAGGCAATAAAATGCAAAGCCTGGAAATTACGCAGGATGCAAAAGAAAAGCTGATGCAATACAACTATCCGGGCAATGTGCGCGAGCTGAAAGCCATGATAGAACTGGCTTGCGTGATGTGCAACGGAAGAGAAATCAGAGCAGATGACATTACATACACTACCCGTAGAAAAAGCGCAAAAACAAATGCTTCGATTGATAAAACTTTAAAGGAACACAACAGCGAAATCATTAGTGTTTATTTAAAAAAATACAACAACAATGTGCCGCTTGTTGCCAACAAATTAGACATCGGGCGAAGCACCATTTACAAGATGCTTCAGTTGAAAGAAATTGCAGTTTGCTGATTGCACATCAACCATTATTTAACTTCCAATTATTATTGCTTCTTCATCATGAATTTTCATCCGCTGCTGCAAAAGCAAATTGAACAAGAAATACCTCAACATCTTTTACACAATAAAGATGTTGAGGCATTTCTTCATACTATCAACCATTCTTATCATACCCTTGAAAGCAATAGAAAGCAAGCCCAGACTGCATTTGCAATAACGGAAGAAGACAAGAGCTACAGTAAAATACGGCAAAACCAAAACCCAAAAAACGAAGCAAATATTGTTCTTGAACAACCAAAGGTTCCTGTTGAAGAACAGGATTATAAAACAGGCGGCGCAAATCTTTTAAAGCACAACAGCGAATCTTTTTTTTATACAATAGCCGAAAATATGCCGGGCTTGTTGTTTGAATATCATCATTACCGCAATAAAAACGGCTACTTCTCTTATCTGAGTCCAAATGTAGAAAAGAAGATAGGGCTGACAGAAGATGAGCTTCGCAACTTTTATATCACTCTGCATTCCGATGATGTAGCCCGCGAAAAAAAGGCAAGAAAAGAAGCGATAGAAAACAATCGGCATTACTATTTTGAAGGTCGTTTTGTGGCGCCCGACAAACCCATTATCTGGCTTCGTATTGTTTCATCATCTGTACTTGTGGTTGATGAAAAGCTGCTGGTTTATACCGGCTTCATCACCAACATCACAAAAGAAAAAGAAGCTGAGCTTGCCTTGCAATTGCACGAGGAGAAATACCGTAGCATTATAGCGAATATGAACCTCGGTATGACGGAGATTGACAATAACGATGTGATCCGCTATGTGAATCAAAGCTTCTGCGACATGTGCGGTTATAGTAAGGAAGAATTGATTGGGCAAAAAGCGGCTCGTTTGTTTTTAAACGATGATACGCTGCCCATGATGAATGAAAAAATAAAGCTGCGAAAGGAAGGCTATTGTGATGTGTACGAACTGGCAGTAAAACATAAAAACAGCAAGCCGAAATGGTGGTTAATCAGCGGCGCACCTCATTTTAATAACAGCCGTGAAGTGGTTGGCACCATTGGCATTCATCTCGATATTACAGAGCAGAAAAAGTTAGAGAGCGATTTGATTTTGGCAAGAAAAGAAGCTGAAGAATCTGCACGCAGCAAACAGGTGTTTCTTGCCAACATGAGCCATGAAATAAGAACACCGATGAACGCCATTATCGGCATGAGTCATCAGCTTGCCAAAACTCGGTTAAGCGAACAGCAACGCATGTTTTTAGAAATCATTCATACGGCTGCTGATAACTTATTGGTGGTAGTAAATGACGTGCTGGATGTATCGAAAATGAATGCCGGAAAGTTAGCGATTGAAACCATTGGCTTTTGTTTGAAAGATGTAATTGACAGAGCCATTCATGTAGTGGAGCACAAAGCCGAAGAGAAGGGATTGCGAATTGGTATTGAGCACTACGATGCTAAGATTGCTCCTGTACAATTAGGCGATCCCTATCGCATCAATCAAATCTTATTAAACCTTTTAAGCAACGCTGTAAAATTTACAAATAAAGGTTCGGTTAACCTGCGTTGTTTTGTGCAAAGCGGAACAGCAGACAGCCAGAAAATAATCATCGAAGTAAGAGATACCGGCATTGGTATGGAAGCCGACTTTGCAAATAAAATTTTTGATGCGTTTTACCAGGAATACAGTTCTACCACGCGTAAATATGGCGGTACAGGTTTGGGTATGCACATCTGTAAACAATTGGTTGAAATGATGGGAGGAACGATTGAAGTGCAAAGTGATAAAAAAGTGGGCACTACGGTTACAATAACACTTAACTGTGCAATAGGAAAAGCGGACGATATACAACGGAATGAAATTATGCCTTACGAAGCCAAACTACTGAATGGAAAAAAAATTTTGGTGGCGGATGATAACGATATGAACCGCTTACTGATAACGGTGGTGTTTAAAAATTATGACACTCATGTTTTGGAAGCAAGGAATGGAAAAGAAGCCGTTGATTTGTTACGGCACGAAGCTGTTGATGCCGTGCTGATGGACATTCAAATGCCTGTGATGGATGGTGTGCAGGCGACCAAAACAATAAGAGAAGAATTAAAAAGCAACGTACCTATTATAGCGCTTACAGCCAATGCGGTAAAGAGCGATCATGAAAAATATTTAGCCTGTGGAATGAACAGCTATGTACTGAAACCGTTTCATGAAGATGACCTGATAAAAGCCATTATTAAAGAACTAGACTGCGAGCCAATGAATGATGAAAATATTGTGCAAAAACAAACTCTTACCAATGAAGAAGATACACTCTACAACCTTACACAGTTGATAGAAATTAGTCGTGGTGATAACAATTTTATTTCTAAAATGATTGGTATCTTCATTCACCAGGCGCAGTTGTTTATGGATGAAGTAAGGGAAGAAATTAAAATGGACAACATTGAAAAAGTAGCTCCGCTTGCACACAAATTCAAACCCAGTGTTGGCAATATATGCAAGCCATTTTTGTTTGATGAGATTAAACGCGTAGAGCAACTGGCTTTGGAAGGTGAAAAATCAGAAGCGTTCATTGCAACATCCAACCAGTTTCTAACCCATATTAATAACGTGGTGCTTCAGTTAAAAGAACAACTGTAAAAGAATTTAAACCACAAGGACGCGAAGAAAGAAGTCACTCCGCGTCCTTGCGCCTCCGCGGTTGACAATTCCTGCAAAACCAAACATCACCCAAACAGATTTGCAACAAAAAACGAAAAGAGGTTGTATTATGCAGCCTCTTTTTGTTTACTTTACAACGTTATCAAACCATCAAACAACACATGCAAGCCACCACAACAGAAGCCAAGCAGTTCAAGCCATCATTTAGTTTGTTAGATGCCACCATGATTGTTGCCGGCTCAATGATTGGCTCCGGCATTTTCATCGTAAGTGCTGATATGACGCGCACTGTTGGTTCGGCAGGCTGGTTGATTTTGTTGTGGATTTTTACCGGCGTACTAACGCTGATTGCTGCGTTAAGCTATGGCGAGTTAAGTGCCATGTTTCCCAAAGCCGGCGGGCAATATGTGTATTTAAAAGAAGCTTACAATCCACTCATTGCGTTCCTCTTTGGCTGGAGCTTTTTTGCAGTGATACAAACCGGAACCATTGCTGCTGTTGGTGTTGCGTTCAGCAAGTTTGCGGCTTATATTTTTCCCGCGCTAAGCGAAACGCATTTCATTGCCGACTTTGGTTTTATCAAAATTTCGGCTGCACAAATCACTTCTATTTTGTTGATTGTTTTTCTTACCTGGGTAAATACGCGTGGTGTAAAAGAAGGTAAGTTCATACAAACCATTTTTACCTTAACGAAACTCGCTGCCCTGTTTGGCTTGATCATTTTTGGTTTTGCCCATTTTAATAGCGCTGTTTGGAAGGGCAACTGGAGCACCGGCTTTGCTTTTGGTAAGATGGACGGCAATGTGTTGCTGCCTTACAGTGGTGCAGCCGTTTTAGGTGCTTTTGCAGGCGCGATGGTGGGTAGTTTATTTAGCTCGGATAGCTGGAACAACGTAACTTTTATTGCGGGCGAAATTGAGAACCCAAAACGCAATATTGGTTTAAGTTTGTTTTTAGGCACGCTCATCGTAACACTCATTTACACCGCTACCAATTTCATGTATCTCGCTGTAATGCCCCTGCAAAGCATTGCTCATGCCGAGAATGACCGTGTGGGTGTGGAAGCCGCCAAAGTTATTTTTGGCAATGTGGGAACCACCGTTATCGCCATCATGCTGATGGTATCAACTTTTGGCTGTAACAACGGTTTGATTTTATCCGGGGCACGTGTGTATTACACCATGGCAAAAGATGGTTTGTTTTTTAAAGGAGCGGCTTCCTTAAACAAAAATGCCGTGCCCTCAAAAGGCTTGTGGATACAGTGTTTGTGGGCTTCCCTCTTGTGCCTTAGCGGCAAATACGGCGACCTGCTGGATTACATCATTTTTACAGTTTTAATATTTTATATTCTTACCATTATTGGTGTGTTTATTTTGCGCCGTACACGGCCTGATATTCCACGACCTTATAAAGCATTTGGCTATCCGGTGCTACCGTTATTTTACATTATTGCAGCCGGAATCATTTGTATTTCGCTGCTCATTTATAAACCGAAATTTACGTTCCCTGGTTTGGGCATCGTGTTGCTTGGCATTCCCATTTATTATTTGTTTGGAAGGAACAAGCATGTGATAGAAGAAGCGCCGGTGGAAGGAAGATCATTCATCGAATAACAACCTTAGGTTTGTTTTTGCGCAAATTTTTTCTATGCAGCCTTGCGCCTTAATCACTATCGTTCAGAAGATACTTCGCAGGAACAGAAGTTTGAATTGAAGAGGAGGAATGAATAAAGGTGCGGTCGCGCGTCATCCTGTTTTTGCTGCAAAACAAAAGGCGCAATATTTATGCAAACAAACCTCTTAACTTCGTGAAGCGTATTGATATTATTTTGTTTTAGTGATAACATCCTTCGTAACCGAAGATGATACCATAATTAAATATTCTTGTTTTTGTTTTCCTTCTTTTTGTTTACCCGATTCATTTACACAATACCTCTCTTATGAAAAAAACGTTTACGTTATTCCTCTTTCTTTGCATTGCCTTTCTTTCTCAAGCTCAATGGAGCAACACTACCAACCAGTTTTACGATACCCTGCACATGCCGGTGTCTGTTACTGCAAAAGATCAGCAAAAACCAATCATTGTAAAAAGCTATCCCGACAGTGGTTATTTTGTTATTTGGTTAGATGCGCGTACCACCGGCAACGGAACCGATATTTATGCGCAAAAGTTTGATAAAGGGGGCAAGGCATTGTGGGCGGCCAATGGTATTCCGGTAATAACGGGTCCTGATTACCAAACGTATGCACCTTCTTCCAATGCCGATTACCGCTATTACAGCCATGCCTGCACCGATAGTGCGAACGGCTTTTACATAGCGTGGGACGATGACAATACCACAGCCAGTGGCAGTACTATTGCGCATAGAGTATGTGTGCAGCATATAAAGAATGATGGCTCGGCTGTATTTGCCTACCCGGGTTATGTAGTTGCAGCTTCCGATGCTGCACATACTTATCAATATACTTCTCCTCAATTAATAGCCGATGGCAACAAAGGCTTTTTTATAGGCTATTTGAAACTGGGCGCATATAACGATTTATATGTTCAGTGTATGCGGGAAGAAGGCGGCGCCATGGTAAGTTACGGCGGTGGCCAGATGGATGTAAATGGCATCAACGTACAAACGCTAAAAGCCTGTGGTATTGGCAATGATCGTAATGAACTTGATGCCCGTGTTACCGATTTTGATATTTATCCCGATTTACAGGGGGGCTGCAGTGTGGTGATGACGATGGACTGGAACACAGGTGGCAACGAGCGCGTATTCACCGGCTTTAACAAGCTATGCCGCGTAAAAAAAGACTCGCATGTAACGGTGCTGAAACGCACCAGCGATATAGCAAATGCTGAAACACTTACTTACACTTATAAAAAAGACAGTGTTATCCGCCTTTACAATTACCGAACGTACTTCAATGCTGTTTTTTGCAACAGCAACAATGTGGCGTACGCCTACACCAATTATTATGTAGAAAACGGTGGCAACGGATACCTGCCAATTTCCGGCCTGCTATACAATACCGAATACGCAAAAGGAACGATGGTACCAACCGGCGGCAACATTAACGTAAATGTGATTGCTGCCAATCAGCGCAACCTGGTTAATGAAACCAGCGTTGGTTCCTGGTTTCAGCGTGTGTATTATTTGCCCGATGAAATTTACGATAGCATTCCATATCAACTTACCTCCGACTTAAATCATCCCTACTTTGCTTATCGCCCTTCGCCCGCAGGCAAAACATTAGATACGCTTATTGCGACAAGCGATACACTAATGGGGAAAAGTGTATATGATTATGATTTTGCATTGGCATCATCCAACAACCGCGTGTTTGCCTCCGGTTTGTTTTACGATTTTCCAACTTACAGCACCCGTTATCTCAAACTTCAGCAATTGCAAATTGATCGTACAAGTCCTACCTCGTTTTCAGCACACCTGCATACAGGTAGCAAGCTGGGTGTAACCATTGGCAGGGAAGTAAGCACCGGTTTTAGCGGCACAGAAATTCATTATGATAACCCGCTCATTACTACCGACCTGCGCGGTAATGCTTTATTTTCTATTACCGAACTTGGGCGTGGTGTACGCGTAAGTCCTGTTGGCGACAGTGCCCAATTGATTTGGGGACCTATGGGTAAACTCATCGGCTCTGGTTTGTATCACGGCAACTATTATTATCCCGAATATCCATATGTGGCTATGAATCCAACAGACGGTACAGCAGTAGTTGCTTGGGACGACACACGTTATATCGCGCCCAACTCTACCGGTTCCGATATTTATATGCGGCATTTAGACAGTCTGAAAATTTATGATTATGTACCACCTGTTCAATCGTTAATGACGCTTGGTTTTGGCGGCAGTGAATTATTTCCCGGCGTGTTAAATGGCACTACAGGCAAATGGGGTTTGTTTGATGCACTTAACGGTACTACACGAGAAGCAACGCCTGTTCTTTCTCTTACCGATAATTACAACCTTGGCAGTATCTCCGGCTCGGTGTACGATTATATACAAGACCCTATCCGCACTTATAACGGCAAGCCTTACTTAAGCCGCAATTATCTTATCAAACCGGAAAACAATCCCGCCGGTGCAGCAACTATCGGTGTTCGGCTGTATTTTACTACGGGCCAGTTTAAACAATTGCAAACCGCCGATCCTTCCATCACATCGCCGGGCGATCTGATTGTCATCAAACAAGCTGCCACCGCAAACGCTGCGCCCAGCGAATACACACCGGTTACAGGTGAAGAATTAATCGTTCCATCATCATGGCAGGCAGTAGAGGGTGGTTATTATGTAGAACTGCCGGTGAGCAGTTTCAGTAACTTCTTCATTAAAAAGAACGATGGCGTTTTGCCCGTTACCTGGCTTTCAGTTAATGCGCAACGAGCCGCCAACAATTATGCAACCGTAAGCTGGGCAGTAACGGACGAAACGAATGTAAAAAATTACCTCGTTCAATACAGTACCGATGGCATTACTTACAGCGATGCATGCACAGTAGGTGCAGCAAACCTTACTCAATACCATTGCAGCGTGGCGGTAGCCAACGATAAAAAATATTATTTCAGAATAAAAGAAACTGACTTTGACGACAGAACCAACATCAGCAAAACCGTATGGATAAATAAGTTGGAACAGGGAATGAAGTTTGTAATTTCACCCAACCCCGCCAAGCAGGACGCAACACTGGTATATGCAATGCTAACAGTAAGTAAAGCTTCTCTTCGCTTACTAAACAGTGCAGGTGTAATGGTTTGGCAACAAACAACTACTTTAGGTACATCGGGCACCATCAGCTTACCGCTTGCCCGTTTGGCTTCGGGCACTTATCACCTGCAAATCGTTACTGCACAAACCTTTCAAACAATGAAAGTGATAAAAGAATAAAACTACAATCTTATCAAAACAAAAGCCTGTACCAATCGGTAGAGGCTTTTGTTTTGGTTCCGCGGTCAGCACACATCTTACCTATTGAAATAAAGACACCATTTTACAATACACAAATCTAATTCTATGAAACGCAGTTCGTTCATCAAGCTACTTGTAACCGCAGGTTCCGTTGTAACGCTTCCATTCTCTATGTATGCAAAACGAAAAGCAAAAAATAGAATTGACAAAGGGTTTAAAGTTGATTCAGGAAATGACCGGTTTGAAAAGCAGATTACTCTTTTTGAAGGTGATACTTTTTATACCAAGGTATCAACAAAAGATACTGAAGGCGACTTGTATATTTATGAATCAACCCGTGTAAAAAAAGGCGGACCTGCCTTGCATTATCATTATGATCAGGATGAATGGTGGTTTGTGCTTGAGGGAGAATTTTTAATTAAGGTAGGCGAACAGCTTTACGAAGTAAAAGCCGGTGATAGCGTATTTGGCCCGAGAGGAATCCCTCATGCTTTTGCCAAAACCAATGAAGGAAACGGAAGGTTGTTGATGACCTTTCAGCCAGCCGGTAAAATGGAAGAGTTCTTTATCGCATCCAGTGAAGGTAAGTTGGCAAAGATGACACCGGAAGAACAAGACAACTTTAAAAAGGCGCACGGCTTTGAAAAGGTTGGACCGGCTCTTACCTATCAAAAAGCTCCATAACAAACAAAAGATAAAAGTATGAATGCGCAATGACTATCTTTCTCTTTGCCTGCCTTTATTAATCACCCGATTAAGGGATTATAATTTCCACTTCCTGCATTGTGTTTGATGGAGTAATGTGGAAAATATACAAACCCAAATTTACGTTCCTTGGTTTGGGCATTGTGCTGCCTGGCATTTCCATTTATCATTTGTTTGGAAAGAATAAGCATGTGATAGAAGAAGCGCCGGCAGAAGGATGATAATATAGAGAGAATCTTTTTTATCAATGGAGTGTTGCTGAACTCAATTGTACAGATTTTGTTTCCATACAAGAGAACAGTAATATAGCTTTTTATTACACCATAAAAAAATTCGGGCAAAAACAAAAGCCCGATTGATATTTTATATAAAAACAATAAGTAATATTGTATTGGCGCAACTACAATACAGAAAGCGCATATTCGTAGCATTGATAATCAAGGGGCACTCATTTTTTTATTGTGTCGAATATTGCGTATAATATTGTGTTGTATGCCATTTATGACGACCGAACAGTACGACATAAAAACTAATATCAAAATCGGACAACAGATTTTTGAGAACTTACCTAACGACATTAGACCAGGTTGGGCAGGACTTATTCTATCACGTTTTGACAATTACATTAAAGACATCCCGACATCAATAAAAGAACTATATCCTATAATTGACAATAAAGACCGTTGGAAAGAAGCACACGGACAATTTAGTAAAATCAGACAGTTTCTTCTGGACAATAAAAACTATCAGCCAGAGGCATATTTACTTTTGGCAGAACTTGTAGCGAAAGTAACTTATAATGCATCAGGAGAAACAGCGCCTTTTGACAGCGACAGTGGACATCATATTCCAAGTCTAGTTCTTAAAGAAACAGAACATTTTGACGACAGCAGACTTGAAGACGAGGTAAAATCGGTTATTCTTTTGTTTGCTCGGAATAAAAAATTCAAAGACAATATAACAGCAGCAAAAGACTTCTTATTGTACAAGAAGATTGATGATATTCTTTGCTTTGACTGGGACCCAATTGGAATTAATGATATTGCACCACGAGACGAATACCAAAGCTATGTTCCCGAAATCTTTGAACTTGTAAAAGCAAAAGCAGATAGACAAGAAATTGCCAGTCGGCTTTTCAAACTTGAAACCGACAATATTGGAATGACCGGGACAATTGAAAATTGTTTGAGAATTGCAGACAAAATATTAGATGCTTCCAGTGACAGAGAGAAAAGCGGCATATAACATGGGTATTTATGCAAGTGTGGCTGGACGTTATGAATTAGGCGGACGAATATCACGGCATCTTATATTTTCAATCAACAGGAGTGCTGCCAATGCCACTCCTGCATAAATACCTGTTCGTTGTACGTCACCTACCAGCGGACATTTCGCTAATGGTCGGACAAAACTAAACTTCAAAAGCTACCGCACATTTTGACACATTTGCAAGCACACAAATCTTGACACAAAAGCCAACTTGCAAAAGAGCCAAAATCCCATGAAGATTTATTCATGCTCAATGTGGAGTTTCAACAGTTCTATCGACACAATGGCTGACTTTTTAATTCTTTATCGTGACTTTGAAGCAGAAGTACTACAAGGCAAAGACCCAGACGACAATTTCCAATGTTTCAATTTTTCAGACAAACAGTTTGAACGGCTCAAAATCAAAATGTATGCAATCGACAGCAAAGCTTTGACAGAAAGAGGTTTTTGGAAAGAGGAACTTGAAATAATGCTTTCTATCCGAAAAGAAAAATTTGCAAGCCTCTAAATGGACACTACTGCAGGTAACAGGGGCTTGCCAATATACAGATGAAAATTGGATAGGCAGACCAGTTGGGATTTCTAAAGACTGTTAGGATTTTATGGGTGGACATTTATTTCGAAGCGACATGGTGGGCAATTTGTACCAAACAATAACCCATGGAAAGGTTTTGACTTTGACCCACAATTGGTATTTTCAAAACGGCAAATTAAATTTAATGTATCTCCAGATAAATTTAAGATTGACAAAGTAAGAATAGAATTACAAAAGGATTGGACTTGAAGGAAGATAAACAGCAACATCCTGAAGTTTTTTATTGATATATGGGATAAGGAAGTTATTTACACAAATAGGCGCTCATTGAATAGGGAATACGAAGAAACCATTACACTTAAGAGTTATTTAGAATCAGTTTATAGGGCTATTTTCAACGACGTAAAAGAAGTAAAGCAAAGAAATAAGATAAAAGAAGCTGAAGAAGATAGAGGAATAAACATTGACAGTTGGATAGATGAGCTTCCTTTGCATGAAAGAAAATTAGCTGATAAGCTTGTCAAAAGTATAATCAATCATGGCGGAATTGAAACTGTAAAAGCTGGGGAATTAATTTACTTAGTAAAAGATTACTATTATTACGAAGACTTTAAAGATTTAGCTTCCGAAATAAGTGAAGGAGATGTCGGAACTGATAAACTGCTTACAATTTTCAAAGAATGGCAATTAATTGAAGCGAGAGAGTTTTAGAAGTTGTCAATAGTAAGGGTAAAGACAATTAAAAGTTTCGAAAAACATATAAAGGAAAACGCAAAAGAAGTTCCTATTATGCATGATTTCCTTGTCAAATTTTCATGGCTTTTAGACCTTCGCTTATTGAATTTTAAGGATGAGGTTACTTATTCAAAGGCATTGAAGGAACATTTCAAAGATGATACGTTGCCAGACGACTCAGATAGACGTATTGATTTTTTGTGCCATCATTATGGTGATAGTTTTTTTATAATCGAATTAAAAAGACCCAAAAAAGTTATCAGTAGCAAAGAACTTGACCAAGCTTTAGATTATGTTTATTTTATAGGAGAACGATTAAGTAATGAATATGGAAGTAATATCTATTGCAATATTATTGTAAAAAATTTAGCGCATTCAAGTGTGGTTATGTTAAAAGCCGAGTCTTATCAAAAAAGTGGTACTGTTTATTTTAAGCCATACGAAGCTTTACTTTATGCAGCCTTGAGATACCATCAAGAATTCATCGAACGATATGAATCAATGAAAATTTAAGCAAGATTGGCAGACATATATAGTAAAGATAAACGTAGCCAAATTATGGCTTCCATTTACGGCAAAGAAACCACGCCGGAAATCTTAGTAAGGAGCAGATTATTTAAAAATGGGTTTCGCTTCCGTAAAAATGTAAAGACATTACCTGGCAAGCCGGACATTGTTTTACCAAAATATCAAACTATCGTTTTAATACATGGGTGTTTCTGGCATGGGCACACCTGTAAAAGGGCAACTCTGCCGACATCAAATATTGAGTTTTGGAATTCTAAAATTCAAGCCAATATGAACCGTGACGAGCGAGTAAAAACACAATTGAAAAAATCAGGTTGGCGGGTAATAACTATTTGGGATTGTGAACTAAAAAATAGAAATATGATTGATAAGACAATGAATAGACTCATAAACAAATTGTTGATAAAATAGCCACCGCACCAAGTCAGGCACATTTGCAAGGCACACATAGCTGACACACTAAAGCTAACCTTACAAAAGAGCCTGCCTTGCTCCCCCGCTTCCGTAACACACCCGACTTCGATGGACACATTGGTTATAGTGACACACCCGAATGAAGGGCGAACGTACAACAAGAGTATTGCCAATAGTGGGGCTGGAACGTTGGAGCAATCGGCATCATATCACTTGTTAGCTTTGGTTCAGGCGGAAGGAACTGTTTTAAACATGAGAATAAATTATTAATCTTTGAATAAATAATGAACTTCGGTTGATCGGCGGACGTTTTTCAAATCCCCACCATCGCCAACCCTTATTCGTTGTAGGTAACCCTTTTTGGACACACCCTAAGTATTCGAAATCGGAAGAAAAATGGTTGACGCACAACCGATGCAGATTAAAAAACAAAAACCCGGTTTCATCATCCCATGCGGGAGAGAGGATTTACCGGGTATCGCATCACAAATATAAGCCTTTATGCTAAATTCGCGAAGTACAATTAAAGGCTATCATGAATTTAACAGACTTAGAAAAGCTGCTTTCAGAGAAAAGACTGGGCACTTATTACACTTTGTTTCCGGCTAACAAAGAAAAAGCAATCAAATATTACAGACTTAACACTCAAATTTCAGAATCATTTTATCCATTGATTTCTAATTTAGAAATAGTTCTTAGAAACTCTATACATAATTCATTTACAATACATTTCAAATCGTCTGACTGGTTTTCACAGTTTAAGCAGCCCGAATTATTCGACCAGGTGAATGTTGCCAAAAGAAAAATACTTACAGGACAAAACCCAATGACACCCGATAAAGTAGTTGCGGAATTGACATTCGGTTTTTGGACTGCTCTTTTCAACAAGCAGTATGCAAAAGATTTTTGGAAGCCCTTAATGTATGCCTTCCCACTGCTGGACACACCCAATAAAAGAAGGGATAAAATTTCTTACAAGCTTAATCATATTCGAAAATTCAGAAACCGCATCTTTCATTACGAACCTATTTGTAATGACCTGACAGCATTAGCGACAAATCACAATAACATTTTAGAAATTCTCAATTGGGTAAATGCTGACATTGTAAGTTGGACAAAAGAAATTGACCGCTTCGACAACTTATATAAGCAAGCAGTCGCTTTCCGTATATAAAAACCTAGTGAGGCACATTTGCAAGACACACGACAAAAAACAAAAGCGCACCTTTTGTGAAACGAGCAGCCCAGTTTGGATACACCCTAATCATTTTCAAACAGTTTTGAGGTGACAATCGTTAGAAGGGCCACCTACAACAGTGTGTTTATAAAATTGTGGCTGGACGTTGGAGCATTCAACGATAAATCACTATTTTGCTTTTGTGGTTAATTGAACCTGACGTTTTTCAATTGCCACACCTGCATAAATACCTAAACGTTGTACGTCATACTGGGGACAGATTTAAACAGACGAAAAATTGTAACTTCGTAATGTCAAATATTTTGGTATGCGAACAATTAGCGTTGACATTTCAGACCTTGAATATCAGAAATTTGGATTGAAAGCTGACTGGCTTTCCTTTTCTGACTTTGTGGACATGGTGAGTCGTGAACTTAGCCGGCAAAACTTAGCCAAGACGGTGGAACTTGCCGAACGTTACGGGCTTTCAAGCATAACTATGGACCAAATTTCCGAAGAAGTAAAAGCCGTAAGAAACAAAAATGCGGCTCATTCTTGATACCAACGTACTTGTTTCAGCAAACATTCAAAGAAGTTATCCTTACTTCATTGTTGACCGTGTCTTTGCTGACCCCAATCTTGAACTTTGTATTTCAGACGAGCTTTTTGCTGAATATGTAGAGGTGTTAAACCGTGAGAAATTTGCAAAATTTCCGGACTTCCACGCAAGAGCACAAATCCATTTGAGCGACATTGAAACCTGCGGAATGAGGTTTACTCCAACCACAACGATTAACCTTATAAGTGACGAGCCTGACAACCGGCTTTTAGAACTTGCCGAAACTTCTAATGCGTATTTCCTTGTGACAGGAAATACGAGAGATTTTACTATGACCCAATATACAATATAAAGGAACAAAGATTGTATCTCGAAAGAATTCTTTGAGATTTTAAACCAATAGCACGAACGCCTAACATTGATGGCTTTACGCAAGTGCGGTAGCACGTTGCTGCCATCGGCGACACTTCAATTCGCCGCACCTGCATAAAGCCATCAACGTTGTTCTCTATAATCATTCTCTCACTTAAACTTCAAATTCACACCAATGTTATTCGCCTGCAAGCCCGTGGTTTGCACATACCGTCCGTAACGAATTTCCAATGTATTAAACGCAGGAATATTGAACACGCCATTCTTGGGTGTTATTTTAATGTTTACACCAAAATATCGTGAATGAAAAGCTGAGTAATCGTAATTGCTGGTGTAGTAGTTATCTTCTGCTGAGTGTTCGCCATAAGGCGCAAAATAGGGTGAAGCCGTTTGTGTATAGTAGCGATAGAACGGACTGATAGAAAAGAAAGAAGACACTTTATAAGGCACTTCTAAACTTGCGGTATGTGAGGTAATACCCCAGCTATCGGTGTAGTAACGATAGTAAGTGCGAAGAATGATTTTATCACCCAAAAAATAATTGAGGCGTATGCCAAGCGGAAGCTTATATCTTGTGTTGGGCAAATGTTCAATGCGCGCAGAATCTTCGTTTTTAAAATAAACACGGTAAAACGGAAGACTCAAATAACCGTTTTGCGCAACACCATCCGCTATCACTGCAAACTGCAGGTTTTTATTCACTACATGCGATACCGTGAGTGAACCTGCAAAGGTATTTCTGGGCGATGTTGGAATATTGGCTTTATGGTAGTCGTTACCTCCATAGCCGCCAGATGAAATCACGTTACCGCTGGCTGTGGTGTAAACAGTAGTCGTTCCTGTTGTAACCGTTGTTTTGGGTATCAGTTCAGAGGGTTCAATTAAAGTTACTTTGTCAAAGAAAGCCTGGCCTTTGAAACTGATTTCGGTGTTTTTGTTTTTGCTCAATTTTCCAATCACAAAATTGGCACTGGTAGAATGATAATTGTACTCGCTTGACAAAGCCGCACCCACTCCAAATGTATAGCCATTGTGCGTTTCAACCTGCCAGTTGAGAGAAGGATAAATGCGTGTGCCGCCAGCTTGTGAAGCACCGCTTAGCGAAACATATTTTTGCGAAGCGGCCGTATGATGGTCAATGCCCAGTTCTGCGCTCCATGTGTATTTGTTAGCAACGTCATTCCATTTTACAAACTGAAGATCTATGATGTTGGCTACATCATTCAACTTCTGCGTTCCAATGCCACCCGTAACCGCAGAATGATCACCATTTTGATTGTAATAACCTGATACCAGATTCACTTCATCCAGCTTTAGCTTTTTGCTTTTATAGCTTGCAGTATCGGTAACAGTTGATTGCGAAAAAGCAGATAACAACAGGCAGAACAAGCCTATCACCGACAGGGTCAATTTCTTCATTTGTAAACGTTATAGTTTTTGAGTTTAATTACAGCCGCAGCCACCGCCTACTTTGCCTCCGTTGGCACCGCTGGCGCCTTCACGATAGCTTTGAAAATTGCTTTCCGGCTTTTCCACTTTTCTTGCGCCTAAGGTCATTTCAGCATCGTTGATTTTGTTTTTCTGATATTCTTTTACATTGGAACAACTTACCGCAAAAACAAAAAGGGAACACAGAGTACATACAATCTTTATTGTTTTCATATAAATTCTATTGAGAACAGTTGATATGTTTTGAAGTATAGATGGTATTGTTATCGTCAATGATTACACACTCTACTTCTTTCAGTTGATTGATGAGATACAAACCTTCCTTCACGCCCATTACCATCACAGGCGTTGCCAAAGCATCACTGATTTCTGCGTTGGGCGATACAATAGTTACACTCTTAATGCCGCTGACAGGCATACCGGTGCGCGGGTCAATGGTGTGCGAATATTTTTTTCCTCCAATTACAACAAACTTTTCATAATTGCCCGAAGTAGCAACCGCCATATCGCTTATGTTGAGATAAGAAAACGGATGCTGCTTATCATCGGGATGCACAATGCCCACGCGCCATGGGCTGCCATCGGGTTGCGTGCCCCATGCCGTTAAATCGCCCGATGCATTTACCACACCACTCTCTACGCCTTTTTGTTTTAGCACTTCTTTTGCCTTCTCCGCAGCATACCCTTTACCGATGCCACCAAAGCCAATACGCATTCCCTTTTGAGATAAAAACACGGTTCTATTCTCTTTATCTAAAACAATGTTTTTGTAGTTAATGAGCCTTACCATTTCCTTAGCCGTTTTTAGGGATGGTAACGCCGTCATGGTTTCATCAAAATTCCAAAGCCGCTTGTCAATGCTGCCATACGTAATGTCGAACGCGCCTTGTGTGATGGATGAAATTTTGATACTTCTTTCAATGATGTTGAACACTTCAGGACTTACCTTAACCGGCTCAATACCCGCACAACGATTGATGTGGCTCGTTTCGCTGTCTTCATTAAAAGTAGTAAGTAATTTTTCAATGCGTTGTATTTCTTGTACGGCTTCATTTATCATTTCATCAGCCCATTCCTGCATGTAAGCTACTACAGTAATACCAAAGCGGTTGCCCATCAGCTTCATTTCTCTGTTGTACGCTTTTAGCTGCATCCTTTATTGTTTGGCTATTGCTTCTTTGATTTCGGTTACAAAGTGATCCGCGCCATCTTTATAATATCCATCCCAAACTTTTATTTTGTTTCCGTTACTATCGAGCAACAGCGTAAATGGAAAGCTGCCTTGCCCATTGTACCGGTCTGCCAAAGCATCGTTTTGTTTTTGCTGTTCTTTTGAAAGGCCATTTTTATTGCTTCTCGGAAAGTCGGCATTCACCAAAACAAGATTTTGAGCCGCATAAGTTGTGAAAGCATCGTTATCAAAAATGTCTTTTTCCAAACGCATACAGGGAATGCACCAATCGGAGCCTGAAAAACTCAGGAGAATGTATTTATGTTCTTTGCTTGCTTCATTTTTAGCGGCATCAAAATTTGTGAGCCAACCTGGATTGGTGAATGATGTGAAGATTAAGAGAACTGCAAAAAGTAGCTTTTTCATTACTTGCATCAATTATAAACAAAGACGAATAAACTTGTAAAAAAGTTGGGTGATGCTTAAAAATGTATTGTTAATACACTTTAGTATTTTGATGGTTACTGATTTTGAAGATAAACCAGGCACATCATTCCGTCCGCCTCAGGCGAGACCGCCGTTTGGTTTTGCACATATATCGTGATTGCAGGCGGCTTTGTGCGGAATGACGGCATCACCAAAAAATTCATGCCTACAAATACATCTCTATTTTTCATTTCCACCATTAATCATGGCAGAAACAATTCCGGGTTGTTCCCCTAAATCGGAACGGATAACGCCAACAATATGCGCAAGAATGTAGGCATAAATAAGGTACTGAACAAAGCCATGAATTTCTCTTGCTGGACGACTTATATTTTTAAAGATAGCTGCATGATCGAAAGCCAAAATGAAACCAGTTGTTGCCATAATAAAAATGAAGACATAAAACAAAACATAGCCCCATTTTACCAGCACATAATGCCGTTTGTTTTGCTCATCTTCTTTGCTGTTTACTTTGATTGCAAGTGCCTTGTTGATTCTTGTAATCAGGCGTTCGTCTTTACTGCGACTTACTTCTATTACCACGCGCATAAGCAAAAGAAAACACAACCCGAATCCAATAATTTTATGCACATCCCAAATTTTATTCGCATACATATGTGCCGCTTTTTCTTCCGGGCTTTGCTTTGAAGGATCAAACTTTTGTTCTGCATTTACCTTTTGCACAGTTTGGTTTTGCACATTATTTACAGGCCTTGGTTCGTCGTGTTCAAAAAGAGTGGACGCAAATAATACAGTAACCATGGAAGCGGTAATGAGCAGGAAAGTTAACCAATGCCATATCCTGATAGCGGCTGAATAATGTAGATTGAAAAAAGATACTTTTTTAGAGATTGTAAGTGTTTCCATTTGTTTCAATTCATGTTAAAATCAATGCGCATTTTTGTTTACAAACCAAATGTATCTATTATTAGCACTTGGCTTTGCAAAATGCTATCAACTGGCAAAACCTGACTGCAAACAACATAAATAATTGGGTAAAGATGCCTTGCAGAACCGTTGCGTTGGGTTTGCAAAAAATTCTTTCTATTACCCAACCCTATCTTTTTCATCTGCATCTTTACCTTGCACAAAACCGGTTCGCATACATCACCAAGCACTGATACAAGGCTGCCTGTCGGGGAAACGTTCGTCTCAAAATGAACTGTATCACCTGTTTGCACCCCGCATGTTTGTTGTTTGCCTTCGTTATGGCAAGGACAGGATTGAAGCGGAAGAAATATTGCAGGAAGGCTTTATCAAAGTGTTTTCTTGTTTGCATCAATATCGCAACGAAGGCTCGCTGGAAGGTTGGATAAGACGTGTGATGATAACCACAGCCCTGCAACGTTTGCGCAGTCAGTCATCGCTTTACACCGTACTTTCAGTTAACAACAGTGAAGCTGCCGAACTTCAGGATAAAGAAACCATTGAAAGTAACTTAAGCGAAAAAGAACTGCTGGAACTGGTGCAGTCGCTGCCTTCTGCGTATCGCGCTGTGTTCAATTTGTATGTGTTTGAAGGGTATCAGCATAAAGAAATTGCAAGCCTGCTTCACATTTCTGAAGGTACATCAAAATCAAATCTTCACGATGCGCGGAAATGGCTGAAAGAAAGAATAACGGCAGCCAACGAATTGAATCATTTCAAAAAGAAATGCCTATGAACGAAGATGTACACGATATAGATAATTTGTTCAAAAAAAACCTGAGAGAGTATTCCGAAGAAGCGCCGCCTTCGGCATGGGAAGCGGTAAACAATGCTTTGGATAAACAACAGGCCACGCTTTACAAAAGCAAATATTACCGGCTGAAAAGGGCGGCTTTATTTTTATCGCTTCTGTGTATTTTGGGTGGAATGTATTTTGCCTTTCATGTATGGCAGGATAAGCAATCTTCTTCGCTACACAAACAACAAAGCGCAACTTCATTAACTAACAAAACCGATGAAACTATTATCAACAAAAAGAAGGACAACACGAATGATATAGAAACAACTGAAGAGAACAACAATCAGCAAAAGAAAAATGAGCAAAAACAAAAGCCAGCAACGAATGAAGACAGTGCTTCTATCAATAACAATGTTTTCGTGCTAAAACAAAAAGCAGAATGGACAAGGATTGGGAAGAACAATGTTTTGAAAATTGACTCTTCTGTACTGTTTGCAAACACTGATAACAACAAGACGTTTGCTTATACAAATAAAAATTTAGCAAAACAAAAAGCAGAACAGTTAGAAGAGAGTAATCATTCAAGCTCACACGAGCCTTTACAAGACTCATTTTTGCAACCTTTGCCTTTACAAAAAGAAGCTGAAGAGATTAGTTTATCAAGCCTTCAAAAAACATTGGAAAACCGTAAGCCATCTTTACTTTCTACGGGTAAGGCTTCTACTGTAAAAATAAAAGGGAGAACAGCGCACACTTTCTCTTTATCGCTATTTGCGGCGCCTAACTTTTCTTTTGAAAAGATAGAAGACGATCATGATCGTGACAGAGCCGGAGGCATGAGACCGGATGGACACAGAGGAGAACAAAACAATTTTTCGGTGAGTGGCGGAGCGTTGGCAACCTATCAGTTCAACAAAAATATAAGCCTTCAATCCGGTGTTTCAGTTACTGCATTTTCTACATTCATTGCTCCCAAAACCGTGTACGCAAAGCCTGATAACAGCGGTCATGTGAGGTACGAATTGAATTGTTCTTTGGGTTCTGCTTATCTCTCACCAAAAAACAACGCGCCATTGGTTGCAGGCGATAGTTCGCAAACCTTTGCGGGCACTTCCCGTTTGGTTTACATCAATGTTCCTCTTATCGCAAGTTATCAAATTAATAAAGGACGATTTTCGCTGCAGCCCGCTGTAGGCACGGGTTTGAATGTGTTGGTTGATGGAAAGATTAAAACGGGTTTGAATGATGCGGTTGGTGGCAATGCGAAGACAACAACTTCCATCACTGGATTAAAACGAACCTATTTAAATGGTAGCGTAGGCTTTGGTGTTGAATACAAGGTAAGCCCAAAAATCTCACTTGGCTTGCGTCCGAATGCGAAGTTTTCACTCACACCTATAAACAAAGAAATGCCTGTGAAATCGTACCAAAACTATTTGAGCATAGAAGCCGGTGTGCGAATTAAAATGTAATGAAAGAGCCGAAGCAAAACCGGTAAGAGAAATTGCTTCGGCTCGTTTGTTTTTGTAGAAAAAAAGGGGCAAAACCAAACTTCAATCAAACAACTCCATGTGTGGTGAATGTGCCGAATACAAGATAGCGAACGATGGCAAAGAGCACATCTGTAATAAAGAAAAACTGAGTTTTCATTTGCTTCATTTCAGGTTTATAAAATGATGTTGAAACCGTTTTCCGTTTTACCCAAACCGGCGAAGCTTCCAAAACTTTATCCTAATCCACTTTTAGCTTATAACCTTTTTTGCCCTATCATTCAATAACCAAAACTATGGATAAAGCTGAAGCCTGTCGCCGGTTTGAGCAACCAGAGTACAACAAATTATTGTACGGTAAAATGAATGGTAATGATAGTAGAATCGTTGTTGTGATGGGGTTGTCCGTGATGCCCTTCGGTAACAGCAATCACCACTTGTTCACTTGTAGAAGCTTTGGCATTTGCCATCGCTGAGAAATGATAAACAGGCGCAAAACCAAACGTTGAATTTACAATTTCACTGTTAGTAAAATTAGTAGCTTGTGTTTTAATAGCAGCCGTATCATCGGCATCGCCATAAGGTTGTAAATTCAATTGATACCCGGTTCCAGAAGTTAGTGTAGTATCAATGGTAATGTTGCGCGAACCATGGTAACCGTGCGCACCATCTTTGTAGCATGAGATTAACGCAGCGGAAGCCGCTAATCCAATACATAAAAATCGTTTCATCATAAATAGTGTTTTCTTTTTATGAAGAAGCGATTTTGAAGTGAAAGGTTGGGCGAATGAGATAATTTTTTAAAGATTGTTAGAAGTAAAACTTGAATTGTTTATTGGCTAAACAAACGCGCTGCAAAGAAAGCAGCCATAGCTGCCAACGCACCTGTAAGCATCACTTTAACAGCTCCTGACAACAACGGCTGCCCCGTAACCTTGCTTTTAAAATAGCCAAAAACAAACAGGCAAATGAGCGTGATAAGAGCCGATAATTTCAACCCGGTTTGCGGCAGTTGTGTAAAGAAATAAGGACTTAGCGGAATGATGCCGCCAACAATGTAAGAGACGCCAATGGTTAACGCACTTTGCCTTGCTCTGTTTTCGTTCGGCTCTTCTAAGCCAAGCTCAAAGCGCATCATAAAATCAACCCATTTGTCTTTATCTTTTGCCAATTCATTTGCAATGATGGTTTGTACTTCTTCATTCAAGCCATAGTTGGCAAACACTTCTTTTACCTCTCCTTTTTCTACTTCAGGCACTCGTTCTACTTCATCATATTCCCGCTTGAGTTCAGAACGGTAATGATCCTGCTCTGTTTTTCCTGCTAAGAAGCCACCTAAACCCATCGCAATGGAGCCTGCTATAATTTCGGCAATGCCTGCCGTTACAACAAGGTGGTTATTGGCAACTGCACTGCTAATGCCCGCAGCCAATGCAAACGGAACCGTTAAGCCATCCGACATACCAATGACAACATCGGTTATAAAATCCGAACTTTTTAAGTGGTGCTCGTGGTGCGTTTTTGTATGCATTAAATCTGATTTGTAAAAACATAAAAAAGTAGCAAAACCAATCTATATGTTTTAATTGCCGGATATTGTATTCCCTCACATCACTCAAACGTTGCAAAACCTTCAATCTTCCTATACGGTGTGGTGAAGAAGCGATACACCACTTCGTTAAACCAATCCTTATAAACAATGGGTGTGGAATGACCAGAGTTAGGCAAAATCCATAAGTAACCTTTTGGAATAGTTTGCGCAATGAGTATTGTATGTTGCGGGCGAATTACATCATGGTCACCACCAATAATCAGAGCAGGACAAGAGATGGCTTTTAATTGTTGTAATGAAATGTGCGGCTCGTAAGACAACAGGTGAGCCAGCTTCAACTGGTTTTTCGTTTCCGGCGTTTGTGGTTTGTTTTTGAGCGAATTATTATAGCCAATTGCCCAATGATATGCGAACGAATCAATAGCTGTACTGTCGGGCCATAAATTAGCGCCAGTAACCGCCAGCTTTTTTACTTTTTCAGGATGACGAATGGAGAGCAGCAAACCGTTGATGCCGCCATCGCTCCAGCCGATTACATAACACGAATCGAGATGCAGCGAATCAAGCAACGCATTTAAATCGTCGGTCATCATTTCATAGCTTAATGAATCGCCGCTATCAACCGATTTTCCCTGCGCACGGCTGTCGGCCAGTATCACTTTGTAATGCTGTGAAAAGAAAGGAATCTGGTATAAAAAATTATTGATAGAACCGCCATTGCCATGAATAATAAGCAGCGGCTCACCTTTGCCGTAGGTTTCGTAATACATGCGAAAGCCGCGTGTGTTGAGATAATGCCCGGCCTTCTCGTTTCTGCCATACAGGGTAGTATCAAACGGCGATTGCGCACAGGCAATTTGCGTAAAAGAAAATGCGAGGAAGAATAAGTGTACAATTTGTTTTTGCATGTTTTTTGTTTTGATGCCACCAAGACACGAAGACACAAAGTTTCTTAATTTTTCTTCGTGTCTTGGTGTCTTGGTGGCAAACTATTATTCTTCAAAATAAGCCAGTGTTCCACCCACCCATTCACGATCCTGGTTGTAGCGCACACCAATCATTTTGCCTTTGCTTAATCTGGCTAAATTGGTGGTAGCAACGGGACGGGCGTCTCCTTCATTCCAAAAATAAAAAATGCGGATTTCAGCTTTGGCGGGCGCATCGGGCGTAGGTATTACATCGGCATACTTTACTTTGCGTTGCAGTATCCAGTTGTGCGGGTCGGTAACTTTTTGAATGTCTTCTTCTGTAACATCAATTACCACACCTTGCCCTGCAAATGAAAACAGAGGCTTCAACACATAATTTTCTAAATCAGTTGGGATGGTTGTTACATCCTTTAAAAACTTTGTTTCGGGAACATACGGATGATGAATGAACGGCAGCGTGAATTTGGAAATGCGGTAAAACCAGTCGGGATGCGGCACCCACTCAACATCTAAGTTTTCAAGCAACAGTCTTCCTTTTTTTTGCACTTGAGCGCTTTGCTGTTGCAAGTCGTCAAAAATAATCCGGTTGTAAACGCGCTTTACTTCTATCTTTTTGCCTTCTTTTTTATAGTACAATTTTTTACCTTCTTTTATCAGTTCCATCAAATCAACTACAGGTATGTGCAGATAATCTTCGGTGCAATAAAAATCAACTCTTGTTTTTTGCTTGTGCGGCAATATCTCGAGCAGAATTACATTCTCAGGGTTTTCATTTTTTACAATAATGTCTTCCAGCAATTGCAAATAGGTTTCTTTGGTAAAGCCATTTAAATAAGACGAAAACCCTTCGGGAATGGAAAGATATTTTCGCGCCATTTCATCCTGAAACACCTGAAATGCAAACATGGTTGGAAAGCCCTGCATCTCTATCAACTGCGGCTCCAACTCTCCTTCTTCATTTTGGCAAACGCCAAAATCAAACGCGATAAATTGCGTCTGTTTGTTTTCGTTCGGAACTTTTACATCAGGCGGAATCGCTTTGTCAGTAAGGGCTTTGAAGTTATCAGCAGCAATTACATCTACAATGCTTTCGCAGGCAGACAACATTTTATCAGTAAACGCTTTGTTTACAAAAATGGGCGTTTCGGCTATGCGAAATTGCAACGCATCGGGGTGACAACTTGCCAATGCGTTTACATATTCTTCATACTTTTTTTTACTGAACTGCTCGTTGTATTCTGTACGGATGTCGGTTATCATAGATTGGAATTGAAAGAGTTAAAAGTACAAAACGAAAGGATATACAGCTATACTGCCTTTACAAACCGTTTCCACTTATCTTTGAACGATAAGCCATAGTAGAAAATGGACAAACGAGTTTCCCTGAAAGACATTGCGCAAAAAGTAGGTGTTTCCACCGCCCTGGTTTCTTACGTGTTAAACAACCAAAAAGAAAACAGGATAAAAAAAGAAGTGGCACAAAAAATAAGAGACACTGCCAAGGCTTTAAACTACCGCACCAACCAGATTGCCCGCAGCCTGAAGATGAGCAAAACCTTTACGCTGGGCCTGATTGTATCGAACATTTCCAACCCGTTTTCTTCCTGTCTTGCCCGCATTATTGAAGACGAAGCCGACAAACAGAAGTACACCGTTCTGTTTGGCTCTTCCGATGAAAATGCGGCTAAGTTTAGCAAACTGCTTGATACATTTGTCAACCGGCAGGTAGATGGTTTAATTATCGCTCCACCGGCAGGCGCCGAAGAAGAAATTTTGTATTTGCAACAGCAAAAGATTCCGTTCATTTTGGTTGACCGTTATCTTCCTTCTGTTGAAACCTCGTACATTATTTTGGATAACGAACAGGCGGCCTATCAGGCTACCGAATACATAATCAAAGGTGGCGCAAAGCGTCCTGCCATGATAACGTATGAAACCGACCTGTATCACTTTCACGACCGTACCAACGGCTACAAAAAAGCATTGCAGGATTATAATTTGTCCTTCTTGGAAGAACGATTAAAAAAGGTTGACATCAGCAATAAAAAAGACCAGATTGAAAAAGCAGTGCATGATGTACTGTATGCACGCGAACCGGCAGATGCCATTTTGTTTGGCTCGAACAGCATTACCAACTATGCGGTGAAATACATGAATATGCTGCCGGTGAAAATACCGAAAGATGTGGCGTTGATTTCGTTTGATGAAACCGAGTCGCTCGACCTGTTTTATGCGCCGGTTACTTACATCAAGCAGCCGCTGGAAGAGATTGGCAGAGAAGCCGTAAAAGTGCTGTTGGATGTCATCAACACAAAAGAAAACAGCTTACAGCAAATCCGTTTGCACGGCGAATTGGTAATAAAAAAATCAACGAAATAAAAGGGAAGTTCTCCTTTTGGAAACGCCGATCTTATTCTTTTCAGAGCATGAAACCTCATAAATAGAAAGTACAATTCAAATCTCACATTAGTGTAAAATTTCCATCAAGTAATTTGTTACGCAATGGTTTGTGCAATATACTATTGTAATATTGCTATGCCAACGGAAATTCTCATTAGCAGCCTACGGTAAAGACAACCAAAACACTGAGACTAAAATAAATTAACAGAAAAGTTCAGTACAAGAGACATCGTACTTCCTATTTCTTTACCCGATGGGAGGCAGAACAGGTTTTCAAACAACGATTTTGTTTTTCTAACTGCACCATAAAAATACCCCGGATGGATCTTTTTAATTCAAAACAAGTACTTAGCGAAAAGCGGTGGCTTTGGGTGGACTACGACAAAGGCATCAGCATTATATTGGTGGGCTACGGGCACTGTCTTTCCGTTTTAAGTGGCCATGTATCCGATTTCGATAAGTACCCCTTATTCAATTATATCGGCACTTTTCTTTTTGGTTTCCGAATGCCGTTATTTTTTATTGTATCCGGCTTGCTTGTAGGCGGAGGACTGAAAAAAAAAGGCCTTATAAAATACATTTCAAACCGTGCTAACAACCTATTGTTTCCACTGCTGGTGTGGGGGTTTATTGAAATTTCGCTGCAGTTGGTTGCAGCCCGTTACGGCAGTTCAACCACTGAAAAAAACATTGGCTTTTATAGGTATTTACAGTTGCTGACCGACCCTCGCGAAACCGGGCACTTTTGGTATTTAAACACTTTGTTTTGTATCGGAGTTACCTATGCCACAATAAAAGCTAAAATAAGTGTAAGGCCGCTTGTTCAGATATTTTTTGGTTTAGCGCTTTATGCATTATCGGCTTACATTCATTTAAACAATCTTCAGGCTGGCGTTATTACAGAAATTTCTGAATATTATATATTCTTTGCAATAGGTGATTCGGTTTCCAAACTCATGCTTGACAAAACAAGTGTGGAAAGGCTTTCAACCTGGAAACTCTTTGTTCCGTTGCTAATTGTATTTATCATCATGCAATACTATTTTACTATTATCAATTTAAAACACCCTGACTACAACAATCGTTTTGTTGAAGTAAAAATGCCATTCTTTTTCTTAATAGAAGCGCTCATTGGATGCGCTACCTCTATCAGCTTTTCGTTTTTGCTTCAGAAGCATAAGTGGTTTACCTGGATAAGAGTTGTGGGTTATTATTCGCTGTTTATTTATGTTATGCAAATCATAACCATGAGCTTTGCTCAGGTTTTATTCCAAAAGTTTATAAAGGTGAATTATACACCTGCACTCATTGCTTTGGTTTTGTTGTCAGGTATTTGTTTACCCATTATTTTTTACAACTTATGTATCCGGTGGAATTTCTGGTGGCTCTACACTTTTAAAAAGCCTCATAAAGATGTTGAGCCATCCATAAAAGTGATGGTGGTAAGCACAAATAAAGCGGACAAAAATATAGACAAAAACAAAGAAGGGCTCCTTAGATAAGGTGCCCTTTTTTTCAACCCTAAACCCTTAAAAAACTTTTTCTGCATTAGCGATAATCATGCCATAAGGGCTGTATTTATCGCTTATCAAACAATAATTAAAAGCAACTTTTGGTTTGGCTCATTTTTAAAATATTTCGAAAGCAGAAAAGAAAAAGCTACCTTCTATGCCTGCATTTTCATCGCTATCGCTACCATGTACGGCGTTCTCTCCTATCGAAGCTGCAAACTGTTTGCGTATCGTTCCTTCTTCCGCTTTGGATGGATCGGTAGCGCCAATCAATTTTCTAAACTCAATCACTGCATTTTCTTTTTCCAAAATGGCAGCTACAATGTTGCCACTGCTCATAAACGTTACCAGTTCGCCATAAAAAGGACGCTCCTTGTGCACAGCATAAAACTCGCCTGCTTTTTCTTCCGTAAGCTTTACCCATTTCATTGCTTTTATGGCAAACCCGGCTTTGATCATTTTGTCAAGAATGGCACCGGTATAACCCTTCGATGTTGCGTCGGGCTTAATCATGGTAAACGTTCTGTTGGTTTGCATCATTTTATTTTGGCGGCAAAAGTAATGTAACCAAAATGGAAAAGTAAAAAATCTCATGGCTCACAGCTCGCATCTCATAGCTTTTATGGCATGGTTTTGCAATATTTATTTAATTATTAGTTATAAAAAAATAAGTCAAAATGAAATTCATTACAACTACCGATAAAACGAGCGGTGAAGAAGTAAAACTTGCTTATTATGATTATGGTCAGGGCAAACCTGTAGTATTGATACATGGTTGGCCCTTGTCGAAAGAAATGTTTGAGTACCAGCTGGAAGCCTTGATTGGCGCGGGTTTGCGCGTGATTGCCTACGATCGCAGAGGCTTCGGGCATTCTGACCGGCCCTGGAATGGCTACGATTATGATACACTTACCGACGATTTAAAAGCTGTGATTGATGGCTTGAATTTAAAAGATGTTACGCTCTTAGGCTTCTCGATGGGCGGTGGCGAAGTAGCCCGTTATTTTTCAAGATATGGCGGTGCCAATGTATCGAAAGCGATATTGGTTTCTTCGGTCGTTCCTTACATGCCGCAAACGCACGACAACCCCAATGGCGTACCGGTGGATGCGTTGCAAGAGTTGGCAGACAAAGCAAGACAAGACCGCATTGGTTTTTTGGATTCTTTTGGCAAACAGTTTTTTGGTGTGAACTTAATGCACCATCCTGTAAGTGCACCGCTGTTGGAATATTACAGAATGTTGGGCTCGATGGCATCGCCAAGAGCTACAATGGAATGTATGAAAGCGTTTGCTTTTACTGATTTTAGAAACGATGCTATGAACATTACCGTTCCTACTTTAATTATTCATGGCGATAGCGATAAAACCGTTCCTATTGAAACCAGCGGACAACTCTCGGCCGAACTGATAAAAAACAATCAGTTTGTTGTATATGAAGGTGCGCCGCATGGTTTGTTTTATACAGAAAGGGAAAGATTGAACCAGGATTTGGTGAACTTCATTACAGGCAGCGAAACGTATGCAAGCGATTTTCATCCCACCACTGCAACCACAACGAGTGTGGTGTTGCCCAGCAACGATGAAGGTTTGGTAACGAGATAAAGCACTCATTTTTTGTGCAAAAACAAAAGGCATCTGCGTGGCGGATGCCTTTTGTTTTTGCACCACTTTTACACGTTAAAAAGCCCCAATGTTTATACTCAATTGCAAAGGAAGATTGTTGAAGATTGATAAGCCTGTTGTAATGGGCATCATCAACACAACGCCGGATTCGTTTTATAAAGAAAGTCGGATGGAAGCCATTGACGATGCTTTGCAGCAAGCTGAAACGATGCTAACAGAAGGTGCAACCTTTCTTGATGTTGGCGGGCAAAGCACTGCGCCCAGCAGTATTAAAATTAGCAGTGAAGAAGAAGCCCACCGCGTGCTACCAATCATTGAAGCGATACACAAACAGTTTCCTCAATCTTACATTTCTATTGATACATTTTATACTGATTTGGCAAAACAAAGTGTGGCTGCCGGTGCTTGCCTCGTCAACGACATTAGTGGTGGAACGATGGATGATGCGATGCTAATAACCGTTGCCTCTTTGCAGGTTCCTTATGTGTTGATGCACATGAAAGGCACTCCGCAAACCATGCAGCAACATGCGGTGTATGAAGACATAACTAAAGAAGTGCTCCACTATTTTATACAAAAAACAGAGGCTTGCCAAGTAGCCGGCATTCACGATGTAATTATTGATCCGGGCTTTGGTTTTGCCAAAAAAATAGCCCACAACTTTCAACTGCTGAATGATTTAGATGTGTTGCAAATGCTCAGGAAGCCAATACTGGCGGGGCTTTCGCGAAAATCTACCATTTACAAAACATTGAAAACAACAGCCGGCAAAGCCTTAAACGGAACTACCGTTTTGAACACCGTTGCTTTGCTGAAAGGCGCCAACATACTTCGCGTGCATGATGTGAAGGAAGCAATGGAAGCCATTGAATTGATTGAACAAATGAAGAGTGAATGAGCAGATGTATTGATTTGTGATTATCCTTCTCTTCACCTTAATTCATTGTAAAATAACATTACCAACTCACCTTCCTTTTACTTTTGCAAGCGAAAGAATTCATTCATCAACACACATTCACATGATTCATTTCTTTATGCGCTTCATTTCTATTCACCATAAAAAAGCAGCTTTGTTTTGCTGTATTTTGGTTTCGTCATCTTTTGTATTCGCGCAGCAAAATATGGGCGAAACCAAACGTCCGAAACTGGTTGTTGGAATTGTGGTTGACCAAATGCGTTGGGATTTTTTATATCGCTATGCTGCGCGTTATGGCAACGGTGGCTTTAAGCGTTTACTGCGCGAAGGCTTCTCCTGCGAGAACACCATGATTCCTTACACACCAACGGTTACAGCTTGCGGGCATACCTGTGTTTACACCGGCTCGGTGCCTGCAGTGCATGGCATTGTGGGCAACAACTGGTTCAGCCGCGAATGGAACAGGGTAGTGTATTGCTCCGAAGATACCACCGTAAAAACAGTTGGCAGTGCATCAGCCGAAGGTGAAATGAGTCCGCGCAATATGCTGACAACTACCATTGGCGACGAACTGCGTTTGGCTACCAATTTTAAGAGCAAAGTGGTTGGCGTTGCTATTAAAGACAGAGGCGCCATATTGCCCGCAGGTCATTCCGCCAACGCTTCGTATTGGTATGATGGAACGGTGGGCAAGTTTATTTCCAGCACATTTTATATGGATTCATTACCGCGCTGGGTGAATGATTTTAATGCACAGGGCTTGCCTTCGCAATACATTCAAAAAGGCTGGCAAACTTTGTATCCGGTAAACACTTATATGCAAAGCACGCCCGATGAAGAAAGCTATGAAGGCAGGTTTAGCGGCGAAAACAAATCTTCGTTTCCACACACGCTGAAAGGCAATGCCAAAGCGCCTTTCGAGATATTAGCTTCTTCGCCGTTCGGCAATTCTTATACTCTCGGGTTTGCAAAAGCAATCATTCAAAACTATCATTTGGGAAGCAACGGCGCTACCGATATGCTTTGCGTAAGTTTATCATCCACCGATTATGTCGGTCATCAGTTCGGGCCCAATTCTGTTGAAACGGAAGACACGTATTTGCGGTTGGATAAGGACCTGGCATCTTTCTTTCAGTATCTGGATAAAACCATCGGCAAGAATCAATACACCGTATTTTTAACTGCCGATCATGGCGTGATTCATGTGCACGGATTTTTGGAAGAACATAAATTGCCTGGCGGCTCTTTCGATGAAAAAAGTGTAAAAACAAAACTCGATTCCCTTTTGCAATTAGGAGGCATTTCCAAGGGGATTATTGATGTAGAAAATTACCAGGTTTATCTGAATTATGCTGCTATAGAAAGCGCCAATAAAAATGTGAAGGATGTAAAGCAACTCATCATTCAACAGCTTTTACAAATGCCGCAAATTGCGGATGCGATTGACTTGCAAAACCTCACCAACACAACGGTGCAGGAACCCTTGAAAGCCATGATGACAAACGGTTTCAACCGCAAGCGCAGTGGCGATGTGCAATACATTTTACAACCCGGCTGGCTGGCAGGTTATACCAAAGGGGGCACAGGTCATGGCGTATATTATCCTTACGATGCACACATTCCGCTGGTGTGGATGGGCTGGGGCATTCATGCCGGTAAAACCAATGCTGTTACTTATATGACCGACATTGCACCCACCGTTGCCGCTTTGCTGCAAATACAAATGCCCAGTGGCTGTACCGGTAAACCTATTGTGGAAGTAACGGGAAACAAGTAAAGAAGATTTAAGAGACAAGATTCAAGGTTCAGGAAACAAGAAGAAAAAAGGGCAAAAACAAACATCTTATCTAACTTCATTAAAAGTTTGTGCAGATGAAACAAAAGGGCTCAAAACAAAAAAGAGATAAGCAATGCAGGTTTCACGATAATAAAATTTAGAAAACGAGGATAACAAAATTATCAATAAATGTTATGGAAGAGATAGAAAATTATTCAGAAAACATTCATGAGCAAAGCAACGAAAAAGCGCATGAAACCCTTGCTGAAGGTAAAGAAAAATGGGTTTTGTATGTGGCGTTGACTACAGCCATCTTCGCGGTACTGGCTGCGATTAGCGGTTTGCTGGCAGGCGACCATGCCGATGAAGCGATGCTGGCACAAATCAAAGCGTCCGACCAATGGGCGTTCTACCAGGCGAAAGGAATTAAAAGCGACGTGCTTAATTCTTCCAACACGGTTCTGCTGTCACTGGGCAAACAACCCCTTGCCCAAGACGTTAATAAAATAAAAGAAGAGAAGGCCGAACAGGAAAAAATAAAAGAAGAAGCGCAGAGCCTGCAAAAAGAATCGGATGAACATGTTGCACATCATCGAACCTTGGCAAGGGCTGTAACACTGTTTCAGATCGCCATTGCGGTGGGTGCTATTTCCATTATTACCAAACGCAAACTACTTTGGCTGGTAAGTATTGGCTTTGCTTTGTCGGCTATTTTCTTTTTGTTGCAGGGAACGGTGTTGTGATGAGCAAAAGAAAAAATGCACAAAACCAAAAGCCACTGCATTGTGTGGCGGCTTTTTGCGCTGAATAAAAATGAAAAAGTTTTTGGCTGAACATAACAACACCCTATTCAACAATTGAAAAAAGCTTCTCTTTATATTATGGCTGCCATTTACGTGGCAGCGGGAATCAATCACTTTGTACATCCTGCTGTTTACATCAGTATTATGCCCACATGGATTGGAAGGCACCAGTGGCTGGTTGCTGTAAGTGGCATTCTCGAAATTTTATTTGGTTTGCTGCTCATTCCGCGCAGTACGCAGGCGATAGCTGCGTGGTGCATCATTGCTTTGTTGATTGCAGTATTTCCGGCTAACATACAAATGATGCTAAATTATTGGCATCAACATAAACAGGGCTTGTGGCTTACGATTGTAAGACTACCGCTTCAGTTTGTATTAATCTGGTGGGCTTATGGTTATACAAAAAATGTCAGACCTCGTATTGTATCATAAAGAGGATAGACGTTGGTAAACACAAACTAACAGGTTGATACTTGAGAAAAGTTGCTGCGGTGGCTTGCTTTACTGCAATGGTCTCATTTACCATAGATATTGATGAAGCAGAGAGAATGAAAAATGATTATGGCATGTTTTTTATCTCTTTTGAAAGAAAACAAAACTGTTTCTTTTTACCATAAAAACAAATCTATGACAGCAGAACAGCCAGCCGTAACGCAGCATTTTTATTTTGAAGTAGCGCCGCATGTGTGGGGCTTGAAAGATAAGTTTGTAAACATCTACATTGTTCAGGATGCGGAAAGCGGAAGATGGGTGTTGGTAGATACGGGCATTAAAAGTACCGGCAAAAAAATAAAGAAAATGGCAGAAGAGTTGTTTGATGAAAACAATCAAAAACCAAAAGCGATCATTCTTACACATGGTCATTTCGATCATGTAGGCAGTGTACAAGCTTTAGCAGAAGAATGGCATGTGCCGGTATATGCACATTATTTAGAAATGCCTTATCTCACTGGTAAATCTCATTATCCTCCTTTTGATACAACAGTGGGTGGCGGTTTAATGACTGACATCTCTTTTTTATATCCCAATTCGCCCATCAACATCAGCTCTTTTGTAGCCGGCTTGCCGGAAGATAATACCGTTCCCTTTTTGCCCGGCTGGAAGTGGATACATACACCCGGACATGCACCCGGGCATATCAGTTTGTTTAGAGATGACGATAAATTATTGATTGCCGGTGATGCCTTTGTAACTACCAAAGCTGAATCAGCTTTCAGCACCGCGATGCAAACCGAACTGGTTTCGCGCCCACCCGCTTATGCCACTACGGATTGGGTAGCGGCTTACAATTCGGTAAAAACATTGTTGCTGTTGCAACCCGAAATTGCAGCCACAGGTCATGGTAAGCCCATGCGCGGAAACATAATGCTGAAAGGGCTTTTGGATTTATATGAACATTTTGACGAAGCCATTCCCGACAAAGGACGTTATGTGAATGAGCCAGCCATACAGGACGCGAACGGCTTGATGTATGTGCCGCCGGCAACGGAAAATCAGTACAAAAAAGTCATTTATATTTCGAGTGCTTTGCTGTTTGCAGCAGCGGTGTTTGTAGCATCTTCAAAAATGAAAAAGAAGAAACGTTGGATGTAAAAAATATGTACAAAAACAAAAGCCGTTGTTGTTACAGCGGCTTTTGTTTTTGATAGAAAAATGAGTTGCTTATTTACTTTTCAAAGTTTAAGTAGGTATCAAAGAAAGGCAGTATTTCTGTATAAATTCTCCCGTTTGTTCCTTCTAAATGTTCTGCATGGCCACCTAAATATTCTTCCGCAAAATGATTGATGCCATACCATTCTAATTTTTTACTGAACTGCAAACAGGAAATAGGAACATGTCTGCCTGCATCGTTTCTACCCCAATCTATTTTGATTGCTTTTAAACTTCTTAATTCAGTTAAATGCGACTCAATCATATTCGTTGCAAAATTTTGTGTCCATTTATTTACAACACTTGTGTCAATAATTAAACTATCACCAATATAATAAGCTGGCATGTCTGCATAGAACGGAGGTTTGTTTAGGTTGGGAGAATATGTTCTGGCTAAATCAACCATAACTGTAGCCGAATTGTTATTGAATATATCACTGTCACTTTTCGCGTTACTTATTATCTTAAATGCAACAATGCTTGTATTAATGCCATCCGACCAATTTAATGTTGCGGGAGTGTTAGCATAAACACAACTGAAAACATCAGGGTAAAGCATTCCCATTTTTAAAGCTCCGTTTCCACCCATCGAAGCACCAGAAATGCCTCTGCTCCCTTTATTTGGTATGGTTCTAAAATGCTTATCAACATAATCAACTACATCTTTGGCAATATAATCCGCCCAGTTTCCTGTTAATTTAGAATTGGTGTAAAAACTTCCTTTGTATTTGGTATAACTGTTAGGAAGGACAAATATCACTGGTCTAATATGTTTACTTGAAATTGCTGTGTCAAGTAAGTTGTTTATTTCTAAATCGCCCATTGTTGCACTGTCTTCTCCGTACATACCATGCAGAAAATAAACAACCGGATAACGTTGCTTGATTTGTGAATATCCGGGTGGCAAATAAATAGTAAGTCTCCGCATTGCATCTTCACCGGCAGGATTTCCTTGAATGGAAGTGGCTAAAAATCTTACATGAATAACAGTACCCTTTACATTTTGTCCAAATGAAAATGTGAATGAAGATAAAACCAGCAAAAAAGCAACTATTGTTTTGAGCATAATTGTATAGGTAGATAGCCTTTTGAATCACTGCACTTTCACTTCTTTAATTCTACAATCCACATGCGTTGCGCAGGCATAGAAAAATCTTGCTGCACGGGTTGCTGAGTAAGAACATTGACTCCGTTGCTAAAGCCTTTTGTTCGTTCAATATAATCACTGAAATGTAGAGGCTTTTCTTTATCACTTGTATTCATGATGCACATCACCGTTTGCGCTTCGGTGTACCGGAAATAAACATACAATCCATCTTTGGGAATGTAGTGCATCATCTTGCCTTTGGTTAAAGCAGGAGACGCTTTCCGGTAGTTGGCAAGCGTTTTTATTAAGGTTTGAACACTCTTTGCCGAATCGCTCAAACCTGCACCAGTAAAGGCATTCACCGCATCGCCGGGCCAGCCGCCGGGAAAGTCCAACCGCACCCAGCCATCTGGATTGGTAACGCCTTTCATCAGCACTTCATCGCCATAATACATCTGCGGAATGCCACGTTCGGTAAGCAACCATTCAAAGCCCATCTTGTCCTTCTCAATGTCTTCACTCACAGTTGAAAACCATCGGTTCAAATCGTGGTTGTCTAAAAAAATACAATTGCGTGTTGGGTCTTTATAGAGTACATCGTTGCTTAGTGTTTGATACATTCTGGCAACGCCATCTAACCAGCCAAACGGCTGTGTAATCGCAGGCTGTATGCCTTCAAACAGAAGCGTTGCATCTACCACGCCTTGCAGGTTACTTTTGAAAGGAACCTCTAAAATGTTTTGAGCAAAATAAGCCTGATCCAAAACGCCATGCACGAGTGTTTCGCCAAACATGGTTATTTTAGGAAACTCATCAGTCAACGCTTTGTTGCAACGGTTCATAAACGGCAAATCATTGTAGATATAAGTATCAATGCGCCAGCCATCTACGCCAAACATTTCAACGCACCAAATGGCATGTTGAATTAAATAATTCGCCACATACGGATTGCTTTGATTGAGGTCGGGCATCGTTGGCACAAACCATCCATCGGTTAGTATTTTTTCTTCTTCTTTTGAGCCGTGCGGGTCGAAAGCCGTTTGGTCGCGGTAATTGGTTTGCGTAAATTTTGGCCATTGGTGCAACCAGTCCTTCATCGGCGGGTCGAGCACCGTGAAATGATAAGAACCGATGTGATTGTACACCGCATCCTGTATCAGCTTCATGCCGCGCTTATGCACTTCATCACTTAATCTTTGATAAGCCGTATCGCCGCCAACGCGCGGCTCAATTATATATTGATTGGTAAATGCGTAACCATGCTCGGTTCGGTTGGGCATATCGTTCTCTAACACGGGCGTCATCCATAGCGTGGTTACGCCAAGGTTTTGCAAGTAATCGAGATGATTGATAACACCCTGCATGTCGCCGCCATGACGAAGAAAGATAGAATCGCGGTTGAGAGATTGATCGCGCATACCGGCAATTCTATCGTTGCTTGTATCACCGTTGCTAAAGCGGTCGGGCATCAGCAAATAAATAAAATCGGAAGCCGTTACGCCCTGCGCAAACTGAGTACCGTTGCCACTTCTGCGCTTTTTAAATTCGTAGTTGATGGTAAAACTGCTGTCTTTGTTTTTGATGATAATTTTACAAATGCCGGGCTTTGCTATGGATGAAACCTTTACATCAACAAACAAATAATTAGGGCTTTCAACATGGTTTGTTTTTACGAGCTGAACGCCCGGATATGAAAGCGTTACGGTTGCTCCCGTTGCAATATTGGGATGATGAATCATCAATTGCAGGGCCTCATTTTTCATTCCGGCAAACCAATTGGTGGGATATATTTCTACGGTTTGCTGCGCATATAAAAAATGGGCAAAAACAAAAAGGGCAAACAACAAGCTCAGTTTCTTCATGGTTAATTCTGTTTTATTGGAACGGAAAGTGCAGGTTTTAAACTTCTACCTATACATTCATTCAATTGGTCTATGTTATCAAAGCATTTACAAAACTCTGTAATAAAATTGTATGGCTTACACCAGCACAAACCACAATTATGAAAAAAGTTTTATTTCTTTTTTCCCTTCTGGCTGCAACCTTTCTTCACGCGCAAACCACAACACTACAAGGCAAAGTAACCGATAGCAGTTCACGTGCCTTACATTCTGCAACTGTTCAGTTGAACCGTGACAGTGGCAATGTTACTTTAAACCAAACGATAACCGATAGCCTCGGCAATTTTTCTTTCAATAACATTTACCCCGGCAAATACGTAATCATTGTTTCTTTTGTAGGCTATGGCACATCGTCAAGCCTTGTAACGGCAGGCACCGACAGTGTTACAAGCCTTTCTACCATTGTTCTTAATAAAGCCTCAGGCACACTGGCCGGCGTGACGGTTACGGCTACCGAACCGGCAGTTACGCAGAAAGCCGATACCATACAATATAGCGCCAACCAATATAAAGTGAACCCGGATGCTACCAGTGAAGATTTGGTAAAGAAGATGCCAGGCATCACAGTTGGCGCGGACGGAACGGTTACGGCACATGGCGACCAGGTAAAAAAAGTGTTGATTGATGGCAAGGAATATTTTGGTGATGACCCAACCGCCGCGCTTCGCAATTTACCGGCTGATGTGATTGATAAAATCCAGGTGTTTGATAAACTGAGCGACCAGGCGCAGTTTACCGGTTTTGATGATGGCAACTCACAACGTACCATCAACATTGTTACCAAAGGTGGATTGCGCAACAGCCAGTTTGGAAAAGTGTATGCCGGTTACGGAACGGATGGCCGTTATTCGGCAGGTGGTAACATTAATTTTTTTAATGGCGACAGAAGAATCGGAATTATTGGTTTGACCAACAACATCAACCAGCAAAATTTTTCGCAGCAGGATATTTTAGGCGTGTTAAGTAGTGGCAGCAACAACAGCGGTCGTGGTGGCGGAGGTGGTGGAAGAGGTGGTACTGGTGGTGGCTTTGGCGGTGGTGTAAATAACTTCATCACAGGCACTTCAAATGGCATTAACGCTACCAATTCCTTCGGCATTAATTTCTCCGATATCTGGGGAAAGAAGCTTACCGTTACCGGCTCGTATTTTTTCAACAATACCAAAAACACAACGGTTCAAAGAACCAACCGGCAAAACATTATCAGCCAGGATAGCAGCTTGTTTTATAAAGAAGACCTGAACAGTAACAATAACAATTATAACAACCGCGTCAATATGCGTATGGAGTACAAACTGGACAGTGCGAACCAGTTTGTTTTTACACCGGTTTTGAGCTTTCAAAATAACAATTCGAATAGCTTGACATCGGCCAACAACTCCTTAGAAAATGGAAAAATTTTAAGCGATATTATCAACGGTACTAATACTGCAACTTCAGGTTATAATTTTTCTGCCAACTTACTGTATCGTCATGCCTTTCACAAACGCGGCAGAAGCATTTCTTTTGGCGTTACACCCGGCTTAAGTGATAACACAGGCAACACATATCAAAATATTTTTAACAACGACAGCACGGCCAGGTAATGCTATGGATTCTTCTCAATTGCTGCGCGACCTTAACTCACATACAAAATCCATCTCGGGCTATATTGGTTACACAGAACCGGTTGGTAAAAAAGCAATGATTCAATGGAATTACAATCCTTCGTATCAATACAGTACGGCAAAACAACTGACCAGTCACTACGATGATGTATCGGGCAAATACAGCTTACTTGATACCAGCCTGAGCAATTTGTTCAATAACATCATTGTGAAACACAATACAGGATTGAGCTACCGAATTGGCGACCGCTTTAATAACTTTATGGTAGGCTTGAACTATCAATATACAGACATGAAAAGCAACCGCACGTATCCGGAAGCACTCACCATTCACAAAACCTTCAACAATGTGTTGCCCAATGTCATGTTCAACAAAAAAATAAGTGCAAAAGCAAACCTGCGTTTGTTTTACCGTACATCTACACAAACACCTTCGGTTACACAGTTGCAGAACGTTTACAACAACAACAATCCCTTGTTTGTAACCACCGGCAACCCCGATTTAAAACAGGCAATCAACAACACCTTAGCCTTGCGTTATACGTACACCAATACGGAAAAAAGCAGTTCGTTCTTTTTCAATACTTACATCCAGCAAAGCAACAGTTACATCACCAATGCTACTTACACCTACACAGGCAGGAGAGATTCTGTGCTAACAAAAAGTGTTGTGTTGGCTCCCGGCTCGCAATTGAGCAAGCCGGTAAATTTAAATGGCTACTGGAATTACCGCTCATTAGCTACTTATACATTTCCTCTCAAATTCATAAAAACAAACTTCAGCATCAATGGTGGCTTTACTTACACAAAGCTTCCGGGCTTAATAGACGACTCGCTTAATCAATCAAAAACTTATGGCTATACCGGTGGTGTAAACTTTGCCAGCAATATCAGTCAATATGTTGATTTCAACATCAGTTACAATGCAGGTTATAATGTTGTGAAAAACAGTTATCAACCGCAAAATAACATTACCTATTATTCGGGCAGTGCGGCCGCTTCCATTAACTTACTCACTAAAAGCGGATGGGTTCTTCATACCGATTTGAACAATCAATTGTACACCGGTTTGTCGAGTGGTTTCAACCAACATTATACGTTGTGGAACGCCAGTGCAGGAAAGAAATTTTTAAAGAACCAACGCGGCGATTTGCGATTGAGCGTGTTTGACATTTTAAAGCAAAACCAAAGCATCACACGCACTCCACTGGCAAACGGTATTCAGGATGTACAAACCAATGTGCTGCAGCGTTATTTCATGCTCATGTTTACTTATAAGGTGAACAATGTGCGAAGCAGCAAACAGCCCACCAAACAAGCGCCCGAAGCGCCGTTTAGAGAACGCAATTATAGAAACGAAAACGGAGGACCACCGCCCGGAGGAGGCGGGCCTTCAACACTACAACAAGGACTTATGGGAAGTGAGTAATGGCTTGGGGCTATCATTGTATTGATATGAATTGAGCAATTCAAAAGCGCATCGTCATCTTTGCGAGCATCGCGAAGCATTCTGTGCTTTACAACAATTGTTGTTTATGAGTAATGAACCTGTCAATTTCATTCACTCACACTCCACTTTATTATACAACCCACAGATGGCTTCGTTCCCTGCCTACCGGACAGGCAGGCTCGCCAAGACGAACAGTTTCTATCCTGCTATCAGAAGTTTGTTTTTGCACTATTTTTTCCGATACAACGCAACTCTGCTTTTATATCTTTACCCGCACAAAGCACTTCGCATGATGATGAAAATTTTTGTTGAAAAAATCCTTTTCTTGTTTCTTTTATCCGTTTGTATAACGCACCATTCCATTGCTCAAAAAGGGCAGACCGAAAACCTCGTGCAATATGTAAATCCAATGATTGGTACGCAACGCATGGGGCACACGTATCCAGGCGCAACGATGCCATTTGGAATGGTTCAGTTAAGCCCTGACACCGATACCATTCCTTATGACAATGGAGGCAAATACAATCCTGATGTTTATAAATATTGCGCCGGTTATCAGTACGATGATAAAACCATTGTTGGCTTTAGCCACACACATTTCAGCGGCACGGGACATTCGGATTTGGGCGATTTTTTAATCATGCCTACCGTTGGCAAATTACAACTCAATCCCGGCACAGCAGACAATCCTGAAAGCGGCTACAGGAGCAGCTTTGCGCACAGCGATGAAGATGCGGAAGCCGATTATTATAAAGTAAAATTGAGCTCGCTATAACATTCTTGCAGAGCTGACAACCACCACGCGTGTTGGCTTTCATCAATACACATTTCCGAAGAGTGACAGCGCGCATATTATACTGGATTTAATGCACGGAATTTACAATTATGAAGACAAAAATGTGTGGACGTTTTTGCGTGTTGAAAACGATACACTCGTAACAGGTTATCGCCAAACATCGGGCTGGGGCAGAACGAGAATTTTATATTTTGCGATGGCTTTTTCCAAACCTTTTTATCAATACGGCAATCATAATTTTTCTAACAAAGAACCTTATCATGGCTTTTGGGGTAAATGGAACCAGAGCAAAAACTTCCCTGAAATTGCAGCGCGGCAATTGCGTGCTTACTTCGATTTTAAAACAGAAGCAGGTGAACAAATCAAAATAAAATTTGCGCTATCACCTGTAAGCACAGCCAATGCTTTATTGAATTTGCACACTGAAGCTCCAGGCTGGAATTTTGAAGAAGTGAAGCAGGCAGGACAAGCACAATGGCAAAACGAACTGAGTAAAATTATCATCAAAACCAAAAGCAAAGAAGAGAAGCAAAACTTTTATACAGCCATGTATCATGCGTTCATCAACCCAACCGTTTACATGGATGTTGACAGCAGTTACCGGGGCTTGGATCAGAACAATCACATTGCTTCCGGCTTCACCAATTATACAACCTTTTCGTTGTGGGATACACATCGTGCCTTGCATCCCTTGTTCAACATCATTCAGCCAAAACGCAATGCTGATATGGTGCAAAGCATGTTGGCGCATTATGCCCAAAGTGCCGAACACATGCTGCCCGTGTGGAGCAATTCTGCAAATGAAAACTGGTGCATGACGGGCTATCACAGCGTGTCGGTAGTAGCTGATGCCATTGTAAAAAACAATGCACCTTTTGACCAAAACAAAGCCTTGATGCCTGCATTGCAACCTCTAATCATCGCGGTTATGATGGCTTGGGTTATTACCTCGATAGCGGTTATGTGCCCGAGGATAGGAGTGGTTCCTCTGTATCGCAAACATTAGAATATGCGTATGACGATTGGTGCATTGCGCAAGCCGCAAAGAAGTTGGGCAGAACCGATGTTTACAACACGTACATCAAGCGTTCGGAAAATTATAAAAAAGTGTACGATGCTTCCTCTGGTTTTATGCGTCCGCGTTTGAGTGATGGTTCTTTCCGAAAAGAGTTCGATCCGTTGCGAACCATTGATGAAGGTTTTATTGAAGGCAATGCCTGGAATTATAGTTTGTATGTGCCGCAAGATCCTTCCGCATTAATTCAAATGATGGGTGGAAGCAGCCGCTTTGTAAAGCATCTCGATTCCCTGTTTACCATGCCGTTGCCGGATAAATATTTTGCCGAAACAGAAGACATTACCCGCGAAGGAATCATTGGCAATTATGTGCATGGCAACGAGCCTTCGCACCACATTGCTTACTTATACAATTTTACCGATGAGCCTTGGAAAGGGCAAGCCATCATAAGAAAGATATTGCCCATGCAATACAAGCCAACGCCTGATGGTTTGGGTGGCAATGATGATACCGGACAAATGAGTGCCTGGTTTATTTTCAGTACGTTGGGGTTTTATCCCGTTGCACCTTCTTCCGATCAATATTGGTTGGGAAGTCCGGCGATTGATGGTGCCACTTTATCACTCGACAATGGGCATACGTTTACCGTAGAAGCCATTAACCAAAGCGATAACAATGTGTATATGCAAAAGGTGTTGCTGAATGGAAAGCCATTGAATCGTCGTTACATTACTCATGAAGAAATTATGAATGGCGGTACGATTGCTTTTTATATGGGTAATAAGCCGGTGAAGAAATGAGTGATAAAAATTGATGCAAAAACAAACGTTGCTTGCTTTGTTTTATCGCAGGTTCTCTTTGAGGAATGATACGCAAACTAAAAATTACAAAATTTGCCAAGCATCACCGAACACTTTGCCGAGTTGGAGTAAATACAAACTGGATTGTACTTTGATATCGGGATTTTAAATTATTTATTGAGTAAACTATGAGCTTGAATCAAATAGATGCAATACAAGAAAATGAAGGACCAGATGTCTTTGCACAGATCAAGAACTACTGGGCTTTAATTATCGCTGTTTTTTTGGGTTTCGGCTATGTTTTCAACTATAATTACTATGATATTTTCGGAATAAAGATTTTCAATTATGCTTCAGTCACAGAAATGTTCTTCCAAATTTTGCCAGATCCCGTAAATTCAATTGTTCTGTCGGCTTTACTCGCCGGCTACTATTGGATCGTTAAGCATAAAACTAGCGTTTTTACGAAGGTTCTTAACTTATCGGTATTGACAATAATCCTGTTCGTGGTTTTGCAGGGTATTAGTGAACGCTTCTTTCAAGGCCTAAAGTTAATGTGGTTTGATGTATTTAGTATGATCGACATTTTGGCCCTTTATTTAGCGCCCCTCTTGATTTACAAAAAAAGACCATCCTCTTCTCGGAGATTAAGTTTGTTTATAATTTTCATAATTGTGAGTTTCGTTGTTTGCGGAATGTTTGGAAATTGGAAAGCAAAGGTAGTGCTCAGGCAAAAACCTCAGAATATTTCATTTTTGTATAATTCTAAATTGATTAGGACAAATAACACATATTACTACATTGGCGAAACGAACTCAACCTTATTTCTTTATAACGTTCAAACTAAGGCTACTATTGTGTATAAAAAAGAGCATATAGACTCATTGGTCTATTATAAGTAAATAAGGCATTCCTTGATTACCAATTATTCCTATAGCAGGTCCTGCGGCTGTTACATGTTATTCACCAACAGCCTTCCCCTACTCGGCGAAGTTACAAACCACAAGTGTTCGAAATATTGGCAAACGGTATGCGGCAGGATATAAATGACAGCGAATGAATTGATTGCACTCATACCAAAGCATGTCTTTGGTGAGTTAGGTGTTGAAACAAAAGTGGATCATTCCGTCAAGAAGCTAAGGGGTGAAGTGATGTTTAAGCTGATTTTGTTTTCTATGCTTAATACCACTAAGCTGAGCCTGCGGGTGATGGAAAGCCTCTTGCATTCCGTTCAGTTCAAAGCCTTTTCGCACTGCGGTCAGTTAACATCAGAAAGCCGCTACAACTCGATCCGTGACCGCATCTGCACCATCCGGGTTGACTATTTTGAGACGCTGTTTCGTGACATCTTTTCCATTTACAACAAAGAGTTGAAGGAAGAAAAAGCACTTTCAAAAGCCGACAGCACCCCCCACTCGGCGAAGTTTCCCAACTCGGCGAAGTTTATAACTTCGGCGCATCTGCTTTGAAGTCTGTGACTTTACATGCTGCTCAGAAAATGTTCAAACCGGAACAATCATTCGATAGTAATCAACCCAACTCGGCGAAGTTTATAACTTCGCCGCATTTATATTGGAAGTCTGTGACTTCATCTACTGCTTAAAGGCAACAAACATTTTTTGTTATAATAAAACCGGGCACTGCTGTACAAATAATCTTCACCATTTTCAACAATGCCAGCCTTCACAGGATTGTAATGGATATAATCAACCCGTTGCTTCCACATCGTTTCTGTTCCTAATTCCACCGCATGATAATCCTGTTTCCAAAACTGATAGTTAGTATTGTTGCTGTTACGGCTGCCGGCAAAGGCAAACTTCTTCAGCATCCATTCCTTGCGGCTTTCATCGCCATTGATAATGGCATCAATAATTTTTTTAGCAGTAAACTTTTTAAAGTCGCGGATGATGTCGCTTAATGGCGTTTTATCAGACGATACGATTGCATGAAAATGATTGCTCATGATTACAAATTCATACACGTGCAAACCTTTTTGTTGAATGCAATACTGCAAGCTTTCGATTAGAATGTCTTTGTATTCCTTCCTTGTAAAAACATCAACCCAATCAATAACAGTGAGCGTAATAAAATAAGCTTTGTACGGATCTTTAATTCTGTAAGCATCAGCCATGTTAGGAAGTTACAAACTTCAAAGTAAATGCGGCGAAGTTATAAACTTCGCCGAGTTGGGTTGGGGATATCACGCTTTTTTTATTGTAAAAACAAACTCACTTGTCTCGTTGAAAACGAATACGGATAATCTTTCGCCTCAGTGCCTTTGGTTTTGTTCGGTTTTTCACCCATGATTAAATTGAATGTACCACCGTTTTGTATGTCGGTCTGGCTTATCCAGTTGTGCGTATAATCCTTACCATTTAATAAAGCACTTTGCACATAACGATTGGTATCGTTATTACCTTTTGCTGTGATAATAAACCTCTTGCCCCCATTCAATGTAAGGGTAGCTTTTGTAAATAGGGGCGCACCTAATACATACTGGTCAGTAGCAGGGCAAACCGGATAAAAACCCAATGCCGAAAACACATACCACGCCGAGGTTTGCCCGTTGTCTTCATCGCCGCAATAGCCATCGGGCGTTGCCTTGTACATTCGGTTCATTGTTTCGCGCACCCAATACTGCGTTTTCCAGGGTTCGCCGGCATAGTTGTACAGGTAGGTCATGTGCTGGATGGGCTGGTTGCCATGTGCATACTGACCCATGTTGGCAATCTGCATTTCGCGAATTTCGTGTATCACACCGCCATAATAACTATCATCGAATGTGGGTGGCATAATGAAAACAGAATCCAACATCTTTACAAATGTTTCTTTGCTTCCCATTAAGTTGATTAAGCCCTGCATATCGTGAAACACGCCCCACGAGTAATGCCAGCTATTGCCTTCTGTAAACGCATCGCCCCACTTAAATGGATTAAATGGCGATTGAAACGAACCATCTTCATTTTTACCACGCATTAAGTTGTGTGAAGAATCAAACAAGTTCTTGTAATTGAGGCAACGCTTTGCATATACATCTATTTCAGATTGTGGTTTGCCCAACGCTTTACCCAACTGGTAAATAGTAAAATCGTCATACGCATATTCCAGCGTGCGGGCCGCATTCTCATTGATTTTTACGTTGTAAGGTACATAGCCCAGTTTGTTGTAATAAGCTACGCCGGTTCTGCCGGTGCCTTCCGGTCCTTCATTGTTAGCGCCATGCACCAAGCGCTTCGTACAACGTGTTGATATCGTAGCCACGCAAGCCTTTGATGTAGGCATCTGATAACAACAGAAGCCGAGTTGTTTCCTACCATCACATTGGCATAACCCGGACTACTCCATTCAGGCAAAAAGCCACCTTCTTTATAATCGTTAATCAGGCCTTCCTGCATCTCTTTGTTGATGCCCGGATACATCAAATTTAAAAACGGATACAGGGCACGGAACGTGTCCCAAAAACCAGTGCCGCCAAACAAGTATCCATCCATAGTTTTTCCGTTGTACGGACTCCAATGCACGGGCTTACCGCTTGCATTGATTTCATACAATTTGTTGGGAAAAATAACCATGCGATACAGGCAGGAATAAAACGTGCGAAGCTTGTCTTTATCATCACTTTCTACCAGCACTTTGCCCAGTACTTCGTTCCATTTTTGTTTTGCCTTATTTTTTACTGTTTCAAAATCATCGTTGCCTAATTCTTTCAAATTCTGTTCGGCTTGTTCTGCACTGATGAAAGAGGAAGCGACCTTCATGTTTACTTTTTCACCTTTTGTTTTTATGGCAAAACCAACAACAGCACCTACATGGTTTTGCTGTAGTTCCAACGTGCTTCTTTCAGCTACGCTATCATGCCATGTATAACGGGTTGTGAATGGATGATCAAACACCATCACAAAATAATTTTTGAAATTGTTGTAATGCCCGGCAGAGTATCGCACCGAATAACCAATGATTTTATTTTCTGATGGAATGATTTTAATGTAAGTGCCTTTATCAAATGCATCGGCAATTACAAATGCACTGTCGGTTTTAGGGAAGGTAAAGCGAAACATGGCTGCACGTTCGGTTGGCACAATCTCGGTTGTAACATCGTGGTCGGCTAAGTAAACGCTGTAATAATACGGCGTTGCCACTTCAGCTTTGTGCGAAAACCAGCTCGCCCTTTCATCTTCTTTAAAAGAAGGCTTTTTAGTAACGGGCATGATAGAAAACTGACCATAATCGTTCATCCACGGCGATGGCTGATGCGTTTGTTTAAAGCCCCTTATTTTGTCAGAATTATAAGTGTATTGCCAGCCGCTTCCCATGGGTCCGGTTTGCGGCGTCCACAGGTTCATGCCCCAAGGAACGCAAATGGCGGGAAAGGTGTTGCCGTTTGATAAGGAAGGCTTGGAATCCGTTCCCATCAAGGTGTTCACACAATCAACAGGGCTGCTGGTTGTGTTATTTGGTTGGGCGTTGATGGACAAGGCAATCGCCATTACCATAATCAGTGTAAGTAGTTTTTTCATAGGATGATTCATTGATAAAAATGGTGCAAAAACAAAGATGAATAAAGTAAAAAATTTATCGCAAAATAATTTATCGTTACCAGTTGATTACAATGCTTCTGCCGTCGGATGCATTCATAAATTTCAGCAGGCATGTATGCGATGCTTCATCCCAATCGAATGAAGCATTGTTAACAACATTGCCACCCGCGTTTTTTACTACAATTGATTGCGGCTTTGCAGGCAATAAAACACGCATCACATTGTTGGTGCTGTCAGGGCTTTTGGCAACGAATGAATAACTGTGTTTGCTTCTTTTTTCGCCATACATTCTTGCTGCAGCACACAGCACCTGCAGTGTTTGTTTATCTTTCATTCGTTTTAAATCATACAAAAAACTTTGCTGCCCCGGCTGCACTATCTTTTGAGATAAAATGGGCAGTGCAGGATTAAACAAATCTATCACCGGACCTTGAATGATGAGCGGTTTATCGTTTCCATTTTCATCCATCACGGCGGCAATATCGTAAGCGCCTCTTTCAAGATAAAAATAATTTTTGGTTATCAGTTTGTTATTGCCTAATGCCTTATACGTGTGTTTTATTAACGCTACAAAAGCACTGTCTTTATTCGCTTCCAATACCAACTCTTTCGGGTCTTCTCTTACAATATAAACCTTGCCTTTGCCATATTGATATTGCGTTTTGATTATCGTCCCTTTTTATGTTCATTTGCTCAAACAAATGTTGGGACGGCGCAGCATAATTCATCCCATTGGTATTCCACCACTCTTTCACTTTTTGAAACGGATCGTTGTCTCTTCCATAATAAATTAACGTGCCGCCGTTCTTTACCCAGGCTGCCAATTGCTTATGCACTTCGGGCGATTGGGGTTTCATGTTGGCATAGCTCATCACCAGCACTTTTGTATTTTGTAAAGTTGATGGATAAGCCAGATTTTCCATGTGCACGATGTCTGCCGGAATGCCGCGTTTAATTAATGGCAATATCATTCCATAAAAATCGGATAGCTGCGGGTCTTCATAACCTTCCTGTGTAGGAAAGCGTTGAAACATCATCGAATTGCCTGCCAATACGCCAATGCCTTTGCTGCCGTTAATTTTATTAGTTGATGCGGGCATTGTATTCAACGCATTTATCATCACCTGCATCTGCGTTGCATAAGCCGGTGAGATGGGTTGCTTTTCAGCCATGCCTTCCACTTTAAATTTTCCTTCGTAAATGCGGTTGGGCCAGGGCATCACTTCAAAATGCGATACGGTTGGATACAACAATTCGGCTGTAAACGTTGCTTCATAATTGCGTTTGTAATCATCCCACGAACGTGGCCGGTCTTCAATCGGGTCGGTTAAAAAATACATGGTACGACCCGTTGGCGCAGTCATGGAAAGCATCGAGCCATATTCCAAAAACGCGTTTTCAAACACGCGTTCTTTTTTAATTCCGTTGTAATAAAGCGGCTCGCGCGAAGTGCCCGTCCACACTTGCGCAATGTAGCCATCCATGCCAGGAAGTGCAGCCAGACTGGCTTCTGGACTTACAATTGACCACGAAGAATAATTGAGCAATGAATGTGTTGGAACAAAGCAACGGATGGTTCGGTTTTGTTTTTGCCCATATTCTTTGGCATACAAAAAAATTTCTTTCAACGCTTTAAAGTACAAATGATACTTGAGCTTGGAAGATAAATAAGTGGCTTCCGGCGACTCGTGCTGCGGCATCCAGGGGAATCCATAATAGGTTTGCCATTCGCGTTTAAAAGCTTCGCTGTAACCGGCACGAGCCCAAAACTCCGGTTCTTCTAAATAAATGGTGTTTACGCCTGCATCAATTACTTTTTTTACAAGCTCTTTAAAGTAAGCAATGTAAGTATCTGTGGGAACGGTGTAAGGCACGTTTCTTCCGTGCCCGATGCTATCGCCTTTGCGGTCCATCTGCCCTTCATCCAGATGATTTTTGCCATCCCATTTTCCCGAAAAATAATCCTGGTAATTGCCCCAGGCAACACCCGTCATAAACTGAACATTGTATCCATGTTTGCGGTATTCTTCCGCGCGTTGCTTGAATGTGCTATCATATCCATACACAATAGCTACATCGGAACGAACATCATAAGTACCTTTCCACGGCGCAGCTATTTGAAACGCTGTTTTATCACGCAAGGTATCTTTTGTTTGACCATAGCCTGCAAGCTGTACAAGCACGATGAGAATAAAGAGTAAAGTATATTTCATAGTGATGATATTTCTATGGCATAAAGATGTAAGCACCAATACAATTTATTTATCAAAATTGATAGTGGCTACTCAGCTGTTGGAAGACAGAATTATAGCTTTCCGATGATCCTTATTTCTAAAACATTGATAGAAACCGTAACCGTCACTGCGAGGCACGAAGCAGTCTGTGCCCAAGAGTAAGCCATGTTTATATGATGTAAATCTGTTGGCTTTATTCATTCACAATTCACTACTCACAAACCACTTCATTATTTTAACCACAGACTGCTTCGTGCCTCGCAGTGACGATCGTAAAATTCATGCAAAAACAAACACTTTATCATAAACGGATAGTCAATTATAGCTTTATAGCCTATTTCCAAAATGGCAATCTTTGTTTTTGTCAATAAAATGAAAGTAGTACCAAACAAAAAAGAATCGAAAGAAAATGTTTTATTTTTTTCTGAAAAAAATTCTCAGCGGCACACCTGTAAAGTTGAAATGCTGCCGCAATTGGTTTTCTAAATAGTTGCGATACGGCGTTTTAATGTCATCAGGATAATTGGTAAAAAAAGCAAAGGAAGGCACGGCTGTTGGCAGTTGTGTTACATATTTTATTTTGATGGAATTGCCCCGCACTACCGGCGCATGATAGGCTTCAATAGCTTTAAGCATTACATCATTAAGCTTGCTGGTAGGCACTTTGCGCGTTTTGTTTTCATACACTTCCAATGCCATTTCCATTGCTTTGTAAATGCGTGTTTTTTCGTGCACCGAAATAAAAATAACGGGTACATCAGTAAAAGGCGCAAACTTTTCTTTTAACCGTTTTTCATAGTCGCGTGCAGTGTTGGTTTCTTTCGTCATCAGATCCCATTTGTTTACCAACACTACAATGCCTTTTCCCTTACGTGCGGCAAGAGAAAAAATGTTTACATCCTGCGCCGTGATGCCTTTTTCGGCATCTAATAACAATAAGCAAACATCAGCTTCATCCATTGCTTTGATGGCTCGAATTACGGAGTAAAATTCAAGGTCATCTTTCTCTTTGCTTTTCTTGCGAAGACCTGCCGTATCAATCAACACAAACTCTTTTTGAAACATGTTGTAATGTGTGTGAATGGTATCGCGCGTGGTGCCTGCAATGCTGCTTACAATGGTACGCTCCTCGCCTATCAACGCATTTAATAAAGAAGATTTCCCAACATTGGGCTGACCAATAATGGCAAACTTTGGTACTGCTTTTTCTTCATTATTTTCTTCTGCATCATATATTTTTTCTTCAGGAATCAACGATGTAATTTCATCCAGCAACTCGCCGGTACCACTTCCAGTCATACTGCTTAAAAAATAAATTTTTTCAAAACCCAAACTATAAAATTCAGAGGCTTCCAGCAAGCGGTTGTTATTGTCAACTTTGTTTACGGTAAGAAACACTGGCTTGGTTGCGCGGCGCAGCAAATCAGCCATCGCTTCATCCAATTCTGTAATGCCTGTGGAAGCATCCGTCATAAACACGATGGCATCGGCTTCATCAATGGCAATGCGTACCTGCTTACGAATTTCCTTCTCAAAAATATCTTCTGTATCGGGCACAAAACCGCCGGTATCAATCACGTTGAACTGCTTTCCGTTCCAGTCGGCAACACCGTATTGGCGGTCACGCGTAACGCCGCTCACATCATCAACAATGGCTTTGCGTTGCTCTAACATGCGATTAAAAAAGGTGCTTTTGCCTACATTGGGTCTGCCAACAATGGCGAGGGTGTAACTCATAGCCGGCAAAAATAAGTTATCGGTGCTAAGTGGTGAGAAGCTTTCGCTTTTTTAAAGAATGGAACCAAGAAGACGCGAAGAAAAAAGCTTGCCGGTAGGTAGGTGACACAAAGTTTGTTTTTATTCTTTGTGAACCTTTGTTCCTTCGCGTTTTCGTGGTTCAAACAACCTTTTACTTCTTCATAATTTCAAACGTTACCACACGGTCGGTGGTTTGCACTTTTACAATGTAAATGGCGCGGCTTAGGAATGCCGTTAGGATTTCTTTATGCCCCTGCACAGTTGAGGTTGTGTTATAGACTACTCTTCCACTCATATCAGTGATCATGATGTTTACGCTTTGCGAAGATGGATTGCCGAAATCCAGCAGCAGCTTATCTTTCATCGGGTTGGGATACATTTTAATCCATTGTGCAAGGATGGTTGTATCTGCGGGATAATTAATTCCGATAATGGGGCTGTATGATGTATTGCCGTTACTATCTGTCTGCTTAATCCGATAGTAATACTTGGTTCCTTTGGTAATGCCCTTATCGTTGTATGTGTATTCGTTGGTAGCAGCGTTGTTAGCTGTTACTGAACCGATTTTGGTGAACGAAACACTATCAGTACTGCGCTGTACTTCAAAGGGTAACTCTTTGTTTTCATTTGCCGTTTTCCAATCAAGCAAAATGCTATTGTTTCCAGTTAATGCGCCGGTAAAAGAAATCCATGTAAAAGCTGACGAATCAAGCGTTGAATCAGTTAGCATAAACTGCCCAAAGCCAGTAATCGTTGCCGTGTAAGTAATAAAGCCTTGTGTTGACAAACGATTGTCAACATAAGTTGGATAAATAACAACAACATCTTTAGAAGAAACATTGCCCGATAATGCAACGCCATTCCTTACTTTTAAAATTTTAAGATTTCCCGCTATTGTTCCCCAGGGAGTCATTTCATCTGCTGTAAAATAAAAAGTGGCTGTGTAAGTGGTTGCATCTTCCGTAGCAGGTTTTATAGTAATTACTTTTTTTGTTCGGCTTACGCCAATACTATCTATTAACATACTGGCTTGGGTGTTTCCTGCTTCCGTAATTGCAGCGGTTACATTCGTTACGGTGGCGGAAACCGAATCAATGTCGGCGATGATTTTATTATTGGTACTTCTGAATTTATTAATAAAAGCCGGCTGCACATCATACGCATAACTCGATGATACGGCGGTTTCAATGCTATAAGGTTCGCCACTTAGCGATACATCATCAATGTTCAGTCCCGGGTCGCCGCCATCCTTGAGCGTATCAGTTTCCCAATAAAATGCAATATTGAATTTTTTGCCTGTTACGCCCGAAGGAACCGGCAATGAAAGTGAAGCCGATTGCGTGCCATTGGTGCCATAATAAGGGCCACTGCCTGTTAATCCTTGTCCGCCCCAAAAGTACAGGCTGCCATCGCCAATGTCATACAAAACATAACCATGATCATTCGCGCTGCCACGCACACTGTACTTAAATTTGAGCGAATCCAAAGAGCGGTATTGCAAGGGATTGATTTGCGGCGATAACAATTCAGCCACGCCAGCAATGCCTTTTGTGTAAGTGTTGGGTAGCGTGGTTTTGTTATTGGTGAGGTAAGCCGCTTTGCCACTGCCACCTGCATTTCCGTTGGGACCTACAACGAATAAGTTAGGATAACCGCTTTGAATAAACGAACCCCAACCGGCAGGTACCAACGCACCAGCAGGAACAGTTTCAAAATGCTCGTCAATAATATTCACTACACTGTTTCCGGCAAAAGCAATATTATCATCGTCATTTACAGTGATGGCAATGTTTTGCGAACCTGTATCTGCCACCACACCATTTCCGCTAATGGTATAACTGATGTTCAACGTTCTGTCGCCATCAACAGCGGCATTATCAATCAACCGAACAACAACAGATTTATAAGCATCGCCTTTTGCAAACGTTACGGTTGGCGTTAGCAATTGGTATTGCGTGTTGTTTACTGCCGTGCCGTTTGTGTTAATGGTAACGGTGGCAGCATCTGTAGCCTTATACTCACAGTTTAACAACAATGAGATGTCTCTGTATCTTGGATAGGTTCCCGTTGTGCCGGTTTCGGGAGTTGTAATTTCTCCTGTACAACCTGCAAACGCTATTTTATTGCTGCCGGTTATGGTTACAAAACCGACATCAGAATTGGGAAGATTGGTGCGGCGCGGGCTATACAGCAACACCGTTTGCATACGATCTACCTGGTCGGCGGTAAACGTGTTCAGCAGTTCATCATCTGTATAATCCATGTAGTTTTCGAACATTTCATCCGGTGTGCCGCAGGCATCGGGTTTGGGGTGAATGGGCGAGCCGTAATTGGCGGCTTCCTGCGTAGGTGTATCATCAACATAATCGTTGCCGCAGGTAGCATCGCCCCAAATATGCCGAAGCCCGAAATAATGACCAAGCTCATGCGATAATGTTTTGCCTTTGCCCCAACCCTGGTCGCAGGTTTGCGGGCGAAAAATGCTGCCTACTGTTGCATGGTCAATTACCACACCCGCAATGTTGTTGCTTTCCAGCGGACTGGCATCTAAGCCATCCAAAGTAGAAGCTACCGGAAAGGTTGAAAAGCCAAGAAGCTTGCCTGTGCCGCCATTATTCATTGCCGGTACCAGCCATACATTGATGTATTTTTCAGGATTCCAGATCGTTTTGGGTTTAATACTGTCGGCTATGTAATCTCTCGACCAGCCTTTTGAGCCGGGCGCCTGCCAGGCGCGGCTATTGCGGTCAATTCGCTCAATGCCGGGTTCTGCCAAACTATTTCCGTTCGGGTCTTTTTGCGCCAGCACAAACTGTATTCCGGTGGCGGCCGCCACCTTATAAGGACTGTTGGATTGATTCGCGTAATCTTTATTCAGTTGTAGGATTTGTTGTTGTATTAACGCCTGCGAAATGTTGCTGCCATCGCCTTCTGCTTCACCATCGTACAACACATGAAAAATAATGGGAACCACGTATGGCTTCACCACTAAGTTTTCGGTTTGGCGTTCCAGCATTTTTGTTTTTAGCCATTTTTCGAAATGGGCATCTGTTTCGGCATTGGGGTTTTGTTTTCGCCCGATATTTATGCTCTCAGTAGTGTAACAGCGAATGACGGGCCGGCCGATATTTTTAAGGGGTTTAATTTGCGCAGACAACTGTGCAATTGCTATAAATACCGTAAGAACAAAAAGGAGTAAATTTTTTTTCATGGAAGAACAATTAGCCATGGCTGTCTCTATAACGAAACAGATGAAATAAATTGTATTGTTGAAGTTTGTTTTCGATCAGATTACTGGTTTTATATTTCAAGCAAGTGTTGAACCTGTTTTCATTTTGTAGTTAAATCCAAACCAGGTTAAACACACAAGCATCACTGTTGTAAAACTTTCTTTGAATTATGTGCTGCCATCCAATAAAATTTTAAATTCTGTTACACAGCCAGGTGATAAATTCTTTTGTTGTATAAAACAATTCATTTGGCTCCAACTCTTCTAATTTTTTTGGTTCAGCCGTCTCTGCCCACGCCGCTGCAACAACAGGAATCCCAACTTTTTTACTGGCTATAATATCACTGGGTGCATCGCCCACATAAATTATTTCATCTTTTTTAATATCTTTTAATTCATTTAAGATGTGTTGAATACCTTCCGCTTTTCTGGCTCCTTTTGGTGATCCGGTTTCAACGATTTCAAAATAATGAGCAAGACTAAAGTACTGTAAAGAAATTTCTGTACTGTGCTTTCCTTTGCCTGTTACCATTGCAATTCTAACTCCTTTATTTTTTAAGATGTCTAACATCTCAGTAATGCCGTCAAAAGTTGTAGAGCACATGTGGTGCAAACTTTTATAAAACGCCAGATAATCAGTTACTCCCTGGTCATAATCATCAGGTGCCAATGCCATGATTGTGCCCTCCTCCGAAGGTCCGAATGTTGCAATGATTTCAGCATCAGAAAGAGAACGTTTAATAAGAGGTTCAACAGATTGCCGGAATGCCCGGATGCAAAGCGGTAAGGTGTTAGCCAACGTGCCGTCAAGGTCAAAAATCACAGCCTTAATTTTTTCCATATCTTATAAAAGAATGTTTGATTTACAAACGCGTTTGGCGTTATCAACGCACAGCAATTAAGTGAATAAAAATAAACATTTCAACAAATACAACCAGTTACGAATAGATGCAAAGCAATGGTTTTAAAGTAAAATATGTGCAAAAACAAAAAGCCGTCCGATAAATCGGGACGGCTTTTTGTTCATACTCAAAACAAAGTTTGTTTATATCACATTTTTACGCCGCATGTCGCGCACAACCGACCTTGCAAAATCGTTTGCCAGTGTTGCCATGCTGTTGGCATCAACCGACTTCGACTGACCTGAATACAACAACTGGTTGTTGGCCACATTGTACAAATTGGTTTCAAACACATAGCTTGTATTCACTTCGGTATAACCGGGCCGGTAAGGCTGGTAAGCCCATGGTGAATAATAAGAATAGTAACCCCAAAAGCCTGGCGCATAACCGACAGAACCCGGCACGTAACGCTTTTGTTTGTTTTTATCAACCAGCGTAATGGCAATTACATTTTGTATGCCTTCGTCCCCTAATTTTTGCAATGCCTGTTGTTGGGTCATACCGCTAAAAGCATTCGCACCAAAATCAGCCGTTGCAGTTACTGCATCATAGCCAAATTTGTTGATGTCGTTTGCCACTTCATTTTCCATTGCCCTTTTTGCTTTGCTGTTTTTATCGCTGAATAAAGCCAAAACCAAAATCCGTTTGGCGTCTATCCGTTGGTGAGTGTTTGCATAACTGTTGGTAATTTTTGTAGTGGTGCAAGATGCCAATAGCAACATCAGCGGAATGCTTAATAATAAAATCCTTTTCATAGTGTCATCCTTTTTTTCATAACCAATTAGACGACCTAACGCTGAAAAGATTATTATTTCAATAAGACTTAACATTATTTTGAAATCGTTATTGTTGCTTTTGCTATGGTACCTGTAACGATTTTGCGATGGCTTCATACTTGTCTCTGTATTTATCCATGTCGCCCTGGATTGTTGCGCCGGTAAGCACATAAGCAATACCATTTTTCGGAAACATATACACCATATTGTCCAGTGTATATCCGTTTTGTACATGTGAGTAACGCATCCACTTTCCCTGCATTCCATTGGTTTCAATGTTACCATTATCCACTTCCTTGTACTGCTCAAAATATTGCCCCATCGTGCTTTGGTTACGCTTAACATATTCGTCAAACGATATACCTCCCATATTTTCGGTAACCACATTCATGTTCGGACGAAACGCTTGTGTAGCGCTGCTTACCGGCGACCATACAAACAGAAAGGTAATGCCGTTCATTACCGTATCTTTCTTTTCCCAACCATCAGGTGCAGTTACTGAGAATTTGCCCGCGCCTGCATTCAAACCTGGTGCTTTTGATGCTTTTTCCAACAGTTCGCCGGCAGTGGCAGGTTTGTTTTTGCACGAAAAAAATGCTGTAAATAACAGAGATGAAAAGAGAATCGCTTTTACTGCGCCCGCAACAAATGGTGTAATTTTTTTGTACATAGTTTTTGTGTTTAAAAATTGATGACTTGTTTATGACAAAAATCGTGTTTTAATCCGTTAAAAAAGGCACAGGTATCAATGTTATTAATTGCAGTTGTTGTATTTGCAGTAATTTTGTGGAGAAAGAATATAACAATAAACAATTGCAGTCTTTATGTTGAAACTCCCTGTTTATTTAGATAATAATGCCACTACGCCAATGGACCCGCGCGTGCTGGAAGCAATGATACCTTATTTTACCGAACACTTTGGAAACGCTGCCAGCCGCAATCATCCTTTTGGCTGGGAAGCCGAAGAAGCCGTTGATTATGCACGTGAGCAGGTTGCCAAATTAATTGGTGCCGATCCGAAAGAAATCATCTTTACTTCCGGTGCTACTGAAGGTGATAATCTTGCCATTAAAGGTGTGTATGAAATGTATGCTTCAAAAGGCAATCATGTTATTACTGCTGTTACCGAACACAAAGCGGTGCTGGATACCTGCAAGCACATTGAAAAATCAGGCGGCGAAGTAACCTACCTGCCGGTTCAGGAAGATGGCCTGATTGATTTGAAAAGTTTAGAAGCTGCCATTAAACCTACCACTGTTTTGCTCTGTATCATGTATGCCAATAACGAAGTTGGCGTTATACAACCGGTTAAAGAAATTAGTGCGATTGCCCGCAAGCATGGCATTTTGTTCTTTACTGATGCTACGCAGGCAGTTGGCAAAATACCGGTTGATGTAAACAAGGACGGTATTGATTTGCTTACGTTTTCTGCTCATAAAATGTACGGACCGAAAGGCGTTGGCGCCTTGTACGTTCGCCGCAAAAATCCTCGTGTAAAAGTAACTGCTCAAATGGATGGCGGTGGTCATGAGCGTGGTATGCGCAGCGGTACATTAAATGTTCCGGGTATTGTGGGTTTGGGTAAAGCCTGCGAATTGTGCCGTTTAGATATGGAAGAAGATACGAAGCGCATCAGCCGGTTAAGAGATAAATTAGAAAACGCGTTAACGCAGATTGAAGAAAGCTATGTGAACGGAAACCGCGAACATCGCCTGCCACATGTGAGCAATATTTCTTTTAAATATGTTGAAGGTGAAGGTTTGATGATGGGCTTTAATAAAAACATTGCGGTATCGTCTGGTTCGGCTTGCACATCGGCTTCGTTGGAACCAAGTTATGTTTTAAAAGCATTGGGTTTGGGTGACGATCTGGCACATTCTTCCCTGCGTTTTGGTTTGGGCAGATTTACCACAGAAGAACAGATTGATTACACAATCGAACAGGTAAAAACAACGGTGTTGAAGTTGCGCGAGATGAGCCCTTTGTGGGAAATGTTTAAAGAAGGTGTTGACATCAACAAAATTGAATGGGCAGCGCACTGATATTGAAGATTGACTGTTGTTAATCTTCAATTGACCATTAAAAATTAAAAATAAAACAATAGATTATGGCTTACTCAGATAAAGTGATTGATCACTACAGCAATCCCAAAAATGTGGGAACGCTTGATAAAAGTAAAAAAAACGTAGGCACCGGTTTGGTGGGTGCTCCTGAATGCGGCGATGTAATGCGTCTGCAGATAGAAGTTGATGATGCCACAGGCGTTATCTCCGATGCAAAGTTCAAAACATTTGGCTGCGGCTCTGCAATTGCTTCTTCATCACTGGCAACCGAATGGCTGAAAGGCAAATCGGTTGACGAAGCCCTAACCATTGATAACATGACCATCGTTGAAGAGTTGAATTTACCTCCGGTAAAAATTCACTGTTCTGTGCTGGCAGAAGACGCCATCAAAGCTGCAATTAATGATTACCGTCAGAAGAACGGCTTTGAAGTATTGCAGTTTGAAGAAAGGATTCATTAATCAAATCGGTTAGTTTATGGTTGAGTTGGACAATGCAGTTTATGTAAGCGAGAAGGCGAAAACAAAAGTGCACAAACTGATGGAAGATGCCGGTGTGGCTGATGATCCATCTTATTTTTTGCGTGTTTCAGTAGTAGGTGGTGGTTGTTCGGGATTGAGTTATAAACTTGATTTTGACAACGAAACCAAACCTATGGACCAAACGTTTGAAGACAACGGTGTGAAAGTGGTAACCGATTTGAAAAGCTTTTTATATTTAGTGAATACGGAGCTCGACTTTAGCGATGGTTTGAATGGCAAAGGGTTTTATTTTAAGAATCCAAACGCCAGCCGTAGCTGTGGTTGCGGTGAAAGCTTTGCTGTGTAGAACTAACTTTGCCACGAAGGCGCGAAGACACAAAGAATATATTTATAAAAGCCGGATGAAACATCATCCGGCTTTTATATGTAGAAATGTTAAAGACATCACTTTTTATAAGCTTCTTGCCTGCCAAACGTTTCTTTATAAATCTTTGTGCCTTCACATCTTTGTGGCAAATAAAAAACAAACTTAGCTTTACCGCATGTGGATGATCTGCAAAAAAGAATGGCTGCAATTTTTTAGCAGCCTTACCGGATACATTGCTCTTATTATTTTTTTATTGCTCACCGGTTTGTTTTTGTTCGTTTTTCCCAATACTGATTTGCTTTCATTCGGCTATGCTTCTTTATCCAACTTTTTTTCATTAGCTCCCTGGATATTGCTGTTCTTAATTCCTACCATTACCATGCGCAGCCTGGCAGATGAATACAAAGCCGGCACGTTTGAACTTTTAAAAACGTTACCCCTAAGCTCATCGCAAATTGTATGGGGCAAATACTTCGGAGCCTTGCTGGTAGTAGCTTTGGCGCTGTTACCGACCATTATTTATGCGGTGTCTATGCAGCGCCTAAGCGCTATTGGCGGCATTGATGTGGGTGCTACCATTGGCAGTTACATCGGTTTGTTTTTGCTTGGTTCTGTGTTTACGTCAATTGGTATTTGCGCCAGCAGTTTTACCAACAATACCGTCGTTGCTTTTATTGCAGGCGCTTTTATTTGCTTTCTTTTTTATACCGGTTTTGAAGCTATCAGCGCGCTTCCTGCCTTTCAATCCGGAGCCGATTATTACATTGAAATGATGGGTATCAATTTTCATTATCACAGTATCAGCCGTGGCGTAATTGATTTTCGCGACATCGTTTATTTTGGGGGTATTATTATTTTATTTTTATTGATAACACAACGGAATATAGCAAGGCGATAATGCTGATAATGCTGTACGAAGTCTCCGACTTCGTACGTTTTATGTTCTTATGAGTCTTAGACCCGGTTGAACATAACCTATGCGAAGTCTTCAGACTTTGCATAGCAAGATAGCAAGCGGTAACACAAAACGTAATAGAAATGAACAAACTTCTTCAACATAAATTCTGGTGGCTGTTTTTACTCTTGTTGTTTGCTATTGTTATTGCCGTTTCTTCTTTCATTCACTACCGAATTGATCTTACACAGGAGAAGCGTTTTACGTTAAGCGCTTCTACTAAAAAGCTATTGCAGAATATTGATACCACCATCAACATTAAAGTGTTTTTAACCGGCGATTTGCCTGCCGATTATAAAAAGCTAAGCATTGCCACGCAAGACTTATTACGTGAATTTTCTGATCTAAGCAATAACAACATCAAAGTCAGTTTTGAAACGCCCGGAAAAGACTTGAACGATAGTGTACAAATGCAGTTGTATGATAGCCTGAGCCGCGCTGGTGTTGTATTTGAACGCAATGAAGATGTGAACGAAGCCAATAACAAATCAACGGCTCAACTCATCATTCCATCAGCTTTAATTTATTATAAAAACAAATCGCCGGTTGCTATTGATTTGCGCAGCAGCCGAACGGTATTTAAAAACTTTAATGTTGTTAATGAAGAGCCGCAGCCCGACAAAGAAGCCACGCGCAATGCTGCCGAAGCTTTGTTAGAATTTAAGTTTGCCAATGCCATTGATAAGCTTACACGAAATTCAGTTCCTGCCATTGCTTATTGCGTAGGAAATGGCGAGCCGGTTGATTTAAGCGTAAATGATTTGATGGAGATAAGTCTTCGCAATGAATATCGTCTTGCTATTTTTGATTTAAAGCGGGGCTATCCCAATCCCGACCAGATCAATGCTTTGCTCATTGTAAAACCAACACAAGCCTTCAGCGATGAAGACAAATTGAAAATAGACCAGTATGTAATGCACGGTGGCAAAGTGCTTTGGTTTGTTGATAAATTATATGCTGAATTAGACAGCCTGATGCGCAGTCGTGCAGACTTTATTGCTTACGACCGCAACCTGAATATTGATGATATTTTGTTTAAGTATGGCGTAAGAATCAACGGTGATTTGGTGCAGGATTTAAACTGTTCCAAAATTCCGGTGGTAACGGGTTACAACCCGGATAACAGCCCTCGAATGCAGCGCATTCCTTTTCCTTATTATCCATTTTTACAATCTATCAATAACAATCCAATTTCAAAAAATTTGGATCGTGTGCTTTCTGTGTTTCCATCCAGTATAGATACGGTAAAAGCGTCGGGCATTACCAAAACCATTTTGCTTGCCAGTGATACGAACAGTCGCGCATTAAGTTCGCCGGCGTTGGTAAGTTTAAACAGTGTAAAAACCGATGCAGATTTTAATTCGATGAACCGGAGTCACATACCGGTTGCGGTTTTGTTAGAAGGAAAATTTAATAGCTTATTTGCCAACCGGCTTGATAAAACTACACAGGATTCGGTTGAGCAAAACACCGGGAAGCCTTTTGCAGCAAAAGCTACAGCCGATGGAAAGCAAATTGTAGTTTCAGATGCTGATATTGTTACCAATGCGGTTACCAAAACCACAGGTCCATTACCAATGGGTGAATTGCCGTTTGAAAATTATCGCTTTGCCAACCGAGATTTCTTTCTAAACAGTTTGGATTATATGGTGAGCACGAGTGGCATTTTTGAAGCGAGAAATAAAGATTTTGTACTTCGCCTTCTTGATAAAAAGAAAGTAGCTGAACAACGAACGATGTGGCAGTTTATCAATATCATTTTACCAATTGCTTTGATTATCGCATTTGGTTTTATCTTTCAATATGTAAGAAAGAAGAAATATGCTCTTTAAATGAAGACACCTATTGTTGAATGGTTGTATTCTTTTATTGCGTTGTAATCTGGCTGGCTATCATTTCATCACTTATATTTTTTACTTTAATATTAAAAAGGTTTTTGGTAGCTGTCAGCCCTTACAATTATTACCAGTTCATTATTAAAAAAGGGCAAAAACAAACTTGTTACAAGAGGCGCAAAGTAAAAGGCAATGGCTCCATCTCTCACTTCATACGGACATTGAATCTGCCATTCATATAATTGATTTTTGTTAAGAAAATGACTGGCATGGTTTATGAAAAATGCCAAAGCATATTAACTTGATGTTTATGAAAAAAATTCTTGCCCTTTTAGTTGTAGCAACCAGTATTGCTACTGTATCTCATGCGCAGTTACAAAAAGGAAACGTTTTGGTGGGTGGCGATTTAGCTGATTTTCAAATCGGCTTAAAAAAACCAAGTACAACCAATATTAGCCTTACTCCAAAAGCTGCTTGGTTTATCAATAATAACGTTGCAGTAGGTGCTTATGTACTTTTAGATGTAACAACTGCCAAGGGAGCAGGCACTTACACAACGTATGGTGTTGGACCTCTGGCTCGTTATTATGTGAACGACCCTAAAGTAAATTTGCTGCAACATGGCCGGTTCTTTTTTGAAGGAAATATTGGTATTGGCGGTTCCAATGGCGGTGGCTATTCATCTAATGGGCTGGATTATGGTTTCGGTCCTGGTTACGCTTATTTTATTACCCCGAACGTAGGTTTGGAAACATTGCTTAAATACAGAGGTAACGCTGGTTTTGGCAATGCTGGTAGTTCAAGCAGCCTTGATTTAAACATTGGTTTCCAGATTTATTTACCTGGTAGAGCTACAGCGAATAAAGTTATGCGTGATATAAATAAATAGATCAATCATTTCGTGATAAATAAAAATCCCTGGTAGTGATAGCTATCAGGGATTTTTGTGTAAATAATTACCCTAATTTCTTTACCGTTTCTGTTCCGCTTATTTCAAACAACAAAATTGTGGCAAAAACAAACTTTGTTGTAATTCATACGGGTAAACTTACGTGTTCATTTTGTACACCTCAATTCATATAACTTTGCAGCCCTGAAAAAGAGACTATCAATCATAGTCTTTTTATTTCAGCTATTTTATTATGATGACCGATCAGTTGGATGCATTGAAAGCAAGGTTTGAACAAGTTGGCATTTCACTTACCAATCCTGAAATTATTAATAATCAAAAAAAATTTGGGACGTTAAGTAAGGAGTACAAAAGCCTTGAAAGAATAGTGAAGCCTTACGAAGAATACAAACGTGTGATGGCCGACTACGATTTTTCGCGCGAGGTGCTCAATGGTAACGATGAAGACCTGCGCGAGTTGGCTAAAATGGAATTGCCCGAACTGGAAGAAAAAAAAGAATCGCTTGAAAAACTATTGACCAAACTTCTTATTCCAAAAGATCCTCAGGATGATAAAAATGCAGTGCTTGAAATTCGTGCCGGAACCGGCGGTGATGAAGCCAGTTTATTTGCCGGTGATTTGTTGAACATGTATTTGCGTTACTGCGCGCACAAAGGTTGGAAAACAGCCATTGTAAGCGAAAGCGAAGGCACGGTAGGCGGTTATAAAGAGGTGTTGGTGGAAGTACAGGGCGATGATGTGTACGGCACTTTAAAGTTTGAAAGCGGTGTACACCGTGTGCAGCGTGTGCCCAATACAGAAACACAGGGACGTGTGCATACATCAGCAGCAACAGTTGCCGTAATGCCCGAAGCCGAAGAAGTAGATTTTGAACTTAATCCTGCCGATGTAAAAATGGAGACAGCACGCAGCGGAGGCGCAGGCGGACAAAACGTAAACAAAGTGGAAACCAAAGTCATGCTTACCCACATACCCACCGGAACGGTAGTGGTTTGTCAAACAGAGCGTAGCCAGTTGGGTAACCGCGAAAAAGCGATGACCATGCTTCGTACCAGGTTATATGAAGAACAGGTGCGCAAGCAGGAAGATGAAATTGCCCGTCATAGAAAGACATTGGTGAGCACAGGAGATCGCAGCGCAAAAATTCGCACCTACAATTGGCCGCAGGGACGGGTAACCGATCACCGCATCGGGCTTACTTCGTACAATTTAGATTCGGTAATAAATGGTAACATTGAGGAGTTTGTAGAAGCACTTCAGGTTGCAGAAAATACCGAAAAAATGATGAAGAAAGAATAGGCTCCTGGTATGTTCTGTTTATGTTTGACTTTTTGAATTATCCTTCATCAATACAAGTATTCAATCATTTATTTTGAAACCAATCCAAACATTTTGAAACCCAAATTTATATCACTGCTTCCTGCCATCATTTGGTTTTGCATCATTTTTATTTTGCTCGTTTTACCAGGTAGAGATTTACCGAGAGAAGATTTTTTATCGGGTATTTATTTTGACAAATGGGTACATGCAGGCTTGTTCGGAGGTCTTGTTTTTTTATTCAGTTTTCCCTTTAAAAAAGCGATCCCTCTTAAAAGCCGGTTTTATATTTCGATTGTTCTTTTTGCCATTCTTTACGGTGTAGGGATGGAGTTTGTACAAAAGTATTTTACCGTTGATCGAGATTGTGATGTGAATGATATGATTGCTGATGCGGTGGGAGCGATACTGGGTTATATTTTCTTTCGATGGGTAGCTAAGAAAATTGCGGTAAAAAAATAAGCCCCTGTAGAAACAGGGGCCGCAACCAAAACTAACTGCTTATGAGAAAATTGACTACTTATATTCTGATTTATTTTTTGCAAAGCTGATGCCAACTTTTAAACTAACTACTTAAAACTTCAGTTCGCAAATACGTTATGGTTGGCACTCCACTAACACAAATATCAGGTAATTTTCTGGATAAGAAAGGTTAACAGTAACTATATATAAAGCTGATTAACAGTATCTACTTATAGAAACAAAGTAATGTTAGGTAAGAAGCCTTATTTTGCCGGTAAAGAAGAATTAATCATCAGCAATTGAATACTCTCCTTTAACAATTGCGTTTTCACTTGATTAAAGAGTTCTACCTTATCAGCAGGAAGATGTAAAGCAAAAGCATCCCCTTTATTGAGAGCTTCGCTTAAGCCCGGGTTAATACTGCTTAAGTAAGCATCGTCTATTTGTAGATATTTCGCCATAAGTGTAGAATTATATTTTCCTTGTATTTCCACACTTTTGAGCCCGTCATTTTTATTTACCACTTGGGAAGCGGAAACTCCTTTATGGCTCTTTATTTCATCAGCCGTCATAGTAGTAACGCCGCCTGTACCTTCAAAATAAAAATGCGTAGCAATAAATTTTTTTACATGGTTTCTTGTTTCTTCCGGCAGATACTTTTGCAGTTTCCAAAAGTTGTCGCTATTCGCTTGTCTTATAGCTTGCCGCACCCGGCCTTCACCAGCATTGTATGCAGCAATTACCAGTAACCAGTTACCTAAGTCGTTATACAAATTACTCAGTATCTGAGCGGCTGCTTTGGTACTTTTTACAAAATCTTTACGTTCGTCCACCTTGCCGGTTCTCAATCCATAATCTTTAGCTACCGACGACATGATTTGCCAAGGACCTACTGCACCTACATTTGATGTGAGCGTTGGCTTTAAATCGCTTTCAATGACAGATAAATACTTAAGCTGAGTAGGCAAGTTGTTTTCTGTAAGAATTCTGTCGAACAAATCAAAATACGATTTGCCCCAAACTTTCATTTTAGAATAACCGTCGCTTTGTCGCTTTATAAAGCTTTGAACAAAAGGAGTAACAATTGGATTAAGTGGAATGGAAATTGCAAAATCGGAAAGAATAGGACTGGAAAAAAGTGATTTTGAGTTTTTGGATAATGAAATGCTGTCTGATTTTTTTGAACCACCCGATGTTCTACCATCGGTGAAAGACATAAGCGAAATACCCAAAGAACAAAGAATACATAGAAGTGCAAACGAGTTTGCCAGTTTTCTTAATTGCATCAATTTCGTTTTAATTTTTTAGAATTAAAGCGGCTTATAAGCGCTAAAATACCTGGTTAAATAAGGGCAGAACCGTTTCAAGCCCCTTCTCTCATCCGCATCATTGCTTTGGAGAGATTCAACAAATATAAGTCGTTTTCCTGTGCCGCCATCACCTGCAAGCCAAACGGCATGTTATTGCTGTGTTTAAAAAGCGGGAGCGAAATGGCAGGAATGCTGGCGAGGTTAGCAAACACAGTATAAATATCAGTAAGGTACATTTCTATCAAATCTGCCTTTTCACCAAAGCGAAAAGCGGGTGATGGAACGGTGGGCAAAATAACTGCATCATAGCTTTGAAAAACTTCTTTTATTTTATCTACCAATAACCTTCTAACTTTTTGAGCTTTAGTAAAATAGGCATCGTAATAACCTTCGCTTAAAACATAAGTTCCCAGCAAAATTCTTCGCTGTACTTCTTTACCAAAACCTTCTGAACGAGTCCTTTTATACAATTCGTTCAAGTTTGTTTTTGCCTCATTTTTCCGCAAGCCGAATTTAACTCCATCATACCGCGAAAGGTTACTGGAAGCTTCCGCTGTTGTCAAAATGTAATAAACGGGTACGATGTAGTCAAGTAATTCAAAATCAATGGCTTCTACTTCAAAGTCATGCTCTGTTAATGTTTTCGTAAATGAAAAAAAAGAAGCAGCGATTTCAGAATCTAATGAAGGATGATTTAAGAACTGGTTGAAATAAGCGATCTTTTGTTTTTGCCCCTTTTTTTCTCTGCTTTGGTTTTGATGTAAAGAATGCGAAATCACCGTGCTATCAAACTTGTCTTCACCGGCAATTGCTTCCAAAGTGATAGTTACATCTTCTATTGTGTTACCAAAAATTCCAATTTGATCAAACGAAGACGCATACGCAATCAAACCCCATCTTGAAATGGTTCCGTAAGAAGGCTTAAATCCAACAATCCCGCAATAATCGGCAGGTTGCCGAACGGAGCCACCAGTATCGCTGCCCAGGCTTATCATGTTCATGTTGGCTTGCACAGCAACCGCCGAACCGCCTGATGAACCGCCGGGAACCCGCGTGTTATCCAGCGCATTCAGCACCTTTCCAAACGCCGAGTTCTCGTTGCTGCTGCCCATGGCAAACTCATCGCAATTGTGCCTGCCTATGATGATGGCGCCTTCCGCTAAAAGCCGTTCAACTGCTGTTGCATTATAAAGCGAAACAAAACCTTCCAATATTTTAGAGGCTGCCGAAACAGGATGATTTTGGTAGCAAATTACATCTTTAATTCCTACAACCACGCCATGTAATTTGCCCCTAATGCCTGTTTGCGCTCTTTGCTCATCAAGTGCTGACGCACGTTGTAAGGCTTCATCGGTATAAACTTCTAAAAATGCATTGAGGTGTGATTGGCTGGCTATCTGCTGTAAATAATAATGCACGGCTGCCACGCAAGTGGTACTGCCGTGCAATAGTTGAGCATGATAGTCTTTGATAGAATGAAAACTAAACAAAGGCTATTCAAATTATGTTGAGAAAATAGTTATGGTTGTGTGGTAGTTGTAGTGGTTGAATTGCTCGATACCGGCGTAGAAGTAGTAACGGTATCTTTTTCTTTCATCCCTTGTTCCAGTTCTTTTTTTACATTGTCCTTTGCGTCGTTAAACTCACGAATACCTTTTCCCAATCCACGCATAAATTCAGGTATTTTTCTGCTGCCAAACAAAACAAGAATAACTACAGCAATCAATAAAATTTCCTGGAAGCCTAAGTTGCCCATAAAAAATGTTTAAATGAAGTTCAAAGATATAAGATATATACGGTGAAAAAAGAGTTTTGGGTTAAGACTTTAATAAAAAAAGCAGAAGAAAATGTCTTCTGCTTTTTTTACAATCCTATTCAATGTTCTATTTAATTCTTCTTTCTTTAATTCTTGCACTTTTACCGCTGCGCTCGCGCAAGTAATACAACTTAGCCCGACGTACTTTGCCCACTTTATTCAGTAAAATCGAATCAATGTTAGGCGAATAAAACGGAAAGACTCTTTCAACACCAATGCTGTCTGAAATTTTACGCACGGTAAATGTTGCTGTTGCACCTTCACCCTGCATTTTTACCACATCGCCGCGAAAGCCCTGAATACGCTCTTTGCCGCCTTCAATAATTTTATAATTTACGGTGATATTATCGCCCGATTTAAACTTTGGAAACTGCTTTTTAGCGGTCAGTTGCTCGTGTACAAATTGCACTGCTGCTTGCATAGCTTTATATTTTAAAGGACGGCAAAGGTATAAGCATTTCTATTTCTATCCAAAACAAAAATGGGACAGATTGTTATATTTTGTTATAAAATGAGAAGCGGGAACAAAGAAAACGATCGCATTTCAATATCTCTTATTACTGCACGTTTATAAAATGATCCTTTTTACAATTCTGAAAACATCGTTTATGAAATGTTTTTACGCATTGCTTATCGTTTTTGTTTTTGTCTCAAAAACTGCTTTCTGCCAGTACGATTCGCTCAAGCCAAAAGGTATTTATACCAGCAATTTTATTATTGATGAAATACCGCGCAACCTCACTTATTACATGCCGCAGAATTACGGCAAGCTTGAAACCTATCCGTTGCTGATTGTTCTGCATGATGAAAAAAGCAGCGCGATGAATTTGATAAAAAAATGGGGCGACCTGATTCATGACAAAGCCGATTCTGCCGATTGTGTGGTAATGTATCCTGATGCCGTTGATGGTGTTTGGAAAAACGGCAAAAACAAAGATTCGTTGAACGACAGGATGTTTATCAGCATTATGATTAACTTTTTTATTCAGCAATATCATTGCGATGCGAGCCGTGTTTACTTATTAGGCATTGGTGCCGGAAGCAATCTAGCTTATCAAATAAGTTGCGAAAAGAACAGTAAGGTAACGGCTTTAGCTACCATTCATTCAACCAATACTAACTCTCCGGCTTGTGCAGGTTTGGCAACAATGCCGGTTGCCAGCTTTACCAATGAAGGAAATGGAAAAGCAGCCATCGGCAAAGGATGCGATTTTTTATTATCACATAAATAAGAATAGCTGTTACCCCTACAATACATTCTACGATTAAATTGTACTTGAGAATTTGCTCTGAATTGATAACTTCACATCCTCAACAAACTAACGAATATGTACCAATGTAAACACATCATCTTTTTGCTCCTCTTCATCGTGTTAGCCAGCAGCAGCGAAGCCCAAATGTTTAAAAAATTAAAAGACAAAGTGAACAATGCGGTTAACTCTGTTGTTCCCAATTCTTCATCTTCTTCATCAACCAATTCATCAAACAGCAGTAGCTCAAACAGTACTTCTGGTTCTGGTTCGCCACAAAACAAAAAAGGCGGCGGCTTAACCAATACACCACCACCCGATGTAAAAGAAGAAATTGCCGATGCCGAAAAAGCGCAGACAGCCGGCAATTACAGCGATGCCCGTTACTCTGTTCAGCAGGCGTTGATGAGCGTGGAACTGCAAATTGGCCAACAAGTGTTACAATCGTTGCCACATACAGTTAGCGGCTTGCAGAAAGATACGGCGCAAAACGCAGTGATGAGCACCAGTTGGGGCTGGAACAATCTTACCATTCAAAGCGTTTATAAAAAAGCTGACCAGCAAATGACGGTTACCATTGGCAACAACTCATTTTACTCTGGTTTTATCAACTTATATTTCAACAATGGTGCTATGCAAACCAGCAACAATGGCAACAACACTAACGTAAAACAAACGAGGGTGAAAGGAAACAAAGCCGTAATTACATATGACGACAGCAAAGGCTATTCGCTGTTGATTCCGTTGGGACAAGCTTCTTTGATTGTTTGGGAATGCGTAAACTTTCCTGATGAAGTTTCTGTAATGAATGCTGCCAACGCTTTCGATATTGACGGTATTAAAAAAATGCTGGGCGAACAATAATCAAACATCTATCACTGCTTAAAAAATAATCATGAAACAACTATTTCTTTTCGTTTTTATATTCATCACTTTTCAATCTTTTGCACAAAATTTTTCTACCGATATTGCTACTGCAAAAAGTTCTTATTCATCAGGCAAATTGGAAGATGCGCATTTTGCCTTGCTGCAAGCGATGCAGGAAATTGATATGATTATTGGCAAACAAGTGCTTACACTCTTACCACAAAAAATGGATGCGTTTGCTGCCAATGCAAAAGATGATAATGTTACTTCCAACGCCGGAATGATTGGCAGCACCATTCACCGCAGCTACGGACAAAATGATGATGTTGATTTATCTATCATTGGCAATTCACCGCTGGTGGCTACGCTCAATACGTTTTTAAATACACCGTTACTTGGTGGTATGATGAATAATAACGGCAAAAACAAAATCATCAAAGTACAAGGCTATAAATCGCAGTTGCAAAAAGAGGATGCGGGTAATGGGCAAACTAATTATACCATTCAGATTCCATTGGGCAATTCACTCGTAACGTTTGTAGGAAAGAACACTACTGATACGCAAATGATGAACTGGGCAAACGCCATTCCGTTGCAACAGATTGCTAAGTTAATACAATAGTTTTTTGAACCACAAATGCACAAAGAACACAGAGAAACACAGAGAAAGTTCAATAAAATCTCTGTGTTCTTTGTGTCTCTGTGGTTTACTTATTTTAATCAAACTTCTTCACTTCCAAATCATCCTCACATTCATCCAACAATTGCCTGATTGTTTTATGCAAAGCAGGATGAACCACATCACCCGCAATTTCTGCCAGCGGCAGCAACGCAAAACGCCGCTGCGCTAAACGAGGATGAGGCACAGTAAGCAGGTTTGTTTTTATTGATAAATCATCAATCAATAAAATATCCAGGTCAATGGTGCGCGGTCCCATTGTTACCGTGCGTTCTCTTCCTAATCTCTTTTCAATATCCAGCAGAGTTTGCATGAGTTGTGCAGGCAATAAAGATGTGCGAACCGCAAATGCTTGGTTATAAAAATTAGGTTGTTTTATAAAGCCCCATGCAGCCGTTTCGTAAACCGAAGAGCGGGCAATGATATTGCCGCATTGTTCTTCCATTACATTTGCGGCTTTCTCCAAAAAACGGAGCCGATTGCCTATATTGCTGCCGGCAAGCACATAAGCTGTGTTCATTGTTTCAAATATCCGTGTATGAGATCATTTTTTAAAATATTCTTTGCTTCATTGCTCGCTTTGTTCATTTTTACCTTGCTCATTTTCTTTGTTATGCTCATTATTGTGGGCATAGCCGCTTCTCCTTCCAAACCCGATATTGGCTCCAAAGGCGTGCTGGTGCTGGATTTGAGCAATACGTTTAACGAACAGGGAAAGCAAAATCCAATTGGCTCGCTTACAGGCGATGCTTCTTCCGATATTCCCGGCTTGTACGATGTTGTGCGCATGTTGCACTATGCGAAAAGCGATTCATCTGTAAAAGGTTTGTTTATAAAAGCGGAGGAAAACCCCAACGGTTATGCCACAAGTGAAGAATTGATACAAGCCATTAACGATTTTAAAACGAGTGGCAAAACAGTGATGGCTTATGGCGAAACCATGAGCCAGAAAGCTTATTACGTGGCATCGGCGGCTAACAAAGTGTATTGCCATCCGGCGGGCGGTTTGGAATGGGACGGGTTTTCGGTTGATTTGTTTTTTATAAAGAATTTATTAGACCGGCTGGAAATTCAACCGCAGATATTTTATGCAGGTAAATTTAAAAGCGCTACTGAGCCGTTTCGCGCTACGCAAATGACCGAACCCAACCGTTTACAAACAGGAGTATGGCTTGGCGATTTGTATAGTTTGTTTTTGCAGCAAATTTCAGGCGCCCGAAATATAGATACAGCACAGCTTCATGCCCTTGCCAACACCGGCGCCATTCAAACAGGCAACGATGCGTTAAAATATCATTTGATTGATGGATTGAAGTACGATAACGACATTCAAAGCGAATGGTTACATGCCCTTCATTTGGCTAAAAAAGATAAAATTAATTTTATATCTCCGGGCAAATATGCTGATGCGGTTGATTTTGCAAAAACTTCCGGCAACGACCGCATTGCAGTGTTGTATGCACAGGGCGATATAGTTGGCGGCAAAGGCGACAAAGGACAAATTGCCAGTGATGATTATAGAAGCTTGCTTCGCAAACTGCGGTTGGACGATGATGTAAAAGCCATTGTGTTTCGCGTCAATTCGCCTGGCGGCAGCGCACTTGCAAGCGATGTCATCTGGCATGAAATTCAATTAGCCCGCAAAGTAAAACCAGTTGTGGTAAGCATGGGCGATTATGCTGCTTCGGGTGGCTATTACATTTCGTGCGCTGCCGATAGCATTTATGCCGACGCCGGAACCATTACAGGTTCTATTGGTGTTTTTACAGTAATTCCAAACATGAGTTCTTTTTTTAAAGATAAACTGGGCGTTACATTCGATGGTGTGAAAACGGCTCCCTATGCCGATATGATGACAGCGAGCCGCCCGCTCACTCCTACCGAACAACGTTTCATACAAGCCAATATAGACACTACTTACAACACCTTTGTATCGCGCGTTGCTAATGGCAGAAAGCGTGATACAGCTTACATTGATAGCATTGCGCAAGGCAGGGTGTGGACAGGAACCCGTGGCATTACCACTGGCATTGTTGACCGAACCGGCAGTTTACACGATGCCATTGTTTGCGCCGGACACATGATAAAATCGAACGACTATTACATAAAAGAATATCCTGAAAAGAAAAGCTATTTGCAGGAATTGTTAGATACTTACTCGGGCAAAAGCATGAAACAAAATGCGGTGGAAGAACAAGTGGGAAAGCCGACGTATGAAATGTTGATGAAACTAAAAAGCGTGCAGAGTATGTTTAACGTGCCGCAGGCGCGGTTGCCGTTTTTGGTAGAAATGAAGTAATTGCATAGTGATTATATATTTTATCAGTGGTTTGGGTGCAGATGAGAAGTTTTTTGAAAAAATTTCTTTACCTGAAAAATGGAATGTTCATTATCTGCAATAGATTGATCCGTTAACCAACGAAACTCTTTCATCCTATTGTTATAGATTATCACAATACATTGATACAAGAACAGACTTTATACTCATTGGATTGTCATTTGGTGGTATTATAGCCATTGAATTAAGTAAAATAATGAAACCTAAATTAACCATCATAATTTCAAGTGTTGCAACAAAATACGAATTACCACCAATTGTAAAAATTGTTGCAAAAACAAAAATTAACAAGCTTATTCCGACATCATTATTAAAAACACCAAACGTACTTATGTACTGGCTATTTGGAACCCATACTTTGGAAGAGAAGCACCTGTTGAAACAAACAATAGTTACCACACCATCACCTTTCTTAAAATGGGCAATTCATCAAATCATTAACTGGAAGAATACGGAACGTCCCAAGAATACCATCCATATTCATGGTAAGGTTGACCATCTACTTCCTATCAGAAATACTAAGGCAGATATACAAATCAACGATGGCGGACATCTAATGATTTATAACAAAGCAGACATAATTAGTGAGATTTTGAAGGAGCAAATACAAAAAGTACTGGTTGGTTAGGATTGATATTTCCTTTTAAAATCTTTTTTACTCTTTCCACGCCTCCATCACTTGTTCTGCATGATGTTCGGTATCCGGCTTGTCAATCACTTTTTTTATTCTTCCCTCCTCATTAATTAAAAATGTAGTGCGGGTAATGCCCATAAACTTCTTTCCAAACATTTGCTTTTCGCCCCATACGCCATACTCCTGAGAGATCACCTGCTTATCATCGGCCACCAATGGAAACGGCAGGTTAAATTTGGTTTCAAACTTTTTATGGCTGTTCACATCATCGGCACTTACACCAATCACCACATAGCCTTGCTTTATTAATTCTGAATAATTGTCGCGCAGGTTACAAGCCTGTGCCGTACAGCCCGGCGTGTCATCTTTCGGATAAAAATAAAGCACTACTTTTTTACCTCTGAACATATTCAGCGAAATATCCCTGTCATTCTGGTCTTTGGCTGCGAATGCAGGAGCTTTATCGCCTTCTTTCAATAGTATCATACAAAAAAAGTTATCGTTTTCCGCAAAGCTATTATAGCAAATTTGTTTTTCAATTTCTAATATTTCAGCCTTTTTTTACACTGCAACTGCTTATCTTCGCGCAAAATCAAAAAAGGACTACATGGGCTTTAAAGGCTTGAAACTCTTACTGGTAGCGGTTTTCAGCATTTTTTTATTGCTTGTATTCAATACTTCTTATTCTCAGGAAACAAAAGATACGACAAACACAGAAAAAGCCGGCACATTCGATCCCTCGAAAGTGATTATGGAGCACGTAATGGATGCTCATGAGTTCCATTTTTTTTCTTACAAAGGAAGCGATGGCAAAGAGCATGAAGCTTCTATTCCTTTGCCGGTTATTTTATATTCCAATGAGCGCGGTCTGACTGCTTTTTCATACGCACGTTTTCATGATAACAACAGCCACGGCGTTTACAACGGTTATAAAAATGTAGAAGGTAAAATTGTAGCGGTTAATGCGGCTGGCAATGTAGATGAGAATATAAAAGTGTACGACCTCAGCCTTACCCGCAACGTGGTGCAAATGTTTCTGGCGCTCCTTATTTTGGTTTGGATTTTATTAGCCGCAGCTAGCAAATACAAAACGCGCGGAACAAATGTGGCACCTACCGGTAGTCAGAATATGATTGAAGTAGTTGTTACCTTTATCCGCGATGAAGTAGGCAAACCCAACCTGGGCGATAAGTACGATAATTTCATGCCTTACTTGCTCACTGTTTTCTTTTTTATTTTAATCAATAGTTTGTTTGGATTAATTCCAGGTACGGCAAATGTTACGGGTAACATTGCATTTACTTTGATATTGGCGGTTATTTCGCTGCTTGTTATTTTGTTCAATACCAACCGGCATTATTGGAGCCATATTTTCTGGCCTCCGGGCGTACCTATTTTGGTAAAATTCATTTTGATTCCGGTAGAATTATTGAGCATTGTTATTAAGCCTGCCGCTTTAATGATACGTTTGTTTGCCAACATGATAGCCGGTCATATTGTAATTACTTGTTTCATTTTACTTATATTTATTTTTGGCGCGATGAACAAAGTAGCGGGCTGGGGCTTTGCACCTGTTTCAGTTGCCTTTACCGTCTTCATTTATTTTATAGAATTGCTGGTTGCCTTTATACAAGCCTTTATTTTTACCAATCTAACGGCTGTGTTTATTGGTCAGGCGTTTGAAGGCGAGCACCATGAGGGTCATGACGATGATATTATCGCTTTATAAAAAGTAAACAAAAACAAACCATCATCTTTTTTCATTCATAAAAAACAACAATTATGTCATTATTGAACATTCTGTTGCAAACGAATACCGACTCGCTGGCTCACTTAGGTGGCGCTGTGGGTGCGGGTTTGGCAGCCATCGGTGCCGGTATTGGTATCGGTCAGATTGGTAAAGGCGCGGTAGAAAGCATCGCCCGCCAGCCTGAAGCAGCTAACGACATTCGTGCAAACATGATCCTGACGGCAGCGTTTGTGGAAGGGGTTGCCCTTTTCGCCGTTATTGCAGGCATCCTTGCCGTACTAAAACCATAGTACGCAAAGCAACTCTTTACTGCACTCAACGCACAGGGCTGAGGGTGCAGTAATTTTAGAAATCCATCCCCTAAAATGGGAATTGGTAAAAGGCTCACAACGTTTAAAATATTTTATAAATAAAAATTGCTTCTTGGCTTCTGCCGCGGCGGACCGAGAACTCTGCTCTACTTTATGGAATTGTTATTACCCGGTTTAGGCCTGATGTTATGGACGCTGGTAGCGTTTCTTGTTGTTTTGTATATCTTAAGAAGATTTGCTTGGAAGCCTATTTTAAAAGGTTTGAAGGACAGGGAGACCAACATTGCCGGTGCCATTGCTTCTGCTGAAAAAGTAAAAGCAGAGATGGCTATGTTGAAAAATGAAAACGAAGCCCTGCTGGCAAAAGCCCGTGAAGAAAGGGCTGTTATGATAAAAGAGGCCAAAGAAACAGGCGATAAAATGATTGCTGACTCGCAAAGCAAAGCCAAAGCAGAATACGAAAGAATAGTTGCTGATGCACAGGCCGCTATTGACCAGCAAAAGAATGCAGCGATAATTGATGTAAAAAACCAGGTTGGAAACTTAGTAATTGAAGTGGCTGAAAAAGTGCTGCGCAAACAACTTGATAATAAAACACAGCAGGAAGAATACATCAGGGAATTAACTGACGCAGTAAAATTGAATTAGAAAGATAAGAACCAAGAAACAAAGTACAAGTTATCAAGTATCTTGGATTCTTGAACCTTGAACCTTGAAAACTTTTATTGAATGCCCAATCCACGATTAGCAACAAGATACGCCAAAAGCCTTATCGGGCTTGCCCGGGAACGAGGTGAACTGGAAACGGTTTATCAGGACATGCTGTACCTGCAAGCCATTTGTAAAAGCAACCGCGATTTTGTGAACCTGCTGCGCAGTCCGGTAATTAAAGCAGCCAAGAAAGAAGCGATTATTGTAGCCATTACGAAAGACAAAATCAGCCCGTTAACAACAGCTTTTACAAAATTGCTGACCGACAAAGGCAGAGAAGAAGATTTGCCTGAAATCATCACAGCATTTGTTAACCAATACAACGACATTGAAGGTATACAAACTATTAAGCTGACAACTGCCGTTGCTGTGAGCGATGATGTGAAGAACGACATTGTGAGCAAGGTAAAAGTGGCAACCGGTTTTGATAAAGTAGAGGTAGAATCTGCGGTAAATCCAAACCTGATTGGCGGCTTTGTTTTAGAATTCAACAACAATTTGGTTGATGCCAGTGTGCTGCGCGATTTACGTGAAGTAAAAAAGCAGTTTCAGCAAAACGTGTACATTCACAACATCCGATAATTTGTAAGCGATAATATTACTTCATAAATATTAAATCTTAAATAAAGAATGGTAGCGATAAAGCCAGATGAAATTTCAGCCATCCTTCGGCAACAGTTGAGCAATTTTAATGTGGAAGCCGATTTGGAAGAAGTAGGCACAGTATTACAAATAGGTGATGGCATTGCCCGTATATACGGATTGAACAACGTTCGCTCCGGCGAATTGGTTGAGTTTGAAAACGGCGTAAGAGCCATTGCATTGAATTTGGAAGAAGACAATGTGGGTGTGGTGTTGATGGGCGACCAGGGCGATATAAAAGAAGGCGATAAAGTACGCCGTTCCGGACAGATTGCTTCCATTAAAGTGGGCGAAGGTTTGGTAGGCAGGGTAATTAATACTTTGGGTGAACCGATTGATGGCAAAGGTCCTATCAGCGGTGAACTGTACGAAATGCCGTTGGAACGCAAAGCACCCGGTGTTATCTTTCGCGAACCAGTAAAAGAACCTTTGCAAACCGGTATCAAAGCCATTGATGCAATGATTCCGGTAGGTCGTGGCCAGCGTGAGCTAATCATTGGCGACCGCCAAACAGGAAAAACGGCAATTTGTATTGATACGATAATTAATCAAAAAGAATTTTACGATGCCGGCAAGACCATGTACTGCATTTATGTAGCCATTGGTCAGAAAGCTTCTACCATTGCCGGTGTAATGAAAACGTTGACTGATAACGGCGCGATGGCTTACACCACCATCGTTGCTGCTTCTGCTTCCGACCCGGCACCACAGCAGTTCTATGCTCCGTTTGCGGGCGCTGCCATTGGTGAATACTTCCGCGACACCGGTCGTCCGGCTCTGATTATTTACGACGATCTATCGAAACAGGCCGTTGCTTACCGCGAAGTGTCTCTGCTTCTGCGTCGTCCTCCTGGACGCGAAGCTTACCCGGGTGATGTGTTTTACCTGCACAGCCGCTTGCTTGAACGCGCTGCTAAAATCATCAACAATGATGCAGTAGCAAAAAACATGAACGATTTACCGGAAACCATCAAACACCTTGTAAAAGGCGGTGGAAGTTTAACGGCATTGCCCATTATCGAAACGCAGGCCGGTGATGTATCAGCTTATATTCCCACCAACGTGATTTCAATTACAGATGGACAAATTTTCTTAGAGAACAACTTATTTAATGCTGGTATTCGTCCGGCAATTAATGTAGGTACTTCGGTAAGCCGCGTGGGTGGTAATGCGCAGATTAAATCCATGAAAAAAGTGGCGGGTACACTGAAACTTGACCAGGCACAGTACCGCGAACTGGAAGCCTTTTCAAAATTTGGTGGTGACTTAGATGCGGCTACAAAGTTTGTAATTGATAAGGGCGCACGAAATGTGGAAATACTGAAGCAGCCGCAGTACTCTCCTGTTCCGGTTGAAAAGCAAGTAGCTATCATTTATTTGGGAACACAAGGTTTATTGCGTGACGTAGCTTTAAATAAAGTAAAAGCGTTTGAAGAACATTTTCTTTTAGAAATGCAAAATAAATTTCCTAAAGTGTTGGCCGAATTTAAGAAAGGGAACCTGCCCGAAGAAGGGATTAAGCAAATGGTTGAGCTGGCAAAAAGCTTAACACCTCAGTACAAATAAATTGATAGGCAAAAACAAAAATCCGCCCCTACAATATTGTGGGGACGGATTTTTGTTTTTGCCCTTTTTATCGGTTTAAAGATATTTCAACCATAATGTTTACTGAATAATAAGCATCTTTTGCCGAGCTTCCTCGCTGACTTCCAACCACAGGCTTAGAGGAATTACCCGATAATTGGCTACCACGATAATACAGTTGCTTTGCCAGTGATGCTTCAACAGGTGTTAAGTATTTATCAAACAAACTTGGATCAATATAAGTGGTGCTTACATCATCCAAATAATCAGTATTCAAAAAGCGATAAATCAATTCGCCTTTCACTGTAAAAAGAGGTGAAACCTGGTATGATAAACCAGCACCTACCGGAACATTCAATTGCATGAGTTTATAGTTAGATCGTCCTGTTTCGGGGAAACCTTCGCCTTCGGAATGCAGTGGCTGCAGAAACACTTTTGTGCCATTGAGTTGTGTGTAGGGGCTGAAAGAAAACGTTCCTATACCAGCCAAAATATAAGGCGAAACCGGAAGCTTTATAGACGGCACAAGTGATAACGGATGCAATTCACCCAACAAACTAATCTCCGAAATCGTACTCGCAAAATTCAAATTGCGCTGCTGAACCGCAGGATCTCTTGCATATTTATCATCAGCCATAATACTGCCCCAAACAATTTGCAAACGCGCACCAATGGTTTGTTGATATAATGCACCCACATAAAAGCCACCAGCAGGTTTGGAGGTTTTAAACACCTGCGATTTTCCACCTAAATCGGTAATACAATTCATTGCGCCGCCGGTAACGCCGAAGGTTGCAATGATGTCTTTATCAGTGTAATTTTTATCGTGAAAAAAATCCTGCGCCTGCACAAAAAAGCGGCAAAATAAAAAAAGAGATAAAAACAAAAATCGGTGCATATAAGTTAGATATAACAACTATAACGCCGATGTCGCGGTAATATTTTTTTTGATTTGGTTTTGATAGAATTTGCAAGCCGGCTTCAGGCCGCAGATTTCGCATTTTGGATTTCGGGCAACGCAAATATATCTGCCATGTAAAATCAACCAGTGATGCGCGGTGCGAATCAACTCTTCAGGAATGTATTTGATCAATTGCAGCTCAGTTGCCAAAGGTGTTTTTGCATTGTACGTTAAACCAATTCGTGCCGATACACGAAACACATGTGTATCCACCGCCATGTTGGGTTGCGAATCAATAACCGATGTAATTACATTGGCTGTTTTTCTTCCCACACCAGGCAAGGTCATCAGTTGCTCTACCGTCATTGGCACTTCACCCCTAAATTCATTCACCAGCTTTTGCGCCATGCCAATGAGGTGTTTGGTTTTATTATTTGGGTAAGAAATGCTTTTGATAAAAGGAAACAATTCATCGAATGTGGTTTGCGCCAAATGGTGGACAGTGGGATATTGCAGAAAGATGGCAGGCGTAGTCATATTTACTCGTTTATCGGTGCATTGTGCCGATAAAATAACCGCTACCAACAGCTCGTAGGAATTGTAATATTTTAACTCGGTAACCGGGTTAGGATTGTGTTCTAAAAAATAGGCAATTACAAATTCAAAACGTTCTTTACGTGTCATATAAATTTTATCTGAACTGAGATAAATGGGATGTTTAGGATTGGTGGAATATGGATAAAGTAAGAAGTTTGGTTTTGCCAGAATATTCAATATTCAATCCTTATTATCTGTGCATGAACCCCATGTCATCCGTGCCTGTCTGCCGTCAGACAGGTTACATTGCCTATCGCAAAACCATATTTCTGTCAGCATCCAATCTTACCAAAACAAAAATCAAAATGGTAAAAGTGAGCAGTGATGAACCGCCATAGCTCATAAGGGGAAGCGGAATACCTACTATTGGAAAAAGCCCAATGGTCATGCAGATATTAATGGCGATATGCAAAAACAAAATAGATGCAACGCTGTAAGCATACACGCGGCTAAAGGTGCTTCGCTGCCGCTCGGCAATGGCAACGATGCGCATGAGCAATAAAATATAAATGAGCAAAAACAAAAGGCAACCTATAAAACCAAACGCTTCGCCCAGTGAGGTAAAAATGAAATCGGTATGTTGCTCAGGCACATACTTGCCGCGTGTTTGTGTGCCTTTTAAAAAGCCTCTGCCCAACAAGCCGCCCGAGCCAATCGCAATCTTGCTTTGGCGCACATTGTAATCGTCGGGCTTTACCACATTTTTCTTTGCAGCTTCTTCAGTTTGCGCACTTTTGTTTTGGCTGCAATCGTAATCTTTTCCTACCATACTATAAATGCGCTGGCTTTGGTAGCACTGAAAAATATGATTGAAAATATAAGGCACCGCAAACACCGAAATGCCCACACAAACAAACCAGATTACAATAATGGCAATGAGCAACCCTAAACTTTTTTTGATGCGCTGCCGTAAAAAATAAACGGCTATTAAAGCAATGACTGTAAGAACAATAAACAAAATTATAGGTTCTAAAATGAGCGTTGCTACCACCAGCGCTGCAAATGAACCACCTACTATCAATATCCACCCTGGCAAGCCTTCCCGATACATCACAATAAAAAAACAACCATACACAATAGCCAATCCTGTTTCATTTTGTGCAATGGAAAGCACAGCAGGCATGAGGGCAATCACAGCAGCAATAATTTGCGAAGACAGTTTGCTGAAATCAACATCCTGCCGCGCTAAGTATTTTGCCAAAGCAAGCGCAACAAATATTTTACACAACTCGGCGGGTTGCAAATTAAATCCGCCTCCTAATGGAATCCAGCTTTTACTTCCGTTGATGCTTTTGCCAATCACAAACGTGAGCAGCATCAGCGCAATACCAAACAAGTAAAATAAGTTGGCAAAAGCTGTGTACAGTTTGCTATCGCTTAATAAAATAAAAGTGCCAATTACAATGCAGATGCCTGCAAACAAAACCTGTTTGCTGTAATTGGTTTTGCCTGTAAAAAAAGAAGAAACAATATTTTCGTCGGGATTGTATTCCACCATAAAAATGCATAGGATACCAATGCAAATGAGCAAGCCATACAACGAAACCGTAAGCCAGTCAATGCCTTTGGAAATGGACTTATTTTGATAAACAGTGCTCATGGTTTGGTTGGCTTTTTACGATTATCAGTGGGTGCAATGGCGGGCGTTGGCAGGAAGCGCTTTTCATTAACGGGTGAAGAATCTTTGCGGTTTGGCTCGGCTTCAGGATCGAAAATTACTTTGCGGTTTTCCAAATTGTTTTCCAATTTATTCGGAATGGTATCTTGTTCAATCTTAGCATTTTTAATAGCTCTTAGCGAATCTCTTTTTACATACCAGTGTTTGATTGCTTCAGGAATTAAATCGGCTGAAGATACGCGGTCAACATCTTTTAACCTTGCCGTTGCAATGGTATCGTTCAAATATTTTTCCATCATAAACGCAGCAATCGGTCCTGCCCAGGTAGCTCCAAAGCCAGCATTTTCTACCACCACGGCAACGGCAATTTTAGGATCTTCTTCCGGCGCATAAGCCACAAAAATGGAGTGGTTCTTTCCATGCGGGTTTTGCGCCGTACCCGTTTTTGCACAATAATTAATGCCGGGTATTTTTATGGCAGCGGCCGTACCAAAAACGGTTACATCGTGCATGCCTTCATGTATGGCTGCATACGCATCGGCACTAACATGCGTGGTACTATGTGGCTTTCTAAACTTATTAAAGAAAGAGCTATCCGCAATGGTTTCGTTTTCTACACTGTCAACAAAATGCGGTGTAAAGTAAGCCCCTCCGTTGGCAATGATTGCCATTAAATTAGCCAATTGCAGCGGGGTTGCCAGCATTCTATCCTGACCAATACCCAGTGTTTCATTAAAGCAGCTTCCCCAATGGCTGTTGCCATAATCTCTGTCATATCCTGTAGCATCGGGAACTTTACCGCCATCTTCGCTTGGCAAATCAACGCCCAAACGTTTGCCTATACCAAAATTGTTCATGTATTCTTTCCATTTCATATAGCCCACGCGCGGATCTTTATAAACCGGGTTATCAACCGTCATACGATACACATTGGTAAAATAAGAATTGCACGAATTAGCCAATGCAAGACGCAAATTAGCTGCATGTCCGCCACCGGAATGAAGGCATTTAACAGCAACACCACAAGCCGCATAAACACCGAAACAGGGATAGCCATACGCCGGTGTAATCACGCCTTCATCCAATGCAATTAAACCACCCAACGGTTTAAACGTAGAACCGGGTGGATACTGACCTTTGATGGCACGATTGAACAGGGGCTTTGCCGTATCTAAAAACATGCGGCTAAAGTTTTTTCTTCGTTGCGAGCCAGTCAATTCCTGCGGGTCGTACGAGGGTCCTGATGCCATTGCTATGATACCACCCGTTTTTGGGTTAATAGCAACCGCACTACCAATTTTGTTTTTCAATAATTTTTCAGCCAGTTGTTGCACGTTAATGTCAATGCTGCTGTATAAATTTCTGCCGGCAATCGCAGCCGTATCAAACACACCTTTTTCGTAAGAGCCAACAATGCGTGCATGGTTATCCCGAATCAAACGCTTCACGCCACGCTGTCCCATCAATATCTTTTCATACACTTGCTCCAACCCTGCACGCCCGGCATAATCGCCCTGTTCGTAGCCTTCCCCGGCATGTTTACGCAGGAAAGCCGTGTCCACCTCACCAATGTAACCCAACACTTGAGCAGCTATATGATAAGGATAATTTCTGATGGGGCGCTCCTGCAAAACAAAACCCGGAAACTTGTACATGTTTTCGTTGAGTCGTGCATATTTTTCGGGCGAAAGCAAAGCTTCGAACGTACTGGGTTTGTAACGCGAGTTTTTAAAAATACTGCCTTGCACCCGCTTTCTGAATTCGGTTGTATCAATGCCCAAAATAGAACACAGAGTAGCCGTATCCGTACCCCTAATTTCGAAGGGCGTAATCATCAAATCATACATGGTTGTATTTTCCAGGATAGCGCGGTGCTTACGGTCGAAGATGATACCGCGGTCGGGATACACTACTTTTCTGAAAATGGCATTGCTCTCCGCCTGTAGCCGGTAACTGGACGAAAACAATTGCAGATGTAGCAACTGAGCGATAATGACAAGAAAAACAACCAAAAAAATGATCTGCACAATCCGGCTTCTTGCCTCGTTATAAACCCGCATGATTAGTTAGAAGATATAAGATGGTGATTTGAAATATTGCTCTACAAAATTGCTGTTTCGGAACACATAACCCTAACGCGTTTACAAAAAATTATTTTATAAAAAAGAAAGGAAAAATTTGTGCAAAACCAAAAGCGATAGTTGTTGGTTGCATACAAAGTTTTTGTTCCTGCAAATTAACATTCCTGCACGATGGTTGCATTCTTTCCTTTTTTTATGAACCAATACCTTTGTTTGCATGATTAATTTTGTTCCGATTTTTCCTTTAGAAATCGTAGTTTATCCGGGTGAGCAACTCAACCTTCACATATTTGAAGAACGCTATAAGCAACTGATTAATGAATGTATAAATGAAAAAAAGCCTTTTGGCATTCCCGTAGTGCTGAAAAATAATATGGCCGAAATGGGAACGCTGGTTGAGATAACCGAAGTAGCTGCCGTGCATGAAGATGGCAAGATAGATGTTCGTACACGCGGCCTAAGTGTGTTTCGCATTTTAGAAGTGATTAAAAACATTCCCGATAAATTATACAGTGGCGCCATTGTAGATTATCCCGCCAACAACGATGCCGTACACCACCGTATGATGAAGCGCGTAATTGGCAGCCTGCGGCAATTGCACGCCGTTTTAAAAGTAAAAAAGGATTTTAAAAAGCGGGACGAACAACTGCTCAGTTACGATATTGCACATCACGCAGGATTATCTTTAGAAGAAGAATATGAACTGTTGGGTTTGCTGCGCGAAGACCAGCGTTTGGAATATTTAAAACGTCATTTGAAGAAAGTGCTGCCGGCTGTGATGGGTGCCGAAATGCTGAAAGAACGGGTAAAACTAAACGGGCATTTTAAAGAATTAAAAGGTTTTGATTTGAACCTTTAAGTAAGACATTGATACCGCAAACACGCTAAGATGCAAAGTTTGGTTTTGCTCATTTTCTTCGCGTCTTTGCGGTTTTGTATTTCTTCCTATAAATTCAGCTTTGTCGCTTTCGGTAATGGTATCATAAAATTCTTCACGCCGTTTGTTTTCATCCTCAACAATCTGGTTCAGTTCATCTACCAAAATCTTCAGGTTGGGCTTTTGTTTCATTTGTTCCAGCAACACATCCATACACTCTAATTTTTGCCGTTTTAAAAGTACCTTTTTATTTTGAAGAGTTCGAAACGAAGCAGCCAGTGCAAGTTTGTTTTTGCACCATTTTATTCTTCTAAATTAGCTGCTTCAAACATGATATGAAAACAACGCTTTGTTTTGATTTTGGCAACACGCGGTTGAAGTGCGCCATTTTTTATGATGATGAATTGAATGAAGTGATCGTTTTAAAAAATGATCATTTACAAACCATTGATGATGTGCTGCAACGCTTTCATCCTGATAAAACGATTTTATCTTCCGTCATCAATCATTCGCCCGAGATAGAAAAAATATTAGCAAAAGCAACTTCATTCCATAAACTCTCTTACCAAAGCGGCCTGCCTTTTACCACGCCCGTTGGCAAGCCTGAAACCATTGGTGCCGATAGGCTGGCTTTGGCTGCTGCTGCGGTGGCTTTTTATCCACGCAAACACAATCTGGTTGTGGCTTTGGGCTCGTGCATTACATTTAATTTCATCAATAAATGGGGTGAGTTTTTAGGGGGTTCTATTTCGCCGGGTTTGGAAATGCGTTTCAAAGCGATGCACGACCATACAGCACTGCTTCCAATTGTTGAACCCAACTGGAATTTCCCACTGATTGGTTATGATACGCGCACCAATTTGTTGAGCGGCGTGATACTGGGTATGAGCAAAGAAATTGATGGCATTGTAGATGAATACAACAAGAAGTACAACAACCTGAATGTGCATTTAACCGGCGGTAACACTTCTTTTTTTACACCGCATTTGCAAAATAAAATTAATGCTGATGATAATTTTTTATACAAAGGTTTGTATGCCATCAGTGAGGCGAACTAAGAAAAGAAATGGTTTGTATCATCTTACTTAAAAGTTGTTTTGTGTTATGACTATTTCGGTATAAACGTTAAGAATAAGGGGTAAAAGGCTTCAGCACCATTATCAAATTATCTTTGAGCATTCACTTTTTAGAATACAATGAAAAATGGTTTTCTTCAATTTAAAAAAGATAACAAAAACTACTTTGCTATTGTGCTGTTGCTGGGCGTGCGCATGTGAGAACAGTTATCGCGAGGTGCAGAAACTTGGCGAAAAAAAAGTGGGCGTTGACAGAGTAATTAATGTTACCAGCTATCTGAGCCAGGATGCATTGATGAAAGCCAAATTAACCGCACCGCTGATGCTACAAACTGGAGCCGATACTCCTTATACTGAATTTCCAAAAACATTGCATGTTGATTTTTATAACGATAGTACAAAAGTGGAAAGTCAGTTGTTTGCGAAGTATGGAAAATACATGCAAAACCAAAGCAAGGTGCTGCTGCGCGATAGTGTAGTGGTGTATAATATAAAAGGCGATACCATGCGCACCAACGAACTTTGGTGGGACCAAAATGCGCAAGATTTTTATACGGATAAGCCGGTTTACATTCATCAGCCGAATGGTAATATCATCAATTCCATCGGTATGAAAGCACACCAGGATCTGAACGATGTTCAGTTGTTTAACATTCAGCCAACTACGTTTTTGTATGTAGCAGATTCAACAGTGCCGCAGTAATGGTTGGCTTATTATTTCGATAAAAACAAGTTACAGTGGCATGATTTTGTTTTGGAATCTTCACAGAAGATGGCTTTGAGATGAATACATTGTTGCAACAATATTCAATCATACATCAACAAGAAAATCGTTAAACTAAAACAAAGCAATATGGAATTTTACGACAAACTCAAGTTAGATGATCTGTTTTACGAAGCAGATAATAAAATTAAAGAACGCAATTATGCCGATGCTATGCAAACGCTGGAAGCCATTATTGCAGAAGCGCCCGAATACGGAAAAGCTTACAACCATTTAGCCTGGCTATATGATACTAAATATCACAACTTGCCAAAAGCAGCAGAATATTACAAGATGTGCTTGCTTTACGAACCCGAATACACACCGGTTTATTTGAATTATGCTTCTGTGTTATCGAACATGAACCGATGGAAAGATCTGGAAGATTTGTTAGCCAAAGCACTTGAAGTGCCAGGTGTTGATAAAGCTTCCATTTATAACGAATATGGAATTATGTATGAGCTTCGCGGAAATTATAATGAGGCAATTAAGAAATATAAAGAAGCCATTCGTTACACACTTACCAACGCAAATCTTGATATTTATGAATCGTCGGTAAAACGTTGTGAAAAGAAAAAAAGCTTGTTGTAAGGCTAAAGTGGTTGGAAGGTTAATGGTTGTTTTTAATCACACTGTTTTATTATTACTTACAACAAGATGTTTCGTTTCATAAATGTGGCTCAACGCAAAAGGCGTTTCAAAAAAAATGAAGAGCGAACGCTCCTTTTGTTTCATCGTTATATAAAAACAATTGAAACCTTACCTCATTACCAGCTTCAACCAAAAAAATTATTAATTATTAGGCTGGATGATATCGGCGATTATCTTTTGTTTAGAAACACATTACCGGCTTACAAACAATCAGCACGATGGAAGGATTACAACATTACTTTGTTAGGCAATAGGGCATGGAAAGAATTCTTTGATTTGTGGGATGCGAAAACAGTTGATAATGCGATTTGGATAAACAAAAAGGAGTATTTACAAAACGATATTTACAAGCAACAAATCTGGTTGCAATTAAGACAGGAAGGATACGAAGTTGTGATTTGTGCATCGTTTACACGACCTGTTTTGTTGGATGATTTGTGCCGGCTTGCAACAGGTGCACAAACTGGGATTGGGTTTTACAATTTCACGCCTCATAAGCAATGGAAAAAAGTATCTGATACTTTGTATTCAGAATTGTTTCAGCCTGAAACCATAACGCACGAATTTTTTGTCAATCAACAATTTGCCCGGTGGTGTTGCGGCGTGCAATTGCATTTGCAACGGCCTTTTGTTTTTGTCCAAAAAAACATTTCCGAACCATACATCGCTTGCTTCATCGGTGCATCAACCAAAAGCCGGCGTTGGGTTGTAAAAAGATGGATGCAATTGGTTCATCTTATCAACCAAAATTATTCTTTGCCGGTAAAAATAATTGGCGTTGCTCCGCATAAAGAAGAAGCATTACAAATTGCGGCAAAAACAAAAGCAGCACCTATTACCAACACTTCATTATCTAATGTGGTTGACATCATAAACAATGCGGCACTTGTTGTTGCCAACGATACCATGATGGCGCATCTTGCCGCATCATGTAATGTGCCGGTGGTGATTGTTTCGAGCGGAAACAATTGTACACGATTTACTTTTTATGAAGAAGCGAATATCGAAAGGGTTTGTACTATATATCCGAATCTTATAAATAAAAAAAGAAAAGGCTTAGGCGATGATGCTTTGCACAACCACATTGTGGTAACGGCAGACATTGCTTCCATTAAAGCTGATGCTGTTTTTGCAGCCGTGCAAAAATTGCTGCAAAAACAAACTCTATCATTATAACTTATGAATCAATCTACCTATTTTCCATTGGTATCGGTAGTGTTGACAACCTACAATGGTGAAACCTATTTGCGTGAGCAATTAAATTCTCTTTTAGCACAAACCTATCCGAACATAGAAGTAATTGCGGTTGATGACAGAAGTACCGATGGAACCGAAAAAATTTTACAGGAATATGCAGTCCAATATCCGAATGTAAAGGTGTTTGTAAACGAAACCAATCTTGGTTTTATTAAAAATTTTGAGAAAGGTTGCCGCTTATCAACAGGCGAATACATTGCGCTTTGCGATCAGGATGATTACTGGCTGCGCGATAAAATAAAACGCAAAATGGAAAGCATCGGCAGCCACTCTATGATTTATTGCGACTCAGAGATTTGTGATGACAAGCTGCAACGAAGTGGTAAAACCATTTCGAACATAGTGGTTTGCCGTAACTGGTACAGTTGTTTGGAATACGCTGTGTTCGCCCGCATTTACGGACATACCTTATTGCTGAAACGCTCGTTGTTTGAAAAAGCATACCCGTTTTTAGAAATCATTCCGCACGATTGGTGGCTGGCTTTTAATGCAACGCTTGAAGGTGGCTTTGCCTTTTTGCCCGAAGCTCTTGTTTTGTACCGGCAACACCATAATAATTTGTATGGTATGGTGGACAGAAAAAAAATAATGAAGGAAGAAGCATCGCCTTTGGTGGTTACACAAGACAAGCAAAGCACGATCAGCAAACAAGAACGCAAGAAAATACATTATGATAAAATCCGCACCCGAATGAACAGGTTTTATAACCAATGTCCATCGCATCTGCAAAAAGAAAAACGCGTGTTACAACAATTGAACAAAAGCTACCAAAGCTTTTCTTTTCTCAACAATTTTATGCGAATGATTCTATTTTTTCAATATTACAAACTGCTGTTGGCAACCAAAAAAAGGTCGTTGATACGTAAGTATTTATTTTGCCTTAAAATGTTCACTACTATCAAATAATATCTGCAGCAGAAGCATCTATAGCGGCTTTTATTTTTGCTGGTGTTATGCTTTGCAGGCAAGTGCATCGGCTGGTATCGGTTGCAGTACAATCGCCACAAACGCCATCAGCAATAAAAGTGTGTGCATGTTTGCCAATCGGTCCCCAACGCCCGGCATGTATGGGTTGCAATGGTACATACAAACCAAACGCATGAATACCAACCGCGGCAGCAATATGCAAAGGACCTGTGCTGCAAGCCACCAAGCCATTGCACTGGCTGATGAATGAAACAAACTGCGCCAGTGGCATCATACCAACCAAGTTGGTAACGCGGCTGCCTACTTCATCAAACAAAGGTTGTAACGCTTTCATTTCAGATTCCGTTCCTGATATGAAAATGTTATACCGCGCAGGATCTAATTCTTTTACCAGTTGAATGTAATTGCTAAGACTCCATTCTCTTGCATTGCCTCTTGATTTGGGATGAAGAATGAGATTATATTTTTGTTTTTGAATGAATTTTTGATATTGTTCTTCCAAAGGTTGCAAGCGGTTTAAGCCATATAAGTTCGATATTTCTTCGTAAGAAAATACTTTATCAATCCCAAAAGGTTTCAGCAGTTTTAAATTAAGCTGTGCTTCGTGCAGGTTTGATTTTTTTCTACTTAAAAAAACCAATTTATTGCACGTAAACCAGTTGTACAAACGATTGGCAACACCAACGCGGATAGGTATTTCCATTTCTTTAGCGCGTTTAGCAAGATGGGCATCAGGCTTAACAAACACTATTGCCCCTGGTGCTTCTCCTTTGATGGTAATATTGTCTTTTTCAAAGTCATTCACTTCTATAAACGCATCTACATAACCACAAGCTTCTACAATGGCTTTGGTGTAAGGTTTTCCCAACACTGAAATAGCAATGTCAGGAAACTTTTGTTTCAGCACTTTTGCCATGGGCAGTGTTAACACCATGTCGCCAATGCTATCGGTTCGGCTGAAAATTATATTTTGTAATGGTTTCAACGGTTATAAAACACAAAGAGATAAAGAGCAAATAAACATGATAAAAATAAGAAAGCCGCAGTAATTACTGCGGCTTTCAAAAAGTTACAACCTTTGGTTATAAAATAAGAAGCGAAAGCATCGCTGCTTCATTTTATATGAGGCTTCTTGGTTTTTGTTTTCATGGTTGAATCGCCTTTCATGGTTTTCGACTTATGCATGGATTTATGATGTCCTGAATGCTGCATAGTAGTATCGGTACCGGTTTGTGCGAAGCTAGCAGAAGAAATAACCACAGTTGCTGCTAAAAGGGCAAAAATCTTTTTCATAGTTTTCATTGTTTGTCTTCTTAGACCATAAATTTTGCCACAAGTAAAAAGCAACTAAAAGTTTTCCCTTCCTTTAACAATTTTTTAACCTATATTTTTACAACTCAGGATAAAGGGGAAAGCCTTTCATAAAATGGTTTACTTCTTCTTTTACTTTTCTTAGTTTATCGCTGTTATCTGCGTTCTTCAATGCTTCATCAATGTAGTTTACAATGAGGAGCATGTGTTCTTCTTGCATATCACGCGTAGTTACAGCAGGCACCCCAATGCGAATGCCTGAGGTAACAAATGCACTTTTATCATCAAACGGAACCATGTTTTTATTTACCGTAATATCAGCTTCGCCCAATACAGCTTCTGCCCTCTTTCCTGTGATATTTTTATTACGCAAATCAATCAGCATTAAATGATTGTCGGTACCGCCACTAATGAGGTTGTAATCCTTATCTACAAAGGCTTTCGCCATGGCTTGTGCATTCTTCACAATCTGCTGAGCATAGGTAGTAAATTCATCGCTTAATATCTCGCCAAAAGCAACAGCTTTGGCAGCAATGATGTGTTCCAACGGTCCGCCCTGCGTGCCGGGAAATACAGCCAGATCAATCAGCTTACTCATCATCTGCGTATTGCCTTTATTGTCTTTTGCACCAAATGGATTTTCGAAATCTTTTCCTATCATAATGATGCCGCCACGAGGTCCGCGCAAGGTTTTGTGCGTGGTAGAAGTAACGATGTGGCAATGTTCAAACGGCGAATTGAGCAAGCCTTTGGCGATTAATCCTGCCGGATGTGCAATATCAGCCATTACCAAAGCGCCTACTTCATCAGCTACTTTGCGGATGCGGGCGTAATCCCATTCGCGGCTGTATGCACTGGCTCCGCAATAAATAAGTTTGGGTTTGTGCTCATGTGCTTTGGCTTCAAGCATTTCGTAATCAACAAAACCTTCTTTGGTTACGCCATAAAACTCGGGGTGGTACAATTTGCCGCTGTAATTTACCGGCGAGCCGTGCGTAAGATGACCACCCATGCTTAAATCTAAACCCAGTGTTACATCGCCAGGCTTTAATACCGCCAAAGCCACAGCCGCATTGGCTTGTGCACCGCTGTGTGGTTGCACGTTGGCATATTCAATATTGAAAATTTGTTTGAGCCGGTCAATAGCAAGTTGCTCGCTTTCATCTACCACTTCACAACCGCCATAATAGCGTCTGCCCGGATACCCTTCTGCATATTTGTTGGTGAGTACGCTGCCCATTGCCTGTATTACCTGCAATGAAGTAAAGTTTTCAGAAGCAATGAGTTCGATGCCGCGGCGCTGGCGTTCTAATTCTTTATTAATGAGATTGAATAGCTGTGTGTCTTTTTGCATGAAAGAAAAATTAGGTTGCAAAAGTATGAGAAGTGAATTAGGAATTGGAGTTGTGAGTGAGGATTGTTAGTGTGTTTTTTATAAAACATCTTTTGATCGTAAATGTGCGGTTTCAATAATTTTGTTGCAAGCGTTTAAGAAATCGGTAAGACCTCTTTGCTGCGTTTCAAAATCCGGCGACCAGAATTCGTAAGAAAACACTTTATCGGCTAAGCCAAATTTGATTTTACAAGTTGTTCCGTCCCTGCCACTCAGTTCAGCTTTAGCGACATTTATATCGTTAATTTTAAAACAGCATTACTCAACGCTTCAAACTCATCAACGCTTATTGCAAACACTGTATCTTGTGCTTTACAAACTTTATTCTTGATTTTTGTTAACGGATTGGATATAAGATGTACACTTGGTTGTTTGTTTTTATTGACAATATTGATAACGATATGATGATTTGGAATGCGTAACGAATGCTTAATTCAAATGAGATGGAATTAATCTCGTCATTGTCTTGTGCAAAAGATGAGTAAAAGAAAAAGACAAATAAACAGGTAAAAACTTCATTGTTATAAATGATAAATTCTATACTAAGATAAATTGTTTTTTTACATAAACCTCATCTTCTCATACTTCTTCCCCAAAATTTTCTCATCATCCGCTCCCAACCATTTATTCAACACCGTTGCATACACATTTTTAAAATCAACCTGATATTGCAAGTCGCCATCTTTTAAATTGGCCAAATCTGGCATAGCGTTAATCAAGCCCTTTTGTTGCAAATTACCGCTTACCAAAAACATATTGTTCGCTGTTCCATGATCCGTGCCGCCGCTTGCATTTTGCGCCACGCGCCTGCCAAATTCACTGAATGTAAACAACAACACATCATCAAACCGATGGTTTGTTTTCATATCATTTACAAAAGCAGTTACCGCATCATTCATCTCCGTAAACAAACGCTGTTGCTGTTGTTGCTGGTTCACATGCGTATCAAAACTGCCATGACTCACATAATAAACTTTGGTGTTGATGTCAGATAAAATCAAGGAAGCAATCGTCTTCAAACTATTGCCCAGCGCGGTTTTTGGATAATCAGCCGAAGTAGGATGCAGCTTGCTTTGCTGAAAAATATAATCGGCGCTGCTCAAGGTTTCCGCCATCGTTTTGTATAAATAATCAACCGGCTTTTCATGATCATCGCTGCGATAACTTTTCGATAGCGCGTTAAAATAATCCTCATGGCTGGTGTTGTACAAACGCCGCGGATCGCGCAAGGCAATTCCTTTTTCATTTACTCCTTTCAATGCTAAACTCAACGTATCATCAATCTCCAAAGCCTGTGTGGGCTTATCGCAACCTGAACACTGCGCATCTAAGTAACGACCAATCCAACCCGTTTGCCAGGTTTGGTTGCTTTCACTTCCTGTTTGCCAAATGTCCATGCTCCTGAAATGGCTTCTGTCGGGATTCGGATAACCCACGCTGTTGATAATGCCTAAACTACCATCGCTATACAAATTGGCAAAGCCTCCTAATGCCGGATGCAAGCCCACTTCATCAGTTATCATTACCGCTTTCTCTTTTGCAATACCGAGGTTCGGACGCACACTTTGGTATACATCGTTATGAACAGGTATTACGGTGTTCAAGCCATCATTGCCACCGCTTAGTTGCAGTACCACAACCACTTTATTTTGTTGTGGCAGGAACGGTGTTTTATTTTCAAATGCTTTTAAAAATTTCGGTATTAAAAACGCGCCCGTAGCCAACGAACCGATTTGTAAAAACTCTCTGCGTTTAATCAACATAATAGTATTGTTAATTGATAATTGTTAATGGTAAATTGGTTTTGCACTGTCTTCTTGCAGCTTACTACTCGTAGCTCAAAGCTCACCGCTCGTAGCTTACCTTCAGCACAACTGGTATTCCGGCGTGCTCATTAGTGCAATGGCTGTTGTTTTAATGTAAGTTTCGCGGCTGCTATTGTCTGTTATTTTTTGAACAGTAGATTGATTTACTGAAGGCGAAGACGTTTGCAATAAAACGCTTTGCAAAGCGGTGTATAAGCTGTCTCTTTTTACATCCATGAACTCGTTTGTAAAGCTTGCCCAGTCAATGTTTGCACGTAATTGAAATGCATCGTTACCCACAGCTTTGTTTTTGCCCATTTTTAGGTTACTAAACTTTTCAGCCATACCCATTTGCACATCATCATCTTGTTTTGTGGCGATAGAAAATGTATCATCATCTTTCAGCAATTGCGGAATGCGAAGACGAAGCATTAAGGTTGAACTGTCAATCCAAGATTTTCCACCTGCCCAACCCGCAACGTTGGGCGGATAAAACAACAACTGCCCCAATGCTTTTTGCAACAGCAACTGCACGGCTTCATTTTCCAATTGCATAGGCAAAATGCGGCGAATGCCAACCAGCAATTCAACCGGTGATTTGATGTTGGCGCCCACATTTTTTTCATCGTAAAACCAAGTGCTGGTGAAGATGTCATCCAGTAAAGATTGTATATTGTAATTGCTTTGATAAAATCTGTCGGCAAGCCATTTTACATGGTTTTCATCAACCGTTTCGTTTATAAGGTTGCGGTAAATTTTTCGCGTGATAAAGAGAGACGTTTGTTTTTGCTCTAAAATAATGTTGAGTATATCATCTCCATTAAAATTACCCTGCTTACCCAAAAATGTTTTTGTGCCATCATCATGCAAAAACGGACGAAATTTAAAACTGCCATCCACGTCAAAACCCCAGCCGGTAAAAGCCCGCGCAGCTTCTTTCACATCCTGCTCTGTATAATTTCCTCGCCCCATAGTAAATAATTCCATCACTTCGCGGGCAAAGTTTTCATTGGGGTGTTGCTTTTTGTTTTGCTGATTATTTAAAAAGCTTAGCATGGAAGCGCTTTTGCTAACCGCTTTCAACAAATCGCCAAAGTTGCCCAACGCATTGCTGCGCACTGTGTTCAGCAGCAATTGCTGATAATAAATATTGATGATACGCGAAGCGAAATGACCATGCCAGAAGAGAGACATTTTTTCGCGAAGCCCTGCTTCTGAATTTACCATTTCGTTGAGCCAGGTAATATTAAGTTTACTGATGTCTTCGCGTACTTGTTTTTGTATTTCTTTTTTTGTTTCGGCAGATAAGCTATCCTTCTTTATTACCGGCGTATTACCTGCGCTTTTCACGTCGTTCATTATATTTCCCAACACGTTCGTTGCAACAACAATATCTTTTGGCGAAGAAGAGGAAGCCGCGCGGATGGCAGCGTAACGCTTCTCTACATGCTTATCATTCAAAGATGCAATTTCATTTGCGGCAACGCCAAAACCGGTGCGCCACAGCAAATGCTGATTTCTTAATTGTGGGCTGACCAAAATAATTTTTAGAAATAGACAAAAAGAAAAAGGTTTGGTTTAATGAAGCTCTTCTGAACCACGAAGTGAAAAAGAACACGAAGTTTCACGAAGATATTTTTTACGTCTTTGCAATTGAAATGAGTACTCTCTTTTGGAAATGCTCAATTACTTTCAGAACCTGCCTACCGGACAGGCAGGCGCAAGAGACGATTCATCGGAGCGATACAGTTTAGTACATAAAACTGTATTTTGTTTTTATAACAATTTCAAACATTTGTGTTTAGGTTCTCATACTGTTTTTAACCAGCCGTGCTTTTTAAAAAAATAAATCATATACACCGGAATGAGCAACATTAACGCAACGGCAAACCAAAACCCATACTCATTATGCAGCCACGGCACACGGTCGAAGTTCATTCCAAAAATGCCGCCGATAACCGTTGCCGGCGCCATCAAACAGGTAACAATGGCAAGTACTTTCATGATTTCATTCATGCGAATGTTGGCTTTGTTTAAATACAAATCCTGCATGTTCATCATCATGTCTCGGTAGTTATCAACCATATCAGCAGCCTGCATAATGTGGTCGTACACATCTTTAAAATAACGCATTAATTTTTTGCTTATCAGATCGCTGTCGCTGCGGATGATGCTGCTAACTATATCGCGCACCGGAAGTATGTTTCTGCGCAGCACAATCAATTCTTTGCGCAAGCGGTTGGTTTGTGCAAGCGAGTCGGCGCTGCTGCCGCGAATGATTTCATCTTCAGCATCTTCAAGGCAGTCGCTCAGCTTATCCATCACAATAAAATAATGGTCAACAATCAAATCAATTAACGAATAAGCCAAATAATCGGCACCCGCGTTGCGAACCTTGCTGGCAGCCGATTTCAGCTTTTCCCTAAGTGTGTTGAACACATCACGTTTGGCATCTTCCTGAAACGTTATCACAAAGTTTTTTCCCAGCACAATACTGATTTGCTCCTGCTCAACCGTGATGGTTTTTTCATTAAAATAAATCATGTTTAAAAGGCAATACACGATGTTATCTACCTCATCCATTTTGGGTCGTTGTCCAACACTAATGATATCTTCTTCAATGAGAGGATGAACGCCAAAATGCCCGCAAATTTCTTTTACATAATCTCTGCGAATGCCATCTACATTTATCCAGCTTATACAGGATGAATCTTTGAAAACAAAGGTTTCTTCGGGCGTTTGTAACTGGTGAACTTTTACATCCTGCCCATCGTATTGATAGACGCAAATGGTTGCGTTTCTTGCGTCTTCTCTCGCCTGCGAATCAACAGGATTGTACATTCTTTCCCTTCGTAAGCTGGCTTTGTAGTTTTTATAATTGAAGAAAGAACCGATAGCATTTTTTGTTTGCGATAGCATGGCAACATTTTATTTTGACATCGTTTGAATCATTTCTATCAGCCGGTTTGCATTGGCAAGGGCGTGACCGTTTATATCGTTATTAAAATAAGCCCAAACTACAGCCTTTTCTTTTGTCCATTCCATAAATTTTTCTGCATAAGAATACAACATTTCATCGCTGTATGATGACGCATACAGGGCTTCTGGTCCATGAAACCGAACATAAATATTGTTAGCTGTAATCAGTTCTTCGTAAGGAAACCTGCCATCTGATTGTGAGATCACAAACGCGATGTTGCACTTGGTTAATAAACTAATACTATCTACTTCAAGCCATGATGAATGCCGGACTTCGAGTGCAAACTGATATTGCTTATAATCACGTTTTAGTAACGAAAACAAATAGTCGGTTCGCTCATAATCAAACTGCAAAGAAGGTGGTAATTGCAGCAAAACCAAACCGCATAAATGTTGAACCGGCTCTATAGCTGCGAAGAATTTTTCCAGTGGCTCTTCCGGATCTTTCAGGCGTTTGGTTTGTGTAAGAAACCGATTCATTTTGATTGAGAACCGAAAGGTATCGGGCACTTTTGTCTTCCAGTTTTCTACCGTTGATAACCGTGGGGTATGATAGAAAGTTGTATTGATTTCGGTGGTTGAAAAATGCTGTGCGTAATAGCTTAAATAATCGGTGGACTTTGTTTCTTTTGGATAGAAAGTATCTTTCCAATGCTTGTAGCTCCAACCCGATGTTCCGATGTGAATGTTGTGTAGCGACATATTATCGCCTTCTGCGAATTATACACCGTTTTTGTTTTTGCCCAGATTTTTGATTGATATTTTTTGATTTGTGACCGCTGAGAGCCACACCAGCAAAAGCTTTCAGCTTATGATTATGTTCTTTAAAAAACGGCAAAAACAAAAGGCTTACGAACATTTTTCATAAGCCTTTTGTTTTCTTTATCCCTATCCCATTCATCCCAAACATCCAATCAATCCCGGTTCAGAATCATTCATTCGGATAGACATTGTTACCACGATTAGCATCGGGATAACTTTTATCCGGATCAACCATCACCTTAGTAATCTGGCTTGTGTTGTTGAAATGAAAACGCCAAACAGGACCGTGCTGCCACACTTCAATCGGCAATTCAACGCGCGATTTTTTACCATTGGCTTCTGTAATTTCAACGGTGGTTGGCATAGGAAGTTGTCCCAAATTTGCCACCGTAATAATGCTGCCTTGCGAAGCATCCATGCGGTTTACCGGCGTTACATCCTGCACCGCCTGATCTATCTTCCAGTTGTTCATAAACCATCCGCGCCAAAACCAATCCAGCGTTTCGCCGCTGTAATTTTCAATGCAATGAAAAAAGTCGTAAGGTGTTGGATGCTTAAATGCCCACTCGTGAACATAATACCGGAAGGCGCTGTCGAAGCGGCTTTTGCCTAAAATATCCTTCCGCAAAATGGTTAAGCCTGCACCAGGTTTTGCATAAGCTACAATCCCCAGGTTCCGACCTGAGGTTACATCGGGAACCGTAAAAATACTTTCTGCACTATCGTTATAAAGAAAGCGTGAGTATCTGAAAAGATTGGAAGCATTCGAGTCTAAATATTCACTATTGTGAAACGCGCTATCTGCCATTGTATTAATGAATGTGTTGAATCCTTCATCCATCCACGGATATTTGCGTTCGTTGCTGCCTACAATCATCGGAAACCAGTTGTGCCCAAACTCATGCGAAGTAACGCCCCATAAGCTTCTTCCCTTGGCGCGTGAGCCACAAAATACAATGCCCGGATATTCCATTCCGCCTACAATTCCGGCAACATTGGTGGCTACAGGATAACTAAATTCAAACAAATATTTTGAGTAAAATTCTATCGCACCTTTTACATATTCGGTTGAACGTCCCCACGCACTATCACTTGCTACTTCAACCGGATACACGCTGGCAGCAACCGATTTTTTACCACTGGGAAAATTCATCCGTGCTGCATCCCAAACAAAGGCTGCTGATGAAGCCCAGGCAACATCGCGCGTGTTGTTGCAACGGAACCGCCAGGTTGCTCGTTTTGTATTGGCTCCTGTGTTATTATTCACTTCATCAACAGTGCGGATTTTTACCGTACTATCGCTGTTTTTCGCCCTGTTCCAACGAGCTAATTGTTCTTTAGTGAGTACTTCAGCGGCGTTCACCAATTCGCCTGAACCCACTACAATCTGCCCTGCCGGGGCGCTAACGCTGTAATCAATGTTTCCATATTCCAGATAAAATTCACCCTGCCCTAAGTAGGGTAAAGTGTTCCATCCATACACGTTATCGTACACACACATGCGAGGATACCATTGCGCAATTTCATTAATCCAGCCATTCTTTGTTTTCAACCTTCCGAGGCGGTCAGTGCCGTATTCAGGAATGGCAAAACTGTATTCAATTTTAAACTGAATGTTGCCTCCGTTTGCCCTGATGACATCGTTCAGTTTTATCTGCATCCTGGTATCGGAAATTAAATAGTTAGCAGAGCTTGTTCTTCCGTTTTGAACAACACTTACCGATTTAATATTATAACCACCATTAAAGCTGTTTCTATTTGCCCATCTGCCGCCGCTGATGGCGGTTGCGGCTACAGCACGTGATTGTAAATTGTAAATGTTTTGATCTACCTGCAGCCATACAAATTGCAGGTTTTGCGGGCTGTTGTTAGTGTACGAAATGGTAACATTGCCGGTAATGTTTTGCAACGAATCGTCAAGCGTAGCAGCAATATTATAGTCTGCGCGGTTCTGCCAATATTTTGGTCCGGGCGTACCGTCGGCAGCGCGAAATTCATCGCCATACATCGGATAAAATAGTGGCGCAAAAGCCTCGTGCTGATCGTAGGTTGGCGTTGAAGTTTGTGCAGAAGCAGCTAACACCATAAACAAAGCCGCCACAAAGAAGATTTTTTTCATAGAAGTATTTTCTTTTAATAAAGAGGAACGAACAAATATTTGTAAAAACAAACGAATGGTGCAAAGTAAAGCAACAGATGTTGAAGTGAAATGAGATTGGCTTACAAGACTTTTGGTTTTACCGAAAAAGAGATGTCATTTATTACTTAGCTTTATGAGTTGTAATCAACAAAGTTTGTTTTTGCCAAAAAACGAATTCACGCCGCATTGGTGCGGTATTTTGATTTGCGGGGAAATAATAATTCAGTAATTAAAATCAGCAACATGCTTACGCTGGTAGTAGCGCCCAATTTTCCAATAAAATAAAGAAAGTTGCCAAACTGCATCCACTCAATAAAAATAAGATACGCATTGTGCAAAACGGTAAGCAATAAAGCATATAAAAAATAAGGTGCAAAACCTAAACTCTTAATGCTCGGTTCGGCATAGCTGAATTCTGTTTTTTCCTGTGGCAATAACAGGTTGATGATAAACGGACGAACATACGCAATGAGTACGCAGGGAGCGGCGTGCAAGCCAGGCGTATTGCTAAAATAATCCATGGTTAAGCCAAATACAAAAGCGACCAGCAACAAGCCCAAACGCGAAATGGAAAACGGTAGCCAAAGAATGAACAAAAAGTACAACCACGGCTTCACAAACTGATGAATTGCCGGTACTTTGTTTAGCACGAAAGCCTGCACTAAAATGAACAAAACAAAACGAATGATATTTTTCAGCAAGCTACTCATTGTTCATTTTTAGGGATTGACGCTTCTAACTTGCGCTGCTCTTCCCAACGAAGATTTTTGATTAAATAAACGTACTGAAGATTGTAAAAATTGGTAGCGGTTTTTAATTGCAATGTATAAAAAGCAGAAGATGGATCAGCTGAAAAATCAGACACCGTTCCCACCATCATGCCAGGCGGAAAATTGCCCGACAAATTGGAGGTGAGCACCGTATCTCCCTTTTGTATTTTGGCACTTTTCGGCACATTGTGCATGGTGATATATGATGCGTTTTTTCCATCCCAATCAATAAACCCGTTGTTGGTAGAATCGCGTTTGAGCATGGCGCTTACACGTGAGTTATGATTGAGCAAACTCATCACTACACTGTAATTATCACTTACTAAAAACACCTTTCCTACAATCCCGTTCGGACCCAATACACCCATGTCTTTTATAACTCCTTCCTTGCTGCCACGTTCAATAGTAATGAAATTATTTTCTTCTGAAGTAGAATTGTTCACCACGCGCGCTACCATAAAATCAAATTTGCGTATGCGACCTAACGTATCGCGCAATATCGAATCCAATCTGGTTACGCTTATTGTATCGGCGCCAGCATAATTTTTACTTATCAGTTGAAGCAGTTCTTTGTTTTGTTGAGCCAGTTGCTCATTGGTTTTGCGCAGCGAAAAATATTCGTGCACTGCGTTGTATTGCGTGTTTACCCTGCCGATGACTCCGTTGGCAGAACCGGCAAAATACGCTTGATACGTTTTGTTGTAATTCACCAGCACAAGAATGCAAAGTATCTGCAAAACCACAAATACGAACAAAACAAAAAATCGCTGTATGAAAAGAAAAATGTTACGCATGAAAAACGAAGAATCAAGATTCAAGAGACAAGAAATAAGACACAAGGTTTAGCTCGCAAATGAAAACACAATTTCCAACGGTTTGGTTTTATGGATATTTTGAACTTGTGTCTTGATCCTTGAATCTTTCCAATTTAACGCATAATAAACGGATAGCGTTGGTAATGTTTTAAGGCGATGCCGGTACCGCGCACTACGCTTTTTAAAGGATCGTCGGCAATGTGAACGGGCAGCTTTATTTTTTGGCTTAAGCGTTTGTCTAACCCACGCAGCAAAGCGCCACCGCCGGTTAAGTACAAACCTCTGCGGTAAATGTCGGCAGCCAGTTCGGGTGGTGTGGTTTCCAGAGCTTTTAAAACCGCTTCTTCTATTTTAAAAATGCTTTTATCCAAGGCTTCAGCTACTTCCTGGTAGCTAACCATAATTTGCTTTGGAATACCTGTAACCAAGTCTCTACCATTTACTGGCAAATCATCGGGCGGCGTTTCTAAATCTTTCATTGCAGCGCCAATTTGTATTTTAATTTGCTCTGCCGTGCGTTCGCCAATTAATAAACTATGATAGCGGCGCAGGGCTTCCATAATATCCATCGTAAATTCATCACCCGCAATACGAATACTTTGGTCGCAAACAATACCCGCCAATGCAATTACAGTGATGCCGGTTGTTCCGCCACCAATATCAATAATCATATTGCCGACGGGTTCTTCCACGTCAATGCCAATGCCTATTGCGGCAGCCATCGGCTCATGCAAAAGGTAAACTTCTTTTGCACCTGCTTGTTCGGCACTGTCGCGTACCGCACGTTTTTCCACTTCGGTAATGCTGGAAGGTATGCAAATCATCATGCGCCAGCTGGGTGGAAAAAGAGGCTTTTTCGGGTAAATCATTTTGATCATTTCCCGTATCATCAGTTCCGCCGCATTGAAATCGGCAATTACGCCGTCTTTCAGCGGACGAACGGTGCGAATGCTTTCGTGCGTTTTTTCGTGCATTAATAAAGCACGTTTACCAACGGCTAAAACTTCTTTAGGATTGTTTCGGTTCAGTGCAACGATTGAAGGTTCGTTGACTACTATTTCTTCGTTGTGAATAATGAGCGTATTTGCCGTACCCAGGTCCATTGCTATTTCCTGGGTGAAAAAATTAAACAGTGCCATTTATATTATTAAGATAAAAAAATTTGTAAATCGTTATTGTTTGGATAGCGGTGCAAATTTGAACGAAATAAACTGAATAAACAAAGTGTGCAAAAGCAAATTACCTGTAAGGTTTAATTAACAGGAATAATAACTTTTCATTGTAAAACCAACTCTGCAGAAAGCTTTACTTGCGCCGCAGTTTAAAGAAGCTGGTGATAAGCTCTGCACATTCTTCACTTAAAATTCCGGCCAATACTTTTGTTTTTGGATGAAAAGGAAAGGTATCCTTTGTAATTCGCTCATAACCGTTTTTATCATCTTTTGCTCCATACACCACCTGCCCGATTTTGCTCCAATACAGCGCGCCGCAACACATGAGGCAAGGTTCAACGGTTACATACAAAGTAGCATCAGGTAAATATTTGGCTCCCAGCAAATGACACGCTGCTGTGATAGAGAGCACTTCGGCATGAGCTGTTGGATCTTTTAATAATTCAACCTGGTTATAAGCCCGTGCAACAATTTTATTTTTCATCGCGATTACAGCACCAACGGGAACTTCATCAGCATCAAACGCATTTTGTGCTTCGCGCAAAGCGTGATACATAAAGTATTCGTGTGAATGCGGTAACATGCGGCGAAAGTAGGTCTTTCGTTATTGCGAGGAACGAAGCAATCTGTGAACGGCAGAGGAACAAATTTGTGAGTGGTGAGTAGTGAATGGTGAGTGAATAAAACTGGCAGGTTTACAAGTTGTAAGTAAGCTTTATTTTATAGCACAGATTGCTTCGTATCTCGCAATAACGTGCAAAAACAAAAAGGCCCACAAAGAAAATATCTCTGTGAACCTCTGTGTTCTTTGTGCCTTTGTGGTTCAAAAACTCAATCAATCTTTACTTCCTGCGCCGGCTTTTGTGCTTCGGCAGTTTTGGGTAAAGTGATGATTAATACACCATTTTCCTGTCGTGCAACGATGCTGCTTGCATCTACCTTTTCACTCAAACCCACTACCCTTTCAAATGATTTAATCGGATATTCCTGGCTGATGAAATTGGGCAGAGCCTTCTCATCTACCGTGCGTGTGCCGCTGATATTGAGCATGCCTTCTACAACCGAAACTTTGATATTCTCTTTATCGAAGCCGAGTGCATACACATACACTTCAAAGCCCGTTTCGGTTTCGGCAATGTTTACCGGCACATTGTATTTCGGGCGGCGAAATGCGGGCGCCCAGCCGTGTCGTCCAAAGGGATGACGATGTTTTGCAAAAGCAGGATGATTGCCTGCTGTGTTCCATTTTCCGTACATATACTTTTGTTTTTATTGATTACTGATGTTGTGAAGTTTGAGGCTGCGGATAATAACGATGCCCGCTATCGGGATACGCATACGGCGGTGGATAATTCCAATATGGATCGTATCTGTCGTAATAACCGCGATGCCAAAGGTGAGGGTTGCAGCCATATCGCATACCGCTGTATTTGGGATTTACAAAAGCGGTTAAGCATCCGAATGTAACGGCAGCGCTTAGTAAAGCGATGAAAAAATATTTTCCTCGTCTCATGGTGGTTTGTTTTTAAGATGATTGTTTTTCGGTGGTTGCTTCGGGGGTTCTTCTGTCATCAAACCAATCTCTTCTGCCGCAACCGTAACTAAACTTTTGTTTGAACCCATTGTATTCTTCCTCACTCATGCTGCGGATTTTATCGGCGAACATGGGATTGAATCCGCGTTCGCGCCAATGACTTCCTCTGCGAAAGCCAATGCCAATAATTAGTCTAATAGCAAGAGAGATAAATAAAATGAACAAAAACAAACGGAGGATAAAAAAGGGCAAAAAGAACAACGCCGCTCCTCCCAATATTCCGGCGATGATCGCTCTAAAGATTCTCATTGAAATTCATTTATACAAGAGAAGACGTGGAAGGATGTATTTTACTTTACGAATGGTTGAGCGTACTGTTTTTATTTTTGACAAAAGACAATTGCGTAAATACAGCTTCATACGGTTGTATTTGCGCAATCGAAATTGTAGAGTTGCGTATATTTGAGAGTTACATGCAATTATTAAAATCCTGCATCATAGTGACAAGTAAAATTTTTAACAGGCAAACTTGATAAACCTAGTAAAATACAAAACTTCTGACTTTTGCTTTTTATTTTCATTTGCTTGACAAATTGTAATTATGAAAAGAAAAATAGTCAATGGAACATAGGGGACAATAAAAGTTGCTGTTTCACTGGAATGATTTAATTTTATATAAGTTGAAAATAAAAGCAAGCAATAGGGACACAGTAGAGATAAATCTTACTAGTTTATCAAAATTTAATCTATAAGGAACTTGATCAAATAGCCAGAATCTTTTTTCAACAATCATTGGAAAAGCAGGATTCCTTAATGAAGAGACACGAGTGATGTTGCATATTTCACGGACACAAACTGAATCTACAAGACAACAAGTATTCAAAATTTAATAATTGCCGAAGCTTACTTTTTCCATTCAGACACCTTATCAATAAACATTGGAATCGGAAACGGTTTTGAAGGACAAGGATTTATTATAAAATACAAAAACAAAAGGTTTTATACTGAACCATATTTTTCAACAGACGTAATTATTGAAGGCGAAGTTGAGCCAACATATAAAATTGTTTATCAAAAGCTAATATTGAACAAATCAAACTACTCACTTGGAGACAGTTTATATGGACACATTGATTTCAAATCCATAGAAACGGACAATAGACAAGAATACAACTAGAGCATTTTGGAAAAGGTTATTTCAGGACAAAATTCACGACAACTATAACTGCACACAACAAGTGCATTTGCAAAAGCATGGCTGACGAACAAACTTCAGCTATAAATCATTTATCAGCTTTCGTTCACGGCACGACATTATCTATTCAGCAATTGTTATTATCTTCAACTTTAGTTTTTTCAATTAAGCATTCGTTCCGGCTGACAGTTCGCTATTGCCATGCCATCGCAAATGCTTTAACGTTGGCATAACTACTCCTTCTCTTCCTTTCTCCTCTCCCGGCTTGCAACGGTTGCGCATTTCGGTTCTGAATTTCAAGCGTTCTTCATTGCTCATTCCCTTCCATTTTTCGCGCATGGCCTCCCAACGGTTTCCAAAGCCCGGTTTGTTGCCGGACGGATTAAAACGAAAGCCACCAAACAAAATGCGGCACAACAACAATAAGCCTACCGATTGCCAGTAAGTGATGGTATTGACGTGAAGCAGGGAAGGCAATATCGCATTCCAAAGCCACATGACAACTGCACTTAACAACAGCCATAAAATGGGAAAAAAGAAAGCGAATAAAAATGGGCCTCTTCTTCTAAATCGTTTATTGTACATACGCTTTTCTTAATAGTTAATGAGTTCATCGTACACCATTTGCAGCCGCTTGCGCAAATGCTTTACCGCATAACCTTTCCGCGAAATAATGGTTTTTATGTTTTCGTTGGTTGCATCGGCAATTTGCTGAAGCGTTTTATTTTCCAGCTCGTTTTGCACAAACACTTCTTTTTGGTTTTGCGGCAATTCATCTAACGCGGCAAACAATTCTTCCCAAAACAAATCCCTGATGTAACGGGTTTCTGGATCGCTCGAATCAAGTAGCAAAATATCGGCAAAACCAAACTCGCCGTCTTCATTTTCATACGCAAAATCATCCAGCAATTCAGGTTTCTTTTTGCGATAACTGTCGGTAATTTTATTGCGAGCCACGCGGTGCAGCCAGCCGCTCATTTGCTCAATTTCTTCAATGTTCACAGCATTGCTTAACTGGTACCAAACATCCTGCAAAATATCTTCGGCATCCTCATCGGTAGCCACCTTACCACGAATAAAACGGGCCAGCCGTTTGCCATATTCCTGAATGGTTGCTGTTATATGGTCACCTTTTGTTTGGGGCATTGATATGTGCGCGGCTGCTTCCAATGTTTTTGATGAAGACGAATGAAAGGGCAAATTACTTTAGAAGAGACAAGAGACAAGAATCAAGATTCAAGGTTTTAAGATGCGAAGGAAGTACAAGATTCAAGCGTTCAGGACTGGGAAGGAAAAAGGGAAACAAAAACAAACCTCAAGATTTATTTATAGCGATTTCATCAATTGAACGATTGCCGGAACGCTAAAGGCGAAAGGTTTGTTTTTGTTTTGAATAATTTACTGAATGATTGCGGATGCTCAAAGCCCAATTCATAAGCAATTTCGCTTACCGATAATTCGGTGGTGGACAGCTTTTCTTTTGCTTTTTCAATGAGCTTATCGTGAATGTGTTGTTGCGTGCTCTGCCCCGTTAGCACTTTCATCAATCCGCTTAAATAGGTAGGCGACAGGTTGAGCGTTTGGGCAAGCCATTGAACGGTGGGCAAGCCTTTTTGCAACAAGCCATCGCTATTAAAATATTGCGCCAGCAAGGCTTCCAGCCGGTTCAAAATTTTATGGTTGGATATTTTTCGGGTGATGAACTGGCGATGATAAAAACGGTCGGCATAAGTGAGCAACAATTCCAATTGAGCAATGATAATATCCTGGCTGAATTTATCTATGTTGGAGCGATATTCCTGTTGAATGTTTTGAACAATGCCAGTGATGGCGGTTTCTTCTTTTTCGGATAAAAACAAAGCTTCGTTTACTGAGTAATCAAAATACTCATATTGCTTGATGAGCTTTGCCAATGGCGTACTCCAAAAGAAATCGGGATGAACCAGCAATATCCAACCCGAATGGTTAGGTGCGGCGGCAGGCGATTGGGTAACGCCAAAAACCTGGTTGGGGGCAAGGAAAAACATCACGCCCTCATCAAAATCGTACTGCTGTTGCCCGTATTTCATTTTTCCGTTTACGCCTCTTTTAATCGAAATGGAATAAAAATCAAGCACCACATTGACGGCACTTTCGTCGGCAGACAATTTTATGTCGGTATAATCTACCACACTAATCAATGGATGTTCTGGTTTTGGTAAGCCGCGCAACCGGTGAAATTCCGTAATCGTTTTTATTCTGATTGGTTTTGTGTTTGCCATTATTTGAGTGATTGATTCACTTTCGCTTTTTCTACGTTTTTGTGAATGAAATTTAAAATGAAATTTGGAGCCACACGGCTCATCACTTTCAATGCATTTGACAAGCCGGGTCTGATTTCTAATTTATCGTTTTTAATGCCGTTAATGGCAATGCTCACCATCTTGTCAACCTTCATATTCTGGTCTTCATTCATCATTCCTTTAAATTCATCCAGCAACGGTGTTGCCGTGCCCGGAGGTGCCAGTTCAAACACTTTTACACTTGTGTTTTTCAATTGCAAACGCAATGCTCTTGTGTAAGCATGAACGCCTGATTTTGTTGCACTGTAAACCGGTGATGCCGGAAACGGAACGAAAGCCAAGCCCGAGGAAACGTTGATGATAGCAGCCGACCGCTTTGTTTTTAAATAGGGCAAAAACTGGTGAACCATGCGGATGGTGCCCGACAAATTGGTATCTATTTCACGGGTGATGTTTTCCAAATCCATACGGGTATCCTGTAAATCCATGTTGCGCATGATGCCCGCATTGTTGATAATAATGTTGAGTTCGGGAAACTGTTGTGTAACTTGCTGAAACAACTGTTCAATGTCTTCTGGTTTGCTAACATCACTTTGAAAAAATTGCATTTGCGGAAATTGGTCTTTCACTTCATTCCATTTGGCAGCGTCTCTTCCTGTGATGATGATTTTTGCAACATCCTGCCTGCTCAATTGTTTTACAAATTCCAAACCTATGCCGCTGGTACCGCCCGTTATTAACACGGTGCTGTTTTTTAATTCCATTGTTTTACTATTGAATGATGTTACTTGTTTTGGTTATAAATTGAAGCAAATTCATTTGCAAACTCTCTCAACTTTGTTTTACCCAATACAGGTCTGTGGTGCAAGTAGTTTTCGTACACGATACCACTGTGCGCTGCCTCCTGCATGCCCACCAAATCGTCAACAAGCTGAGAAGGCATTCCAGATTGTAGCAAACCGCTTCGCATTTGTTCAGCAGTTATTGTTATCCATTTCAAACCGGGTTTTCCAATTGCCTCTCCTAAAATTGTTGCTGCCTCATTACAAGTCAGTTCCTCGCTTGCAACGTAACGGATTTTTCTTTCTCCGAAAGGCGTTGTTAATTCTTCAGCAGCTGCCGTTGCAATATCCTTCGGCGAAACAAATGCGATTTTATCTTCTCCTCCATAGTTTGCCATGATTACGCCCTTTTCCTTTATCATACCCATGTAACCATAAAAGTTAGTATAAAAAGAGTCCAGGACGCAACTCAGCAACGGCTATATCTGGCAACAGGGCCAGCAGGTTACTCATGTTATGCGAACCTACTAGATCGGCAGCCCAACCACTTAAAAATACCGCTTTTTGTACTCCTGTTTGTTGAATGGCCCGAACGTAATTGTTGCTTATTTTTTGGAAATACATTTTTTGGTCTGTTTCCTTAAAATCAAATGGTATCATACAATATACAGCGTCTGCACCGGCAAAAGCTGATGTCAAAAAATTGACATCTTCTAACTTACCAACGGCAGCTTTAGCTCCTAATGCTTCAATGTCTTTTTGCTTTTCGGCTTTGCTGCTGATGACTGTAACTGTATGACCTTTTTGTACCAATTCTTCGGTTAGCGGCTTGCTGATATTCCCCAACGAACCTGTTACTACGATTTTCATTTTATGTTATTTTACAAATCCTTCAATGATCATTATTGGTTGAAGGCAGCCGCAAATTCTTTTACAAAATCTGTCAGCTTTGTTTTACCCAACGTTGGTTTGTTGCGGTAATAATCTTCGTACAACAGTCTATTACCCTGGCTAGCCTGCATTTCCACAAAACCTTTAGCTATTTGCTGATTCATGCCTGCGGCTAACATACCGTTCAGTAATTGTTCATCAGGAATAACTAACCATTTTAACTGAGGCTTGCCTATTGCTTCGCCTAAAATTTTTGCCACTTCATTTGACGACACTTCATCACTTACTATATAACGAATTGTCCTGCCTTGGAAAGGCTTTTCCATTTCTTCGGCAATAACAGTTGCAATATCTAATGGCGAAACCCAAGGTTGTTTTTCGTCGCCACCATAGTTGGAAATGATAGCATTTTGCGTTTTTATAGTTTGTATAAACCTGAATGTATTGGTGTAAAAACCAACAGGGCGCATAAATTTAATGGAAACATCATTCGGAAGTTGATTCAAAATACTCTCAACATCATAATAAATAGATAGAATCCCATTTCCTTGGTTTGTATGTGCTCCGATGCTGCTAAGGTTTATCACACGCTTTACACCCGACTGTTGTATAGCTTGTTTATAATTGTTGGCAATCTTGTTAAAACCAGCTATGAAGTCAACATCCTGTGCAAATAAACTGCCCGCACTTTCAAATGTTTCCATACAATAAACTATATCTGCTCCTTTAAAAGTTGCCGATAGAAAATCAGCATCTTCCATTGTACCGATAGCAGCTTTTGCGCCGATAGCTTCAATCTCTTTTTGCCGTTCGGCTTTGCTGCTGATCACCACAACATCATGCCCTTTTTGCACCAATTCTTTGGTGAGTGGCTTACTAATATTCCCTAACGAACCTGTTACTACAATTTTCATTTTTTGTTATCTTGTCAATGCGTAAATAATTATTGTTGGTTAAAGGCAGCCGCAAACTCTTTGGCAGCTTCTTCCAGTTTGGTTTTGCCCAAAATTGGCTTGTGCTTTTGGTAATCTTCCGCCATCTTTCCGTTGTGCAAACCGGCATACATTTCGGTGAGTTGCGCAGCCGTCACTTTTGGCAATCCTGCACCTTCAAAACCAGCCTGCAATTGTTCATCGGAAATAAGATTCCATTTCAAATCGGGCTTGCCAATGGCATTGCCAAGAACCAATGCAACCTCATTGCAAGTGCGTTCATCGCTGCACACATAGCGCACCGTATGACCTTCTTTAGGATTTTCTATTTCATCGGCAATGTCAGTCGCAATGTCTTTCGGCGCTACCATTTGCAGCACATCATCCCCGCCATAATTGGAGGCGATAAAACCTGCATTTCGTATAATTGGAATGTAATTATTGAAGTTGTAATAGAAAGAGGTGGGGCGCATAAAAGTGATGGTTACATCTTTTAATTCACCCAACGCCTGCTCGGCATTGTGCGCGCCTACAATAAGACCAACGCCACTGCTGTTATGCGCACCAAACGAACTCAGATAGATAACACGTTTTACACCCGAAGCCTTAATCGCATCTGCATAATTACGCCCCATTTGACTGTTATGGGCAACAAGGTCAGCTTTAGAAAAATCGGGCGGCGTCATGCAATACACCAGATCTGCGCCTTTAAATGTGTTGGTGAGAAAAGCAACATCTTCAACCGAACCAATGGCCGCTTTTGCACCCAAAGCTTCAATGTCTTTTTGCTTTTCGGGTTTGCTGCTCACAACCACAACGTCATTGCCTTTTTGCACCAATTCTTCTGCGAGTGGTTGGCTGATATGGCCCAACGAACCTGTTACAATAATTTTCATGTTTTAAAATATTTATACCACAAAGGTGCAGTGAAGGAAAGAAAGAGAAGTAACCAAATCTATTTTTGTTGTAGCCGAAATGAGGTTTGCTGTTTCCGTTATAGCGTACTAAACATGAATAAAAACAAATCATCGCTTATTTATTCAACCTTGATTCCTGAACCTTGTTCCTTGATTCTTAATTTTGATGTTATGAGTGAGAAAAAAGAAAAGCTGCGGATTGATAAATACTTATGGTCAATCCGTTTGTTTAAAACGCGAACCGGGGCAGCCGAAGCCTGCGACCGCGGCAAGGTAAAACAAAACGGCACCTCGCTAAAAGCTGCAAAAACAGTGAATGTGGGTGACGAATATGAAATAAAAACAGAAGCCCGGAAATGGACAATTAAAGTAACCGGCTTGCTCGATCATCGGGTGCAATACACTGAAGCCGTGAATTATTATTTAGACCTTACACCAGCCGAAGAACTGGATCAAAAAGTTCAGGCGCCTTCTTTTTATACCGGTAAACGGCAAAGCAAAATCGGGCGGCCAACGAAAAAAGAAAGAAGGGAACTGGATGGATTTATGGAAGATTGATTGGGATATTTTCACCGCGAAGACGCAGAGGCGCGAAGATTTATGAAGTTTGTTTTTGCACATATTTTCTTTGCGTCTCGCAGTTAAAATTAGTATTCGCTTAAAAGCTCAATTCTTTTCTGAACGTGCCTGTCCGGTAGGCAGGCGTACAAGTGAGATTTTTTTTTCTTTTTACTTAAAAAAGAAAAAAGAACGAATCAAAGATGCAACAGGTGATCATCGGAATTACAAAAGCTCGTACCATAAAACTGTATTTGCTTACAACGCTTTACTTTCGAAACGGTAATTATTTTTTATGAAGATTGACATCATTACTGTATTGCCCGAATTGCTTCAAAGCCCTTTCAGTCACAGCATCATGAAACGCGCGCAGGATAAGGGTTTGCTCAATGTACAAACGCACAACTTGCGCCAATGGGCATTGAATAAATATGGCCAGGTTGATGATTACCAATATGGCGGCGGTGCGGGTATGGTAATGATGTGCGAGCCTTTGGCAAACGCCATAGAATATCTGCAAAAACAAACCCGTTACGATGACATTATTTACGTAACACCCGATGGAAAACGCTTTGACCAGAAAGATGCCAATGCACTTTCATTAAAAGAAAATTTGCTCATCATTTGCGGGCATTACAAAGGCATTGACGAACGCATACGTGAGCATTATGTAACGATGGAAATTTCGATTGGCGACTATGTGTTGAGCGGCGGCGAGCTGGCAACGGCTGTGATTGTAGATGCGATAGGAAGATTACTGCCCGGTGTGTTGAACGATGAAACTTCTGCCTTGTTTGATTCTTTCCAGGATGATTTATTAGCGCCGCCTGTTTACACGCGACCTGTTGATTTTAAAGGCTGGAAAGTGCCGGATGAACTCTTAAGCGGTAATCCAAAAGTGATTGACGACTGGCGTTACGAACAAGCGTTGCAGCGTACTGCACAACGTCGCCCCGATTTAAATAAAGATTGAATAGCCGGCTACTTTTTAATGAACACTTAATCGGTACTGCGGGTGATACGTCTTATTTTTGCAAAGCAATTGAATGAGGAAGGTTCCGTTTTAAATGCAGTATCCGTTTTAAAGAAAAGCCATATTAGATTGTAAGTTTTTAAATTCATTGTAAAAACAAAAAGTCATCGTTTGGGATGGCTTTTTGTTTTTTGCACATATTTTTATTTACTCACAATAATGTAGAACCGCTCTATTTATTCGTCTTCTTTTAATGGTTGGGGAACCGGTGCCTGACCATCTTGCAGCTTAGAGGTAAACACTTTATTTACATAATTCCATTTGCCGTTTTTCCAAACAAAACCTTCATAATCGCCATCAGGAATTAAGGTGTATTTCTGCAACACATGGTCGTTTTCACTTACCAAATGGTCAAACACAATCATGTCCATTTCTTTATCGTAGTTCAACGTTGGATGCGCATCTTTTTTGTATTCCAAACAAAAGCGATAGGCAGGCTGCGGCGGTTTAATGCTGTCTTCAGGATAATTAAAAAACGGCCCGCCAAACTGTGGCTTGCTATCTTTAAATGTTAATACGTCAATCCATTTACGTGTAGTGCCAATATCGTTATCATCATAACCGAACAAAGTATAATAATTTTTTCCGTTGTATTGTTTTTGTACGATGGCGTAGTAAATAGCGCCAATCCAGTTGAGGTTGCTGCGCACCGAATCGGTTGGGTTGGTAGTAAAGGGCGAGGCATCAATCAACGGAAATAATTTAAGGCTGCCATCGGCGGTTTTCATTTGTATAGCGCCACGCTGCCGAAAGTAACTTTCATCTCTTTCAAACTGCCAGGTAAAGATGCGAAACGAGCTATCGGGTGCATAGGTTTTAGATACGGTTGCAATGCTGTCAAACGGATAACTGAATGAGTAAGGCGTGCGTAAGGCTCTTACCAAGGAACGTGTAAACAAACTATCTGCAACCAATCTATCTTCCATGAAGTTTGCCATAATCATATCACTGGCATATTTCTTCATCGAGTCTTCCATTTTGTGCAAAGCCAATGTATTGGTTTTGGTTAATGATTGTGCCTGACCATTTGCAAAAGAAAATATCAACAAAAACAAATACCATTTTCGCATACTGCAAGTTAGTACGCTGTAAGGGAAAGATTATTTTGTAATGAAAAATTTTAAGATGTTGTTAGGTAGTGAGTGGTGAGTAAGAAAGGAATTGTATTCATTGGTTTGTAAAAACAAATGCTTCCATGCACCTTTCACTACTCACCTCTCACTACTCACTTAAACCTCTTGCTCACTACCAACTCCTTGCTTCCACTCTTATAAACATAAAAACCTTCGCCCGATTTAGTGCCCCATTTACCAGCAGTTACCATGTTCACCAATAAAGGGCAAGGTGCATATTTGGGATTGCCAAAACCATTGTGCATTACATTTAAAATGCTTAAGCAAACATCCAGTCCAATGAAATCGGCAAGCTGTAACGGGCCCATGGGATGTGCCATGCCGAGCTTCATAATGGTATCAATTTCTTCCACACCGGCAATGCCTTCGTATAAACTGTAAACCGCTTCATTAATCATCGGCATCAAAATTCTGTTGGCAATAAAACCGGGATAATCGTTCACTACACAAGGCACTTTGTTTGTCTTCTTTGCAAGGTCTATGATGGTTTGTGTAACGGTTGCATCAGTTGCATAACCATTAATGATTTCAACCAGCTTCATTACCGGCACGGGGTTCATAAAGTGCATACCAATCACTTGCTGCGGACGGTTTGTTTTTGCCGCAATTTTGGTAATGGAAATGGAAGATGTGTTGGAAGCCAAAATGCAATGTGCAGGTGCAGCTTCATCAATTTGCTGAAAGATGTTAAGCTTGATCGCTTCGTTTTCAGTAGCCGCTTCAATAACAAGATCTGCTTCTGCAACGCCTTCGGTGATTGAAGCTTGTGTGGTTATATTTTGTAAAGCGGTTTGTTTTTGCTCTTCTTTTATAACGCCTTTGGCAATTTGCCGGTCTAAGTTTTTGGTGATGGTAGCGATGGCTTTGTCGAGCTGTGTTTGGCTTATGTCAATTAGGGTTACCTTAAAATCATGTAGTGCAAAATGGTGTGCGATGCCATTGCCCATGGTGCCTGCGCCGATAACTGAAATATGCTGGATCATAGAAAGAATTTGGATGACGAATGTAGAAGAAAGAAGAATGGGAAATAGGAACTTGTTATAAAGGATTGTTTCGCAAATCTGCTTAATACGGGATGATTTGCGAAATTGAGTTTCGTATATTTGGGAGTTGGTGGCTATTGTAAAATGACAAAACTTACAAGTAATATTAAGCAATCATTTAAGGACATAATACTTTTCGACTGTTTATATTTTATAATTTTCCTTTTTCTCATTGCAACTTTTAGTGATGGAAGCGAGACGACAGGAATGTTTGTGCTAATAGATTTTTTTGTCGTTGCAATTGTGACAATTTATTATTTCATTTTCAGCTTTATTATAAAACTTACAGACAAGACAGTTGGAATACTTTTAACTGCAATATTGCTTTTTATTTTAGCAGAATTATCAGTATTGACATTGACTGGAGAATTGCCAATATTTGGACTTTTGCAAAAATATATTTACAGTAAAAAGCCTTATTCTGGTGACAAATCGCTTGACGACAGTATTTATTTATTTCGACAAAGAAGAGACTTGGCTTTTTCAATCGCTGGTTTTACAAGTGCAATATTTTTTGCCATAATTAAACGGGTGACAAAGAACAACAGCCACCAACAAAAGGTTTGGCAAAAAACTGGCTGACATTACGTAGCATCAACTTTTGTTTGGCTACTTAGCTTTAGTAATCGGCTGGACTTTATAAATTTGGCGACATTAATAACAATGAACTTTTAATTATAAATTTATCAGCAGTTTACGCTGGACGAATTTCAAATACCAGTTCTTCGCCAAGCCCGGCACGTTGGCAGCCATATAAAATGACATTACGTTTCTTCATAACCATATTGATATTTGCTTTTTTGTTGACAAGTCCCTTCACTTCTTGTGACGAACCTCAAAATACAAATAATGTTCAAACGATTAAAGGTGGACAAAGGATTCAACCCGACACTTTAAAGACAGCAATACTACCCTTTGACCAAAAGAATGATTACATATTTGACAACTCATATAAACCAGCAACTTTGACAAAAGAAGACATTCATAATATTGACAGTTTATTAATTGCCTGTGTAACCGATTATAATAACTCGTTAGACAAGAACGATAAACGTTATAGCATTGACTTAGAGAAATATGATTACAGAAAACAGATAATTGCTGCAAAAAATAGGAAAGGCGACAAAGTAGTATGGGTTCACTGTTTATGTACGACTCTTGGCAGCGACAAATGGCAAACTGAAATTATGCAAGTTGAAGATGGAGGTAACTGCTTTTTTCAGTTTAAAATCAACTTGTCAACAAAAAAGTTTTACGACTTACAAACCAATGGTTCAGCATGACAAAAACTGCTTGCAACAAGTGGTTTGCTGCCATAGCGGGGCGACGAATCTCGGCTAAACATTTGTAATTCTAATCATTTTTTTACAGCTATATTTGGTCTGACGAAACTCTAATGCTGCTCCGGCAGCAACACTTTAACGTTACATGCAAAACCATACTCCACTTTCTGCTTTTTCCGAATCCTTATCTTTACAAACATCATACATTCATAAACATGACACGACAAACCATTATTGAACGAACAATAAAAGCGATTAATCAGTTGCCGGAAGAAAAAGCAGAAGAGATTTCTGACTTTGCTGATTTTATTAGTAAGCGTTATGAAGAATATCAGTTAAGCAAAGGCATTCAGAAACTAACATCAGACAGTACTGCCTTTGCTTTTTTAAATGATGAAGAAGATTTGTATTCAGTAGCTGACTTAAAGGAAGTGTACAATGGCTAAAGGCGACATTGTACTCATTACTTTTCCGTTTACAGATTTAACTGGCAGTAAATTGCGACCAGCCGTTGTTCTTGCAGATACAAGTATTGACTTTACAGTTTGCTTTATTACAACACAAATCGGCGGCAGGAACCTACCGATATTTTGCTTTCTCCAAATAGTAATAACGGACTTAGAAAGCAATCCCTTATCCGAACAAGTAAAATTGCAACCTCGGATAAAACATTGGCAAAGGGGCTCTTAGGAAGACTTGAGTCAATAGAACTGACAGAGTTAAATAGTCAACTCAAAGTTTTATTTCAGCTACTTTAAAAAAGGCATATAAGATAAAAAACCAACTAAAAAGACAGGGCTCCGTTGAAAAAAGTACAACTCAATCCACATCATCACTGGCTATCATCTTTCTTTCTAAAATCACCACGCTTCCAGGCTTGTATAAAATCCGCCCACGCCATTGGGTTAAATAAATTAATAGGCGCCTGCTGCCCTAAATAAGAATAGTGTACCGATTGTTGCCTGAACTGAGCTGCCACCGCTTCCCTACCGTCAACAGGCAAAGTAGCCAGCAACACGCGCCGCCTGGCTTCGCTCATATTGCTGCGTGCAATTTCCAACTGGTCGGCAGGAATATCCGTATTTATAAAATCGCGTTCAAACTGTGAGTGCGTAGGCCGGGGTTTAATGATGGTTGCCGGAAGATATGCCGTATCGGTGATCATTAACTGAATGAGGCTGTATTGATTCTCTTTCAATGATATTGGTATATCTATAATCTTATCTTTAAAACCTACTACCGAGAATTTTATTTTATCGCCTTTCAAAACCACAATTGAAAACACACCCTGGTCGTTGGTTAACGTACCGCGTCCTTTGTTCTCTACAATTACACTTGCGCCAGGAATGGCTTGCAGACTATCAGCCGTCATCACCACACCATAGAGTTGCACCACAGAATCTTTAGACACCGTTGTTTGTGCAGATACGTGTTGCACAAAAAAAGTAGCAAAAACAAAAGTGGCGAAGTAGAGAATTGATTTCATGCGGCTTACCAATACTATAAGATTTCGTTTACCGTAAGTGATAACAACAAAATAACCAATACACCCACTAATTTTGTGCTATCAATTTTGTATTTAACAAAAAAATGTAGGATGACAGAAAGTGATGTTTTGAAAGCTTTGAGCAATGTGCAGGAGCCCGATTTGGGCAAAGACATTGTAACCCTGAACATGGTAAAAGACATCGTTGTCAATGGCAACAATGTATCGTTTACGGTGGTGCTTACCACGCCTGCTTGTCCCATGAAAGACATGATACAAAAGGCTTGTATCAACGCAATAAAATTGTTACTGAACAAAGAAGCGCAGGTGAAAGTGAACTTCACATCACATACTATTACCAAGCGCAACGATGAAGGTAAAGTGCTGCCCGGCGTAAAAAATATTATTGCGGTGGTAAGCGGTAAAGGTGGTGTTGGCAAAAGTACGGTGGCTGCGAACTTAGCACTTGCGTTTGCACAAAGCGGCGCTAAGGTTGGGTTGATGGATGCTGATATTTATGGGCCTTCTGTGCCCATCATGTTTGGCGTTCGTGGTGAGCGGCCGATGATGCGTGAAACTGATGGCAAGGGTAAGATTATCCCATTGGAAAAATACGGCATCCAGTTGATGAGCATTGGTTTGTTGGTAGATGAAAAAAGCGCAGTCGTGTGGCGTGGCCCGATGGTAAGCAGCGCCATCCGGCAGTTTGTAACCGATGTGGACTGGGGTGCATTGGATTATTTAGTAATTGATATGCCGCCCGGCACCGGCGATATTCATTTAACCTTGATGCAGTTGGTTCCTGTAACGGGTGTTATTATTGTTACCACACCGCAGAAAGTGGCTTTGGCAGATGCGCGCAAAGGCATTGCTATGTTTGCACAGGCACAACTGAATGTACCCATTATTGGTTTGGTAGAAAACATGGCTTACTTCACACCGGCAGAATTGCCCGATCACCAGTATTTTATTTTTGGTAAAGAAGGCGGAAAGAAGCTGGCTGAAGAATACGATTTGAATTTCTTGGGTCAGATTCCACTCGTACAAAGCATTTGCGAAGGCGGTGATGCAGGCGTGCCCGTAATGATGAGCGATGATGCAATCAGTAAAGCAGCATTTCACCAGTTTGCCGACAATGCGGTACGAACCATCAGCACTGTAAACGCAACGGAAAAGCCGGAGAAGTTTAAGGAAGCAATGGCTGTCTGAATTTGATTTTATACCATTTTACGGATGCGGATGAGAACGATAAACGTTTAGTAGTGCATTGGTTTGAAAAGCGGTTTGGTGTTACTGTCATTCCGCAAATGCCGCCGTTTGGTTTTGCCCATTAATCAATGTTGCAGGCGGCTTTGTGCGGAATCTGATGATTACATTGTAAAGACGATTTAATGGTGGAAACCAGTTGACGACATAGCAATTTGTTCAAATTATAGAAAGCAGGTTCCGCACAAAGCCCTCGTGAAAACATAAAGGTGCAAGTCCGTGTTGAGGGCAATTGCGGAATGACGCGATGCCTTGTTTTCAAATTGCTTTATTACCAAACATTTCATATCTATTCTGATAAAAACAAAAGCGAACTTTTGTTTTTGCACCATTTTTATCTTTGTGTCTTTCCTGTAAGAATCACTCCAACTCAATGGTAGAATGCTGAATATTGCTGTGTTCCAGTTGGTGTTTGATTTCGTGAACCACATTCAGCTTTTCATCAAACGACAATTGATTGTTGACAGCTACATGCGCAGTGAGTGCATTCTCGGTGGTGCTCATCGCCCATACATGCACATGATGCACGCCGGTTACATTTTTTACGTTTGTTATTACCTCTTTTATTTCGTTCAGTTCCATTCCCGAAGGCACGGCATCTACGCTCATTTTAAAGCTGTCTTTCAGCAAGCTCCACGTGCTGATGAGGATAATCAATATCACCACCAAACCCATTGCCGGATCGAGCCAATACCAATGGGTATAATGGATGATGATGCCCGACACCACAACGGCTACCGATACCACCGCATCACTTAACAAGTGCAGGTAAGCGCCTCTTGCATTCAATTCATTTTTTTGCGCTTTGTAAAACAGCCATGCCGATGTTGCATTGATAACAATGCCCAATGCCGCAATCCATGCAATTACATTGCCCTGCACGCTTTCTTCTTTTACCAATAACCGGTGAACCGATTCATAACCGATAACGCCAACCGCAACCAACAAAATCACAGCGTTTAACAACGCAGCCAATACGGTTGTTTTCTTATATCCGTATGTGTAAACAGGGCTTGATTTTTTATCGGCGAGCCAGAGGGCAGCGAGCGATAATACAAGACTTGCTACATCGCCCGCATTGTGCCCGGCATCGCTTAACAAAGCCATCGAGTTGACGGCAAAACCAGCGATCAATTCAGCAATCACAAACAGAAGGTTCAACACAATACCACCAATAAAAATTTTTTTACTGCTGCCTTGCAGGTTGGATACTTCGTGTGAGTGATCGTGATGATGGTGGTGATGCTCCATGCCCGCAAATTACAGCGAAAGAAAATGTGTAGTTAGCAGCATTCCATTATTTATCCAATTTTAAAATAAGCATAGCCCAAGTTCCCGTGGAAGCTGCGTATGTGCAGACCTATAAGGTTTTTGAAACCTTATAGGTCTTGATTCAAGAGCGATAGGAATAAGTTTGTTTTCATCATAATTTTATCTTCATTTCTTTACCAGCATACACCACACTCCTGTCTGCCGTTGTTGCATTGATGTCGGTGCCATGAGCCTCTTTTACCAAAACCACATTGAAAACTCGTTGTTTTAGTCTGCCATTAAAATCACCTTTCGTATTCGAAATGGTAAGCAGCTGTTGCGCATCATTCCATGCAAAGTTGATGGTTGCAAACCTGCCCTTCTCATAATTGTAATTGTCGTTTTCATCTTCATACAAAGTAAACGTTCCGTTAGCACCGGGATAAACACGAAGTTCCAATGTATCGAGCTTTTTTTCGGTTGCATATTCCATTACAGCACCCATCGGAATGATGGAACCGGCACGCACATACAACGGCATTGTTTCAATAGGTGCAGCCGCGTTAATAGTAGCGCCGCCGTTTGTTTTTGCACCCATTCCAGAAGTTATACCAGGTAGCTTTGGGCAGATAAATTTCCTGCCTATTTTCTTTATTAGAAGTCTCCATCGGCGCTGTGATTGGATTGACAAGAAACGCAGGACCAAACATGTATTGCTCCTTAATGTTGTACACCGCCGTATCGTTTCCAAAATCAAAAGCCAAACCGCGCATGATGGTGTAATGCTCCTGCGTAACTTTTGCAGCCAGCGAATAAATATAAGGCAGCAAACAATAGCGCAGCTTATCGTAATGTAGAAGGATGGCTTTTGTTTTCCTATCCCAATTATCAGAAAACAAAGCCCGCTCTCCTTTGCCATGAATGCGGAAGATAGGGCAGAATGTTCCGAACTGAAACCATCTTGTAAACAGTTCTCTAAACTCTGGCTTCGACCAATCGGGCGCCTGCCAGCCATAATGATAACCACCAATATCTGATGTCCAGTAAGGAATACCGGAAAAGCAGGCGTTGATGCCTTGCGGAACCTGGTTGCGAAGGACAGAAAATTTACATTCAATATCAGACGACCACAACGTTGCTGCATTGCGCTGCTCGCCGGCAAACGATTGCCGCGCTAAAAAGAATGCGCGCTTGCCGGGAATGTCTTTACGCCAATTGTTATAAACGCCATCGGTATGAACCAATGAATACGTATTGAAATAATCAATGCCTCTTCCGGTGTAAAATTGTGCCTTGCGGCGTTCATCTAACAACGAACCATTATCAGGCTCACATTGGTCAATCCACCACGCATCCCAGCCATAACGTTTTACCAAACTATCTCTTGCCTGTTGCCAGTACAACAACCGCGCTTTAGGGCTGTGTGCATCGTAATAATAATCGAATGTATGTGTAACCACATTGTCCCATGTGATGGTGGTTAAATTGCCCGCATCTTTCATCGCTTCGTAATTATTGGTGCCTTTTCCAAACAAGGGCCAGATGGAAATCATTGCATGAATATTCTCTTTGTGCAGTTGGTCAACCATCGCTTTTGGAGCCGGGTATCTTTCCCTATTCATCACATGCGAACCAATGGGCAACGGCTCCCAATAATACCAATCCTGCACAATTACATCTACCGGAATATGGTTGTCGCGGTACTTCTTTGCCGCCTCCAATACTTCACTTTGATATTTATACCTGTCCTGCGATTGAAACAAGCCATACGCCCATTTGGCAAACATCGGCGCTGTGCCGGTTGCCCTGCGATAAGAAGCAATCACTGCATCGAAAGAAGGACCATAAAAAAAGTAATAGTCCACTTCGTTGCCACTTTCTGAAACGTATTTGTAGCGCGTGTTTCCGCCTTCACCACCATAAAAATTAGAAGCCGAATAATTATCCCACATCAATCCATAACCTTTGGTAGAAAGCAGCACCGGAACGGCTCCTGTCAGGTAACGAATGGCCAAATCCTGATCGCGTCCTTTGTAGTTAATAGCACCTGAATCGAGCGGATGACAACCCAAGCCATACAAGGCTTCATCTTTAGGCGAATCAAACTCTGTTGTGCAGTTGTATGTATTAATACCAGCAATCGTTGCAGGCAGCATCGCTTTGTTACTATCTGCAGATTCTGCCAAAATCAAATTGCTGTTTGCATCTGCATAAGCAATGGCATTGGTGTTTTTATTTACCGTAATTCGTAAGCGTTTTGTGCGAATCACAACCGCATTATTTTCTTCTTTTACAGTAAAGTTTGTATTTGTCCATTTTGCATTTACTACTAAAGACTTTTTTTGAGGAAACGAATCGAACAGAGTGTATTTCACTTCAACAATATCATCTTTACAAATGTTGATTTTTAGTAGCCCTTTATCTAATAAAAACAAAACGCCATTGCCCATTTGCCTGAACGATTTTACTGAAGCAAAAGAGGAAACAGAAGATGACAAAAGAAGGAGGAAGAGCAAAAGAAACATTTGTTGAAGTCTTTTGTTTTTCGTTCCAGAAAATGAAAGCATAGCTGTATATTTATAAGTAGCAATGTTATTGTTTGCAAAAACAAAAATCAAATTAAAATATGGGCAAAAACAAACTTTCGTCTTTCTTCTGCTGCTATTTTTGATGCACACATGCACCCAACCATCAGCAAAGAAAACTTTCATCACATCTGTCAAAAGCTTGCTCAAAAAGACAGCGATTTGCAACGCATCATTCACACCTACGGCTTGCCACCATTCTGGGCGCGACCGAACATTTTTCAAACTTTAGTATTAACCATTTTAGAACAACAGGTTTCGCTGGCTTCGGCGTATGCGGCTTATCAAAAACTCAAACAAAAAATTGGTTTTGTAACGCCAAAAAAGATTTTGGCTTTAACTGCTGAAGACTTACGAGCCTGCTATTTGAGTCGGCAAAAAACGGTGTATGTAAAAGAACTGGCAACCGCCATTGTAAAGAAACGGCTCAGCTTGAAAAAGCTATCATTGGCACCCGATGACGAAATCAGAACTACACTTAAACAAATCAAAGGCATTGGCGATTGGACGGTGGATGTGTATCTTATTCATGTCTTACACCGCACCGATTTATTTCCGCTGGGCGATGTAGGATTGGTAACAAGTTTAAAAGAAGTGAAGAGATTAGACAAAAGCGCAACAAAGGCTGAAATGCTTGCTGTGGCTGAATCGTGGCGTCCTTACCGAACCATTGCTACGATACTGTTGTGGCATGCTTACATTCAAAAAAGAGGATTAAAACTTTATGCCTGAACTATGGTGGATAACCATTTTTTGCAACAGTCTCAACTGAGGTAATGACAATGGATTTCTTAAAAAGATTTTACAATATATTTTAAGCAATCGATAAATTTTAATGTTAGCTCTTGTAACAAACTGCTTGTTGATTTTCAAAAAGATGCAAAACTAAATTTTTTATCCATCCGGTATATTTTACTTTTTATTTATTTATAATGGTTTTGCGCAGCTACCCACCTTCTCTTTTGGTATAAAATTTCCTACTTCTCAGCCAGTTGTTTAACCTATAAAAAATACCTATGAAAGTAAAAGCAGTGTCTTTAGCAGTGTTTGTATTCGCAGCATTTTTCGCTTGTAAGAAAGACAATAACAATTCAGTAAACGCAACTGATAAGCAGTTTACGACAATGGCAGCCATGAGTAATTTTGCCGAAATATCGGCTGCTAAACTGGCGCTTTCCAAAACCTCCGATATGGATGTTCAAATGTTTGCCCAGAAGATGATTACCGATCACACCAAAGCGCAGGACAGTTTGAAACTGATAGCCGGACAGCTTAGTTTGAATGCGCCGGATTCATTAGATGCAGCGCATGTGCAAATGGCAGCCATGCTAAGTGCAATGTCGGGCAGAGCCTTTGATTCGGCTTATGTGCATGGCCAGGTAATCGATCATCAAACAGCGGTAAATTTGTTTCAAAATGAAAACAGCAATGGCAGTAACAGTAAGGTAAAAACTTATGTAACCACTTACCTGCCGGCCATACAAATGCACCTGATGATGGCAGATTCGTTGGCTATGAAGTATTAGAATATTACTTCCACAAGGCAAAACTTATTTAAGCCCGTTTCAGCAAACGGGCTTTGCTGTTTTATAAATTAGATATATACTGCAAATCCTTACTGTGAACCCTTTTTAATTAACGAACCTACCGTTGTTGGATTAAAATAAAACGCTGCTGACACGCCAAAAAAAGTAGCATTATCGGAGGCTGTGCGTCCGCTATAAAAGTATTGCCCGAAAAACATATTGAAATGAAGCTTGTCGGTAAACGCATATTCAATGCCATTGGTTAATTCGGTAAGTAATCCTTGCCTTGCCGCAAACACAATACCGATGCCCGCAGTAAACGTGTTGGTAAATTTACCTTGCTGAAATACATTAAGGTTGGGACGAAGTTCTATGTACGTGCTCGTGTCTCTTCCGGTTACTTTGCTTAACGTTGTTTTTCCAATGTCAATACCCAAACTAAACACATCCCATTGTTGCCCCAATTCAAGCGCAAGGTTAGATTTGTCCCAAAGAGTTCCGGCGGTATTGGTAAGGCTTGGCGCCAGCGAAATATAAGTTTGCGAATAAGATAGACAAGAAAGAAAAATGAACAAAACCAAAAGGAGGTATTTCATTGGTTGATGGTTTAATTTGGAAAAGTATAAATTATCATTCGATAAAAATAAAAGACACTTTGATTGAAGCATTTTTTATTTACCCATTTTCCAACATAACCCAACTACTTATAGTTAACCATATACAATAAAGAGTAAAAAAATAATTTACCCTTCCGGTGCTGTCAGGTCTTTTTCATCATCTTTTTCTTTCTTAAAATCGAGCTTGCCAAACTTCCAGGTAAAATTCAAACCAATGGAGCGGAAAGGAATTTTGCGAAGGCTATTGGTTGTAAAATTTGTTCCGTATAAAACGGTTGGCTGGCGAACATATTCGTTGAACAAATTGGTAGCTGTTATCGCCAAGCTTCCTTTCTTGTTCCAGAATTGTTTTCGTGCTGCTATGGTATAGGATGTAAAGGATGGATACCTGCCCTGCAACTCGTTACGCGCTGAATTAAAGTTACCAAAAAACTCACCGGATAATGTATTGCTGAACAGATAAGTAATGTTCATGTTGGCGCGATAATTCAAACTGGTAGGACTGCGGCCTAAATCAATTCCATTAAAAATGTGCCGCCTGAAAACAAAGAAATTAGCGCGCACACTTAGCTTCTCTGTAGGGTGCAGATCACCAAACAAATTCACACCAATATTTTGTTCTTTGCCTATGTTTTCTCTTGTGCTAACCGATACATTGGTATAGGTAGAATCGCCAATGATGAGTGCCGGATGAAAAACAGTATAAGGCTGAATATCATGATTGTTTTCGCGGTAAAAAGCAGTTATCATAAACGAGCCTTTTGCTCCATAATCATGGTTATAGGAAAGCTCGTAACGGTTGCCGATTTCAGGAAGCAAGTATGGATTTCCGGCAATTATATTTTTGGGATCAGTTGTGTTGATAAAAGGATTCAAATCACCATAATCAGGCCGCTCAATCCGTTTTGAATAGCTGATTTTAATGGTTTGGTTATCGGTTAGCCTTCTTGAAAAATAAATTGAGGGAACCAGTGTATTGTAACCCGGATTTTTTACTTGTTGCTGCGCATCAGAATAGAATGAATTGATTTCGGTTCGTTCATAGCGCGAACCAATTTTTGCATTAAACCATTTGCCAACCGGCAAGCTGATTTCAGCATACGCGGCATACACTTTTTGATGGTATGAAAGTGAATTTGAAATCAAACTATCATACACATATTGCTTGCTATCCGGTTGTAGCGCATACACGTTTGAGTTGCTGGTAATGTCATTAAAAGTAATCTTACCGCCCACTCCAAACGTTATATCTTTTGCTAAGGGCTGCGTATAATCTATCCCGATTTGCGTTTCATTTGCATTGCCAGAATTGTGGTTATTAACACCGTAAGAAACAGAATCCTGCGGTAGTAAAGTTTGAAAATTGCTACCTCTAATGTTATTAATGCCAGGTGATGTATTAACACTTATTTCAAGCGATTGATCTTCCTTCGCAAAAGTTCGTTTATAGTTTAAACTGGCTTCAATAGAGTGAAATAAAAACCGGTTATTCAGATGATTGATAGAAGCAATATCCGATAAAATAGCATTGCTGCCGAATGGCGTTGTTTGTTGCAGTTGATTGATAACTCCGCTGCTGTTGTTGCCAAAGCGGTTGTAGTTGAGGTTACCCGAAAAATTGTTCTTTGTTTTTACAGTCCAGTCGAAACCAATGCCCGACTCGACACCATATCTTGTGAAGCGGTTACTGCCATCCTGATGAAACAGAACGTTTTGCTTATTTGCTGTATCAACCGAGTACCTGTCAGATGTGGTAGGTGTTGCAGCGGTGAGACGGGCATTGCCGCTTACAAAAGCGTTCAATCCAAAATTGCCATGCCTAAAGGTAAAATTAAATGAACCATTTTCAAGGCGCGTTCCTGCATTCAACGATACACTTCCATTAACGCCTTTTACTTTAGTTTGTTTTAAGATGATATTAATGATTCCACCCAAGCCTTGTGCATCGTACTTTGCGCCCGGATTGGTAATCACTTCGATGCTCTTAATCTGACTTGCAGGGATGGATTGCAATACATCTGTAATGCTGGCGCCAAATGCCGATGATGGCTTGCCGTTAATTAAAAAACGAATGCCGCTGGCGCCTGCCAGTTCTACATTGCCATCTGCATCTACCGACACCTGTGGCACTTTTTTTAACACGTCAGTTGCAACGCCGCCTTGTGATGAAATATCCCTTTCAGCGTTGAACACAATTTTGTCAATCCGGTTGTCAATCAGTTTTTGCTGCGACGTTACCACAACATCTTTCAGCTCTTTTTCGCTTTTTTGCAGAGCAATGGTTTTCAGGTTTATAAATGCGTTCTTTTTACTGATAACAACGCCATTTATAGAGCGTGCTGCATAGCCAATAAATTCAAAAGACAATGTATAAGTTCCGGGTAAAATTCCTCCAAGTATGAATGTGCCGGAACTGTCGGTTGTTGTTCCTGTGATTGCTTTGTTATTGGCTAAAGCGTACAATGTTATTGTTGCGTAATCTATAGGCGTTTTAAACGCCGAGTCAATAATTCTTCCTTTGATGGTCCCATCGCCTCCCTTATTATTATCCTGTGCTTTTGCTACTTGTTGTGTTACTACGAAACTCAATATCAGCAATAGTCTCCGCACATTTATCTTTATCACCATTCTGCAAAATTATGGGCCAAATCTGAAGAAAATTTGGCGAAGAAGCATTGATGGATTTACCTTAAGAATGATCACCATTTTATTTTATGGTAATGCGATGCACTTCATCGGTTGGGCTGTAATGTTGTAAAAAATAGACAGTAAAAAAACGCGTTGGCTTTCCGCCTCTTTCTTCAACGAAAGTGTGCAAGGGAGTAATGGAAGAAAAGCTATTTCCGTACGCTGCCTTTACATCCGTTGTATAATTACTTGGGACAATACAAATGGCATCTTCGCCCGGCTGCAAATCAACCCTCTTTTTGTTAAGCCATGCAAAGTTGTGCAAGTCGTCAAGTGAGCCAACGCCAACCACGTATGTATGTTGCGGCCTTGCAACATAATACTCGATATGCGCCGCAGGAAACCATTTGTTGCAAACCATTTTTAAATGTTTGTATTTATTATTCTCACTTTGTTGCAGCCATGTGTTGTAATCATTTTCAAACTGTTTCCAGCCGCTGAGGTCGAGTGTAAAATCGCCGCTTCCCCACTTACTTTCGTCTTTGCTCCCAATGGTTCCTGGGTAAAAATGAATGACAGACATTCCGCCTATCAATACAATCAATATTAGCCAAACAGTGCTTTTGAGGATAGCCGGAAGTGAAACCCGGGTCGCCTCAACTCTTGTATCTACATAAGCGGCTGCAACGAACGACAGAGATAAAAATCCGGGCCCGCTCCAATGCGGAAGCACCGGATTGAAAAGGGAAAGAAGAACAACAACAACGATGATGGGTAAGCCAGCGAGCATTAACATTCGATAGAAAGGAAGTGGTAGGTAGCGTTTGGTTTTGTACGAAAATAACGCTGCGATTGTAATGAATACATTGATTGGATTGTTGTAAAACAATTGCCCGAAAAACGCTTGCAAAAAGCTGTTGAAGTTAATGCTGAAATGGCGCACTTCAACGCGGTTGCTGTGATAGGTGAAGGTTATAAAATGATTGTTGATATTCCAATAAATAATAGGGCTAATGATAAGCAGCGTAAGCAAAAACGAAAGATAAAACCCTGGTTGCAACAATCACTTTTCTTGCATACAACAAAATATACAATCCAAGCCCAAACCACAAAAACACACCATGTATTTTGCATTGAATACACAAGCCGTTAATCAACCCAAACAACAACCATTGCGCAATAGAAACGCGCTTGTCATTGTTGAATTGCTTCACCATTTTTATGGCTAAAAACAAACCTGCCAGCCAACACACTACTTGCGGACTATCAGGCAAAATAAAGGTGCCCGCAATGATGCTGGTATAAAGACTGGTGTTGTATAAAATGGCTGCATACCATCCGGTCCGTTCATTCTTTATTTCTTTTCCAATGGCATAACACAAGGCAGTACCAATGGCAGCGCAAACAATGGCACCTAACCGAACAAACAATTCATGTGTAAACAACAAATTGAGCGTGCTACATAAGATTGATAAAGCAACACCAAGAGGATGATCGAAATAGTTCCATTGCAGGTGTAAAGCGTAAGTATAATAATACACTTCATCGTTGCCTAATTCGGTAGTGGCTGCAACTATCAATCGCAATACAAAAGAAACGAGAATAAGATACTTTATTTTGTTGCGAAACGCCATTCCAACTAATGAAAATTGAAGAAATAATTAGAGGTAAAATTCCAGATAAACACGCCGCCGATAGCCAGTAATTTCGATAAATAAAAATTGATAGAAGCAACATCGGTAAATAAATAAATCAACAGATTGTTTAGCACCAATCCAATTACCGAAAACAAAACAAACAGCCAGAATGCAGTGTGGACGGGGCTTCCAGTGCCTTTGAAAGTCCAGATGTAATTCAGATAAAAATTGTTGACAACGGCAACCGAAAAACCAATGGTGTTAGCAATGTATTTGTTCAGTTTTATTTTTTCTTTGCAAAGCCAGGTAAGAAAAAAATCAATGCACATGCCGCTTACGCCCACCACTCCAAAGCGCACTATTTTTTGAAATACAGTTGTTGTAAGTAGATACATGTTAGTGTGTTTGAAAACGATAATGAAGTTAGCGTGTTTGTTTTTGCACGAAAATGAGCTTCGCCGCAAAGATGAACCAAAACAGCAACAATAACGAACCTGCTGTTCTCAACGAAAAAGTTGGTACTGCTTTAATGCTTGCATCGGCTTGCCATAAGGGTGATTGCTGGTATCTGAATACAGGGTTTAGCACCAGTTGTATTCCATCATTATAAGTAGCCACCACACGGGCATAAGGGTCTTGTTTGCGGAGAACAAAAAAAGCAGAATCAGTATTGACTTTTTGTTGTAACAAACTACCGTTTTGTCCTATCACTGAAATTTCTTTTGCGGGTAAGCTAAATGTTACTTGCACAGTATCCTCTTTTACAACAAAGCTTTGTAGCAAAGGCAAATGAATGGCCTTGCCCTGCCATATTTGTTGGTTTATATGTTTTCCAATTACCATTGAATAACTGCAACCCGTTTTCAATGAATTTATTATTGTGGTTGGGTTAATCTTTGGCACATTAATCCATGTGCAGAAATTGCCGGTGATAGTTGTATCATCCACATCGTGGGTATCATCATCACTCATAGCAAACACAGGCTTGCCTGCTGATAAAGCTGCATCCCAAAGCGATGAAGAATTGCAGGCAGGATTCAACACTTCTACACAATTATATTTAGTAAGATGATTGAAATCGCTGGCATGATAACCGTTTCGCAAGAGGGGATGATTAATGCTGATAAAAGCATTGCTGTCGGTTTGATGAATGCGCTGAATGATATCCTGCTTATTGTTCACCGTTTGCGGAAGCAGGTAATCTTTCCAGCAAACCACCTTTGCATTCAACACCAACTGATGCGTTTTTAAAAGATTGTATCCATGTTCGTAAGCACTGATGTAAGATGGTGAAAATTGAAACGTAGTATCAATAGATTCGTAGTTGGAAACTGCATGAATATTATATCCTAATTGGTTGTAAACACGATGAATATCCGCAGCCGATCCTTTGCCGTTGGTAACGCCTTGCCAGCTATGAGCATGGGCATGAAAGTTACATTTTATCCAGTTTCCCTTCCCTGTTGCAGCATAAGGATTGTAGATAGAATCGCCGGAAAAAGGACGCGGAGAAGCGAATGAATAAATGGGGCAAAACAAATATTGATCAATAATAAGATAAATGATAACAGAACAAAAAAGCAGAAGCAGAAAACGAAATACTTTCATAGCTGAAGTAATAACCTGGCAACGTAGGTAACTGTAAATTCCAAATTCATCAAGGCAAAGATGATAGGTTTATTTACAAACCCACACTATTAAAGGCAACAAATCTTTGTTAAGTAAAAGCTCCACCATTTGTTGAAGTGAAAACATACTAATTCAATTGGTTATCATTATAATGGATAAAACCAAAGTATTGCACCAACAGATAAGCGGTTTGGTTTTGCACAAATTTCATCTACTCTTCTTCAATGGCTTTTACAAAGTGGTTGTTACCGCAATTATTACATTTGGTTTCGGCCATATTTTCTTTCGCGTATCCGCAAATCAAACACACATCTTTGTCTGATTGTTTTTGTTCGTCAATCATCTCTTTATCAAAATCGGGAAGGATGCTTAAGCCCCATTTTTTTTCTTTGTCTTCAATAAGGGTAAACGAGCCATCAGCTTCAAAATAAAAGCGTTTTACTTTCCCCAGGTGCTTTAAGCTACTGGTTCGCAATTCAGCAAAAATGCGGTCGCGCGAAATGCGGTTGGGCGACATATTTTCAATTACCAGATAACCATCTTTCACCACCACCCTAATGTCGCCAACCACTTTGCTTTGCATCTTATCATTGGTACTTATTTTCATTGAAATCCACCTTTCGCCCAGCACGATAATAGCGGCAATGATAATGCCCGGCACAATGCCGCGGTCAGGTGATGTTACAGGAATACCAATGGCAGCAGCCATCAGCACCATTGAAGCCAATTCATTACGGCTCATTTGTGCAGCCATTCGCTTGCCCATCAGCCTCATGCCTACAACAAGTATTGCATAACAGATAATGCAACGGATGAATAGTTCGATGAAATAAGTAAGCGGAACATTTCCAATAAAAATCCGGTATAAGTCGGACAGGTGAATTTCGTAGGGCTGCATACTTTGTTATTTTATAAAACGGCATTGCTCCAATCAATTGAATGGCAGTTGTCGCATTCGGTTTTCCTGGTATCGGTAACGGTTTGCACATTACCGCAGCAGGTGCAGGCTTTCAGGTTGTTACCGGCTTCTTTGTTTATTGGCTGAATTTCTTTGTCGGAAGTAGGAAGAACCGACAAGCCTGGTTTTTCTTCATCCGATTTGTAAATGCTCATATCACCGGACGCTTCCATGTACACACGCTTTACTTTGCCAAGCTGATAAATGTTTTTGCTGCGTAATGCTTTAAACAAATCAGGTCGTGAAATGCGTGTGTCTATCAATGCCTTCACATCCAGCAACCCATCTTTAACAAGTAAAGTAGCATCATCGTAAATCAGCTTTTCTGCTTTGGCATCTTTGGTTCCCCACCACGATAAGCCCCGCTGTAAAAACAAAATAATAAGGAGTAACCAAAAACCTTGCAGAATGCCTCTGTCGGGCAACTGCATAGGCGATGAAACGACGGCACCCAGCAACAACATAACTGATAATTCGGTAACTGAAATTTGCCCTGCCATTCGCTTACCTAAAAAGCGCATGGTTACCAGTAGCAGCACGTACATAATGAGCGTTCGGATGAACACCTCAATCATAAACTCAAGCGGAACATTGCCAAACAAAATGCGCATCCAGTCGCCTAGCCTAACATCACTTTTTTCCATAGGTTATTATGGAAGTGCAAAACCTCAAAAAGCTTACCAGTCAAGTATTACAGGGCTTCCGATGGTTACTTATTTTAAAAGATATATGGACTAAAAAAAATTGATAAGCTAAGAAAATTGAACATTTATAAATGATGCAAAATCATGAATTGATTGATGATAATTTTTTGCCTGATTGAACCTTTATTTTTTGTGAAACGCACTACAATCAACCGGCAATAAAACAACATTGCCTGTAAATGAAACTTCGGAGATATGGGTAAATAAAAACTTACCATTTTCTTCTTTCATACTACCATAGCCTTCCTGAAAGACGTTTCCTTTTCGTAAAAAAATTACCTGCCGGATAGAGCGACTGCCTTCCGATGTAAAAGAATAATCGGCAAGCAATGTGTCGCCATAAAACCGTCCTTGAATTGTTCCCTCATTTTTATCTTTTTCATGCAAAGAGTATGTGAGCTTTCCTGTTGCCGATTTTCCTTTTATGGTTAAAGAGAGAAGAGTAAAATCGCCATTACTGGTGTAAGCAAAACAATGCGTGCCGCTATTGATGATAATTGATTTTGCCGTATCAGTAGCCTGCTGCAAACTGTCGTTGTTGCTATTCATTTGAATTCTGTTTTGACAACTCATCATCACAGCAATTATGGCAGCATACAACTTTATCTTCCCCGTTATCTGACTACGATTTACCATACACAGATAGCATTCTTTTCAAATCGTCCAATGTATTAATTTCATCAACCGGCTTATCTTTTCGCCAACGCAAAATGCGTGGAAACCTGAGCGCCACGCCACTTTTGTGGCGGTTGCTGGCAGCAATGCCTTCAAAAGCCAACTCAAAAACAAGCTCAGGTTTTACGGTTCGTACGGGTCCGAATTTTTCCAGTGAATTGCGTTTTACAAATGCATCCACTTCATTAAATTCTTTGTCGGTTAAGCCGCTGTAAGCTTTTGTAAAAGGCACCAGCTTATCGCCATCTTTTACAGCAAATGTGTAATCGGTATATAAATTACTCCTTCGCCCTGCTCCTTTCTGTGCGTATATCATTACCGCATCAATGGTGAGCGGCTCTATTTTCCACTTCCACCAATCACCTACCTTTCTACCGACTTTATAAACCGAATGTTTGTTTTTGAGCATCAATCCTTCTGCGCCCGCATCGCGCGAACCTTCACGGATTTTTGCCAACTTATCCCACGATGAATATTCAATCACATCCGACAACAACAAGGTGGGATTATTACTTTCTTTTACCACTTTTTCCAAAGCTTCTCTTCGTTCGCTTAAAGGTTTGTTTCGCCAATCTTCGCCATTCATCTCTAATAAATCGTAAGCGAAAAAAGCAATCGGCGCTTCTTCTAATTGTTTTTTGGTAATGTTCTTTCTGCCAATGCGGGTTTGTAGTAAAGCGAATGGCAAGGGCTTGCCCCCTTTTGCCGGAATGATCTCGCCGTCGAGCACAATGCCATTGGGAAGTTTGTCTTTTAAAATATAATATTCAGGAAATTTATCCGTCATCAAATCCTCGCCACGGCTCCAGATAAAGAGTTCGTTATTGCGTTTAATCATTTGACCGCGAATGCCATCCCACTTCCATTCTGCCTGCCAGTCGTTAACATCGCCCAACGTTTCGGGCGCCTCTTCCAGCGCATACGCGAGATAGAATGGATAAGGCTTTGAGTAATCAACCGCAACCGTATGTTCACTTAGCAAATGGGTAAAAGTTGTGGTAGAAGGATCCCAATTACCACTGATGCGATGTGCAATAATGGAAGGTTCCAGCTCAACCGATTTTGCCAATGCATTCACCATTACTTTTTGCGATACACCAATGCGAAAGCCGCCTGTGATTAATTTATTAAAAACAAAACGCTCGCTCCTGTTCATGCTTTGCCAGGCGTTGATAACAAAGACCTTCTTTATTTCTTCATCTTCTTTTTCAAGCTTCGCCAATTCTTCTATGTAGAAAGAAAGGCTCATGTTTGTTTTTGCTTCATTTTTTTGTTCCGGTAATAACAAAGCGAGGGTTTCCGCCAGATCGCCAACCGTATGATAGCATTCCGCAAACAACCAATGAGGCAGATTGGCAATCTCTACGCACCAGCTTTGCAACATTGCACCGCTCACGGCACGGCGTGGTCTGCGTCCACTGAAAATGGCAATCACCCACACTTTATCTTTATCATCAGCAACAGCAAAATAATTTTGCAATGCAGCAAGTTTATCTAATGTTTTGGTGGAAGTGCCGATGACCTGCACTAACGTTGCGAATTGAGATAATCCGCTTTCATTTGTTTGACCGATGTCGCTTGGCACGACATCGGTTTGCGCATCCAAAGCGTGTTCTTCTTTTACCAATTCTATAATGTCATCTTTTGTTTTCATTCTTTTTTTTAACTGATGAATAAGGCTCTTTATTATCGAAACATTATGAAGCGATTGTTTGTGAAAGAAATACTATCAGGCTTTGGATAAAAATATCTAAAGTGAAAAGTATCGTTTAGAATTCTTGCCTTCCTGCCACCTACAACAACATATCTTATTCCTTTTTCCTTTGTGATGATAAATGTTGTATCGTTTATTACATGCCCACTGTATATGAAATGCGGATAATTCTGCATAGGATAAATTCTTTCAAACGAGATTGAATCCTTTATAAGTGAAAAAGTTGTCCATTTGATGGAGGGTGCAAAAATTGGATTATTGTTAAAGGCGTTTGAATAGTCCTTTGACCGGAACGTTTCGTCAATCTCCGATATACTATTTTTAAACCTAGGGTTAGCCGTACTAAGCATTGCTCCATTTTTATAAAAGAAGTAAGCCTGAATACTTTTTTCAGGATGAACGTGATAATAATATCCATCCATACGAAACGAAGGAGTTGTATTGATAAGTGGTTTAAGAAAACGTTGTTTAGAACTTTTTTTTACCCAACAACTATTTAAGCAAAGCGCACTTATAAGTAATAAAACTTCCTTTCTAAAAATTAGAAGTCTAAACCTCATTTGCTTACAATTTATTCCTATCAAAAAATTTTACAACTCATTTTCTTTTTCTTCCGGCACTGTTTCATAAGGTTCTTTTACATCACTTTCATCTTCATCATTGCCATATTCGGTATGCACTTCTGCAGCTTCAATACCATGCTCATTTAAGTAACGGCTCAACGCACTTTGAAACCCATGCGTGGCATACACTTTCTCCGCACCGGTTGCATGAATGGCGGTGAGCAATCCATCCCAATCAGCATGATCGCTTAGTGCAAAACCTGCATCAGCATTGCGCCGGCGCATACTGCCGCGTACCTGCATCCAGCCACTGCACACGCCGGTTGACGATGGCGAAAAGCGTTTCATCCAGGACGTTCCATCAGCGCTTGGCGGTGCAATTACAACGCTGCCCATCAGTTTGCTTTTGGGTGTTTCCCGTGTAATGCGTTCTACTTTCGGAAAATGAAAGCCCGCGCTTTCTAATGCATCCTGCATATTGGCAATGGCGCCATGCACATAAATAGCATCGGTTACTTCGCTCACGGGTTGCAATACACGTTGCCCTTTACCCAGGCTGTAAGCAATGAGTACGCTGCTTATACCTTTTGCTTGATTTGTTTTTATCCAATTTTTTATATCGCTGTAAATTTCATCCTGTGGTTTCCATTTGTAGATGGGCAAACCAAACGTTGATTCAGTTATGAACACATGACATTGTACTGGTTCGAATGTGCCGCTGATGCCATCATCTTTTATTTTATAATCACCACTTACCACCCATACTTCGCCTTTGTATTCAACCCGAATTTGTGAGGAACCAATGATGTGCCCTGCAGGATGCAAGGATACCTTTACACCATTCATATCAACGGTTTCATTCCATTCTACACTTTGATAGGTATAATCGCCCAAACGCGCTTGCAGCAAAGGCTTGGTGTAATGATGACAGAGATAGCTTTTGCTTCCGGCACGTGCATGATCGCTATGCGCATGAGTGATGATGGCGCGGTCAACAGGCTGCCAGGGATCAATGTAAAAATCACCGGCGCGAGCAGTATAAACCTTTATCAGAAAATTCAATCAGCAAGATGAAATGTTTGCATTTGTAAATGCGAATACCTTGCCTGAAATAAATATTGATAATAAAGCTTAGAAGATTGTTTTTACATTAATTGACTTGCGTGCGTTTGTAAAAGAACAGTCATAAAAAATCTTTCTTCAGAAATAGAAGTATATACATGTATTTTTGTTCTTCTGAATGTGTTTGAAAATATATCTGATACAAATGAAATAAAAAGTGCTCTGCATTTGCATATCCAGGATGTATCGAATCAATTTTCAAACAGTTCGTACTTTTTTAATCACAAAAAAACTAAAATGAAAAAAGCAGTTGCTTTACTAACGCTTATTGTATTTACTACCGCTGCCTTCGCGCAAACGACCTGGAAGAATGACAAGATGCATTCAAAGCTAACCTTTACCGTTACTCACTTAGCCGTTTCGGATGTTGAAGGTTTGTTTAAAAATTTTGATGTTACCATTACTACTTCCAAACCCGATTTCAGCGATGCCGGCTTTGAAATGACAGCCGATGCGGCCTCTATCAACACAGACGTTGAAATGCGCGACAACGATTTAAAAAGTGATCATTTTTTTGATGTTCAGAAGTATCCTTCTCTTACTTTCAAAAGCACATCAGTAAAAGCTATAAGCAAGGACAAATACAACGTTAGCGGCAACCTTACTATGCACGGCGTTACAAAACCTGTAACCATGCAATTGTGGTACCGCGGAACCATTACAAACCCAATGAGCAAAAAACAAGATGCCGGCTTTCAGCTAACCGGAACAGTGAAACGTTTGGATTTCGGCATCGGGCAAAGCTATCCTTCAGCTATGTTAAGTGATGACGTACAAATAAAAGCTGATGGCGAATTTGCTCCTCAATAAATAAAATGAAATGATTAAAAAAGCAGGTAAAACCAAAAGATTATCTGCTTTTTTCTATTAGCTCTAACGCTTGTACCACGCGGCTTACAGGCAAACCCATTACGTTATAAAAATCTCCTGATACATACCGGATTCCTACTACGCCAATCCATTCCTGAATGGCATAGGCACCAGCTTTGTCGTAAGGTTTGTATTTGTCAATATAAAATTCAATCTGCTCTTTTGTGAGCGGATGAAACACAACAGAAGTCGTATCGGCAAATGCAATTTCTTTTTCGCCATGCAGGATAACAACACCTGTTATCACTTCGTGCTGCCTGCCGGAAAGAAGACTTAAAATTTCAATCGCATGTTCTCTGTCTCTCGGCTTTCCAATGATCGCGTTATCTACGACTACAACTGTATCGGCAGCTAAAATAATTTTGTTTTTGTCTGATATTGTTTCTCTTACTGCAACGGCTTTATGGCGGGCAATGTGCACCGGCACATCGTTAACCATCATGCCTTCAGAAAACGTTTCTTCTGTATGTTTTACCACTATTTCAAAAGGTACTTCTGCCCATTCCAGCAACTGTTTCCTGCGTGGCGATTGTGAGGCTAAAATAATAGATTGCATACTACAATTTTAGGAGTAAATCTTTATAAAAATCATGGATAATATGCCAGTGAGCATCACCATTTTTGTGCGGCTGCTTAGCCAATGATAGTCGGCCGGAGTGGTTGCAGTAAACAATTTCCGGAAGATGTTAATCAGGGGTGCAATAATAAAAACAATGCTGTACAATGCGCTAAACCACCAATGAAATTGCAACACATAAAATTGCAAACTTACCAGCAACGCCAGCAACACAATCAACCAAACGGCAATGAATATTTTAGCAGCATTTACGCCCCAAACAATCGGCATAGTAGTACATCCGTATTTTCTGTCGCCTTCCATGTCTTCAATGTCTTTTATCACTTCGCGAATGAGGGAAATAATAAACGCAAAACCTGCGTACAACAAAGTGTACCGTGTGATTTTAATCCGGCTTAAACCCAATGGCGATAACAGATTGCGCGTTTCGCACCAGGTAATGACAAACACCGTCCATGCGGTAAGTGCCGAGATAAGAATATTACCAATGAGCAACTTTTTTTTTAGCGAAATAGAATAAAAGAAAAGTAACCCAACACAAATAAAATTGGCAACCCCCAACAATAAAATACGCGTTGTAATATCCAAATAAAAACCAATGGAAATACCTATAAAACTTAGTATCAAATGAAATGCAATTGCCCAACGCCTTGCGATGGTTTTACCAACAATAACCTTATCGGGTTTGTTGATTATATCAATATTCAAATCGAAATAATCATTGATGATATAACCGGCAGCAGCAATAAGAACAGAAGATAAAATGAGCCAAAACAAAACCCATTTGGTAACAATGGGTGCTATGGCCGCCACTTTATAAACCGGTATGATAATGCAGTAAGCAAACAAAGCTTGTGTGATGGCAATGAACAACAGGTTTTGCCACCGGATGAGCGTAAAAAAAGCTTTTATCTTTTGCAAAGCCAGGTTTGTTTTTACTGAGATTTGATGTGCGTATCAGGAAGCCAGTTGTTATGCAAGGTCAGCACTTTTTCTATCACATCCCGCGCGCATCCTTCGCCGCCTTTAACATGCGAAATGTAATGACTGATGGCTTTAATTTCATGGGCAGCATCGGCAGGGCAGCAAGCCATTCCAACACTTTGCATGACTTCATAATCGGGCAAATCGTCACCCATAAATAACACTGTTTCGCGCTGAATGTTGTTGAGCAAAAGATAATCTTCCAAACATTCTTTTTTATTGCTGATGCGCATGAACACATCTTTCACTCCCAACAGGTTCAACCGCTCTTTTACTTCGTTAGAATTGCCACCCGATATAATGGCTACGCCATACTTTTTTTTTACTGCCAGTTGCAGTGCATAGCCATCTTTAATGTTCATTCTTCGCGCCATTACTCCGTTTGGAAGAATGAGCAGTGTACCATCAGTAAGTACGCCGTCAACATCAAAAACAAATGTGGTAATGCCCCCACCCCTTGAAGGGGAGTTATGAGCATCATCACTGTTTATAGTTCTTGTCATCTTTTTTAACCAAAGTCGTTTTTACTTACGCTGCTACGGTTCTCCGCCTTAGGCGGATGGAGGTGCTTGGCTTCCTCATTGATTATCGCGCCATTCATACACCCAGGCACTTTGTATCATTTCCAAATGTCCTTCCGTACTTTGTTCGCGTGTACCTGCAAAATTGGGTATTTGTAAAACCCATTCTAATAAATCGGTAAAGCGGAGGCGGTATATTTTCCCTTCATTAAAATCATTACCAAAACGCTCGTACAATTTCATGGCAATATCTTCATGGTCGTTCCAGGTAATGGGCGGCTCAAAATGAGGCATAACAACAAATGGTTTTAAAAATTATTCTCCTAAAAACTGTGATTGATCGGGCAGTGTTATTTCTACTTCGCCGTCTTCTTCGTCCAACAAAACACACTGGCAACCGAGCCGCGAATTAATGCGCGGGTTCACGGCACGATCTATAAAATCTTCTTCCTTATCGCTGATTTCTTCCAAATAATCCATGCCTTTGTTTACATATAAGTGGCAGGTGCTACAGGCGCAAACAGCACCGCAGTTGTGATGCAATTCTATATTATTATCGAGGCAAACTTCAAGAAGGCTTTGGTCTGGCTCAATGCCAGTAAGCTTTACAGGAGTTTTGCCCTTTTCTTCAAAATTAATTGTAATCGTGTACATCGCTCCTCATTTGGGGCGCGAAGGTATTTAAAAAGAGGCGTACTACTGTTTAATGGCAGCGTAAACAAAAGAGAGCAAGCAATTGTTAACAATAAAAGCCAACATTTTAAAAAATGATTTATTTTTATTGCGGGTTTACAAAACCCAATTTCGGTTGCTTGCTTATAACAAACCCCGCTGGCTCTCCACCGGGGTTTTTCATGGTTTGGTTTTGCCTCTTTTTCTTATTCATGTACAGCTTCATGTATTTTCTTGTCATGCTGTTTTTACTTTGCTGTTTTCCGTTTTTCTTTGTTAGGTAATGTTTTAATTTGAAATGATGTTGAGTGATGCACGTCATTCCGCAAATGCCCTCAACACAATAATGAACGATAATCAATCTTGCGAGGGCTTTGTGCGGAATCTGCTCTTATAAGCTTGAACAAATTATTCTATTATCAGTACCATTATTTCATTTCAATAACATCATATTTCAATCATCAGATTCCGCACAAAGCCCTCACTGTTGTGATGAAAGTTTGAGTTCGTGCTGAGGGCAATTGCGGAATGACGCGAGCTTGTATTTCAAGAATGAACCACAACGCTTTATTTGACATCAATTTCAAGTTTCTAATTTTTTTGTATGAAAACATGGCTGTTTCTTCTTTTTTCTACACTTGTTATTCAACCCGCAACTGCGCAACCGGTAAAGCAGCATGGTAAGCTACAGGTAAGCGGAACGCAGTTAATGGATGAGCACAACAACCCTGTTGTATTGCGCGGTATGAGTTATGGCTGGCACAACTTGTGGCCGCGGTTTTACAATCAGCAATCGGTTGAATGGTTAGCGAATGATTGGCATTGCAGTGTGTTGCGTGCAGCCATGGGTGTTGAATTGAACGATAGCGGTTATCTGCGTCAGCCGCAATGGTCAACACAAAAGACAGAAGCCGTTATAAATGGCGCCATCAGGCAAGGCATTTACGTAATTATTGACTGGCATAGCCACAATATAAAATTGCCGGAAGCAAAAGCTTTTTTTGAAAAGATGGCGAAGCTATACAACGGGTATCCCAATATCATTTATGAAGTGTTTAATGAACCCGATTATGAAAGCTGGGACAGTGTGAAATTGTATTCTGAACAAGTGATTGATGCCATTCGGAAATACGACAAAACCAATTTGATTCTGGTTGGCAATCCGCACTGGGATCAGGACATCAATTTGGTTGGGGCCAATCCGCTAAAAGGTTACACCAACATCATGTACACAGTTCACTTTTATGCAGCTACGCACAAACAATGGCTGCGCGACCGATGCGACTCTGCGCTGGCAAAAGGCATCCCTATTTTCATTTCAGAATCGGCTGGTATGGAAGCAAGCGGCGACGGACCTTTAAATGATGAAGAATGGAACAAATGGATACAGTGGGCGGAGAACAGAAAGATAAGCTGGGTAACCTGGAGCGTATCTGATAAAGATGAAACCTGCTCAGTACTGAAGAAGATTGCTGCATCGGAGGGCAACTGGAAAGAAAGCGATTTGAAAGAGTCAGGCATTAAAGCAAGAGCGTTGTTGCGAAAATACAATCCGTGAAAGGAGGCTTTGGAAATGCACAAATTTTATTATGAGGAAACCCTTTTGTGGCTGGCTCATTTGCATGTTTAAAAGAGCTTGAAACCAATGGAAAAGCTTACTGTACCAAAGGCTTCTTTTGTTGTTATTTCGCGGTTAAATACATTGATGTAAGAAATGTTTCCTGTCAATCTTTGTGTTTTAGAGAAGTAAAATCCAAACGAAGGCTTCACCCCTAATAATGTTCGGCCACTAATCAAACTCGGCCCGGCAAGCAACGATACATACATACTTTGTGTGAGTTGAAATGATGTGCCTGCAAAGAGATTAACCATTGAACTTATACTGTTATCATATTGTGGTAAGCTGCCGTCAGGATTAAGCTTTAAAACTTTGTTGTCTTCCAAATAAAGGTCGCCCGTGAGTTCAATCAGGGGCTTAAATTTAGATTTGGTATTAAAAAATGTTTGCAACCCAAGCCCCATGCCCCAGGGATTGTTGCCAATGGTATAATCGTAAAGCGTATGGTTATAATTGGCTAACAAATAAGTTGACACTGCTCTTTGTTTTTGCCCGAAAATTTGCGTGACTGTAAAGCAACAAAGAAGTACAGCAACAACATTTCTCATAACTGAGGCTTTGTATAGGCTGACAACAACACCAACCTAAATGTTGCTTTTGAATGACAGTGAATAATACAGGCACAAGGCCAATTGCCTCAAATTTAGTTATCATAACTGCAATCAAGGAAAACAATGCAAGAAACCAGACCATAGCATTTTGACTTGCAGCTGTTATTATAAAATAGTTCTTCTATCAAACAGTTTGAATAATCTCAATCGTAGCAGGTAGCTTCTACCATATTTGTCACTATATTCTTCTATACAAAAAGGGAGCAGCCATTATATAAATAAAATATTAATTTAAACGAATGGATATATTTTATTAACATTTATTAATACAAAATAAAATTATATTAAAATTTATTTTTTTAAAAGAATATATTTTTAGTTATTTGCGATATAAATTCTAAATTTATATTTTTATAATGTAAATAAAATTAAAGCAAGTCCATTTTTACAGACTAATACAAAAGTGCTATTATCGTTTTAAGTTATGTGCAAGAAGCCAGTTTCTAACCATTGCCGCCAGTAAGATTTTTATTGACAAAAACAAAACACAAATGAAAAAAAGCTTACTGTTCTTCCTTTCTTCTTTTATGCTATTGACGCTTGTGAAAGCGCAAGATTCAACCGCTAAAAAAACCGATTCGGCACTGCAAATTGCAGGCGTAAAAATTACAGGCTCGGCTGACGTTTATTATCGGTACAATTTCTCTAATCCCAAAACCGGATTTACAAACAACTACACCTCTTTCACCAATTCGCAAAACAGTTTCGAGCTGGGCATGGCAAGCCTTCAGGCATCGCATAGCTTTGGAAAAGCCAGTGTGTTTGCTGATTTAGGCTTTGGCAGACGAGCTGAAGAATTTAATTATCCCGATGGTGAAAAAAGCGTGGGCAAAAATGGCTTTCTCACACTTGCTGCGGTTAAGCAATTGTATGTAAGCTATGCCATTACCGATAAATTTAAACTCACCATGGGCAAATGGGCTACGCACATTGGCTATGAACTGGTAGATGCTTACATGAATCGCAATTACAGCATGGATTATATGTTTTCGTATGGTCCTTTCTCGCACACAGGTTTGAAAGCAGATATTACATTGGGCAAAAAAAGTGCATTGATGCTGGGCGTTGCTAACCCAACCGATAACGCCACCACTCTATCGTCCCGCAAGTATGGCATTGCTCAATTTAGTACTGGAACAAGCGATGATAAATTCAAAGCGTATGTAAATTACCAGGGAACGTATGGTGGCAATGAAAGCCTTACACAATTTGATTTGGTTTTAAACATCGCCGCTTCAAGCAAATTTGGTATTGGTTACAATGGAACGGTTCAGTCAGTTAAAATGAATGGTGGCAGCACCAATAACTGGTGGGGTTCGGCTTTGTACTTCAACTACGACCCTGTAAGCACATTTGGCATTACGCTGCGTGGAGAATATTTCGACAATAAAAAAGAAGTGGTTTCTGCACCGGCTACCTCCATTTTTGACGTTACGCTTTCGCCCAATTTTAAAATAGGCAATCTTACCATCATTCCTGAATTAAGATTAGATGCTGGCAAAGACGAAATTTTTGAGAAAAGCGATGGTAGCCCTTCCAAAAGCACAGTAACGGGAATACTGGCAGCTACTTATCACTTTTAAAATTCGGGCAAAAACAAAAAAGATTTTTCATCACTAAAACACAAACACATGCTACTCAACAAACTTTTTAGGAGAAACAGGTACGAAGATGCACCTGTAACCATTCTTACCAAAAGAGAAAAGTGGAAATTGGCCGGACTCATTTTCAGCGGCAAAATGATTGGGTTAGGTATTATTCTTTTTATAATGAAAGGCTTGCCGGCCATGCTGGTAACACAAGCTTACGCAGCCGATACTTACACAGCACATGAAACAATGCTGATGAACTCGGTAAACACCGTGTGGACGCTGGTGGCAGCCTTTTTAGTGTTTGGTATGCAGGCAGGGTTTGTAATGTTAGAAGCCGGTTTTGCCCGCCAGCGCGAAACGGTAAATGTATTGATGGAATGTGTGTTTGATACATGCTTGTGCGGCATTTTGTTTTGGGCAATTGGTTATGCGTTTATGTTTAGCCACGGCACACCGTTTATTGGTACGCATTGGTTCTTTTTATCAGGTGCGCCCGATACTTACGAAACCACCGGCATTCCTTTGCTGGCGCACTGGATATTTCAGTTTGCTTTTGCAGATACTTGTTCAACCATTGTATCAGGTGCTATGATTGGCAGAACCGGTTTCCGTGGCGATATTTTATACAGCATTGGCATTACAGGCTTTATTTACCCGATATTCGGACATTGGGCCTGGGGTCCTGATGGTTTCTTAGCTACCATGGGTGCACCTGGTGGTTTCCTTCCATCCTTAGGTCAGCCGTTCCGCGATTTTGCAGGTTCAACGGTGGTACACACCATTGGTGGTATTGCCTCGCTGGCAGGTGGCATGGTGTTAGGGCCCCGTTTGGGCAGAGTGTTTGCCCGAGATGGCGGTGGGATGCCGCCGGCACACAATCTTACCATTGCTGCGGTGGGCGGCTTTATTCTTTGGTTTGGCTGGTATGGCTTTAACCCGGGCAGCACTTTATCGGCTATTGACGGACAAGGCATTGGCAGGATTGCTGCCAACACAACACTGGCTGCCTGTGCCGGTGGAATGACTGCTATGTATGTTGCTTTGTGGTTTGGAAAAACCAAAGGCAAGTTTGATTTGGGTTATACAGTAAATGGTTTTCTGGCTGGCTTGGTTGCCATTACCTGCCCGTGCTATTGGGTAAGCCCGTTAGGTTCTATTTTGCTGGGTGGCATTGCCGGTGTTATTGTTTATCTTGGTGTTCAGTTGATTGAATACTTACGCATTGATGATCCTGTTGGTGCGGTTGCTGTTCATGGTTTTGCTGGCATCTGGGGCACAATTTCATTAGGCTTGTTTGCCTGCGGAAAATACGGAGCTACCGGACCGACCGGTGCAGATAATTCGTCGCCTGTTGCAGGCTTGTTTTATGGCGGTGGTGCCGGTGTATTGGAAGCGCAATTGATAGGAAGTTTCTTTATCACTGCTTCTACATTTGTTGCCACTTACATAATGATGTGGATCATCCGCAAGTTTCCGCATCCCTGGAATTTACGTGTGGAAGAACAGGGGGAAATGGGCATTGGCGGATTGGACGTATTTGAACATGGTTCAGGAGCGTATCCCGAGCAAGACATTCCAACAACAGTATCTGTGTTGAGTGAAAATTATCAACACAAAACAGTTGTTCCTTCTTAACTTGAGTAAGCTACTTATATACAAAAGCCCTGATGCAAATCGGGGCTTTTGTTTTTGTGCATTTATTCAGGTATTTGCAACTGGCTTTCCTTTTTAATGTACATAGCCGGTTTGCCTTCGTATCTTATAATTTTCCCTGTTGCGTAAAAGCGGTGATTTATCATTTTCTCATTCGGATTAAAAGAAAAACGTTTCAGCACAGCCTGCGGAAACACCAAAGCGAATGTGCGGTGTTCATAATCGCTGCCAGTATACAATACAGTCATTTCATCTTTAGAAACATTGCTTAACCGCGCTTCATGAACGGTATCAAAAACAGTTACCGCCTTATTCAAATAATTCTTTGTCTCGCTGGCAGAAATGGTTTGCTTTTGTGCATAAATGAAGGTTGCGGAAAGAAGAAAAAAGAGGCAAAACAAAACTTTCATAATTGTTATTTTTAGGATGATTGTTTCGGGCCAGCATGTTATCAGCTTTCGGTATTTTAGTTGGAATGGTATAAGCTGAAGTTGCAAAGCGAGTGATTGTCATAGTGATGTTAACAGCCATGAGCATTTATCTTTTTGTGCAAAAACAAAAGCTGATGGCTGAATCCTTTTTAATCTTTATGTGGAAGAATACCTTCCATTACATCTTTAAATGTTTGTTTGATGATGCCGCCTTCATCAGGATCTCCTTTCAACAAAGCGCTTGTATATTTTCTTGCCTGCTGAAATGAAATGTGTGGTGGAAGGGTTGGCACATTAGGGTCTGATTTCATATCTAATACTACAGGCCGGTCGGCACTCAAAGCTGCGTCCCATGCGGCTCCTACATCTTCCGGCTTATCAACATAAATTCCTTTCAAGCCTAATAACTCCGCATATTTAGCATACGGAAAATACGGCAAGCTTTGCGAACCTTCAAATTTAGGATCACCATTCATAATTCGTTGTTCCCAGGTTACCATGTTTAAATCGCCGTTATCCAATACCATAATGATAAGCCGTGGATCGCTCCAGCTTTTCCAGTATTTTGAAATGGTAATAATTCCGTTGTTTCCTAACATCTGCATGGCTCCATCGCCAACTAAGGCAATGGGAATACGATTGGGGAAAGCAAACTTGGCAGCAATGGCATACGGCACGCCGGGACACATAGTAGCCAAGTTGCCCGACAAGGATGCCTTCATGGTTTCTTTTACTTTTAAATTTCGCGCATACCAACTGGCGCAAGTGCCTGAATCGGCACTCAGAATACAATCGTCAGGCAAGCGCCACGATAACTCACTAAATATGTATTCCGGATTAATGGGATTGGCTTCATTTTTTGCTCTTGCTTCAATTACTTTTTCCCACTCTTTCATTCCTTCCTGAATTTTGGTTAGCCACTTGCGGTTTTCTTTATGTTTCAAATAAGGAATGAGTGCCTGTAACGTTTCTTTTGCGCCGCCCAAAAGATTTACTTCCATTGGATAACGGCTGCTTAGCATTTTGTTGTTAATATCTATCTGCACACCTCTTGCTTTTCCTTCTTTCGGTAAAAATTCTGCATAAGGAAAAGAGCTGCCAATCATAAATAAAGTATCGCAATCCTGCATCAAATCCCAGCTTGGCTTTGTTCCTAACAAGCCGATTGAGCCGGTTGTATAAGGTGAATAATCGGATAAAGCCGCTTTGCCCAACAAGGCTTTGGCAACGCCTGCGCCTAACAGTTCTGCCACTTGTTCTACTTCGTTATGCGCACTAATGGTGCCTGCGCCAATGAGCATGGCTACTTTTTCACCCGCATTTAAAACATCGGCTGCTCTTTGCAAATCAGCTGCATCGGGCACAATATGAACATTGGCATGACCTACACCTGTAAACACGCTGCCGTGCTCGCGCGGAGGAGCTTCTACAGCATCTTCTTCCTGCAAATCGTTGGGAACAATAATGCAGGTAACGGTGCGCTCGGCTTTAGCAATGCGAAACGCACGGTCAACCACCTGCCGCATTTGCGCGGGTTGTGTTACCATGATCACATACTCATGCGCTACATCTTTAAATAGGGAAATCAAATCAATCTCCTGCTGATAATCGCTGCCCATAGCCAACCGCGATTGCTGACCTATGATGGCAACAACAGGCTGCGAATCTTTTTTAGCATCATACAAACCGTTTAATAAATGAATGGCGCCGGGGCCTGATGTAGCCATACAAACGCCTACTTCGCCCGTAAACTTTGCATGAGCGCAAGCCATAAATGCCGCCATTTCCTCGTGGCGCACCTGTATGAAATCCATTTTATCTTTTGCACGATTGAGTGCGCCCATAATACCGTTGATGCCGTCGCCGGGATAACCATAAATGCGTTTAATGCCCCATTCGAGCATTCGGCTGATTAAATAATCTGAGACTGTATTTGCCATGGCTGTATAAATATTTGAAGTGAAAGAAAAAAGGTTAAGCTGTTCACTTAACCTTTTACTATTGTGCCCATTTAGTTGTTACTTGGTTCCCTGCTTGCCTGGTAATTGATGCCACTCTTCGCAATTTGAGTAAGCTTTTCATCGGCTGCTTTTTCTTCATTCAATGTTTGTACTAATAAATGGTTAGCTTCTGTATAACCTAAGGTTTCTGCTAACTGTGCCAACCCGCCGTAGGTAGCAATTTCATAATGCTCTACTTTTTGTCCTGCAAGTATTAAAGCAGCATCACGTTGCGATGTACCTTCTTCGCTTTCATCAATAATATCTTCGCCTTCATCAGTAATACCTGCCATGGCTAAACACTTTTTTGTTTTTGCCGGTTCATCAATACTTTCAAACACTTGCTCCAGGCGGCTTACATGGTTTTTGGTTTCTTCCAGATGATCGCCGAAAGCTTGTTTCAATTGTGGTGTGGTAGCAGCATTTGCCATTTTAGGCAAAGTTTTTATAAGTTTTTTTTCTGCCCAAAAAATATCCTGTAACTGTTCTATAAACAAATCTTTCAATTTTGAATTTTGTGCAGTTGAGGCATTACTTACGGTTTGTGTTTTCATAATGGTTTTATTTTAATCGTTCGAAATCAGAGATAAAACAACTATGGTATAAACATGCCACATCGCAAAAAAGCTTTTGTAAAAAAAGTTTATTATGGCTTGTACAGACTCTTACCTGTTATCAATCATTCAATAAGCATTTGTTATGATAACATCATTTGTTGAGCCGTCGTTACCCAACAGAATATAGCCATACAACTTCTCCAGTTTGTTTTTGCGCTAAATTTTGTTGCTATTTTTCTACACAAAAACAAACTGGAGTAATGTATGGTTTTAGGATGCAGATATTAAATGCTGCTATAGAGTTGCAACTGGCAAAGACAGTGAAAGAAGAAGGAAAACGTTTCGCGGCATCACCTGCCAACAAAAGCGCAGGTATCGTTATTTTAGAAAGCGTTTAATTTCACGCTCAGTATCCCGCTTTTTTATTGATTCGCGTTTATCATGCGTTTTCTTACCACGCGCCAACCCAATTTCCACTTTTACTAAGTTATTATCATTGATAAACACTTTTAAAGGAATCAGCGTAAATCCTTTTTCTTTCATGGCTGCCTGCAGGCGTTTCAGTTCTCGTTTGGTTAAGAGCAGTTTTCTGTCGTGAACTGCAATGTGGTTGTTAGTGGTTCCTAAAGCATATTCGGCTATGTACATTCCTCGCAGCCACAAACCGTTTTTATCAAACAAACAAAAGCTATCGTTAAAGCTTACTTTTCCTGCCCGAACCGATTTTACTTCGGTTCCCAGCAAAGCAACACCTGCCACATATTTGTCGTCAATCTGGTAGTTAAAATATGCCTGCCGGTTGTTCATTTCCTTAGCTGCCATGTCCGGTTTTTTGATAATTTGTAAGAATTGCAAAAGTGAGACAAATAGAAGATGAAAAGAAGCGGGTTGCAAGTTTGTTTTTGCCATATTTTTTACGTTGCCAAATCAGGCAGTAATTGTTTAAAGTGGATATTGATGTGATTTTATAAAGGGTTGCAAACCGAATAAGCGCAATCATTAATCGAATTAAAAAATAAAAAATCTGATATAAAAAATTCCTTTATTTCTAAGTTTTATACGAATATTGTGTCGCCATCGTGAAAAACGAACCCATATAAGATTGTTTGTTTTTAAATGAAAATACATCCAATAGCATATCAAAAATTTTAATCTAAATTCAAAACCATGAAACAAACCAAGTTAACAACCATCGCTCCTTTCCTGGTATTAGCTGCGGTTTCTCTTCTTGCTCTTTTTGTTCCCTCTTTTCCGGCAAAAGGAGGCGTTGAATACAGTAGCGCCGACATCGCCTGGATGATTGTAGCTACGGCGCTTGTGTTTTTAATGACGCCGGGACTGGCTTTTTTTTACGGCGGAATGGTGCACCGGAAAAATGTATTGTCCACCATGATGAAAAGCGTAGTGGCGGCCGGTGTAGTAAGTGTGCTGTGGGTGGTAATTGGTTTTAGTCTTTGTTTTGGCGATAGCATTGGTGGTTTCATTGGTAACCCTTCCACTTTTCTTTTCTTTAGAAATGTATTTTCCGGCGCTCCGGTTTTGCAGGGCGGCACCGCAATGACCATTCCTTTGCTCTTATTTTCTTTATTTCAGTTGATGTTTGCCATTATTACACCGGGACTTGTGGTTGGCGCCGTTGCCGAACGCATCCGGTTCACTTCATACATTCTTTTTATTTGTTTATTTAGCCTTTTGGTATATGCGCCACTTGCACACTGGACCTGGCATCCCAACGGTTTTTTAGCCAAAATGGGTGTGCTCGATTTTGCGGGCGGCACCGTGGTTCATATTTCTGCGGGTTGCGCTGCCTTAGCCGGTGCGCTGGTTTTAAAACGCCGCAAAGTACATTTGGAAAATAAAGAAGTACCTCCGGCAAACATTCCTTATGTTTTAATTGGAACCGGTTTGTTATGGTTTGGCTGGTTTGGTTTTAACGCAGGTTCGGCTTTAGGTGCTAACATAACTTCCATTTCTGCTTTTGCCACCACCAATACGGCTGCCGGTGCGGCTGGTCTTTCCTGGATGTTCTTTGATGTAATGCGTGGCAAAAAGCCTTCAGTGCTTGGTTTTTGCATTGGTGCTGTAGTCGGCTTGGTTGCCATTACGCCGGCTGCGGGTTATGTAGCCATTCCACAAAGTATTTTCATCGGTGTGGTTGCGGCTATCATTTCAAACTTAGCTGTTTATTATAAACAAAAAACAAGATTGGATGATACACTCGATGTATTTCCCTGTCATGGTTTGGGCGGTATGGTAGGCATGTTGCTTACCGGCGTATTTGCAACCAAAGCCGTAAACAGCGGTGGAAACAATGGTTTGTTTTATGGCAATGCTTCTTTCTTTTTTACCCAGTTGAAAGCCTTGCTGATTGTAGTGGCTTATAGCTTCACCGTTTCGTACCTGATTTTTAAATTCATCAATTTTATTTTACCGCTACGGGTAAGTAAAGAAGAAGAAGAAAGGGGACTGGATGAAAGCCAGCACAATGAGCAATATAACCAGGCAATGCTTATTATTAACAGTGTGGGAGATATTGCCGAACCCAGGGAAGCAGAAGTTCGTGTAAAATAAAAATGAGGCAAAAACAAATCAAGCTGGTATTGAATCGTTTTCATTTGTAATAAGAGATAAAGCGGCGCAATTGAATTTCTTTAGAATAAATCAATTGCGCCGCTTTTGTTTTTGCCCATTTATTGAAATCCAATCTATTAATTCATTCCTTTCCATTTTTCCAACTGTTGCAGCAATGCCTTCAAATCCTTTGGCAGCGTGGCTTCCAGCGAGTACGGAATTCCGGCAAAAACAAACTCAATCAATGCCGAATGCAATGCCAGCCGTTTTAAAATGGGTTGTTCTTCCGTTTCTTTTTTTGATAAATGATAGTTGCGTTTGAGCTTTGAAAGATAAACCGGCTCGCCATCGCCATACAACTCATCACACACAACGGCATTGCCAAGATGTTGCATGTGAACACGTATCTGATGTGTGCGTCCTGTGTGAATCTGAAACTGCATCCACGAATAAATGCCAAAGTTTTTCAGTGTTTTATAATCGGTAACGGAAGGCTTTCCTTTTGCGCTTGTCATCATCTTTCCGCTCTTTGAAAAATGCTCAATAATGGGCACATCAATCGTTCCGTTAAGAGGATGCGGAATGCCATGTACCAAACCATTGTAAATTTTAGTTACCTCTCTTCCTTCGAATAGTTGTGAAAATTGTTTGTGCGATTCTTCCGTTTTCGCAAACACAATAACACCGCTGGTTTCTTTATCCAAACGGTGAACAGTATAAATAGCACCAAACTCTTTTATCAATATATCTTTTAGCGAAGCTTCCGTTTGTTTCCTGTCGGGAATACTCAACATTCCGGCAGGTTTGTTTATGGCTATAAAATCATCGTTCTGATAAATGATTTGTTCGTTGGATAGTGCAGTAACATTCATTTCAATCAATCGGTTTAATTATAACCACAGAGGCACGAAGAACACTGAGAAACACAGAGATATTTAATAGGATTCTTTGTGAACTTTGTGTTCTCAGTGTCTCTGTGGTTCAAATTATATTGCTTTTGTTTTTTCTCACAAAACTTTGGTTCAGATACTTCAGCAAACGCACTTCTTTTTCGTTTAACAAACGCCATTTACCACGGTCAACATTTTTCTTTGTAAGATTGGCAAATATCACTCTGTCGAGAGCTTTTACATCGTATCCCAAATGCTCGAACAAACGCCGCACAATGCGATTTCTGCCACTGTGAATTTCAATGCCAATCACACTTTTATCTTTTGGATCGGCATAACCTACAGAGTCGGCCTGCACAAAGCCATCCTCTAAAGTAACGCCTGCCAGTATCGCATCAAAGTCTCTTTTCACCAACGGTTTATCGAGTTTTACTTCATACACTTTTTTTATTTCAAACGAAGGATGCGTAAGCTTTTGCGCCAGTTCGCCATCGTTGGTCAGTAGCAAAACGCCGGTGGTGTTTCTGTCCAATCTGCCAACAGGATAAATGCGTTCTTGTGTAGCGTGAGCCACCAGTTCAAACACCGTTTTTCTTCCTTCGGGGTCTTTGGCAGTAGTGATGTAATCTTTGGGTTTGTTGAGTAAAATATAAACGAGATTTTTTTGCAGATGAACCGGCTTTCCTTTTACCGTTATTTTATCCGCATCGGTTACTTTATAACCGGGTTCAAACACCACATCACCATTCACCGTTACCTGCCCTGATTTTACAATTTCAGCTGCTTCTCTACGCCCGCTGATACCTGCATGAGCCACATATTTGTTCAATGGCATTTGTTGTTGGGAGGCTGATAAAATGCGTGAATGAGCAGCAGTTACTTCTCTCTCATCATTAGTATCAGAAAGCCTTTTTGGTTTTGCCTTATAATTGGTTTGCGGAGCTTCTTTTTTGTAAGTCGAACGCTTTGTAAAACCTCCTTCCTCTTTCTTAAATTTTGAATCTTGTTGAGTAAAGGCTGTGTCGTTTCGCTTATCGCTTGCTTCTCGTTTTTTGTACCTTGTATCCTTTCTCTTATCGCTTGTCTCTTGTGACTTGCGACTTGTAGCTTGCAGATTATCTCTTGTATCTTGTGCCTTGAATCTTGGTTCTTGGCTCTTGCTTGCTTTTGTTACCACCCCATATTTGGCTTCGTTTTGCTTTCGTTCAATATCTTCTTTAGAACGCAGTTCTGTTTTTACTTTTTTCTTTTCCTGCCTTATCGCCTCTTTCTTTTTGGCACCAGTAATTTTTGGATTGATAAATTTTTCAAATGATGATGATTTGCTCATGTGTATTGTGTTTGCTGTTTTTCAACAGGAATAAAAATTAAGATGTCAAGGTTCAAGGCGCAAGTTTCAAGATTCAAGGCTTACAGCTTGTAGCTTATTACTTGTATCTTGATTCTTATTTGCCAATTGTCCGCAGGCAGCATCAATGTCTTTACCACGGCTGCGGCGCAATCTTGCATTTACCCGGTTTCGTTCCAAATGATTTATAAAGGCTTCTACGGTTGCTTCATCGGGCTTTGCAAATGAGGCTTTATCAATTGGGTTGTATTCAATTAAATTAATCAAATCGGCAGGCACCTGCCGGTAAACTTTGATTAGCTCGTCGGCATCCTGCAGCGAATCATTAAAGTTGCGAAACAAAATGTATTCAAGGGTGATTTCGTTGCCGGTTTGTTTGTAAAAATAATTGAGTGCTTCAATCAACGCCTTAATGTTATTGCTTTCGTTGATCGGCATAATCTCATTTCGCTTTTTATCGTTCGCTGCATGAAGCGATAAAGCCAGTTTGAAACGAACCTTATCATCACCCAGTTTCCTTATCATTTTAGCAACGCCAGCCGTTGAAACGGTAATGCGCCGCGCACTCATGCCCAAACCATCTTCTGAACTGATTTTATTTATTGCTTGCAAAACACTGGCATAATTCAACAGCGGCTCGCCCATGCCCATGAACACAATGTTGGAAAGTTTGGTTTTGTACATTTTTTCCGATTGCTGGTTGAGTAATATTACCTCATCGTAAATTTCATCAAACGATAAATTGCGTTTACGTTCCATGTAGCCGGTAGCACAAAACTTACAGCTTAAACTACAACCAATTTGCGAAGACACGCAGGCTGTTTTTCGCTCTTCGGTTGGAATTAAAACGCCTTCTACAAAGTGGTTGTCGAAGGTTTTAAAACGGCTTTTTATTGTGCCATCTGCGCTGTATTGCGTAGCATCAACCTGAAGAGTAGGCAGGCTGAAATCCGCAGCCAGCTTGGCCCTCAGGTCTTTGCTCAAATTGCTCATTTCATCAAACGAACGGACGCCTCTTTTCCAAAGCCATTCGTACACTTGTTTGGCGCGAAACTTTTTATCGTTAATGGAAAGAAAGTATTCTTCAAGGTCAGGAAGAGATAAATTCCTGATGTTCTGCTGTGCCGACATAATACGGCAAAGATACAAATAGAGCAAAGGTTTGTTTTCATTTTAACCCTTTGTTACTTTTACTGCAAAAACAAATGGCTATGAAAAAAGACGAACGCATTGATGCCTACATAACGGCCGCACCCGATTTTGCAAAGCCCATTTTAATTCATTTGCGAAAGCTCGTTCACCAGGCATCACCCAACATTGAAGAAGACATCAAATGGAGTATGCCTTTCTTTAATTACAACGGCATGTTGTGCAGCATGGCAGCATTTAAAAAACATTGCGCTTTTAATATTTTTAAATTCAAGCAAATGCAGGCTGCAGCTCATTTTGAAGAAAAAAATGCGGAAGCGGCAGGGCAGTTTGGTAAGATCACTTCGGTGGACAATTTGCCGCCTGATGATATAATCATTGGCTACTTACAGGAAGCGATGAAACTCAATGAAACCAAAACGAAACCTTCAAAAAAGAATGAGGCCAGCAACGCCATTTTGTTTTATCCCGAAGGAATGCAAGCTGCTTTGGATGCCAATACCAAAGCCAAAGAAGCATTTGAACGCATGAGCTACAGCCACAAAAAAGATTACGTGGAATGGATAGCCGAAGCCAAAACCGACGCCACGCGCAACAAGCGAATTGCAACCATGATAGAATGGTTGCAGGAAGGCAAGCGACGCAACTGGAAGTATGAAAAGACAGGCGGTTTTGTCTAAATACTTTTTGTGCAAAAACAAACTTACCATTCATTTTCACACAAACGTTTGCGTTCGTTTGTTATGATTATGGCATTGCATAACCGCTATCTTCGTAAGCAAACAAACACAAACGGCATGAAAAGAAGAACCTTTCTCAAAAACACATCTTTTGCAACGGCAGCTTTTGCCATTGCAAAAAATAAAACTTTTGGAGCCAATGATACTAAAGTGCGATTGGGTTACATTGGCGTTGGTGCCCGCGGCATGAGCCACATTAACGAAGCCGTACTGCGCGATGATGTAGAAATTAAAGCCATTTGCGACACGCAGGAACGTTCGCTGAAAGTATGCCGCGAGTTTTTAGCAAAACACAATGTGCAAAATGTTCCTGAATACACCGGCGGTTTAGATGCTTATAAAAAACTGCTCGACAGAAAAGACATTGATGCAGTAATTATTGCCACGCCTTGGCAGTATCATCATCCGCAAAGCATTGATGCCATGAAAGCGGGCAAATACGTGGGTTGCGAAGTGATAGCCGGCTTAACAGTGGACGATCATTGGGACATTGTGAATACATCAGAAAAAACCGGCGTGCCTTACATGACGCTCGAAAATGTTTGTTACCGCCGTGATGTAATGGCGGTTTTAAATATGGTTCGGCAGAACTTGTTTGGCGAGTTGGTTCATCTCGAAGGCGGCTACCAGCACAACCTCAGGAATGTGTTGTTTAACGATGGTGTTCATTACTATGGACACGGTGTAAAGTATGGCCCCGATGCCATCAGCGAAGCCCAATGGCGCACACAGTTTAACATTGATCGCGATGGCGATTTGTATCCTACACATGGTGCGGGTCCGCTCATGCACTATATTAATATTAATCATGGCAACCGCTTTACGGGTTTGGTTTCGTTTAGTTCCAAAGCCCGCGGTTTGGCTGCTTATGTAGAAGAACAAGCGCCGGGCAACGCTGCCACAAAACTCAAATACAAAAACGGTGATGTTACTACCACCATGATTAACTGCGCAAACGGTGAAACGGTGTTGCTGTCGCACGATGTTCATCTGCCACGTCCTTATTCGCTGGGCTTTCGCGTGCAGGGCACGCAGGGCTTGTGGATGGATGTGAACAATTCCGTTTATATTCAAAACAAATCGAAAGCAGACGATGAATGGGACGATGCAAAAACATGGCTCGATAAATACGATCATCCACTTTGGAAAAAATACGAAAAAGAAGCTGAAGGTGCAGGCCATGGTGGCATGGACTATTTTGTTTTTAACGCATTTATAAAAGCGGTAAAAGAAAAAAAGCAAACACCCATTGACGTGTACGATTCGGTAACAATGAGTGTTATTGCGCCGCTTTCCACACAGTCGTTACAAGAAGGAAACAAAACGTTACCGTTCCCCGATTTTACGAAGGGCAAATGGCAAACGCGCAAGAACAATTTTGCATTGGATGACAGCGGGTTTTAATGGTGAGTAGTGAGTAAGAAATACAAAATACAGTTTTATGTACCCAGCTTTTGTGCCTCTTGTTAATCGTCTGTTGCGCCTGCCTACCGGACAGGCAGGTTCTGAAAATAATTGAACATTTCCAAAAGCAGGTACGTTAACCGCGAAGACACAAAGACGCTAAGAAAATATGTGCAAAAACAAACTTCACGTCTCCGCGACTTCACAGTTATAAAACACTCCTCCTTTTCTTTGTGAACCCTGTCTGCCGACAGACAGGGTTTGTGTTCACCATGTCTCTGTGGTTCAAAAAGTTCAAGCTTTAGAAGTTACTTTAATGTTCGGTAAAAACGTCATCACTTCAATAAAAAGAGACAAAACCAAAAGTGCAAAAATGCCCCATCTTTTTTCGGGGCAAATGCCGCCCGAACAAGCGCCTACTAATAAGTAATTGCGAAAACTCCACGCAATGTTCAATGCCCCTAAAATAATGTTGGCCCGCTTTGCCCATATCCTGGGAATGAGGAAGAATAAAATCATGGCACTGCAAAAAAAGATATTGAGCAAACCTGGTTTTCCTAAACCTGGTCCTCCGTTTATACCGCTGATCGACAGATTAATTTCGGCAACATAACTCCACGTAAAAAAGCAGCTAACGATAAGGGCAAGGCAAGCTGCAGCGCCCAATAACTGTGAATACTTCATGCCATCTCAATTGAAAATTCAACTTGCAAAAGTTGATAAAACCAAAAGACCTATAAGGTTTTTAAAACCTTATAGGTCTTGTTGTGAAAAGAGGTCCCGACCAGAGTCGAACTGGTGTGGAAGCTTTTGCAGAGCTCTGCCTAGCCACTCGGCCACAGGACCATTTAGGAGCGCGAAAATAATGGAATGCCTTTAATTAGAAAACTTTGCGCCTAATTTTATCATTCTCTATACCGACTTTTGCAACCAAATTCTGTGAATGAATATGATTGCCGAAAGCGAACTCATCATTAATAGACGTGGCGCAGTATATCATTTGGATGTAACACCCGACGAACTGGCAACTACCATCATTACGGTTGGTGATCCGGGCAGGGTGCCACAGGTGAGTAAGCACTTTGACAGCATTGAAATAACGCAACAGCACCGCGAGTTTGTTACTCATACAGGTTATATCGGCACTAAAAGAATTTCAGTGGTTTCAACCGGCATCGGGCCTGATAACATTGACATTGTGATGAATGAACTCGATGCCTTGGCGAATATTGATTTTGCAAAAAGATCAATAAAAACAAACCTTACTTCTTTACAAATATTTCGCTTGGGTACTAGCGGTTCGTTGCAAAAAGACATTCCGGTTGACAGCTTTGTAGCAGGCACACACGGCTTGGGCATTGATAATCTGCTCTACTTTTACCGGCATCAAAACAACGAAGAAGAAAGCGCATTGCTTAGCCATTTTATTACGCACACTGGTTTTGGCAATGCTCATTCGCAGCCTTATATTTCATCGGCAAGCACGGCGTTATTAAAGCATTTTATGCACTCTTATTATCATGGCATTACAGTAACCTGCCCGGGGTTTTATGGTCCGCAGGGGCGAGTATTGCGGCTCGGTTTGCACTATCCAAATTTAATTAACGAGCTTACTACATTTCGGTTTGGCAACCATTTTATTTCCAACTTTGAGATGGAAACCAGTGCCATTTATGGACTGGGAAAACTATTAGGGCATCAATGTTTGAGCATGAACGTAATTGTTGCCAACCGCGTAAGCCAGACGTTTACAAAAGATGGCGTGGCTGCGGTAGAAAATCTTATCAAACATTCATTACCTATCATCGCTTCTATTTAATTATGAACATTCATTTTTATAAATACCAGGGAACAGGAAACGATTTTGTTATTCTGAACAATCTTGATGAAACGCATCAGCTTACTACAAAGCAAATTCAGCTTTTGTGCGACAGAAGATTTGGAATTGGTGCCGATGGATTGATGTTATTAAATCCATCTGTGGAGTATGATTTCGAGATGAAGTATTACAATGCCGATGGGCGCGAAAGCACCATGTGTGGCAATGGCGGCAGGTGTTTGGTGAAGTTTGCCCATCACCAAAAGTTTAGTAAGAACCAGTTTGTTTTTACCGCAATTGATGGGGTGCACGAAGCCATTATTCAAAGCGATGGTTGGGTGTATGTAAAGATGAAAGATGTAATGGGCATACAAAAAAAATTAGGCGATGCAGTGTTAGATACCGGCTCGCCGCATTATGTTCGTCCGGCTGCTGATGTTAGAAATATTGATATTTATAAAGAAGGCAAAGCCATCCGTTACAGCAGTGACTTCAAAGAAAAAGGCATCAATGTAAACTTTGTTGAGAAAGAAGATGAAGATACGATTTACGTGCGCACTTATGAGCGTGGCGTGGAGGCTGAAACCTTAAGTTGCGGCACCGGCGTTGTGGCATCCGCATTGGTATTTGCACACAATGAAGCAGGGTTTAACCGTGTAACTGTTGAAACGCCCGGAGGCAAGCTGGCGGTTGAGTTTGATAAGATTGGGAACGACCAATTTAAAAACATCTGGCTGTGCGGACCTGCTGAATTTGTTTTTGCCGGAAATATTGAAGTGCAATAGTAAACTCCATTTCGTTAGCTCTTAAAAGCTACGAGTTATGAGCTTTGAGCAGAGAAGATAATAGTGTGCTTACCTGAAAGAAGTATATTTATTTTCTGGTTGAATCTTTTGTTGCGCCTGAAACCGGTGCCTGGCCTGCTGAAACGGAATCTAATCCTACAGCGCCTCTGTCTTTCAAGTCTTTTATCGTATCAGATGCAGTAACACTGTCGGTTCTGGCTTTGTAGCCGCTATCCGGCATTTGCGTTGTGGTATTGTTGTTTTTGCACGAAAAAATATACATTGTGCAAAGGATGAAGAAAACAAAAACTGCGGTTTTCATGATGTTGAATTTTATCGCGCTCATAAATTCAAATTAAGTGCCATGATTATTTTGGCATGAGTTATAAAATAGATTTTGAAGAAGCACAACACTTTTTTTACCGCAGCAACAAAGAGCAAAAAGGACTTCTTAAAAAGGAGAAAATATCTCTGCTAAAACTCGTGGTTCCCATTCTCTGCAGTAGAATCATCACATTTTTCTTCCTTGATGAAATGTTTTGATGCTGCCATCGTTATAAGCCGCCACTACCATACTAGCTCTTTGAATAAACAAGCCATTATCTACCACTCCCGTAATGTTTTTGATGGTTTGATGTAAAGAAGCTGTATCATCAATCTCACCGAAATGGCAATCTACAATATAATTTTGATTGTCGGTGATGTACACTTCATTGTCTTGTTTTCGCAGCACTGTCTTACAACCCAGTTGTTGCAGCTTTCTATCAACCACAGTTAATGCAAACGGCACCACTTCAACCGGCAGTGGAAACTTGCCCAATCGCTTTACCAGTTTAGTTTCATCAACAACAATGATATTGGTTTGCGTTTGCATCGAGACCACTTTTTCGCGCAGCAATGCACCACCACCTCCTTTGATTAAATCGAGATTTTCATCTACCTCATCAGCGCCATCAATGGTGATGTCCAGCCTATCAAAATCTTTAAAACCAATGATAGGAATATTCAACTCTTTTGCCATTGCTTGGGAGCGCAAAGATGTTGCAATGGCTCTGATTTGCAAGCCTTCTTCCTTTACCCGTGCACCTAACTTTTGTATGGCAAATGCAGCCGTACTGCCGGTTCCTAAACCTATGGTCATACCGCTTCGAATGTATGTAACCGCTGCTTCGGCTGCTTCTTGTTTTGTACTGATAGGTTGCATGTTGTTGCGTTAGTGAGGTGGCAAAGTTGTATAAAGTTTTCTTACCATAGAGAATAAGAGTAAAATGAAAAGTCCTTAAGGAATTAGCATATTAAGTTGGCCTAAGAAATGGAAAAATTACAAGCCAAAAAAAGACCGTCATAAGTACATCTATTACACCGACCGAAATTATCTTGTAATTTTCATACTTAAGTCCATTAATAATAAGAATTATTCCAATTAACACTCCAAAGTTTGGTATAAAACCTACAAGTCCCCAATAATATAAATTTCTAATTTTCCTTGGCTTACTATCTCCTTTTGCCTTTTGTATATTGCTTTTGATGATCCCTAAAAAATTTATTGCCTCATCATTGGAGGCAAAAGATGTTAATGGAATAGGATAGACTCTATTTGTAAACAGTGTAAAAAATAAATATCTATTAATTATACCAGCCTTGTTTAAGGTTTCCCAACACCAAAAAGTAATTTCATCTCTTGCTATTATCTGAATACCATCATCTATAAGAATAATAGTTTGAGGTTGTATTAAAGGTTTTGTTTTAATAGAGTTTTGAAATCTGATTGTTGCTATTGTGTAAGGGAGTAAAGAAAAAAATACAACAAAAAACAGAGCTGTAATAAAAAATTTGATTAGAACTTTTGATAAGACATATGGCTGATTAATTTCTTTTGCAGTTGCAATTAATAATGAAAATATAATCAGCAACAGCAATCGTCCAATTAAATCTTTCTTTAAGTAATAACTTTTAAAAAATTCGTAGTAATTATCTTCTGTATTTTTAACCTCTAATTGCATATTGTAACAATGAAAGTTATACTTTGTAATATTAACGACGGTTTTCTTTGAGTATTTGTAGTTGGCTTCAAATTTATCCAAACAACTTTTCCAGCATCTCCAAATTTACTTCTGTATAATCATCAATTACCAAATCAGTTGCTTTTAAATCTTCTTTACCTTCCATCGTAGTGATGCCAACTATTTTCATGCCTGCTGCTTTTGCGGATGCAACGCCAGCCAATGAATCTTCAAACGCTACACACCGCGCCGGATCTGCGTTTGCGAGTTGCGCAGCTTTTAAAAAAATTTCCGGATCAGGCTTGCCTTTTACCACTTCTGAAGCATCTACCACATGCCTAAAATAATTGGCAATAGGAATGTGTTCAAACATAAAACGAACATTGGCAGGTGAGCCGGAGGTAGCGATGTTCATGGGTACATTTGCTCTTTTGATTTCATCTAAAAAAGAGATCAAACCATCAATGGGTTTGATGTAAGGTTTGTACAATTCGCGATACAGTAAATTCTTTTCATTGGCATGAGTGGCTATCTCTTCCGGCGTCATTTCTTTACCAAAGAAAGTTTGAAAAATTTCTACCGAAGTATGTCCGCTGATTTCCGTTTTGTAATCTTCTAACGAAAGTGTGCGATGGTATTTTTGATAAAACGCCTGCCATGCTTTAAAATGATACGGATTGTTGTTCATCAGTGTGCCATCCATATCGAAAATGATTGCATCTATCTTCATTTGCTTTTAAATTTCCTTTCTAACTGTTCGTTAAAATGATTGCTTTCTCCCTTTGCAATGCTTAACGATTGCCACTCTTTTCCTTTCAACATCTTGGCAATCCAAACCATTTGTCCGACATGATAGGGATAATGCGCCAACTGTCTTAACAGTGCATCATACACCAGCAAAGGCTCGCTGCGAATGTAAATCGTTTTCGTTAAGTCGTCAGGCTGTAAGCCTTGCAGGGCTTGCATTACAGCGTTCCATCCTTCGTTCCAGAGCGCAATTGTTTTTTCTTTCGTAAGATGAGCAAAAACAAACTCTTCATCGCGTTTCCGCCACGGTTTCTCGCCATCTTCAGTGAGAAAATTAGTAAAGCGACTTAGCATATTTCCATGCAGATGTTGAACGATAACCGCTATGCTGTTGCTGTCTTCATTCGGACGATAATTAATGTCGTCATCATTCAAAGCAGCCAGTGTTTTATCGCCTAACTCTTTGTAAGTGTTGAAGCGCTTGATAATGTTTTCGGTAAAGCCGTTCATATTGAAGATTGGTAATTGTTAATGGTTAATTGAACATTATAACTCAATTAAAAATTTAAAATCCGTCTGCGCTGTCGTTACCACGAATGTCGGCTGCCGCTTCAATGCCATCCTTTGTAATCTTAATCACTTCTGTTCTGCCAATAGCGCCTATGCTCCTAAAGTTGTAGCCTTTTGCACTTAATATTTCCTTTGTAGATGAAGAAAAAGAAGGCTCAGTCATCACTTCATCGGGCAGCCATTGATGATGAAATTTGGGCGCGTTTACCGATTGCGCTGCGGTCATATTGAAGTCAATAATATCAACAATAGTTTGATACACTGATGTAGGAATGGTTGTGCCACCAGGTGTGCCAACCACCACAAACGGCTTGTTGTTTTTGAGCACTAAAGTAGGCGTCATAGAGCTTAACATTCGCTTACCCGGTACAATGGCATTGGCTTCACCACCAACGGCTCCATACATATTGGGCACACCGGGTTTAGAACTAAAATCGTCCATTTCATCATTCAAAAAAAAGCCTGCACCACCTACTACTGTTTTGCTGCCGTACAAGTTGTTAAGCGTTGTAGTAATAGCAACGGCATTGCCCCATTTATCGTAGATACTGATGTGCGTGGTTTGTTTGCTTTCGTACACCAAACCAGCTTGTATGTCTTCACTTTTAGAAGCATGAGCGGTATCAAAATCTTTCATGCGTTGCTTTAAATATTCTTTGCTGATGATTTGTTTTTGCGGTATTTTATAAAAGTCGGGATCGCCCAAATATTTGGCTCGGTCGGCAAAGGCTCTGCGTTCAGCTTCAATCATAACCTGAGCCGTTCGCGGCGATTCAAAGCCCCATTTTTTTAGGGGAAAAGGTTCAATCATTCCTAACATCTGCGCCAGCAAAACACCACCACTGCTTGGCGGCGGAAATCCTACAATCTGATAGCCACGATACAAAAACAACATGGGCGTTCGCAGCTTGGCATCGTAGCTTTTTAAATCTTCATAATTGATCAAACCCTTGCCGCGCTTCATTTCTGCGATGATTAAGTCGGCTGTTTTACCTTCGTAAAAACCTTTCGCACCTTCGTCTCTAATGCGTGTTAATGTTTGCGCCAGTTCGGGTTGAATTAATGTATCACCGGCTTTCCAATCGTTATCTTTCACAAAGGCAGTTGGTTGTGTGTTATACCTTACAAAGTCGGCTTTGTTGTTGTTCAAACTACCCGCTTCCGATGCTGTAATTACATAACCGTTTTGTGCCAAATCAATAGCCGGTTGGATGAGCACTTTCATTGGCAGTTTTGCCCACTTGTGCATGGCAAACAAACCTGCCACCGTGCCGGGCACACCAGAGGACAAATGACCATTGATAGATACATCGGGAACCACATTACCGGCACTATCTAAATACATGTTTCGGCTTGCACCGGAAGGAGCTTTCTCGCGGTAATCAAGCGTAAGAAGTTTGCCATTGCTTTGCCGGGCTGTCATCAAACCACCGCCACCAATGTTGCCTGCGGCAGGATACACAACCGCCAACGCAAAGTTTACAGCAATGGCAGCATCAAACGCATTGCCACCGCGCTTCATAATAGCAACGCCAATTTCGCTTGCCAGCGGATGCGCCGTAGCAACTGCCGCCTGGCTATATGTTTTTGATTTGTTAATGGCGTACGCAAACGGGTTGACCTCCCTGCCTACAATATGTATTTGTTTTTGTGCAAAAATAAACGTGCAAAAACAACTAATGGCAATGATAAAAAACAAGCGTCTCATGTTGCAAAAGTAAGGCAAGAGAGGAGGTGAATGTTTGAATTATTAAACCGTATGAAACGAAATTCTTCGATTGCTAATTACTCAAATCCTGCAATCTGATGCAACTGCGCAGGATCGTAAACATTACCATCTTTGATAACAACTGATACCTTTCTGATGTTGCGAATATTTTCCAAAGGATCGGAATCAACAATAATTACATCAGCGGCCTTTCCTTCTTTGATGGAACCATAATTATTATCACGCTTTAGAACACGAGCCGGTGTTATGGTTGCGGTTTGTATAGCTTGTAACGGCGTTAACCCACTTTCTACATACAACTCCAATTCTCTGTCCACACTGTACCCCGGAAAGCCCATATCAGTTCCGGCAATAATAGTGATGCTGTCATCGTATAACTTTTTTGTAATCGTCTTAAAGGCATCCATCACGCTTTTGCCATACGCTTTGTATTGTTGTTCAGGAATACCTGTATTTTTAAAAATCACCTGCAAGGGTTGTGGCAAAGTAGCAAAGGCAGGCTCTATTTGTGTAATATCGCTGTTTAAAGAGCGAAGCGATAACTCAAACACGCCCAATGTTGGATCAATTACAACGCCATGCGCTTTAATAAAATGAAGCACCGCTTTATTGGTAGAATCTTCCCAGTTGATGCTAAAATCTTTGTTCTTCTTCAACACCGAAAACACGTACTGCACATGGTTCACCATGTCCATTCCCGAATCAATGCCTTGCATCAGATTCATGCCTTCGGGTATGTGTCCGGTTACCGTTACACCCAAACGATGCGCTTCATCGCATATCGCTTTTACAATGGCGGGTTTTACTGAGCTGTAAATTTTGATTTGTGCAAAATGGGCCTCTTTATAACGGTCAACTTCTTCAACCGCTTTTTCTTTTGTATCGGCTTGCACAATGCCAAGCGCTATCGGTCCTTTGCCATCAATAATGCCGGCTTTTACAATGTGCGGACCAATGCCTCTGCCTTCATCAATGGCTTCTTTCACTGCATTGATATAAACAAACTCGTTACCGCAATCACGCACTGTGGTTACGCCTGCGGCTAAGTAAGCAGGTCCCCATTCTGCCTGTTCAAAATGCGCGTGCATATCCCACAAGCCGGGTAAAATTGTTTTTCCTTTTGCATCAATTATAAAAGCATCCTTTGGTATTTTTACTGATGAAGCTGCACCCACGCTTTTTATTTTTCCGCCTTCAATCAGCACCACTGCATTGTTGATAGCTGAGCCATTTTCTACATCAATTACATTGCCGTTGGTAATGGCAATTGAATCGTGTTTTTGGAACGATGGCTTTGCTCCATTGGTAAACAAACGCATACCATACACGGCTGCTTTACTGATAAACGTTGAAAGCAAAGGCTCGTATTCTTCTTGCACTATTTCCTGCTTATCACCTTCGGCATCGTTGGTAATCAGGCAAACTAAATTTCCCTTTTCATCCGTCCACAACAATTCATTTCCCCAAATCAAACCTTTAATAACATAGCGGTTTACAACGATGCTTTTATTGTTGAATGATACTGTATCTTCTCCATCTTTATTGATTTGCGCATCGCCAAACGGAAGCATGTGAATGCGTTTTGGCTCTTTTTGTTTTTGCCAATATTTTATCAATAACATTTGCGTGGTTGCAGGTGAATAACCGGCAATGGGAAAAGAGATGCCGGTAAGATTTTTTTGATAAGAAGAATCATCAACCTTGATGCTTGCACTTTTATTTTTAATAACGATAGAATCGTTGATGGACGACATTCTTGACGTGCCGCCTTTGATACGATACGAAACCGGCTCGAGGCTGGAATTCAATGCCAGCAAGGCTTTCAGCGTAACAGGCGCACCTCTGTCAATGTACTTAAAGTTAACAAGGTATTGAAGTGTATCGCCCTTTTTTGTTTTTACCCATTTTTCTTTGCCTATGTTTTGTGCAAACTTGTGAATGTAAAAAACACCACTATCCATACCAGCTGTTTGCGCAAATAAAGAAGTAAAAAATAAAGACAACGGCAATAAAACTAAAAGTGGCTTCTTCATAAACAGTAATAAAATGTTAGCGTAAAAATAGATAAATTGTTTTGTTACTATTAGACGTTGGCAAACGGGTTATCATAACCGTTTTTGCATTATATTCTTTATTGGCAAAAACAAAAAGCCCCCGACATGTCGGGGGCTTTCAAACATAACATACAAAACTTATCTCTGCACAACCTGACCTTTTACAGATGATGCAACAGCAGCCACTCTTGCTATCAAATAATCTGGTAGTGCATTCTTTTTCGCGCCCATTCCAAGATCATTAATAAACTCTGTAAAATCGGCAGCATCCACTTTCATGCTGATGCGCGGGTTGGCAATATTGTATCAGTGCATTTTTGCTGGGGTTGTGCGCAGCCATCATGCTCAAACCCGTATACATATAATCTTTTGCGCCGGTTGCCACGGCAAAGAAGTCGGTAAGGTTTTTACTTAACTCTTCAAAGCCGGTTAAGTTGCCCATTGTTACTTCGCCTAACAATACAGTAAAGTAACCATTGATAGAATTGTCAGCAGCAATCACAAAAATGGTGCTGTCAACCACCGAACGAATACCCAATCTTCCTTTTTCAATCATTTGAGATGGATTGTTAGGATCTTTTACCATAGTCGTTCCACCCAAAGAATCATATAGTGTTAATTGGGTGGGAGGAGTTGGATGATTGTCTTTATGACAAGACATAACCCCGAACGATGAAATACAAATAACAACAAGAGCGAATAATGATAGTTTTTTCATAAATAATAAGTGATTAAATGTTTGAATAATTGTTTAAAAAATGTTTTTCATAACGCCATATACTTTCGCGCTAAACGACGAAGCGCCGTAACCGGCAGGACAGCCCTGCGCCATTTCTTTTGCGCTTGGCATGTATCTCACTGCATTGTAATGCGTGCTTGAAACGAAGTTTGCCGCAATGTTATCTGCGTTTGTTTTTGCAGGATAAAAACTAAACACAGCAATGCGCGATTGTGGGTTGCACAACACATGCTGTACCCCTTTTTGATTGTACAACCAGGATGAAATTTTCTGTGCATCGTCCTGGTTAATGGCCTGCTTAAAATCAATGCGAGCCATTGCAACGGTGGTAGGAGAAGCCGGCTTTGGCTTCATCATTACATAAATGTGAACACATAAAACAGCGAATAAAAAAAACAGAACAGAAAAGGTAATGAGTACTGTTTTTTTCAAAGTCTTTCTACGCGAGGTGGCTTTTGTTTTCATCGTAAATTGTCATTTGATTGTCATTTACGATAATCCATTACGATATGGTTTTAAAATAAAAAGTATTTTTTATTTTAAAAATCAAATACGTGAGAACAAATTGGACAAAATAAAAAGAGATCACCGTTATACAGTGATCTCTTTATAAAAAGTGGCAAAAACAAACAACAATACTGCTCTTACTTATTGAGGTATCTTCTTGCTGTTGCTATTCAGTTGTTGGTTCAATGCTTTTTGATCGGTTTTAGTAAGATGACCTTTATCGGTTTTACGCATGTCATGTTTTTCTTGGTTGATTTCTTTCAAATCGGTACGATCTGCTTTAGCTTGTGCTTTGGTAAGATCGCCTTCTTTCTTCTCCTCGGTAATACGCTTTTCCTGGTGGTCAATTCGTTTGTTTACTTCATCAACACGGGGATGATGTTTTAAATGTGTAGGTTGATGTCCGGGACCTGCCTGTGCAAATGCGCCAATGCTTAAAACGGCTGCTAATGTTGATAAAAAAATCGTTTTCATTTTTCAAATTTTTTTAGTTATTGAATAATATGAATAGATAGAGAGTAATTAAATGGTTTGGTTTAACCCATATTTGTTATCCATTTGTTAATGGAGTTGATTAATATCAAGTTTATCACGTTACTGTTTGTGAAAAAAACCATCTGCATTCATTAATTAATTTGAAACAATTCTAAAAATCTGTTTGCATTATTAAATAACTTCTAACTTAGCGCTTCTAAAACTTGCCTTATATGACACACGAACATCATGAAAAAGCAGCTCACCACAGTAAAGAAGCTGCCAAGCATCATGAAGAAGCTCACAAAAATCACGTTGCCGGTAACCATGAAAAAGCTGCACATCATGCGCATGTTGCACATGGCCATCATTTAAATGCTGAGCATCATACACATGAAGCTGCAAAGCATCATGCAGAACACAATAGCAAATGATTGTACATCATTGTGCCATGAAAACAAAAGGCTTCTCCAAGAGAAGCCTTTTGTTTTTGCAGTAATTTATAGAGTAGTTGTTTACTTTTTATTCTTTGTGTATTCATCATTCAACAACTTCACAATACCGGGTGTTATATCGCGAAGCGTATCTTTATAATACAAGTAATCTTCATTGCTCGAAGCAAACACATACGTGTAACCCGAATCGCGGCAATAGTTTTTCAGCACCTGCTGAATCCTGGCTTTCACGTCCTGCATTCTTTGCATATACAGGTTGTTCATGTCCTGATTCATTTGCTGCTGACTTTGGTCGTATTCGTTCTTTAATGCAATCAAATCTTTTTCAAACGCGCCTTGCTCTGTTTGGTTCATCGTAGGTCCTTTCTGGTTATACTCTTTCAGTTTCTCGGTATACCTGTCGCGCAGGCTATTCAGGCGCTTTGTCATTTGCGCTTCCTGCTTGTTCAGATAGTCGCGCATCTCTTTAAAATAAGTATAATTTTCCTGCAATGAATCCAGTTCAAAATAGGCAATTTTAAAACGGTTTGCCGATGCTGCATTGGCTTGCTGAATACGATGTTTATCCTGGTGTTGGTAAGCAAAAAACAAATAGTACAATACGCCTAATGCAATAATCAAAACTACATTCAACGCCAATAAAAATTTATTCATTCCTTTTGCTGATTATGGAAAAAATGAAGGTAGCAGCCCAAACGAAAAGTGAATGTTAAATCAAAAGGAGAAGCTGCAAGGTACAAGAATCAAGTACCAAGATAAGTTTGAATCTTGTTTCTTGGTTTCTTGAATCTTGTACCTTGTATCTTAACTCATGCCTTATTCTATTGGTACGATAATAGTTGTTTTTATCAAAACATTTTTTATGGATATTATCATCGAATCTCCCGGATTTAAAGCAAGCAACGAACTGGAAAACTATGTGCGCGAAACGCTTGCTAAACTAAAAAGTGATAAAATTATTCGTGCCGATGTTACGCTGTACAAAGGTTCGGATGCCAATCCCGTGAATAATTATTGTGAGATACGGTTAGAAGTGCCGGGCAATGACCATTTTGTGAAAAAAAGCTCCGGTACGTTTGAAACTGCTGTGTTGGATGCCACTGAAACCTTGCAGGAAATTTTGAAAAAAACGAAAGAAAAAGCTATTGACCGTAACCGGCATATAGATATGGATTCGATTCTTCAGCAATGATGAATTAATAAAGAAAAGCTTTAAAAAACCTGCATTTTAAAACGCAGGTTTTTTATTTGTAATTGCCGTCATTCCGCAATCAATCTTTCATTTGTATTCATTCAAAACATCTTTTACCCTACTATAATATCCTTTTCCAAACAAAACCAAATGCACCAGCAACGGATATAACTGGCAAAGCTGAAGCCGTTGCTGCCAGCCCTTTTGCAGTGGATATATTTCATTATACGATTGATAAAAAGTTTCATCGAAGCCACCAAACAAAAAGCTCATGGCAATGTCCATTTCCCGATTGCCATAATACACTGCAGGATCATAAATGGCAGCTTTGTTGTGAGTGCAAGCCATCACATTTCCATACCACAAATCGCCGTGCAGCAGAGCCGGAGGTTCATCAGTAAAAAGGCTGGGAAGCCTGCTGCGAAAGCGTTCTGCGTGCTTCATATCGTTTATTGTACACAAATTTTTGGCAAGTGCTTTCTCCAGCAAAGGCATAATTCTTTTTATAAAATAAAACTCACTCCAACTTTCACAAACATCATTCGTTTGTGGAAGTGAGCCGATGTAATTGTTTTCGTAAAAGCCAAAGCCCTGTGATGTTTGCCGGTGCTGCAAAGCCAAACCTTCCCCCAAAGCTTTCCATGCCGCCTTTGTAAAGGTTTGTTTTTGCACAAATTCCATTACCAGGTAAGCATCGTTTTCAAATGCGCCATACAGCAAAGGCTGGGGAATTTTTAGCAGTGAATGTTCTTTCAAATATTGCAATCCATTGTATTCTTTCATAAACATATCAGCAAGCGATGCCTTGTTTTGTTTTACAAAAAAATTGCCTTCGCCCGTAGCCATAACAAACGCTGTGTTAATATCGCCGCCGTGTGTGAGCTGTACATTCATCACTTTTGTCTCCTTACCCAGAAATTTCGAAAGCTGCTCTTGCAAGTATTGTAAAAATGAGGTTGTCATAATTGCAAAAATTGTTGTCAAAGCCGATGTAATAAAATTGATAAAGCCCGTTTCCCAATCATCTTATAAACTCTGAAAATATTACATTTGCCGGATAAAAATTTAGCAGTTCCGGCATGAAGAAGATAGAACTTGAGATTGTGGCTTTGTCTCATAGTATTACACAAACGCATTCGTATGCAGTGGTGTTGGGTGAAGTGAATGGATTGCGCCGCCTGCCCATTGTTATTGGCGGCTTTGAAGCGCAGGCCATTGCCGTTGCCCTGGAACGGATGCAGCCCAGCCGGCCACTTACCCACGACCTGATGAAAAATTTTATGAATGCCTTTAATGTAGAACTGATGGAGATTGTGATTAACGATTTGCAGGAAGGCATTTTTTACTCGAAGCTGGTGTGTATTAATGAGCACGATACCATTGAAATTGACAGCCGCACTTCCGATGCGCTGGCGCTTGCTGTGCGCTTTGGCTGTCCCATTTATACGTTTGATAATATACTGGAAAGTGCAGGTATTTTGATGGAAGACAGCAACAAAAAGAAGGGAGATGTAGCTGTTGAGCAAACCGTTAGTTCTACTTCTTCATCAAAAGAAAACCTGCACAGCTTAAGCGTTGATGAATTGCAAACGCTTTTGAACGAAGTGCTGGAACAGGAAGATTATCTGCGCGCCATCAGCATCCGCGACGAACTGAACAAGCGTAAAAAGTAATTTCTTCAATGTAAGGTTCCCACATAGTTACATAAAGAACCTTATTACTTTGCGTTTCACATTGTACATCATACACCTAACATCGTACATAGGATGATTCGTTTTCCTAACTGCAAACTCAATTTCGGTCTTCATATTCTGGGAAAGCGAAACGACGGCTACCACAATTTAGAAACTGTTTTTTCTCCGCTTTCCATTTACGATGCATTAGAAATCTTGCCGTGTTCTTCTCAAAACAATCCACCTCAAATTACGATAACAGGCTTGCCCGTTTCGGGCGATGCCGCCAGCAATCTCTGTATAAAAGCATGGCATTTATTGAAGAACGATTTTCCGCAACTGCCCTCTGTCAACATTCATCTTCACAAAGCCATTCCAATGGGTGCTGGTTTGGGCGGCGGCAGCGCTAATGGCGCGTTTGCACTGATGATGCTGAACGATTTGTTTTCGCTCCAATTATCGGCTGAAAGCCTTGCCCGGTATGCGTTACGGCTTGGCAGTGATTGTCCGTTTTTTATTTATAACCAGCCCGTTTTTGCAACCGGAAGAGGGGAAGTGATGCAGCCGGTTTCCATTGGTTTGAAAGGTTACTATTTTTATATCGTCAATCCAAACATTCACATTTCAACGAAAGAAGCATTTGCACAATTACAATATCAAACCCACACTATTTCTTTACAAAGTATCATTGAAGAACCAATAGAAACCTGGAAAGAAACTTTAGTGAATGATTTTGAAGAAGGCATTTCAAAACGGCATCCAACAATTGCAGAAATCAAACAGCAATTGTACAACCACGGCGCCATGTATGCAGCCATGAGTGGCAGCGGCAGCACGGTGTTTGGTATCTTTACCAGTAAGCCTGCTACACTTTTGTTTTCGCCCCATTTTTTTGTAAAAATTGTTGCGGCTGAATAAGATTTTGAACCACAAAGGCTCGAAGTAATGGAGCTATACAAAGTTTTTAAATACCCTTAGTGAAGCTTCGTGTTCTCTGTGGCTTTGCGGTTCCTCTTTCTCACCTGCAAATGGCAACCAATAAAAAAATCTGCAAAACCAAACTTAGCAGGTTGAAAAAATAAATCAGTCTTTACAATTATTGCTTTGGTTTCATCATGCTATCGTGGTGCATATTTCCATTTTGCATATTGCTATCTGACATGGGTGGATGGTTGGGTGGCATCATGTGGTTATGGTCGTCCTCCATCTTTGGCATTCCTTCCGGATGCGGATTTCCGTTGTGGCAAGTGTAGCAGGTAACTGCACGGATGGTATCGGTGTTGGTTGATTTATTAAAATTGAAATACTCTTTGTTGATGCCTACTGTCATTTTCATCATGTATCTCGCAATGTCTTTTTCAGGCTTTTCATCCGATGCAAAATTCAATTTGCCGGTGCTTTTATCAGGTGCATGGCAAAAGCCACACTTCACGCCCAGCGAGGCTTTGAAGAAATCCATGATGTGATCTAAACTATCGTGGCTGATATCTTTCGGCAGTACTTTTAAATTTTTAAAACCACCTTGTTTTGGCGATGGTGTAAACGACGTTACCGATACATAAATAAGAGCCGCTATAATAGTGAGAATAAAAATTTGTTTTTTCATAATTGATATGTTAGTTTTTGATTTACGCACTAAATATATAACCAATTGATGTAAATAAAAAAGAGCGTTTCAAAACGCTCTTTTTTACTTTTCCAGTCTTATCTGCTAAATTCATTTTGCAGGCACCCCTTATTGCGGTTGCTGCGCTGATTGATTCACTTTGTTCTCTGCTTTGTTAACGGCTTCCTTTCCGCTATCTGCTGCTTTGTTCGCAGCTTCTTTGCCGCTGTCTAACAGCTTTAAAATCTTTTCACGAACATCATCGCTGATGCCTTCAATTTTTTGACTTACCGTGCTTCTAAGGTCATCTGCTTTGGTAGAAGCTTTTTCCTTAAACTGATTGAACTTTTCTTTTGCGGCATCTGTTAATTCGCCCGTTTTATCAGATAGTTTCTGGCGGGTTTCTTCACCTGTCATGGGTGCAATTAATAAACCCACGGCAACGCCGGCAAGTACGCCCGATACGGTGCCTAAAATTATTTTCTGTGTACTCATACAATTTAAAATTTTTTGTCAGTTAAGGAAAACAATTTTTCAAGAATCCTGCCAAGATTTCTATTTTCCTGTGTATCAATATCTTTGACGCATGACGAAAGTGTTTTTAAAACGAAAGATTGCACCACGCATTGCCAATGGCCATCCGTGGGTGTTTGGTAATGAAGTGGAAGAAATAAAAGGCGATGTTGCGCCCGGCGATATTGTAGAAATTTATTTTGCTGATGGTTCGTTTGCGGGCAAAGGCTTTATCAATCCCAAATCGCAAATTATCGTTCGCTTGCTTACACGAAAAAAAGAAGACATCAACGATGAATTTTTTTATAAAAAAATAGAAGCTGCATGGAACTATCGTCAGAAAATTGGCTATACTGAAAATTGTCGTTTGATATTTGGCGAAGCCGATTATCTGCCTTCTTTAATCATTGATAAATTCAACGATTATTTTTCGCTGCAAACTGTATCGCTTGGCATGGATAAATGGAAGGGCGCCATTGTAGAAGCGCTCAATAAAATCTTCCATCCCAAAGGCATTTACGAACGCAACGATGTGCCTGTGCGCGAACTGGAAGGGTTGCCGCAACAAACAGGGTTTTTATCGCCACCTTTCAATACGAAAATTGAGATAAAAGAGGCTGGCGTTCGCTTTATTGTGGATTTGGAAAACGGACAAAAAACGGGTTATTTTTTAGATCAGCAAGACAACCGGCGAGCCATTAAACATATTGTAAAAGACGCCGATGTGCTGGGTGCTTTTACTTACACCGGCACGTTCGAAATTCATGCAGCACATTATGGTGCAAAATCGGTTTTGGGTTTGGATATTTCGGAAAGCGCAGTGGCGCAGGCCAATTATCATGCAAAACTAAACGGTGTTGACAATAAGTGCCGTTTTGAAGTATTGAATGCATTTGATGTATTGAAATTATGGGCGAAAGAAGGCAGGCAATACGACGTTGTCATGCTCGACCCGCCTGCGTTTACGAAGAGCCGCGAGAACATTCACAAAGCCATTACAGGTTATAAGGAAATCAATTTGCGTGGCATGAAGCTCATCAGAAGCGGTGGCTTTCTGGTTACGAGCAGTTGCACAAATTTGGTTTCGCCAGAATTGTTTTTGCAAACGATACAAATGGCTGCAAAAGATGCAAGAAAGAATATACGGCAGGTAACATTCCGGCAGCAATCAAGCGACCACCCAATTATCTGGGGAATGGAGAACACGAATTATTTAAAGCTTTTAATTGTAGAAGTAAGTGACAGATAGCTGTGAGCTATGAGTTACGAGCAAGAAAAACAGGCAAAACCAAACCTTATGTCTTTATTAAGATAAATAGGCTAAACGTTAGGCAATTAAGAACGTCTTTTGTTTTTGGCAGTATTTTATCATCTCACTCATTTTTATTGATACCATGAAGAAATTATTGTTCGCACTCGGGTTTGTTTTGGTTGCGCAATTTACACAAGCACAATTTAAAAACCTGTTGAAAAATCCTTTCAAAAAAGATTCATCACAAAACTCTTCCATTGGTTCAGTTTTATCAGGTATGAGCAATGATGATGTTGCAGGCGGATTGAAAGAAGCCTTGAATAAGGGCATTGAAAAAAGCACGGGTTTGTTATCGGCAAAAGATGGCTTTTTTAAGAATGCAGCCGTAAAAATTTTGCTGCCACCTGAAGCGCAAAAAATTGAGACAACCTTACGTGGCTTAGGTTTAGGCAATGAGGTAGATCAGGCAATCCTCACCATGAACCGGGCTGCGGAAGATGCTTCAAAAAGTGCAGCGCCTATTTTTTTGGATGCGGTAAAACGAATGACGATTACCGATGCAATGAACATTTTGCGGGGCAGCGATACAGCAGCAACTACGTATTTAAAAGCCAATACTACAAGCGCTTTAACTGCTGCATTTCGCCCGACTGTTGACAGCTCATTATCGAAGGTTGATGCCACAAAATATTGGTCAACCCTTACTACTACTTACAACCAATTGCCTTTGGTAAAAAAGGTGGAAACCGACCTTACTACTTATGTTACCGACAGAGCTTTGCAAGGTTTGTTTTATGAAATTGGAGCCGAAGAAAAACAAATCAGAAAGAACCCTGTAGAACGCACGACAGATTTGTTGAAGAAAGTGTTTGCAAAGCAGTAGAGATGTGATTTTGGATTGATGAATAAATGATGTATAATTGCTAAAAGCCTTGCTGCTTAAGGCTCTTAGTGGACAAGGAAGTATTCTTTTGAATTGAAAGTTGAGTGGTTCATAAGTTTGAAAAAAATGTTTCGTGCTGCGCGTCATTCCGCCCCAACAGTATAGTATTGTTGTGGCGGAATGACGCGCAGCACGTATTTTCGAATTGACGAACATTGAAAATAATATCAACTAAACATCTTGTTTTATTTTTGATAACGGAGAGAATATTCTTGCGTTGAAAAAATATTAAATTAGTGCAAAAACAAACATCAATATGAACCGCTTCAACATCCGGGTATATGGCATTTTAAAAGACAGCAACAACCGTGTTTTGGTAAGCGATGAACTAATACGCAGCGAGTATTTTACCAAGTTTCCCGGCGGTGGTTTGGAGTTTGGCGAAGGCACACGCGATTGCCTGAAGCGTGAATTTAAAGAGGAAACAGATTTGGATGTAACCATTGGCAGACACATCTATACCACCGATTATTTTCAAATGTCGGCTTTTAATAAAGACCACCAAATCATTTCCATTTATTACTGGGTTCATGTAGAAGAGCCGATAGCTTTAGAAACAAAAACAAAACTGTTTGATTTTTTGCCTCATCAGCTTGCTGATACAAAAGGCGAATATGAAGTGTTCCGGTGGATTGAATGGAATGAATTAACAGCAGAAACCGTTTCATTACCGATTGATAAAATTGTGGTGAACCTGATAAAACAGAACGAGCACAAAGCAGACGACAAACCGCTGCTGGCGAGAACATTTTCATAAAAGAAAATAGGGCAAAAACAAACCCTTGCTCAAATATATCACACCACAGGCTCTTGCTGCGAAAGACAATGAAAGCTTCCCAAGCCCCAGATAATATCGGTTGAATCAATGCCAACCACTTCATGCTTTGGAAAACATTGGGCAATGATTTGTAAAGCCTTTTCATCTTTATTACAACAGTAAGTAGGTACAATTACAAACCTATTGCAGATGTAAAAGTTAGCGTAAGAAGCGGGCAGCAATTGATCCTGATAAACGACAACATCCGGCATGGGCAGTTCGATAATGTTCAATTGTTTTCCACTCAGCAAACGCATCTGTTGCAGTTGTTTCAAATTGTTTTGTAATGGTGTGTAATTCTCATCGTTTTTAGCCTCTTCAATTACCGTTAAAACCGTGTCTTCATTTACAAAACGAATTGTATCATCAATGTGCCCATCGGTATCATCGCCAACAATGCCTTCGTCCACCCATAAAATTTGTTCAACACCGTAATAATTGATTAGATAATTTTCGATTTGGTTTTGCGATAAATGTGGATTGCGGTTCTTGTTTAATAAACAACTTTTTGAGGTCAGCAAGCTGCCTTTTCCGTTAAACTCAACCGAGCCACCTTCCATAACAATACGAGGATAAAAAACGGGCAAATCAAAACGTTGCGCAATTAAAGTCGGCACAACATCATCTTTATCATACGGCGGATATTTGTTGCCCCATGCGTTGTAATCCCAATCAATCACTGCTTTTTTTTGTTCGCTTTTTGGATTGATGATAAATGCCGGACCATGATCTCTGCACCACGCATCATTGGTTGGATTGAAATAGAACTCTATATTATTCCAAGCTACATCCGCATTGTGCAAATGCTTGCTGGCACTGGCTTTCATAGCTTCATCTTCTACATTGATGCGCACTTTTTCGCTTAGCGAGAGGTATTTTACGAATAAAGAGTATGAAGCAAAAACGCTTTCAATTTTTCCGGGCCAGCTTTCTTCTTTATGCGGCCACGAAAGCCATGTGGCTTCATGCCGTTCCCATTCGGCAGGAAAGAAGTAACCCAACTCCTTCGGTGTAGGAGGTATGCCCCCATCCCCTAAAGGGGAGGTATGAGCTTGTTTATTGTTTGTAACTTCTTTCATTTATAATTGAATCAAGATAACATTTACTTACGTTGTTAAAAGCTCCCCTTTAGGGGATGGGCTTCATTATTCCGCATCAATAAACCGCTTCATAATCTCGCCATAGCTATCAATTCTTCTATCACGCAGAAAAGGCCAGTGCGTGCGGTAGCTGTCGGTTTTAGCGGTATCAATTTCTACCACGGCAACTTCTTCTTCCTCATGCGAAGCTTTGTACAACAGGTTTCCAAACGGGTTAGAAACAAAAGAGCCGCCCCAGAATTTCATTTGTCCATCCTGCTCCAATCCTACTCTGTTCACGCTTACCACATGCACGCCATTGGCAACGGCATGACTGCGCTGAATAGTTTGCCAGGCGTTGTATTGCTCGATGTTGGTAACATCGTCCTGCAAATGATGCCAGCCAATGGCGGTTGGAAAAAATAAAATTTCAGCACCCATTAACGATGTAATTCTGGCGGCTTCAGGGTACCATTGATCCCAACAAATCAACACACCAATTTTTGCCCATTTGGTGTTCCAAACTTTGTAACCCAAATCGCCGGGCGTGAAGTAAAATTTTTCGTAGTAAGAAGGATCGTCAGGGATGTGCATCTTTCTGTATTTGCCCATGTAAGTACCATCCGCATCAATCACTGCGGTGGTGTTGTGATAAATGCCTTGTGTTCTTTTTTCAAAGAGCGAAGCGATGATAACAAGATTAAGTTCTGCTGCAATTTTGCTCAACGCATCGGTGGAGGCACCGGGAATCGGTTCAGCCAATTTGAAGTTATCATAGTCCTCCACATCGCAGAAGTACAGCGAAGTAAACAGTTCCTGCAGGCAAACAATTTGTGCACCTTTTTGGGCAGCTTCTCTTATTTTTTCGACGGCTTTGCTGAGGTTGGCTTCCTTATCGGCAACGCAACTCATTTGCACAAGACCTACTTTTACTTTGCTCATTTTAAAAATTTGTGCAAAGGTATTTTATCTCAAAGGCTTTTGGAAATGCAGGAAAAATCTTATCTCTTTCTTGATGTTTTCTTTCACTGCAGAGAAAACAGTTGATTGAGTTTGCACGGAGAAAATTATTTTATGAAATAACAAACAAAGTTTGTTTTTGCCCGAAAAATTCAGACTCGTTTTGCAACGTCATCATTCATTCACCAAAGCCAGTTCTACATAAAAAGTAGTGCCTTTCCCTTCTACGGTATGAAACCAAATTTTGCCACCTGCATTTTCGGTGATGCGTTTGCTAATGGCAAGCCCCAAGCCAGTTCCAGAGCTTTTTGTAGTGAAGTTGGGTTCAAAAATATGAGCCAGTTTATTGGCAGCAATGCCGGTGCCGTTATCACTAATGCTTACCAGCACACAATTATTTTTGCGCTGCTGCGAAACGATAATGGCAAGTTCATCACCATTGCTTTCGTCGTGCGCTTCTTCGGCATTTTTTAAAAGATTGGTAAACAAACGACTCATCTGTGTTTTATCCGCATAAATGATATAATCCTCATGAGACTCATTGTACTGAATAATGGCATAGCCGCCGGTAGTATGCAATAAGCAGAGCGACTGCAACAGTTGCGAAAGGTTCATCACTTCGGGCTTTGCCTGATTGATATTGGCAAATTGCGAAAAATCGCCTGCAATTTTTGCCAGTTGATCAGTTTGTTCTATTAGTGCGGTTGACATACTTAACGCCAGTTCTCTTACATTAGAAGCATTGTTATTGATGGCTCTCTGCAAATACTGCGCACTCAACTTCATTGGGGTTAAAGGGTTTTTTATTTCGTGCGCCACCTGTCTTGCCATCTCTTGCCAGGCGCCATTGCGCTCGCTGCGGGCAAGGGCTGCAGCGCTTTCTTCAAGACGTTCAACCATTTGGTTAAACGTGTTTACCAGCGCACTGATTTCATCGTTGCGCTTCCATTCAATTTTTTCAATTTTTCCACCAAAATGAAAGTCGCGTATTTTATCGCCAATCTGTACCAGCGATGATGTAATGCTACGCGTAAGAAAAATGGCAACCACGCTTGCCAACACAAAAATTACTGCATTTAAATTGATAAGCGTTACCAGCAAGTTGGAAATTTCCTGGTTTACTTCCATCTCTGAATTGAGGTAAGGAATGTTGAGGAAAGCAATGGTTTCATCGTTATCATTCTTCACCGGCGTGTACATGCTTACAAAAGAAAACTTCTTGATGTATTCATCCTGAATGTATAAAATGCTGTGCTTATACTTCAGCATATAGTAAGCCAGCGGCTGCATTTTATTGTTTAAAATCTGCCTGTTGTAAATGTAGGGTTGTGTAGATAATTTAAGCTTGCCGCTTACATCATAAAGGTTGATGTCGGTGTTGTTAAGAGAAGCGATTTCAGCTATTTTTCTGTCAATATCAGCATCCGTTCCTATCACATCCCAGTTGGAAAAACTAAGCTGGCTATGCGTGGTGTTTTGTATTTCGTTGGTGATTACCTGCGCCGTTTTTTCTAATCTTTCTTTTGTTGAATTATTAAAGCGATCAATAAAAAAACGAATGGTAATAATACCGATGATCACAAAAGAAAAAAAGCTTAGCAGAATGATGGTAGCCTGTACTTGTGTGCGAATGTTGAAAGAAAAAAGCTGCCCGAACGAATGAGGCAAACCTTTTTGTTTTATAAAAAATGAGACAATTTCAACAAGGCAGCTGCATAAGATAAGGGATAAAAAAAGTAACGCAAACAACGTAAGAAATTCAGCGCCGGATAAATTTTTATTTACTAAAACAATCACTTTGTTGTTGCCGGCTTTGTACCAAAGCTCACTGTAGTTGCCCACCATTCTTTCTTCAAATTGCTTTGACGGAATTTGGGGTTGCAGTAAAGTATCGGCAAACGGATAACCTGCCGAAAAATTATTCAAATTACTGTCTTCATACACTGCGAATAAATAATTTTCGGCTTCCGATTGTATATCGCCCGCTTGCCGGAACAATTCAGGATACAGGGCATCGGTTTTATAACGCTTTGGTTTTGCAACTACCACAATATGACCCACCAAACCCGAATCGGGCACGGTTATATCTCTTCGAAAAATATAGCTGTACGCATTTGAATTGTCTTTGAAAAAATACAAGCCTTCCGAATTTTTATTGCGATAGCGGATAACAGAATTCCTGATTACATCATCAATGATTGCATACGAAGTTTCATCGTCGTTGTACAGGCTTCGCCCCTCTTTATCATAAGTATAAATGCGGGTATCGAACCTGTTTAAATAACCTGAAAAATCTTCTTTTACCAAACTATCTTTTAATAAGCGATTGGCATCTTCCTTAAAAAATTGCATGTAGTTCTTTCGCAGAAAAGTATCCGACAAGCCAGCTACGGCAACATGCAAAACGTTTTCGCTGTAAGGATCAGATCGCCGGGCAAATTTTTGTGCAAGGTCTTTCCGTTGCTCTAAATCAACCTTCTTTTTTAATTGCACCAAAAGAAAAGAAACCGATACCGAAAATACAATTACCCAAAGCAAAAAGAAAGACGAATGAAACAAACTAATGGTTCTGTCTTGTTGTCGTGCATGAAGCAACGCTACATAGCCCGCGAGCCATAAAAGCGCTGCCAGCTTGATAAGTGATGTAGGCTCTTTTAATTGAAATGAAAGCAACAGTAAGCCAGCCGCTATAACAATAGCAACAATAACCGGCAACGAAAAATGCGCTTTGTAAGCGGCGGTTATGCAAAGCCACGATATGTAATAAAAAGTAAGAACAATAAACACCAGAATGATAAAACCTATTACCGTAAAAATGCTCAGTCTGAAAAAATTAGTAACATCAAACGAGCCATGCAATGTATAAAGCAACGCCTCGATAATGTTACATGCCAGGTTGGTGATGAGAGAAAGAAAACACAAGGAAGCAACTGCTATAACCGTATTGTATTTGGGTGGATAAACAATGCGCCGCTGAGAAAAAAACAAAAAGGCAACCAGCACAAAAACAAAGATGGTGCTGATTAAAAAATCGCTTGATGAAATGCTGGCTCCCAACAATACTTTTGATGAAATGGTGAAGTTGGCAAACACGATAAAAGTGGTGTAATAAACAATCATCCGCAGTAAAAAAAGTGAAGTAGCGAGAAACAGAATGGCAACATTGAATTTGTATTTGATTAATAAACTTTGGGCAACATAAATTAAAAAAATAACCATCAATAATACAATGGCAATGTGCAGAGCGGTGCTAAACCTGTCAAGCTGGTTGCGGTTGGTGCCTTCAATCTGTTCAACATAAAACAATGCTTTGCCGGTACTGCTTTTTATGGCAGTTGCTTCGTAGGCATTGTCCGATAACCGGTATAATTTGTCTATGTTGTTAACGCATGCAAACTGCGCTGGGAGATATTTATTTTCGATAAAATATTGCCAGTGCAAAGGAATCAATCCGGCAATGATGTAAGGCTTGCCGTTTACAAGCACGTTCTTCTTTTGCAGTTCAAACAAACCATTGGGATATTTTACCGTAAGAACGCTATCAGGCAACTTTAAATCGTTTGGATTTACCATCATCTGCGATGTGCTCCAATACACAGAAATGGGATTGCCAAGATCATTAACCGCATACGCGAAAATGCCGGTTTGAGCACGTTGCAGTTGTGCATCAATAATCGAATCCTGCTTAACCGTAACGGCAATAACAGTGGCTTTATCGGAAGCTACAGTAGCAAAGAAATGTTCTTCATTGGCAACATAAGCTTCCAAGCTCCTTTTCACGCCGGCGGGCGATAGCTTGTAGTTGCTAACCGCAAAATAACCAAGCGATAAAACCAACAACAAAGCAATGGCAATTAGCAAATTGCTATGCCTCATTACGTTTAGTTTTACCAGCCTTGTTAGCAGCATTTATGGTTGCTTTTGGTTTTGCTTGATATTGTTCCAGAGATCATCCATTTGGGCAAGCGTCATTTGGTGTAAACTGGTGCCGTTTTCTTTTGCCCATTTTTCCATTTGCGTAAAACGTGTTATAAATTTTTGATTCGTTTTTTCAATCGCCGCTTCGGCATCTACGTTTATGAAACGGGCATAGTTGATAAGGCTAAACATTACATCGCCAAACTCTTCTTCTATATTGTCAGCATCGTTGTTTTCGATAGCTTCATTTAATTCGGCAATCTCTTCTTCTATTTTTTGAAACACATCTTTTTTATCGCTCCATTCAAAGCCAACCCCTTTCGCTTTTTCCTGAATGCGTTGCGCTTTTACGACTGCCGGCAATGAAGCCGGAACGCCCGCCAGTACTGATGTTTTGCCTTCTTTTAATTTCAGTTGTTCCCAGTTTTTCTTTACGTCTTCTTCATTGTTTACCACAACATTTCCATAAATATGCGGATGCCGTTTGATGAGTTTATCGCAAATGGTTTGGATTACCTCCTGTAAAGTAAACTCTTTTTTTTCGGCGGCAATTTTTGAGTAAAAAACAATGTGCAGCAACACATCGCCCAGTTCTTCTTTCAGGTTGCCCCAGTTGTTGTTCAGGATGGCATCAGCAAGTTCATACGCTTCCTCAATGGTTTGCGGTCGCAGCGTTTGAATCGTTTGTTTTTTATCCCAGGGACATTTTTCGCGCAGCTCATCCATAATGGAAATGAGCTTTTCAAACTGGTGCGCTGCATTGTTATTCTGTTGTGGTAAATGATTCATGAAATGGTTGGTTTACAGGTAATTTGTATTTAACCCATTTTATTTTTACAACATGTAAACGGTAAAGAGAAACATAAGTATAAATAAACCGAGGAAAACAAAAAAAGCTAAGGTGTTAAGTGATATCCATTTTAAAAATGTTTTCCCTGTCCCTTGTCCGTAATATACACGCAAAGCTTTAAAACTGTACCAGAGCAAATAAAGAAAAACAACAACATTTAACCATATTAACCAGCCTAAATAAGCAATTTTACTTATGTTACTGATTATTAAAATAATAAATAAAAAAACAAACAAAGCACAGTATAGATGAACGGTGTAAATAATATGGTTGGCATAATAAAATTGTTTTCGCCTAATATAAAGTAGCTGCAGAATGAGAGCAAAAAGAGGAAGCGAAATAAATAACGTTTGTGGAAAATGATGAAAAAAACTTTCAATAAGCGTGTTGACTTCTTCATTTCCATTATTGCGAAACTTGTTACCGATGTCAATATTTTTAAGTTGAAACTTTTGCTTTATCCAGTTATCTTGTAAACTATCCGGCAATGTTCTTTGTATGCTATCATACTCTTTTCGCGAAGTATAATTATTTGTGCTGGACATTGAAGTAGATTTCAAATCAGCCAATACCTGAAACTTCTTGGTACTGTCTTTTTGCAATAGTGCAATATCAGTATCCAACTGTTGCAAGCTATTCTTAACCCTGCTTTTTACCCAGGTTGGCGTACCATCTTCTTTTAAAGAATTCTCAATCTCTTTTTTATTATCTTCTAATTCCCGCAATACGGCGGCGGCCGTTTTTTCTTTATCATTATTTGTTGCTGAAATTGTAAGAACCGAATGATAAACTGTAAGAAAAAACAAGAAAAAAATGGCAGAAACAAACACATACATTTTTATGGGGTTCAGGTAGCTTGCACGTCTGCCACGCACATATTCATAAGTAAGAAAGCCCGGCTTAAACAATAGATGGCTTGCTGTGCTGAAAAACAGTCCGTCAAAATGAAAAATATCGCTTACAAAATGCTTAGCAAGATGCCCGAAGGTTTCCCCGGTTTCAATATTTTCCTGCCCGCAAACCTGGCAGTATCTGCCGGCTACAATGGCGTTACAGTTTAAGCAGTTTTTCTCTTTGCGTTCTTTGGCGTGCGACAAAACAAAACAGTTTTATCGTGTGAAAATATTACAATTCATCACATGCAGATGCTATTTTGTTTTTTTATAAAAAGGATAGCAACTGAATACAATTTGTTATTAGCAGGGATATGAAGAACAACTTTTTGTGCAAAAACAAATCCGGCAACCAACGATGAAGTTTCCATCGTTAGTTGCCGGATGATAGTAAGTATAAAAGATGGGGCTATTGCTTGAGGAACGTTTTGCTAAACGTTTGTCCTTCTGAAGTTACGCTTAACATATACACACCTTTTTGTAAGGAGGCTACGTTAATATCAGTTCTGCTCAAATTGTCGGTTGATGACAGCCGAACCGTTTGTACAAGAACGCCAGCCGCATTGTGTATTTGCACTTCTTTATCCAGGTTGTCGCTCGCAGTGATGGCTTTATCAAAGCTTACATGAATCACATCCTTGGCAGGGTTGGGATTTACTTTGAATGAGATGTTGGTAACTACAACTGTTGGGCTTAGCACCACATTACCGTTTTGGTTATGTTGTGTAATGCGATAATAGTTTTTACCGGCTAACGGAGAAGCATCGTTATACTGATAAACAACCGAAGCGCCTTCTGTTTTTACAGTTGCTTTGCCAACAGCAGTAAAGTTTTGTGCATCGGATGAGCGTTGCACTTCGTAGTAAGAAGCCGTGCTGCTTTGATTCTCAACTTTCCAGTTCAGCTTTGTTGTGGCACTGCTTGCTATGCTGGCAGAAGATGCGCTTACCAAATTACCTTGCAAGCTAATAGCTTGTGATGCCTTGGCTGTTTGCGCTAAGCCCTGCGCTGGTTGTTTAAACAATACTAATGATGTATAAGGCTGCAAGGTAACAGTGCCGCTGTAAGTGGCACCTTTTGCATCCATATACGTATCGTTTAGAGTAAACGTTTTCACCGTTTTACCAGGATTGTATTGGAATACAATGTAATCGTCAGGATTGGTTGGTTTGATGGTTGCCTGTTGCAGCATTACATTATCTAACCAAACCACTCCGGTAGGTTGTGCAATGTCAAGTTCGATAGAAACACGACCCGTTATAGTTGGAATAAAACCAAACTGGAAGTCTTGGCGGTTGGCCGGGATGGGAATGATAACTTTTTGTGTTGTAGGATTATTGGGTGGATCTTGTTGCTTTAAATACACCGTCATAGAACTGCCAACAACTGCCCCCTGCATGGTGAATGACAGCAAGCAACTTGTACCTGCGGTGATAGCAACATCGGTTGGAAGCGTTACATAAAAGGAATTGGAAGAATAGTTGTTGGCTGAAAGCTGCAAGGTACCGCCATCCAGCTTGTTAGACACCCAGCTTACATTAGCATCTCCTTTGGGCGACCACTTGGCTACACCATTGGCATTGCTTGCGAAGCTGCCATTTGAAAACAAATTGATACCCGAAACATTGCTGATGGTTGAAGCCGGAATGGTGGCAGGAGACGTTTTCGAACCGGCATCCATTCCAAGAAATGATTGCCATGTGCTGAGATTTTGATTGTAGGTGTTATATTGACCAGTGTTGCCAATTTCATACATACTGTAAAACATGTAATTATCATCAATGGGTCGGCAGTAATAATTATTGTTGAGATTACCAATATTTGGCAGGTCGTTCACTCCATTGTCGGATTCCAGATAACAAGCCAACTGGGAAGCCGTTTTGGAAAAGCAGATATTGTTCTGAAATGTAACATTGCTTGCCAAATTCCGGAAGGTGGCCATACCTAAAAACTGCTCAGCACCATTGTTGTAAAACGTATTATTCTGGATGGTTACATTGTTGTTATGGTGAGCAAAGAAGCCAGCATTGGGGCAATTAGCAGTCGTGTTGCCAATTGCAGTTACATGATTGCTATTGTCGTCAAAATAAATACCATTTACAGGAATGTAAGTAGGATCGGGTGTTCCTGCATTGGCTCCCACACCATTTACAACGATATTATTCAATACTGACTTGCCCAGATAAACTGCAGTATCACCTAAGCCTTGTCCGGTGTATATACCTGCACAATCGTCTACCGTCAATCCAAAAGCATTTACATAACAGTTTTGAATGGTGCTGTAATTTCCGTCAAAATGGATACCGTTAGCACCAGAGCTATCCACCTCACAATATTGTATCATATTGTTGTCGCCAACTATACTAATGCCCTGAAAGCCATTCCATGCATTCTGATTCATACCTGCAATGAGGGCTGTATTCGTAATGGTATCATTTTGTATTAATGCATTATTACAATACCAGTATAAGTTAACACCATTATTATTGGTGTTGCTGATTCTACTGTTCTGCAGTGTAAAGTATTGAGAACTCAAAGCTCTTACGGCTTCAATGCCAGTAAAGTTGATGTTACAATTGCTGATGGTAATATTGTCTGAATTAGTGAGATTAAAACAATAGGCATTTGCACCAACGAAAGAGAGATTGCTGAAAGTGATGTACTTTTCGAAACTGATATTTACCAGCGTATCTACAGTGCTGGCCAGTACCAAGTAAGAGTTAGGATTGTTATTACTAAAATACATTTGCAATCTGCTTCTGCTTCTGTCATAATACCATTCTCCGTCCTGATCAAGCGTGTTGGTGTTGTTGACAATGAAGAAGCCGAAGTTATTGCTAAATATAGGATTTCCATCCACGGGCGCAAAATTCAGCGTATTGCCTGACTGAGAAGAAATTGCAGTTCTGTCGAGCGTCCAGTGGTTTTTACGAACCACAATGTCGGCACCTGTCCAGTTGGGTGAAGAAGGGAGTGAATTAGAGGTAATCTGAGAAGAACCATTGTTGGCATCAATGTTTAAATAACCTCCTTTTCCATCACTAATGTTCGGGTATCTGCCAATGCCTTGCTGCTGATTATTCTTGATCACCATAGCTTCTTTACCATGAGGCTGCCAGAAAGGGGCTTCCCACACATTGCTGCGCACCTGTTTCCAGTTCATAGCATAAGAAAAGCCATTAATAACCGGTTTGTTGCCTGAACCATAAGAACCAAAGGTGATGGGATTGCCGCTGTTGCCTGAAACGGTAATGTTAATGCTGCTATACCCTCCATAGAACGTATCTCCACTCTTAAACAATACCTGGTCGCCTGGTTGTAAAGTACTCATGATAGAGTTGAGCTTACTGATACTTTTCCATGGAGTTGATGAGTTTTGTGCCTGTGCAGCACTTCTTGAATCATTTCCTGAAGAGGAAGAAAAATAATACGTGGCTGCGTTCACCATCATTGTGAGGTGAAGAAGCAAGATGGGTAGAAACACCTTTTTCATAAATGATTGTTGTTTGGATTAAATAGCCTGGCGGCTATTGATATTGGTTACTGAATTTTAAAACCGTTTCGGATCTGCTTATTAATGATAATGACTGTTACCCGCTATGCTTTACTTTAGAACACTTGCTTTAAAACCGGATTGTTTTTTTTATTTTTTTTGCATGAATAATATATAGTGATATTGATTATTACCGGCTACAAGTACTTTTTTATTGATTGGATTTGATACAAACTTATAAACAACTTGCATAGTTGTATCAAGCCTGCAGCAAGATTAATTCAAGTTTAATAGTTTTAATTTCTGTTTAAGCAAAGTCAATCTACGACACGCTTACTTTATTCAATACTTAAATTTTTCTTAAGGTATCCGGATAAAATGATTCAGTTAAAAGTTGATGGCAATGATGGATTTATTATCTAAAAGATACGTATAAAGCAGTGTATTTAATAGCATTACAATCCATTGGTAGAGTTATAATGTTTGGCGATGATAAGCGCTGTGTAAAGCTATATGTTCATAGCAAAAAAGAGGCAAAAACAAAATGCCTGTTGTGTTGCCTGTTACTTGTTCACATGCAGTTGCTATAGAGCAAACAGCAAAGTGTCGGTTACGTTGTTTTCAACGTTATTTCTTTAATTTTTCTACAGATTAGAACCATAATAAAAAAGCATAGTGAAGTGAATCACTATGCTTTTTGGTTTTGCCTTAATTTATAAAGGCTATTCTTTTATAAATTTCTTACTAAATGATTTTCCTTCAGAACTTACACTTACTACATACATGCCTCTTTGCAGGCCTGCCACGTTAATATCAACCCTGTTAAGATTGTCGGTTGATGGCAACGTTATCGTTTGTACAGTAACACCTGCTGCATTGCGAATGGCCACAGCCTTATCAAGATGATCGGCAGTATTTATCATTTCGTCAAAAGACAAATGAATTACATCCTTCGCCGGGTTGGGATTTACCTTGAAAGAGATATTATTTACAACAACCGTTTTGCTTGTTGAAGCAACACTGTCTTTGTTGTTGCGCTGTGTAATGCGATAGTAGTTTTTACCAGCCAATGGAGAAGCATCCTGGTATTGATAAGTTGTAGCAGTGCTGTTGTTGGCAGTTACAGTAGCCTTACCAATGGTAGTAAAGTTTTGTGCGTCGGATGAGCGCTGCACTTCGTAATAAGAAGCCGCGCTGCTTTGATTGTCAACTTGCCAGTTCAGCTTTGTGGCTGTGCTGTTTATTGCACTGCTCGCTGTTGCATCAACCAAATTACCTGCAAGAGATATTGATTGCTGTGCTATTGCATTTGTTGAGCCTTGTGCTGTATACGGTTTAAACAACACCAATGATGTGTAAGGCTGCAAGGTAACAGTGCCGCTGTAAGTGGCACCTTTTGCATCCATGTAAGTGCCGCTTAGAGTAAACGTTTTAACGGTTTTGTAAGGGTTGTACTGAAACACAATGTAATCATCAGGATTGGTTGGTGTGATGGTTGCCTGTTGCAGTACTACGTTATCTATCCATACAGCGCCGTTGGGCTGTGCAACGTCAAGCTCGATAGAAACACGGCCACTCACAGTTGGAATAAAACCAAACTGAAAATCCTGACGGTTGGATGGAACCGGAACAATAACTTTTTGTGTTATGACATTATTAGGAGGATCTTGTTGTTTTAAATACACCGTCATTGGGCGACCACTGGCTACTCCCTGCATGGTGAATGACAACTGATAACCCTGACCGGCTGTAACCGAATTATCGGTTGATAATGTTGCATAAAAATAATTGGATGGAGAATAGCTTTTTGCTGAAAGCTGCAAGGTACCGCCATCCAGCTTATTGGATATCCAACTTGTGTTCATATCACCCGTTGGCGACCACTTGGCTACATTATAAATGTTTGAACTAAAACTGCCGTTTGGAAAAAGATTGGAGCCGGATAAATTGCTTGCAGTAAATGGTGATATGGTAGCAGGCGACGTTTGTGAACCGGCATCCAGACCTAAGTTCGATTGCCAACTGTCTAACGTTTGATAATAAGTGTTATACAGACCACTGTTACCAATCAGGTCCATGTTATAAAACATGAAGTTGTTATCAATAGGGCGACAATAGTAGTTGTTGGTGAAAGTGCCCATCTGCGGAAGGTTATTCGATCCACTCTCTGACTCTAACCGGCTTACCAATTGTGAAGCCGTTCTAGAAAAGCAAATATTATTTTTAAATACTACACTGCTTAGCGGGTTGTTTTCACGCACGCCTAAAAACTGCTCGTTCCCATTATTATAAAATGTATTGTTTTCAATATCAGAGTAAGTAGCAGTGTGATTGAAAAACCCGGTTTGTGCACAGTTAGCTACCGTATTGCGCAAAGCAGTTACATGGTTGGTATTATTATCGAAATAAATACCCACAGCAGGAATATAAGTAGGATCGGGAGTTCCGGCGTTAGCTCCAATACCGTTTACTACAACATTATCTAAAATTGATTTGTTGTTGAAAATTACATTATTACCATTTGAGGTGTAAATGCCACCGCAGTCATCCACCGTTACACCGAAAGTGTTTACATAACAGTTTTGAATGCTACTCCAATCTCCATCAAAGTGAATGCCGTTGGAACCGGAATTATCCACTTCACAATATTGTATTAAATTGTTACTGCCATTTACATACATACCCTGGTTTGCGTTCCCGGCGTTCTGCCCCATGCCTGGAATAATAGCAGTATTCGTAATCATATCGTTTTGTATGGTGGTATAATCACACGACCAGTATAAATTAATTCCATCGTTATTGGTGTTATTAATTGTAGAGTTAGAAAGCGTAAAGTAATCAGAACTCAAAGCCTTCACTCCATCAATACCGGTAAAGTTGACATTACAGTTATTAACCGTGATATTATTAGAATTGGTCAGTTGAAAAGTATAGGAGTTAGCACCTTGAAAAGAAAGGTTATTAAAGGTAATATAGTTTTGAAAACTAATACTCACCAACGTTTCAACGGTACTGGATTGCACATTGTACGCATTGGGATTGTTATCACTAAAATACATTTGCAGCCGGCTTCTGCTTCTGTCATAATACCATTCTCCATCCTGATCAAGCGTGTTGGTGTTGTTGACAATGAAGAAGCCGTAGTTGTCGCCAAACATAGGATTGCCATCCACAGCGGCGAAATTCAGCGTATTGCCTGAGTGAGAGTAAATGGTGGTTCTGTCAAGCGTCCAGTGGTTTTTACGAACCACAATGTCGGCACCTGTCCAGTTAGGTGAAGAAGGGAGTGAATTAGAGGTAATCTGAGAAGAACCATCGTTATCATCAATGTTTAAATAACCACCATTGTCTGCGTCACTGTTCGGGTATCTGCCAATACCTTGCTGCTGGTTGTTTTTTATTACCATTCTTACCATCCCGTTGGGTTGCCAGAAAGGGGCTTCCCACACATTGCTGCGCACCTGTTTCCAGTTCATAGCATAAGAAAAGCCATTGATAACCGGTTTGTCTCCTGAACCATAAGAACCAAAGGTGATGGGATTGCCGCTGTTGCCTGAAACGGTAACATTAATGCCGGTGTATATTCCGTCAAATGTATCGCCGCTTTTAAATAACACCTGGTCGCCTGGTTGCAAAAGATACATGATAGAGTTGAGCTTACTGATACTTTGCCATGGAGTTGATGAGTTTTGTGCCTGCGAGGTACTTCTTGAATCATCACCTGAAGAGGAAGAAAAATAATACGTGGCCGCGTTGACAACCGCTGCTATATGCAGCAGCAAAATGGGTAAAATAAACTTTCTCATGTTTGTTTTTCTTTTTGAAAAATTGTTTGTGTTAATACTTATTTTGTTGACAGATATGAAAAGCCTATTCACTCGTATGATAGAGCGAGCAACTGCCTGTTGAGATAATTTTAAAACATTAAATAAATCGAGTTTCAATGACTGCTTGTTTGTTACTGCTTTAACCATTTTATCGTTATATAACCGTTTACCTGGTAAAATGCTACACGATAAAACGTGACGATTATCATAGAATATAAGGCACTGTTTCAATTCAAGTTTTGGTACCGATTATAATGTCTAAGTAATCAAATTTTGGCGGCGAGCAATTGGCAATAACCGTTCCAAAATTTAAAAAGTGGATATTATTCTACATGCCAAAAAAAGATTTAACGATATGCAATCGTTTGCAAAAAAAGTGAAATAACAAACCTGTGTACCCTTTTTTTCCCAGCGGAGAGTTTGTAAAAGAATAACTGCCTTCCTATCAACAGATATTGAATTGGAGGATACAATGTTTCAAAAAGGAGGCAAAAACAAACGTCTGTTTAAGTAATACAAACATTGGTAGAAAGTAAGGCAGGTGCTTATTTAATTTCGTTGAACTTATCTAACCAGCCTCTTCCTTCTATAATACGGGCTGTTAACATACCGGCAGCCGTATCGCAGGTAACATTTAAAATGGTAGCCGCAGGATCAACCAAAGTACCAATTACCATTACTACCGGAAAGGCTTCCATCGGGAAATGATATACCGACATTACCAGCAGTTCGCCTAAGTAACCACCGGCAGGGATGCCGCCTTCTACAAGGCTTACAAAAACAGTAATTAATAAAGCAATGGCAAGAACATCAAACCCTGTGAACGACTTATGAAAGAGTGCAAACACAGCGGCAATTTTAATAACGGAAGAAATGGCTGAACCGTCTTTATGAAGCGTCGCCCCGAGTGGAATGGCAATGTTACCAATGTAAGCCGGGATGCCCATTTTGCTGGAAGCCACCAAATTAACAGGAATGGTCGCAATACTGCTGCAAGTGCCAACCGCAGTTGCCGAAGGAGCAATATTGTTTTTCCAGTATTGTTTTACTGCTTTGCTTCCGCCGGCTATAAAAGCATATATACTGAATAAAACCGCATAATCAAACAAACCCACACCATGATACAATGCCATTGCCCGCACATAACTATGCAACAACTGCGAGCCAAGTGTACCCACCTGCACAGCGAAAAAAGCACCCAAACCAATCGGTGCTCCTTTCATAATTAAGAGTAAGATTTGAGTAAATACTTCGCTTCCGCCTTTTAAAAAATTTATGAACCTTTCGCCTTCTTTGCCACTGCGCAAAACAGCGAAACCAGTGAGTGCTGAAAAGATGATAAGCGCAAGCATGTTACGGCGTGAAAAAATTTTATACACATCATCGGCTGTAAGCATAGATACAATCTGATCGCCCAAACTGATGTTTTCGTTTTGCGGTGCAGCAAACAAAGCGTTGGTTTTGATTTCGCCAATAGGAAATAGGGAAACACCAATAATAGTAGCAACGCCTGCAATTACAACAGTTAGCAAAAAGCAAAGCATGAGTACGCTCATTAATTTTCCAAACTTTTGTGAGCGGTCAACGGTTGCAATGGATGATGAAATGGTAAAAAAAACAAGCGGCACAACAGCCGTAAAAAGCAGGTTTAAGAAGATGTCGCCAATGGGCTTTAAAAAATTGATTTTTGTGCCGAACGTGATGCCTAAAATGCTGCCAACGATAACACCGCTAAGAAGCAATAAAATATTTGAATAACGTTTTAGAAAATTGTTCAAAATAGGATATTATGTTTTGATGATAAACAACAGCAGCTAACTTACTTCTTTCTTCCATAAAATATCTAACTATCCTTTTTATAAATTACATTGTTTATCTTTTTATGGCAAAAACAAACCCTGTTTTGTTTTTACACAAAAACAGGGTTAAAGCAATTGAATCAATTTATTTTCAATTCAGCACTTCTGTGCTCTTTTCAGTTTCTATCTTGTCTTCATTTTTTAAAGCCGCATAACCGCCGCTGATGTTGCGCAAATTATGAATGCCCTGTTGTTTCAATAACGAAGCTGCAATTACGCTGCGATAGCCACCTGCACAATGCAAATACACATTATCAGTATCATTAATGCCCGAAATACTTACCGGATCAATCATGTTTTCCAGCGGAATATTTACAGCTTCTTTTACATGACCATCCCCGAATTCCACTTCTTTTCTTACATCAACAATGACCATATTGTTGTCAAACGGAATGTCCATTGCCACTTCATCAGCTTCAACATTGATAATCATATCAACAGGTTCGCCGCTCTTTTTCCATGCCTCAAAACCACCTTCCAAATAGCCATCAATCTTTTCAAATCCAACTCTTGTCAATCGAATAATGGTTTCTTTTTCCATGCCTTCTTCCGTTACCAGCAACAGCGCATTTGTGAATGATAATAAGCTTCCTGCCCACTCAGCAAAACGTCCTTCCAAACCAATATTGATAGAGCCAGGCACAAAGCCCGCCGTAAACGCATCGCCATTGCGTGTATCGAGAATAGTGGTGTGGTTTTGTATTGCCCTTTTTTTAAACGCTTCAACCGGTAAAGCGGTTAAGCCTTTCTCTAAAATTGTATCCAAGTTTTCGTATCCTTTTTTGTTCATTTCTGCATTGATGGCAAAGTATTGTGGTGGCTCCGAAAGCCCTTCGGTAACAGCTTTTACAAACGTCTCTGCGGTTTTAGGTTGCAATGCATAATTGGTTCGCTTTTCTTCACCGATGGTACTGTGTGTTTGCGGTCCTAAATTTTTGCCGCAACTGCTGCCAGGCCCATGTGCCGGATACACCAGCACATCATCGGCAAGCGGCAAAATTTTGTTTTGCAAACTGGCGAACAATTGGGTAGCCAATTCTTCTGTTGTTATCAATCCGCTTATCTGCGCTAAATCGGGTCTTCCTACATCGCCGCAAAACAAAGTATCGCCGGTAAAAACCGCATAGTCTTTTCCTTCTTCATTTTTCAGCAAAAAACAAGTGCTTTCGGGTGTGTGTCCCGGCGTATGTAGAATTTGTATGGCTACATTTCCCAATTGAAAAATATCGCCATCGCTGGCAACCTGTACTTCAAAATCAGCCTTGGTTTGCGGTCCGTAAACTATGGGTGCACCCGTAGCTTTGCTTAAATCTAAATGACCGCTTATGAAATCGGCGTGAAAGTGTGTTTCAAAGATGTATTTAATATGCGCTTTTCTTTCCTCAGCCAATTGCAGATACACATCTATATCGCGCAGCGGATCAATAATAGCGGCCTCGCCATCGCTTTCAATATAATAAGCGGCTTCGCTTAAGCAGCCTGTATATAATTGCTTGATGTACATAAATAAATATTTAAAAAAAGAAGGCTGATTTCGCAGCCTTCGGATTCATTTTTTTATGCTACCAATTCTTCCACAAATTTATTAATTTCAGAAATGCGCGGATAGTTAATAGCATAATGAATAAACTTACCATCGCGCTTCGTAATTACAATTCCGGCGCGGCGCAAGATGGCAAGATGCTGCGATGCAACAGATTGCTCAAGGCGCAGTTTTACATACAATTCGGTTACAGTAAGCTTTCCGCTTTCGTCAAGCAGCTTTATCATTTGCTGACGTAATTTATGATTCAAAGCACGCAGAATCAATGCTGATTTTTTAATATGAAGAAAATCAACTTTCACCTGTTCCCCGTTCTCTGGGTTTGTTAAGGTTACATTAGGAGTGTGAGTGGATGTAAGCATTGTATAATGTGTGATTTTTAATACAAATAAAAATTATTCCTATTTTTAAACCGCAAAGAAACAAGTTAATTTCTAAAAATTTTTCTATTATTTACCCGGTGAATAAAATTCTTTCGCATAATACGGTTCAGCATAAGCTACATTGTCAAACTGCTTCCTTGCATACAGCAATTGAGCTATGCAATTGATGTGTATCAAAGAATAAAATGAGTTGATAAACTTAGCTTTTTGTTGCAATCCCATTATCTTCTCACATTTATTGTGCCCGCTTCCAAAAAAATACATTTTGTTTTGCGATAATAAGTTCGAAAAACTATTTGGCTCTACAATTAAGGCTTGTGGAGGTAGTATGGATTGCAACGAAACATTGTAAACGGCTGTAAATACTTCATTACGGCGGGCATCAATCATTGGGCAATACAAAGCAAATGCATACGGCTGTTGCTCAATTGCAGCCTTTGCCATGACCTCTAAAGTATTTAGTAAAATGAGCGGTTTTTGCCCAGCATAACAAATGCCTTTCGCCGAAGCCAAACCTACACGCAAACCCGTATAGCTTCCAGGGCCATTAACCACTGCAACGGCATCAACCTCATTAAAAGAAATCTGAGAATTGTGCAGAACACTTTGAATGGCAGGCTGTACAAAACCTGCATGATTCTTTGGTTCTGAATGAGTAAGAAAATCAATAATACCTTCTTTATTGCACAAACCTACGGTAGCGGTTTCTAAAGCGGTATCAATGCACAAGAGCAATGCCATCAGGTGTTTTAAAAGAGGGCAAGATTACACTTTTTTAAAGTGGCGGCTTCATCTCTGTCTTATAATTTATATTGAAATTGAGTTCAAAATTTTGGCGCATCTTGCCAGTCAAAACATCGCTATGTCAAAACAAATTATCAACACCGAAAAAGCTCCAAAACCAATCGGGCCTTACAACCAGGCTATTATTGCCAATGGCTTTTTATTTATCAGCGGGCAGGTTGCTTTCAATCCAAAAACAAATGAGTTGATTACTACGAGCATTGCTGAAGAAACAAAGCAGGTGATGGAAAATTTGTTGGCTATTTTAACTGAAGCCAAACTTACGTTTGAACATGTAGTAAAGACCACCATCTTTTTAAGCGATATGAGTTTGTTTGCTGCTGTAAACGAAGTGTATGGAAGTTATTTTTCAGGCAATTTTCCGGCAAGAGAAACGGTTGCTGTAAAAACATTGCCACGAAACGTAAATGTTGAAATCAGCATGACGGCTGTTATCAATTTATAACACGTTTGGTTTTGCCTTATTTATTTGATAGGAAGCCACGAAATCCTTGCTCTGTGCAGGTTCCAGAACGGTTAAGCCAATGCCATTGTTGAACGAATCGGGCAAACCACTGAGGTTTTCAATGGCAATACATTCTCTGTTTTGAGGAGTGAAGATTTGCAGATACTGATAATTTTTTTCGGCAAAAATCAGGAGCTGAAAACCACTTTTTGCATCGCGTAAGATGCAGGCCGGCTGCGCTGCATCTTCTTTTACAACGAAGGAATTGTCAAACTCCGTATTGTTTATTTCTTGCAAAGAATTGAACTGATGAAACGGTAAAAAATTGCCCGTTGGCAACAGGTGTTCATCAAACTGGACCAAAGTATTGGAATGGATGCAAAGCAGCGCTTCATCAATTTTTTTATCAAACGAAAAATAAGGATGCCACCCATCGGCAATGGGTATTGGAACAGGGCTTTGGTTGATGATTTTGGTAGAAACCGTTAAGCGATTATTGCGTTTTAATTCATAACCAATTTCGGCACGATAGGCAAAAGGATAACCTTTATCGCTGTTGTTGTATTCGTAAGCCAGCTTTACAAAAGCCGATTCTTCAGTGCTGTTTTTTTCAACAACCGCAAAATGAGCATCGAAAAGCAAACCATGTAAAGCTTCGCGGTGATGGTAGTATTTATTGAACTTATACTGCTCTCCGGCAAATGTATAAATGCCTTCTTTGATGCGGCAAACAAACGGGCTTAGCTTAGCACCCTGAAACAGGGGCGTGATGTTTTGTTGCGCATCGGCCGTATTTTTAAAACCATAAATCACGTTTGTTTTTGCACCATTTTCTTCAACTGAAAAGCTATTTAGCAAAGCACCAAAAGCATAGATTTCAGCTCTTGTTCCCATTTCTTTTTCTTCTAAAACAATTACTTCATCTGCGCCGCTTTTACCGTTGGTTGAAACATTAAACAACATACAACTTTTTTGCTTTTAGTTGATTTATAATTGGGGTACAAAAACAAATAGGGGCGAAAGCGCATTTTGGTTTTGCCCTTATTTCAACAGTTCTTTCAGCTTTTGAAACAATTGTTCTCCACGCAAATTCTTGCCGATAATAACACCATTCGGATCAATCAAAAAGTTCTGTGGGATAGATTGAATGTGATATTCCATTGCCACAGCATTGCTCCAGTATTTTAAATCGCTGATGTGCGTCCACGCCAGGTTATCCATTTTGATGGCCCGCAGCCACGAATCTTTGGTTTCATCCAGCGAAACACTCAGCACCGTAAAATTTTTGTTTTTAAACGCTTTGTAAGCCGCAACCACATTGGGGTTTTCAGCACGACAAGGACGGCACCAGCTTGCCCAAAAATCGAGCAGCACATATTTGCCTTTGAATTGCGAAAGCGAAACGCTGTTGCCTGCAGTATCGGTTTGTGTAAAGTCAACCGCTTTTGTACCTACTGCACCAATTTTATCGTTTTCAATTACCTGCGAAATATTTTTTGCAAACTGACTTTGCAATGCCGAACCTGTTAGTGCATTGAACCGTTTTTGCAACAGCACTACATCTTTGTTGGGATCGGTATCGTAGCTATACGCCAGCACCAGCGAGGAAACCGGCGAAGCTTTTTTTCGCGTAATAAAGCGGTCAATGCTTTCCTGGTAAATGTTGTACGTGGTGTTGAGCGCAATCATCAAACTATCTTTTGCCGATTGCGTTGGTGCCGATTGAACCGCATTTCTATACATCGTTACATAATCGTTCAGGGGTTTAATCTGATACAAAAATTCTTCATAATCATAGTTCGATGAAGAACCGGTAATCACAACATCACTAAAGTTGCTGCTATCACTTTTTACTTTTACATCATCATTGCCCATAAACACTACGAGACGTTGGTTTAAGCCCGAAAATGCAATGATTCTTGCATCAACGTTATCCACCGTTCCGGTTAAGGTAAAGCCACCGTTTTGCACTTTTGTTTTTGCCAAAGTATCGGTTCCACTAAAGCCAAACAAGGTAACATTGGTTCCGTTTGGCAAGGCACGCAATTGACCTTGAATGGCAAAACCGCCGGCCGTTTTTTTGGTTTGTGCGAAGGATAAAAAAGGCAGTAAAACCAATAAAAAGAAAATTTGTTTCATCGTTTTATTTTGAAGAAGCGGTTAAAAATGTTTGATAATTTCATCACAGAGGAACTGAGAAGCCAGGGTTTTCGCAGAACAAATTTCTCTGCGGAAACTCACTCACTCCCTTACTCTGCAGTAAGTGGCTCGTTGTTATTTTGAATGACGCATTTTTAAAACGTCAGTAATATCGTTTAACGTATATCCTTTGGCATGAAGTAAAATAAGATAATGAAACAGCAAATCAGCCGCTTCATTCAAAAACAATGGCTCGTTATCATCCTTTGCTTCAATCACTAATTCAACCGCTTCTTCGCCTACTTTTTGCGCAATTTTATTAATGCCTTTTCCAAACAACCGCGCCACATACGAATCTTCAGAAGCCGCGCTGCGCCTTAGTTCTATCACTCCTTCCAAATACTCCAAAAAGTTTTCCGAATGATTTTTTTCACACCAGCAAGTATCGGCTCCTGTGTGGCAAACAGGACCAACAGGAGCAGCTTTTATCAGCAAGGTATCGTTGTCGCAATCGGCCAGTATTTGTTTGACTATTAAAAAATGGCCGCTCTCTTCGCCTTTCGTCCACAACCTTTTTTTGGTGCGACTGTAAAACGTTACTTTACCTGTTTGTTCGGTTTGCTGCACGGCTTCTTCATTCATAAAACCGAGCATTAACACTTTGTGTGTGGCATAATCCTGAATCACTGCAGGCAGCAAACTGTCTTTGTATTTTTTAAAATCTAAGTTCATCATTTTAGTAAAGCGCATTGCAAAAAATGGATAAAAACAAACTTAGCAATTTATCAGTATCCTGATTATTCCAAACACCTCATACATCCCAGTTCAGACATCACAACCTTTGCTCAGCGTAGTCTCCCGACTACGTCGAATCGCCAGCAAATCTCCCGATTTGCATTGTCCGATATAAAATTCGGTTGATCTTTCCCACTTCCCGACTTTTTCATTCACAACCTCACTTCAATCTCTCTTCTTTTCAAAGCTTCTTTCAGCCTTCTGATTTCCACTTCTTTAAAATGAAAAATGCTTGCCGCCAGTGCAGCATCAGCTTTTCCTTCCTCAAAAATATCTATAAAATGCTGAATAGTACCACCGCCACCCGAAGCAATTACCGGCACCGGAAGGCCGGTTGCCAATTGCCTTGTAATGTCAATGGCAAAGCCGCTTTTGGTGCCATCGTGGTTCATGGAAGTAAGCAGAATTTCGCCCGCACCCAATTCAACGCCTTGCTGTGCCCAATCGAAACAAAGTGCGTTTGTTTTTACTCGTCCTCCGTTCAGATATACATACCAGTTGCCATCTTCTTCCTGTCTTGTGTCAATAGCCAGCACCACGCACTGGCTACCAAATTCTTTTGCCAGTTCGTTGATCAATTCGGGACGTTTGAAAGCAGAGGTATTTACGGAAATTTTATCTGCACCATTTTGCAACAGAACACTTACGTCTTCCACGCTGCTGATGCCACCGCCCACGGTAAACGGAATATTGATATGGTGCGAAATGCGGTTTACCAGTTCGCTCAACGTTTTTCGTTTTTCGTTGGTAGCAGTGATGTCTAAAAACACCAGTTCATCAGCGCCTCCTTTTGCATACAGAGCGCCCAGTTCAACCGGATCGCCGGCATCGCGCAGGTTTTCAAAATTGATGCCTTTTACGGTTCTGCCGTCTTTAATATCCAAACAGGGAATGATGCGTTTGGTAAGCATGTGTGCAAAGTAATTCATGGAGTTGTATAATGAATGTTAAGCCACCAAATAACATCTGCCTTCTTTTTTACTTTTAGCATTTTACCTTTGGCTCATATCATAAAGCATTGTTACTAAAATTTGAACATATCAATTAATTCGGCTATTGAACAAAAAGATTCATCTTTATGTCTTCATAAATTTATCCACTCCAAAAAGTAAACAAAATGAAACAGATTTTTTTAACTGCTTCGATAGCAGTTTTGCTATGTATTGCCTGTACTAACAAATCATCAACCGCAGATACTGGCGCCACCTCTCAAATGGATAGTAACATGGCTAACAATTTAAAAATTTATCCTGCTCTTCAATCAGGCAATGTACAAGGGTTGGATAGTTTAATGGCTTCAGATGTGGTTGACCACGACGGGCCTATGGGTAAAGATGTAAAAGGGAAAGACAGTATTATGAAAATGGTGGGGGATATGCATAATCATTTCAAAGACCTGAAGATAGATGTTATATCCAGCGCAGCTAACGGCGATTATATTTTTACGCTTGTGCATATAACCGGAACTGTCAGCGATTCTACTATGGGCAAGCCTGGAGAAAAGGTAGATACCAAATCGGTAGATGTGGTAAGGATGAAAGATAACAAGTTTGTAGAACACTGGGGGTTTTCAGACGACAGCGAAGTGCAAAAACAAATGATGGCGATGCAGAAGAAATAGTTTTGTAAAAAGATAACGAACATTAAAAAAGGCATTATTGAAATGCCTTTTTTAATATTGAAAAACAAAAGTGTTTTAAAAAGCTGAAGCCGCAGCTTACTTACAATCGCCCATTTCGCAAAAGCGGCTGTATAACGCCTCGTATTGAGGAACAATGTTGTGAATATCAAAACGGCTTGCCTGCTCAAAAGCGTTTTGCTTAAACTGGCTTAGTTGTTCTTCATTTTTCAATAAATCAATGGCGCATTGACTCATGGTGGCGATATCGCCAACCGGCGCCAAAAAACCTGTAACGCCATTGATGTTTACTTCAGGCAAACCACCAGCATCTGAACTAATAACAGGCACACGAGCCGCCATGGCTTCGAGTGCTGATAAACCAAAGCTTTCATATTCCGAAGGCAGTAAAAACAAATCAGCAATGGCCATAATCTCTTCCATTTGTTCCTGCTTGCCGAGAAAGCGAACCTCTTCATATACATCTAACCTTCGCACTACTTCTTCGCAGCCGGTACGTTCCGGCCCATCGCCAATCATCAGCAATTTAGAAGGCACTTCTTTATTTATCTGCGCGAATATCTTTACCACATCAAACACCCTTTTTATTTTTCTGAAATTGGAAGCATGAACAATAATTTTTTCACCATTGGGTGAAATGACCTTGCGGAAAGCATCAATGGGTTTTTTGCTAAAGCGGCTTACATCAACGAAGTTGTAAATCACTTCAATGTCTTTATAAATAGAAAAGGAACGGTAGGTTTCTTCGCGCAGGTTTTGCGAAACGGCTGTAATGGCATCGCTTTCATTGATGGAAAAAGTTACCACCGGCGCATAAGTTTTGTCGCGCCCAACCAGTGTAATATCGGTGCCATGAAGCGTGGTAATCACCGGAATGTTTCTGCCGCTTTTTTGTATGATTTGTTTTGCCATAAAGGCTGCCGACGCATGAGGAATGGCGTAATGAACATGTAGCAAATCAAGGTTATGGTTCATAATAACATCTACCATTGTGCTGGCAAGAGCAATTTCGTAAGGCGGATAATCAAACAAGGGATAGGTGGGTACGCGTACTTCGTGGTAATAAATGTTTGCGTTAAAAATGTTGAGCCGCACAGGCTGCTGGTAGGTGATAAAATGTACGGAATGACCTTTATCTGCCAATGCTTTCCCCAATTCTGTTGCCAACACACCACTGCCGCCAAACGTAGGATAGCAAACAATACCGATGCGCATAAAGGCTAAGTTTTTTGCAAAGAAACGCTGTAAAAAATTACAAGCTTTTGTATTTACACTGATATGACATGAGAATATGATTTGAATAAACAGAACACAATCTTATTTTTGTTTTTGCCTGATAAATGGGCAAAAACAAATAAGAAAAAATGCGCTAATATTAGCAAAGGGTTATAAAATATTAACATTCTTAAGATAACTTCTTAAATATTTAAAAAAGTTTATCAAATTTACATATCATTTCACATGAAGACTTCTCTGCTTAATAAAGAAATTATTAAACAATTATACTTTAATCAATTTTTGTCTGTTACAACAATTAGCCATCGTTTGAACAAAAGCATCCCTTTTGTTTTAAAGGAAGTGGGCAAATTGATTAAAGAAGGGCAGGTAATTGAAACTGGTCTGGCACCTTCTACCGGGGGAAGAAGAGCGCTGGTTTATTCGCTGCGATCTAACGGGCAATACATTCTTGCCGTTGCAATGGACCAATTGGTTACAAGAATTGCCCTGTTAGATAGTAATAACAACATAGTTGGAAGCATTGAAAAAATAGAGTTTGTCCTGGCAAAAAATGAGCAGGCCCTGCCGGAACTTATTGAGCACATCAGGGGCTTTATAAAAAGGTCAGGGATAGACGAGAACAAAATGATAGGCATTGGCATTGGTATGCCTGGTTTTGTAGATGCAAAGCAGGGATTGAATTATTCGTTTTTGGAATCAGACAATAAAAGTATCTGTACTCTTATTTGCGAAGCCACTGATCTGCCCACGTTTATTGATAATGACTCAAGCATTATTGCTTTGGCAGAACTCAAATTTGGTAGTTGCAAAGGCAGAACAAATGCATTGGTCATTAATATAGGATGGGGTGTTGGATTGGGAATGATTTTAAATTCTGAGCTATTTAGGGGAAGCAATGGCTTTGCAGGCGAGTTCAGTCATATCCCTCTTTTCTCAAACAATAAACTTTGCTCCTGTGGAAAGATGGGTTGCTTAGAAACGGAAACCTCTCTTTCTGTTATTATTGAAAAAGCAAAAACGGCTTTAACCAATGGCAGAAATTCGGTATTGCAGGATCAAATTTTTGAAGTTGACCCGGAAATCGCTTTCGAACGAATTGTGAAAGCAGCGCAGAATGGAGATCAGTTATCTATTGAAGTAATTACAAAAGCAGGCTATGAGATAGGAAGAGGGATTGCTATTTTAATACACCTGCTAAACCCTGAAGCCGTTGTTTTAAGCGGCCGGGGAGCCATTGCAGGAAAGTTATGGAAAGCCCCGATAGAACAGGCAATTTACGAGTTTAGCATTCCCCGGCTTGCAGCACATACCGAAATAGAACTGTCAATGTTAGACTATAAAGCAGAACTCATTGGGGCGGCAGCATTGGTGATGGAAAACTATGAAAAAATTGCAGTAAAACATCTGAAACCTGTACTGCAGGAATACCAGTAAAATCAAACAAAGATTTAGAACTCTTTTTCTAAAAATCAAATTCCTTATACTTATTGATTAACACCTATTAATGCTTATCGATTATGACAAAATCGCTCCATTTTTATCGGCTATTATGCCTATTACTTTTTTCCGCTGTGGGCATTCATGCTATGGCGCAGGATAGAAGAACTGTAACCGGAATTGTTCAGGACTCAACGAACAAACCGCTTGCAGGAGTAACCGTTTCCGTTAAGGGAGGTAAAGCAATGGCGGCAACCAATGATGCCGGTCATTTTACTGTGAATTTATCAAATTCGCAAAACGTGCTGGTATTCAGTTCTGTTGGCTTTGCAACACAGGAAGTAAATGTAAGCACCCAATCCTCTGTTTCTGTTACCCTTTCTTCAGCCAATGTATCTGCAGGTAATGAAGTAGTGGTAACGGCGCTGGGCATCCGAAGAGAGCGAAAGGAACTGAATTATTCGGTTCAGGAAATCAAAGGTCAGGCTTTGGTTGAGGCCAGAGAACCGAACCTGGTAAACGATCTCTCCGGTAAAGTTGCCGGACTGCAGGTGGTTCGGTCAGGTACGGGCATAAGCGGTTCTTCGCAAATCGTACTGAGAGGGAACAATTCTTTGTCAGGCTTATCGCAACCGCTGATTGTGGTGGATGGTATTCCTATACAAAACGCAACTGGGCGCGCCAATCAAAACAATGATTTCTGGAATCCTTCTCTCGACATGGGGAATGGACTGAGTGATATCAATGCTGATGACATAGAAAATATATCAGTTTTAAAAGGGCCTGCAGCAGCGGGTTTATATGGATCATTAGGAGGTAACGGAGTAATTTTGATTACTACCAAATCAGGCAGGAAACAGCAAGGCTTAGGCATTAATGTTACCTCTTCAGTTGGCTTTTCAAGCATTTTTACCAATCCACAAATGCAAAGCTCTTACGGGCAGGGAAGTGATGGCTTGTATAATGCCACTTCGGGCTCCAGTTGGGGGCCTAAAATTGCGGGGCAAACAATTGCAGATTGGCGAGGAGCATCTACTCAGATGAAGCCGTTCAACAACATAGATAATTACTTCCAGGAAGGGATTGTTTCCAATCAAAATATTTCGTTCCAACAGCAGTTCAATGGAACATCGGTATATACGTCGTACAACAGAATGGATAATAAAGACATAGTACCAGGTTCGAAGCTAACGCGTAATAATATTACAACGAGAGGCGTAACCAAATTTGGCAAAGAGCAAAGTTGGACCCTGGATGCTAAGGTTCAATTTATAAATGCAACTGCCAACAACCGCCCGTTGGTAGGACAAAATATCAATAATGCTTTTGCTACCATTTACAATCTTCCGGCATCGTTTGATATCAGAACCATGAAAAATGACCTTGATTCTGCCGGCAATATGGTTTGGTTTCAAAAAGGAAGTCACATGAACCCCTATTGGGCAAAACAATACAACCTCAATACCGATACAAGAAACCGGTTTATAATGAATGGTTCAGTAAAACATCAATTTACCAGTTGGCTGAATGGTGAAATCAATGGAGGTGCTGATATGTACACTACCAATACCGAGGCAAAACTTTACGCAGGAAGCCCTACCAATTTGCCTGGCAGTTATACATTAGGAAAGCAAACGTATAGTCAAACCAACTTCAGCGCCATGTTTACTGCAAGAAAGGACAATGTAATTGGCAAATTAGGAGGCTCGGTAATGGTAGGAGGTAATTTGCTAAACTGGACCGATTCAAGAATCAGCGCCAGTGCAAATACGCTGGTGGTTCCCAACCTGTTTACCATTACCAATTATGCAGGAACACCTTCACTTAGCCAGAGCTACGCACAGAAAAAAATCAATTCGCTCTACGGCTCTGCCGAACTCAACTATGACGGCTACCTGTTTGTGAACGGCACGTTCAGGAACGACTGGTCGTCTGCCTTGAGCAAGGCAAACAGATCGTTTTTCTATCCGTCAATAGGCATATCTTATGTTGTCTCTGATATGATTACCAGAAACGGAGGATCGCTTCCTTACTGGCTTTCTTTTGCCAAAATAAGAGGCACTTATGCACAGGCAGGCAGCGACCTGGATCCTTACCAATTATCTAATACCTATTTTATCGGTACAGATCCAAATGGAAATCCTACAGCTTACAGCAACTCAACATTGTATAATGATAGTGTGAAAGCGCAGTTGATGAAATCTCTTGAAGCAGGTTTGGAAATGCGCTTTTTTAAAGGTCGTATAGGGTTTGACCTCTCTGTTTATAAGACCAACTCCACCAATCAATTGATTTCGCTGCCACTGGATCCTTTAAGCGGATACAGTTCCAAAATCATCAATGCAGGAAACATACAAAATGCAGGCGTAGAATTGGTAGCCGACGCAAAAATTTTGAACCGCCCGAATTCATTCAACTGGAACATAACGATCAATTATTCAAACAATAATAACGTAGTTAAATCCATTTATCCGTCGGTGTCTAAATACCAACTGGGTGGCTATGATGCGATACAAATTTTAGCGGTTGAAGGACAAAAGTATGGCGAAATTTATGGAACTCAATTCGAGAGAGTAACTGACAAGACGAGCAAAGGATACGGTCAATTGGTATTGACTTCTGCCGGTTTACCGCAGGCAGACCCGGGAGGCGTGGTAAGATTAGGAAACCAGCAGGCAACAGGCCTGTTAGGAATCACCAATGCGTTCTCCTATAAAAATTTCGGGCTGTCGGTATTGCTGGATGCACGTTTTGGCGGTAAAATCTTCTCCGGAACCTTGCAGGCGATGGAACTGAGCGGAACCTCGGCACTTACAGTTGTCAATGGTTCGAGAGATTCAATGGTGGTGAATGGCGTTCAAAGTGGAGGAACAGGCCAATATACTCCAAACACAACGAAAATCTCTCCTCAGCAGTATTGGTCTGCCATAGCCGGTGCAGGAAATACAGGTATCACAGAAGCCAACTTGTATGACGCTTCTAACATCCGCATCAGGAATATACAGGTGAGCTATACGTTCCCTAAAAAAATGTTGAGCGGAAGTTTTATACAGCGTGCTTCTTTATCGGTATCCTGCAATAATTTATGGTTGATCACCAGTCATATCCATGGCATAGATCCTGAATCGGTGTATGCAACCGGCACGCCTGCTGTTGGATTTGAAAACGGTAGTCCTCCAACTTCAAGAACCTATTTTGTAAATCTTTCTTTAGGATTCTAATGCTTTAAAGAACATAATTTTAAAAAGATGAAATATATAATGAAAAATCCGGCAGTGGCAATAATAGCTTTGTTGCTGTTTGCATCCTGTCATAAGTTCGATCAAATTAATACCAATCCTACTGCTGCCAATACAAACCAGGTGCAGGTTGAGTATTTTATTGATAATTCCATTGTTCATGCACAACAGAACCCGGGTGTTTCAGAGAGGGGATTCATACTCTACTGGACAGCAGCGGGGCACCAGATTTCTGATGCTGATGGGGCTACATTTTCATGGGGAGGTTATAACGATGAATGGATAGGTGAATATTATAGCAACCAGGCAGGGGCTTTGACGTATATCAACAGTGCAATTACCGTTGCTACCCAGCAAATTGCTAACAAGACACAAAAGCTGTACACTAATAATTTGTTGCAGGTTGCGCGTATATGGCGTGTTTATCTGTTGAGCGAGATGACAGACAATTTTGGCCCGATGCCAATCAATGGTTTTCAGGGCGTCAATCCTGTTTTTTCGGATGTAAAGACTGTATATAATTATATGCTGTCTGAACTAACAGATGCCAATTCGAAAATTGATTTAACCGTTAGCCCTGTTCCTTCATCGGTTGCCGTTGAAGACCCGGCTTATGGTTTTAATTTTTTAAATTGGAAAGCCTATTGCAACTCTATGCGCCTACGGTTGGCTATGCGTATGTCACAGGTAGATCCTGCCACTGCACAAGCCCAGTTTCAGGCTGCGGCAACTGACTCACTGATTATCAATAACAGCCAGATCTTCCAGGTAAAAGGCGCGCAGGGGTGGAACGATTTATCAGGTGTTTATACACGTTGCTGGTTTCAGTTACCAATGGCTGTTACCTTTAATAATACCACCGTAAATTTAGGTGGAGTAACTTCTCAATCTCAAATCCCTACCGTAATTACTGACCCTTCAGCACAAAGTGCTGCTATCGCTAATGTAAAATCTGCTGATTATGTAGGCAAATATTATCCGGTTCAGTTCTCTACTATGACCAATAATCCTGTTACCGGATATTGGTTAGATGGTTTGCCTAACACCATTGACCCGCGTGCCTACCAGATTTTTTATATGCCCGGCAACAGCAGCGACCCTTCATTCCCGAGCGGAACCTGCGGGGCAGTAGATGCAAACACAGTAGGTGCTTTGCGTGATGCAAGCGGTAAGGATACGATCGCTATTATTGATGCCAAATATACTTGGAACCCCGTTCCCGATGGCAATTGGGGCGCAAAAGGAGGCGTAAGCAATTCGATTAACGACCTGATTACGATTGGAGGTGCTACTGGTAAAGCACCAAGCCTGAAAAACCAATTCCGGCAAACTACGGCTGCAAGAGTGTTTTTCGCTCCCTGGGAAACCTATTTTCTATTAGCGGAAGCCGCTGTTCGTGGCTGGAACACACCTGTTAGCGGACCAACTGCTTACAACTCAGGTATTGCCAGCAGCTTTGCTTATTGGGGTGTTTCTAATTTTCTTTCATCTTATCTAACGTCACAGGACTATGACCGGAATGGCACTTCTGTAAGCTGGACGCATACCGAAGAGCCCGGCAATACACATCAAATGAGTTATGTAGATGGAATGACAGGAAAAGCGGGCACGGTTGCTATCAATTATCCGGTAAACAATCTGTATCAGAATGGTGCAGTTAGAAATGACCTTCTTAGTAAAATCATTACCCAGAAGTTTATCGCACAAACACCCTGGCTGCCATTGGAAACCTGGAGCGATCACAGGAGATTGGGTTTGCCGTTTTTTGAAAATCCTGTTTTGGAAGCGCCAATTCAAACGTTGCCATCACTTACTTCAGCTACTTATACAACAAGTAATCAGCAGTTCTTTCCACAGCGGATGAAATACCCTTCTAGTCTGCAAAATTCAAATGTGAATGGTTACAACCAGGCGGTTGCTGAATTGGGTGGGCCGGATGCTGTATCAACGCCGCTTTGGTGGGCGCAACATTAAGCTTTTCAAATTCTTTATAAACGAAAAAATACGGTAAAAACAAAAGCTGCCGCTTTTAAAAGGGTCAATTTAAATATCGATATTTAAATTGACCCTTTAAATTTCGGTTGCTATTGTATTCATTGGAACCGTTTCATTGTACAATTAAATGTAAATATTTTCATTCACTGTGCGTCTAAGGCTATTGTACAAAGTTCTGTCATAACATACCTGCTGCAATACTAAACCGTTGAATGGGTATCGAAGAAAACTCATCTCAAAAAGCAGTAAAAACAAACTCATCCAAGGTTTGTTTTTGCATGAAAAATGAAATTTTAGGTTTCAGAATCGTCTCCCAATAATGTGACGTAACTGATTTTTTGCATTCTTCATAGTCGCTGCAAAAAATAATACCTGAGCTTTAAAAGATAACTGGCAGTTTGTATTTGTGCGTCTAAAATCTCAAAATATATAACGTAAAGCAGTTGGTTAGCAACAGAGAATATTATTTGCTACTGTGTTAAGTTGCGCCTATTTTAGTGTTAGCGGCAAGCTGTGTTACATTAGACGTTAAAAAAGCTTTCTTCACATGAAAACAGTCCAATTTACAATGTTCCTATTTTACCGGTATTATAAAAGTGGTAGATGGGAAAGTGTTCCTTACTTCCATACGTTGTGCTCAATGTCCCTTTTATTGTTTTTACACATAGCAGCTCTTTTATGTTTTTTAGATAAAGGTGACCTGTTGTTCGGAAAAGACAAAAACATATTCATTTTGAAAATTCTGACCCTGTTTGCATTGTCTTTTGTTGCATTTTGGAAACTGGCGAACGAAAAAGATTTGGAAGCAGCCGAATACAATGAAGTAACTATTCGCAAAGGAAACCGGCTTTTGGTGCTGTATCTAATTTTGTCTTTCGCTGTACTAGTTCTAAGCATAGTCAAATAACACATACTTATTTCATTTGTCAGCACCAACAAGTAAGACAAGTTTAATGTTGCATAGGTCTTCATATCAAGGCATTTGTGTGATGATGTGAAATCCTGCTGCTACAAGAAGGCATACTTACATCAGCCAGAATAAAAAATGCGATAATATTCGTTTGGTGCTCATACAAAGCACACCTTCCCGTTTTGTCGCAACATTTTCGGCACTTGTATCATTTGCTAATCTCAATCTTCTTCACACAAATAGTTTTGCCGCATAAATCATTTTTATGAAGCGGTTCTTACTCACAATCATTACCCTTTTGTTTTGCACTATTTTGTTCGCCCAGTTTCCGGGCGGCGGAATGCCTACCAAACAATTACCTAATCTCGGGCATTTATCAGGCAAAATCATTGACAGTATAGGCAAGCCGGTAGCCGGTGCTTCGGTGCTGATTTTACAAACCAAATTCGACACAGCAACCAAAAAAGCAAGAGACATTTTGGTAAAAGGTATAACTACCAACAACAAAGGCGAGTTTGATGTTGAAGAACTACCGCTGATGGGAATGAAAATAAAAATTTCGGCTACGGGCTTTAAAGAAACAGAACAAAAAGTCATGTTTCTCGACCCTTCTAAAATGCCGAAGCCGGGGCAACAACCATCATCAGGCGGAATGCCCTCTATGCCTTCGTTCGAGAAAAACCTGGGCAACATACAACTCTCTGGCGATGCTGCCCAACTGCAGGGCGTTACCGTTGTTGCTACCACGCCAACATTGAAGATGGACATTGACAAGAAAACATTTAACGTAGAAAAAAACATTGTAACCGCAGGCGGAACGGCGGTAGATGTAATGCGCAATGTGCCTTCGGTGCAGGTTGATATTGATGGCAACGTAAAGATGAGAAACGCTACACCGCAATTGTATATTGATGGCAGACCTACCACGCTAACATTAGACCAGATACCCGCCGATGCCATTCAAAGTGTTGAAGTGATTACCAATCCTTCGGCAAAATATGATGCCAGCGGCGGTAATGCGGGCATCTTAAATCTGGTATTGAAGAAAAACAAAAAATCGGGCTACAACGGTATGGTGATGGCAGGTGTTGATAGTCGTGGTGGCTTCAATACCGGCGGCAATTTTAATATCCGCAAAAACAAACTTAATCTCACTGCGTCGGTAATGGCAAATCACAATGTAAGTCGCGCTACCGGCACTACCGACCGTTATACTTATGGCAACGATGCTTCACATGTGTTTCAAAACAATTTAGATAAATCGAACGGCACGTTTGTTTTTGGCAGAGTAGGGTTGGATTACAACGTAACCAGCAGAACTACGCTGTCGTTATCTGGTGTTCATGTTCATGGTAGTTTTAAACAAAATTCAACCATCAACAGTGATAGCCTTGCCGACAATGCAAAGCTGATGAACTACAACGATCGTTACACCACCGGCAGCAGAACCTTTGATGCGTATGGCTTGCAGGGTGGCGTGATTCACAATTTTAAAAAGGAAGGTGAACAGCTTACGGCAGATGGCAACTTCTTTACCGGCACGCACACTTCTAATTCATTATACACCACCAACTACTTTACGAATAACAATGCTTACACGGGCAGTTTGTTGCAGCAACAGCTTTCGGATGGTGGTGTGAAATTTTTGACACTACAAACCGATTATATAAATCCGCTGTCGAAGAACACAAAGCTGGAAGCAGGCTTGCGTACCCAGTTCCACAACCTTACCAACAACACCAACAATTACAATGGCGATTCAACCGGAGGCTTTGTAAAAAACCCATCCGCTACCAACAATTATAAAAACAACGACCATGTGTATGCCGCTTATGCAAGCATCACCAGCAGCATTAAAAAGTTTGGTTATCAGATTGGTTTGCGCGCCGAAAGCAGCAGCTACAAAGGCGATGTAACCAACACAGGTCAGCAGTTTTCAAACAACTATCCTATCAGTTTGTTTCCTTCGGTTTTTTTAAGTCAGAAGTTAAATAAAGACCAGGAATTGCAGGCCAATTTTTCAAGGCGCGTAAACCGTCCGAACTTCTTTCAGTTAATTCCTTATACCGATTCAACCGACTTATCGAACATTACCCGCGGCAACCCGAACCTCGTTCCTGAATTCACCAATTCATTCGAGTTTTCTTATTCCAAAAACTTTAAAAAAGGCAACACTTTATTAGCTTCGGTTTATTACAAACACACCGATAATTTAATCACGCGCTATCTCGATTCTACTTACAATACCGCTGGCAGATTGTACCTGATTAATACGTATGTAAATGCAGCTTCGAGCTATAATTACGGTGCTGAAATTACTTCGGTAAACACAATTGCAAAATGGTGGGATATGACAACGAACTTAAATTTATACAGGTCTAAAATCAACACCAGCAATTTGAATACAACTTCGCAGGACGCTATTCTTAGCTGGTTTGGCAAATGGAACAATAACTTTAAGTTGCCCTCTAATTTTGTAATACAATTATCAGCCGATTACCAAAGCAAAGCCAACCTTCCCGTTACACAACAGCAGAACCAGCCCGGCCCTCCCGGTATGCAGGCGCAAAGCTCTTCACAAGGTTATATCAAACCGTTCTGGGGTGTTGATTTAGCAATTAGAAAAAGCTTTATGAAAGGACAAAAAGCTTCTGTAACCTTGAGTGTAAATGATATTTTCAGAACGCGCTATAACGAGCAGATTTCACAAAGCGATTTCTTTTACCAGGATTATTATCGGTTGAACAATCCGCAAACGGTTCGGTTGAATTTCTCTTACCGTTTTGGCAAAATGGATTTCAATAATAAGCGCAAAACCAAACAGGAAGGCGGCGATGCTACACAACAGGTGATGTAAGAAACAACATGACTACTAATAATAAAAGCCGGTTATCAATAAGCCGGCTTTTGCATTTGCACCAATACCGTACAATCCACTTTATGTAGTAGTAGATTGATGTTTTATGCAAAATAAAGAGATGCGATAAAAAGAAAAATTAGTGCAAAAACAAACTTCATAATTAGGAGCATTCCTCACAACGAAATCAATTAAATGAGATAACGTTGTTGGTTCACATAATTCAATATGTTGTAAGTTTATCCTTTGTAATTTTTTGTAACGCTTATATAAAAATCAACGCGATTGTATCTCTTTTTCAGAATAAAATCTTGTATTCATTTGCCATAAAAACAAACATCAACATGCCGGACAACCATTCAACTACAACAGTTTCATCATTATCTTCTCAAACACAATGCGGGCAAGGCTTTGCTGCATTTCAACACAAAAACATAAGGCTTACAAGAGGGTTTGTTTTTGCCCTTTTTCTGTTTTCTTTTTCCCTTGTTTCATCTGCACAGGTAACAGTGAATCATTTACTCACTGAAAACAGAAACAACCCCATCGGGCTTGACATTACAACGCCCCGCTTTAGCTGGCAACTAAGTGGCAACGGAAGGAACATTATGCAAACGGCTTATGAAATTGAAGTATCAAATAACAACAAAAACAATCCTATTGTTTGGAGCAGCGGCAAAGTGGCAAGCGATTCTTCAGTGCACCTATTTTACAAAGGCAATCCCTTGGAAAGCGGAAAAAAATATGTTTGGAAGGTGCGTGTTTGGGATGGTAAAAACAAACCATCGAACTGGAGCGATCCTGCTTTTTTTCAAACGGCTTTGTTGGATGAAACTGATTGGAAAGCGCAGTGGATTGAACCGGGTTTTACAGAAGATTCTGTGCTTCGCCCAAGCCCTTTGTTTCGCAAAGAATTTGGTACGAATAAAAAAATAGCATCGGCAGTGGCTTACATTACCGCGCACGGTTTATATGAAGCGCAAATCAACGGTCAGCGTGTTGGCGATGCGTATTTAACACCCGGCTGGACATCATACCACAACCGTTTGCAATACCAAACTTATGATGTAACGAACCTCATAAAAAACGGTAACAACGCCATTGGCGTAACGCTGGGCAGTGGCTGGTATCGTGGCATCATCGGCTTTTCGGATAACATCAATATTTATGGGAAAGACATTGCATTGCTGATGCAAATGAACATTACTTACAGCGATGGCTCATCACAAATTATCGGCACCGATAACACATGGAAATCATCAACAGGTGAAGTTCGCTATGCAGAAATTTATAACGGTGAAACAGATGACGACCGCGCCCAAAAAACAGGCTGGACATTACCTAACTATGATGATAAAAAATGGAGTGGTGTAAAGGTTGCTACTTTTGGTTTTGCTAATTTATTGGCGACTTATAACGAGCCGGTTCGCAAGCATGAAACGTTCAAACCTGTACAAATTATCACCACGCCAAAAGGCGAAAAGGTGATTGACTTCGGGCAAAATTTAGTGGGTTGGGTAACAGTAAAACTGCGAGGCAATGCGGGCGATACGGTTACCATTTCTCATGCAGAAGTGTTGGATAAAAAGGGTAACTTTTATACAACCAATCTTCGCGCAGCAAAAGCGCAGGACCATTACATTTTAAAAGGTAGTGAAGAAGAAACCTTCGAACCTCATTTTACATGGCATGGCTTCCGTTACATCAAAATTGATGGCATTCGTGGCGACATCAAACCCGAAAATTTTACGGCAGTTACTTTGTATTCCGACATGCCAATGACGGGCAGTTTTTCAACCAACAATGCGTTGATTAATCAGCTTCAGCACAACATTCAATGGGGGCAAAAAGGCAATTTTTTAGATGTCCCAACCGATTGTCCGCAACGTGATGAACGACTTGGCTGGACGGGCGATGCGCAGGTGTTTTCGCGCACGGCATCGTTCAATATGAATGTGAATGATTTCTTTGCCAAATGGTTGCAGGATGTAGCAGCAGACCAAAACAAAGGCAGCGTTCCGTTTGTGATTCCAAATGTATTGGGAAATGATGCGGGTGGCTCAACCGGCTGGGCTGATGTAGCAACCATTGTTCCCTGGAATATGTACCTCGCATATGGCGATAAAAGCATTCTGCAACACCAATACAACAGCATGAAAGCTTGGGTAGATTATATGACATCGAAGAGCAAAAACCACTTGTGGCAAACGGGTTTTCATTTTGGTGACTGGTTGTTTTATCGCCCTGAAGATGATAACGATGGAAGGTCGGCGGTTACTGATAAATATTTGATTGCGCAATGCTTTTATGCACATTCAACACAATTGTTGATCAATGCTGCACAAGTATTAGGTAACAAAGAAGACGAAGCAACTTATACATCGCTTCTTCACAACATAAAAGATGCTTTTAAGAAAGAATATATGACACCGAATGGACGTTTGGTTTCAGGCACACAAACGGCTTATGTACTGGCTTTGCAGTTTGATATGTTGCCTGATGAATTGCGCGGGCAAGCTGCAGAAAGATTGGCAGAGAACGTAAAAAGTTATGACAACCACTTAACCACCGGCTTTTTGGGAACGCCTTATTTGTGTGGTGTATTAAGTCGTTTTGGATACGATTCTATTGCTTATAAATTGTTGCTGCAACCTACATATCCATCGTGGTTGTATCCGGTGAAAATGGGCGCAACAACGATATGGGAACGATGGGATGGTATGAAGCCCGACAGCACCTTTGAATTTCCTTCCATGAACTCGTTCAACCATTACTCGTATGGTGCTATTGGCGATTGGATGTACCGCATAATGGTGGGCTTAGATACGTATGAAGATGGTGCCGGATACAAGCATATCAAAGTAGAGCCGCATATCAGCGATAGCTTTACAACAGCATCCGCAAGCCTGCAAACCTATTATGGAACATTGAGCAATAGGTGGACACGTGATACCGTCAATCACACTTTGAAAATGGATGTTGAAATACCGGCCAATACAAACGCAACAGTGTTCCTTCCGGCATCATCGGTGGATGCAATAACAGAAAGCGGAAAAATGGTGCAAAAACAAAATGAGATACGGATGGAAGGTGATGAAAAGGGTTATGTGAAGTTGAATGTGGGTTCGGGCATGTATCATTTTGTGGTGAAGGAAAAGTAAGGAATAAAGTGATAAACCGCGAAGGCGCAAAGACGAAGATTTAAGAAGTTTGTTTTTGCACATATTTTTTTGCGTCTTAGTGTCTTAGCGGTTGAACCCAGATTATATTTTCCGATAAAACAAAGCCGATGAAAATATTAGTAATTGAAGATGAAAAAGAACTCTCGCGCAGCATTTGCAGCTATTTGGCAAATGAACAGTTTGTGTGCGAAGCAGCTTTTGATTTTGCATCGGCATTGGAAAAGATTTCTTTGTATGAATACGCTTGCATCGTGCTGGATATTACGTTGCCCGGCGGCAATGGTTTGCAAATTTTGAAAGAATTAAAACGTGAAAACAAAGCCGACGGCGTGATTATCATTTCTGCCAAAAACTCGATTGATGATAAAGTGTTTGGCCTGAAGGCGGGTGCTGACGATTATCTTACCAAGCCATTCCATTTATCCGAATTGGGTGCAAGAGTTGATGCCATCATCCGAAGAAAATCTTTCGGTGGCAATAACATTATTCAGTTGGATGAACTGCAAATCAATCTCACCGAAAAACAAATTTATGTGAGCAATAAAAATATTGACGTAACCAAAAAAGAGTACGATTTGCTGCTGTATTTTGTAAGCAATAAAAACAAAGTCATTAGCAAAGCCGCTATTGCCGAGCATTTGCTGGGCGACGATATGGACATGGCCGACAACTACGATTTTTTGTACACGCACATAAAAAACTTGCGCCGGAAATTGTTAGCTGCCGGCTGTGCCGATTACATCAAATCTGTGTATGGCATGGGTTATAAATTTAGTGTTGCTTTTTAAATCGTTACCCATGAAACTCTTTACCAGGTACAGCCGCATCAACTTGTTGTCAACTGTTGTTATCTTTTTACTCGCTTCAGTTGCGTTTTCTTTTTTACTTCGCTATGTAATTATCAATGGCATTGATGAAGACCTGCGTATCGAAAAAAATGAAGTGCTGTCTTACATCAACAACTATCATTCGTTGCCTCCTGTGGTTGAAGTGCACGATCAACATACACGTTACCAACTGGTGAACAATTTACCAGTCGACAACCATCATATTTATACAAAAAAAAACCATCATAGAAGAGACGAAGAGGATGATTGGGAAAGAACCATTGCTTTTGGCGCCACCGTGAATGGCAGCAATTATTTAATAACCGTAAGCAAATCGCTGGAAGGCACAGATGACTTGATTCAATCCATCATTTTGATTACAATTGGAACGATTGTACTGATATTGGTAACTACTTTTTTCATCAACCGTTGGGTGCTGCGCAAATTGTGGCAGCCATTTTATAACAGCTTGCACATTATTCAAAGCTTTACCTTATCTAACAATAAAACCGTTGCCTTTCCCACTACCACTATTAATGAATTCAACCTGCTTAATCAAACGCTTTCCACTTCTATCAACAAAGCACAGCAGGATTATTTTGCATTGAAAGAATTTACCGAAAATGCATCACACGAGTTGCAAACACCGTTGGCTGTTGTTCGTTCCAAACTGGATTTGTTGATTCAAAGCGAAGCCTTAACCGAGCCGCAAAGCAAAGCCATTCAGGCTTCCTACGAAGCCATTAACCACATGAAGCGATTGAACGAATCGTTGTTGTTGCTAACTAAAATTGAAAACCGTCAGTTTGCCGAACAAACCACCATTAACGTTGAAAAAATGGTCAAAAACAAACTGGCACAATTTGAAGAGCAATGGCAAAGCTTACAATTAAAAATTGATGCGAAAACAAACCCTGCCGTTATCACCGGCAATGTTCAGTTGGTTGATATTTTACTGAACAATTTGTTCAGCAATGCCACACGGCATAATGCTGCCAATGGCTTCATTCATCTGCAATTGGAAGCGGCACAATTCATTATCAGCAACAGTGGCGAAGCTGGTGCGCTTGACGGACAACAAGTGTTTAACAGGTTTTACAAGGGCAACTCTTTTAGCGGCAAGCATGGTTTGGGTTTGTCCATCGTAAAACAAATTTGCGAGGTATCAAATTACAGGTGCAGCTATCGTTTTGAACTACCGAACATTCATTCGTTCGTCATACAATGGTTATAGTTGTTGAAAGTAAAATAACCCAATTGGCGGAGTTGTTTTCTAATCATTTTTTAACCTTGTAATCTTAATAACTATACGGAATTATTCGTTGGAATAATCTTATTCTCTTATTACGCGACGTTAAGTAATAAGGTGAGATGTTTTCCGGTTATCTCTTCTTACTGAAGTCAGAAGGTTACCAGCAGAATAGGCAATAACAATTGTTCCCAATAATAAATCAGCCCCACAACGGGTTATTTATTGGTAAAGAAAATATGCCTGCTGTTGGCATGGTTTTGCAGCACAATTTAAAAATTTGAGTGTATGAAAAAATGGATGATTGCAATGCTTTTATTTACATTGATTTTGGTTGAAACAGGTTGTGTAGTTCGTGTGAAAGAGCGAAGCCGGCCTTATCCATCAACACCTCCACACAGAAGTGTGGTTGATTAAGGAAGCATAAAAGATGAGATGTTCTTTTATAAATAAGAACAGGATAAAAAGAGCAAATGGCTAAATTATAAATTATTAGAATTTCTGTTTTGAAATGATAAAATAAAATCGTTTAACCATTGAATATCCTTCATATATATCTTGTTTTTATCAGATAATCCTTAAGCAGCACAACGTTTTGCGTTTGACAATCGGCAACGGAGTTTGTGAGATACATAATAACCTTTACTTTTACCCGCGCTTTTGAAAAACTCGATTGTTTCAAAACGCAACAATAGGTCTCTCCGATTGCTATGAACATAACAAAGACTCCACCTCAATCGGTGGAGTCTTTGATTTTTATAACCTTTCTGCTGAAATTAGGGCAAAAACAAACTTTGCAGTTCTGTCTTTTTAATTTTGAATTTCGTACATGCTGTTTACCCAACTCATAGCTCGTAGCTCACAGTTTGTTGCTATTTATCTTCTTTGATGTTGTAAACTTTCATCAGTTTTAAAAGCACGCCGTTTGTCCAGCCAAAGCCATCCTGCGAAGCATATTCACCACCGCCTCCTTCTATATTTGCATCTACAACATTGTATTTTTCCATCATTTTCCCGGTGTTGTGAAACACTTTAATGTTGAGGGCTGCCCAGCGTTTGGCAGCGTCTTCTGCCAGTGCGTGTTCGCCATAGTCTTCCAAACCTTTAATGCTTATCCACTCCAATGGCGCCCAACCGTTAGGAGCATCCCATTGCTCGCCGGTATTTTTTAAGGTAGTAACAAAGCCACCGTCTTTCAGCAATTTTTCTTTTGCAAATGCGGAGCCGCAGCCTTGGCTTGCGTATTGGAAGCAACCTGAAAGAACAAGGGCGAAATACCCAGAATGGTAACTTCAGGACTTTTTGTTTTTGCCACAATATCATAATCGTAATACCAGCCCGTTTTCGCATCCCAGCAATATTTGTTGATGGCAGCTTTGCGCCTTGCGGCAAGCGTATTGTAATAGTTTGCTTTTAGCAGGTTGCCGGTTTCTTTGAACGATCTGGCAAGCGTAAGCTCAAGATGATACAGCAAACCATTCAAATCAACCGGAATGAAATCGGTAACGTGAATGGTACTTAAATGTTTGCCATCGGCAAACCAGCGGCTGCTGAAATCAATGCCGCTTTCAGCACCGGAACGCAGGTTTTTATACAGCATCGCAAGGTTACCTTTGTAACCAATTCCCAAGGTTGAATCCTGTACAAACGATTCCTGTCGCGGGCGCACATCGGCATCCCAATAACGGTTTAAAGTACTGCCATCGGGCATTGTAACTACATGCTTTGTTTTTGCCGTTTTATCCATATAATAATCGTACTCTTTCAACAAAGCATTTTGATAGATGGCATACACCGAACTGCCTTTTTGTTTTGCCAATAATTCAAGCATCATTGAAAAATAAGGCGGCTGCGAGCGGCTTAAATAATACGTGCGGTTGCCATTGGGAATATGCCCATAAGTCGTGAGCATGTAAGCAAAATTCTTGATCATGTTTTCCATCGTTTCGTACTCGCCGCTTTCCTCTAAGCCCAACATGGTAAAGTAAGAATCCCAATAATAAATTTCACGAAACCTGCCGCCGGGAACAATGTAGGAATAAGGTAATGGCAGCAACGAACTGCCGTCCACTTCTTTATCAGGATTGCGTTTCAGCACACTCCATAACTGCTTGATATGCGTAACAACGCTTTCGTTTTTGTTGGATTGATAACTGCCGGTAACACTTACCGGAACCTGGAAATTTTCTTCTACAAAATGAAGAAGAAACGACGGTGAAGAAGCCGAATCTTTCTTCTCTTTTAAGTAATCAGCGACGATAGCTTTTGGGTCGCGCTTGGGAATGCAATCAACAAAAGTTTTATTGTCGGGAAACACTTTGTTCATCTGTACATCAATAAACAATTCGCCGTAAATTTTATCAGGTGTTGGCGGAAATTGTGCATGGGAAAAATGAACAAAACAAAAAGAGGCAAAAACAAAAAGCCATTTTCTCATATTGCGGTTGGTTTTAGAATTATGATACTGATTCATTTTGAAAGATAGCATTTCGTCATTCCGCAAATGCCCTCGACACGAATTCAAACCTTCATCGTAACTGCGAGGGCTTTGTGCGGAATCTGATCTTGTAAGTTTGAAGATGTTACAATGTTGTAAAGCTGTTTAATGTACTGAATCATCTTTATAAATCAATCATCAGATTCCGCACAAAGCCCTCGTAAAAGCGTAAATGTGCAGCATCGTGTTGAGGGCAATTGCGGAATGACGGCATCGCTTAATCATCCTACACTGAAGTAAAATACAAACCAGCGATTGAATCAATCAGAAAGCTGATTCAACCAAAAACTGGCTGTGTACATAATCAATAATATCTTTCATATCCTTATGTTCGTTAAACACCGCCAGTTGACGGTCGGCGCCGGTTCCGTTTTCAATCATTTTATGAACATAATTGATGGCATCGCGGCTGCCCAACTGGTCAACCACATCATCCACAAAGTCTAACAATTCATAAATTAAAACGCGTGTGTTCACTTCCTGTTCTATTCCAAAATCTATTAGCGTTCCGTCAATGCCGTACCTTCCTGCCCGCCATTTGTTTTCGTTAATTAACGCACGGCTGTACATAATGTAATTCATGTTTTGACTGCGCAGCTTGTACAGTTTTGCGCAGATGGCCTGAAACAAAGCGGCGATGGCAATGGTTTCGGAAATAGTCATTGGCACATCGCAAATGCGAAACTCGACAGTGTTGAAGAAAGGATGCACGCGCAAATCCCACCATATCTTCTTTGCATTGTCAATACAGTTTGTTTTGATAAGAAGATTTACATAACTATCGTAGGCTTCGATGCTTTCAAAATAATCAGGGATACCAGTACGCGGAAACTTATCGAACACTTTGGTACGAAACGATTTATAGCCTGTTATCCTGCCTTCCCAAAACGGCGAATTAGTGCTTAACGCATACACATGTGGCAAAAAATAACGCGCCGAATTAGCAATGTGAATTGCCATTTTCCGGTCTTCCATACCCACATGCACATGCAAACCAAAAATGAGATTGCTGCGGGCAGCTTCCTGCAATTCGTTTACAATTTGATTGTACCGCGCATGGTCAGTGATGAGTTGGCTTTGCCAGTTACTGAACGGATGCGTGCCCGATGCGCCCATCCAAAAGCCAAGGTCACCTGCAATTTGTGAAATGGTTTTACGCAGTGTTGACACATCGCGATACGCTTCATCAATGTTCGCGCAAATGTCGGTGCCTACTTCCACCACGGCCTGGTGCATTTCGGCTTTTACTTTATCTTTTAAAACCTTATGCCCCTCTGTAACAATCCGTTGCTCATGGCTGGTCAACTCGCGTGTTTCAGGGTTGATGACCATGTATTCTTCTTCAACGCCAAGTGTAAAATGATTAAAGTTTAAATGCCCCATAGGTTATTGATTAAAAATGTCAGTGGTGTTAATTTCCAAGCCGGGCAGAATGGGCGTTGTGATAATTTGACCACTAGTAAAAGGTTTGCTTTTGCTGTATTTCCCATCTTCCAAATACCAAATGATAATCATTTCCACCGAAGGAACCACAATCCAATATTCTAACACACCGGCTTCTTCGTACAATTCAAATTTGTTTTGCAACTCTTTTTTGTTGTTGCCCGGCGAAAGGATTTCAATTATGATATCCGGCGCACCAATGCAACCACGTTTGTCTATTTTATTTTTATCACAAATCACGCACAAATCCGGTTGCACAACCGTGGTAACTTCGTTGTCTTTCTTTTTATTTTGAACCGGCAAACGCACATCGAAAGGCGCTATAAAAACAGAACAAGACTTTCGTTGTAAAAAGGTTCCGATAGGTAAATGCAGCCTGCCGACAATCATCTGATGTTTGCTGCTTGGTGCAGACATCTTCATGATAATGCCTTTGAACAATTCAACGCGCTCCTCCCACTTCCATTTCAGGTAATCGGCATAAGTATAAATGTAATCTGCTGATGGTTCTTCCACCATTTGCACATTGCCATCATCATCGTATTGTGTGTACATAGCAAGGTTTATTTTTGCATGTTTTTTTACCGCGGAGAAAGGAGGAAAAAGAGTTTACGCAGAGCTTATAATTTCTCTGCAAAACCTTAGTCAACTTTTGTTCTCTGCGGTAAAAGCTTTTACGGATACAATTTCTTTTTCGCCGTGCTCCGTTTTACAAATTCACCCCAGGTCAGATTGTCTTTTCCCGCCTTCCAGTTCTTTGCTTTTTCAATGGCAAAATTGGCTGCGGTTTCAACTACCCATTCAAAATTTTCTTCACCAACACTCGCACGTTCGGCATCAGGCGCAGGATTGCAAAAATCAATAGCATAAGCAGTGCCATCGCGCAAAGCCAGTTCAACCGTATTAAAATCATAACCTAAAAACTGGTTGATGCGAAGCACAATACCTTCGAGGTATTTCAATTTTTCGGGTGATGGTGCAAACGGAGCCTGGTAGCGTAAGTGGTGCGGATTGCGCGGCTCGTAAGGCATCACGCGAACATGCTTGCCGCCAATGCAATAACAACGATAATATTCTTCAAAAACAATCTCTTCCTGCAGCAGCATTACCAGTTGCCCGGTTTCTTTATGCTTTTCGTAAAACTCTTCAATGCTGTTCAGTTTGTAAACGTTCTTCCAGCCGCCGCCTGCAAAAGGCTTCATGTAAGCCGGAAAGCCAACGTATTTAAACATGCCTTCCCAATCCATTGGGTAAGCCAGGTTGCTAAAACTTTCGCCACTGGTATCATCGGGTAATTGGTAAGAAGGAAGGATGACCGTTTTCGGAACCGGAACATCAATGTTTACAGCTAATGCATTATTAAAAAACTTTTCATCGGCACTCCACCAAAATGGATTGTTGATCACCGCCGCGCCAGCCAATGGCGGCGTTTTTTAAATAGGCACGATAAAAAGGAACGTCCTGACTAATGCGATCAATGATAACCGCGTACTCGGTAGGCTCGCCTTGTGCTACTTTGTTGATGTTTACCGGCTCGGCAGTAATGTCTTTTACCTTTTTACTGTTCACCCGTTCAACAAAAGCATCCGGAAAGCTTCTTTCTTTTCCAAACAAAATCCCGATTTTTTTCATAAGTTATGTTTTGAAAAATGATAAATAATAAAACGGTACACCTCAAAGTAATAAAACAAATTTCAAACCGGCATCATCTTTTCAGCAAGAGTGATACTGTCGTTTCACTATTTTTGAATTTTGTATGATGAATGATGTAAGAACGGATGCGCATGTTTCTGTGATCAGCGAAACCCTTTTTTCCCGCTTTTTAAACCGCGATGTGCTGGTGGATGTTTACCTTCCACCCACTTACTACAATAACAGTGAAGTCAATTTATTATTGATTAATGATGGGCAGGATTTGCCCCTAATGCCTTTTTCCGATATACTTTCTAATTTGTATAATACTGATGCCATTGAACCGCTGCTGTGCGTGGGCATTCATTGCGGAACCGACAGAAAAAATGAATATGGAACCATCATTCAAAAAAATTATAAAGGGCAAGGTGCCAAAGCGAAAGAGTACACCGATTTTGTAATGCTGGAATTGTTGCCTTTTATCAAAAAACAGGTATCCGAACTTTTCGTGCAAAAACAAATCGTTTGCAGGCTTTTCGTTAGGCGCTTTGAGTGCGATGGACATTGTGCTCAATCATCCAAAAGATTTTGTAAGTGTAGGCTGTTTTAGTGGTTCGTTTTGGTGGCGAAGCAAAGGCTATGGAAGATTGTATAACGATGATACCGATAGAATCATGCATGCACAAACCCGCGCCCTGCCTTACTTTCAGCATCTTCGTTTCTTTTTTGAATGCGGCGCCTTGGATGAACTTGCCGACAGAAATAACAACGGCATTATTGATTCGATTGAAGATACACTCGACCTCATAAAAGAGCTACAACAAAAAGGTTATGCTGATGAAAACATTCACTATGTTGAACTTCCTGATGGAATGCACAATGTTGCTACCTGGGCAAAAGCATTTCCTCTGTATTTGCAATGGCAATGGGGAAAGTGATTGAGATATTTTAAATTTTTAATGGTTAATTATCTTCTTGCAATTAACCAGTAAACAATAACAATGGATTACGTTCAAATTGGAAAAATAGTTGCCACGTTTGGCGTGAACGGGGAGTTGATTTTGCAACATGGCTTGGAAAAAAAATCAACGTTTAAAAGCGTAGAAGCCCTATTTGTTGAAGAAACAAAAGGCAATCTGCTTCCCTATTTTATAAAAAGCGCAAAAGCAAAAGACGATAAAGAAAGTTATGTGTTGTTGGAAGGCATTGCTTCAAAAGAAGCGGCTCATCGCTTTATCAGAAAAGATGTTTGGCTTACGCAATCTGATTTTGAAAAAGTAGCCGGCAAAGCTTCTTCCATTGGCTTACTTGGATTTTCAATTTATGAGCAAAAACAAATGATTGGTATTGTTGAGGAAGTGATAGAACAGCCGCATCAAATTTTATTGAAAACCCTTTATCAAAACAAAGAAGCGTTTATTCCTTTGCATGAAGAAACGATTGAAAAAATTGACCGTAAGAAAAAAGAAATTCATGTAACACTGCCCGATGGTTTGCTGGAGATTTATCAGTAGGTTTTGGAAGGGCCGCTTTTATAAATGCGGCTCGAACATCCGCAATCTCCTTCGCATCATTTCCATTTGATTTTGCATATTTTCCATGCGTTGTAACAGATGACTGATGGCTTCAATCCCTTCCATATTAATATCAAGTTCATAGTGCATCCGCGTATATTTTTCCAGCAACGGCAACTGGTGCGAAGGAATGTAATGCACCTGTTGTTGTATCACAATTTCTATCAAACCATATTCAGTCAACTGATTGATAAATTGAATATCGGTATGCGATTGTTGGGCGTATTCTTCCATTGTAATTTTATCTTCCTGCATGGCATTACATTTTTGACAATTGGGTAAACAAATCTTTTTGCTGCTCGGTTAAATGGGTGGGAATGGCTACATTATAAGTAAGAATTAAATCGCCCCATTCACCTTCCTTTTTATACACCGGAAAGCCCTTGCCTTTGAGCTTTGTTTTTGTGCCATTTTGTGTCTCCGGCTTTACTTTCAATTTCACTTTTCCGCCTAATGTATCAACGGTAACCTCGCCACCTAAAACAGCAGTGTATAAATCAATGTTGATGGTGGTATATAAATCGTTTTCCAAACGCTTGAACTGGGGATCGTCTTCAATCACAAACGTGATGTATAAATCGCCCGCAGGGCTACCATTCACACCCGGCGCACCATAGCCTTTTAATTTAATTACCTGACCATCAGCAACGCCCGCAGGCACAGTGATGCGTACATTTTTTCCGTTTACATTAAGTGTTTGCTGATGCGTGGTGTAAGCTTGTCGTAAGGAAAGATGCAACTCTGCATTGTAATCCTGTCCGCGAAACGCAGCTTGCTGTCGTCTTCCACCGCTACCACGATTGCCAAAAAGAGATTCAAAAAAATCGGAAAAGCCGCCTTCCTCACCTTCCGAGTAATGGTATTCGAAATCTTGCCCAAATGGTTGTTGCTGCCCTCGTTGTTGTTGCTGCTGCCGGGCTTGTTCATATTGTTCTGCGTGCTGCCAATGTTCGCCGTAGGCATCGTATTTTTTGCGCTTTTCAGGATCGCTCAACACATCATTGGCTTCGTTGATTTCCTGGAATTTACGGTTGGCTTCTTTATCATTTGGATTGAGGTCGGGATGAAGCTTCCGCGCGAGCTTGCGATAGGCTTTTTTGATGTCATCTTCAGAAGCGTTTTTATCAACGCCGAGCACTTTGTAGTAATCTATAAACGCCATAATGGTTTATGTGTTGCTGATTGTATGCCAAAGATAATAGAACACGGATAACACGGACTGCGTGCACGGATTTATTGGATAATCTAAACTGGGATGAATAAGATGTTTGTGATTGTTGGGATATGGATATTATGAGGCTTGTGATTGATGAAGTGGCCTGCACGTCATGGCGAGGAACGAAGCCATCTGTGGATGGTACAGTGAGGTTGTTTGTGAGTGGTGAATGGTAGTTGTGAATGAATAAAGATAACTGGTTCATAATATATATGCTGCACCTCTTGTAAAGCGCAGATGGCTTCGTTCCTCGCCATGACGATGCACTTTGGAATTGCTTAATAAAATATTCAACTGATGATGGGATGCGGGATGGAAGTGAAAAGCCCGGTGAAGGTAATGTGCCTTGGCTTTGTGCCGGACTTGTAACGAACAGCCCGAACCACAGATTCATTGAAAATCAAAAGATGACAGCCCTAAAATATAGGCAAAAATAAATCCTGACCATCCGTGCACGCAGTCCATGTTATCCGTGTTCTATATAACTAAAACACATCGCCGCCACCAAAGCCATCATCAAATTCACCATCATTCATGCGGCTGCCTTTTTGAATGAATAATTTGCTGCCGCCACCGGTATCGTCGGCACCGGCAGGTGAAGGTGGTAAAGGCTTCCAGTTGCCGCCTTGCGGAAAACCGCCGCCGCCATCGCCTTCCCATTCTTCAAACTTTTGTATGTGCAATAGCGCGCGCAGCTTAATAGTCTCTAACGAACCATTGCGGTGTTTTGCAATGCGGATATGCGTTTCGCCGCGTGTGCTTTCGCCCATTTCGTTTGACATCTGTTCGTAGTATTCGGGACGATAAATAAACATTACCATATCAGCATCCTGTTCAATGGCGCCTGATTCGCGCAAATCGCTTAACTGTGGCATCTTGCTTTCTTTACGCGTTTCTACTGCACGACTCAACTGACTTAACGCAATAATGGGAACCTGAAGTTCTTTGGCCAATGCTTTTAAATTGCGCGAAATGGTGCTGATTTCCTGCTCGCGGTTGCCGCCCTTATCGCTGTTGCCACTCATCAGTTGCAGATAGTCAATAATAATCAACCCCACTTTGTGCTTATTCACCAAACGTCTTGCTTTTGCCCGAAATTCAAAGATGTTCAACGCTGCTGTATCATCAATAAAAATGGGCGCCGTTTCTAACCGTTTGATGCCTTTTGAATGCAGTTGCTGGTATTCATAATCTTCCATTTTGCCACGCGAAATTTTTTCTAACGGAATTTCACTTTCGGCAGAAAGAATACGCTGTACCAACTGGCCCGCGCTCATTTCTAAGAGAGAAAGATAGCTACCGGCGTAGGGCGAATTTTATTCAAAGCTGCCGTGCGTGCAAGGTTTAAGGCAAATGCCGTTTTACCCACAGCAGGACGAGCGGCAAGAATAATTAAATCGGTTTTTTGCCAGCCATAAGTAACCCTGTCCATCGAAGGAAAACCACTCGGAATACCAGAGATATCTTCCTGCCGCGTACGCAGTTCATCTATCCGGTTGATGGCTTCGGCAAGCGCGCTGCTCATCTCGCGGTAATCGGTTTTAAGGAAGTTATTGGTGATTTGAAATATCTTCTCTTCGGCATCATCCATCAAATCAAAAACATCTGTACTGTCTTCATACGCATCGCCAATAATTTCACCGCTGACGCGGATGAGCTCACGCTGAATGAACTTCTGTAGCACAATGCGGGCGTGGGTTTCAATGTTAGCGCTGGACACAACGGAGTTGGTCAGTTTGGTAATGTAATACGGTCCGCCCACCATATCCAATTCTTCTTTAAACTTCAGTTCTTCCACTACTGTTAATAAATCAATCGGCATTGATTTATCAGCCAGACTTTTAAATGCGTTGTAAATGCGTTGGTGTGCATCTACATAAAAACATTCGGGTTTTAGAATTTCAATCACGGTATCGAAAGCCGTTTTTTCAAGCATGATAGCACCCAGTACGGCTTCTTCTAATTCTTTGGCTTGCGGCGGTACTTTGCCATACATCAGGGTGCTAACGTCAATAGAGGGCTTGCGTTTGTTGCGGCGGTCTTTATTAATAATGTCCACGTTGGTTGATTTAGTTGGTAGTAGAATAATATCCGCTTCCCGTTTATAAAGCTAAAGAAAAAACTAACTCTTTTAGCATTTATTTGGAATTAGAAAGAGCGAATATGAGAAAAGGAATTGCAAAAGTGAAGTTTTGGAAGGAGCTTTTTTATCCTCAAAAACAAAAAGCGGAAATGCACACAAAAGAAAATTTATGCACAAAGGCGAAAGTGATATGCACATGGCAAAGTTTCTTTTGATTGCTCTGAATTTTAAAAGCGCTTTTAAAAGGCATCGAGTTGCAAAACTTGCTATTTGGAATAACAACCTTTTTCCATTTGTGATAAAAAAAGTAGAATTTACTTTCTCATTCCTTCGTAAAGTTTTCCTTACTTACATCCCTCTTATCAGCCGTGGAGTATATTGCATTGCCTACTTATTTAATGCCACCATTTCATAAACACGAAACACCTAAAGAAAGTAACTACAATATGGAAAAACAATTTGATGCCATCATTATCGGCTCGGGTCAGGGCGGCACGCCATTAGCCAAAAAGCTGGCAGCACAAGGTTGGAAAGTTGCCCTGATTGAACGCAGGTATGTTGGCGGCACTTGCATTAATACCGGATGTACGCCTACCAAAACCATGATTGCTTCGGCAAAAGCGGCTTACAACGCTGCTACAGCAAAAGAAAAAGGCGTAAAGGTAAAAGAGGTGGAAGTGAATTTACCTGCCGTAATCGCACGAAAAAATAAAATTGTTGAAGAGTCAAGAACCGGTTTGCAGGACGGTTTGGAAAACACTCAAAATTTAGAATTAATTTGCGGACAAGCTTCTTTCAGGAGTGAAAAAGAAGTTGAGGTTGTGTTGGAAAATGGCACAAAAAAAACGGCAAAAGCAAACCTTATTTTTATTGATACCGGCACGCGTCCTCACATTCCAAATATTGAAGGATTAAAAGAAGTCGGTTATTTTACTTCCGCAACATTGATGGAGCAAACAACCTTGCCTGAACATTTGCTTATCATTGGTGGAAACTATATTGGGCTTGAGTTTGGACAAATGTATCGCCGCTTTGGAAGCCAGGTTACCGTACTTGATCACAACGAAAGATTGCTGATAAAAGAAGATGAAGACATTGCAAAAGAAGTAGTGAAATTTTTAGAAGAAGAGAAAATTACTGTAAAAACAAACGCACAAACGCAAAGTGTTCGCAAGGTTGATAACAAATTAGAAGTAACCATAAAAGTGAGGGATAAAACCGAAACCATTTCCTGCTCGCACATCCTCGTTGCGGCAGGCACAACACCCAACACGGAAGATTTGAATTTAACTGCGGCGGGTGTAGAAACAGATGAAAGAGGTTTCATTAAAACAGATGAATTTTTACAAACCAATATAAAAGGCATTTATGCCATCGGCGATGTAAAAGGCGGTCCTGCTTTTACGCATATTTCTTACAACGATTATCTTGTTTTGTATAAGAACATAATTGAGCAAAAACAAATCAGCATAAAAGAAAGAATGGTTCCGTATTGCATGTTTACCGACCCGCAATTGGGTAGAATCGGTATGACGGAAACCGAGGCACGCAAAAAAGGAGTGAACATTTTGGTTGCCACTTTGCCCATGGAACATGTTGCACGCGCACGTGAAACAGGACATACCAACGGACTAATGAAAGTCATTGTAGACGCGGATTCCAAACAAATTTTAGGCGCTGCCATCCTGGGTGAAGAAGGCGGTGAAACAATGACCATTTTGCAAATGGCAATGCTTGGTAAAGTGCCTTGCGATGTGGTTAAAGAAATGGTTATTGCACACCCGTTATATGCCGAATCGCTGAACAATTTATTTCTGTCGTTAGATAAATAATGATTGCTCTTCATCATATCACCAAACGGTTTAACAATGCGATTGCAGTAGATGATATTTCGTTTGAAGTGGCGGAAGGCGAAACGCTGGTGTTGCTCGGCACAAGCGGTTGTGGCAAAACAACAACTTTGCGCATGATCAACAGGTTGATTGAACCAAGTTCAGGAAGTATTAGTATTAGCGGTAAAAACATTATGCAGCAGCCTGTTGAAGCCCTGCGCAGAAACATGGGTTATGTGTTGCAGCATCATGGTTTGTTTCCGCACTATACAGTGGCAGAAAATATTGCCGTTGTGCCTAAATTGTTGGATTGGCAAGGAGAAAAAATAAAGCATCGCGTTGCTGAGCTGATGCACAAACTACAGTTGCCAGAAGAGTACGCAAATGCTTATCCGGTGGCCTTAAGCGGTGGTCAGCAACAACGCGTAGGATTGGCAAGAGCTCTTGCTGCCGATCCTCAAATTTTATTAATGGATGAACCTTTTGGCGCGTTAGACCCGGTAACAAGGGTTAGCATTCGGGCCGAAGTAAAAGGTTTGGATGAACTGAAAAAGAAAACCATTGTTCTGGTAACGCACGATGTAGAGGAAGCCTTTGAACTGGGTAATCGGATTTGCCTGATGGACAAAGGTAAAATTGTACAAATCGGTTCGCCAGCCGACTTGTTGTTTCATCCGGTCAACAATTTTGTAAGTTCTTTTTTCAAAGAGCAACGTCTTCAGTTAGAATTACAATCTATCCGTTTGGAAGAAGTGTGGATGTGCTTTCCATCATCGCATCAAAACTGTGATGATAGTTTGTTTTCATTACAAACACTATGGGATGCAATGAAAGAAATAACCGATAAAAACAAAAATGCAATTGTAAAAAACGAAGCGACAGGCGAGATAAAAGAAATCTCTTTTGAAGTAATTCAACAAGCGTTGCAAAGCAAAAAGAAAAGTTGATTGCATGAACGAACAACAAACTTTGTGGCAATTTGTATGGGAGCAACGGAGCAAAATCGGAAGCCAGATTGTTACGCATATCGGGCTAACATTTATCTCTTTGTTCATTGCCATTCTTATTGGCTTGCCGCTTGGCATTTTCATTGGAAGAAAAAAAAGCTGGGCAGCCGGTGTGCTCGGCGGTGCAGGCGTGCTGCAAACCATTCCTTCTATTGCTTTGCTGGGCTTTCTTATTCCATTGCTTGGCATTGGTCCGTTGCCTGCCATCACTGCCTTATTTTTATATGCGCTGCTTCCCATCATTCGTAACACATACACCGGCATTACCGAAGTAAATACGTCGGTGATTGACGCTGCAAAAGGCATCGGCATGAGTTCGCAACAAGTTCTTTTTAAAGTACAATTGCCACTTGCTATGCCGGTAATTTTGGCTGGCATCAGAACGGCAACTGTTATCAATGTTGGCGTGGCAACACTCGCAGCTTACATTGCAGCAGGCGGCTTAGGCGAGTTTATTTTTGGCGGTATTTCGCTCAACAATACCAACATGATTTTGGCGGGCGCCATCCCTGCTGCTTTGCTTGCTATCCTGTTTGATTTTCTACTTTCCAAAGCGCAAAACATAAAATTGAAAAACATTCGCAAAGCTGCACTGGTTCTGCCTTTGCTGTTATTGTTACTTTCTTCTTTTTATTTGATTCCTGCAACAGGAAATAAACTGCTGGCTGGCTTTACGCCTGAATTCATGGGGCGGGAAGATGGCTATTTAGGATTGACTTCTGTGTATCATCTTTCTATTCCCAATGTAGTTATCAGTGATGCGGTGATGTACAAAGCAGCGTATGAAAAAGAGCTGGATGTAATCAGCGGTTACAGCACTGATGGTCGCTTAAAAGCTTATGATTTGATAACGCTGGATGATGATAAGCAAATCTTTCCGCCCTATTTTGCGGCGCCTGTTGTTCGTAACGATGTGCTTCAAAAATATCCTGAATTAAAAGATGTTTTGAACTTACTATCGGGCATAATTAACGATAGCATCATGACAGATTTGAATTATAAAGTTGATTACAACAAACAACTGCCGGAAGCAGTAGCCAAAGATTTTTTAATACAGCATCATTTGTACAAAGCGCCACAGAACGGCACGAAAGGTGTCATTCGTTTGGGGTCGAAAATTTTTGGCGAGCAATATATTCTTATCAGTATGTACAGCATGTTAATTAAAGGTTACACGCAATTGAATGTAGAAACAAAAACGGGTTTGGGTGGCACTCAGATTTGTTTTAATGCCATTATGAATAACAATATTGACATGTATCCCGAATACACAGGCACAGGATTATTGGTTCTCTTACAGCCAACTACAAACGAATTAAAAAAATTGGCAGGAAATAAAGAAGCGGTATACAATTTTGTAAAGAAAGAATTTAGCCAGAAGTACAATTTGCAATGGCTGCAACCCATTGGTTTCAACAATACATATGCCTTGATGATGCGTAAAAAATGGGCAAAACAAAACAACATAGTGAGCATTTCCGATTTAAAAAATTACTTAGACAAGAGATGAATTTAATTGATAAATACAAAGCGGTACGCAAGCATACTGAAGACATTTGTGCGCCTTTGCAAACTGAAGATTATGTAGTGCAGCCGGTTGAAGATGTAAGCCCGCCGAAGTGGCATTTAGGGCACAGCACCTGGTTTTTTGAAACGTTTTTATTAAAGCCTCACGCAAAGAATTATGAAGAATACAACCCTGATTTTAACTACGTTTTCAACAGTTATTATGAAACGGTTGGCGCAAGAGTAATTCGTACAGACAGAGGCAATTTGAGTCGCCCAACGGTGGCTGATATTTACAAATACAGACAGTACGTGGATGAAGCGATGCTTTTGTTTTTACAGGAACATATATCGAAAGAAATAGAAGAACTCGTGGTGCTGGGTTTCAATCATGAACAACAACACCAGGAATTATTGTACAGCGACATCAAATACATTTTAGGTCATAATCCTTTGTTCCCCGCGTATGATAAAAAAGGAATTGAAACCATAAATGTTTCATCAACCAATGAAATCATTTCAACTCCCGAAGGCATTTATGAAATCGGTTTTAGGGGTGAAGGTTTTTGTTTTGATAACGAATTGAACCATCATAAAGTGTATTTGCCATCTTATCAAATTGCAGCGCAATTGGTAACCAACAAAGAGTATTTAGAGTTCATAAACGATGGTGGTTACAGCAACTTTCGCTGGTGGCATGCTGAAGGCTGGAACCGCGTAAAGGCAACCGATTTACAAAGCCCATTGTACTGGCATTTAATAAACGGCGTATGGCATTCTTATACATTGAAAGGCTTGCAGTCATTGGATTTGGGCCAACCGGTAATGCACATCAACTTCTTTGAAGCAGCAGCTTATGCAGCCTGGAAGGGAATGCGTTTGCCAACAGAAGCCGAATGGGAAGTTGCCGCACCGCAACTTAATTGGGGACAGCTTTGGGAATGGACAGACAGCGCTTATCTGCCTTACCCTGGCTTTAGCAAAGCCGAAGGCGCTGTGGGCGAATACAACGGCAAATTCATGGTAAACCAAATGGTGCTTCGCGGTGCTTCGGTGGCAACGCCCCAAGGCCATAGCCGCATCACATACCGCAACTTTTTTCAAACACATTTACAATGGCAGTTTACAGGCATCAGGCTGGCACGATAACAGCCCAACACGTGAATCAATTTTACAACGATGTAATCAATGGCTTGCAATCATCACCTAAAAAATTGAGCTCGAAATATTTTTATGATGGCGAAGGCGATGCTTTGTTTCAGCAAATTATGGCATCGCCCGAATATTATTTAACGGACTGCGAGATGGAAATTTTTTCGCAGCAAACATCAACGTTAACACAAACTTTTTTAGAGAAATACAATGAGTTTGATGTAATAGAATTAGGTGCCGGCGACGCCACGAAATCTGTTTTTTTATTGAAAGAATTGGCATCGCAAAACATCAACTTTACTTATTTTCCGGTGGATATTTCAGCCAACATTATTCGGTATTTAGAAAAACAATTGCCACAACAAATAAAAAATTTAAAAGTAAATGGCTTACAGGGTGAATACTTTGAAATGCTAAAAAAAGCCAATACAATTTCAGACAAAAGAAAACTGATCCTTTTTTTAGGTAGTAACATTGGCAACTTCTCAAAAGGTGACGCAGTGCTATTTCTAAAGTTGTTGCAGGAATGTATGTTGCCGGAAGATTTAATTATGATCGGTTTTGATTTGAAGAAAGACCCTGCACAAATTTTAGCGGCTTACAACGATAGAGCAGGTGTTACCAAAGCTTTCAATCTGAATTTATTAAACCGAATTAATAAAGAGTTTGGCGGCGATTTCGATACAACCAAATTTAACCATTATCCTACTTACAACCCTGCCACTGGCGCCTGCGAAAGTTATCTTATCAGCACGTGCCGGCAAACGGTAACCATTGCTGATACCGAAGTGTTTCATTTTGAAAAACACGAACCAATTTGGATGGAGTTATCACAAAAATATTCGGTAGCAGAAACCGATGCGCTGGCAAAGCAAAGTGGCTTTGTTCCTGTGCGCCATTTCTTTGATTCGCAGGAATGGTTTGTAGATGCTATTTGGCAAAAGGTATAAAGCGTTTGTTACGATAACAACTGCACAATTTGATTTACTGCGTTTTGCAAAACAGCTTCCTCTTTTTCGCCCGGTAAAGCAATTCTAATAAAGCCTGCATCGTCATTTACAGAACATTCATGGCCGCCGGTAATGAGGATTTGTTTTTGCCTTAATTGTTCAACCAAATTTTTTGAATTGATAGATTGCGGTAGCGAAATCCATATATGAAAACTGGTAGAGAATGTGTGATACCATAAGCCGCTAATAATGGGTTGAATGATGTTTTGCACCTGTTCTGCCCTCTTTTGTTTTTGCACAATTAATTCTTTAAAAGCATCGAGGCATAGCAAGTGTTCAGTCAATAAAAAAGACAAGGAAGATAGCGAACTTCCGGTTGTATCAATAACAGTTGCAAGATTGACAATAGCCTCTTTCGGTAGAACAATAAAACAGCTTTTGACAAACGAATTGAAGGGCTTTGACAAGCTATAAATATGAATTGTTTTTCCGGGCAACAATTCCAAAAAGCTTGCAGGTGGATTCGGATGCAAAAAGCGATATGCGTCATCTTCGACAAGCATCGCGTTGCTTTGGGAAATGATGTTTGCAATCTCTTTTCTTCGTCCTTCACTCATCACGCTGCACGTTGGATTTTGTATGGTTGGCTGCACATAAAACAATTTCGCTCCTTTACTAATGGCTTCCTTTACTGATGACGGTTTCATGCCTTCTTTATCCAATTCAATGGCAAATAATTGATAGCCTAACAAGTGAGCGATGGCTTTACAATTGCTATAAGTAAAGGCTTCAACAGCTATCACAGAATGAACCGGCCGCAAAGCAAGCAATACCGCAAACACAGCACTGTTACCACTGCTGCACATTTCGATACGGCTCTTCCTATTGAGTACATCAGCGGGAACATTTAGAAAATAGGACAACATGGCAAACCACTGTTCGTTGGGCAGCGACAAATAACTTTGTAACAGTTTGTTTTTGTACAAATAATGCGAAACAAAACGGGCGAACATTTCGCTTTCTTTATCAAGGCTCGGATAATTGGAACGTAAGTTTATCATTCTCTCTATGATGTCTTTATCTATTATTTAATTTGTTTCGTATTCTTCAAATGTAAAGCAGCAAATTGTTTTAAAGTGAAGTATAAATCAGCCGAAACTTTTGTTGCAAACACCACCTCAAATTGTCGTTATTATACCCTTATTTGCATTATTGAATTTATACGTTTGTGTCTGTAAATAAAAACTCTTGTTTCTCATTTTAAAAAACCATACTATGCTCACTCATTCAAAAACATTCAGTAGTTTTTCAACCGACAAAATTGAAACGGTAAACGATTTTTATAGTAAAACGCTTGGATTAAAAACGGAAGAGAACGCGATGGGAATTTTAGAACTGCATTTTGATAACGGTCAGAATGTAATCATTTATCCAAAACCTAACCATACGCCGGCAACGTTTACAGTTCTTAATTTTACGGTTCAAAATATAGAAGAAATGGTAACCGAACTTACTAAAGCAGGTGTACGATTTGAACAGTATGAAGGAGAAATAAAAACAAATGAAAAGGGAATTTTACAAGGAAACGGACCGAAGATAGCGTGGTTTAAAGATCCTGCCGGAAACATATTATCTGTGATAGAACAAAAATAAAACCGACTCACTTCATAACAGGCGAGTCGGTTTTTATGTCTATTATTCTTTGTGATTACTCCTGCTTATGTTCTTCATCGTATTTCTTTTCAGCTTCTTTCGCCTTTTCAAAATCGAGTACCACACCGTTGATGCAATACCGCAAGCCGGTTGGCTTCGGACCATCCTCAAACACATGGCCCAAATGGGAATGACAGCGACCGCACATCACTTCAGTACGGCGCATACTGTAGGTGTTATCGGCTTCGTAAATGACGGAAGTTTTGCTTATCGGCTCGTAAAAAGAAGGCCAGCCGCAGCCGCTTTCAAACTTGGTGTCGCTTCTGAACAAAGCATTGCCGCAAACCGCACAATAATAAGTACCAATTTCATTAAGCTCTTCGTATTGGCTGGTATAAGGTCGTTCAGTGCCTTTCTGTCTTGCAATATGATATACGTCAGCGGGCAGAACTTTCTTCCATTCCTCGTTGCTTACATTTAGCTTATCTGTTTCGATTTTTGAGAAGAAGGGATTTTTTGTATTGTCCATAATTTTTGTTTTTACACAAATTTATTAGGGGTTCAACAATCATACTAAGTTATCAATTTGTTTTCCTTTGCTTATCAAAGCATTGCTAATAATCTTGCAAAAGGCTTGCGTTATAAAGTGGTTTCGAGTATTTTTGCCGCCCCAATCAAGACTTCGTAGCTCAGTTGGTAGAGCAGCTGACTCTTAATCAGCGGGTCCAGAGTTCGAGTCTCTGCGGGGTCACCTTAGGGAACATTTCAGAAAAATGACTGAAATGTTCCCTTTTATTTTCTCTGAAACCCTTATCCAGATTGTATATCAGCTGTACAGCCTCATTAATTCGGGTAGTTCGATAATTGCATCCGTCAAAAATTAATTTATCGGGAAATATCGAACTAATGATTTCTCTTTTGTGAACCGTACTGCTTTTCAGGTACAAACAATCGAGATGTGAGAAAATATGCAATGCATTTTCAAGCAAGCTGTCAAAATCCGAATGCTTTATAGAATCATGTGATAATTTTGCTTCCAATCTTCTTATGTCATCTTCAGTTTCGGTTTTAATTAACCGATAATCGGCGGCGTCCATTGTTTCGGAAATGAGCAGGTTTCTTGCTTTTGAGAGTTTAGTGTTAAGCAGATTAATTTGCTCAACTTGGAAAAATCGCTTAAACTGACCATAGTAAATCGTGTTAAACTGACAGGTGTATCGCTTTAAACTGATCACCTGTATCGCTGTAAATTGACCCCCTTTTGCGAGCGTATAAACAAGTTGTTTGGGTTGCCATAATTGCTGAAGTTGGTTTTCAAACCAACACAGTACACATGGCTAATAAATCCATCAACATGCTCAAGCTTCGTCAGATTTTAAGATACTATACCAGGGCACCCGCAAGAAACAAATTAGTGCCATCACCGGAATAGCACGTAATACGGTTAAACGTTACATAGGTCGTTTTATATCCCTTCGCATTACCTATAAAGATTATTGCTTCACTCAGTGATCATGAACTGGAGAAACTGTTTATAGAGCCCAACCCTAAGCCACCCGATGAGCGCTTCGATAGGTTGCAACAATTATTACCTGACACAAGAAAAACAAATGAGCCGTAAAGGCGTTACCCTACTTCAATTGTGGGAGAGTATGCGGCAGCTAATATTCCTGCCTAACAATATACCCAGTTTAAAAAATACTATCACTTTTATAGCAATCGTGTAAAGCCAGTGATGCACATGGAACATAAGGCTGGTGATAAAATGTATATTGATTTTGCAGGTGATAAATTATGAATAGTAGATAAGGAAAGCGGGGAGATAAAAGAAGTAGAAGTGTTTGCAGCAATACTGGGTTGCAGCCAGCTTACGTATGTGGAGGCAGTGATGAGCCAACGCAAGGAGGAACTGATCAGCGTCTGCGAGAATGCACTGCATTATTTTGGTGGCGTGCCTTTAGCCATTGTTCCTGACAACTTACGTTCAGCCGTAACAAAGAGCAGCAAATATGAACCGGTTATTAATGAGTCCTTTACTGACTTTGCAGAGCACTATGGAACAGTTGTATTACCGGCGAGAGCCTACAGACCTAAAGACAAGTCACTGGTAGAAGGGGTGGTCAAAATTATTTATTCCCGCATCTATCCCTTTGTACAACAACAAGTCCATTATAACCTCAATACCTTAAATACAGCTATCCTGCAGTCACTGGAACTGCATAACACAAGTGCTTTCAAAGGCAGAAATTATAGCAGGAGACAACAGTTTGAAGAACTGGAGAAACATACTTTAAAATCACTGCCGCTGTACCGCTATGAACGTAAACAGTAGTTTCTGGCAACAGTGATGAAGAATGATCATGTTTGCCTTGGCGCTGATAAACACTATTATAGTGTTCCATATCGCTTTATTGACAAGAGAATCAAACTCCTGTATACTTCCCCTCGCAGGTAGAGATATTTTATAAGTACGAGCGTATAGCTGTACACAGCCGCGGGTACCGCAAAACCATTACACCACCAACAATGAGCGTCTGGCTTCAGTACATCGTTATTTAAGTGAATGGACACCCGAAAAGTTTATTGAACAAGCAACTTCGATACATGCAGATGTGGCTAATTATATCATAGCGGTTATAGAACACAAGCAACATCCGGAGCAAGCTTATAAATCCTGTTCAGGTATATTAAATCTGATAAGAAAAGTAGGCAGCGAAAGGTTAATCAATGCGTGCAGAAGGGCAGGCAGCTTTGGTATATATAACTATCCCGTTATTGTACAGATACTTGAAAAAAGGCTTGATCAAATCAGCGAGGATGACAAAGAACATTTGCCCGTGCCTGAACATCACAACATACGAGGAGAAGATTATTATCAATAAAACAAACAATTATGAACACCACTACTTTAGACAAAATGCGCCGTATGCGCCTATTTGGAATGTATCATACATTTAAAAGCACGATAGAATCGCCCCGCAATGATCCCTTCACAGCAGACGAGATGATTGCACTGATAATTGACAGTGAATGGGATGACCGCCATAACAGAACCATTGAAAGAAGCCTGCGTAATGCCCGCTTCCGTTATAAAGCAACCGTTGAGGAGATAGATTACACGGCTGACAGAGGCATTGATAAAAACAATTTACATCGTCTTGCCGAAGGTTCCTTTATTGCCAAATGCGAGAGTGTGCTGATTACAGGAAGTACAGGCACAGGTAAAAGTTTTATTGCTTCCGCCATTGGTTATCAGGCTTGCCAGATGAGATATAAAGTTTTATATACCAATACCAGTAAGCTGCTGTCACAAATCAAAATGGCTAAAGCCGACGGATCTTCTATTAAAGAAATGAATCGTATTAAAAAGCAGGACCTGCTAGTACTGGATGACCTTGGTATACAGCCCTTTGATCAGACAAGCCGTGCATCACTGCTTGAAATAATAGAAGACAGGCATGGTAAACTTGCCACTATTATTACCTCTCAGCTTCCTGTAAAACAATGGTATGATGTGATAGGAGAAAAAACGGTTGCAGATGCTATCCTTGACAGAATCGTTCACAATACACACCGCATAGAATTACAAAGAGAATCACTCAGAAGAAAATGGAACAAAAGAATAACAGAACAAGACAATGAATTTTAAACCTTATTTTTAATCACTCAAACAGCTCTTTTGTAAGTTTAAAAAACACTTACTCAGAGTGGTCATTTAATAACGCTACAATATGGTCAATTAGAGCGATATATCCAGGCATGCAGTATCTTTATCAAGGTTTCTTTGCTTCGCTGAAGCTTATCCTAAATTCAGGCTCCTTCCTTTCTATTATTTTCATTTCCACTCCTTTCATTATAGGTCCTACGCCGATTTCAATAAAACAAATTTCATAACTTTTTTTGTTCAGCCTTATTATCACGCCATTACCAAACGGCGGGTGTTTCACTCTTGAACTAATGCCTAAGAACTCTATCTTTTCATTTTGGCATAAAAGTAAAAGCTATGTTTGTTTTTTACAATCTTGCATGAGTATTTTCTTTTGCAGTTTATCTGTCATTAAAAACAGTTTTTGCAACCATGTTTGTGACAAACCAACCTGTGAAATATATTTATTCTATTGTTTAGCGGTTCGGGAAATAAAAATGATAACCGATTTGTTTTTACATTCTTTTTTATAAAAATTATTTTATTGAAATCAATCATTCACCTTCTCATTCTGTATAAGTACGTGTTATTGTTTCCGTTAGCCATCATTGAAGGTCCTATTTTAGCAGTGATAGCCGGGTTTCTTTGCACTCTCCATCTTTTAAACCCATATTTTGTTTACCCGATTATTGTATTGGGAGATGTTACCGGCGATTCGTTGGTTTATTCATTGGGAAGATTCGGCGTACCTTCTTTTCTAAAAAAATTCATTAAGTTCCTTGGATTTAAATTAGAAAATGTACAGACCGTTCGCGCTTATTTTGATGCCAACCCAATAAAAACAATCTCTTTATCAAAATTAGCTCTGGGCATTGGTGTAACGGGTATTTACCTTGCCGGTAATATTAAAATTCCTTATAAAAAATTCATTGCCGTATGCTTTTTCACTTCCGCTTTCCAGTACGTTTTTTATTTGGGCTTGGGCTTGCTATTCGGCAATGCTTATCAAAAAATTAATCGCTATCTCGATTTCTTTTCCTCCTTTACAATTGTCGCTGCTGTAGTTGTTGTACTGGTTATTTTTATTAATTCTAAACGAAAGAAACAATGAGAATTTTATTTGTGTCGGATACTTACTATCCGCATATTAACGGAGTGTATTATTTTGTTTGCCGTGTGGGTCCGATGCTACAGGATAAAGGACACGAGGTTGCAGTGATTGCGCCATCGGCAAGTTTTTCTTTTACAAAAACTAAAATTGACGGACTCAATGTGTTTGGGTTGCCTTCATTTTCTGTTTTATTTTATCGCACTATACGCCTTCCATTTCCACTTTCTATAAAAGCCCGGCTGAAGAAAATCATTAGCGATTTTAAACCTGATATCATTCATATACAGGATCATTTTTTTATCAGCAAAGCCGTTTTACAAGTTAATAAACGGTGGAAAATACCGGTGGTCGCTACCAATCATTTTATGCCCGAAAACATAACAGTAATGGTAAAAGGAAAAGCCTTTACACACTGGCTGACCGCCTTTTTGTGGAGAGGATTTACCAAAGTGTTTAACCAGGTAGATATTGTAACCACACCCACACAAACTGGCGTTGCTATCATAGAACCTCATTTACGGGTAAAAGCAATAGCGATATCAAGCGGCATTGATCTGGAGAAGTTCAATGTTCCGGGAAAAAACCATGCTGTCAAACAAAAGTATAAAATACCTGATCAACCGATACTTCTTTATGTTGGCAGGTTAGATCCTGAGAAACGTGTGGAGGAAATTATAAAAGGGGTTGCCATCGCCGTAAAACAAAACGTTGATGTATGCTTTGTGGTGGTAGGAAAAGGCAATAGCAAAGCATCGCTTGAAGCACTTGCGCAGCAGTTAGGTATTGCGGACAATGTTTTATTTACAGGCTTTGTTCCCGATGAAGACCTGCCGTATATTTATAAATTAGCGGATTGCTTTATTATCGCAAGCATTGCCGAATTATTAAGTCTGGTTACACTGCAGGCAATGGCATCAGCCCTGCCAGTGATTGCGGTAAATGCGGGAGCTTTAAGCGAGTTGGTAGAAGATAACGTAAACGGCTTTTTGTATAATGAGGGCGACGTTGCAAAGGTAGTTAATTCCATAAAGGCTATCCTTACCAACCCGGAACTGAAAAAGAATATGGGCGAGAAAAGCCGCCAATTCATTCAGCAGCATGATATTTATAAAACAGTTGACGCTTTTGAAAAATTATATTCCGCTTACGCCAAAAGATGATATTTTCATTAATAAAATGTGCAAAATAAAGAACTTAAGTAAATCGGTTTTGTTGATGAAGCTTTCGATTGTTTTATTTTGATATTCTGGTTAAAACACTTCTCCTAAATTACCGGCAAAACCTCGCGAGCCACCTTTTCCAATTCCATAATCAATGGCTGTATTGGTATTTGAAAACTTATTGAACTTGATGCGCAATCCTAAACCAACAGCCGGAGAAATGACTTTCAATTGATTTGTTGTTAATTCAGATAAGGATTGGGCATTGGTAAACACAACACCGCCAAGCAATCCATCTTTAGTGATTCCAAACCGAAGTTCAGCTTCAACGTAAACCATTTTTTTACCGATAAATCTTCCTAATTCATAGCCTCGTCCTACATTACTGTAAGTATCGCTTCCCGTTCCTGGTAAATCAAGATAAGGAGGGTTTCCGCTAAGCGTAATTACATTATAACTCCATAATGCAAGGGTAAGATTGTGCGACAATTGGAAATATTTCCTTACGTCGAGCAAAATAGAATTAAAGTTGCCACTGCTTCCTAATGCAGTGATGTTTTGAAGAAAAAGCATATTCAAATATAAACTTCCGCCCTCCGGATTGATTGAACTTTTCCTCGAATCATAGCTAAGGCTAACCGAAACACCGGAAGAGGTAGATGTTTTGGTAAAACCATACTTCGTAAAGTCAGTAACCCATCCTGCATTGATTCCGGATTGAGTTATGTTTGAATGATAATCTAACTGGTAGCCTAAACCTGCATATAAATTGGTTGACACTTTGTGTAAAGCAGTTTCGTAAAAACGAATGTAATTGTACGACACCGTAGAAACATCTTTCTGTGTGGTGTATCCACCGAAACCGTAAGTATTCTGGGGATATTTGAGAAACCGCCAGTCGCCATTGAAACACAGTTTGTTTCCCGGAAGCCATACCGAGGTTTGAATGGGAATGAGGAATTGTTTCTTTTGCGTGTATTTGGCTGCAAATAAAACCGAAGATGTTTTGGTTGAACTGTTTTTGCTTGTTGAAAAAGCCCCGCTGGCTGCCACGCCGCCCGTAAAACCGGTTGATAAAGTGTATTCGATTATCGGTCCTAACGATAACTTCAGTTTGGTATCAATTTTTCCAAAGTCTTTCAGCCTTATAGCAGGATCTTTATGAAAAATTCTCATGCCTAAATCTATTAGATCGGTTTGGTTTTGATAATATAATAACTGCTTTTGTTTTAAGGAGTCCGGTAAATCTGCAAAGCTCTCTTCTGTTTGTGCAATGGTTCTATTATAACACAAAATGCTAAACAAGAGGAGCAGGAACAGCAAGCAGTTTTTCTTTATCATAAGTCATCGAACTAATCAATAAAAACGATAGCTCAAAGCTCTGCAAAACTATTTTGAAGCAGCTGCCAAACTATCATTTTTCTTTTTGCTCATACCTGTATCTGCAAAAATATGCCATCGATCGTTGCAGGCTTGCACTTCATCATAAGTGTGTAAGATTTTAAGTAATCTTATTTTAATAATTTCAAACCTTATTTTTACACAGCTGTTTGATTACAATATTTCAACTTATTGACAAATGTAAAGGTGCAGCAGGTACCCTGGCTAATAAAAAAGTAAATTTAATAGGTTATTTTTATGGTTGCATGCATACAAGGAAGATTGATAACTAAAAAAGGTAAACACCAATTATCTTTTAAAAGAATACAATTTCCTGCAAAAATTATTTATTATGGCAGTAATTGAATCTCCCGATTTTTGTTTAGGAACCGAATTCACGGACGATCAGCTTCGTTTTTATAACAAACACGGTGTTATACGTTTCCCTCATTTTTTAGATAAAGCCACGGTAGCAGATGTCATCAGAGAAATTGATCGCATAGATAAAGAATGGCTGGAGGAAGGCAGAACCAAAGTAAATGGAACTCTTTTAAAATTTGGTATTGATGAGCATGGAAATAAATTAATTCAGCGCTCGTGCTTTTTGTCGTTGTTTAGCGCGCTTTTACATGAATTGCTTGACGATGCCCGTTTGCAGGCTTTGTTGCCTTTGCTGCATCCTTACGAAGGCAGAATAGGTGAGCAGGAAAAAGATGGTTTGGTATTCAATCATTATATACGGGTGCCTAACGGAGCATTTAGTAAAATGGGATGGCATACTGACTGCCCACGCGATTTGTTTTTTGGTCAGCGCATTATGCCAATGATTAATGTAGGTATTCATTTGGACGACTGTCCATACGAAAACGGCGGCTTGCGTGTGTTGCCGGGTACACATAAACAAAGTATGCTGGGGCTGATGTTTGGCAAAAAATATTATACTCACAAACCCGATAAAAAAGAAGGTGGTTTTAATATATCAGCGGGTGATCTTACGGTTCATGATGGTCGTTTATGGCATCGGGTACAGCAATCTCCTTACATAGGAGAAAAAAGCCTTCGCCGTGTTATGTATATACCAATGATTACCGGCAAGTACACGCCTAAAAATGAAAAAACAAGAACGGCATTGTATCATTATTTCAGATAAACTCTTGCTTCAGCCTTAGTTTTTTTGTATATGTCGTATGCATTAATTACCGGTGCCAGCAAAGGGATAGGCAAAGCCATTGCTTACCAGCTTGCAGCCAAAAAAATAAACTTGTTTTTGGTTGCACGTAGCGAAGATTTATTACACCAAATCGCTTCTGATTTAATTCAACAATATGCAATTGATGTGCATTTTTTACGAGTTGATTTGTCAGATGATAAAGCGGGTCAAATGATTTTTGATTGGATCATCAATAGTAATATCCAAATCAATATTCTCATCAACAATGCAGGCTACGGGTTAAGCGGAAGGTTTGAAAAATACACTGCCCAGGAACATACAGAAATGATGCATGTAAACATGATTTCAATGGTTGCTTTAAGCTCTCTTTTTCTGCCTTTATTGCAAAAACAAAAGCAATCTTACATCATGAATATTGCAAGCACTGCCGCTTACCAAGCAGTTCCTTTTTTAAGTACTTATGCCGCGAGCAAATCCTTTGTTGTCAGCTTTACAAGAGCTTTGCAATTTGAGTTGAAAAAAACAAATGTAGCAGTTACCTGCTTTTCTCCCGGCGGCACTGATACTGGTTTTGGCGCGCGTGCTAACGTTGGAAAAAAAGCAATGAAGGCAGGTGAAAAGCTGAATATGACTGCCGATGAAGCTGCATCAATTGCAATTAAAAGCATGTTTAAAAAGAAGCGTGAAGTTATTGCCGGATTCATCAACATACTTGGTGCTTTTATGGTATGGTTAGCTCCCAAAGCAGTAGCAGAAAGATTTGCTGCAAACTTGTATGAAGATTAGCGCAATAGAGTGAGACTATCCGAAAATTATCGAATATTCCCAGACGATGAGCGCGTAAGCAAGGTGCAGGAGGATTCACATGAAAATTAAGGAGTTACGTGTTGTGAAGCGTAACTCCATTTTTATTTGCACCAAAACTTGCACTATAAGTATTTGATGGCATCAGAGCCTAAAAGTGTTATGCAACGGACTTAATCAAGCTGAGCCACTTGTATACAGCTGCGCATGTACAGTAGGTTTTGGATAGAAATTTCATTCATTTGGGATACTCATCAAACGGGTCGTTCGAAAGCTGTAAAATAATTTTGGCTGGATAGGTTGCCGTGCCGGCCAGAATCGCCAACAAAGCAAAACAAACAAAATAAAAAGCTCGTAAATGGATGCAATTGCAGACTTTTTTAATTCGCGGCAATTTTACTTTTACTTCATTTTCAAGCCAATTGAAGTGAAGGTTTTCTTTCTATTCACCAGTCTTACACTTCCTGCCGCAAAATTTCTAAGGGTGGTTTATTCAAGGCGGAGCGGCTGTTGAATATGCCAATCACAACTATTAAAATAACGATAGAAACAAACACCAATAGCACAAAAAAAAGAGGTGGTGTGAACGTGGTTTCAAAAGTGTATCTGGCAAGCGCCCAACTGGCAGCCATAGCTAATGCAATACCTGTTGCAGCAGCCATAGCGCCAAGCATACAATATTCAAGTGCCGTTATTACAAATATTTGCTTGCTTTTAGCACCCAGGGTTCTTAACAACACATTTTCCTCTATACGCTGGTATTTGCTGATGACAACCGAAGTTATCAAAACAACCAATCCTGTTACCATGCTGAATGCTGCCATAAAGCGAATTACAAATCCAATCTTGCTCAATAAATTATTCAATATGTTCAGCACTAATTGAAGATCAATGACAGAAACATTGGGAAACTGTTTTACTACCGCTTGCTGAAAATGCGCAGAAGCTGCTGCTGAAGAAACCTTTGTAAATAACACATGAAACTGCGGCGCTTCTTCTAACACACCGGCTGGAAAAACAACCAGAAAGTTGGTTTGCAAACGGTTCCAATCTACCTCGCGCAAACTGCCAACGACGGTTGTTAGTAATGCGCCTTGTACATTAAAGTGCATTGTATCTCCAACCTTTATTCCATTTCTTTCCGCAAACCGTTCTTCAAGCGAAACAGGAATCATGTTCCCTTCTTTTGCATTGCCTGTCCATTTGCCTTTTTTTATTTTCTCTGTTGAGGTTAATGAATCGCGGAACGTAACGCGATACTCCCTTCGGAACACCCAGCGTTGCAAAGGAAGAGAAGTGTCTTTCAATAAAAGAGCAGGTGTAATGTTATTAATGGCTTCCAGCCGCATCGTAACAATTGGAATGGTTCCTGTTACCGGCAAACCCTGCTGCCGTGCCAATGCCATTAACGGTTCTCTTTGTGCTGATTGAATATCGAACAACACCATATTGGGCCGGTTGCCGCTCGATGCAATGGTTACGCGGTTGAGCAAAATGCCTTGAATAAAAAACAAAGTGCAGATCAGGGCTGTGCCCAACCCGATAGATACAATTAAAATTCGGGTTTGGTTATTAGGCCGGAACAGGTTCGCTATGCCTTGCCTCAACAAATAACTCCCTGAAGAAGGAAAGAATTTTCTTAGAAGCCACATCAGTAAAGCTGCCATAGCGGTGAGTACTAAAAATGCAACGAATAAACAAAGTGTAAAAACAACAGCTTGCGCCCAATTGCCTAACTGCAGGTAAGAAAATACAATAACAAAAAGAAGCATGAGAAAATAAACCAGCCATCTAATGGGGTCTCTTACCAATGAGACTGATTCTAACGATACACGCAATGTGTTTAAAGGAGATATGTTTCGTATGGAAAGGAGTGGCAACAAAGCAAACAACACAGAGATGATGATGCCTAATCCAATGCCTTGCCCAATCGCTTGCCACGATACAACTGTTGAAATAGTGACGGGTAGCAAATCTTTTACAACCATCGGTAAAAATTGCTCGATACCTGTTCCCATCAGTGCACCGACCACGGAACCAATCAAACCAATGGCTATGATTTGTAGTAAATAAATAAGAAACGCCTGTAAAGATGTTGCGCCTAAACACCGCAAAACAGCAATAGTATTGATCTTTTCACGGATATAAATTTGTATGGCGCTGGCTACCCCGATACATCCTAACAACAAAGCAATAAAGCCAACCAGTGAAAGAAAACGGGTAAGGTCGCTGAATGAACGGGCTGTGTTTTGTTTTTGCGTTTCAATGGTATCCCAATTCACACCTTCAAGGTCGAAAGGCTTTTTTATTTTATTTTCCACCGCTGCCATATCAACCGGCTTATCCCATTTGATATGATACCGGTAATTGATGCGACTTCCCTTTTGTTCCAATCCTGTTTGCGGCAATGCCTGAATTGGAATGTACACGATAGGTGCAACGGCAGATTGAATGCCTGTTTGCCCGGGCGCACTTAGCAAAGTGCCGCTGATAAGAAAGCTTGCCGTGCCAACGCGTATTGAGTCGCCAACGTGTGCATTAAATTGCAACATCAAGGTTTGATCAACCAAAGCTTGATGGCCTTTCCTGAAATCTTGTCCGGCAGCAGCGGGCTCTGTTTCTAATTTGCCATAATAAGGAAAATCGCCGCCTAATGCTCTTACTTCAATAAGCCGTGAGCCACCATTTTTTGGAAAGTAAACCATAGAAGAAAACCGTTTCTCTTCCGAACGCCTGTCGCCTAAAGAATCTATGAGTTTTTGCAATGCCGGCGTGTAAGGCTTGCCATTGCTGATGTCAAGATCGGCACCAATGAGCGAAGCCGCCTGCTGATTGATTTCCCTGCTTACATTGTACGATAAAGAATAGATGGCAACCAAAGCTGCGATGCCTAATACAATCGAAGAAATAAAGAGAAATAAACGCGAACGGTTTCTCCGGCTGTCGCGCCAAGCCATTAATGACAGCCACTTAATATTCAACCTTTTCTTTTGAATCATTTTTACTCTTATTCTACACCTGCCAGCACCGGTTCGTCAGCAACAATTTTACCGCCTTTGATGCGTATAATTCTTCCTGTCTTGGAAGCCAATTCCATATTATGAGTAACGAGCACTAAAGTAGTTCCCGCTTCTTTATTCAAATCGAAAAGCAGGTTCACTATTTTGTCACTCGTCTCTGCATCCAGGTTGCCGGTTGGTTCATCGGCAAACAAAATTTTAGGGTTGTTGGAGAAGGCTCTTGCCAGCGAAATTCTTTGTTGTTCTCCACCGCTTAACTGTGTTGGATAATGATGTCCACGATCTGATAAGCCTACTTTATCTAACAAATCCATCGCTCTGCGTTTACTGTTTTTTTCGCCACGAAGCTCTAATGGCACCATTACATTTTCCAACGCAGTAAGCGTAGGCAGTAATTGAAAATTCTGGAAAATAAATCCTACGTATTCGTTACGCACCTGTGCTCGTTTGTCTTCGGATAAATGATCCAATGCAATATTATAAAGCTCAACCGATCCGGACGAAGCCCTGTCTAATCCGGCACACAAGCCCAGCAACGTTGTTTTTCCGCTGCCGGATGGACCCACAATTGACAATGTGGAACCGGCTTCAACAGAGAAAAAGATATTGTCTAAAACCGTTAATATTCCATCGCCGCTTTTATAGGTTTTGCTTACATTTTTAGTAGAAAGTATAGTTGCCATTTCCGTTTTAATTAATTTGCCCTGCTTCCCTTGCAACGTTAAATGTAATGGAACAAACCAAAAGAATTTGTTAGAACAGAATAAAACTTTCCTATGAAGAAAATGGGCATCTTTTTCATTGTTGTTTTTGCTGTTTTTATAATCAGGTGTAAGAATGAAAACAAAACTTCTGATCAAAAACAATCTGCCGCCGATACAATCAAAACAATCTCTCCAACAACTGCAACTAAAACGATATTGTTCTTTGGCAACAGCTTAACGGCAGGCTACGGAGTGGATCCCACAGAGGCTTTTCCGGCATTGATTCAGCATAAATTAGATTCTCTGAATCTGCCTTATAAAGTAATTAACGGTGGCGTGAGCGGTGAAACCACGGCCGGTGGAAACCAGCGTATTGATTTTGTATTGAAGCAACAAGCCATAGATGTTTTTGTTTTGGAATTGGGCGCTAACGATGGTTTGAGAGGTGTGCCGTTAAGTGAAACCAATAAAAACCTGCAATCTATTGTTGATAAAGTAAAGGCAAAATACCCTGATGCAAAATTAGTACTGGCGGGAATGCAGATACCACCGAATATGGGGCAGTCTTATTCTTCTCAATTCAAAGAAATTTATCCTGCCCTTGCAAAGAGAAATAACATGACGCTTATTCCTTTTCTACTGGCAGGCGTTGGAGGAGAAGCCCGATTGAACCAACAGGATGGTATTCATCCAACTGCAGAAGGCCACCAGCTTGTTGCCAAAAATGTTTGGAAGGCGATGAAAGGGATTTTGTAAAAGACCGAAGAAAAAAGCCTTTTCCTTCGTTGGATTTAAGCAATTGTTTTTATTCATCACATTATTTTTTGCACTTTGTTTTCGTCTGTATTTTTATAGACAATAAAGTTCAGGCTATGGAAACGAATTCTATTTAGCAAGAAATTTTAGTGGTACTCAATACGTCTTTTTCGCAAAGAGAAAGGCTTGAAGAAGAGGCAATGAAAAACAATAAACTTCTTACGCCGGCAGAGCAATTGGAAGCTGCTTGCTGAATGAAATGCTGCCGGAAATTGTTGATACATCCAAGGAAGGCAAAAGCTTTTACCTGTGGGGAATTATGCAGGCAAGGTCGTTTGTTGATATTAAATTGTGCGAGTTTCCGCAAATCATGAACACCGAACTTACTATTAATCCGTATGCTTTTCTTGTCACCGTATGTTATGCGTAATACATTCTGGTAGTGTCATTAAATGTATGATGAGCGTATGTTTCTATGGTAGAAAGCCATTTTGATAAGTGAATAATGGTAAATCAGTTTTTTGGAGAAGCCTACTGTTCCCCTGACCCATCTTCTGATTCTTGTTCTGAACCAAGTATTTATGCCTTCAATGGCTTTGGTAAACTTTTTTCCAATCAGATGTTTTTGTTGTGGCAAAACCACCTGAAAGGCTTCCCGGCTATCAGTCATAGAACGCAGGCACTGTCAACTTTTATTAAATGCTCAAGTCCCTCTACAAAAATTTCTTTTGGAACGATAGCCATGCACATGCGTTCCAAAGAACTGACAAACCGCCTGTAATGCTTTTCGATTCTGAAAATATTGATTTGCCCATTGTCCATTTTGAACGCTTTCATACCTTCAAAAACGGTTTGATCATAGTGAAGCGCAAGAGCTGAGGGACTGATTTCAAAATTTGAATAAGGTAACAATTGCGGGGCATGCCAGTTACCGTTTTCGAAATCGCATATCAACATGTGATCTGAAATGTAGTCCCCAAATTTGACTGTTTACAATCCAGGTTTAGAACTTTGGGGCGACTTTGTCCTGTTCGTTTGTTCTGTATGACTTCAATGTATTACGTATTTATGGTAATTCAATCTCCATTTTTATGTCTGCCCTTGCGTATTCTTCCGTGTTATTTCCAGGCACATCTATAAATCCAATTTTCTCATATAAATGGATGGCCGGCTGAAGAATTTGATTGATGTACAACACGATTCTTTCTGCACCGAGTTGCTTTGCTTTTTTAAAACTTGCATAGCCCAAGGCTTCGCCGATTGCTTTTCTTTGAAATCGTCCATCAACAGCCATCTTCGCAAACTCAAAGGTTGCATCACCGGATTTAATCAGAGCAACCGTACCAGCGAAGGTTTCGTTAAACAAGGCCATCAAAATGGCTCCGCCCCCTTTCCAATACCGCTTCTTCAGGTCTCGTTAAAATAAACTCATCCAGTGCTTCCACCTCAAAATATTTTCTAACCAATGTCTGTTTACATGTTCAAAACAGGGTTGATATTCCGGTAAGTAATCTACGATACGGATTGAGTTCATTTCTTATTTTTTTATCAGACCTTGCATCAGTTGAAAAGCAAATTTGGAAGAATTATTGGGGATAAAACAGATGCAGTTTTCTTATTTTTGCCTGTATCAGTTTGACAGGTGATTGCAATGGTGAACTGAATAAGGCTTTGTTTCAAAGAAGATATAAGTAAGCGCATAAAGTCACTTTCTTCTTTCCATTTCAACATATTATCATGGCTGCAGGTAAGAAAACATTCAATTCAAAGGAACACCTGTACATACAGGTATCACAGGGCATACAAAAGTTGATTGAAGATGAGGTTTTGCGCATTGGGGACAACCGCCTTCTGTACGTGAATTGAGTGATAAGTATGGAATCAGCATGGGCACTGCTTTTCAGGCTTACTATGATTTGGAAGGCAAAGGGTTGATTGAATCCAGACCGAAGTCCGGGTATTATGTCCGCTTTAGCTACCGCAGGTTTCCGCAGTTACCTGAATCCGTGCCCATCCATATCACTTCACACGAAGTGAGCGTCAACGATATGATTGAGGCGATTTACGGAGATATTGCAGCAAAGGATGTTATCAATTTTTCTCTTGCTGTGCCTGACGTATCCTTACTGCCATCTGCAAAAATCAACAAATCGGTAATGTATGCCTTGCGAAACAGCAATGACGGCTGTGTAAGTTATGAAAATACACAAGGCAATCTGGAACTGAGAAAAGAAATCTCCAAACTCTCTTTTAACTGGGGCGGTAAAATCAAACCTAATGAGATTGTTGTTACCTCTGGTTGTCTCGAAGCAATGAGTATGTGCTTAAAGGCGGTAACGAAAGTTGGAGATACGGTTGCGGTCGAGAGCCCCACCTACTTTGGAATTAACCAGGCGCTGGAAAGTATGGGTTTAAAAGCCGTAGAAATCGGATCTGAGCCCGTAACAGGGATGAACTTAGACCATTTGCAAAAAGCAATCAAAAAATACAAAATAAAAGCCTGCATTGTGGTTTCCAACTTTCATAACCCGTTGGGAAGTTGTATGCCTGATGACAACAAAAGAAAACTGGTAGAGATCATAACAGATCATCAAATTCCGCTGATTGAAGACGATATATACGGTGAACTGTATTTTGGTAAGGCAAGACCTCAAACATGTAAATATTTTGACAGAGAAGGATGGGTAATGTATTGTTCTTCGCTTTCAAAATCGTTGTCGCCGGGCTATCGGATCGGGTGGACCCTACCCGGGCAATTTCTTGAGGCTGTAAAGCAATTGAAGCGCATCCAAAATATAAGCTGCCCCACGCTTACACAGGCAGCCATGGGGCATTTCTTAAAAAATGGCCGTTATGAATACCACTTAAAAAATTTGCAAAAGGCATTGCATACGCAAAGCCTGAAATACATTCAGGGTATTATTCAATATTTCCCGCCTGACACAAAGGTTTCAAGACCGAAAGGTGGTTTTATTTTATGGCTTGAACTGAATTCTAAAATTGATGCCTTCAAACTCCAGATAGAAGCTAAAAAGCACAAAATAGCGATTACCCCCGGCAGGTTGTTTAGTTCCACCAATAAGTATCTGAATTACATTCGCATCAGCTTTGGCAGACCTTGGGATAACGACGTAGATTGGGGCTTGATGATGGTAGGGAAGCTGATAAAAAAGATGTACTGAGAGAATTTAAGGTTGGGATTACGAAAGTATAATAAGAAAGAGGGCACAGTTACAAGTTAGCTTTGTGATGAGTGAGATCAAGCGAAGCTATTCTCCATGTTGACGGGGTGAAAGATAGTGCGCAATGGCAGGAAGAAATAGCAGATAGAACTACTTGTGCAAAGTGTATCCCGATTGACAACTCTGTCATTCTTTTGGTTACCCGATAGGAACAGAAACGGCCCATGGACCGTGGAGGATTCTTCCTATGTCAGCTACTGTGTTGTCTACCGGTTTAAAATATTAAGTTGTGGTCTAAAATGTATGATGGGTAGATTTTCATAAGGTAATAGCAATTGAATGAAAAATGAGTTACACATTACTAAAAATCAGCTATCATACATTCTGTACCGTTACTCAAAATTAATCAATCTTAGCTAGCCTTATTTCTTTATACTCAGCCAAATCATGAATATTCTTCTACTTTTGGCTGACTTTAGAAAGATGGGAAAACTCATTGGCTGAAAAGCAGAACAGAAAATCATACATTAAGTGTATTAACTTCCGTATATGTATAGCCAGTGGCGGTTTATTGCCGGCATTGTAACTTATATAAAGAACCATACAAAAAGATGTAGAGAGTAAATTTTCCACTTGGTTAATTGGCTACGATAATTTATCAAGTGAAATCAAACTCGCAACATGGTTTAACGCACTTAACAATAAGTAAACAGATGGAACTTATGCAAAGACTTTAACCATCGAATAAATTAGCCAATCGCTTCAAATATTCAATAAAATTGTTCGAAAAATGTACCTGCGGGGTCATATCACTTCTAATTTCATTGTAAATCATCGATTTATGAGGCATTTTTGATTTAAGAATAGGTTTAGGTAAACAACTTTATTATCTGATTTATTTAATCACATTTAAAGCCTTTACATTGTTTCCAATACTAAATTTAATTCCAGATAAGAGCAACCGGAACATATTCTGGTTGTGTTTCAATTCAGTTTGCTAATATTCTATTCATCCTTTTTCTTTGAAACATTGATGGCAGGTCTGAATAGATAGATCACATCATTCCGCTAACCATTGGGCAATAATGAATTGGTTATGAAAACACAATAGCTGTGTAATGAAGCCCCGGAGATTAATTTGAGAAAATCAAAAACTCATCCCTTCAAGTGATACCCTTTCGGTTTTGTAAATGCCCGCAACCCTGCATGAGAAAGTATTATACCTAAGCCGGAATGTTTTCTGCCGCTCCACGGTAATGCCGCACTTACACGATCGCAGCAATTCCAGTAACCGGTGCCAACATTTATTTGTTGCAGAATATTTTCTGCACGATTTTGATCAGAACTGTAAACAGAAGCGGTTAAACCATATTCAGTATCTTTCATTAGTTCTACTGCTTCTTTGTCATCATTTACTTTCATAATGCCGATGACAGGACCGAAAGATTCATCGCGCATCACACTCATCTCATTATTCACATTTACTAAAACAGTCGGTTCAAAAAAATATCCATTCGAATTTATTTTTTTTCCACCGGTTAATATCGTTGCGCCATGTCTCTTTGCATCTTCAATTTGATTTTCCAAAACAGTAAGTTGTTCTTTTCGCGTGAGTGGTCCGATGTAAACGCCGTCGTGATTGGGTAAACCGATCTTCCATGCTCTCACTTCTTTTACAAATTCATCAATGTATTGATCATAAATTTTTTCATGCACATAAATTCTTTCAACCGAACAACAGCTCTGACCATTATTGTAAAAAGCGCCGTCAGCAGTTGCAGCAGCAACAGTTTTTATATCGCTTACATCATCCGCTACATACAAAGGATCTTTGCCGCCCAACTCGCATTGACAAACAACCATTTTCGGTGCAACTTTTTCGTAAATGTATTTGCCGGTTTTATAAGAGCCTGTAAAGAAATAGCCATCAAAAGGAAGCTCTAATAAAATTTCACCCATACTTCCCGGACCGATAGCAACATGAAAAATATTGTTGGGAACACCCGCCTCTTTCAGCAATTTTTCAATTTGTAAGCCTGTGAGAGTGGAATATTCAGAAGGTTTATACATCACTCCATTTCCCGAAAGCAATGCAGGAATAAAAACATTTACACCAACGAGATAAGGGATAATTCCATGCTGAAATATTGCAAACAATGCCTAAAGGTTCGTAGGAAATTTTTTCTTTTATTCCGTTACCGTCATTCATGATCTCGTCTGATAAATATTTCTCTGCATTTTCTGTTAACCATTTTATTCTTGTTCGGGCTCCGTTTATTTCATTGCGGGATTGCTGCAATGGTTTTCCAACTTCCGAAGTAAGAACAAGTGCGAGCTGTTCAATATTTTTTTCTAACAGTTCAGAAAATTTTTGAATTATTTCTACCCTTTTCGCAATCGGAGTTTTGAACCAATCTGCTTGCGCATCTTTTGTTTTTGCCAATTTTTTTTCAAGGCTTTCTTTTGTATCAATATTTAATTCTGTAATAATTTCTTCATTCGAGGGATTGATGATAGTAAGCTTTTTCTTTTGTGTTTCTCTTATCGCAGAGAGAAATCTTTTTTTCAAATTTTGTGACAATGGATTATGCTCTTTCTCTTTTATTCTTTCAGGATGCCACTGCACGCATAGCATAAAAGCTTTATCGCTTTTGTTCTTAAATTCAACACCTTCAATGATTTTTTCTTCATCATCGTCGAAAGCATTTGCAATTAAATTTTCTCCAATGGCATCTGGATCAATTGCCTGGTGATGTGCGCTATTAACATGCCCTGAAACAGATCCGGCAATTTCATGCAGCAAAGTATTTTGTTCTGTAATGATCGCGTGTTCTTTATCTGATGCTTCTTTCCTATGTCTCGCATTACCGTTGTCAAGGTCCTGTATAAGTTTACCGCCTTCTAAAACATTGATCAATTGCATACCGCGACATATGCCGAGAAGAGGAAGTTTATTTAATTGAGAGTAGCGATAAATTTTTTCTTCAAAAAGATCACGCTCGAGCCGATGCGAGGAAGGAATATTTTTATAATCGCTCTTGCCGTTGTACAAAGAAGGATGCACATCCATTCCGCCGGTGAGAACAAAACCATCGCATGAATATATCTCTTCTATATTGTTTTTTTTAAAAGAAAGTTCTATCAATTCAATGTCATTCTGCAGATCAACGGCAGTAAACCAATCCCAGTAATTTTGAAATGAAGTTTCAGTATAGCTGATGCCAACTTTTTTTTTCATAAGATCATAATGCTTTGTAATACAAATTTCTGAAATCAGCGCGGCTTACAGGTTTAGGATTATTCGGATGTGCAAAATCTGCAATGGCAAGATCTGCGAGGGTTTCAATATGGTTTTCTTTTACTCCAATATCGCGCAATTTATGCGGAATGTGAATCTTCGAATTGAGATCAAATAAATACTTTACAACTTCTTCGCCTGTTTCTTTTTTCAATTCCAAAGTTCGGGCAATGCGCCCGAATTTATTTTCAAAACCTGCAATATTAAACTCCATGCCGTAAGGAATATTTACAGCATTTGCAAGACCGTGATGCGTATCGAGTAATGATGATAAAGGATGTGCAAGTGAGTGTACAACACCCAACCCCTTTTGAAATGCAACTGCGCCCATTAATGAAGCAATTAGCATTTTACTTCTTGATTCAACATCAGGCTTATTCACGGCTTGCTCCAATGATTGATGGATCAAAGAAATTCCTTCCAATGCAATTCCTTCACACAACGGATGCGGCATCTTTGCAAGATAGGCTTCCATATTGTGTGTTAATGCATCCATTCCTGTTGCAGCCGTGATAAACGGCGGCAGTTCCAGTGTTAACAGCGGGTCTGCAAAAACAATTTTCGCCAGCAACTTTGGTGAGAAAAGAATTTTTTTCTGATGCGTTTCATCATCAGCAATAATAGCGCTTCGCCCAACTTCACTTCCTGTACCTGCAGTGGTTGGAATAGTGATGAAATGCGGAACATCATTCGTTACATAAATATCACCTCCGATTAAATCATCATATTTAAAAAGATCTTCGCGATGATTTATTCGTAGTGTAATTGCTCTTGCAACATCCAGTGCAGCACCGCCACCAATACCAATAATAGAATTTCTTTCAGTGTTATCATAAACATCAGTGCCCTTATACACATCTGACTTGACAGGATTTTTATGAATGTCAAAAAAAACTTCAGTAGAAATATTTTTCCTTTTCAAATCATTGACGATCTCTTTAAAAAAATCCAATTGAGCAACAGTAGTGTCAGTAACAATCAATGGTCGCGATAAATTATTTTTTATAAGATAATCGCCTAACTCTTTACTTGATCCGGCACCAAAGCGAATAGTCGTAGGAAAATTGTATTGATATATTTTGTCGAAAGTCATAAGGTTAATTGAAGATGTGGTAATTCGAAAATTTGAAAATGAAATCAATCTTACCAACACTGATCTCCCTATTATCAAATTTTCAAATTATTTCAAAATATCTTTTGTATTCCCAATCCGTTACCGCTTTTAAATGTTGTCTCCATTCCCATTCTCTTGTTTGTGAAAAATGCCTTACAAATTTTTCTCCGAATAATTCTTTCGCAATTGTAGAATTTTTCATTTGCTGCGTTGATTCAATTAATGTAGCAGGAAGAACGCCATTCGAAAAATCGGTATAACCATTTCCAACTGTTGCCGGCTGATTTAATTTCAACTTATTTTTTATCCCATATAAACCGGCAGCTAAACAAGCTGCCATTGCCAAATAAGGATTCACATCAGAACCGATGACTCTTGTTTCAATACGGGCAGATTTGCTGCTGCCTGCCAAAACTCTTATCGCTACCGTTCTATTATCTGCTCCCCAGGTTAGTGTAGTGGGAGCCCACGCACCTTGCACCAATCTTTTATAGCTGTTGATGTTGGGAGCAAACATTGGCAAAATGTGAGGCAAACAATACAATTGACCTGCGAGATAATTTTTCGCAAGCGTGCTCATCTTCATTTTATCTTTTTCATCATAAAACAAATTTTTCTTAGCCCTCTTATCCCATAAACTTTGATGAACATGTCCGCCACAACCCGGAAGATTTTCGTTGATCTTCGCCATGAACGTCGCCATGATGCCGTGCCTGTATGCAATTTCTTTTACTGCTGTTTTAAAAAGAAGCGCCCTGTCTGCCGCTTCCAAAATATTTGCATAGACGATCGCAGCTTCATAAGTGCCAGGACCCGTTTCCGTATGTATCCCTTCAAGTGGTACACCGAATTTTTTCAAACTTTCAAACAAGTCTGTGAAATAAATATTCTCCAATGAACTGCGAAGAATTGAATAACCAAACATACCGGGAGTAAGTGGTGTAAGGTTTTTGAATTGCTTGTCATTTAACGTTTGCGGTGTTTCAGCAAAATTGTACCATTCAAATTCCTGCGCGAAAAAAGGAGTATAACCAAGATCATTTGCTTCGCTCAACATTTTTTTCAACAGTTGTCTTGGACAAACGAAAGATGCGTTTCCTTTTTCATCTACTAACTCACCAAGAAAAAAAGGCACATCATTTTCCCACGGAATTTTTCTAAAAGTATTTATGTCTATCACACACGGCGAATCAGGATAACCTGTATGCCAGCCTGTGTATTCCACATTATCATACACTACATCCGCTGCATCCCAACCAAAGATTACATTGCAAAACCCAAGACCGTTCTCTATCACAGAAGAAAATTTTTCGGCAGAAATATATTTTCCTCTCAGTATCCCATCAATATCGCTAAATGCAATTTTTACTTTTCCTGAAGGATGTTCATTTACATATTGCAAAATTTCTTTCGTAGTCATAAGCATGTTTGAAAATAAACGTACTAATTGTTTGCATTTTTTGCTGCGAATAATTTAAACGCGATATAACAAATCCCGACGATTAAAACATATATCAATGCCAATTCAAAATTATAGATAACCATGGCAATAAATGAAACGACTGCAATGATCAATGCCGTTACCGGAAACAGAGGATACATCGGCACTTTGAAAGGTCGTTTTAAATCGGGTTCTTTTTTTCTCAGTCTTAACAATGAAATCATCGAAATAATATACAATGTCAATGCGCCAAATACAGATATAGTTATAATTTCAGAAGTTCTTCCTGTAAGCAAAGCTATAATGCCGATGAGCATATTTACCAGCAATGCATTTGAAGGTGTTTGAAAACGAGGATGTATATTTTTTAAAAACGCAGGAGCAAAATTTACTCTGCCAAATTCAAATGTTGCTCTTCCTGCTACAAGAATAATTCCATGAAATGAAGCGATCAATCCAAACAACCCGATTGTGATGAGCAAATGATACATCACATGGTTGTTGCCAACAACATGGCTTAATGCTAAAGGCAGCGGCGAATCAGAAGTGTTGCCATCACTTTTATAAACAATCGCTTCCCAACCTGCTACACCAACGGAACTGATAAAAGTAAGGATGCACAAAATCACAAGAGAAAGAATTGCCGAACCAAAACCAAGCAACATGGTTCTTTGCGGATTGATTGCTTCTTCTGCAACATTTGCCACTCCTTCGATAGCTAAGAAGAACCAGATAGCAAAAGGAATCGCCGCAAACACACCACTCCAACCGTTTGGAAATGCATTGTGTTCTAAATTTTTTACATCAAAATGCGGCAGCGTAATTCCTGAGAATAACAACAACTCACCCACTGCAAAAATGGTGATCAGCAATTCAAAAGCTGCTGCGGCTTTAACCCCATAGATATTCAGTGCAGTAAAAATTATATAGCTGAAGACTGCGATGAGCAAAGTAGATAACTGCGGGAAAAATAAATTGAAATAGGCACCGATTGCAAATGCAATTGCCGGAGGCGCAAAAATAAATTCTATGTTCTGCGCCATACCGGCGATGAATCCCCAATCTTTTCCGAGTGCACGTGTTGCATAATCGAAGCCGCCGCCCGCTTTCGGTATTGCGCATGCAAGTTCCGTGTAACTGAATGTGAAAGTGATGTACAATATAATGATGAACAATGTTGCGATTGCAAGACCTAATGTTCCTCCTTCCTGCAACCCTAAATTCCAGCCGAAATACATTCCTGAGATCACATAACCAACGCCAAGTCCCCACAACATCAAAGGAGTGAGCGTCCGTTTTAATTCAACAGCAGAATTTGATGACAAGGAAAAATATTTTTTGGTTAAAGATCATATTCTCGTTTTGTTTTTGCCTCGTCTATCGCTTGCATTCTTTTGCATGGAAACCGAAAGTAAATGTTGAGTAGAAGTATCTTTTTTATTTAGAATTTAGAATAAATTTCAAACTGTACCACTACCGGAATTTTATATTCTGGATATTTGGCATAAAGAGAATCAATAGCAATAACCAATGTTTGCTTTGATGTTGGAAAAATTACACCTGCAAAACCGCCAAGTGTTCCTCCACCAATGCAACTTGTCAACGAAAAAATTAGTAAAAGTAAAGTTGTTAGTGATACTGTCATGTAATTACCGCTAACAACTCAGGCTTAGCGATGTTGGGGCATTTAAAACGTCAGCCTAACCTATGCGCAAAATGCCCACTGACCCGTCCTGAATTTAGTTGACTCAATTTAGTAAAAAATCCTGTTATTGGTTGATGAAGATAATTCATCCTGAATAAGGTTGCGTAATTACGTTGTTTGCCGTGCGAGGGCGGAGAATATTTTCGTGCCCTACTTGGCTAAGAAAATATTGTTTGTGCGCTGGCCCGTTACGTTTCCTGCATAGTAACCTCCTTTAGTTTGTGTGAGTAATAATAGTTTTTCCATCTTCTTATCTGCGGTCCTTTTTGTTCATGCACAACGGCCGGTATCTGCCAGTTCAAACTGCTGTGCCTTCTTCTGTGGTTGTAAATAGTGATATATCTTGCGATGTGTATCGATGCTGCATGCACATCAGCATAAGCGCCGCTGATGAGTTCTGTTTTCAGGATGCCGTTTACTCTTTCTGCTATGGCATTTTCTAAAGGATCTCCGCTCTGTGTCATACTGATCATGGCATTGTGTTCACCCAGCAAGCTTACGTATTCATTACTGCAATATTGTATGCCCCGGTCGCTGTGATGAATAACAATGGTTTCCGGCGGTTTTTGTGCCAGTGCCTGCTTCAAGGCAACTGTTGCCGAGCTTACCTTCATATCATCACTGACATGAAAACCTACGATCTTCCTGCTATAAGCATCGGTGATTAGAAACAGGTAGGCAAAGCGTTCTTTCAGTGGTATGTAAGTAATATCGCTTACCCAAAGTTCATGTGCTTTCATGGGTTTAAAATCCTTTACCAGGTTGGGATAGCGCCGAAAGTGATGTTTGCTCATGGTAGTGTACACATTACGTTTTGTTTTGCGAACGAGCAGTTTATTCCTCTTCAATAGTTCAAAGAATTTATCTCTTCCGGTGCTGATGTTATGTTGTGTAAAAAAGGGTTGCAGCATGATGAACAGTTTTCTGCCTCCACACCTTGGCTGATGCTTTCTGATAGCATCAATCCCCTGCAGGATAAGACCTTCATGAAAGTGTTCAAGAAACTGTTTTTTGTTATGCTTATGATAAGCCTGTGGCGTATAGCCCAGAGCAGTTGGCAGAGCTGCGCAATGCTAATAACAGGATGCACCTGTTTTAGCTCTTTTACTGTTGGGCACCAGGCTTTTTTCTGATAACAATATTGAGGTCTTTCTCAGCAATGTTGATCATGGTATCCAAAGCTTCAACACGTAGCTTTTCCCACTGCAGCTGTTTCTCTAATGCTTCTATCTTTTGCTGCAGCGCTTCGGCTGATTGAAGTTCTTCCGGGTTCAGTTTTTTACGCTTATTGTTCATGCTATACACAGAATGATGCTGTTGTTTTTCTGTGAGTGGCAAGTTATGAATACCCTGGTGAATCATCACCCATTTGCAGATGGTGGTACGGCTCATGCCATACTTTTCAGCCAGCTTTCTAAAGCCGCCACCTCTCGTTAAATACTCCTGAATGATCTGCTCTTTTAAGTCCATAAAATGGTTGTTTTTTAGTCAACCTATATCAGGACGAGACATCACTTGTAATCCTGCATTTTGTAAAACAGCAAACAGGCTTTGCCAGTAAGTACCTGTGCTTTTCATAGCTACTGTTTTTACATTATTTGCCAAAAGCCATTTGGGTATAGAGCACAGATCTTCATTATATACCCCAAACTCTCTGACATCCTCTTTGGCCTGACCAATTGCCACAAAATGAGACCTGCTGCCAACATCAATTCCTGCAGCATTAGAATTGATAATTTCCATTGATACTTTTTGTTTCATAAGCATTCTTTTTGGTGATAAAAAATGCTCTAAGGGAATGTATCTTTGATTGTGTAAATATTCTGATCGGGGTAGTAATTAATACTCCTCCATTGAAATCATCGCAAGCCTTTTTGTTGTAAGCAGAAAGGCTTTTTACATTCCAACCAGGATGACGCCCGTGCTATTTGCGCAACAGTTTTAAACCGGCCTTACAATAGAGCAAAGACAAGATAAAAATTAAATTGATGCACCTGCATGACGTTAGCTCCGGAAATCATTTTGGAGCACAAAAAGGAGGGATGACGCACAACGATTAAGTGTTTATCAAGTTGTGGCATTAGAATAATGTCAGCCTGGTAAAAATGCTTAATTAAAAAACTAAAGTTGAAGATAAATACAAAAGTTTAATAGCCTAATGTCGGCTTGAACAAAAGAGGATAAGAATTACTACTGCCCAATTGCTGCTTTTTAAGCCATGCTTTTACAAATGCCTTTGTTGTGTGCTGTTTTTCCATTTAAAAAATTGATTTTGATTAGTACTATCATTTCTTCTTTACAATTGTTACAAGCCATAATACTGTTCCTGTAATTATAATTGCAATTGGCACTAAGTCAGCCAATGAGTTGTGTGAGCCAAAAGAATGTACATCTTGATTAAAAGCTCCATGTACTATATTCAATATATTTATCAATAAGGAAAGAACTGAAAAAATAGTGAGTCCTTTAGTTGACCAACTACTCTTTTGCGGTTCATTTATGGTCTTACTTAGAAAGTTAACACCCATTATCACCAATAATGTGATAACAATAAACTGGAATAAATAGGCTATTATAGAAGAATCTCCCGGAATATAATGACCGCCAGCCCAACCGTAACCAGCAGACATAAGGATAATAGACGTACACCTGATTTTATATGTAGAACTTAGCATGTTGAATAATTAATGAAGAAGCACAGACAAATTGAAAGAAGTTTTATTATATTTATAATTAGTTGTAAATTAAACCTTGTTTAAACACCAAGTTATAAACTAATAGCACACAACGGTAAAGTGTTTATGAAGTTGTGGTATTTGAAAAACGTCAGTTTCAATTAACAACAAAAGCAAAATAGCGATTAATAGTTGAATGCTTAACGTCAAGCCACAATTTTATAAACACACTGTGCCTGTTGCACAACTCACACTCTGTTGATAAAGATAGTTGCAAATGGGTAATAGAGAGTCGTATCTTGAAAGTATGCAAGGGAAGAAACAATACACAGAACAACTCTTCACATCCTTCCGGCTTTCAGATCGTGTACCGGAAGATAATTTCTATCGCAGGCTTAAGGAGATGCTTACTCTTCAATGGTTGTATAAAGAAACCAAAAAGTATTATGGAACCGAAGGCCAGCAAAGTATTGATCCGCTGGTATTCTTTAAGCTGATACTGATAGGTTACTTAGAAAACCTCGGTAGCGACCGTCGCATCATCAACACTGTTAGTATGCGCCTGGACATGCTCTTCTTCATCGGCTACGACATCGATGAACCTCTTCCCTGGCACAGCACTTTAAGCCGTACAAGACAACTCTATGGCGATGACCTCTTTAAACAGCTTTTTAAACAGGTACTTAAACAATGTATCGATAGAGGCATGGTAGCCGGCAAACGGCAAGCCATCGACAGTGTATTTGTAAAAGCAAATGCAAGCATGAGTAGTCTTGCAGAAAAAGAGATACTTAACGATGGTGATGAATATGCCTCAGCTTTAAGCGAAGAGGAACAGGTAGTTACAACTGCCGGGCAAACACAAACCGTATCTGCTGCGAAAAACAAAAGAGTGCAGCAGCATCATGCATGGAAAAAGAAAGCTTACAAGGGCATGCCAGGTGCAAGAGTGAATACTAAAGAAGCTGAGAAAGAGGACGAGAAATACGAACGGCGTTATGTAAGCAACCATACTCACTTCAGCACTACAGATGCAGATGCAAGAGTAAGCGTAAAGCCGGGTAAACCAAGACAGCTAAACTATCTTGGACAGGTAAGCGCAGATACGGCTCATCATGTAATCACAAACATAGAAGCCCACCATGCAGATAAAAAAGACAGCCAATGCCTCGGCGAAGTTCTTACTAATACCATTGGCAATTTGCACGGGGAAGGCCTGGTGGTAGAAGAGATTTTAGCAGATGCGGGATACAGCAGTGGAGAAGCCCTGAAGGCATTAGATGAGAAAAACATTGTAGGCTATATTCCAAACTTTGGCCAGTACAAAGCGGCCAGAGAAGGATTTACTTATGATAAAGAACACGATCGTTATACCTGCACACAGGGAAAACATTTGATTTTTAAAAAGATAAAAACAACACCGCTGGGTTATGTGATGAGGCATTACAGAAGCAGTGCAAAGGATTGTAAGAACTGTCCGCTGAAAACAACCTGTATAGGCAAAAGCAATGAAAAGAAAATAGAGGAAACGATAGACAAGCCTTTATACGACAAGATGCATCAGAGGCTTCAAACAGCAAAAGCGAAGCGATTAAAAAAGCTGCGAAGTTCAACAGTAGAGCCGGTGATAGGAACGCTGGTTGGTTACCTGGCAATGAAAAGAGTGAACACGAGAGGGCATCAAGAGGCAAACAAGTGTATGCTGATGGCAGCAGTGGCTTATAACCTCAAAAAATTGCTGAAATTTACAAGGAGGAAAGTACGAACTGATGTAAAGGAATTGCAGCAAAGCCTGCAAAACACTTTTTCAGGCTTTATCCCTCACCTGATGCCCATTACAAGATCATGGGCTCATTGAAAGATCAAAACCATTACATGTTTTTAACCGCCTGAATTGTTTTTCCATAACCAAAGAAAAAGGAAATGGATTATTTTTTATCCGAGTTGTGCATCAGCCACCAATGTTGAGCGGCAGGCATGCTAATTTGTTGAGTACAATTCGTTGACGTGCTTGATATGATTTGCTATCATCATTTTTGTCAACACGATTTTATTAATGTCCGCAAGTGTCTTGATGTGGACGCAGCCCTTATCTGCTTTATGTTTGCCAAATTGTTTTAGCAGTTCTGCTCTGTTGTCAAAGTTGGCTGATAAATAAAGTGCAATAGATGAAGCTCTCGGTGAAAAAGCAAAGTTGGCAGTGTCGCCTTCCCGCCCACTTTCGTATTTGTAATGATGGCTTCCAAAACCAACAATACTTCGTCCCCACATTTTAGGTTCAAATTTCGTTAGATGCTTTATAATTTCGATAAGTTCAAAACAGTCGTTACGTTTTGTGTCATCGCTAATATTGCCGATGAACTCCGTAACATTTTTTTCGGTCTCAGTAGTTTTATTCTTAGCCATTATTGGTCCTTTTTAAATTCAGAACTAAATAGTCCGGCTTGCCGCTAACGTTGAGTATTTGCGAAGGCAGGGAATTCATTGATCGTTTGCCCTGTACAAATGCCCAATTGAAAATATAAAGTTGAAGTTAAAAACAAAAGCTGAACATTGGAGGTCAGGCTTGAGCTGCCGCTGATAACAACTGTACAGGATAGTTACTAAGTTGATAATTAAAATAAAAACACAATAGTGTTCCTTCAAGCTGGATATGCTGCTGATAATAGCAAATAGCTGAAGAAACAACATTCAGCCACCTTTGCACAAATACGCATATTACCAGTAGTGCTTTTCTGACCGCAGTTACTTTGCTTTCATTTTGTTTCCCTTTGCGTCGTGTGTCACTTCTGCAAGTCCAAGTTTTTCCATTAACGGTGGAATGTACATTCCGAAACGTCCACGCAGTCCTTTTTTCAGCCCATACCAACCCTTAACGGGATTATTCTCAGAACGTCCCCATGCTTCAACAGTTTCTCTTTAGCCGGCTTTTGCTCGTCTGCACTGCCAAGCTCCATCCAGTCGCCATGCCTTTTAAGCATTGCATGAAGGTCGTCCAGACAACGTATGTCATACAGCAAAACAGTTTTACCTACTGTGCAAACTAAAACTTCTTTACCGTCTTTTTCGTCAACATGCATTGTGTATTCACTTGTCAATGGTGGCGTTTTTAAAACCATTGGTTGTTTTTTTGTACCAATTTTGTAAGCCATTTATTTTTGATTTAATGGTTCTTTTTTTCAACGCCTTTTTTAAGTCGTTGGCTAAGTTTTCAAATTTATGTTTGTATGTTGCCGTGTCGCCATGGCATTACTGGTAATATTGAAGCATTTGTGAAGGCGTAGCAATAACGATTAGTCAGCTGGTACAAATGCTTAATTGAAAAATTGATGTTGAAGATAAGTACAAATGTTCCATAGCATACTGTCGGCTTGAACAAAGATGATAAGAATTACTGCCTCAGGAAATTGTGGCTTGTCAGCCATGCTTTCATAAATGCACTTGTTGTGCGTTCGTGCTTTTAATATTTTTATAGTAGTTTTGTCAGCCAAAAGCTTTCACCTTTGCTTCGGCACCATGCTTTTACAACCTGACCAGTATCATTCTGACAAACAAGATATTTAAATTCTGGGCAGAAAAGTAATCTTCCGAATTACGAAACAGCAAGAAAGGGCTAAAAAAACCTGCATTCAATCACCTTATATTCAAGATGATTGTCTTTTATTTGAATGAAGATATTTTTATTTGCTGCGCCCGTGTACTTCCCTTCATACTGTTTGTAATCTGACCCGTTGTTTTTTTTCCTTCGGCAATACAGAGGTTGCTAAACTGTCTATTTCTGCAATTACTACCTGGGTAAATGCATTCAAAGAAAGTGATCCTTTTTGTTTCGAACCAAGCGCCGCATATCCAACAATACCCGAGGGACAATACGCTGTGTTTTCCACATCATCCGGAGATAAAATCATCCCATGTTTACCTTTTGCTGAACTATCGTTGACTGCCTTAGTCATGTTTACAAGATCAGGGCGAAGACTTAATACGTTGGACGTTTCCATTTCATCAGCGTGCCCGCTAAAATCTTTTTGTTCTGAATTGCGCTTCTGTTTTTTCAAATTCCGGACGGGAGTAATCACTGAAGAACAGCAATATACCTTCGTCTGTAAGTAGCCTGGCGGCGGCTTCTAACGTCGGGGTAGTGCTTACTCCAATATTGATGATATAAAAACGTTTGGGCCCATGAGAACTTATAGACCTGATAATTTGCAGCACCATTTCTGTGCTCGTTGTAAAGTTTAGGGTGGTTGAACCGGCGTATTTAATAAAGGCGGGATAATAGCCATAGTTTATAGTTGGCGCCATAATCACCTTTCGTTTAAATGCCAATAAATCCCTAATACCATCAGCCTGTATGAAATCTGTTGACAAAGGCACGTGCGGACCATGCTCCTTTGCCCCGGCTCCTAAAGGAATTACGACGACAGCGTCTGGAGTCAACATTTCTTTAGCAGATGTCCAGCTTATATCTTCAAGAAAAACGGCCTTATTCTTTGGATTTCTTCTTTGAGCGAAGGCCGTTAACGTAATTGTTAACAATAGTATTAGGAGAACGCTTTTCATTTTGACAAATTTAAAGGTTACAGAAAGGCAATTGCATTACTCACAACGAAAAAGTATTTACGAAGGCAGGGAATTCATTGAATGTCCAGTCGGGTACAAATGCCCAATTGAAAATATAAAGTTGAAGTTAAAAACAAAAGCTGAACATTGGAGGTCAGGCTTGAGCTGCCGCTGATGGTAGCAATTTCGCTGTTGTTATAATGTCTAGCCCTGCTTTTGCAAATACCTTTGTTACCTGCTGTGCTTTCTTTCGCTTTTTATAGTTGTGTAATACCTCCATCAGCAATTAAATCAACACCTGTAATATAACTACTGTCATCAGAAGCCAAAAATAAAACAGCATTTGCCATTTCTTCTGGTTCTGCTATCCTTCCAAGCGGTGTAATACTTGAAAACATTGCAATTCCATTATCCATTTCTTCTTTACTACTAAATTGTCCTTCAAAAACAGGTGTGGAGGTCGCTCCGGGACTAAGCGTATTCACACGAACATTCTTGTCTTTCAATTCAGCAGCCCAAGTTCTTACATAAGACCTTAAAGCAGCTTTTGTAGCCGCGTAAGTTACATATTGAGGGAATCCTTTTAATTGAACACAGGATGATATTACAACAATAGCACCATCGTTGTTTAAAATTGGTAGTCCCTTCTGTACAGAGAAAAATGTACCACGGGCATTGATGTTAAATGTTTTATCAAAATGTTCGGCAGTAACATTTGGAGTTGTTACCATTTCTACGAAACCTGCATTTGCAACAATAATGTCAATATTGCCTTTTTCTTTTTTTACTGTATTGTAAAGATTATCCAAATCATCAAGATTTGAAATGTCGCCTTGTACAGTAGTTACATTAGTGCCAATTTCTACTTTAGCTTTGTCTAATTCCGATTGACGTCTTCCTGTAATGAAGACATATGCGCCCTCTTCTACAAATTTTTTGGCCGTGGCTAACCCAATTCCGCTGCTGCCGCCTGTAATAACAGCTACTTTGTCTTTCAACTTTTGCATGGTAATTAATTTTTAATTCTGTCAATATTGACGATGCAAAATTGCTCTAGAGGAAGACATTTTAGAAAATCAAGTAGATTAAGAAAACGAGGTTAAACCAGATTAATATTTCACATTTGTTTTTTGATTGCGGATTTTTGATAAAAACTGGGTTGTAATTCCAAGGTAGGAGGCAATAATATATTGCGGAAACCGAAACGCCATTTTCGGATATTTATCTAAAAACAAATCGTAGCGTTCTTCCGCAGATTTTGTAAGATTGGAAATGATTCTTTTTTGCATAAAGGCGGCAGCACGTTCTGCAATAGTGCGAAAAAAAGTTTCAAACTTATGGTTTATCAATTTTAGTTTTTCTTCATCTTCAAAACTGATTTGCAGTAAAATACAATCTTCCAAAGCTATAACAAACATCGTTGCAGGTTGCTGAAACATATAACTGTTATAATCAGAAATCCACCATTCTTCGATTGCTAATTGAATGGTGTGTTCTCGTCCATCATCGTCAATAACATATGCTCTCACTGCTCCGTGTACAACAAAATATCTGCATTTTGCAACAAATTCCGGCTGAATAATGAACTGTCGTCTCTTGATTTTTATTTCTTTGAATGATGTGCCAAATTGTAAGGCTTCATCTTCAGTTATAATGACAATTTTTTTTATGTAGTCAATTATTTTATCCTAGCTCGTACATTTATAAATAGTCTGTTGAATTATGAAGTTTGCCACAGCTTTGCAGGCAACGTTAAAGTGTTTATGAAGTTGTGGCAATTGAAAAACGTCAGTTTCAATTAACCACAAAAGCAAAATAGTGATTTATAGTTGAAAGCTTAACGTCCTGCCACAATTTTATAAAGCCCTTATGTAATATACAAAAGAGGCGTTTAGACAGCGAAGTAGTACAAAGTAACTTTGTCTACAAGTAACAATATTTGGTCACAACTAAATCTAAACGCCATGAATAAAGTTACAGCAAACTTCAACGAACAAACCATTTTTGTCGGTCTTGATGTGCACAAACGTAGCTGGAATGCTGCACTGTTTTTAAACGATCAATACCTTCGTAACATTCATCAGCCACCTTCGCCTCACACCCTCTATAAGTATCTGTCAACTCACTATCCGGGCGCTTCTTATGTGTGCGCTTATGAGAGTGGAAAGTTTGGTTACTGGATACATCGTCAGCTCCATAACAAAGGAATTAAATGTCTTGTGGTTAACCCTGCCGACATTCCTTCCACGCATAAAGATGAAGTAAGTAAAACAGATCCAAGAGATGCAAGAGGCATAGCTATGGCTTTGCAGTGCGGTCAACTCAAAAGCATTTACATCCCTACTCTCCAGCAGGAAGCCGACCGCTCTTTGGTACGTCAACCTAAAAAAGATATGGAGAGATCTCGTCCGTTGTAAAAACCGCATCAAAGGCTTTTTAGATTACAATGGTGTGTCTTTACCCGATAAGTTCAACAACCCTAACTGGAGCCGTAATTTTATTGCCTGGCTAAACGATCTTTCCTTCGATTACAGCAGCACAAAAATTACTCTTACTTACCAGCTAAGAGAAGCTGAAATGTTGAGAAGAGAACTGCTTAGCATCAGCAACGATATAAGAAACTCATGCGTTCCGCTTCATACAAAAAACTCTATTACCTGCTTCGAACCATCAATGGTATTGGACCACTGACAGCAGCCAGCCTTATAACTGAAATAGGCAACATGCAGCGCTTCCCTTCTTTTGTCGAACTTAATAGTTTTATTGGTTTCATGCCTATGGAGCACAGCAGTGGTGAAAGGGAATTAAAAGGCCGCCTGACCGTAAGGAAACACCGCCAGCTGCGCAGCGACCTCATTGAATGTGCATGGACAGCCAAACGAACCGATCCTGCCTTAGCACTCTATTACAGCAATCAACTCAAGAAAGGAAAAGACCCTAAAATGATCATTGTAAAAATAGCCCGTAAGCTGCTGAGCCGTGTAAGACATGTATGGCTAACAGAGCAACCTTACCTATCAGGTGTAGTAAAATAAAACCTATAAAATCATTGATAAACGGATCAAACATTATTCATTACAATACTGAAAAAAGAAATACAACAGGACTACTTAACAGTGTGTTGTCATCACCCCTAATAATCAAAAGGGTGAAGCATTGACCTTTATTAAAGCCTGTAGCCTGCTTTGTTTGTTGTGCCGATGAAAAAGAAAAGAGCACAACTCATCATTATAAATGTAAAACATGGGGAGCTTGTAGCTACAGTAATTTGTAGTCTACTCATAGGATGCTGGTAATGGATGATGAATGACGAAAGAAAATAAATTAATTTTGATATGGACAAGAAAACATCTGGCGAAGGCAGGGGATAATTGAACTAAACCTTCCCTTATCTCTTGCTTTCAAAAGAATGTAAAGTACAACGATATTATCCTCTGTTTAAATGCCTATATACATAGGACACACTGTTAGCGGTTCGTTGCTTCCTCTTAAATTTCGGTTTGCTTATTTTATAAAACGGTGAATTGCTTTATCAGCGTTATCTTGAAATGTAGTATTTTTCAAAGCAGTAAAAAAAGTGCTCTGGTCAACCACGTCGCCTGATAACTTACCCTCTTTACTTGCATAAAAAACGCCACTTTTATATCGCTCATCCGAAATGCCATCTACAAAGCGTTTTGCACCTACTTCTAGCTTATGCACCATTCCCCCCATCAATGGGAATACAATAGGCATCATAAAATACTTCAACATAAATTTCATTGCCGGGGGAAATTATCCGGTGCCAGAGTTCCCTTTGTGTTCCCGGGACTCACAACAACAAATTTGAGGTCAGGATATTTTCTTGCCATTGATAACATCCACATGGTTGCTGCATATTTAACATATCCGTATGCTTGCGTTACATCAAATTTATTACCAAAATATGATCCATCAAGAACAGCAGCAAACTCATCTACAGAAGAAGTCTTCATTGCAACCGGTTTCATTCCGAGCATCTTTACTCCCGGTACAGCTTCCGCACTGGGATATAGTACTGCTTTTTTTAACTTATCATGTTTTATTAATTCCTCCACTAAAATTACATGACCTAAAATATTCGTAGCAGCTAATTCATTCATACCGGAAGGCGTAATTTTCGCAGCCGTTTTCCCAACCATTCCACCTGCATTTAAAATTACTGCATCAATAGGTTCCTTTATTTTTTCTACTGCTTTTCTTACAGAATTTGCATCCGAAACATCCCCAATAATAATTTCAAAAATCTTTTTTCCCGTTTGCTCCTCAAGGTCTTTTTTTGCTGCCTCGGCTTTCGCTTGATTTCTGCAGAAAAGAATTACCTTTTTTGTTTCTTTTTTCAATGCTAACTGTCGGGCAGTCTCTTTCCCAAGCCCAATATTTGCTCCGGTTATTAATATGCTTTCGTTCATTTTTTTCGTTTTTTATTAGTGAAAAATCACGATGCAAAAATGAAACTTAAAATAAATTCAAGCTTGGCAGTAAAGTTCAAAAACTGGTAAATTCAGTTCAATTACTTCTTTCGATACTCAGAAGGCGATTGATTATACTTTTGTTTGAAGGTCTTTGTGAAATGTGAAGTGTCCTGAAAGCCAACTTCGTAACAAATTTCAGATACAGATAATTCGGTTGATTGTATTAGCTCAAGAGCCTTTTCCAATTTCTTTTCTTTAATGAAATTGGCTGGTGTATCACTAAACTGTGTTTCAAAATCTCTCTTAAAAGTTGAGAGGCTTCTCCCAGTCAAACGGGCTAAATCAACTATAGAAATAGATGAGTATAAATGTGCTTCTACTACCTCAAATAGACCTGCTTGTCTTGGGTTAAATAAATGAGAGAATAAGGTAATTATATTTTCTGCATTGTCTGTTTGAAGAAGCAATAGGATGAGTTCTTTGATTTTTAATTTAAGCAAATCGTCTGTAACCAAGTTTGGGTTCTCAAAATAAAAATCAAGGCTTTGGATGAAATGGGTTATAACACTTTGTTTTTCTATTTTCCTGATGTAGGGTTTGATGAGCATCGTCTTTTATGAAATTTGGAAATTCGTTTTTGTATAATTCTTTCAAAATGTCTGGATATAGATGGACAGCATAAACTTCACAAGTCTTAGCAGGATGTTTTCGAATTGCGTTTGTGAAGTAGTTACCACATCTTAGTAAAACACTTTCCTCTGTTTGAATAGATAGGTTGTCAGTTGGGGAAGTGAGAGACAGTTCTCCTTCCTTAAGGTAAGTAAAACAGGCTTCGTCCTGAAAAACTGATCAAGTCTTATTGGTGGCTTGATTATTAATTTTTCAATTGCACATTTATTATTGATGTCAAAATGTTTTCGGTCGAGAATCATATTAAATTTTGAGGTGTCGCTTTGCAATGACCGCTGACGTCCGCGGGTTGCCGCAGGGCTGGTATTTGAAAAACGTCCCGCTCGGTTACAGGATTGTTTAAGAATAGAATATCCTCGGCTTAGCTGATCTTGTTCTTGTAATGGTCGACCTATGGCCGCTGCTGATTAAAGATTTGTCGCCGATTGCAACAATGTCGCGCCAGCATAGCGACAAACCGCATGTTGGCTGCAGGTGTTCTATTTTTTGCAGGGATACATGTTTCTAATAAAAAAAACTCCATCAAAGACTTTTGTCCAATCTCTTTCAAAGGCAGAGTTGTGTCCTAACGCCTTTAAATAAAACATTTCGGAATTGTCGGGGTTTTTTGTGTTGTAAGATTTAAAATCAACAAAAGAATAATTGAGCAACTTATTGATCCAATTCTCAAAGCCATTCGGTTTTGGTTTACGCACGGAATAGGGTTTAAATCCTAGCCTTCCAGCTTCGCCTTCATAAGAAGTAAATCCTATGACATATGTTTCATTTGAAGACTTTTCATCATTTGTAAAATAATTCCCCATTGTAATCATTTTCCTGCCACCTTTTCCAGTACTGTCAATATATTTTGCAATATGAGTATTAGCTGCCCACACAATAATTTTTTCCCCCGGAAACTTTACTTCTGTCAGCCATTTTAAGTTTGAAGCCATCTGGAAATCTCTAGTATTGCCGGCAATAATTTTGTCAATCTTATTTAGTTGATATTCCTTGTTCTCCGCCAGCATGCAATTAATTACCTGAATCCAGAAGTCATTTTTATTTAATTTATTGATCATCTCATTCTTAATTTGGCCTAAGTAAGCGTCACATTTGGAATAATTAGCTGTGTCTTTAAAAGAATAATATTTAAGTGAATCAATAACTGGTAAAACTTCAGTTTTGTAATTAAGTTGTTTTGTAATTGCAAGGTCTAATATTTGAAACAAACTATCCAAATAAAAAGTAAGATACTTTGATGAAAAATTCAGCATTAACTGATTGTCGAACCCCGTCAGTATTAAAGGCTGTTCAGTTTGATATGTAGACGGGACATAGTTAAAAAAAAGGTTTTGGCAGGTGTTACAATAAGTCCAAATTGGGAAGATATTTTTTCTAATAAAGCTATCCATTTTTACTTTGCTTTTTTCCAGGCTGTCAAACCCGAGGTTTAAGCCAAAGAAATCACTTTCAAAAGCCAGCACATTAAATCCTTTTTTTTCATGCAAGTATCTTATAAGCCGTGTCTTAGCTAAAAACGTTGGGGCATCCCCATGGTCTTGTTCACCTAACATTACAATTTTGCATTTGCCTATTGAATTGCCAATAGACTCCAAGTCGGTAAAATCAGTGGAATCTGGCTCAATTGTAGAAATCGCCACTGTGTTTTCTTTGACAAAGCTTTTTATGTGAATTTGTGCTTTCACAAAAACGGTCAGCCAGAGAGTAATGAATAGCAGTATTGCTTTTAGCATTGAACGAAAATTTCCAGCCAACGTCGGCGGCTTGCTGCTGGGCTGGTATTTGAAAAACGTCGCGCCCGGCTACTGAACTTGTTTAAGAATAGAATTTCGTCGGCCTAACTGATCTAAGTTTTGTAATGGTCGACCTGCGGCCGCTGCTGATTAAAGATTTACTGCCGATTGCAACAATGTCCCGCCAGCCTAGCAGCAAACCGCATGTTGGCGGAAGTATCTTAATTCATTGCTTACAAGTTTATATTTGAGCTGTCCAAGTTGCAATGTGTCTTGTGCAATGCTTTCTATAACGTGGCATAAATTGATTGTGTCACCTATAATTTTAAAGGCATAACAACGTTGGTTTTTTGTTTGAATGTCAAAGCAAACTTCATCAACATTATTTTTAGGTCCAGCAATAAAATCGGTAAACACATTTTTTAAACCCTTGCAAACCAGTAACAATCCCGTCATCTGTCAATTTAAGAACCGATAGATTTCCAGAGCTATCTTCTGCTTTGTAGTTTCCTGCAAATAAAGTTTTATTGACCATAAACTGCAATGCCCCTTCAGAGCTTTTTGGTGCTCGCAAGTATCTTGTCTGTCCAATTATTTTATTGAATTTGTCATAATGAAAGATTATTAATGAAGTGTCATTTCGAAAGATCTTGTAACTAAGTTCATAAAAAGCATTCTTTTTATCCCCGTCACTAATATTAGTGGGAAATGATGTTGCTGTTTTACCGGGTTTAAAATAAATAAGAAAATTTGTTCCTTCATGAATACTTGGTGCTTCTATTGTGAGACTGTCGCCCTTTGCTTCGCTTGAGTCAATATGTAATTCAACGTATTCAGCTAAAGATTTTTGAGAACGAAAAGGAGATTTTGTTTGCTGAATACTATCTATATAAGATGCTTGGTACCAGTCGCCATTAATAATTGATTTTACTGTTTGCGGAGAATCTGATAGTGGATTCTTCTCAGTACTATGTGTCGCAGAACTATTTGTCTGGCAAGCTATCACTAAAAATAAAAAGGATGATAAGGAAATGATTTTTTTCATGGTCTTAAAATGTATCTGCTAACGTCCACGGCTTGCTGCTGGGCTAGTATTTGAAAAACGTCCAGCCGCGCCTACAGAACTTGTTTAAGAATAGAATTTCGTCGGCCTAACTAGTCCTGGTTAATAAAGGTCGCCTTATGACCGCTGCTGGTTAACGATTTGAGGCTGATTGCAACAACGCTGCCCGGCTGCTGAACATGTTTAACAATAGAGTTTCATCGGCTTAACTGATTCAGGTGTTAAAAGGTTGACCTACGGCCGCTGCTGATTAAAAATTTATTGCCGATTGAATTCAACGTCAAGCCAGCCTAGCAGCAAATCCCTTGTTGTTCGTTCGTGATACTAATTACTTTATAACATCAAGATGAATCCTTTCTCCTTTATCCAGCGGTATAATGCCAACTTTCTTTTTATATATTTTCCACTCATTCATCATTTCTTTCAATTTTTTGGGTTGAGACTTTGAAAGATCTTTCGTTTCTCCCCAATCCTCATCAATTTTATATAATTCAAAAGCCGTTTCATCAAAAGGATCACTCGTATTTGTAATCTTCCAATTGCCTTTTATTAACAGGCAACCTCCATAATGTTCCAAGCCATATACATATTTTGCATCGTGAATGTTCTTGCTTTTCCCCTCTATAAAGGATAAAAATGATTGTCCCAGCATAGGCATCACATTTTTGTTATTATACATTTTTGGGTATGATAGATGTGCTATCTCAAGAAATGTAGGAGCCAGGTCCATCACATTGATAAATACATTTTCTATTCCGGAGGCTTTTTTTACATTCTTACCTGAAATAATCAGTGGCGTATTGACTCCCCCTTCGGTCGGGTATTCTTTAAATAATTTAAATGGTGCCGCACCAACTTGTGCCCACTGTGGCCCATAAGAAACAAAAGAAGAGGCTTTACCCATATTCTCATAGCTGTTATCATAATGCTTGCGGATAAAAGGGCCGCAAAGCCCGGATGATTATAAAAATCTTCTGCCGCAGCACCGTTATCGGACATAAAAACA
>CAWBOI010000004.1:0-34825 GCA_963790435.1 uncultured Chitinophagaceae bacterium
TTGCAACATCTAAAAATTAAATTTCCGCCGCTCGGCGTAGTCTCCGACTACGTCGCCTCGTCAGCAAATCTCTGATTTCCTCCTTTGTTGGTATTTTTCACCAGCAAAATATCATGTAAGTGCACAACAACAGGGCTTACAATTATTACATTACCAATTAATCCTTTTCGCTGATATTGGTAGGCACCACTACTGATTTTCAATTTTAAAAGCTTTTACAGCATTCATACCAACCGAAGAGGATTGATTAACAATGATGAAAAGGCAGATAAATCCTTTCTTGCTCGTTTTTTGCTTAGTAAAGAAGGGTTATATATTTAATGGGAAGCAGGTTACGCAATCTCAAATCTTTTCAGCATATTTACACATCATTTTCTAATTTGCTGCCACTATGAAACTGATTAGTCCTGCCATTTCGCGTCTTGCACGCCTGCGTTACAGCCGCATTGAAGATTGGATGAACGATCCCATCGCATCTCAACGGCAGGTGCTTCAGGAATTAATCACACACGGTCAGTACACGTGTTTTGGGCGCAAACATCAGTTTCAAAACATCTTCAACATCCGCACGTTTAAAGAAAACATCCCCATCAGCGAATACGACGACATTAAAACTTACATTCAACTTCTAATGCAGGGCGAAGAAAACATGCTTTGGAACACGCCCGTAAAATGGTTTGCCAAAAGCAGCGGTACTACAAGTGATAGAAGCAAGTTCATACCTGTTACCGATGAAAGCCTCGTGGAATGCCATTACGCTGCTGCTAAAGATGTAGTAACCGCTTATTACAATGCGTATCCCGACAGTGATTTGCTCACGGGTAAAGGTTTGGTAATTGGGGGAAGTCATCAGATGAGCCAGTTGAACGAAGAAGTATCGTATGGCGATTTGAGCGCAGTGTTATTGCAAAACACACCGTTTTGGGGACAATGGTTGCGCACGCCTGAACTCTCGATTGCCCTGATGGATGAATGGGAAACCAAAATAGAAGCGCTTGCGCTAAATACGGTTCGCGAAAATGTAACTTCTATTTCCGGCGTACCAACCTGGACGCTTATTTTAATAAAACGCATTTTAAAATTGACGGGCAAAAGTTGTTTGAAAGAAGTGTGGCCCAATTTGGAATTGTACATGCACGGCGGCGTATCGTTTGTGCCTTACAAAGAGCAATTTCAAAACCTGATTGGCGGCGATATTCATTACCTCGAAACCTACAATGCGAGCGAGGGTTTTTTTGCCGCGCAATGCAACCCTTATGATGACGGCATGACTTTGTTTTTGCAGCACGGCATCTTTTATGAATTTATGCCCATGGAAGAATGGGGCAAGCCACAACCCAAAACAATTGGTCTTGACAAAGTAGAACTGAATAAAAATTATGCGCCGGTTATTTCAACCAATGGTGGTTTGTGGCGATACCTGTTGGGTGATACAGTTCAGTTTACTTCGCTGTTTCCGTTTCGTATCAAAGTAAGCGGTCGCATCAAGCATTTCATGAATGCTTTTGGCGAAGAAGTAATTGTTGACAACAGCGACAAAGCCATTGCCATTGCCTCTGAAAAAACAGGTGCGATTGTAAACGATTATACAGCCGCGCCACTTTATTTTTCCAATACTACCAATGGTACGCACGAATGGTTGATTGAGTTTGAAAAAGCACCTGTCAACACACAACAATTTGCTTACGAATTAGATTGCGCTTTAAAAAGCATCAACAGCGATTATGAAGCCAAGCGGCATAAAGACATTGCTTTGCGAATGCCTGTTGTGCACAGTTTGCCCAAGCACCTATTTTGCCGATGGTTAAAGCTGAAAGGCAAGCTGGGCGGGCAACACAAGATTCCGCGCCTGAGCAATGACCGAAAGTATGTGGAAGAACTATTAGCATTGGTGCAGTAACCATAGTGGCTTATAAGGCAAGCTACACTCACCGGCTCATTAACTAAATCCAATCATTCGGGCTCTTCATTTTATGAGAAAATATTTGTTTACAAAGCTGCTGCTGCTTCTTACTTTCTTATTCTTTTTGGTTGTCTTATTCGTCTTTTTACAAAACGATTTCTGGCAGGATGAAATTTATACTTTGGTTCACTTTGTATTTGTTCCACTTCACACAACCCTAACCGATTATCATTCAACCAACAATCATGTACTCTTTAGTTTATTAAACCATCTTGTTAGAAGTTGTCTTTTGTATAGGTCGCTATCTTATGTGTTGCTTCATCCTTATTTATTACGGATTGTTCCTGTTGTTATCTCACTGCTTTCTATTATTTTATTATACAGGCAAGCAACAATAGAGTATGGAAAACGCGTAGCTGTAATTTGTTCATCTATTTGGCTTACTACATTCCCGCTATTGTGTTTTGCCGCTCAGTTCAGAGGCTATTCATTGTCTGTTCTTCTAATTGCGTTGCAGTATTTTTATTTTATAAAAGTGATAAAAACAAACTCTGTAAGCTTGCGCCAATGGCTGCTGCTTTTGCTCTTCACAAGCCTTAGCCTGCTTTGTTTGCCAACTAATATTTACATCGAAGCTTCTTATCTTCTGCTGTGCGTTATTCTGTTTTTTAAACCCGATCTTTCTATTTATTTTTTTGACACTTCTATTCAAAAAGGCAACCTGGTTAAGATAGTAACAGCCATAAGTATGGGTTGTTTATTAACAAGTTTATATTATCGGTGGATGTTGCAACAGCAGCCTGCCAATGAATTTATTACTACATTTCATCCTTTTGCTGTGGCAAATCTTTTTCAGGCGTTTGCCATCTTTTATCACTTTGCCGGCTACCGGCTTTATCTCTGTTTCGCCGTTGCAGCTTCGGCTATTTTATATTTTATCCAATTCAAAAAACAGATGTTTGGTTTTGCACCATTTTTATTACCTGCCTTTCTTTTCTTCATGCCATTTGTATTCTTTTTTATTCATGGCGCTATCATCATTCAGCGAACTTTCCTTTCGCTGCTTCCTTTTTTTGTTTTGTTCACCGGGTTATCTGTTGAGCCTCTTTCGTGTTACAAATTTTACAATCAAGGCGTTAACCTTTTGCTCCTGTTGAATCTTGTTTGTATCGTAACTACATTTATCACTTTTGTTGAAAAGAGTAAAAAGAATAACGTTGTTGAAAACCATCAACAAGATTTGGTTCAACATTATTATCTTGTTCACTTCAACGAGCTTGAAGCATCTTTACTTGCTAAGCGGCTCGTTGAAAGCAACCATGCGGCTTTGTATTTACGTGATGGTTTTGGGCAAACAGGTATTGATTATTATCTAAAAGCATTCAATGTTCCGTTTGTTTTATACAACAAATCAGTAGATGCACCAAAGCAATACATCATTCTCACCAACCTGAAAAAAGAAACGGAAGAAGATCTTCGCAAAAGAAAGATAATCTTCAAAAAATTGTTGAATGCTGATGACCAGTATAATGTGTTTTTATGCAACCCGATTCATGAATAAAAAAGTATAGAAAAGCGATTGCAGATATGATCAACGGGAAAAAAATAGTGGTGGTTTTGCCTGCTTATAACGCAGCTCATACACTGGCAAAAACATACGCCGAGATTCCCTTTGATATTGTAGATGAAACCATATTGGTTGATGATTTCAGCAGCGATAAAACATTAGAGTTTGCACACGATCTCGGCATCACACACATCATTCCTCATGATAAAAATTATGGATACGGCCGTAACCAAAAAACCTGCTACAACAGAGCTTTGGAAACAGGCGCTGATATCATTGTCATGCTACATCCCGACTATCAATACACACCAAAACTAATACACTCTATGGCTTACATCATAGCGAACGATGTGTACCCGGTGGCAATAGCTTCGCGTATTTTAGGAAGAGGGGCTTTAAAAGGAGGCATGCCCTTGTACAAATATTTTTTTAACCGCTTGCTCACTTTTTTTCAAAACATTTTGTTGTCTCAAAAATTATCAGAATATCACACAGGCTTCCGCGCTTATTCCAGTGTTGTATTAAACGATATCAACTTCAACAGCAATTCGGACAATTTTATTTTCGATAATGAAGTTTTATCACAACTTACCTTTAAAAATTATAGTATCGCTGAAATAACTTGTCCTACAAAATATTTTGAAGAAGCTTCCAGTATCGGGCTTTTCCAAAGCATCGTTTATGGATTGGGCGTTATAAAAGTTTCACTCATTTATCGTTTGTGTAAATGGAAGATAATGAAGAGCCATTTGTACAAATAATTCACATAAATTTCTTCTCCACCATAAACAACACTTTCTTATCCGCATCGCTTAATACACGCAAACTATCGCCTTCCCAATGCCTGTGAAACGCTTGTATGGCAGCGCTGCTATCACGCACATCATAACCAATAATCCGTAGGGCTTGCACGCTGTTAAATGTTTCGGGAATAGCAACATTTGTTGTATCATCATACCAATAACCAAAGCCGCGCTGCGCCAAACGCTGCCAGGGAAACAAAGGGTTGGGATCGTTCTTCCGGGTAGGTGCAATATCACCATGACCAATAAAATTTTGTGTGGGAATATTGTATTGCTTTTTTAAATAAGAAAGCACATGCAGCAGGCTTTCCATTTGCAGCTCGGTAAAAGACTCAAAACCATTGTTATCAAGCTCGATTCCAATGGAAATAGAATTGATGTCGGTAACGCTTCCCCATCTCGCTGCGCCGCCATGCCAGGCGCGCATATAATCGTTCAGCATGTGATACACCGTTCCGTCTTTACCTATCACATAGTGTGCGCTCACTTGTGTGCGGGGCAACGTAAAGGTGCGCAACGTTTGCGCCGTTGAATCCTGCGCGGTATGATGAATGATAACAAAGTTGGGCTTACGTAAATTGAAGTTGGTTGTGCCTACAAAAAACGGCGATGCCGCAACCGAATCTATGCTATCGTTGGTAGGTAGTTTTCGCAATGTTTTGGCAAAGGCTTTTGCCTCTTTTTTATACACTTTGTTGGTAGCTGCATAAGGGTTGTGCGAACAACTGTAAAAAGTATAAACAAGCAATGCAATGCAAAAAAGAAGAAGCGATTTCATGCGCTAAAAGTAAGTGTTGCCAGGAAATATTTTTACATCTTCATTGGCGTATCTTTTGTTTTTATCAACAAAAACAAAAATGCCTGAAGGTCCGTTGTTGGTGTTGTGGAAAGAACAAACAAAAGCTTTTATTGGAAGAAAGGTTAGCGGCATTGAGAACACAACAAAATTAGATGCTGAACGTATGTTGGGTAAAACCATTACCGACATCAAAACATGGGGAAAGCATTTTTTAATTTGTTTTGACGGCTTCACCTTGCGAACTCACTTTTTAATGTTTGGTGATTTGTTTATCAATAAAATAAAACCGCCCGAAAAGATACCGAAGCTGCAATTGCAATTTGATAATGACGAACTGAATTTTTATGCCTGTGCCATGCGGTTGATAGAGGAACCGTTGAACGATGTGTATGATTGGAGTGGTGATTTGATGAACGACCAATGGAGTAAAAAAAGGGCAAAACAAAAACTGAAAGCCATTCCCGATACGTTGGTGTGCGATGCGTTGCTGGATCAGACGATTTTTTCAGGTTTGGGAAATATCATTAAAAACGAAGTTTTGTTTAGAAAAAAGGTTCATCCCGAAAGTAAAGTTGGTACCATACCATCAAAGCTTTGGGATGAGATTATTGAAGAATCTGTGCTTTATTGCTGGCAATTTTATGAATGGAAAAAAGAGAACACGCTACGCAAACATTGGGAAGCGCATCGCCAGAAAATTTGCCCGCGAGACAACGTCAAATTTCAAAAAGAATACACAGGCAAGTTAGAACGGCAAAGCTTTTTTTGCAACGAATGCCAAAAGAAATATGAATAGCCATATTACCTTCTCCACAGGTGGAGAAGGGTTAGGGATGAGGGTTCATCTTACCTTGAGCCGATACGCAAATAATGCCGTTAATAACACACTCGACAGAAGCAAATGCAGTGGCTGTGCGGCTTGCGGAAGATTCATGTAAAACAAAATTAACCCTGCACCAACTGTTGCCAATACCGATAATAAAATGTAATACGAAACGCGTTGCAACGCTTGGTAGGCGAGCGATTGCCAGAATAAAAAAATGCAAAGCAAAGCGGCTATCCAGGCTCCGTTTTGATGAATAAGGAACACATTGTTCAGTTGATGAATCCAGTTTTCCCTTCCTGTAAAACTCATAGCGGTTGAAATTTCATCAATCTGTTCTCTTACGTCGGTTCCTAAAATAATTTGCAGCAAAACCAAAATCAACGCAGCGGTGCTTAACCATTTCAAGCCTTTGTTTTTGACCTTATTTTCATCATTTAATTTTTGCAAAACAATCACTGCAACAAAGCCGATCAATAAGGCAAACAACATGTGCAGCGTTATTTTTACAACAGCCAGATTCGTATCCACCACTAACTTTCCCAACCAGGCTTCAAAAGCCGTTAAAACCAAAAGCGATAAGCTCCACCATACAATACTTTTTCTCCCTTTCCAAAACAACCGGAAGCTCCAAACAATGTGTGCAATGATAACAAAGCCCAGCAAGCCAGTTATCAAACGGTTGATGTATTCAATCCAGGTTTGCGCAACATTAAACTTTGCGTAGTTGTTTTTTTCATACTGCTGCCAATCGTTTTGGTCATAAACAGTGCTACTGGTGAAGTTTGTTTTTGCATACTTTAAGCTGTCGTTGTAAATAATAAACTGACCTTTTTTGTAAGCGTGTCCTTTTTGAAAATGCACCTGGTACTCTTCAGTTGGCGGTATTGCGTTTCCAAAGCAGGTAGGCCAGTCGGGACAGCCCATGCCACTGCCAGTTGCACGCACAATGCTGCCAGCTACAATTGCGGCAAAAACAAACACCAATAACAACTGTGTGAACCTGTAATAACCTCTATATTGTTGCATGGAAGCCTATAAAAAATTGGTGCAAAAGTAAATGAGGAAACACAAGCGTGTTGCGGTTCCAAACACTTTATGTTTGTATAAAGAATTGTCTTGCTACAGCTTTTTTATCAAGAGGAATTAACAGAAGCCGGATTGGATGAAGCCGGTCGTGGATGCTATGCTGGGCCTGTGTTTGCGGCTGCGGTCATCTTACCCAAAACCTTTTTTCATCCGTTATTGAATGACAGCAAACAATTGTCAGTTGCACAGCGAAATTTATTACGACCTATCATTGAAAAAGAAGCCATCTCTTATGCTGTTGCAATGGTTGGTAATGAAGAAATTGATAAGATCAACATTCTGCAAGCTTCTTTTAAAGCGATGCACTTAGCATTGGATAATTTAAAGGTAAAACCACAATTGTTGCTCATAGATGGCAATCGTTTTGTGCCGTATCAAAACATATCGCATCGTTGCATCATCAAAGGCGATGGCTTATATGCCAGCATTGCCGCGGCTTCCGTTTTAGCTAAAACATACAGGGATGATTACATGATGAACTTGCATCAGCAACATCCACATTACAATTGGTGCAAAAACAAAGGTTATGGTACAAAGGAACATCGCGAAGCCATCTATCAGTATGGCTTGTGCGAGCATCACAGAAAAAGCTTTCGGATTTAATATTGAAGATGTAATATTAAATATTTGAGACAAGGAACTTCAACGAATACTCATTTATTGTCGGGTTGATTATATTTTTTACCATGTAAGTTTTGATGAAAATAATTTCCTAACAATGCCCCAACAATACTGGCAGCAGATCCTATCAAGCTAAAAAACGCAACGAAAAATATGAACTTTAATAAGCTTGTTTCATCGGTTTTCCCTTTGTACCCAATGATGATATATGTTACAAACAAGAAGTAACCGAAGAATCCTCCGTTGATAATTGTGTTTTTTCGTCCTATGGTTAGATAGCCAATTAATAAAGCAAAAATTGACCATGGAATTACATTAGTCCATCCAGTAAAAACATAGTAAGAGGCCAACCCAAGAACAATTGAAAAACCTATTGTGAGAATGCGTTGCATAAACTGATTCATAATTCCAGAGATGTACCATCAAAATTATTAAATCTTACATTACTCAACATTATATCGTTTCCGCTTCATTCCACTCTCCCGCGCCTTGCCTTGTTACCACATAATCATCTCCGGTACAATCAACAATGGTAGATGGAATCATGCCGCCCATACCGCCGTCAATTACAATGTCCACGCGGTTTTTGAAGTTTTCATAGATGAGTTCGGGATCGGTGTATTCCTCTACCATTTCGCCCGGCAACGAAGCCGATAAGATAGGCGAACTTAATTGCTGCACGATGGTTCTTGCAATGTTGTTATCAGGCACACGTAAGCCAATGGTGCTTTTTTTACTTTGCAACATTTTGGGCACTTCTTTACTGGCAGGCAAAATAAAAGTGAACGGACCCGGGAGATAGCTCTTCAACAAACGATATAAAGGTGTAGAGATGCTTCGGGTATATTTACTTAAATCGCTCAAATCATAACACACAAAACTCAACTGCGCTTTTGTTGCATCAATGCCTTTGATGCGTGCAATGCGCTCTACCGCTTTGTGCTGAAATATGTTGCAGCCTAAGCCATAAATGGTATCAGTAGGATAAATGATAACGCCGCCATCCTGCAAACATTCTACAACAGTTTTAATGTTGCGCAGGTTAGGATTGTCGGGATGAATATGCAATAGCATTGCTTTGTTTTTACTGGTTTTTTACTACCCAAAAATTACAGAAAACAGACTGAATTTGTTAGTTCTTAACAATAACTTCATTTTACATTTGCGCAAAAATGTAACCAAATGCAATTGCGTTCTGTTGACATTGTGAAGGATATAAGTGCGGAGCATTTTAAAAAGAAATATTTTGAGCCAAAGATTCCGGTTGTAATAAAAAACGTGGCGAAACGCTGGCCGGCTTATACCAAGTGGAACTGGGATTATTTTAAAGAAATTGTGGGCGATAAAGAAGTGGGCATTTACAACAATGTAAAAAGCGATGCTTACACCCCTATCAACAAAGCGGACGATTACACCACATTTGGTAAGTACATTGATATGATACGCAGCGGCCCTGCAGCCTGGCGTATTTTCTTGTTCAATATTTTCAGTCATGCACCACAACTCACCAAAGATTTTACCTGGCCCGATGAATACATGCATGGCTTCGTAAAGCGTGTACCGATGCTGTTTGTAGGCGGTAAAGGGTCTATCACACACATGCACTTTGATATTGATTTAAGCCATATTCTGCATACGCAATTTATAGGTAGAAAACGGGTTCTTCTTTTTCCTTACAAAGAACAACACAAGCTGTATCGCAAACCTTTTGAAGTATTAAGCGTTGCTGATTTCAGCAATTACTACGATCCTGCCAGAAGCAAGTTAGATACAACCAAATTTCCGGCTGTTGAGTTTGCAGAAGGTTATGACCTTACGCTGGAGCACGGCGACACTTTGTTTATGCCCGGCGGTTACTGGCACCACATGGAATATGTAGACAGCGGCTTTGCTATGAGCCTTCGTGCGTTAAACAGTTCGGTAGGCGGCAAATTAAAAGGCGTTTGGAACCTGGTGGGAATGCGCAATATTGATACATTAATGAAAAAAGCTGTGCCGCACCAATGGTACGATTGGAAGCAAAAGAAAATTTATGAAGCCGCGCAGAAAGAAATGGCTGTATAAACGCAATTGAAAATCGGATTCATAATCAAGTCTTTCCAGTTATATAAGCAATTTATCCTTTCTTAAAAAATCGAACAAGGTTATAGAAAAGGCAATACTTTGTGAAGTCTTTTGTTTTGCAGAGTTCTCCTTTTTATATCTAAACTGTACTCAAATGCTATTGCGTTCCGTTGATGTTATAGACAATCTCCTGCCTGAAGATTTTAAGCAAAACTATTATAACACCCGCAAGCCGGTGGTGATGCGCAACATAGCAAAGCAATGGCCTGCTTACACCAAGTGGAACTGGGATTACTTTACCGAAGTAGCAGGCACCAAAAAAATAGCTATTTACAACAATGTAAAAAGCGATGCCTACACTCCCATTAACAAAGCGGACGACTATACCACATTTGGTGAATACATTGATATGATCCGGAAAGGTCCGGCACAGTGGCGCATTTTCTTCTTCAATGTTTTCGCCCACGCACCACAACTGAAACAAGATTTTACATGGCCTGATACCTATGTAAAGGGCTTTTTAAAAAGCCTTCCTTCCCTGTTTGCCGGCGGCGCAGGTTCTATTACTCACATGCACTTTGATATTGACCTGCCTAACCTTATACATACCCAGTTTATCGGCAGAAAGCGAGTGTTATTGTTTCCAAACAAGGAGCAATACAAGTTATATCGCAAACCATTTGAAGTGTTAAGCCTGGCTGACTTTAGCAATTATTATGATGCACAAAAAAGCAAAATAGATGTTGCGAAGTTTCCGGCTGTTGACCTGGCTGAAGGGTATGATGTAACATTGGAACATGGTGATACGCTCTTTATGCCAAGTGGCTACTGGCATCACATGGAATATTTGCAAAGTGGCTTTGCTATGAGCCTTCGCGCTTTTGATGATTCAATGAGCGGCAAGCTGAAAGGAGCATGGAACGTAATAGGTATGCGCAATATTGACACGCTCATGAAAAAAACGATGCCAATCAAATGGTATAACTGGAAGCAAAAGAAAATTTACGAAGCAGCAGAAAAAGAAATGGCAGTGTAAGAGTTATTCCTGCGAAAAAAACACAGCTTGCCTAACCCGGTATTTTACTTTGCGATTGTGTTGAATTGCTGGTATCCATTTAGGTGATTTCTTCATGGCATCTACTGCAATGGCATCAAATTCAGGATAAAATGGTGTGCTTACATTTATATCCGTAATATTCCCTTCCTCATCTATGGTACCATCTACTACCACAACGGCTTTATCGGCATTAATTATTTTAAAACGACTTGGAAAATAAATGTGCTTATAAAGGTATTTTTGCCAAGCATTCATACCGCCTATAAACGTTGCTTTTTCATCTTTATTAGTTGTATCACTCATTTGGTTTCCTTCTTCATCAAAGTAATGTTTATCGGTAAGCAAGCCGTCTTTATAAGTTTCAAGTGCACTTAATTTCCCATTCTTATGAAAGTATTGCCATTTGCCATTTTGTTTCATACCAGCACCGTATCTGCCTGCAGAAGCAGGATTACCGTTATCAAACCAAGTTACTTGTACGCCACTTCCATCAGGCGCAACCTGCATTGAATCAGACATGATTCCGTTGTCATGCCATGAAAACTTTAGCCCTATCGGGTTTCCGTCATTATAATTAACAGAGTCGCTCATCATCATGTTGGGATAATAACTTATCCAAACGCCTTGTTTCTTACCGTGCTTGTAAATACCCGCACTTTGTAAATTGCCATTGCTATTGTAATATCGAAACAAGCCATTGGCAACTTTACATTCATCGTCTTCATATATTCCATCCATCTGCAATTTCTGTTCGTGAATGAAATAATCCTGCCGGTGCCAGCCAGAGTCTGTTTTTACAATAATAGCGTAAAATCGGGCACTGTTAGGCTCTGTTTCTTTCCATTGGTAGTCGAAATATTTTTCTATTTTCTGAGCTTTTGCAAATACAAAAGCAGAGATGAAAAAGACTGAGAAAAGCAGTTTCATTTGGTTATTCTAAGTATGAGCAATAATAAGAAATCTTAGAAAAACAAAAGCTAAGAAAGATCTCTTTTAATCATCTTTTAAAATGTGCTCTAAGCAATTTCCCACACTTCTTTTCCGCGAAGCAATCTATCCAAATCACCAGCACCTTTTGTAGCGATGGCTTCTTCAATCTGCAGCCGCATTACATCTTCATAACAAGCCCGTTCGGCTTCATAAAACACGCCGAATGGACGCGGAAAATGCCCTTCTATTCGCGGGTCGTCAAACATGCGAATGAGGAGTTGCGCTTTATAAAAATCCTGCTCGTCATGCATCCACAATTCATCCATACTCGCTTCTTCACCGATGGTTACTACAACAGGCTTCAAACCATCCAACTTAATTCCTTTTTCACCGGATGCAAATACCAGGGGTTGATTTTGCTCTAAAAACAAAACCTCCTGTGGCTTTGTACTTTTTTCGGTAAAAATTTCAAAAGCGCCATCATTAAAAATGTTGCAGTTTTGATAGATTTCTAAAAATGATGCGCCTTTATGCGCATGGCTGCGCAGCAACATAGCTTGCAAATGTTTTGGGTCGCGGTCCATGCTTCGTGCAATGAAACTCGCATCAGCACCCATTGCTAAAGCCAATGGATTGAAGGGATGATCAATGCTTCCGTAAGGCGTGCTTTTGGTTATTTTATTTTCTTCCGATGTTGGCGAATACTGCCCTTTGGTTAAGCCATAAATCTGGTTGTTGAACAACAAAATATTCACATCAAAATTGCGGCGCAGCAAGTGAATGGTGTGATTACCGCCAATGCTGAGCGCGTCACCATCGCCGGTTACAATCCATACGCTCAATTCAGGTCGGGTTGCTTTTAAGCCGCTTGCAATTGCCGTCGCACGACCATGAATGGAGTGCATACCAAACGTGTTCATATAATAAGGAAACCGGCTGCTGCAACCTATGCCACTGATGATAACAATGTCTTCCTTCGCAATGCCCAATGTTGGCATTACTTTTTGCACTTGCGCCAGTATTGAATAATCGCCGCAGCCGGGGCACCAGCGCACTTCCTGGTCGGTGGCAAAATCCTTTGCTGTCAATGCTGTTGCAGCTTTTGGTTTTGCCAGTATTTCTGTTAGTATATCGTTCATTCTAATCTCTACAATTTGGGCTGCAAAGGTACGATGGCAAAGCGGTGTTTCGTTTTGATGAAGTTCATCCTATTGTCAGAGCTTTGTGATTTAAGAAAATATTCGATAAAAACAAAAGCCACTCTCACAGTGCTGTGGGGGCGGCTTTTGTTTTTATCGAAAAAATAATGATTAGTCTAATTTCTTAGGCTCATCGCTATGTTCTGCTCTTTCTTTAGCGGGCGCTAACTGCTTGCTTCTTGCATTGTGGTAAGGATCAAAGGTATTACGGTTGTTTTTGAACGAGTTTCCGTCGTACAAAAATGCAATGATAAACCAAACAAAGAGTAATAATGGAATGCAAATGGTCATAATCAGGTTCCTGATTTCATGTTTTAAGTGCATGAAGTAGCCAACTATATAAAAGGCTTTTGCCAACATCAGAATCAATATGATTCCTTTAATAAGATGGCGTGAAAAGCTTTCTTCCGACATGTTCATCATTGAAAAGCCAAGCCCTAATTCAATAATGGTAAGAATGGTAAGAATGATGGTTACACGCATAATTTCCTTCGTGCCGCCACCGCTGTGCTCATGATATTCTACTGCCGACGTTTGTTCCATAAGAAAATTGTTTTACTAAATTAAACAAGATAAAAACAGGTAAAAACAAACACCCAAACCAAATCTACAAAATGCCAGTACAAGCCGGCTTTTTCTATCATCAGGTAATGACCTTTCTTTTCAAATACATTGCTCAATACCATTATCAACATAATAATATTAATAATCACACCTGAAAATACGTGGAAGCCATGAAAACCGGTAATGGTAAAAAAGAAGTTAGTAAAGTTGGTTGTTGCAATGGTGCCGTTAGCATTCGGAAACGGGTTTCTTCCCCACCATGCACCCTCATGATGTAAATGTGTCCACTCCCATGCCTGGCAGCTTAAAAAAGCAAGCCCGCCGATGATGGTTAAAATCAAATTGACAACTACTTTTTTCTTTTGCATATTATGGCCAGCCTGCACCGCAAGTACCATGGTTACTGAGCTGATGATAAGGATAAAAGTCATCAGGCTTACAAACGCTAAAGGCAGATTTTTACCTTCAAAACCTGGAAACGTATTGAACACTTTATTAGGGTCGGGCCAGCCGTTGGTGGCAAAGCGGGTAGTACCATAAGAAATAAGAAACGCCCCGAATGTAAAGGCATCACTCATTAAAAAATACCACATCATTACCTTACCATATTCAATATTGAAGGGGCTTTTGCCACCGCCCCAAAGCCTGGTTGGTGCCGGTGTTACTGCGGTTATTGTTTCTGCCATAATACCTGTTCAGTTTCGTTTTGCAAATGTATATGGATGATGATTAACTACGAATTTAAAACAAGCCTTTTTTATCCCACCCAATTAAAAAAGATGAATAAGTAAATCCAAAGTATATCTACAAAATGCCAGTAGATACTCAACATCTCAACCGGCGTGCTGTCATAGCTTTTTATTTTGCGGCTATAGGCTTTCAGGAACACAATAATCAAAGCAACCACACCACCTAACACGTGTACCACATGCAAACCGGTAATAACGCCTAAAAACGATGCTGATGGATTGCTTCCGCTGCCAATAATCTGAACACCACGGCTGTATAAATCTGCGAATCCATAGCATTGCAGTACTGCAAACAATACGCCTAATAAGGCAGTTACAAAAAGTAACAATTTGTAGCGGTTTCTTTCGCGCGAACGAAAGGCTTTTACAGCAAGATGTAAAGTAATGCTACTTCCAATAATAACCGCTGTAGAATACCAAAATACTTTAGGCATCGAAAACTCAAGCCAGTTGTGCTGTGCATGGCGAACAATGTAAGCGCTGGTGAGTGCAGCAAACATCATAATGATACTGCCGATGGCCACCCATAGTGTGAATTTGTAAGGATGTAATCTTTTCTTTTCCGAACTCTCAATACTTGCAATCATAAAGGAACAATTGATAGAAAGCAAATTTACTACACCGCGGTTTTATCTTTTGATAACTAACTTTTTATTTTATAATTTATCGGCAAGCAAAGCCAGCAGTACAACGGGCAAATAAATATAACTACTGAACATTACACGACGCGCCGCTTTTACACTCATTTCTATGTACAATCTTGAACATTGCACTACCATAAAGAGGTTACAAACAATTAGAACAAAAAAACTGATTTGTCCGCTGATACCAAAATAATATGGCAACATGCCAACGGGTATCATCATAACAGAATACAACAAGGCTTGCAATGCGGTAAATTTTGTTGGCCCTTTATCAGAAGGCAATAACTTAAAACCGGCTTTGCTGTAATCGTTATGCGCCACCCATGCAATTGCCCAAAAATGCGGGAACTGCCAAAGAAATTGTATGCCGAATAAAACCAAACCTCCCGTCCAATTAATAAATACATTAGTCGGGAAACCAGCTACCCATCCAATGAGACAAGGCAATGCACCCGGGAATGCACCTACCAATACAGCAATGGAATTTATTTTTTTTAACGGCGTATAAATAAAAGCGTACAAAAACAAACTTGCTGCAGAGATAAAGGCCGAAGTAAGATTGAAAAAATAATACATGATCAACACGCCAACCAAACCTGTAATAAGAGCAAAAGTATAAGCCTCACTTATTGACATTCTGCCGCTGGCAACCGGGCGATTTGCCGTGCGTTTCATCATTGCATCGGTGTCTTTTTCAACAGCCTGGTTAATGGTGTTTGCGCTACCGGCAATCATCATTCCTGCAATAAACAGGAGCAGTATCATTTTTAAATCGAAACCAACAACAGCAGGTGCAAGCAGATAACAGATAACGCAGGAAAATACAACCGTGAAACTTAACGTGAATTTCATCAGTTGCAGATAGTCTTTTATCTTTAAACTTGCCTTTAATGAGGTACTGCTTTCCCTGTTCAATTCGCCTACCAAAAGAAGTATTTGTTTTTATGAAAATGCCCTGATTAATCAGGGCATCAGATATTTTGTTGTTGAAGGAAATTTAGATTCTCAATGGCTTGTTTCGTCTTCCCCCACCGGAGTAATTTGAGGAACGAACTCCTTTCCATCTTTACCATAATCGTAAGCCCAGCGATGCACTTCAGGTATTTCACCAGGCCAGTTGCCATGTCCCGGATTAATAGGTGTTGTCCATTCCAGAGTGTTCGAGCCCCAAGGGTTTTGGGTTCTCACTTTTCTGCCTTTAAAAATGGAATAGAAAAAATTGAACAAAAACAAAAACTGAACGGCATATACAATGATAGCTACCGTGCTAATCATTCGGTTTAAACCGCCAAACTGGTTAAAACTCACCCAATTGCTGTAATCGTAATAACGGCGTGGCATACCCGCAAAACCTTCATAGTGCATGGGCCAAAAGATAAGATAAGCACCTATAATCGTAACCCAGAAATGGATGTAGGAAAGCACATTGTTCATATAGCGCCCGAACATTTTGGGATACCAGTGATAGACGCCGCAAAACATTCCAAACATGGCAGATACACCCATTACAATATGGAAGTGAGCAACTACAAAATAAGTATCATGCAAATGAATGTCAATAGCAGAATTACCTAAGAAAATGCCGGTTAAACCGCCTGAGATAAACATGCTTACAAAGCCAATGGCAAATAGCATTGCCGGAGTAAACCGAATGTTGCCACGCCACAAGGTAGTAAGCCAGTTAAACACTTTAATGGCTGAGGGAACGGCAATTAATAAAGTAAGCAAAACAAAAATAGAACCTAGGAATGGGTTTAAACCTGAGACAAACATGTGATGTGCCCATACTAAAAAGGCAAGCACTGTAATGGCAAATAAAGAACCTACCATTGCCATATAACCAAAAATGGGTTTTCGTGCGTTGGTTGATAAAACTTCGGATACAATACCCATCGCAGGCAATATAATGATGTACACTTCGGGATGTCCTAAAAACCAAAATAAATGTTGATAGAGAATGGCACTTCCGCCTTCGTTTGGCAACGCGCCTACACCGCTTATAAAAATATCAGACAAATAAAATGAGGTACCGAAATTTCTATCGAAGATTAATAAAATAACACCCGAAAACAAAACAGGAAACGACAACACACCTAACACGGCAGTGAAAAACAAAGCCCATATAGTTAGCGGCAAGCGTGTCATACTCATGCCCTTGGTTCGCAGGTTTAAGATGGTAGAAATATAATTCAAACCTGCCAACAATTGAGAAACCACAAACAAGGCCATAGCAATAATCCATAGGTCCATACCGGTTTTAGAACCGGGCGATGCATCGCGCAACGCACTTAAAGGCGGATAAGCAGTCCAACCACCGCTAAAAGGTCCTGTTTCTACAAACATTGATGAAATCATTACAATGCTGGCAGTAAAGAAAAACCAATAGCTCAACATGTTTAACAGAGGTGATGCCATGTCTCTTGCACCCACTTGTAAAGGAATGAGCAAATTGGCAAATGTGCCACTCAAACCTGCCGTCAATACAAAAAACACAAGCACAGTTCCATGCGTAGTTACTAAAGCGTAATAGGCTTCGGCTGATATGTGACCGCCTTTTCCCCATTTACCTAAAATGGTTTCAAGCCATGGAAAGGTAGAATCAGGATAACCAATTTGTAAACGGAATAAAACCGACATAAAACCACCTAAAATTGCCCAAACCATACCTGTAATCAGGAATTGTTTGGCAATCATTTTATGGTCTTGGCTAAACACATACTTGGTTATAAAATTTTCTGTGTGAGGATGATGTTCATGAGTATCCGTATGAATAGTTTGAACACCACTTGTACCTGTTTGCAAAACCGCTTCGTTGCTCATAACTCAAATTTCTTTATTATAAAACAAATCAATTCTTTATTTATTCAATGCTACTGTACCCGGTGCCTTTTTAGCTGTGCTATCGGTCGCTGTTTTGTTTGCATTGGCCGGGTCTTTATCGGGATAAGCTGTATAATAATTGGGCTTTTGCTGCGCCATCCATGCATCAAATTCAGGCTGTGTAACAACTTCAATTATACCTCTCATCGAGTAATGTCCATTGCCACACAACTGGTCGCAGGCAATTTCGTATTGGAAATTGGGATTGTTAGTCATTTCCTTCATTTCCTTTGTCGTATATAAAGGCGTGAACCACATGGTGGTTGGCGTTCCGGGCACGGCATCCATTTTCATTCTAAAATGAGGCAAACCTACATCGTGTATTACATCACGGGAATTGATAATTAGCTTTACCGGACGACCTTTTACCACATACATGGTAGTTGGCATAATATCATCAAAATTTCTCGGATCTGCATGAATATTCAATGCAGCGCTGTCTCTAAATAGTTGACCTACTGGATTGCTGTTGGCGTCATCAATCACTTTGTAATATTTCTCTCCAAATTGACCATCTTTGCCTGGATAGCGATACAGCCAACCAAATTGTTTTCCGGTTATTTCTACTTGTAATGCGTTTTTAGGAGCATCGCTTGTCATAGCAAACCAGTTTCTCAACCCTATCACAATTAAAACGGTTAACGCAATCGCTGGCACCACTGTCCAAACCAATTCCATCGTATTGTTGTGAGGAAAGAAATACACTTTACGCTTTTCGCTGTGTTGATAACGATAAGCAAATACAAATAACAGAATTTGTGTAATGAGAAATACAATGCCTGTAATGATAACTGTCCAATGAAACATTTCATCGTATTTTTCACCATGGTCGCTGGCAGCTTTTTGCACCAGTAATGTTTTTGGCAAAAGCACCTCATTGCACCAGTAAACACCTATCAATCCTAACACCAGAAAGGCGATCATAAAAAAGGCATTCACCTTATTATTCGATTGATTGGCTTTTTCTTCGCCTTTTAAAACATTTACATATTCACTTGCCTTTGCAATCTGAAAGATGATTACAAAAATGAGTAAAACAACGGCTATTGTAAACCAGGTGGACATCTCGTATTATTTTTTCGATTACAATTCGATTTCTCTGTGCTGAAACAATCTATGGCTACTCAACCTCTTATGAGTGGTGAACAATACTCTCTTTCAGAAATGGATGATAACGTGGTACTAATGGTCTTGTAGCCAAAGCTCTTCCGACACAATAAATCATAATGCCTACAAATAATGCGGCTGTGCCAAAATCAAACCATCCGCTTTCTGCCAAAGTTACTTTATCAGGTGATAGACTTCCCATGAACATTTGATAAAAATCAATCCAATGACCAAACAAAATCAGTACGCACATAAACGTCATCAACGTATAATTTCTTTTTGCTGATCTTTTCATTAAAATTAAAATGGGACAAACGAAATTGACAATCAGATTCAAAAAGAAAATTCCTTTATACACTCCTCTTACGCGAGGGATGAAATATGATGTTTCTTCAGGTATATTGGCATACCAGATTAGCATGTACTGTGAGAACCAAAGGTATGTCCAAAAAATGGAGAACGCAAACATAAACTTGCCAAGGTCTTGTAAATGTTCCTGGTTGGTAAGCTCTAAATATCCTTTGTTTTTTAAATAAATTACCCACAGTGCAATGAGCGATATGCCTGCTACAAAAGTACTGGCAAAAGTGTACCAGCTATACATGGTAGAGTACCATGCGGCATTCATACTCATCATCCAAAACCAAGGCGTTACCGATGCCGTGGTTAACGCAAACCAAACAATAAATAGAGAAGCTGTTACTGTATTGCGCCAAATGTAACTTTTACCACTTTCAAAATCGAACTTGCCTTCATCAGCTTCATTTGATAACATCCGCATCCGCGCTCCTAATAAGCTCCATAAGCCAATGGTTAATATCGTCCAAACAAGGAAGAAAGGTTTACTTAAAAAACCGCTCTTGCCTTTTAGCACTTCACTATTAGCAACAGCTTTGTTATCGAGCCATTGGTAGATATACGACTTATCGGTAAGGACAATAAATACCAACAAAACAAAAGTAATAGTTCCAAAAATGGGCACCATTATGGATAAAGCGTCGCACACACGTCGAAAAGTAACGGTAAAGCTTGCCATTGCCAACGTGGTTGCACAAACAAAAAACATAACAGCATTGCAAATCATGGTAAAATACATGCTGTTGTATAGCAATGTTCCCCAAAACACTGCTTTATCTGCATTGTTGCTGCTTGAGCCGTAAACAATAAAGCCACCAATTACGGCAAGTAGTCCCACTGCTATTAACCCAAAAGCCCAGGTACGCATTCTTGCGGGTATCTCAAACTGTTCTTTTATAAACACCATTATAAATGTTTTTGTATGCTTTACTATTTTAAACTATTTACTTTTTAGCTGTTGTCGTACTATCTGCAGCAGCTTTTGGCTTATTAGTACCTTGCTTTGACTTTATATAAGCAATAACCATCCAGCGCTGCTGACGGGACAATTGAGAAGCGTAGCTGCCCATTAGATTTTTACCGTAAGTAACGGAATAGAACATCTGTCCTGCTGGCATAGCCTCATACCTCGGATCTCCAACCAACTGCGCAGGATGTGAGGGAAAAGGTCCATTGCCTCCTTTCCATAAAGGTCCGTTTCCATCTAATGCAGGACCATGGCATATAGCACAATTAATTAAAAACAAACGTTCTGCTTCTTTTAAATCGGCTGAACTCGGCGCAGTAAACGGATCTGGAACCGCTTTGGATGCCACATAATTTGCAGTATCGCCGGGTATATCCTTGGTTAACCGAAAAGTAAGATCCTCACCACGCATTACCGTTCCCAGTACGGGGCGATTGTCGTAAAATATTTTTGCGTCAGCCTTTGTTTGATCTTCTGTAAACTGGCTTGAATCCCTTTCTATGTATGTTTCATAGGCACGGCTGTAAGCCATATCAGGCATGTAAATTGTGCCAGGCTTTCTTTTAATATCATTACAGCTTACAACCACTGCAATACACGTAACGGAAAGAAGTATGATAAATAACTGCTTCATGCTCAAAAATTATTTGCCATTAGGCTATGTTCACTTCGGTATCTTTAATTAATTGCTGCGTTTTGTCGTATCGTCCAAACCACCATCCCGGCTCTGCTTCCTGTACGTTAACTTTTACTGCACCATTGTTGGTTAAAAAGCTTTGCAAATCCTCTACGTTTGTTTTTGCAGTGCATTCAATTGCCATTACAAACAAATTGTCGGTAGCACGCAAGTCAAAATGATGTTTTTTTACAAACGGCATCATTTGGCACAAATAACAAAATGTAAGTACCATTCCAACAGCTGAAAACAAAACCGTAGTTTCGAAAGTAATAGGTATAAAAGCCGGTAAAGCAAAATGAGGTTTGCCTCCAACGTTGATAGGCCAATCACTTGTGAATACCCAACCCATACCACCTAATGCGGTAGCCGTTCCTGTGATGCCATAAATAAAACCAGCAGTGTGCAAACTGGTTTCACGCAATCCCATTGCGTGGTCTAAGCCATGCACCGGAAAAGGTGTATAAATGTCATGTATTTTATATCCTGCCGTACGAACTTTTTTGACTGCCGGAAACAAGACATCTTCGTTATCAAAACATCCAACTACAAACTTCTTTTTTGCCATAAACTAAAATTCAAAAGTGAAAACAGACAAGTACAATCAACTATCTTTTTACTTTTTCTTTTCGCGGATTAATGTGCATAATGATGCGCAAATTCAACTGAAGATTCTTCCTCTATCGGCTCCATTCTTTCTTTAAAATTCTCTCCTGAGGTTTTCAAAATGGCTTTAATTTCTGCCGTTGCAATTACTGGGAAGTATTTGGCGAACAAGAAGAAGCACGTAAAGAACAATCCAAACGTTCCAAGATAAAACCCAACTTCCCAAATGGTTGGGCTGTAATACGGCGACCAGGAGGAAGGCAAATAATCACGATACAACGAGGTAACAATAATTACAAAACGCTCAAACCACATGCCCACGTTTACAATAATGCTCATAAAGAAAGTAACTGTAATGTTTCTTCTTAATTTTCTAAACCAGAATATTTGCGGTGATAATACGTTGCAAGCCATCATTCCATAATAACTCCAGCCATAAGGGCTGAACAAATTGCCACGGCTGTAAAAGAAAGCGTACGCTTCATATTTATTTTGGCTATAAAAAGCCATAAACAATTCGGTAAGATAAGCAACACCTACAATGGAGCCGGTCAGTACAATTACCTTGTTCATGGCTTCGATGTGGCCTAAGGTTATATAATCTTTCAGATTCAGCACTTTGCGTGTGATAATCAAAAGGGTTTGTACCATTGCGAAGCCGGAAAATACGGCTCCGGCCACGAAGTAAGGTGGGAAGATGGTGGTGTGCCAGCCTGGAATAACCGAGGTCGCAAAGTCGAATGATACAATGGTGTGAACCGATAACACAAGGGGTGTACTTAAACCAGCTAATACAAGTGATAAGCTTTCATGACGCTGCCAGTGCTTTGTTGATCCGTTCCACCCAAAAGAGGCGATGCCATACAGGAGCTTACGAAGTTTTGTTTTTGCCCTATCTCTTACGGTAGCTAAGTCGGGCAACAAACCCGTGTACCAGAATAAAAGAGATACGGTGAAATAGGTTGAGATGGCAAATACATCCCACATAAGGGGTGAATTAAAGTTAGGCCATACGGGCCCGCGGGTGTTCGGATATGGCATTACAAAAAAGCCCATCCAAACGCGTCCCATGTGAAAGATGGGGAACTGACCCGCACACATCACCGCAAAAATGGTCATGGCTTCAGCGGCGCGGTTTACACCCGTGCGCCAACCTTGGCGGAACAGCAACAAGATGGCAGAAATCAGCGTACCGGCATGACCGATACCTACCCACCAAACGAAGTTAGTAATGTCCCAACCCCATCCAACCGTAGTATTCAGATTCCACTCACCAATGCCATAAGTTACCTCTCTGTAAACGCTATAAACACCAAACAGGAGCAGAGTTACAGCAATATAAAATCCTATGTACCAAAGCTTAGACGGCTTACCTTCAATAGGTGCGCAAATGTCGTTTGTAACCTGATGATAATCTTTATTACCACTTATCAAGGGCTCACGTAACTGCGATTCGTACTTTAGTGATGACATCCGGTAGTGTTTTTAAATGTTCTTTTGTTTTCAATACAATTTATCGGCCTACATAAGAGGGATATTATTTCTATGCTTCTCCTTCTTTACCCGCACCTGTCGCCTCTTCCTGATTTCTTACTTTAGCCAGATAATTCACATTGGGAAGTGTGTGGAGCATTTCGATAACATAAAACAAACGATTAGGATTGTCTTTCCGAATCTGCGAAACCACACTGTTTGGATCGTTAATATTACCAAATGTGAAGCAATCGCTTGGGCAAGCTTGCTGACAGGCAGTTTGCACATCCCATACGTTGTTTTCGCCCGAAATTAGGGGCCGGCTTTGCTGCTTTGCTTTTAATTTGCCTGTTTGTAAACGTTGTACGCAAAAGCTACATTTTTCCATCACACCGCGTGCACGAACCGTAACATCAGGGTTAATCACCATACGGGTTAAAGAATCGTTCATATCCATAACAACGTCGTCAACAATGCCTCTTTGATTATCAGGGAAGCTATCAGCTCCCGTATAATCAAACCAGTTAAAACGACGTACTTTATATGGACAGTTGTTGGCGCAATACTTTGTGCCGATACAACGGTTGTAAGCCATTTGGTTTAAGCCTTCGCTGCTGTGGTTGGTAGCGTCAACAGGACAAACGTTTTCGCAGGGAGCATTATCGCAATGCTGGCAAAGCATCGGTTCAAAAACAACATTTGGATTTTCCATATCTCCGCTGTAATAGCGGTCAATCCTCAACCATGCCATGCTATGATAACGGGCGATTTCATCTTTACCAACAACAGGTATATTGTTTTCGCTGTAACAGGCAACCACACAGGCGCCGCAGCCGGTACAGCTATTGAGGTCAACACTCATTCCCCAATGAATACCCGGTTTTTCATGATAGGGATAAATAGTGCCCCTTTTTTCATATCCTTCTATACCACCAAACTTTTCTGCTTCTTTTTCACGATCTTCTAATATTTCGCGAGGCTTTTTTACAAATTCAGTTAAGGTGAGTTCTTTTACAACCTCGGTACGATTACCTTGTGCAGTATTGTAGATATTATGCGTTTGAGCAAGCGCAAGTTTGTATTTATCGCCGGTCTTTTCAATTTTTACATCGGGAACAACACAGCTAATATTATTATTTACCAATGAAGTGAGCGGAAACACATTTTTTCCTGAATTGACAACCGCTTTACCAATTTCCGCCGTGCGACCATAACCAACAGCAATGCCTATCGCGTTTGGATGTGTACCCGGAACAATGATAACAGGAAGTTCTACAGTTTCTTTGCCATTGGCTGTTATTTTAAGTACCGGCTTTTCAGGATGCACTTCATAGTTATCAGAATCGCCTGCTTTGCTTATGTCAATATTCAATAACCTTTTCGCCAGTGCCGGAGAAATAATTATGTAGTTATCCCAGGTTACTCTTGTAACAGGGTCTGGCATTTCCTGCAACCACGGATTGGATGTACCCTGCCCTGAACCAATGGTTGTTTTTTGATACAAAACCAATTCATATTGACCGCCTTTTGGCAGGCTGCCAATAGCAGACACAGCACCCGCTGTTGCACCGTTGTTGAACGTTGCTGTTCCACCGCCCGAAGTAGCCGGAACTAATTTGTTTGATTTTGCAGTAGTGCTATCGCTGGCAACACCTGATATGGTATGAACAGAAGTAGAAGACTGGTTGATAACTCCGTCCTGCAATGCTTTATCCCAGGCTTGCTCCCCACCCAAACGCGTCATCCAGTATTGTTTGATGAAGCCAAGATAATCAGTGGGCGAGCCAATCCATTTTAATAAACTATCCTGCCATTGCCGCGTTTTGAAAAGCGGGTAAATGGTAGGTTGCATGAGCGAAACAAAACCTGTTTTCGGTTCAGCATCGCCCCAGCTTTCTAAGAAGTGATGATCAGGAATTACGTATTTGCAAAGCTGTGCCGTTTCATCCCATTTAGGGCAAAAAGAAACGCTGGTTTTTACCTTTTTTATAGCATCGGCAACTTTCTTGCTATCGTACCACGTATAAACAGGGTTGGCGCCATGAATCAGTAATGCCCCCACTTTGCCACCGTTCATATCATCAACCAGCTGAGCAAATTCACTGTCAACACCTTTGCGGCAATTTAACGCAGTGCTCCAGTCAATGGTTTTTCCGTTGGCACCAATGGCTTCATTAATAGCATTTACAACGGTTTGGATAGAGGTATCGTTGCTACCACAAACCACTAAAGCGGCTCCCCTGCTGGCGGTTAATTCCTTAGCGGTTTTTTCTATGCCGGCTTTTAGTTTTGCATCAGAAATGCCGGTTGCGCCAGAGCCGTTGATAGCATTCAACAACGCTACTGCAACTGCGCCGGTTTGCGAAGGAAGATGCAAGTATCTTTCATCGGCGTTGGAACCTGTCATGCTCAGTACACTTTCAAAATGAATGTGCTTGTTCATCACAGGGTTCTTTTCATTAATTTTTCTGCCCTGCGCATATTGTCTTGAAAACTCAACAGGGCTTAACCATGTGCCTAAGAAATCTGCACCGAGGCTCACAATTACCTTTGCATTGTCGAACCGGTACGAAGGAATGGCTCGTTTGCCATAGCCCGCTTCGTTTGCCAGCAACATGCCGGAATGAGAATTCGCATCATATTGTACGTGCCGGCTACCCGGATATTTCGCTAAAAACTGATTGATAACTTCTAAACCCGTGGGCGAATTGATTGTGCTGGTAAGCAACACCACCTGTCCGCCAACACTTGCCAAATCGGATGTAATGGCTTTGTCAATTGCTTCGAACGTTACTTCATTTGTTTTGCGTGAAATAAAAGGATACCGCAATCTTGCCGTATCATACAAATCCAAAACAGATGCCTGTACACGTGCAGAAGTTCCACCGGCTGTGATGGGCGACAATTCGTTGCCTTCTATTTTGATTGGTCTGCCATCTCTTACTTTTGCCAAAATACTTACTGCATCGCCATCCTGCACATAGGTGGTAGCATAGAAGTTAGCAGTGCCCGGAACAATGTCTTCGGGTTTGTTGGCAAAGGGAATGGATTTCTTTATAGGAATTTCGCAACTGGCAGCAATGGCTGCCGCCGCAGTGCTAAAACCTAAGTATTTTAAAAAGTCTCTTCTTGGCGATTTTGATTCCAAAACACCAGTGTGCTCAGTATAAAAAGGCAATTCTTCAGGAAATTCATTCTTTCCAGACTCTTCAAAGGTTTGCGATTGAGCCAGTTCGCCGAAGTTTTGCCAATGCTTGTTTGCCATAGTAATGTAATAGTTCTACAAAAACTGTTAAGCAGATGATTAAATGTGTCAATAGCAGGAATGCAATCTTTCTTTTAATAGTGGCATTTCTGACATTCAGTACCGCCTATTTTTTCAACTGTAATTTTCGATGTATCTAAAGTGCCGTTCTTAATTTCATCGTGGTATTTTTCATAGATGCTATAAAAACCATTGCTGTTGAATTGCACTTGTGTATTGCGGTGGCAGTTGATGCACCAGCCCATGCTTAAATCGGCAAACTGATGTACTTCATCCATCTTTTGAATTTCGCCGTGGCAGGTTTGACATTGTATTTTGCCTACTTTCACGTGCTGTGAGTGATTGAAATAAACATGGTCGGGCAGGTTGTGAATGCGAGTCCACGCTACAGGTCTTGCTTTTGATGCGTCCCATGTTTTACCTGATTCGTAACCTGCATATTTATACAACTTTTGAATTTCGGCTGTGCCATCCACTTCTTCGCCATTGGGTCGGTAAAGCTTTTCGCCTTTGTACTCGTTAATGCCCATGTGGCAGTTCATACAAATGTTTACCGATGGTATGTTTGCCTGCTTTCCCACTTCTGTATTTCCGTGGCAATACAAACAACTGATTTGGTTGATACCCGCATGAACTTTATGTGAATAGAAGATAGGCTGCTCGGGTTCGTAGTTTTGCGTACGACCTAAATTGATGGCGCCGGTAACAGTAAGCCAGCCGCCAAATAAAAACAAAATGATGGTTATAAATGCGATGTAAGCTTTGTTTCTCCAGAACGGAACCGGTTCAACACTACCTAAACCTTCTTTTTGATCGGTTAAGCGTTTTAAGTTGCTGTTTACCTGCAACAAAACAAATGAAACAACAGCTAATATTAAAGTAAGAATACCAAAGAGAAGTGTATTATCGCTTGATTCGGCAGCTGCAACATTTGGATTAGTGCCTGCTGTAGTCCCTGCGGCAGAAGGTTCAGGAACCGATTTGATGTAATCAACAATGGCATCAATATCCTTATCCGCCAACTGTGGAAAAGCCTGCATCATCACACCATTGTACTCTTTGTACAGACCGGCTGTATAAGCATCGGTTTTCATATAGCCGGCGGGATTGTGCACCCAGGCATGAATCTGTGCTCTGTCTTTCCATGGACCCCGTTGCTCAACGCCTGACAATGCCGGACCTACCAGCTTTTTATTGACCGCATGACAGGAAGCGCAATTTTGTGAGAATAAAGTCTGTCCGTTTTGCGCCTGAGCGTTCTGATTAAAAAACAATACAAATAAAAAAGCAACGCTAAATGTATTTACCAATCTTCTGTACTGATTCATATCACAGCCTATATTGAATGAGAGGAGTTATCATGTGGTGAACGGGTGCAAAAATATGACAGGGACTTGACAAACGCGCAATGAGAAAAATATTTTTTCAAGCTCTTTTCACAAGAGATGATTATAATCATAAACCCACTTATTCATAATAGGAAGTAAGAGAAGTAGTAGTTAATTAATTCTTTAAAAACAGAGTCTTTCCACTGTGCAAACCTCGTTCCGGTTCTTTGACATGCAGCATTTGGTTTTGCACAATAATCATTGATGCAGATAACTTTATTGAAGCAGTAACATAGCCCATGTGCAATTGATTGTGTCTATCAGTATGCTGCACAAAATTTTAAAATGAAGTCGTGCTATGATTACAAAATGAATGATTAGAATTTTAAACACTTATTTTTATCGCATGTTGCGAACGCTGCTTTTTATGGCTTCCCTTTTTGTTTTTGTAGCTATTTCATGCACAAAAGAAAAAACGATTACGAGCAAAGATGCTTTTCTGCTTACGTCTGATACTGTCCTTCATTTCGATACGGTTTTTACTTCAGCAAGATCCATTACCAAACAGCTCAAAATCTTCAACATTAACAATCAAAAGCTGCGCATTAACAACCTGCAATTAATGGGTGGAGCTACCTCTTTTTTTAAGCTGAATGTTAGTGGCACGCCCGGCACACAATTTAGCAATATTGATATTGATGGCGGTGATAGCCTGTACGTTTTTGTTTCGGTGAACATTGCCTCTTCTTCTCAACCACTTCCGTTTATCATTCAGGATAGTATTCGCATTGATTTTAATGGCAACACACAATTTGTAAAGCTCGATGCGTACGGGCAGAATGCGCATTTTTTACGAAGTACTATTATCACTCAAAATACAACCTGGACAGCCGATTTACCTTACGTTTTAATGGACACATTTGCAGTATCAAAAGGCGTAACTTTAACGGTTGAAAAAGGAACAAAAATTTATTGTCATGCCAACACTCCTTTTTATGTTGATGGCACATTGCAGGTGAATGGAACGAACGATAGCTCAGGAGCCGTTACTTTTCTGAACGACAGGCTGGATGCGCCTTACAGCGTGCAACCCGGCACATGGCAAGGCATTTATTTTTCGTCCAACAGCAGCAACAATATATTGAATTATGCTCTTATAAAAAATGCAGTGCAAGGCATTTCAGCGGATGAAAACAGCCGTGTTGTTTTGAATGGTTGCAAGATTGATAACTGCGCCGAAGCCGGTGTTGCGGCTTATAACAGTGCTATTACGGCAACCAATTGTTTAATCAGCAATTGCGGTTACAATTTGTATTGCATTGCGGGTGGAAATTATGTCTTTGTAAATTGCACGATAGCTGCTTACACAACACAGTATCTGTTTCATCAATACCCATCGGTTACACTGAGCAATACAGATGAAAATGGTGCAAAAACAAACCCATTAAAAGCCATGTTTCAAAACTGTGTTGTGTGGGGACAGGATGGGCAGGTAAAAGATGAAGTAGCCACAGTTCAAAACGGCAATGCTGCCTTTACCGTAAATTTTGAAAATACGGTGTACAAAAGTCCGGCACAAAACCCTTCAATCAGCTACAACAATTGTTTGATGAACGTTGATCCGCTCTTTAAAAATATTGACAAAACCAATTTTGTTTTCGATTTTCATTTGAGCACCTCATCGCCCTGCATTGGTGCGGGTAAAAAAAACAGTCTTCCCATTGATTTAGATGGTAATTTGCGTACAGAAATTCCCGACATCGGGTGTTATCAGTTTCATTAACTCAATAAAATAAAATCTATATGAAACACGCTTTTTTTCTTTCTGTGCTGATGCTGGCAAGCGGGTTTGTGTTTGCCAAAAAAACACCACATTCAGCAACCGCTACAAAAAACATTTACGATTTCAGTATTAAATCAATTAATGGCGGAACAATTGATTTTTCGCAGTACAAAGGCAAGGTGATTATGATTGTAAACACTGCCAGCAAATGTGGCTTTACACCGCAATACGAAGGGCTTGAAAAATTGTATCAGCAATATAAAGACAAGCTGGTAATTGTGGGGTTTCCATCAGCCAATTTTGCTGACCAGGAATATCATAACGACAGTGATATTTTTAGTTTTTGCAAGAAAAATTATGGCGTTACGTTTCCTTTAACCACGCGTGTGGATGTGAAAGGTGATAACACAACACCTGTGTACAAATACCTTTGTAGCAAAAACGAAAACGGTGTGCTGGATGCTTCCATCAGTTGGAATTTCAATAAGTTTTTAATTGATGAAAACGGCAAGTTGCTTGCGCATTTTGACAGCAAGGTAAAACCTGACGATCCGCAAATTTTACAGTATCTGAAATAAGAAGCAAGAAGAAAGGTTCAAGAAACAAGGTTCAAGAAACAAGAAGTAAAAAATATAGGCAAAAACAAAAGGTTGATGATTAACTTCATCAACCTTTTGTTTTTTATTACTTTTTATCAATTTGGGGTTAAATACCCTAATGCATATTTTGCTCGAAGCTCACAGCTAATAGCTTGCATCTTTCAATCACAGGTCTGCTACATACCGGTGCATTACACTATCAATAGACAAGTATTCTTCTGCATAGCGGCGGGCATTTTGGCGGATGCAACTGTTATCATTTTGAATGGCAACAAAAATAGCTTTCACCAAAGCATCATCGGTTTCTGCTTCTGCTAAAATTCCCATTTGGTGCTCGCTAATCATGTTGTATAAAGAAGAATGCGGGTTGGCAGTAACCACCGCCAGGCCGCCAACAGCCAGGATGGTGGTAAGTTTGCTGGGCATCACCAAATCGGAAGTATTGGCTTTTTGAATGATAAGATGCGCATCTGCCATGTTGAGAAACTGATTAAACTTATCATGCGGTTGCAGAGGAATAAAAATAACATTGGCAAGGTCTTTTTCGTTTGCCATTTGTTGCAGCTTTTCCTGGTAAGGTCCTGAGCCGCAAATTAAAAACTTTACACTGCTTTCCTTATATACATTTGCGGCTTTTAAAATAGCTTCCAAGCCTTGCTTTTCGCCAATAGAGCCGGAATAAAGAATGATAGTATCATCAGAAGAAAAGCCAAATTCCCTCTTTAACTCAGCTTTATTTTTCAAAGGATAAAAGAATTTCAAATCAGCCCAGTTCGGAAAAAAAACAACGTCTTTATCGCCTGTTTTTTCTTTTATCTTTTTTATCATTCCTTTCGAAATACTGCTAACGGTATCAGCATTTCTAATGATAAACTTTTCGATGCGAAACAAAGTGCGAATGGCAACTTTCGATTTGATTAACTGCAAGTCGCGTGCGGCTTCAATTTGCAAATCCTGGATGTGATATACAAATTTTGCTTTCTTCATTTTTTTATACAAAACCGAAAGCAAGCCCAACGGCATTGGCGGAACAACCGTAATCACCACATCGAATTTTTTACGCATCAGCAACCGCATGATTTGAAAAAACACCGATATGCTAAACGAAAAATCGAGAGCAATGCGACGCTTGCCGGTAGGTTTGTTAGGAACATAATGCGGACAACGGTAAACCGTAATGGTATTGCCTTTGGCAGTTGCCAGTGTTTCTTTGCTATACCATAAATGTTTATCGGTATAAGGCTCCTGCACCTTCCAGAAAGGATAATAAGGATAGGTAGAAATAACGGTGCAGTCTAAACCATTGTCGGCCATCCAGTCGGTCATTTCCTTATTGTATTTTCCAATACCGGTGGGTTCAGGAAAATAGTTTCCGCTCACCAGAAGCACACGTTTGCGCACGAACTTTTGTAAATGTTCAACTCCAAGAGACGATTGAGAAGGTATTGTATTTTGCAACATTCCTATTTTAAAAAAAGCAGATGAAAACTGCTTATAAAACGCTTAACTGTGTTTGATATTTTTTTGTACAAATTAAAATGCGGCAGCAATTTTATAACCTTATTCCGGCTTTTCAAAATGGCAATAATGATAATATTCAAAACGGTGATTTATAAAACCATTGCGGTTATAGCAGTTGCAGCATAAGTAGCTTCTTTTATATTTCATCGCAGCAAGCGAAGGCAAAGTAAGCCATTTTTTGCAAACAGATCTTATCGAAGCAAAGTAATGGTTCCGGTAAGCGGCACAATTTCATCATTACATATAATTTCGATGCGATATACATATACGCCTTCCGATGCAGGAACACCGTTGAAATTGCCATCCCAACCACTTGTTGGATTGTTGGTAACGAAGTTTGTTTTTGCAAATATTTTATTGCCGTTGCGGCTGTAAATCATCATTGAGCGGATTGGATTATCAATGTTACTCATCACATAAAACCAATCGTTTTTTCCATCGCGGTTGGGCGTAAAGCCGGAAGGAATGTAAATTTTACTTTGATTACACAATACATGCACTTTAAGGGTAGCTGTATCGGCACAACCGTAATCGGTAGAAGCAATGCCGCGATAAATGGCTGTTTTTACTGCCGTTAAAACGGGTTGCGCACAATCGTTACAACTCAATCCAATGGAAGGTGTCCAAAGCCAGCTTGTAATGTTATCGCTACCTGTGGTTGTAAGGAGATGCACATCACCTTTCTGCGCAACGATCAAACTATCATAAACAGTAAACTTTGGTTTGGGATGCACCAATATAGTAATATCGCTTCTTTGACTAAAGCAATTGTACTTATCGCCTGCCGTAACAAAATACTGCGTGGTGCTGTCGGGTGTGGCAATAGGACTGGCAACAGTTGCACTGCTTATGTTTGCAGAGGGTTGCCAAGAATAAATATCAGCACCTGTTGCAGTAAGCGTTACGGTTTGTTGCTGGCAAATTTCGGAAGCCGTACTGCTTACTGATAAATTGAAAGGGCGAACGACTTGCACATGTGCCGTAGCTGATGCCGTACAGTGGTTTGCATCTGTGCCGGTTACAATATACAGATTCGATTCCTGTTGTGGCAAAGCAACCGTTGAATCGCACTGGCTGCAACTCAGTGCAGGATCGGCATTCCAAACATAGCTCACTGCACCACTGGCTTCAAGTGTAATGGAGTTGCCATCGCACACAAACGTATCTTTCACAACGGCGACATTCGGTAACGCATTTATTTTTACGGTAGAATATGCCGTATCGGCGCAGTTGTTTTCATCTTTTATAACCAATATAGCTGCATAGTTTCCGCTACCCACATACAAATGAGAAAACGAAGGAGTATCAGACTTTGTTTTTGCCGCAAAACCATCGCCACAACTCCACCACCAGCTTACTATTTTGTGCGTGCCATCAGTTTTGCTTTTATCAACAAATTGGGTGGTTTTGCCCAAACAAGTGCCGCCACCCGCAACAGTAAAAGCCGCTGTAGGTCCGTTAATAACAACCGGCGTTGGGCTTACAATCGTATCATAACAACTGTTTTTATATTTAGCTACTAACGAAGGTTGATAAGTGCCCGGCGTATTGTAAAAATTATAAATGGCAGTATCGCTGAAGGCACTTCTGCCATCACCAAAATTCCAGTAATAATCGGCAATGTATTCAGGGTTGGTGGCACTCATCCACACACCTTGTTTGCGGCATAACGTAGTGCTTACGGTGCTAAAAGTAAAAATGGGCTTGGTGTTGAGAATGGGAACTGTAACACTTCTTGTACTGCTACATTCGCCATTGGTTGTGGTAAGTTGTACGGTGTAAACGCCCGAAGCCGGATAGGTATGCAGTGGCGGATTTTGTTGGGTTGATGTAGTGCCATCGCCAAAGTTCCAAAGCCAGGTAAGCGGTCCCTGCGATGAATCGAGAAACTTTACATTGAGTTGATTGGTGCAGTCGTATTTCATCGAGATATAAGAGACAGGCGGCTTCACCATCACAAAATTCTTTTTGGTAGTTTGAACATAACATCCATAATTATTAACCAATAACGATACGGTTTGGTTTCCCGATGTAACAAAATGATGTGTTACTGTGGAAGAGTTGTAAATTGTCGGCTGCCAACTTCCCATGTCCATATCCATGTGGAAACGTATTTGTTAGCTGAAGCAGAAAACCGAACACTATCCGATGTACAGATTGTGTTTTTATCAACACTAAAATCGGGTACAATGCTATCACCAACAGCAACTGCATTCTGTATGCGGAAAGTATCTACACAACCGCTAAGGGTTTTCACAACCAGCGAAACACTATAAGTGCCTTGTTGGGTGTAAGCTACAGAAGGCATCGAATCAGTAGAAAAACTGCCATCTCCAAAATTCCACAGATAAGAAGCAACAGGTTCAGGCGAAATCATCAAAGCGTGGGTTTTGAATGGTATCGGAACAGCGGCTGGAAGGAAAACCTTGTAAGCCATTAATGATAGGCGGCCCCATCAACACAAGGTTTGGTTTTGCGAAAGTATCGGCACAGCCGTTCGCATTGCTGGCAATTAAAACGGGTGAAAACTGCCCGACCATCGTATAGCTATGAGATGGATTCACGTCGCTTGATGAAGTGCCATCTCCAAAATTCCATGTATAGGCTATCCGCATTTTGTGAAGCATTGGCAAATTGTACGGGTGAAGGATAAGCACAACTTTTCAAAGTACCCGATTGTGTAAAAGAAGCCAACGGCTTTTGTAAAACGGTGATCGTTTTTTCTTTGGTAAAAGTACAGCCTCCAAAATCCTGGGTAAGAGCAATGGTATAAGTGCCGGGAGTAGAAAAAGAATATCGAAAACCTGTAAGCGATGTGCTGACTACGGTTCCATTCACTGCCCATTTTGAAAACTTGGGAAGGGATGAAGAAGCGCTGGTAAACAAGACAGAGGTACCGCTGCATATTAAAGTTGGTGCTGTAAAATCAACCACAACCTGCCCGTTTGCAATGGTTGTACGGACGAATCTACACAGCCTTCCTTGCTATACGTTGTCAGACGCACCTCGTAACTGCCCCCCTTCGTGTAAGTATGCAAAGGATTGGTTTGAATCGAAACAGCGCTATCGCCAAAATCCCAATGATAATTGCCGGCAGCACTGGTGTCATACACATGAAACTGCACAGGAACGGGCGTTGAGCAAATGGTGTTGTACTGATATGAAAAAGAAGTAGGGATACCATTCACAATCACATCCTGATAAGTGTAGTTAGAAGTGGTATAATTACTAACAGAAAGATAAATTCTTATCCGTCCGGGTTTTAAAAAAACAAAACTCGGATTCGGTTGTGTAGAGGTTTGTCCGTCGCTGGCAATCCAATACCAATTTACAATGTTCCCGGTGGAAGTACTTGTAAATTGTACAGTAAGAGGAGCGCAACCCTGTGTTTTGTCCGTTGTAAAAGCCGCCCTCATTTGCGCATGACTTACAAAACCTGCAAAACAAAAAA
>CAWBOI010000005.1:0-13391 GCA_963790435.1 uncultured Chitinophagaceae bacterium
GCGCTTCTATGTTTTCAACAGCAACGTTTTCTTTCAACGCTTTTATTTCCTGTAAACAAATCACATCAGCAGGATCGCTTTTCAGCCAATCTAAAAAACCTTTATTGATGGCAGACCGAATACCATTTACATTGTAGGAGATGACGCGCATAAAAAATTGTAATTAAAGCGGCTAAATAAAATCATCAAAGCCAAACAGCAAAGGATTACCGTTTGGTGCATTAGAAACCAAGAAAAAAAATTTCAAAATATAATTCCTACAGATTTGGTAGGAATTATGAAACCTTATACTTTTGTGCCGAAATAAACCACACACATTCAACACCAACATTCGTGAGCTCATCTATTCTGCATACCAGCTTTTATTTTTCAAAGTCTGTAGAGAGCACCCCTTGTTGTTGCTCTCTGTCAGCACAACTTTGTTGTTGTATTTAAAAGCTTCGCGCTACTCAAATTTGTTTTTACCGCTTTTTTTAGTGCAGCTTTTTTATAAAAGAGAGCTGGCAAATCAATCATATCAACCAAAAAGAAAACACATGAAACATTCAGGCGAAAAGAAACTGTATAGTAAGCAACCCATTTTTAATAATAAAAACTGTTGTACTATGATATAAGAATTTGACTAAAAAAGCGACCGGATACTGTTGGCGCAGCTCCGGTCTTGCAATCAAAAAATCAGGCTTGACAAAATACAGTGCGATGGCACGCCACCGGCTGTACACCTTATTATTTAATCACAAATCAAAGCTAATGAAAAAGTTCGTATGGCTTTTTAGTTTACTCGTAGCAACTCCCCTTTTTATGATGGCACAAACAGAGCCATCTTATGTTATTAATTCTTCTGTTTCGGGCACTGTAAAAGACGCAAAAACCGGAGCCCCGTTAGAAGGTGCGCTGGTAAAAATTAAAGGCGTTACCAATCAAACCCTAACCGATAATCGGGGCGGCTTCGTTTTAAAAACCGGACAAAAACTGCCCTTTATTTTAGAAGTGAGTTATGTAGGTTATAAGAAGCTGGAAACTGAAGCCACTTCGAGCACCATAAACATTCAATTGCAGGATGAACAAACGCAGTTGAGCGATGTGGTTATCGTTGGTTATGGCACGACGCAGAACCGATGTTACGGGCTCAGTAGCAAGTGTATCGAAAGAGTTGTTAGCGCAACCGGTTCCCTCTTTTGATAACATGCTGCAAGGCGCAGTAGCCGGTGTTCAGGTGAGCCAAAGCTCAGGCCAGCCTGGCTCTCCGTCCACTGTAAGAATCCGCGGCGGCAATTCGCTCAGCTTTGGCAACGATCCCCTGTATGTAATTGATGGATTCATCTATTACAACGATAACAACCTTACCAACCTGGCACCGCCATCGGGCACAAGTGTTACAGGTGCTACTATCAACGCGTTATCCACCATTAACCCTAATGATATTGAATCAATAGACATTTTGAAAGATGCGTCTGCAACAGCTATCTATGGTTCGAGAGGTGCAAACGGCGTGGTGATCATCACTACCAAAAGAGGTGTGCGAGGCAAAAACAACATTGAATACAGCGGCTATTATGGGTTTGGAAACGCCGCAAAAAAAGTAGGCGTATTGAATGGACCGCAATGGGCAAAATACTATGATGATTTATACAACAACACACCCAGTATTCAAACAGCGTTGGCAGCAAACAAAAAAATTATTGACTCCTTGGGAGCCGCAGGCGTGAGCAATGATTGGGTAGATGCAGCCTTGCGAACCAGCCGGGTTCAAAGTCATGAAATATCCATTTATGGCGGAGATGATAAATCGAGATATGCTTTATCAGGCAATTATTTTGACCAGGTTGGCGGCGTTTTGAACACCGATTTTAAACGCTATTCAGCCCGCTTTAATTATGATAGAAACATTACCAGCAAATTCAAAATTACTAGCAGCATTTATGGCAGCAATTCGGTTGAAAACAAATTGACCGGCTCAGCTTACAGTTCGATCAACAACTCGAATGCGTTTAGCTCATTGTATGCTATTAATCCTTTAGAAGTCATTAAAAACAGTGATGCTTCCTACAACACAACTTATCAGCCAGCGGTGTCGAACACTTTCAATACAGTGAACGGGCAATTGCAAACCGACAATACCTTGCAGGACATTACTTCTACCATCAATCAATCCAATATCACTCGTGTATTGGGAAACTTTGGGGGCGAATACAAACTACTAAGAGAGTTTACATTTAAAGCCACCTTCGGCACTGACGTCATTAGCACCAAACTCAATTATTACGCGCCTTCTTATACAGCAAATGGTAATGCAACGGGCACAATTTCGGGCTATGGCTCTGTAGGAAATATTCAGTATATAAGCTGGCTGAACGAGAACACGTTAACGTATAATCATGCCATCAACAACACGCATTTTGTTGATGCGCTGGTAGGTTATACAACGCAATATCAACATGCAGAGAATGCTTTTGCAGCCGCTGCTTCTTTTCCTTCCGATCATACAACCTATCAAAATTTGTATTCAGGTTCCGCACAGCAGGTAACCGGTTCGGGTGAATCGCAAACTGTATTTAGGTCATGGTTGGGAAGAGTGAATTATTCTTATAAACACCTGTACAATGTAACGTTATCGGGCAGAGCCGATGGCGCTTCGGCAGCGGGCGTAAACAACAAATGGGGCTCTTTTCCGGCAGTCGGTTTGTCGTGGAATACTTCTCAGGAAAAGTTTTTTTCGGCAATAAAAAATACAATTAACAATCTGAAAGTGAGATTCTCCGCCGGAAGCATTGGCAACGCCAACTTCCCTGCTTTCAGTTCTTTGGCAACCATCAATACATCAGGATATTATTTTGGCAACCCGATTACTGCAGTGAATGGTTTATCGCAAACACAATTGGCCAACCCTGATTTAACCTGGGAAACCACAACACAATACGACTTGGGTTTCGATGCAGGCTTTATAAAAAACCGCATCAACTTAACGGCTGATGTTTATTACAAAAAAACAACGAACCTGTTTGTAAACACAAGTGGATCGATACCACCTTCTACAGGATATGCTTCGGGTGCTGAAAACATTGGAAGTATTGAAAACAAAGGGCTGGAACTTACGTTGACTACAGCAAACATTGAGTCGAGAAACTTTAGCTGGAGAACCACTTTTATTTATTCAACCAATGCCAATAAAATATTGAGTCTGGGTCCGAGTTCTTCGTTTCAACCCGTAGCACAAACCGGCAATGTATCGCCCGTAATTGTAAAAGTAGGTTTGCCGGTAGGAACTTTCTGGGGAGATAGAACCGATGGTTTACTAACCGATAAAGATGTAAACGGTTAGAGCCTGCAGGGAAATTGGCCGGCGTATCTCAGCAAGTGGGCGACCGCAAATACTTACATGCGCCCGGCAGAACGGGAGCCGTTATCACTACGGCTGATAAGCAAAACTTAGGCAGCGCACAACCCAAATTCACAGGAAGCATCTCCAACCGGTTTGCTTACAAAAGCCTTGATTTGACCGTGTTTTTTGTGGATCGTATGGTAATAAAATATTCGATCTGCAGGAACAGAATTTAAGCAAAACAACAGTCAACAACAATGTAAGCAGCAACTTGCTGAATAGAATGATCCTGTTCCAACCCCAACGGAACGTTCCCTAAAATTGTAAATGCACCGGTGATGCAGGTAGAAGATTCTTACATTCATAACGGTTCTTACCTGCGTTTAAAAACCGTTACACTGGGTTATGTATTACCTGCTTCATCCGCATCAAAAATATTAGCCAAGCAAGTGCGCATTTATGTTACAGCGCAAAACTTATTTACCATTACCAAGTATCCTGGCTTAGACCCTGAGGCGAATTTCTATGATCAGAATAATCTTCAGCCAGGAATTGACCTTGGCATCTATCCAACTTTCAGAACCTTCCAGGGTGGTATTCATGTAACCTTTTAATCAACAAAAAAAATTACGATGAAAACAAAAATTATAGTAGGTGCGCTAACAACTTTTACGGCAATTGTAACCACGGTTACTTCCTGCAAAAAGTTGACAGAATCACCACAAAGCAGCTTAACAACAACTGAGTTTTTCAAAACGCAAACCGATGCGGCTTCTGCTGTCACAGCTGTTTACAGCACCCTGGTTACTGACATTAATAATGACTTCCCGATTTATGGAAGAAACATTAATCTGCTAACCGATAATCCAAGTGATGACGAGCAATACAGTCCATCGAATACCAATCCCGATGTAAGAGCGATGGGAACGGCAACGTATGTAAATACCAACGACCGCATACATAAAGTTTATTCGCAATTGTATTGGGGAATTAACAAAGCCAATCTTGCAATTGATGGTATTACGTCTATTCCTGACAACCAGTTTTCCACTTACAACAAGTACAATCTGGTAGAGAAGCCCGCTTCATCAGAGCCTTATATTACTTTGATCTTGTGCGTTTTTTTGGAGGTGTGCCACTGGTATTACACGATGCAGGTACGATTGCGAAAGCCAATGTACTTCCGCCACGTACTTCCAGAGATTCGGTGTATGCACAAATCATTGCTGATTTGGATTCAGCTATCAATCTTCCTGCAACGCAAACGGGCGCGAATACAGGCAGAGTTACCTCTGGCGCGGCTCATGCGTTGCTGGGTAAAGTGTATGCCACCAAACACGATTGGGCAAATGCAGTCATCGAATTGCAAAAGGTAATCACAGCCGGAACTGCAGGATTATCGGGCACCGGAAGTTATGGTTACGATTTATTTCCAAAGTTCTCAGATGCCTTTCAGCCTGCAACCAAAAACGGACAAGAACACATCTTCTCAGCTCAGTTTAACGGCAATGTTGGCGGTGGTTTTACGGCTACCAATATTTTGGGTTCGTTCACATGGAGCAATGCATCTTATACCGCCGATTCGCCCTGGCCCCTCACAGTAGATAGCAATGCGTTGCCTATTAAGTTATTCGACATTAACGACCAGCGCAGAAGTGCTACTTTTTATGATTCGTTGTATAACACTACAACCGGCAAATGGGTGAAATGGCCCTTCTTTAATTATCTGAAATGGGTTGATCAAAGCGGTGGCTTTACAACGGCTTTGCAAGGCAATCAAAGTGCAAAAAGCAAAATGAATTTTCCTATCATCCGCTATGCTGATGTGTTGTTGTTGTATGCAGAAGCATTGAATGAACTCAACGGTGGTCCTACCGCCGAAGCGTATGCAGCCATTAACATTGTGAGAGGCAGAGCGTATGCGTCGGTAATCAATTACAATCCGCAAACCATTACCTACAACAGTTACAACTATACCGGTAGTGGCAACTACACCGATCATTCTTTTGATTTACCCGAAGGATTATCCTACTTAGATTTTAAAGATTTTGTTTATAATGAAAGAAGACGAGAATTTTTCTTTGAAGCCAATCGCTGGTTCGATTTGGTAAGACGCTCTCCGGATGCAGAATATGGTCAAGGGCAATTTTATCTAAGTAAAGTGCAGAGTCAGTTTGGCAATCCAAAAGCGGCTGCCACTTTAAAAGACACACTGTTCCCCATTCCCTACACAGAGATTCAATTGTATAGTACAAGCAATGTAGCGTTTGAACAAAATCCGGGATGGTAAAAAATTGGGCAAAAACAAAGTAGGGTGATATTCTCCTGCGTTCGGGATGCAGCCACAATGAATAAGGTTTACTGATGATTCTTTATCCATCGGCAGCAACCCATGAAGGCAGGAGGCTATCATCCATCAAACACAAATACATCACTATGAAAAAAGGGTTTGGTTTTATCGCTTTTTGTGTACTCGCTGTTTCAGCATATGCGCAAACAAACGATACGATCAGGATAACAGGTACACGCTTTCCATTTGAAATCGTACAGCAATGGATCACTTCTTATCAAAAAATACATCCCAATGGTCACTTTCAATTGAGTAAAGCAATACCGGTTGATAATGCTGATTTGCTGATAGCAGCACATGGCTTTAAGGAAGGTGAATTGAAAGACAACCAGGAAAAGATAGCTGTGAACCGATATGCCCAATTGCCCATTGTGAATAGCAACCGCAAGGACCTGAAAGCCTTACAGAATAAGGGTTTCAGCAAAGAAGACTTACAGGAAATTTACTTCAATAAAAAAGAGGCAAAAACAAACGCTTTGTTTCAATCTACCGTTTACAAACGCAATAAAAATGTTTGCGCTTCGCAGTCATTTGCAGAAAATGTTACCGGCTCTCAGTCCGACGTGAATGGCATTTTGGTGAATGGAGATGACCGTGCTTTATCAACTGCGGTAAAAGAAGATGTGAACGGAATTTCTTACAACAACCTTGGCTTGATTTACAATTTAGGAACCCGCAAAGTTGCCGACAGCATTGCTGTTGTACCGATTGATTTGAACGGCAACGGAAAGATAGATAAAGGCGAAAACATCTATGCAACGCTCGATGATGCTTTGGATTATTTGAGCAGTGATAAGAACAACAACACCATTCCGCAAGACAACGTAAACATCATTTTCGATAAAAATAAAATCAATAAAAAAGAAATTGATTTTTTGAATTGGATCCTCACGCAAGGGCAGCAATACAATCGCAGTTATGGCTTTTTCAATCTTGATAAAAAAATTGTTGAAGAAGAAAAACAACAATTAGACAAACTCTTACAAGCAATAAAAAATTAGTGTAAAACCAAAGAAAAAAAAATATGAACAAAAACAAACTTTTATTGCACGTACTTCTCACGGCAACTTTTGGCTTGGCTATGTTGACCGTTGAAGCCAGCAAAGCCAAACCTACAAGGGTACCATTGGTAAAACATTAAATGATTCTAAAGAATGGTGGCCAGCACCAATCAAACCATCAGCCGGCGCGCCCAATATTGTTTGGATTTTGCTGGATGATGTAGGCTTTGGTGCTTCCTCAGCATTCGGCGGCATTATTCCCACACCTTCATTTGATTCTCTTGCCAACAATGGTTTGCGCTACACCAACTTTCACACCTGCGCCATTTGCGCACCTACCCGTGCTGCTTTGCTCACAGGAAGAAATAGTGGCACAGCTCACATGTCTGGTTTTGCCCATTATTGGGGAAGCGCAGGTTTTCCGGGTTGGGATGGTTACATCCCTGAAAAAGACGGCACCATTGCAGAGATACTTAAACAAGCCGGCTATGCCACTTTTGCTGTTGGTAAGTACGGTGTAACACCTGATGCAGAAGCCACCGACGCGGGGCCTTTCGACCATTGGCCCTTAGGCAAAGGCTTTGAGCATTTCTTTGGTTTTTTGGGTTCGGAGACAGATCAATACAAACCGGCTTTGGTGGAAGACAATGCATTCATTGCACCCGATGGTCGCCACTTCAGCGAGCAGCTTACCGACAAAGCCATTTCTTATATTGACAAAGAAAAAAAGGCAGATCCAAACAAACCATTCTTCTTATACTATGCACCTGCGGCTACACATGCGCCGCACCAAGTTCCTGCTGACTGGAGAGACAAATACAAAGGCCAATTTGATGATGGATGGGATGCTTTCAGGCAAAAGGTTTTTGCAAACCAAAAGAAGCTTGGTTATATTCCTTCCTATGCACAATTGCCCGAACGAAATCCGCGGGTGGAAGCCTGGAGTTCTTTGCCAAAAGATGAACAAAAATTATATGCCCGCTTCATGGAAGTGTATGCGGCTTACTTAACCTATACGGATTACCAGGTAAGCAGGGTTATCAACAAATTAAGAGAAATCAACCAGCTTAACAATACGCTCATTATTGTGATGATAGGCGACAACGGCGCGAGCAAGGAAGGCAGCGATAATGGTGTGGTTGAAAAAGCCTGGGGACCACGTTACGACAAGAATGTAACACGCGAACTATACATTAAAAAGAATGAAGAAGCCATCAACCGCATTGGTACGCCGGAAACAGAACCTAACTATCCATTAGGCTGGGCGCAGGCTTGTAATACGCCGTTTAAATACTGGAAGCAGGATGCCAACAGCGAAGGCGGCACACACAATCCGCTCATCGTTTTTTTCCCGGCATTGATAAAAGACAAAGGCGCTATACGCACGCAGTATGGTCATGTGAATGATATACTACCCACCACATTAGAAGCCATTGGTATTGCACCACCAAAAACCATTCGTGGCGTTCAGCAAGATTCGTTGCAAGGCGCTTCTCTCGTGTATTCTTTCAGCGATGCCAAAGCGCCATCACGCCACACTGTGCAATACTATTACATCTTTGGTTCGCGCGCCATTTATAAAGATGGCTGGAAAGCAGGCGCAGCGCATCATCCCGATGCGGTTGACCTGGCTGCATTTGGCAATACACCACCACCGCAAAGAGATTTTGATAAAGACGTTTGGGAATTATATAACCTGAACGAAGACTTTAACGAGCGCAATGATCTGGCAAAAAAGAATCCACAAAAATTAGCTGAATTAAAAGCCCTTTTTGATGAAGAAGCAAAGAAGAACAACCTCTATCCGTTGATTGACTGGCAGGATGTATATCAGCAAAAATTTATCAACTCGAAGAAGGCGATCACATTTGCTGCACCTCCGCCGCCAGCCGGTAAACAACAATAACTAAACGGATGCGATTGATTTTCTAAACCGGCTCATTACCAAAGGTCAGCAATACAATCGTGCTTTTGGTTTTTTAGTCTTAAAACATCCACTGTTGAACAAGAACAGCAAGTGTTGGCTAATCTCTTAAAGAGCAACACTTCCCGTGCTTCCAAATAAAAAATAACGCAAAAACAAACAACATGATATTGAGAAAATTCATTGTAAAAAAAGCACAACAGAGCCTTACGGTAATAGGCGCGTTTGCAATATTTTCTACGAATGCGCAGCAAGACACAGCTTACCATGGAACCGTTGGTAAAACTTTGGCTGAATCAAAAGAGTATCGCATTCCCTATGCATCCGCACCCAAAGGAGCGCCCAACGTCATCTGGATTTTATTGGATGATGTTGGCTTTGGCGCTTCCAGTGCATTTGGTGGATTGATCAGTACACCCACCATTGACAGTCTTGCCAACAACGGTTTGCGATACACCAATTTTCATACAACGGCGATTTGCGCACCTACCCGTGCAGCCTTACTAACCGGAAGAAACAGCTCGTATGTACACATGGCTGGCTTTGCGCACAAAATTTTATCGGCAGGCTTTCCCGGCTGGGATGGCAAGATTCCATCAAGCGATGGAACGATTGCTGAAATACTAAAAGCCAACGGTTACAACACATTTGCTGTGGGTAAATATGGTGTAACGCCCGATGAAGAAAACAACAGTGCGGGTCCCTTTGATCATTGGCCCAGCGCAAAAGGCTTTGAGCATTTCTTTGGATTTTTGGGTTCACAAACTGATCAATACAAACCCGATTTGGCAGAAGATGATGCGAAAGTGGCTCCCGATGGAGGCACTTAAGTGAACAGATAACAGACAAAGCTATTTTTTACATAGAACGCCAAAAGAGAGCTGCACCGGACAAGCCTTTCTTTTTGTATTACGCGCCCGGTGCCACACATGCACCGCACCAGGTTCCTGATGATTGGCGCGACTTATACAAAGGCAAGTTTGACGAAGGCTGGGATGTATTCAGAGAAAAAGTTTTTGCCAATCAAAAGAAGCTGGGTTTGTTGCCTGCGTATGCGCAATTGCCCGAACGCAATCCCAACATAAAAGCATGGAATAAATTGTCGGCTGATGAGAAGAGACTGTATGCCCGTTTTATGGAAGTGTATGCCGCTTATTTAGCTTATACCGATTATGAAATGAAAAGAGTAATTGATGAACTGAAAAAAGTAAATGGGTTAGACAACACTGCCATTTTTATAATGATTGGCGATAACGGCGCAAGCAAGGAAGGGCATTTATGGAGACGTTGATAAGCCAATATTTGGCAAGCCGGTTTCTGAAGAAGAAAGCATCAATACAACTTAGCCAACATCGATAAAATTGGCAAGCCAGAAGGCGTTGAAGGCAACTATCCATTAGGCTGGGCGCAGGCTTGCAACACGCCGTTTAAATACTGGAAGCGGGATTCCAACAGCGAAGGTGGCACACACAATCCATTGATCCTCTTTTATCCAAAAGTCATTACAGATAAAGGAAGTTATCGCAATCAATATTCTTATGTTACCGACAATCTTCCAACCACACTTGATATTGTTGGCATCAAAGCACCGGCTGTTATCAAAGGCATACAACAAGATAGTTTGCAGGGCAATTCTTTGTTCTTTACATTCAACGATGCCAAAGCGCCTTCGCGCCACAACACGCAGTACTATTACATTTTTGGTTCGAGAAGCATTTATAAAGATGGCTGGAAAGCAGGCTTTGCCTTTCAATCTGCGAATCATAATGCATTGATGAGCAACTACGCCGTTGCAGACACAGCGCACAACGACTGGCAGTTGTACAACCTAAATGAAGACTTTAACGAGCGCGTTGACCTGGCAAAAAAGAACCCTCAAAAATTAGCCGAATTAAAAGCTTTGTATGATGAAGAAGCTACAAAGAATCATCTCTATCCTTTGATTACCTGGGATGATGTGGCTGATAAAATCAAAGATGTTTCAGTGATGCCAAAAGGCTTGCAACTCAATCACGACAAACCGTCCAAATGATGCGTTTGCAAGGTTTGTTTTTACACTAAAAACAGATAGACAAATTTTCATTCTTAAAATGGTTATTATGTTGATACAAGACATTTGGTTGCTGATTAAAAAGATAACAATCGGCATCCTCTTATTGATCTTTCCGGTCCTTATTGTAGGCGGATTGTTATGGCTCATTCAGTTTTTCTTCTTTAAGTAAACCTCCTTATTCATTTTATAAAAAATGCGGTTATGAAAGTTGATAAAAAAACAGTGCAAAAAGTAAAGAGGGACCTTTTCATTAGCATCTTCTTGTACACAACGCCAATCTTGCTGATGTTCTTATCTTTTTATTTAAGCGGAGCCAGACCCGGGCAAACTAATTTTCCAACAACAGTTACGGGCAATGACCTTTTATCGCAGATTTTTCAGCACCTCAACACATGGGGTTTGCCTGCGATCATGGTTGTGATAGGGATTGTTGAATTGGCTTATGGTTTATATGAAAACCACTGGACAAAAAATGAACGCATACTCGATATCGTTTGCTTCATCGTTCCCAAACTTGTTGTAAGACCGACGATTGCTTATTTCGGTCTGAAGTTTTTACCGATGTGCTATTACCCGATGGAAAAGATGCCTTTGCGAGGGTTCCTTTCTGGTGGGGCTTTTTAATTATCGCTGTTGCTGATGACTTAACTCAATATTGGTACCACCGCCTGCATCACCAGGTACCCTGGTTGTGGAGATTCCATCGTACCCACCATTCAGCACCTTATATGGGTATGGCGATGGCCAGCAGGCAGAATATCATTTATACCATTTTCTTCTCACAAATTTATTTAACCACTTCACTTACTTATTTAGGTCTTGGTTATGCAGCTTTTATTTGTAACAGGCATTAAGTCTTTAATTACAACTGCAGCGCATAGCAGTGTTAAGTGGGACAAACCTTTTATACCATCAAGTGGTTAAAGCCGCATCGGCTGGGTAATGGAAAGATTAATCTCTACGCCGGCTACGCATCATGCACATCACGCTGATACCAGCGTGCGACGGTGTAGGTAACTACAAAGGCAATTTCGGCAACATGTTTTTTATATGGGATTTAATTTTTAAAACAGGCATTATTTCAAGGCAGTATCCAAAGTCGTACGGTATTAAACATTATAAACAGGAAGAATGGTATGCGCAGTTTGCATGGCCCTTGTTCAAATCAAAAGTAGAAGGAAGTGAGTTGGCAAAGGATGGTCCAATGGTTGGCGATGCAGTTGAAGATGCTAATAAAAGAGATGACATCAAAGTTGCTATTGTTTCGCCACGTCCCTTTGCGCAGGCTACAACATAAGTTTGTTTTTACACTAAAAATTAGCAAGCCTACATTTGCATTCATTCATTAAATCGTTATCGTTGGTGTTTATTCTAAATAAAAAATATTGCTATCTCGCTTCTACTATTGCCGGCTTTTTGTTTTTGTTCATTTTTTCATGCAAAGAGAAAAGGGGAAATCAAACATTGGCATCAGTTACAACAGCAAAAACAAAATGTGCCGCCTGCAAATCGCCTTCATCACGCGCGGCATTGCTGAACGCTTCTTATAAAACATCTAGCATTGTTGCAACCAATCCAGATCAAAAAGAAATGGTGCTGATTAGGGGCGGAACCTTTCAAATGGGTTCGGATAACTTCCCCGATGCAAAGCCGGTTCATGCAGTTACGGTCAATTCTTTTTACATGGATGAACACGAAGTTACCAATGCGCAATTTGCCCAATTTGTAAAAGCCACAGGATACAAAACTGTTGCCGAGCAACCACTCAATCCGGCTGATTTTCCCAACATTCCTGCGGATAAATTGCAACCTGGTTCGGCAGTGTTTACGCCGCCCTCCCACCCAGTTTCGTTAGACGATCCCATGCAATGGTGGGACTATAAAAACGGTGCCGACTGGATGCATCCGCAAGGCCCGCAAAGCTCTATTGTTGGCAAAGAAATAGAGCCGGTTGTGCAAGTGTGTTATACTGATGCAGTGGCGTATGCAAAATGGGCGGGCAAGCGTTTGCCAACCGAAGCTGAGTGGGAATATGCGGCGCGTTCAGGCAAGCAATACAAAGACTATTATTGGGGAACTGAATTGAAGCCAAATGGTAAATGGGCAGCCAATATTTTTCAGGGCAGTTTTCCCTGGAACAACAAAAAAGAAGATGGCTATGCAGGCGTAGCGCCGGTTAAATCGTTTCCACCGAATGCATTTGGGTTGTACGATATGGAAGGCAATGTGTGGGAATGGTGCAATGATTGGTATCGCCCGGATACTTATGCACACAGCGTTTCTCTCAATCCGCAAGGACCAAAAGATAGTTATGATCCTGAGGAGCCGGCCGCACAAAAGCATGTACAGCGTGGTGGTTCTTTTTTATGCAGCGATGAATATTGCATTCGTTACAAAGCCGGCAGTCGTGGCAAAGGCGAAACCAATAGCGCCAGCAATAACATTGGTTTTCGTTGCGTGAAAGACGTAAAATAAGCGTTTTGTTTTTGCCTCATTTTTTACTCTCTATTCCGTAATAAAAATAAGCCCGATACAGTCGGGCTTATTTTTTGAAGATAAAGAATACAATCTTAAAAAAGCATGAACGAAACAAGATGGTTTGCTTACACTGGAGGAAATGAGACAAAAACAAAATGAATAGTAAAGTAAAACCCGGCAACCATCGTTCTTCTAACAATGGTTGTAATTGTACATCCTGTATGCTTGTCTATCTTTTACAATTAAATTGAAAATAACGAATG
>CAWBOI010000006.1:0-605024 GCA_963790435.1 uncultured Chitinophagaceae bacterium
TTTTGTGTATCAGAGGGTCTTCATCGCAAAGTTTTTTGTGCGATGGCATAAAACCCCGCGGTATATACATAGTTCAAAGATAGGTGCGCAATCTATACTACAGGGTCTCATGCCCATGCACAAATAGCCTTGAAATGATGACCCGCTACGACGTAAAAAGAACATTAAAGACAAAGAGACATAAAGCCTCTTTTTTGTTGCCCCTAACAAGTTTTTTTCTAATCAATCATTTACTATATTTAAAAACTGAAATCAATACTAAGCTGTATGCTGCAAGAAAACAGACAAGAACTTTTCGAAAAAATATTCAAAGAACATTTAAAAATTGAAACTTATTCTAAGTCGATTGACAGCTTACTAGGTCCTAGACTTCGAAATAGAATAAATTATGCTCCTTATTATCAAAGAAATTACGTTTGGGACGTAAATAAAGCAACTTACTTTATAGAAAGTATTTTGTTAGGCACAGAAATACCACCTTTAATTTTTTTTGATAATAACTCAGAAATTGAAATCATTGATGGAAGACAAAGATTTGAAACTATCTTACGATTTGTTCAAAATAAGTTTCAACTAACTGAAAAAGGATTGTATATTCTTAAATCTCTGAAGAAGAAGAGTTATGATAATCTCTCAAAAGAAAATAAGAAAATAATTGACAACTTTCTGGATTTTAAATTAAGAATTATTGAGTTCAGGTTAGTGAATGAACCTCCTTTGGACAAGTTGCTTGAGGACAGGGTAAAAAAGGAAATTTTTTCAAGATATAATTCAGGAATTACTCCATTAAAAAAAGTAGAAATAGATAACGCAGTATTTAATGATGATAGCCTATCCAACTCATTTAAACTTTTATTGGAGGATGATAAGGATTTTCAAATACGCATTTACGACACATTTATAAAAAGTACTGAAAAAGCTAGAGAACAGGCACATATTGAAACTATAATGTCCTTTATTAGAAGATCATTGATACTCCCTTCTTTCCCTATGAATTACTATTCACAATCAAAAACAAGAGCGGCTTTCGGAAATAGGCTGTACGAATATTTCTCAGATATTAATATTGACAATGAACGAGAAATAATTGATGGTTTCTTAAACAAGGTCAAATTTATATCTAGTGTAAAACTTTTATCGGAAGCAAAAAATAGAGACTTCAATAAGCTTGCTGCTGAATGTTTCCTATGGATATTAGGTGTGTTAGAATTAGAGGATAAAAAGGTTAATTACAATGATATACTCGTAGAAGACATTTCCGTATTTATTCACGAAAACTTCAAAAGTTATACAGAAGTAGATTATGGCTTTAGCCAAGAAATTCTTGCTAGGTTTAGCAAGTCAGCAGAGTTTCTTACAAATAAATACGGTATTGATACTGGCTTGTACATAAAACCAAATTCGGTAAACCGTGAAAGAATTAAGAAGTTAACACAGCCTATCGATGCAGTTAGTAAACAAGATGAATTAAAGTCGTTACGCATCAATAAGCCTGAGCCTTCGAGAAATTCATTGGAAGATATTTGTAGAATAATGAATAGAAGGAGATTTTTGGTACGGCCTTCCTACCAAAGAAAGGAAGTTATCAATCCATTGAAGGCATCTTCTATTATTGAAAGTATTCTCCTCGGTATTACATTGCCCGCAATCTTCGTTTACAAAAGAGCAGAAGATGAATTTGGCGACTCATTGTATGAAGTTATTGACGGACAACAAAGGATACTTACTCTTCTTGGATTTATTGGGAATGAATATATTAATGAAAATAATAAGACTGAATATTCCAAGAATCATAAATTCATTTTAAGGGGTCTTAAAATACTTAAAGACTTAAATGGAATAGGGTATGACAAACTAGATGAAAGCCTTAAAAGTAAAATACTAGATTTTCAGCTGTATATAGTTGAAATCGATGAAACGCAGAATCCTAATTTCGATCCAATCGATTTATTTATAAGATTGAATGACAAACCATATCCAATTAAGGAGCATTCTTTTGAGATGTGGAACTCTTGGGTTAGTTATAATATTATTGATGATTTGAAGACACTTAACCAAAAAATAAAATCTTGGTTCTATCTAAGACAGATAAAAAGCGAAAATGATAGAGACCGAATGGAAAATGAAGAATTACTTACATCGCTTGTTTTTTTGGAACATTCCCGAAGAATAAAAGATACAAGAAAGACTTTTGACCTGTTTCAGAAGAAGGAGCGAATAAACGCAAGGGTTGGCGCTAAAAGCCTAATAACTTCACTTTTACTTTTGATATCTGAGAATGATGAAACTGCAAAAAATCAGTGGGCAGAAGCATTTAAAGGCATAAAATCATTTATCAATAAATTAAAAATTATTCTTCTTGATCAGAATAAACATGAAAGTGAGTTGGCTAATTATTTAGATGAAGAGCTTGATTTAATGTTTAAAGCTCAAAGAAAGATGAGGTATTTCAGAAGAACAATTCAAGACTTTTATTTAATTTGGGATATGATTTCTGATATAAATCTTGAGATGGTTAAATTTCATAGACTTGATATAAAAAAAGAAGTAACAGATCTTTTTATATATCTAAAGAACTTGCCAGAAAATAATGGCGAAAGTGTTTCGGTCTATAAAGACAGAGTTATGGAATTCAAAAACAGATATTCTACTTCTGAACGGAAACTAAGATTAACTGATGCCGAAGTTGAGAAATTGCTTATAAAACAAGGAGGTATTTCGCCAATAAGTAAAGCTCCAATTTTTAAAGGAGATGATGTAGAAATAGACCACATTGTTCCAATTGCAAAAGGAGGAAGTGATAGTAAAGATAATTTCGCGGTAGTTCACAAAGAAGAGAATAGGAAAAAAGGTTCAAAGCTTTTATAAAGTTCCGTTGGATACCCTCCAACCCCCATTCTGGCGCAAGCGTCTCGCTTGTGCCTTTTATTTTACAGCGTCCGCTCATCAAAAAAACTTAACACGCTCTACTCACCGTAGCTTATAATTATTAAGGAAGCAGTTTGCACTCGGCATACGGTTGTACCTATGCCGTATCTCGGCTGTAGCTTGCAGCTACAAAAAGCCGCTATCTGGAGACACCTAAAGAAGCCCTTCAGATAGCGCGGCAGCAAACTTCGCCTGGTTGGGTTAATTACCCACTGTGCAAATTGCACGATGTTTGACTAGTAAAAGGGAAACGAATGTATGAAAAGCATCAAACAGCAACTCATTGAAAGAGGCTTTCTTTTCATTGGTCTCACGGCTGCTTTTTATTTTATTCATATTCTATCGTATCAGGTGGAAAAACGCCGTAAGATTAATATTGGGTAGTTTGTCGCAGCAGGGTCTTCATGGCAAAGCCATGTGTAATAGCATGAGAATCTGCGGTTAATATACTATCTCTTCATTCAACCCAGCAAAGTCTGCTGCATAGCAGCCTCAGCCAATCTTTTCATCTTCACCGCTTCTATTCCAAAATAAGAGGCTTCATCATTCTCCATTCTTATTTTTTTGTGTGTATAGGGTTGTTGCAATAGCCGGATGATGGATATATAAAAATTATTTTTGAACATCAAGGATATACTTTGCCATGCATAGCGTAAAACCGGATGTATGTTTTGTCTTCTTGCTGTTAGCGCTTATGGGCAATGGCGCGAAAAAGATTAGTTTTAGCCATCAATATAAACTATGTACAAAACGTTTTTACCAATCATTTTTATTATGATGTACGATCATGCTCACACACAAATTCTTGCGCCCAATGCAAAATTGCATAGGATAAACAAAACGTTTGCTTTTGCCGAAGGCGCTACTACTGATAAGGAAGGAAACGTATTTTTTACCGATCAGCCCAATAACAACATCTGGAAATACAGTGCAAAAGGAAACCTTACGCTTTTTATGCACGGTGCCAAAAGATCAAACGGAATGTATATGGATAGGAAGGGAAATTTAATTAGCTGTGCCGATGAACAGGAAGAACTTATTTCCATTTCGCCGGATAAGAAAATTACGGTTCTGGTAAACAATTATCAAGGACATACTTTAAATGGTCCTAACGATGTTTGGGTAAACAGGATAACCGGCAGCATGTATATTTCTGATCCTTATTTTCAGCGCGATTATTGGAGCCGCAAACATCCCGATTCTGCATTAGGTGGCGAAAAAGTATATTATCTGCCACCCGGTTCTCACCAACTGGTACGGCAGGACAGCACTATTCAAAAACCCAATGGTATTGTTGGCACGCCCGATGGCAAATACCTGTATGTAGCTGACATGGGCAACTGGAAAACCTACCGTTATCGCATCGCTGATGATGGAAGCTTAACAGGCAAAGAACTCTTTGCCAACGAAGCTTCCGATGGTATGACGTTAGACGAACAGGGCAATGTGTACCTGACAGGAAAAGGCGTGATTATTTATAACAACGAGGGTAAAAAGATAGCGCATATTGATGTGCCTGAAGACTGGACAGGCAATCTTTGTTTTTGCGGCATTCATAAAAACATATTGTTCATCACAGCTTCCAAATCTGTTTATACAATTGAAACGATAATGAAAGGTGTAGAATAAAAGAGCAGCGTGAATACGGTGAACGAAACTGAAGGAAACACTTGCATTCATGAAATAACGAATCGTATTATCGCAGGATTTGGATTGGGGTTGAAGGCCAGGCTTAGAGGAAAATAACAGCAATAAAATAGGAATACTGATTAAAATTGAGCAATTGTATTGATGCCTGATTGTTTACTTTAGAGCCAAACAATACAATTGCATAATGGACCACGCATTATCTGCCGAAACAATAGAAGGCACACCGTTAGTAAAAGAGAGAAAAATTGAAACCACGTTTGTTCCGCAGCAGCGACTTTATTCATTAGATGCTTTGCGTGGCTTTGATATGTTCTGGATTATGGGTGCTGAAGAAATTTTTCACTCTCTTTTTAAAGCCACCGGCTCGCCGTTCTGGGGTGCTATCTCTAACCAGCTTACTCATCCCGACTGGAATGGTTTTCACTTTTACGATTTAATTTTTCCTCTCTTTCTTTTCATGGCAGGCGTTGCTACGCCTTATTCGGTAGGCCGCGAACTGGAGAAGGGAAGAAGTCGTAACCAGCTTTTAGGAAGAGTGATTAAACGCGGGTTGATACTCGTTTTGCTGGGCATTATTGTAAACAACGGGTTAACGATAAAACCGATTGCTGATATTCGTTTTGCCAGTGTATTGGGCAGAATCGGGCTGGCCTATATGTTTGCCAACATCATTTATCTCTACACAAAAGAAGGGCACAAATGATTTGGTTTTGTGCGATTATTCTTGGCTATTGGGCTGTTATGAAAACGGCTCATGCGCCCAATTTTCCGCCGGGCGATTTAACGATGCAGGGCAATTTTGCATCTTATGTAGATCGTACTTTCCTGCCTGGAAAATTATACCTCGGCATTCACGATCCCGAAGGCATATTCTCTACCATTCCCGCCATTGCTACGGGTTTGCTTGGTATCCTCGCAGGTACGCTTTTGAAAAAAACAACCTTAACCGGCCCGCAAAAAGCAGTGCGGTTAGCCATTACAGGCGTAGTGTTTTTAGCACTTGCTCAATTATGGAATTTGAATTTCCCGATTAATAAAAATTTATGGACAAGCTCTTTTGTATTGCAGGTGGGCGGCATCAGTTTGTTATTGCTTTCCCTGTTTTATTATATCATTGATGTAAAAGGATATCAGAAATGGTCTTTCTTTTTTCGTGTCATCGGCATGAACTCCATTCTCATTTATATGTCGGGACACTTTATTAACTGGGAATATACAACACATGGTTTCTTTGGCTGGCTGGGGCAACTTGTCGGCAATCCTTTTAACGCTGTTGTTATGGCGATATGTTATGTGTTTGTAAAGTGGGTCTTTCTCTATTTTATGTATCAGAAGAAAGTTTTTTTACGTGTGTAAAAGAGATTTGTTTTTGCCGATATTCCTTACCAGCAAAGCTCTAACACCAAAATGAGTAAAAATCTGTTGACAACTCAACAGCTTTTTCGTTAGAATAAGCCATGTTTCTATTCTGACTATAAAGCATCATCGATAAATTTTTGCAATGTTCTTCGGGTGTTAGCGCAGCGTACCTCGAAGAGCGTGGGCAGCCATCCTGGCTATTATGTAATTATATTCGTGCGCATGAACAGCATACAAGGCAACCGAAACTTTGGCCTCGACGTGTTAAGAGTTTTAGCCTGCTATATGGTATTGCAAATACATGCAGGCGAGTTTTATTATATTTCGCCTCAAGGCACCGTTCTTCATACTGCCGACGCATGGTGGGTAGGCTGGTACAATTCTCTGTTTAGAGTATGCGTGCCACTATTTGTAATGATTTCCGGTTTTTTTCTTTTCCCGGTTACCGATACAAAGGCGTTCTTACAAAAACGTTTTGTAAGGGTAGCCATCCCCTTTGTTATATGGTGTGTTTTGTATGCCCTTTATCAATACGGCATTGGCACGGCAACCCTGCAACAAGCAATGAACAATGTTCTTAAAATACCGGTAAACTATGGCACCGATATAGGCCATCTTTGGTATGTGTACATGCTGCTGGGCATTTACCTTTTTGCGCCGTTAATCTCCCAATGGGTACAAACGGCAACGCGTGGTAACATGCAGTTGTACCTTGGCTTGTGGGCAGTTGCCATGAGCCTGCCTTATATACACCTGGTGTTTCCCGCCGTGCTGGGTGAGTGTTACTGGAACAAAACTCCGCTGCTGTATTATTTCTCGGGCTTTTTAGGCTACGTTATTTTAGCTAATTATATAAAGCGTTTTTACATGCCGCCACAGCGGCGCCAGTACATCGTTGCTGTACTGCTTATTATTGCTGGCTATGCCATTACAGCGGGCGGTTTTATACATTTACTGCCGCAGAAAGACGTAGTTGAAGAACTTGAACTTACCTGGGGCTTTGAAACCATCAATGTAGCGATGATGACAGCAGGCGTATTCCTGCTGTGTAAAAACATAACAGCGCGACCTACTTCCCCGCCTGTTCAACTTGTAAACGATATGTCAGCCAAAAGCTATGGCATATACCTTGCGCACATTATGGTGCTTGATACACTGTATCCATACATCAACTCCCAATTTTCCAGCGCCGCTATAAAGGTGCCGTTGATTGCAGTGGTATCTTTTATATGCACGTACATAGTAGTAAAGGGCCTTAGCTATCTACCTAAAAGCAAATGGTTGATAGGATAAAATACATGACTAAGCGGTGCTTGCAACTTCGTCTTTTATTAAACTAAACCAATGCGCTAACAACTATTGAACAAGACTTAAACCTGTAGAAAGTGTGCTGAACTTTATCTCTATTTTGTCTATCAGCTCATGTATGTTGTTACGAGCCGGCATGGCTTTGAGCGATAATCGGTGGAGTGTTTCGGAAAGCGTTTTTAAACCGTTGGCAAGTATAAACAGGTTCTCTTTTCCGGTTGTTTGTAACAGCAAGGTAAGATCACTGATTTTGAGTGAGGCATTGGCAATACTTTTTGCATACACGCCAGCTTTGCTAAAGTTATTTTTCTTCATGGCAAGGTGAATGTCATCAATCCAATCCCTAATTTGCTGTTGCGACTGATGTATGATGCGAAGCAAAGGATCGTTGTTGTTTGCTGTAGTTTCCGTAGGGTTTGCGACTTCTGTAAATACAACATGAGCGTTGTTTGTTTTTGTTGTATTTTTTATTGCACTTTGTGCTTCAATTACCTTCTCCGGCTTCTTCTCTTCTGTTTTATTTTCTATTGAAAAAGTCTGTTGCAAGGCAGCTACATAAGCCGAGCGGAGCAGCTTGCGAAATTCAGTTTGCCGTTGCTGTAAATTATTAAAAGAACTGCTTAATTCTTCACTTTTATCAGGAAATTCTGCGTTCGCTAATTTTTGGAACTCATTAATATCTCTGTGGTATGAATTTACAATCGGTGACAATCGGTAGTAGTATTCATCGGGCAAGTATTCCATTTCGGTGTCAATGGAATCTATGTAAGCTTTTATATATTCTGACCCGTAACTCAATGCCTCATATTTATCTGCTTTCAGGTTGCCGCCTATTACAAAAAGCGACTCTTCTATGTTCATTGCATACCTGTTTATATTGGTCAATGTAAAGTCAGTAGAATCCTGGCTTTTGGCCAGTAACGAAGTCAAAACAAGCATAAAAAATATCAGAACCTTTTGCATCGTATAACCTTTAAATAAATTACCAAAGTTGATCAGTTGTAATAACATTTAAAGCAATACTGACATCATCAACTCTCATAAGTTTAGGTTTCCTTCACCCTCTTTTTAATGGATGAAATAAACTTAACACAGTGTTGCATATTCTTTACGTAGCAGTAAGGTCTTCCCGGCTAACCGGAAAGCCTTAAGGAACTCGCCGGATAGCGGGTGTTTTTATCTCTTACCCGCAATCTCAAAGAAAACTGTTATGCATTGCTTAGAAATGAAAATGATTTGTATTTTTAAAATTCTTTTTACATAATGATTGTTTTATGAATCTATCAAGACGTCAATTTATTAAACAAAGTGCACTTGCCACCTCGGGCAGTTTCCTTCTTTCCAAAAACCTGTTTGCAACCAGCAACGCAACTAATTCTTTTGTAGGCATTCAATTGTACACGGTTCGGGATGATATGAAAAAAGATCCTGCCGGCACGCTAAAACAATTGGCTGCTATGGGTTACACACATGTAGAACATGCCGGTTACGAAAACCGTAAGTTTTATGGTTATAAACCGGATGATTTTAAAAAGCTGTTACGCGATTTAGGTCTTACTATGTTGAGTGGTCACAATTTTGTAGGCGCTAATACCTGGGATAAAACGAAGAACGATTTCACGGATGAATGGAAGCACACGGTTGACGATGCCGCAAAGGTTGGGATGCAGTATGTGATTAGCCCGGGCGTGGATGAAAGCCTTTGCAAAAAAGAAGATGATTTTAACTGGTATCTGCAACTGTATAATAAAGTGGGTGAACTGTGTAAGAAATCAGGTATTCACTTCGCTTATCACAACGAGAGTTATGAATTCGACCATTATCTGAATAACAAAAGGATATACGACTTGTTGCTGGACGGAACCGATAAAAACTTAGTGGCGCAGCAAATTGATATTGGCAATATGTATGGTGCCGGCGGCCGGGGCATGGATTATTTACAACGTTATCCGGGCAGGTTTTTTTCAATGCATGTGAAGGACGAAGTGAAAAGTGCAACGCATGAAGGTGGCTATGCAAGCTGCGTGCTGGGAAGAGGAGTAATAGGTACAAAAGACATTCTTCTTTATGCTAAAAAGAACAGTGGCATTCAGCAATACATTATTGAACAGGAATCTTATGGGGATCAATCGCCGCTCGATTGTGCAAAGGAAGATTTGGCAATGATGAAGCAGTGGGGATTTTAAAATGAAGTTTCGGTTGGTGCGACATCATAACTGTTGGGAAGAAAAATAAAGTACTGTTGTTGCGAAGCACGATGCAATCTTACTTCAATGATAAATGTAGAATGTTTACCGCTGAGTCTTATGCTTTTTTACGTCGTAGCAGGGTCTTCATAACAAAGCGTTATGTGTGGCAGCATGAGACCCTGCTGTAAATACTACCGCAACTCTTTATAAGGCACAGGCACAAAATGCATGACCTTTTGCAATTCATAAAAGCCTGCGCTGCTCCATTCATATTCCTACCGCTCTTACTCACCAGCCGCACCTGCTTTTTTATTTCATGCCCTTTGCCGGACTGTAATCCTTCCAAAGCCATTCCAATGCTTCGGGTAGTGTTTGCGCTTTTACTTTCTGGTCTACATGCCCGGCATTACGGGCAAACACAAATTGGTATGGATAACCTTTGGCAGCCAGTACGTTCGCCATATTTTCGTTGGCTACCACCCAATCGTGCAGGTTATCACGCATTACGTTCGGGTTATAAAGATCTCGGTCGCCTACCTCCATCCAGATGCGTATTGGCTTTTTAGGGCTATTCGGAATTAGATGTTCATGAAACTCCCAGGCGCCATGCGGTGTTTCGGGGTTGTATGGCCATTGCTGATTTATATATGTGCCCGAATAGGTAAGCACACGATGGTACCATTCGGGGTGGTACCATGCCATTATAAAGGCGCAGGATCCGCCGGAACTTCCGCCCATGGTTGCGCGACCGTTCGGGTCTTTGGTCAACTTCACATTGTACTTCTTTTCTACCAGTGGTAAGAGTTCGCTCTCAATAAATTCTGCGTACATGCCCGACATTGCATCGTATTCCAGCCCGCGTTCGCTGCCCTGTGCATCACCACTGCCATTGCCAACAGAAATGGCAATCATTGCCGGAACTTTCCCCTCGGCAATCAAATTATCCAGAGCCGTAAAGAGCCCATGATCGGGGCCGTCGGTTCCAATGATAAAAGGTGCAGAGCTACCGGGCACATACTGTTTAGGAATATACACTTCTACATGACGGGTGTAGGGAGCAGGATGGCTGGTAGTAACAATCAACTTAGCAGGATTTGTAGAGTCTTCTTTACCAAAGGTACCCGGCTCACGGGCAATACCCGGATACCTTTTGCTGTCCTGCGAATTCATAGTAAACTGATAAAAGGTACCCTGTGGCACATTAGCATTCACAATCATCTCCGTTGCAGGAGTGTGGGTAGGCCCGAGTATAAAGTTGCCATTGGAATGGGGCGAAGGAACAGTACTGTCCGGCAGGTCAGTGGCTTTCACATAGCCGGGTGTATGTGGGTCTCGAACGGGCTGAGCCATCAAACGGTTGCCGTTGGATAACAGGTTCAGCAAAATGCACAATAAGGCAACGCGCGTAAGTATCATGGTAACTTCCATTTATGCTTTGGTGGTATTCTTCGCCAATAAAAATATACATTTTACGTCGTAGCGGGGTCTTCATAGCAAAGCCTTGTGTGTTAGCATGAGACCCTGCGGTAAATCATTGCTACTGCAACTCCTTATCATGCACCGGAACAAAATGCCCGGTTTTCTGCAATTCATAAAAGCCCGCGTTGCTCCATTCATACTCTCTCCAATCAGCCACTAAACGATACTTGCTTCTTACAGGATTCAGATGGAAATAATTGAGCTTCAGCAAAAAGAACGCCTCATTGTCTATTGCTTTCGCATCGAAGCTTTCTTCTACTTTATGCAACTGGCCTTTCTTTCGTTCCTTGTGGGTTACAGCACTCTGTAAGTGTTCCGGTAGTGTTGTATGTTGCTGCTGTTTTAATCGCTTTGTCATCTTATAAGCCATAAAGCGTTTAGCATTGCTGACAATGGTAGTTAGCGAAAAATGAGGTAAAGAAAAGAAGAGAATCAAGTGCAAGTGATTGGGCATGATAACATAAGCTGTTACTTGTATGTTTTTGGGTTTATTCAAATAGTGAAATCATGTGTACACCAGGTCATATCCGTTCGTAATCTGAAATAGAGGCAACCAGTCGTAACAGGTGAATGTAAAAAAGTAAAGAGAAACTTCATCGCTATGCTGCCCGCGTACCGACATAGCTCAAAGATAAGGTATACAATGTGTACCGCAGGGTCTCATGCTGCAGCACAAAAAGCTTTGTTATGAAGCCCCTGCTGCGACGTAAAAAATAAGATGTCAGATTAAAGGATTGTTTTTCCTTAATTCGTTAACTTCTTCTGCCAATTGATAAAGACCATCATTAAGTTCGTCAAAGTTTCCAGCGGTATATTCAATAAATTCTAAATTATAAGAAGCTTTACTTGCTTGTTTAATAATCTCATTGGTATCGTTTCCTGTTACGAAATAATGAGGATGTTGTGTTGGCGCTGTAATATTTACATTTTCAAGAACAAGTTGAATATCCGGATCATTTAGGCTATAGCCTATAAATAAAAGAGTATTCGTCAGAAATAGAGAATCAAGAATTTTATAAAAGTTCGAGTGGTTTTGTCTAGCTTTAAAATACTGTGATCTTGTTAAAACGATTTGAGCCGGATCAGTAATACAACCGTGAGCCTTTATCACTAATCTAACAGGTGATCTTAAATCAGCAACCAGATGACTTTCATAATATTTGGCAACATGGTATCCATCTACTGCAGTGCCTGCACTACAATAAGTGTCATAGATCGTGTCATAGTTTGTTGTAATAACAACTTTCGGATCTAACTCTAAAACTGCTTCATGAATTTTAGATGCATTGTATCTAGGTATATCTAATTCTTCTCTTATAAATCTTGAAAATTCAGGTCTAGAAATATCGTGATAAATTACCTCTGCCGCGTCTAAATATTTTTCCTTAATCATTAAATCGTTTATGACCGCATGATTATTTATATTAGGCAATAATCCTATCAATCCTTTTAAAAATTGATCCCATGTTGGGGGTCTTTTATATCCATCTTGTGATAGACTTCCTGCGGAGGCTCCAGCTCCCAAAAATATAATACATCTACGTGCCGCCAATTCGGCAATTAAAGCCCTAGACCAATTCATTATTATTGATAGTTGATAGGTTTTGAAAGAGATGTTTGATTATACTTTCTAGTAAATCCATATAATCTTTGACTTGCTTAAATTGTGTCCCAACAAGTCCATCCGTTCCTTTCAATTTGGTTATAGGGCTTGAGTTTGATTGAGCCAACGGTATCAAACTATATAGGTGAGGAACATCGCCCAACTTAAGATCAGATCTTGTTAATCCGATTTTAAAATATCTACCTAAAGATCTGTCAATTTCATCAGGTACATTATTTATTATTTCTTCATACGCCTTTGTAGGTCTTCTTACTCCGCTGTAACTTTTTGTAATATACTGTTGAATAGTATAACCTATATATCCATTTACAATTTTTGCATTTTTCGGAATATTGAATTTTGCCAGACTACCAGGAGTTCTTGCTTCGCATATCATTAATGAATTATTATAAAGATCCAACCAACTTCCTAACCATTCAGCTATATTCCTAATGCCTAGAATACTGAATATGTCGGTTCCCATGGGAGTAAGAAAATAATCACAACCAATCAAAACACTTCGATTTATTGAGCCTAGACTTGGCCCTAAATCAAAAAAAATAATATCATAAGATGGTTGTAATTTATCAAGTAAATAAGTGTTCCAGTTTGTCTTACGAATTCCGCCAATATCACCACCCTTTAGTTCATGCCAAGCCGCACCTAATCTATCTTCAATTATTGAAAACTTAGGACTACCTGGTATTAGATCAACATTAAACCTATTGGTAGAACTTTTTATGGGAATTATTTCTAGATTGATATGAGAATCTCCATCTTCAATTGGTTGTAGAATCTGACTAATTGTTGTTACTCTTTCAATATTGCTTTGACTCCAGTATAAATCTCTAGAGTATTCTTCTCCCATAATTAATTGAGTACTATTGCATTGCGGATCACAGTCAATAATTAATATTCTTTTCTGGCGATTTTCGGCAATATAAGAAGCTATATTACATGTGAGAGTAGTTTTGCCGACACCACCTTTATTATTAAACATTGCGATCGAAACCATTTTCAAATTTTTTTATAACTCTATTACGAAGGTTTTTTGAACACTAAAATTGTTTCTTGCTTATTGCCTTTATGTTCTCTTCTAACTCGACGATTATTGGGTATTAAACTTTCATGTTTGAAAATAAGTTTATAGCCATATAGCTGTTCTAACACGATTTTTTCAATAAGTTGTGGAAGGCTTAGATGGTGAGTTTTACTATAATTATCTCCTACAAATAAAATGATATTTCCCCCGTCCTTTAAAATGTTATCCCAAATGGAAATGGATTTACTGATCATACATAAAAAGTCTGTTTCGCTAGGAGAAATTATACTGTCTATGTTTTTGTAATCGTGTATGTTTAAAAACCAAAGTCTTAATCTATTATCACGTGCATAATCAAGCTGCCTCATATAAGGTGGGCTTGTAATTATAGAATCAACTTTTATATTAGGCTTAAATAATGATGCGTCATTATTATAACAGATTCGAATCAACTCATTATTTAATTTTGGGATTCTTTTATAAGCTCTCTTAACTTTATTAATCAAACGGCTTTTTACTTCTCTATACTCATATAACTCCGGGTGGTTAGCTATTGGAAATTTTTTCATTCGTAAATAAGGTACTGTGTGGCTTGAAGGAAAAGATAAGAAACCAGGTCTCTGATGATGCAAAATTCCAAGCAAACATGCTATTAAAAAAAAATGTTCTCTTTCACGCAAAATAAGAGTCCAAGTAATAATCTCTCTTAAAGTTTCCGCATGAAAAAATTTACTTACCCATTCTGGAATGACAACATTTACGCTTCCCTTTCTTAGATCAACTTCTTTATTTAAATCTTCAATTAATGTTAGAATATCGTCAAGAGAAAATGGCGGAAAAAGTTTTGCTTGGGTCAACACAAAAGCATAATAACTTAAATCATTTGCAATTACATTTCTATCCTGCAACCAAGCTTCTAACGGAATAGTTCCAGCACCACAAAAAGGATCGAATATTATATCACCTTTTGACGTAAAATTACTAATTAAAAAGCTTGCTATGGAAGATTTAATCTTACCAATATATGGTGAAAGCTGATGTAGCGTAGCTTCATTTCCAATTGTGCTAAATTGGCATCGTTTATCAAATTCTTCAACCAAATAATTTTTATAAATATTTTCTTCCAAGCGAATTAATTTAGTTAGTCATTATCAAAAATAAATTAAACAAGTCGACACTATGAATATTTAATGTAGAATCTTTTTTCTCATTCTGTGCAAGTTTTCTCAGCTCGGCATAATTTACCAACCACGTCGCCTCGTCCGCAAGTCTATCCATCTGTTCCCTGTTCTTCGAGATGTTCCGAAGGGCATCTCGAAGTTAAAATAAAGCAGGTCTCCGACCTGCCAACACAAAATCTACACTGTAACCACCATTGCATCCAGCCATTCAATCTACACCCGTCCTATCAGCTTACCATAAAAATAATCAGCTGCACTGCTGCTTTTATATTCTTCTGCTTTATCTACAATGCAGGCGCGTACAAGTTTGTTATGAATATAAGAAAGCTTTTGCCACATAAAAGAAAGATTGAAACACATTTCAGGATGATTATCCGGCTGCTAAAAGCGAAAGGAGGCAGGTGTATCGTCCGCTGCTTTTTCATTGGTCAGAAGCCACAGCAGCCAACGTTTGCGGCTTTCCGTGTCATTCATTTCAATTGCCTTAGTAATGCGCTGAGAGGTAAACTTTTTAAAGTCGCGTAGCACATCAGACAAGTCGTTGCCTTTCGCCTGCATTAACAAATGAATGTGGTTGGTCATAATTACAAAACCATATACAATCAATCCTTTATTGTCAATGCAAAAATTGAGGCTGCTTCAACAATTTCAATATACATCTTTCTGGTAAACACATCTGCCCACTGCACAAAACGGTACAGGTAACAAAGTGCATAGCACCCTGGTTAGAAATGCTACAGGTATAAGCCATGCTGCCAAGATATGAAAAAGAATAGTTTTATAGCAGTTAGCAGGTCGGAGACCTGCTTTATCCTTTCTTCGCGGTGCGCTTCGCTAACACCCCGAAAAACGACCAAAACGACCAAAGAACTTTCAAGCTTCCTGATGTTTGTTTTTACACAAAAAATACTATTTATTTTCCCATCGTTTTATCTCTGATTGCTTTAAACTCCGAACCGGCTTTCCAACCTGGAAAAAGGGTTTCATCAGCTAATTTCCAGCCGATTGCATACATCACATTGGCTACTTCAGCCATACCCTCATAACTGGCAATGGCAGATAGATTATCGGCCGGGCGGTGATAACGATGAGCCGTGTAATCGTCTTGTTGCTGTTTACCCCATGCTGCACCATGTGTTGTACTTTCTGTACCCACATTTAAATCCAGTGCCGGCACACCCACTTTTGCAAAGTTGAAATGGTCGGAACGGTAATAAGAACCGGAACCAGGTTTTGGATCGCCAACTGTGTGCCTGCCCCCTTGTTTTGCAACCGCATCAACATAATCATCCAAATCATTTTGCCCTTTGCCTGTAATAGCAAGGTCTTTGGTTTCGCCATAATCATGCAAGGCATCCATATTCAAATCAGCCACTGTTTCATTCAGGGGAAACAGGGGATGTGTTGCATAATATTCAGAGCCAAGCAAACCTTGTTCTTCCCCGGTTACAGCTAAAAATAAAAGGGATCGTTGCGGTTTATGAGTTGATTGTGCAAATGCTTTTGCCACGCTTAGTAAGGCTGCTGTACCTGAACCATTATCTACAGCGCCATTGTAAATACTATCACCGGTTGAGTCCGGTTTGCCAATACCAAAATGATCCCAGTGAGCAGAATAAATGACTGCTTCGCCAGGCCGTTGTGTTCCTTTCAGTAATGCTACTACATTATGCGATACGGAACTCTTTAAATGGTTATGAAGCGTAAGCGATACATTCATTTGTAATGGGATGACTTTAAAACTTCTGCTTCTTGCCATGGCCCGTATATCACCCTCAATGCCTGCGCTGCTGAGTATTTTTTTGGCTGCCTCTTCTGTTATCCATCCTTCCACTTTACAACGCGACATGTGTTTATCGGCTTGCTGCAGGTATAATTTAGCACCTGTAAAACTATTACTTACTACCTGCCAGGGATAGCTTGCAGGTTGTGTTTGATGAATAATTAAAACACCCGCAGCACCTTGCCTTGCCGCTTCTTCATATTTATAAGTCCATCTTCCATAATACGTCATTGTATCACCATGAAAAAAGGTTGGGTCGCCGGATTGAAAACCGGGATCATTCACCAACACAATTACCGTTTTGCCCCTTACATCAAGACCTTTATAATCATTCCAGTTGTATTCAGGTGCTACCACTCCATAACCTGCAAATACCAGCGGCGAATTTTGTAAATCAACAGCATCCACTTCCTGTCTTGTGCCTGCAACAAAATCTGTATTGGGTTGCAGCGTGATGTTTGTTTTGCCATTGATTTGCATATCGCCCATTACATTGCTTGTTATCTCAACCATGGGTACATCCTGATAATAACTGCCCTTATTGCCCGGCTGGAGACCCAACTTTTTAAATTCATTTGACAGATAGCTTATTGTTCTTTCTTCACCAACTGTAAACGGTTTTCTGCCTTGCAGAGAATCACTGGCGATCACCGCTAAATAATTTTTTATGTCCTCCGCAGAAACCGGCGTATTATTCGGTATATGATTCCAGGCTGCAAATAATATGAGGGGTAAAATGCTGAGGCATTTGTAAATGGATTTCATTGGTTTGCTTTTGCTTCAAAAATATTATTTTATCCTGTTTCCGCTTACTATAACATAAAAGCAAATGTTTTTGGGCAAAAACAAATCTTTATAAATATTTAGCCGCTTATTTGTAAATCAATTTTACGTTGTAGCGGATCTTAATAGACTTTCTAAGATAGTAGAAGACCCTGCGATCAATAAATTTATCTATTCTCTTACTTTCTTTTCTTGGGAAAAGAAAGTAACAAAGAAATTCAAGCACGGATGATATACATCACATCCGTGCACGGTATTTCAATTGGACTTTGGTAGTACTGTTATGAATAGCATTTTCGCCTTGATGGTTTGTGTGTAACTGCATGTGCTTTGAGTTGGGAGGTTTTGTTTTGCCACAAATTATAAGATTTACTCATGGTACAATGTGTACCGCAGGGTCTCATACCAGTGCATATAAAGCTTTGCTATGAAGACCCTGCTACAACGTAAAATTTACGAGTTGTAAAGAGGTTCAAATGTGTATCACAGACTGCCTTCCCATTCTTTGTAGCTTGTGCTTATCTTTCTGTATGCTCCCTGAACGCTTACTCTTTTACAAACCATTATCATATAATGACGTACATTCGCAATCTGATTACTCAATTACTCCTTTTGCTATTGAATTAACTACTTCTCCAGCTTCGTTAGATAACAGGAATAACGTGGGCATTACAACACAATCACAACGCTTTCTTTGTCAGTTTCATTCGCAAAGAACAGACGTTGACATTTATGACTTTTAATTTTTTATTATTTTGATTTTTCAACAATTAGATCTTATAGAGCCTATTTTGAAGGCCCTTAGGACAGAAGGATACAATTCACCAACACCCATACAACAGCAAGCTATACCGGTAGCCCTTCAGGGAAAAGACATTCTGGGCTGTGCCCAAACCGGTACCGGAAAAACCGCGGCGTTTGCCATACCAATGCTTCAAAATCTTTGTAAAGAGAAAATTAATGGCTACCGCTATACCCGCGGACTGGTTCTCACGCCTACCCGTGAACTGGCCCTGCAGATAGATGAAAGCTTTACAGCTTATGGCAGGCACACGGGGCTAAAGCACGAAGTAATTTATGGCGGCGTGCCGCAAGCAAAGCAGGTAATATCTATCAGAAGCGGTGTGGACATATTAATCGCAACACCGGGTCGCCTGCTCGACCTTATCCGGCAGGGATATGTACATCTGGACTATCTCCAAATGTTTGTGCTCGATGAAGCCGACCGTATGCTGGACATGGGTTTTATCAACGATGTAAAGAAAGTGATTCAGCTGCTGCCTGTGCAAAAACAAACCTTGTTTTTCTCTGCCACTATGCCACCACAAATACAAAGCCTTGCAAAGGTATTGTTACAGCAGCCTGTGCAGATAGTGGTAACGCCGGTTTCCTCTACCGTAGAAACGATAGACCAATCGGTGTATATGGTGAATAAGAAGGACAAACAATTGCTGCTGCAGCATTTGTTACAGGAAAATGACATCAAGCGCTCACTGGTGTTTGCACGCACCAAGCATGGTGCCGACCGCATAGCCAAAGCACTGAACAAAGCAAATATAAAAGCTGATGCTATACACGGCGACAAGGAACAGAATGCAAGGCAGCGTGCTTTGGTTAATTTTAAAAGCGGCAGGTTGAAAGTATTGGTGGCTACCGATATTGCAGCCCGCGGCATTGATGTAGATAACCTTACGCACGTTATTAATTTCGATCTGCCGAATGTGCCTGAAACGTATGTACACCGCATTGGTCGGACAGGACGTGCCGGTGCGAGCGGTAAGGCCCTTTCGTTTTGCGACAGGGAAGAAAAAGCCTACTTAAAGGATATTGTCCGCCTTACCGCACAAACCATCCCGGTAGTAGAGGAACATCCTTATAAAGTGGTGCAGCACACCGTTGAAACTGTTCAACGCGAAAAAAATAACAATGGCCGTTCACAATATACTTACGCGAAACCAAAAGGAGGTTCTTTCAATAAAAGCAGAGGACCGCTTGTGAACGTATAATGAGCAGCTTGTAAGAATAACAAGGAAGTATTTAGACAATTACATACTTCACTGGCTTTACGTTTTAGTTTACAACTTTTTTACGTCGCAGCAGGGTCTTCATAGCAAAGCTTTTTGTGATAGCATGAGAGACCCTGCTTTGCATCCTACTCCTTGTTTTTCAACGTACCAATAACAGCGCACCCGAAGATTAAATAAAGTGATTATCTGATTACCAACTACTATTCCTGCTTTACTCATCCATGAGCGTTTCGCGCATGTTCATCTCCATTATGGGATACCGATAATATTTGAAGAATACCCGAAAGAAGCAATTGTTTTTTTAGGTTTGGTTTTCCTCAAAAAAGAAAACATTTGCTGATAGAAAGAAATTGCCATCCCTGCCATTTCTATTCAAACATCCTATTTTCGTTTCAAAGTTTCTTTCATGAAAATAAGGTTTGTTTTCGCTCTTCTTTTTCCCATTCTCTGCGCAGCGCAAAAAGAAATGAATGATTCGTTGTTCATTCACAACATAGCCGTAAACATTTTAAGTAATGATGCGGCTTACAACCATCTTCATTATCTCACCAAAAACATTGGTGGTCGGTTAGCAGGCTCAAACAAAATGGTATTGGCAGAACAATGGGGTGCAAAGGTGATGAAAGAATGCGGTGCGCAAACCGTACTCTTACAGGAATGCAGCGTGCCGCATTGGGTGCGTGGCGGAAAGGATGTCGCCTTTGTTACTTATACCGATGCTAATGGAAAAAAGAAAGAATATAAATTGAACATACTGGCATTAGGTAACTCGGTTGGTAGCGGTGCGGCCGGAGTACATGCGCCTTTGATACGGGTGAATAACTGGGATGATTTGGAAAGTAAAAAGAACGAAATCAAAGGAAAGATTGTTTTTTACAATAACCCTTTTGATGATACGTTGATCAACACATTTGAAGCTTACCGAAAGAATGTTGTGTACCGCGGCAATGGTGCCAGCCGCGCTGCTAAATATGGTGCGTTGGCAGTTATGATTCGCAGCATGACGAACACGCCGGGCAACAATTATCCGCACACAGGTTCGTTGCGCTATGCCGATTCTATCAAACAAATTCCGGCGGCGGCAATGGGTTTGATGGATGTAAAGGAATTGGATTCTTTGTTCGATCAACATCTTTCCCTTTCTGCTTCATTGTACACACAGGGAAAGATGTTGCCCGACACCATTGGTCATAACATTATTGGTGAAATGAGGGGCAGCGAACATCCCGAACAAATCATTACCATTGGAGGTCATTTAGATAGTTGGGATCCTGCAGAAGGTGCTAATGATGATGGCACCGGCGTGGTGCAAACGTTAGAAGTGTTACGTGCGTTCGCGGCTTTGGGTTATCATCCCAAACACACTTTACGTTTTGTTTTGTTTGCCAACGAAGAGAATGGAACACGCGGTGCTAAAAAATATGCCGATGAAGCGAAGCAAAAAGGCGAGCAACATGTGTTTGCTTTGGAAAGCGATGATGGTGGATTCACGCCACGCGGGTTTCGTTTTGATGTGGACAGCAGCAGTGCCACCTGGCAAAAGCTAACCGCCTGGGAACCTTTGTTTTTGCCTTATTATGGCGACCATTTTGAAAGGGGTGAATCGGGTAGTGATGTGGGTTATTTAAAAGCGTTAGGTACGCCATTAGCAGGCTTAAACACAGATAGTCAGCGTTACTTTTACATTCATCACGCTGCGTCGGATGTGTTTGAAAACGTTGACATCCGCGAGATGAAGTTAGGAGCCATTAATATGGCTGCACTTATTTATCTGGTGGATCAATATGGTTTGTAATGATTGATAATTGAAGAGATGATACCGACACAAATAACCTTTGGTTTTGTTCGATTTTTTCTCTTCTTAAGAAGCAAATTTTTCTCTGTTACCTTCTCGTCTTTCTTTACATTTACATCATTCACTAAACATCAATTCCCACTAACTATGGAACCAACTTACCAACAAAGTTCTATTCAACCACCACAACCTAAAAACTGGCTGGTAGAATCTATTTTAGTAACCATATTTTGTTGCTTGCCGTTTGGCATTGCAGGCATTGTAAATGCAGCCCAGGTAAGCAATAAATATTTATCCGGCGATTATGATGGTGCATTGCGATCTTCAAATGAAGCTGGTAAATGGACGAAGATCGGCTTCTTTGTTGGCATCAGTTTACATGTGCTAAGCTTCATACTTTTTTTCGTTTTTGGCTTTGGCGGTTTTTGGACATCGCATAGCTACTACAATCGTTATTAATGCAAAACCAAAAGATTTTGTTTTTTGCATTAAGGTGTATAGCCATACTATTTGTTGTGTGGCTATACTTTTCTTTTGATGCTGCTAAACATTCTTTCTTTCCTTCTTGTTTGTTTTATAAATACATGCACTTGTATTGCCCGGGTTGTGGCTCGCAACGCTGCTTATCTGCCTTATTGCATGGGCACATTACAAAAGCCTTTTCTTACAATGTTTTACTTGTGATGAGTTTGCCGTTGATTGTGTATTCAGCTGTTATTTATACAGTGAATGTTTTTAGGCAAAAACAAATTCAGCAACTATTTTTTTATTCACCCGTTTTTATTAAAACCTGTTTGTGGGTAGTGGTTGGTTTCTTTGTTGTAAGAAATTTGCCGTTCTCATTTTTATCTGTATTACGTCCGCAATAAACTTTTGTTTTTGCCATATTTTTTATCGAAGAGAAAAGAGAAACATAGATTGGCGCAGCATTTTCATCTCTCTGCGAAGCCTCTTTACCTCTTGTTCTGCACGGTAAAAAGCAGCCACAAAGGCATTGTGTAAAAATTAACAACCAAATTTGTGCTCAAAACCAATGGGTTACAAAAGCCTGATAAAAAATTATCACTTGTTCTCTTGTATCTTGATTCTTATTCCTCTACTTTTGCAACCCATTTTAAAAGCCATCGGGATAGCGATGGTTTTCATTAAACAAACATTACAATGAGCAAACTACATTTCACCACCAAACACGCGAACGCGGCTACCGTGCAACGCAACTGGTACGTTGTTGACGGTACTAATCAAACCGTCGGTCGTATGTGCGCACAAATTGCTGCCATTCTGCGCGGCAAAAACAAACCTTATTACACACCGCACGTTGATTGCGGAGATTACATTGTTGTTACCAATGCCGATAAGGTTGCATTTACAGGCAATAAGATGGAAGAAAAACAGTACATCAATTACTCCGGTTACCCCGGCGGTAAAAAAGAAGAAGCTGCCAAAGATTTGCTTCGCCGCCGCCCCGAAGTAATTGTGGAAAGAGCCGTAAAAGGAATGCTTCCTAAAAACCGTCTGGGCAGAAAGATGTTCACCAAATTATTTGTGTATGCCGGTGCTTCTCACCCGCACACCGCACAACAACCAAAAGAGTTAAAGTTCTAAGAACCAAGCTGTGAGCCATTAGCTGCGAGCTGCGAGCCAAACTGCTCGAAGCTCATCGCTCAAAGCTCGAAGCTTACAAGAAAATAAAAATGGAAAAACAAAAAAATGCAGTGGGTCGCCGTAAAGAAGCTGTAACGCGTGTGTTTTTAACGCGCGGCGAAGGCAAGATAACGGTGAACAATAAAGATTATAAAACTTACTTCGCTTTGCCGTATTTGCAAAACCAGGTAGAAGCGCCTTTGCAAACGGTTGAATCGTTAGACAAATTCGACATTCAAATCAATGCAACGGGTGGCGGTTTAAAAGGCCAGGCAGAAGCTGCTAAGCTGGGTATTGCACGTGTCTTGCTGGAAGTAAACCCCGAATATCGTCCTGCTTTAAAAGCAGCCGGTCATTTGCGCCGCGATCCGCGTGGTGTGGAACGTAAGAAATTCGGTCATAAAAAAGCCCGCAGAAGCTTCCAGTTCAGCAAACGATAAAAGCAAGCTACGAGCTTTTAGCTATGAGCTACGAGCCAATACAAAAATGTATTTGCTCATAGCTCGAAACTCATAGCTCACAGCTAATCAAATCACATTCTAATTCACACATAACAATGGAACAAACTCCTTCTTTACAGCAACAACTGCTTGATGCAGGTGTTCACTTCGGACACTTGCGTAAGAAGTGGAATCCGAAAATGTTGCCTTATATTTTTGCAGAAAAAAAAGGCATTCATATTATTGACCTGAACAAAACAGTTGACCACTTACAAGAGAGCGCTGCTGCAATGAAACAGATTGCAAAAAGCGGTAAAAAAATCATGTTTGTGGCTACCAAAAAACAGGCAAAAGAAATTGTAAGCGAATGCGCCAAGCGTGTAAACATGCCTTTTGCAACAGAACGCTGGCTGGGCGGTATGCTTACCAACTTCAACACCGTTCGTAAGAGCGTGAAAAAGATGCAGAGCATCGAAAAATTATTGGGTGAAGGCACGGCTGAAAATCTGACCAAAAAAGAAAAGCTCACCTTAAGCCGCGATAAAGAAAAAATGGAAAAAGTATTGGGTGGCATCGCGCAACTGAGCCGTTTGCCAGCCGCGCTTTTCCTGGTTGATATTGGCCATGAACATATTGCATTGGCAGAAGCGAAACGCCTTGGTATTACTACGTTTGGAATGGTTGACACCAACAGCGATCCGAACAAGGTTGACTATGCGATTCCATCTAATGATGATGCAACGAAATCAATAGCCATTATCACTAACTACATTGCCGCTGCTATTGCGGAAGGATTACAGGAACGCCAGCAGGCTAAGGATGAAGAAGTAGAAGAAAGCGGCGATAATGAAGCTGAAAAAAGAGCCGCGCGTTTGCAGGCAGAAGCCGAAGCAGAAGGCGGGCGTGGCCGTGGACGGGGAGATCGTACTACACAGCAGCAGGGCGGCGGTCAGCCCAAACGCAGAGTGCCAGGTGGTGCTTCGCGCAGACCAGCCGGTGGCGGCGGAGGTGGTCGCAGATAAATTTAGATGACAGATATTAATTGACAGATGACATTAGTACGCTTTCCGGCAACTGTCATCTATCAACCATCAACTTTTTCTACAAAACCAAACGCATCCCAACTGCCATAAAGTTGGGTTGTGTGTTTAAAGAATAAGCTGCATCATTTCTCCTATGCAGCGAAAACAAAAATCGCTTTTTAAAATGCTCCGCCTTAGGCGGAGCATGGAGTTTAAAAAATATAAATTATGTCAACATCAACTGTTCAGATAACTGCATCAGACATTAATAAACTTCGCCAAGCAACCGGCGCCGGCATGATGGATTGCCGCAAAGCCTTAACCGAAACGGCTGGCGACTTTGAAGCTGCCATTGACTGGCTTCGCAAACAAGGACAAAAAGTAGCTGCCAAGCGTAGCGACCGCGAAGCAAAAGAAGGCGTGGTGATTGCACAAACTTCGCCCGATAACAAAAGCGGCGTGATTGTTTGCGTAAGCTGCGAAACGGATTTTGTTTCTAAGAATACTGACTTTGTTCAATTTGTAAAAAGCATTGCCGATGCTGCTGTTGAAAACAATGTAAAAACAGGGGAAGAACTGAAAGAAGCTAGCGTGAACGGCGCTAAAGTATCTGATTTAATCAACGATAAATTAGCTGCTATTGGCGAGAAGATAGACATTACGCGTTTTGAAAGAGTAGAAGCGCCTTATGTAGCTTCTTATATTCATGGTGCCAACCGCATTGGTGTGTTGGTAGGCTTAAGTACCGATGCACCCGAAGCAGGTAAAGATATTGCCATGCAAATCGCTGCATTGAACCCGGTTGCCATTGACGAAGCCTCAGTTCCTGCTGAAACCATTGAGCGTGAAAGAAACATTGCCACAGAGCAGATTCAGCAAGACCCGAAGATGGCCGGCAAGCCTGCCGAAATGATTGCAAAAATTGCAGAAGGCAAGCTAAAAGCGTATTTTAAAGAAAATACATTGCTGGCACAACCCTTTGTAAAAGACAACGCGAAAAGCGTTGCCGATTACTTAAAATCAGAAGGTAACAATGTAAAGGTTATCGAATTTAAAAGGGTAGCCGTCGGATAATTGAACTTTTATAAAAGCCCTCCGATACATCGGGGGCTTTTTTGTTTACGGCACATTTATACCAATAAAAAACGGGCAAAAACAAAATCGGTGAATTTTTTATGTTTCGCTGTAAAAGTTTACAACAGATATACTACCTTAGTCTTGATTCCAAAACTATAGGGCTTCCAAAACATAACACCATGAGTTACATGCAGCCGCAGCAAGCCATTGATGAAGAAGTTAGAATAGATGAGTTAAGCGATGAAGATTTTGCCTTCTTATCCCGCATCAGCGACAATGAAATCTTCTTTGCTAAAGAGCGCTTCAAATTGCATCAGGCAACACCAGATGAAGGTGTAACCATCCATGTTTTAAAAACTTACATTTACAACAAGTATGGAATTTGAAATTAAAATCAAACCACTTGTTTTGTTCGATCTGCAAGACAAGATAGAAGCTGAAGAACAGCGTAAAACCGGCAGCGGCAAGCACTTGTATGAAGATTTTTTAAACGGGTTAGCTGCTATTAAACAACAAAACCAAAACAAGCCGCCGGTTTATGAAACTGTACTGGAATACATCGCTGCAGATGATTCGTGTAAACTGTTTTACATGGTTGAGGGTTCTACCATTCATGTGATGGGTTTGTTGTAAAAGGGGTTTGTTTTTGCCTCATTTTTTATTCGTCTGCAAAATCAACTTCGCCCTGCAACCCTTTACCGACAAAACTTTCAGCAATCACAAATCGCATTACTCCTTATTTTTTGTATCCATAACAATCGTTACAGGCCCATCATTCAATAACCTCACTTTCATATCAGCACCAAACGTTCCGGTCTCTATCCGCTTGCCTAAATCTTTCTCCAATTGCTGTATCATCTTTTCATACAAAGGAATGGCAACTTCTGGTTTCGAAGCGCGTATGTACGAAGGCCGATTTCCTTTTTTATAACTCGCATGAAGTGTAAATTGGCTTACCAGCAAAATACTTCCATTTACCTCTTGTATGCTTTTATTCATTACACCGTTCTCATCGTTAAAGATGCGCAGGTTTACAATTTTATGGCTTAACCAAATTATATCTTCCTCGCTATCACTGTCTTCAATGCCCAATAAAATGAGCAAGCCATTGTCAATTTTACCTTTTGTGTTTCCATCAATCGTTACCGATGCTTCGCTTACTCTTTGTATAACTGCCCGCATAAAAAATGGATAAAAACAAATGTAGAATGAATCACCCTTTTTCGTCAATCCTGTTGTTTACTTTTGGCTTTTTTCTTTTACAATGAAAATAGATATTACTCCTGAAATCTTGTTTCAAACAGCTCGCAGCGGCGGCAAGGGCGGGCAAAATGTAAACAAAGTTGAAACAATGGTAGAAGGAAGATGGAACGTTGAAGCCTCATCAAAAATAAATAACGAACAAAAGCAAACCATTGCTGAAAAGCTGTCTAACCGAATAACAAGCGATGGTTTCTTGTTGGTGAAATCGCAACAAGAGCGAACACAATTGGGCAATAAAAGCATCGTTATAAAAAAGATGAACGAATTGGTAAATGCTGCGTTGCAAAAGAAGAAAGCGCGCATTGCCACAAAACCTTCAAAAGCAGCACAGGTGCGGCGTTCAGAAGAAAAGAAACAACAATCTGACAGAAAAGAAAACCGTAAAAAAGTAAAACCCAACCAGTTGTAATGTTACGCTTTTGTTTTGCCTCTTTTTTACTGCTTTGTGCAAGTGTCACTTATGCACAGAAGGAAAAAGTAGTAAAGCAAGCTTACCAGTTTACCTTCATAAATAAAGCAGGTGATTCTCTTTTGGAAGCGGGCAAAACCTACCAAAATCAGGTTGGTGAATATTTCACAGTAAGAAGGTTTGCCTATTACATTTCACACATTCAATTCACATACGCCAATGGTGAGCAATTTGCAGTAAAAGAAGGCCCGCATTTAATCAGCGAAACTGATAGTCTTTCCAAAATCATTTCTTTTACCGCGCCTGCAGGAACAATAACTGCCGTTTCTTTTTTATTAGGAATTGATAGCATAACCAATGTTAGCGGCGTGCAAACCGGCGATCTCGATCCGGCAAAAGGCATGTTCTGGCTTTGGAACACGGGTTACATTATGGCGAAATTGGAAGGTTCTTCTCCGCAATCCAAAGCGCCTGCAAAAGGGTACAGCTATGATGTTGGTGGATTTAAAAGGGGCGAAGATGCAACCCGTAACATCGCGCTTTCTTTGCCATTAAACAACAAGCATTTATCATCTGCTTTTATCATTACTGCCGATGTAAACAAATGGTTTTCGGGCAAAAACAAAATCAAAATTGGTGAACAACCGATGTGTCATCAGCCTGGAAAATTAGCGATGCAAATTGCCGATAATTATGCAGCTATGTTTAGCATCAGCGCACAATGATAAGCTTCATTTTGCTTTTCAATCCCGAACTTTGGCGTTATGGCTTACGCATCGTTAGAGCAATGTTTATTGGATTTGGAAAAGCATGGGCGTCTCATCAGAATAAAAGAAGAAGTGGATCCGTACCTCGAAATGGCTGCTATTCATTTGCGGGTTCATGAAGCGAAAGGTCCTGCTTTATTGTTTGAAAACGTAAAGGGTTGCCGCTATCGCGCAGCGTCTAATATTTTCGGTACGTTGGAAAGAAGCCGTTTTTTATTTCGCCATAATTTTTCAGCTGTTCAGCAACTGATTCAACTTAAAAACAATCCGCTCCAGGCACTAAAACGTCCAATTAAAAATGCACGTGCTGCGCTCACCGCTTTGCATTCTTTTCCACTAAAAAATCCTCTTAAAAAACCAGTGTTATACGAAGAAATTGCAGTGCATCAGCTGCCGCAAATTCATCATTGGAAGAACGATGGCGGCGCATTCATTACACTGCCACAGGTTTATACTGAAGACATAGATAAGCCCGGCATTATGAACGCCAATCTCGGCATGTATCGCATTCAGCTTTCAGGCAATGAGTACATACCTGATAAAGAAATTGGCTTGCATTATCAATTGCATCGCGGTATTGGTATACATCAAACCAAAGCCAATAGAAAAGGAATGCCATTAAAAGTAAGTGTGTTTGTTGGCGGCCCGCCATCGCATACACTGGCAGCGGTAATGCCGTTGCCTGAAGGCTTGAGTGAGGTAACGTTTGCCGGCGCACTGGGCGGGAGAAGATTTCGATACGTTTATAAAAATGGTTACTGCATCAGCACCGATGCCGATTTTGTAATCACTGGCGAAGTGTATCCCAACGATAACAAGCCCGAAGGTCCGTTCGGAGATCACCTGGGTTATTACAGTTTGAAGCATTCGTTCCCGGTGATGAAAGTGCACAAAATATGGGCAAAACAAAACGCTATCTGGCCCTTCACAGTAGTGGGTCGCCCGCCGCAGGAAGATACCAGTTTTGGCCAGTTGATACATGCGTTAACCGGAGATGCCATAGCGGCTGAAATACCCGGTGTGAAAGAAGTTCACGCGGTGGATGCGGCTGGCGTTCATCCTTTGCTGTTGGCCATTGGCAGTGAGCGATACACGCCTTATGCGCCCACAAAACAACCGGCAGAGTTGCTCACGCAAGCCAACCATATTTTAGGAACAGGACAGTTGAGTCTTGCCAAATTTTTATTCATTACGGCTGATGATACGGCCCAATTATCTGCACACAACATTGCTCAGTTCTTTCAGTATGTTTTATCGAGGATTGACCTTTCGCGTGACGTACATTTCTATACCAACACCACCATTGATACACTTGATTATTCGGGTACTTCACTCAACAGTGGCAGCAAAGTAGTGCTGGCTGCATATGGTGATGTAAAGAGAAACCTTGCAACCGAAGTGCCTTCGCCCTTTTTGGTTTTGTACAATTTTTTTAATCCGAAAATCGCGATGCTTGGCGTGTTGGTTTTGCAAACAAAACCTTTTGCTACTTATGAAAATGTACATAAAGAAATGGAGGAGCTCAATCAACAATTACTGCCTCATCTTTCAAGTCTTCAATCCATTCCAATGATTGTTGTTTGCGATGATGCAACATTCACTTCGCAAACACTCAACAATTTTATTTGGGTAACGTTTACGCGCTGCAATCCATCGCATGATATGTATGGCGTAGATTCTTTCCATAAAAACAAACATTGGGGCTGCAACGGAAGTTTGATAATTGATGCACGAAGCAAACCGCATCATGCGCCGCCGGTTGAAAAAGACGAAGCCACTGAAAGCAGCATCAACAGGCTGTTCCAGAAGGGAGGTAGTTTGTACCGCATTGAAAAATAAAGTCTGTTTATGCAGTTTGATCTGCCATCACTTTGTGGCTTTGCGTTCTGTATTCATCTAATAAATCGAAGACCAGACTGTCTTCGTTCATATCAAACTTGCGGGCAAACAAAGCATCTGAGGAAAGGATGTTTTGAATATGGGATTGTTTCAAAATATCGGGATGACCTTTACTCATATCAGGCCAGTGCATGTACGTTACATTGTTGTTGATAAGGCTGTTTTGTATGCGCTCATCATGTGTATTTAAAAGGATGTTGTGAAAAAACAGTTCATCGGGCGCAAATGTGAACCGGTGAAACCTACTGTATGCTTCGTTTTTCTTTACAAAATCAAGAATGTATTTTACGGCATACCGGTTCATCGTCCACCACTGCGAGCCTCCGTATGGCTTCATGGTTGGCGGAAAGTTTCTTTTAATAACATTGGTTTGAGAAGATATAAAATTCGCAGCTTTTGCAGCAAAACGTTCATGGCCTTTCATTCCAAAAAAATATTTATCAATCCGGTACATACCTCCGCGTGGTTGCCAGCGCTGATGATTGGGAATAGAAGTATATTCCATGAAAATCGAGTACGGTGAGCTGCTCAAGAAATCGTTGATGTATTCATTGCTTTTGATGGGATAGTGCTGCCCGCTGATGAGCGAAATAAAATCAAAAGTCTTGTAATGATTCATCGCCGATTTCATTGCGTTCAGCGTTGCCTGCACAATGCCAAAAGAGCCCCAGAATGTGTATTCATTTTTTACAATTACCACATTATTATTATCTGCAACAGCGTTTATAAACGGTGCTGGATTTATATTTTTATCGAGATGCAGAAAGAAGGTAGAGTAATTATCGTCCAACGATGAAATGAGTCGCGCAACCTGTTCAGGGTTTTTGTGCGCAAGAATAATAAAGGCTTTTTCCATAGTTTAACAGCGGAGTTCCAAAACTGTGCTTTGACCGACAAATTGGAAAGAGTCAAATATTATTCTACTTATGAGATTGATAAAACAAAGCCTTACTTATGTTATTAATTCTTAAGTTCAATCTATATAATTATCAATGGATAGAGAACAAAAAAATATAGGTTAATTTTTTAAGCAAATACGTCTGTTGCTTTGTTTTTATAGATAAAAATGATTGGATAGCCATTTTGTTTTGTTGATTATTCTCCTCACTGGAAAGCTTACTACGACTGCATTTGCGGGTTTATTCTGCAAGCGTACAGGATAATTAAAATCATTAGGCTTTGTCCTTGTCAAATTTCAAGCATATCAATAGTATGGTTACTCAGTATGTAGTTACAATAATTTTCTATCTTTTCACTACTCAGGCAACGCTTTTCTTTGAACTTGCATTTAATTGTTTGCAAAGTAAAACTTACTGAAGCCGGTTTCTATTTATGGATGATATACCGCAACTACTTACTGACGCCAGGAGGGGCAATTTAGCCGCGCAAAAACGCTTGTTTGATTGGTTGTCAGATGGTATGATGCTATTGTGTAAGCGATATGTAAAAAACAGCGAAGATGCGGAAGAGGCTATGCTGGATGGCTTTTATAAATTCTTCACTCATCTGTCAACGTTTACTTACCAAAATGAAGCGGCTTTACTTGGCTGGATAAAAAGGATAATGATTAATGAATGTTTGATGCAGCTTCGAAAAAAGAACGCCTTTGTTATGCTTTCAGATTCGGTTGCGGAAGACATGGAATATGAAGACGAAGCGTTAAACCTTTTGTCGGCAAAAGAAATATTTGAATTGATTTTGCGATTGCCCTCAGGTTATAGAACAGTATTCAATCTGTATGAAATAGAAGGAATGAATCATAAAGAAATTGCAGATTTATTGGGTATTGCAGAAGGTACCTCAAAATCGCAATTGAGTAAAGCCAAAGCACTGCTGCAAAGAAATTTATTACAAAGAGGAAGCGATTATGCAAAACGAAAAAAATAACAATTGGCATTGGAAGCAAAAGCTGAACGACGCTGATTTTATACCAACAGAAGCGCGGTTAAACAAAGAGGCTGCATGGCAAAAGCTCCAGCAACGATTGCACAAACCAAAGCGCAAAAAGGCAATCCTTTATTGGGCTATGGCTGCTTGTTTGTTGCCGCTCGCAGCTGCTTTATTGTTGGTTCTCTATCCGAAAGAAAACAATGTTGTACATGGTTCTGTTTCTTTTATCCGCAATACAACAAAACCTCTTATCAAAGAAACAATGCGGTTACCGAATGATGAGGTTGTTGCCATTGCAAAAGTGAATAAGAGAGCAAAGAATACAGTTGTAAAAAAGACGGGAAGCAATGTTGTTTTGATTGATACCAGCAAAGAAATACCAACAAATAAAAACGAAGATTCAGGTAATAATAACCAACAATTATTAGCGGTTGTTCCTTCTGAAAATACGGCAAAAACAAACGTTGTAATTGCGGTAAAACCAAAGCTTAAAGTCGTTCATATAAATGAGTTGGGCGAGCCTGTGGAAGCTGCGCCAACCGAAGCGCATAACATTCATCCTCACGTGTTTTCAATGCAAATTGGAAGAGAAGAAGTGTATGCAAATCCTGCAAAAACAAAAAGCAAAAACAGGTTTATTAATCTGCCAATAACATCTCCTTCAAACTAAAAAATCATGCAAAAACAAATCAGTTTACTGGTGCTTTTTATAAGCATCACAGCCACGCTTTGTGCTCAAACAAACGGGTCAGACAAGGCATTTGAAGTGCCGAAAAATATTATTATTAACAGGCGTTTTTATATTGATCTGCCCAATAAAAATCAATTGAAGATTGAGGTTTCCGACATTAGCGATTTACAACGTATCGCTAATATGGATTCTCTGCTGCGTATTTTTTTACAAGATATTAATCAGTTGGATGATTCAATTGCCAGCGACCTTACATCGAAGCGGATTGATTATGTAACCGATGCACAGAACAGAAAAAAAATTCGCTTTCAACAATTTCAGCCAAAAGGCGCAAGCTTTTTATTGCAAAAAGGCGATTTGGCTTCGTTGCGAATTGAACAGGACACTGTCAATATGATTGGTATAATTGCAAACCCTTCTAAGCCACAGCAAAAAATTAGTCTTACCAATCCACGTTATTATCATCTTACTTTTTATCTCAACAACATCCACGAAATAAGTAACTACACCAATGGTTTGCTGAATGAAAAAGTAGCTTTTATTCAGCAACATTTAAATGATAAATGGCCCCTTATTTTAGGGGGCGGCTCGCACTACTTAAAAGGGCATAGAGACATTTGGGGCGATCAGCCAAAGGGGTTCGCAGCGGGCGCCATTAACGATTTTTTGAATGGTTATATAACGGTAAATGTTCAGAACTACAAACAGTACTTTGTTCCCTCATTTAGTGTTGGTGCTAAGTTTGTTTTTGCCAATCGGGAACACACTTATAAATGGGAGCCGGCTTTGTTATGGGAGCCACATTTTTTGTTTGCCAAAGATGATGCTGGTAAACTGCAAACGTATCGTAACGATTTTCTTACACTTATTTATGGGCAAGGTGGCACTACCGATTATGATGCGCGAAAAGATTTTTCATTCAGTACCATTTTTTCCTTAGGTTATCTGATTCGCAGGCAAGGCAATTTGATGGAAAAAAATACATTTCGTTTGAGTGCAGGCAGAATCAATTTTAGTAAGATTACGATTGAGCCATCTATGTATTTTCATGATTTCTTTAGAGGTGTTACGCCGGGTGTCAGGGTAAGCCTTAGCTTTTAGATTGATGGATGAATTAGGTTTTGAAAAGTCTGTTACTGATCTTCGAAATTCTTATCTTCCCAACCTAACCGCAGAGCTATGAAATACTGTTTTTTGTTTCTTTTTGTTTTTGCCTCATTTTTTGTCTTTGCACAACCATCTTATCAGAAGCTGCATGATGAAGCGATTGTTACCGATTCGCACAACGACATTCTTTCAATGTGCATTGAAAAAGGCTATCGCTTTGATGAAAACCTCAAAGGCAAGACACATTCAGACCTGAAAAGAATGAGAGAAGGCGGTATAGATGTACAGGTGTTTTCTATTTTTTGCGATGGTGGTTATGGCAAAGGCCGTGCTTTTAAAATGGCGATTCGTGAGATTGATAGTTTGTATGCCGCTGCAGCCCGAAATCCAACGCAGATGCGGATTGTAAAGAATGCGCATGATTTGGATGAAGCTTTGCAACATCATCAACTCGCAGCGATGATGGGGGTTGAAGGTGGCCACATGATTGAAGACAACATGGCGTATTTAGATAGCTTTCACCAACGCGGTGTTTGTTATATGACGCTTACCTGGAACAACTCTACTTCGTGGGCAACGAGCGCACGAGATGAATCGCGCGATTCTGATTTGCATCAAACCAAAGGCTTAAATGAATGGGGTAGAAATGTGGTGAGAAAGATGAACGAAATGGGGATGATGGTGGACGTGAGCCACATTGGTGAACAAACCTTTTGGGATGTGTTGAAGATAACCACGAAACCTGTGTTGGCTTCGCATAGTGATGCCTATCGTTTGTGTCCTGTGCCGCGCAATTTAAAAGACAGCCAGATCCTTGCCATTGCAAAGAATGGTGGCGTGATTGATGTGAATTTTTATCCGGGTTTTGTTGATAGTACCTACAATAAAAAAGAAGCCGCTTTTAATGCGAGACACAAAGCGGAAAGAGACTCACTCTTAAAAATCAACCCTGAAAGTTATTATGCCAGCGATTACCTCGAAAGCAAATACAAAGATGAAGTACAGGCTATGCGCCCGCCGTTAAGTATGCTCATTGATCACATTGATTACCTGGTAAAGCTGGCAGGCATTGACCATGTAGGCTTGGGGTCTGATTTGGACGGTATTTCTATAACACCAAAAGGCATTGATGACATTACGAATTATCCTCTCATTACAAAACAATTAATGAAGCGCGGTTATAGTGACAAAGACATTAAAAAGATTTTGGGTGAAAACTTTTTGCGCGTATATCGGGCGAATCAAAAGTGAAGGTCCAAGGAACAAGAATCAAGAGACAAGAAAGAAAAGTCAAGGTTGAAAAGAAAGCAGTTTTAAAAAATGAATAAAAACAAATCAACGATTTGCCTGTATGGGTGTTCTTCATCCACCCTAAAATCGAACAGCGCGCTCGTGGGTGAAAAACATCAGTAACGGCGGAATTATGAGTGAGGTCGTCTGTCGTTGCTGTTAACGGTTTAAATGTTGCTGTCAGTATGGGTATTTGAAAACTGAAGTTTTACTTTGTCGCTGTTGCTGATTAAAGATAATTAGTTAAGAACATATTCTTCAACCCATATTACAGCAACATTATGTTGGCAGTAGGCTTTTCTTCTCAGTCTTTCTGCCAATTAGTATCAACAGAAACGATACGATAATAAAGAAAAGGGTAAGAAGCCCGCTGTTTAGCAACATTCTGGCCAATCCGATTTCTGCTACATTGACAAAGGGGTATGGGTAAAAGCCTGAAAAATTCCCTCTAATTATGATATATATCAGGTAGGCTAAAGGATAGAACAGCCAACCTTTTATTTGGGAGTATTTAACCAGCAACTTCTCTTCATACAAATACCAATAAAGGATTACAAGCAGCGGATTGATTGTGTGTAATAATTCATCGACAATTAACTGTAATCCTTTAGGCTGCCATATATGCCGCAACAAAACTTGGTAAACTATTCCTACCATGGAAATATAAACCGTCACAGCGGAAAGAATGCCGGGCTGGTAAGTTCTATCAACCTTTAGACACTGTCCTGTGAAGAAAAGGGCAACTATTGTGTTGGTTAGAATAGTAAAGAAACTGAAGAAGCGGACAATGGTTTCAGGAAAAGAAGCCGTCCTGTTTTGTAGCATTAAAATGAATTGCACTATAACAGCAAACCATGCAATGACAGCGAATAGTAATGCAAGACTTTTACGCATAATAGCTTTTTAGCTTACTGCCAACGAACAGGACTTGGCATTGTAGGGGAAATCAGGGAACATCAGCCCAATCTTGCACTAAAGATAAATTGAAAAACAATACTTGAGCCTTTATTCTTCAGCCCCTATAACGCCAAACCCCTGTCGGCAGCAGTAAAATCTAATTGCAGTATTTATCAATGTAAACGTCCGCTTTTGTGTCACCAAGTTCTTTTCCTTTTTTTATGTCACTACATCCTAAGTCTTTTTGTCCAAGCATACATTCGTAGTACCCTTTAAGTGTATAAGCATTTACATTGTCTGTTTTAAATTTAATAGCTTCCGTCATGTCATCTATTGCAAGTTTATAATTTTTAAGTTCTCCGTTGAAATAAGAGCGATAATAAAAAGCATTGCTATAGTCTGGTTTCAGCTCAATAACTTTTGTCAAATCTTGAACAGAACCACTAATGTCGCCCAATGAATGTTTGTAAGTTGCTCTTGTAAAATAACCGTAAAAAAAATCAGGCTTTAAATCAATAACCTTGTTCAAATCTTCAACAGCTTTTTTGTGCTGTCCAATAGCTGCATAAACTGATGCTCTGTGATAATATCCGAAAACAAAATTCGGGTCAACTTGTATTGATGTGTCATATTCTTTAATTGCTTTGTCATAGTCTCCATTTAATAAAGCAATACTTCCTTTCCCATAATATGCAAAAGCATTTTTAGGGTTTTGAATTGTCGCCTTATTAAACTCACCCAAACCTTTGTCCAAGTCAAATGATAAAACGTAATTGTATGCTTTTATGAAATGGTCATCGCAAGGTTGTTTGTCTGCTTGTTTGCAACCAAAAAAAGTCATTGCAATTGTCCCGATAAAAATGCTTTTTAAATTCATAAGAAATTTGTGTCCAAATTTATTACCGCTTACTCAAAAATAAACGCAATTATTTATCTCACTAAAACCGCGCACAACTGGCACAATTGCTTTACAACCAATCACAATAAAAATATGCACAAAAACAAAAATCCGCGCCTATACAATTTCCGCGCGTTTGTATTGTTTACGGCATAATTACAATTCTTTACCAACAAAAAAGAAAGTATCCGTTGCGCAAGCGAAGAACACATAGAAAGGCGCAACTCTATCTTCAAAAAATGAAATAAAAACAAACCTTCTGTTCTTCTTCCTGAATCTTGTTCCTTGGACCTTGAATCCTACTCCATCACTTCTTCCAAATCAATCTTTTTTAAATCATGTCCTGCAGGTCCGGTAATTACATTACCGTCAAAGTTGTAACGTGCGCCATGGCAAGGACAATCCCACGATTTCTCTGCAACGTTCCAATTCACGCTGCACTTGAGATGCGGACAGGTTGGGTTCACGGCATGTAAGCCACCCCCTTCATCTTTGTACAAGGCAATTTTTTCGCCTTCATAACTTACTACTTTTCCTTCGCCATGTGCAAGGGCGCTTACGGTTTCTATTTTTTCTTTTGCAAAAAATCCTTTTACAAACTCTTTGGCAACATCTAAATTCTCTTTTGCAAATTCAGTAAAGCCGGCCACCGGTTTAATGCGGTTGGGCGAAAACAAATCTTTATAAGGCGATTCTTTTTTGGTGATCATATCGTTCAAAACAATTGCTGATACCGTTCCATACGTAATGCCATTGCCGCTAAAGCCGGTTGCTACATATATGTTGCCATTTGGGCTGCCAACCATGTGCCCGATATAAGGCAAACCATCCACCGGCTCGTAATATTGCGACGACCATTTGTAAGCAATGTTCTTTACTTTGAAATGTTCTTTTACATAAGCTTCCAACCGGAGAAACGGAGCTTCGGTATTGTCTTCATGTGCTGTTTTATGGTCTTCGCCACCGGCAATTAAGTAATTCTTTCCATCCACATTTTGCGTGCGGTAATAACGATACGGGTCGTACATATCGTAAGCCAAGTCGTCCGGATAGTTGTCCCCTTCCAACTCAACTGCAATCGCATAACTTCTGTATGGCGCACAACGCAAGTGTAACAAGTTTACACCAGGAGAAACATGTGTTGCAAGCACCAACGCTTTGGCTTCTATTTCACCCAATGTGGTTTCTATCTTCACCGTTTCTTTATCGTGCCAGTTTTGAACACGACAGTTCAGTACAATTGTACCTCCCGCAGCTTCAAATTCTTTTGCCAAGGCCAGTATGTATTGGGTAGAATGAAACTGCGCCTGGCCTTCAATCTGCATCGCTTTTGTAAATGGAATAGGAACCGGAATATGAGTGCTTTCATTTGCCTCAAGGCCTGCTTCTTTTGTGGCTTTGATAATTTCATCCAACTCCTTATCCTGCTCTTCATTTTGCGAGAACAAAAAGCCCCTCTTCTCGCTATACCCACAGTCAATATTATAGTTGCTTACGTTTTCTTTTATCAGTTTGCAAGCTTCTTTTGTGGCATTGGCTACCCCTTTTGCAGCATCTTTACCAAAGTCTTTTTGAATTTGTGCATAACTGGTATCTATAAGTGTATTGATGTGTGCGGTAGTGCCGCTTGTGGTTCCAAAGCCAATCGTTTTGGCTTCTGCCAACAAACATTGTTTGCCGCTTTTTTGAAGCAGCAAAGCCGTAGTAAGTCCGGTAATGCCGCCGCCTGCAATCACTACATCAAACAGCGTTTGTGGCAATGTGGTTTGTTTTGCTGTATAATCGGGAACATCTTGCTGCCAAAGGCTTGTGGTGGCGCCATCTCTTTGCATAGGTTTGTTTTTATTGCAATTCTTTATTACAAAAAAAGAACCGATGTTGAGTGAGTTGTAAAATTTGTTTTTGATGGAATGATGAACTATAAAATGGTATGTGCCGCCGTTGCAATGCTCAACCTGGCGTTAGGTATGGTCAGGATGACTTCGCCGCAAGCTTCCAGTGTAGCGCCGGTAGTAACAATATCATCCACCAACAAAATATGCTTTCCTTCCCAAGCTTCTTTTGTTTTTACCGAGAAAACAGCTTGCATATTTTCCCATCTGCTTGTGCGGTTTTTACCCGTTTGCGTTTGGGTGTTCATTCTGCGAAAAACGATGTTTTCTTTTACCGGTTTTTTGATAATTTCTGAAATGCCACTTGCCAAAAGCGTTGCCTGGTTGTAGCCACGTTGTTGCAGTCGTTTGCTGTTTAAGGGTAAGGGTACAATCACATCAACATCTTCAAAACGATTGCTTTGTTGCATAGCGATTCCGATTTGTTTGCCAACAAACAAACCGGCTTCTTTATTTCCTTTGTATTTGATTTCATGCAACACATTTTGCAGCAACGATTTCTTGGTAAAATAAAATGCACTGCCTGCACTTTGAATGATAATGCGACCAGCAAACAAACGTTCCACCGGGTTGTTGGCGTATAGAAAATAATCGGTAACGGGCAACGCCGCAAAGCATTGCGCACACAGTGTTTGCGCAGCTTCTATCACATCGCTGCCACAGCCGATGCACACATGCGGATAGAACAAATGGATAGCATCACTTGCATATTGTTTGATGTGGGTAAGTAAGTTCATGCAGTTTATTTATTTGCCACGAAGACACAGAGGCACAAAGAAAATTAGAAAAGATTGAAAAGTTATAACCATATAATTATTTTGATCTTTGAAATAGACTTTAAACAAAATCCATTTCAAATAAATGTAAACAACTTCCTCGTGCCTTACTGTCTTCGTGGCAAACAAAATCAAAACAAATACTGATACACTTCTTCTACTTTTCCCAGCGATACAACTTCAATGTCATAGCTTTTATTGCTTACACTTTTCTTGTTGTATTTGGAAACGACAATTTTTTCAAAGCCTAATTTTTCGGCTTCGGCAATGCGTTGTTCAATGCGGTTCACTGCGCGGATTTCACCGTTCAAACCTACCTCACCTGCAAAGCAAATGTGCTGCGAAACCGGCACATCTTCATACGATGAAAGCAAGGCGCAAATCACTGCCAAATCTATGGAAGGGTCTTCTACTTTTAAGCCGCCTGCAATGTTTACAAACACATCCTTCATTCCAAATTGAAACCCGCCGCGCTTTTCCAATACAGCTAATAACAATTGCAATCGTCTTAAATCAAAGCCACTCACTGTGCGTTGCGGCGTTCCATAAACACTTTGCGTTACCAATGCCTGCACTTCAATCAAAAGGGGTCGTAAGCCTTCCATACTGGCAGCAATGGCACTGCCGCTCAACTGATCTTCTTTTTGCGTAATTAAGATTTCGGATGGATTAGTAACACCACGCATACCTTCGCCCGTCATTTCATAAATGCCCAATTCTGCTGTACTTCCAAACCGATTTTTCAACGTGCGTAGAATGCGATAGGTATAATGCCGGTCGCCTTCAAATTGCAGCACTGTATCAACCATATGTTCCAATATTTTCGGACCGGCAATGCTGCCTTCTTTGGTAATATGACCAATTAAAAAAACAGGTGTGTTGGTCTCTTTGGCGAAGCGCTGAAACTCGGCTGCGCATTCGCGGATTTGCGATACACTTCCCGGCGATGATTCAATCAAATTCGTTTGTAAAGTTTGTATCGAATCTATAATTACAAACTGTGGTTTTAGTTTTTTGATTTCCCCAAAGATGGTTTGGGTAACGGTTTCGGTTAGGAGATAAAATTTGTCGTTTTTTATTTTCAATCTGTCAGCGCGCATTTTAATTTGCTGCTCACTTTCTTCACCGCTTACATACAGTGTAATTATATCGTTCATCTGCAAAGCGTTCTGTAAAAACAACGTGCTTTTGCCAATGCCCGGCTCACCGGCCACCAACACAATGCTTCCCTTTACAATGCCACCGCCCAGCACACGGTTGAGTTCACCATCGGTTGACAGCAATCGTTTTTCTTCCGTTGCGCTGATGTCTGATAAAGAAACCGCTTTTGTAAAGGTTGTTTCGTTGTTGTAATCCTTCCAGCCATTATCACTTTTCGCAGGCTTTGCAATCATCTCTTCTACAAACGTGTTCCATTGGTTGCACACCGGACATTTGCCAAGCCACTTCATACTTTCATATCCGCAGTTGCTGCAAAAGAATGCAGTCTTTACTTTACTCATGTTATAAAGATAAGGCTTGAAAAAAGAAGAGGTTGTTATAAGTTGATGATAAAATCAAAACAAATGAGGAGACAGAATAGCCAATTCAAAACTTTTGTTTTTGCCCTTCTCCACTTGTAGAGAAGGGTTGGGATGAGGGCAAAAAATAAGCCGGCTCAAAAACCGGCTACTTACTTACTAACCCATTAAATTCTGCCACTAAATTAACAAAAGGGGGCAAATTTCAAAATTATTTTTTCTTTTTTCGAGACAACTGATTCATTTTCAAATGTTATATTGGTAAAATATGTGCAAAAACAAAAATCCTGGCTATTTCTTACATGGAATGTAAATTGTTACCATCAGCACGGGTTTTAGTGAATAGAGAACCATCATTCGGTAAAACCTGTTTTAAACTATGTTTCGGCGACACGATTTGAAAACGGATATTTTATTAGCAGTCATGCCTGCCGGAGTTATGATTATTGTTTTGCTTTTACTCAACACTTTTGGTAAGCAGGAGATTTTGTTTTCATCGCTGGCATCAAGCGCGTTCCTTATTTACCTGGAACCGGAACATCCTACCAACAATGCTCGCACTTTGCTGATTGCTCAACTTTCTGCGGCTGTTGTTGGCTATATTGTGTACAGATGGATTGGACCTGGCTACCTTTCAGCTGCCATTTCGATGATTGTTGTCATTGTCATTATGATTGTTACCAAAGCCATGCATCCACCGGCGGTGGCTACTGCATTGGTGTTTGCGTTTCAACATGCAAAACCTAACACGCTGCTCATGTTTTTTGTGGCTGTATTTTTTCTTGTGATACTCATTGTTTTACAACGAACATCGTTATGGCTGATTAAAAGAAGCAACAATAAAAAAGATTTGCATGAAAGAACTGGCTGAATTTATTACCAAGTATTTAAGCAGTGTGGTTGAAGTGCTGGCTGCTTTTGTAATTGGTGTTGCATTAATTAAGTTTTTAGTGAAATATATCTGGCACATTTTTAAACCCAACGATGGCATTACCAACGAAACGCTGCGCATACAATTTGGAAGCGCATTGGCCATCTCTTTAGAATTGCTGCTGGGTGCTGATATTCTTGCCACTGCCATTGCACCAACATGGAACGACATTGGCAAACTGGCTGCCATTGCGGTTTTGCGAACGGCGTTAAATTATTTTTTAGAGAAGGAACTGCGCGCCAACGAATCCACCACAACAAAAATGACAAAAGACGTAGAGAAAGGTTTGAAAAAGGAAATGACGTAAAAGTGCCCATGATTACAATGTTGCTTTCCCTTTCCTTTTTTGGTTTTGCTCTATTTTTGCCCGCATGTCATCTTCTTTTTTTCAACTTCTTCAAACCGATACCAATACCAAAGCCCGCGCAGGCATCATCACTACAGATCATGGCGAAATAAAAACACCCATCTTTATGCCGGTGGGCACAGTGGGAAGTGTGAAAGCCGTTACACAACAACAACTCGCTGAGGATGTGAAAGCGCAAATTATTTTGGGCAATACCTATCATTTGTATTTGCGTCCGGGTACTGATATTTTAGAAAAAGCCGGTGGCTTGCACCACTTTATGAACTGGCAAAAACCGATCTTAACCGACAGCGGTGGCTACCAGGTGTTTTCATTAGCAGCAAATAGAAAGTTGACAGAAGAAGGTGCGTTATTTCAATCGCATATTGATGGCAGCCGGCATTTGTTTTCGCCCGAAAAAGTAATGGACATTGAGCGAAGCATTGGTGCTGACATCATCATGGCGTTTGATGAATGTCCGCCGTATCCCAGCGAATACAGTTATGCAAAAAAGAGCATGGAGCTAACGCATCGCTGGCTCGACAGGTGTTTTTATCGTCTTGCTGAAACGCCCGGCAGGTACGGCTTTCAGCAACATTTGTTTCCCATTGTGCAAGGTGGAGTGTATAAAGATTTACGAATTGAATCTTGCCAATACATTGCTTCCAAAGAAGCCGAAGGCAATGCCATTGGTGGCTTATCGGTTGGCGAACCTGAAGAGATGATGTATGAATTTACAGCCCTTTGCACCGAACATCTTCCGCAACAAAAGCCGCGTTATTTGATGGGTGTTGGCACACCGTGGAATATTTTAGAATGTATCTCTTTAGGTATTGATATGTTCGATTGCGTGATGCCCACACGCAACGGGAGAAACGGCATGTTATTCACCACGAACGGCGTAATTAACATCAAAAACAAAAAGTGGGCAACCGACTTTAGTGCGATAGATGAAAACCTGCCTTGCAATATCAGCCAATATTATACGAAAGCTTACCTGCGGCATCTGTTTGTGGCGGGTGAATATCTGGCGTTGGAAATTGCCAGTATTCACAACCTGGCTTTTTATTTATGGCTGGTGGGTGAAGCCCGCAAATACATACTGGACGGCAGCTTCAGCAGTTGGAAAAACGAAATGCTAACGAAAGTAAAGCTGCGTTTGTGAGTATTATACATCCGTCACTGCGGGAAAGGAAGCAGTCCGTAGATAATACAATGAAATTGATTGTGAGTAAATAATGCTAACAGCTTCGCTTTATACAAACAACATCTGCTATATAACACAGGTGACTTCGTTCCCTGCCTGCCGGCAGGCTCGCCATGACGAACATTCAGCTTTCACAATAGCAAAACAGCTTTTCATTTATTTTTGAACCGCATGAAAATACTCGACTGGTACATCATCAAAAATTTTCTGGTAACGTTTTTCTTTGCCATCTTTTTGTTTACCATTATTGCCGTGGTGGTTGACATCAGCGAGAAGGCTGATAATTTTGTACAATCGGGGTTAAATGCATGGCAAATTTTCATGCAATATTACATTGCTTTTATTCCGCACATTGTGGCTTTGCTGTTTCCCCTTTTTGTTTTTATTGCTGTTATTTTTTTTACTTCCAAACTGGCCGGGCGAAGCGAATTTATTGCCATCCTTGCCAGTGGCATTACCTACCGGCGATTGTTGGTTCCTTATCTTATTGGCGGTATTTTGCTGGGGGCTTTGCTTTGGGTTTCCAATGCTTACATCATTCCTAAAGCCGAAGGAACAAGGCTTATATTTGAAGCCAATTATGTAAACAACAGTCATCCGGTTTCCAACAACGATTTTATGCCTGTTTATCAGCACAGCATTTACTTTAAAGTAGATTCGTTTACATACGCAGGCATTATTGGCTACGATACAAGCCGTAAACGTGGCGGCCCGTTTTTTATGGATAAAATAAAAAACAATCAGCTTGTTTATAACCTGCGTGCGGGAAACATTTATTGGGATACCGCTGTACGCAAATGGCGATTGCAAACGGTGTTTGAGCGAACCATTGACAGTTTGAAAGAGCATACGGTTTCAACCAATGAAAAGTTGATGAATTTTAATTTTAAACCGTATGATTTGCAAAATGATGAAAAGGCGAAAGACATTTTGACGAGTCCCCAATTAAACTATTACATCACGCAACAGGAACAGCGCGGCGCAGAAGGCATTAACGATTTAAAGATTGAAAACTACCGGCGCATTGCCACACCTTTTTCTGTTATTTTATTAACGTTGATGGGTGCGATGGTGGCAGGCAGAAAAGTGCGCGGCGGAAGCGGCGTGCATCTTGCGTTTGGCTTTGTTACGGCTGCTATTTTCATCATCATGGATCGGTTTTCTACCATCTTCTCAACCAAAGGAAGTTTACCGCCCGTTATTGCCGCCTGGATACCCAATATGGTGTTTGTATTTGTTGCATTTTACATTTATCGCAAAGCTCCGAAATAACAGAACACCGATGAAACGGACTACATGCATTGATGTTCAGGATGTAATATTGAATTAAGTAAGATTGAATATTACGGCAAAAACAAACTTCTTACCTCATCAATATCCCACAAATCTCAAACATCACAATTCAGACAATCCTTTTCATCCGTGCATGAAATCTGTGTCATCCATGTTCCATTCATTCCAGTTCAGACATCTGAATAACTATGTTGATTAAGGGTGAAAAACTTTTTATTTGCTATCTTTTGCCAAGTTTGTTTTTGCCATAATTTATTCATTCTAAGAAAATAAAAGCAAAATAAAATTATGTAACTGCTGTGTATAAGAACATCGGAAGTGTGTAAGCCTTAGTGCTAACTTGCATCTTGAATATGAGCGAATTTATTGTATCAGCACGCAAGTATCGTCCGCAAACGTTCGGCACGGTTGTAGGTCAGCAGCACATCACCACAACGCTTAAAAATGCCATTAAAAATCATCAGTTGGCACATGCGTTTTTGTTTTGTGGTCCGCGTGGTGTTGGCAAAACTACCTGCGCTCGTATTCTTGCCAAAACCATCAACTGCGAAAACCTGCAACCCGATGGCGAAGCGTGTAACCAATGCCATTCCTGCGTTTCTTTTAATGAAGGCACTTCACTCAATATTCACGAATTGGATGCTGCCAGCAACAACTCGGTTGACGACATTCGTGCGTTGGTTGAACAGGTGCGTTTTGCGCCGCAAGCCGGCAAATACAAAGTGTACATTGTGGATGAAGTGCACATGCTTTCGGCAAGCGCATTCAATGCGTTTTTAAAAACACTGGAAGAGCCGCCGCCATATGCTATTTTTATTTTGGCAACTACTGAAAAGCATAAGATACTTCCCACTATTTTATCGCGCTGCCAGATATTCGATTTCAAACGCATTACCATTTATGATACGGTTGAACATTTGGAAGAAATCGCGGCAAAAGAAAACATCAAGGCAGAGAAAGCTGCGTTGCAACTCATTGCTCAAAAAAGCGAAGGTTGTATGCGCGATGCGCTTTCTATTTTAGATAAGATTGTTTCGTTTACCAACGCCAAAGTAACGTATCACAACACACTTGAGCATCTGAACATCTTAGATGAAGACTATTATTTCAAACTGTTGCATAGTTTGTTGCAACAAGATTTGGCTGACGCAATGTTGCTGTATGATGAAATCAACCGCAAAGGTTTTGAAGGTGATGCAGTGCTCAATGGGTTTGCTCAGTTTTTACGAAATGTGCTGGTATGTAAAGATGCCAAAGCGGCTTCCTTGTTGGAGGTTGTAGAAGGGGCACAACAACGCTATGCCGACGCAGCCAGAACCATCAGTGCCTCGTTTTTAGTGAGTGCGCTGAACATTTTGAATGAAGCTGAAATCAATTACAAAATGGCGCGCAACAAACGCCTGCATGTTGAGATGGCAATCATCAAACTTAACTTTTTACAGCAAGCTTTGGAGCTAACGTTTGAGAACAACGAAGTGGTGCAAAAGAAAAGGGTAGATGCGCCAGTGGCTTATCGTGCAAAACCAATTGCACCGCTGCAGCCCCCCACAAATGGAAGTGGAAAAGCCATTCCTTCTTTACTCCAAAAAAATAACGAGCCTCCATCAACCAACGGTCAAAAGAAAGAGGAAGGAATATTGGTTGAAAGCAAAGCAACATCGCCTCAAACAGGCTCGAAATTATTTATTCAACAACCATCTGTTGCAAAGCAACAGGTGAAAGAAGCCCCACCTTTTTATCCTCCCGTTGAGACCGAAGTAGCAGTAGCCAATGAACCTGCTGCCGCAACTTTACTTCAGCCAAAAACAAAAAGGAGTTTACTATCGGCGCTACGCGATAAATATGGCGACCAGTATGACATTGAAGAAATTGATGAAGCCGAACCATTAGAAATGGAAAAGCTGCGCGAGTGCTGGTTTGGTTTTGCCCAAAAACTGGAAGAGCAGCAAAAGCACAGTGCCGCCAACACATTTAAAATGGCAAAGCTTACCATTGAAAACGAAACACGTGTGCTGATAACCGTGAATGCATTGGTGCAGCAAAAGTTTATTGAACAAGAAAAAACATTGCTGGCAGATTGTATTCAAAAAGCATTTCACAACCATGCCATTCAGTTGCAAATTGTGGTGGAAGATGATGTACAGGAAGATGTATCCCCTTTTTTAATCATGAACAGTCGCGAACGATTCAACTACATCGCTTCACAATATCCGCTGGTAAAAGAACTGAAAGACCGCCTACGTTTGGAAATTGATTCCATTTAATTTTTTGTTGAACCGCGAAGGCGCAAAGTTTCACCAAGAAACATTCTATGTGTAAACTATAATTCTATTTGCCTATTTGGTTCATCGCACAAAACTTGGTATTCTTTTTAGACAATAAAAAGCTCACGTTCTAAACAGATTTACCATGTGGCTCATCTTTGCGATTTTGGCAGCCGTAACAGCAGCATTGGCGGTTATTTTTTCAAAAGCCGGTTTAAAAAATATCGAACCCAATGTTGGTTTTGCGCTGCAGGCCATTTTGATACTCATCATTTCGTGGAGCGCGGTTTTGTTTCAAAAAGCATCCGCCAATTTTGGTAAAATTGACAAGCGCACCTGGATATTTATTGCTTGTGCCGGTGCGGCAACCTGCTTCTCGTCACTGTTTCAATTCAAAGCTTTAAAAGATGGTCCTGCCGGTGCAGTAACCTCCATTGAACGAAGCTCGCTTGTGATTACTGTAATCCTTGCTTTCTTTTTTTTAAAAGAAAAAATAACCTGGCAACTGGCAGTTGGCGCATTGATGATTATTGGTGGCGCTGTGTTTATCGCTGTTGCACAAGGCAACTCAAAATGAAGATTGCGGTTGTTCTCTTTTACTTTTGTGCTGCATGAATTATACACTTAAAAAATCGTTGGGACAACATTTTTTGCATGATGAAAACATCTGTAAAAAGATAGTGGATGCTTTGCAAAGAGAAACGGTTCAGCAGTTGCTGGAAGTAGGACCTGGTGCAGGCGCCATAACAAAATACCTGCTTCAAATTCCGGCCATTCAATTCAAAGCGGTTGAAATTGATGCTGAGAAAATAGCTTACCTAAAAGAGCAATATCCCTCGATAGAAAGCAAAATCATTCATGCCGATTTCTTACAAAGCCATGCTCCGTTTGAAGGAGAATTTGGCGTGATTGGAAACTTTCCCTACAACATTTCATCGCAGATTTTATTTAAAATTTTAGAATGGAAGGAACAAGTGCCTTTTATCATTGGCATGTTTCAGAAAGAAGTAGCACAGCGCATTGCAGCGCCACCAGGCAGCAAAGTGTATGGCATTCTTTCTGTGTTGATACAAGCGTTTTATTCTGTTGAATATCTGTTTGATGTGCCACCAAATTCGTTCACACCACCACCGAAAGTAATGAGTGGTGTGATTCGTTTACAAAGAAAAAAAGAACTCTTGCTTGTAAAAAGCGAGAAGGCTTTTACAACGTTGGTAAAAACAGCTTTTAACCAACGACGAAAAATGCTTCGCAATGCAACACGAAGTTTGTTTGATGAAGCTGTTTTAGCAGATACTATTTTTAACCAACGGGCTGAACAGCTCTCTCTGCCCGACTTTGCGCGGCTTTCGTTTTTGATGAAATAAAAGAACGCTGACATTTGTTTTTGCCTCTTTTTTTGATTGTACCAGGAAGGGTAGTATTCGTTGCGACCTGTACTTTTTAATTGTAAAGAATTAAAACTTTATTGGTCGGTGAGGACACCGACCATATATTTTATTGCGTTTGTGTACTCATCAACCGATAGAGATGCCGCTTACTCTATATTATGAATACTACTAACTATTGCTTCAATGCTCATTTTCGTTATTGAAAAAGCCGAAAATGAATTCTTCAATCAGCTATTTCACTATCAATAAAAGATAAAAAACGCAAATTCAATTCCCAGTAGCTTACCTACATTTGAAGCTTTGTAAACATCTTCTTTCACATGAAACGATTGCTTTTATTTCCTGCTGTTTCCATTTGCTGTTCATTTGTTTTTGCCTGTATTTCACCGTTCTCTTTTTCGCAAGGGTTACCTGTAAATAAAAATGCTTCGCCCGAAGCAAAAAAATTATTGAACTATTTTTATAGCATCAGCGGCAAACAAATCGTAAGTGGTCAGCATGGTGATGCACGATGGTTAGATACAGTGAAATCCATCACCGGAAAATATCCTGCCTTGTGGGGATCCGATTTTATATGGCATGGTGCAAAAGATGCCGGTCAGGATGTGGTAAATGAAGCCATAGGGAAATACAAGGAAGGATACATCGTCACTTTAATGTGGCACCAGGGCAGACCAATAGACAATCCGCCGTTTGGATGGAAGGAAAGTGTTCAGGCAAAACTAACCGATGCGCAATGGAAAGAATTGACTACGCCGGGCACTGCTTTGTATCAACGCTGGCTGGCGCAAATTGATGTAGTGGCCGGCTATTTAAAACACTTAGACAGTGCACACATTCCCATTCTCTGGCGTCCTTATCATGAAATGAATGGCGTCTGGTTTTGGTGGGGAAACAAGCCTGGTAAAGACGGCCTGCAAAAGCTATGGAAGATGATGTACGACCGTTTTACCAACCATTTCCATTTGAACAATTTAATTTGGGTATGGGGCGCCAATGGTCCGCGGGATATTCCGGGCGATGAAGCTTATGCTTATAAAGATTTTTATCCGGGAAGCGATTATGTGGACATGTTGGGTGCTGATGTATATCATTTAGATTATGAGCAAAGAGATTACAACGAGCTTTTGAATGTTGCAAAAACAAAACCGATAGCCTTAACTGAAGTTGGCGAGTTGCCATCAGTTGACGTGTTAAAAGCACAACCGAAGTGGTGTTATTTTTTGGTTTGGAGCGACTGGGTTATCAGTCATAATACGAAGCAACAGGTGAAGGATGTTTACAGCTTACCTCAAGTGGTAACACATGATGAAATAAAGTTGCCATAGTAAAACGGCAAGCATTAAGCAGTGGCTTCCTTTGATAACTGTAAGTTTGTTTTCGTTCTCTTTTTTAGTTCTTTGACAATGCCAATCAATGAACGATGATTCAAAGGAAACTCAAGTACAACATGCAAAAAGCTCAGGAAAAATAGCGATTGCAATCCGGTTTTATAATTCCATACATACAATGAGATAAAACATAGAAATAAGATGACGACAACAGCAATTCTGAAACGGGATACGCGGTGCCATTGAATGACTGATGTTTTAGAAAACCAATTGAGGTAGTGATAGGTATAAGCAAAGGCAATGATACGTGTAAGCTGAATACTTGTCTGATTGCTGAAAACTGTTTGATTGGTCAGATGAAGATCGTTCAGCAAAGCTTTATTCAATTTTGAAAAATAACTGTAGCCATTGATAGCCCAGTTGCTTGCAGGATTGTTATAAGTGCGAAACAAAAACAGGCATAGCACCGGGCAAATAACAAAAACAGCAAAAGACAAATAGCCACTGCGGCTGTTGCTTTTGAGAGCACCATATAAGATAAAAGCACCGGTAAAAAGATAAACATGAATCAATGTAGGGAGATACAAACCGAAAATAAGTGTGAGAAAGTTGTAGCTGCTAATCAGCAAAACGCCGGCAAGTAAAAGAACACTTAACCATATTCTTGCACTGCGCCTGGCTGTTGAAACAAACACAAGGGAGAGTCCAAACACAAAAAAGACGATAGCAGCACTGTATCGTTTGGCATAAGTAAACACAAGGCTATGGGCCGGAGCAAAACGGAGTAATAAAATATAGATGAAGGCAACAATACCTAAGAGAATAAAATCGGTTTTTAACGGCGTAAAATATTTCCGGTCATGCAGCCATGAAATCTCTGTAAGGTAATGCGCCGGACCTAAAAAAGCATACGAAAACAAGAAGAGTTCAAAAGGCAGATAGATGGCAGCACCGGCAGACAAAAACATGAAGAGAATATTCAAATAATTGATACGATCTGTTCTCAGCATTCCTGTAAAAATAAAGATAACAAGGCAATTAAAAGTTATAAAAGAAACAACGATTATGAAGAAAATCATTTGGGTAAGTCTTCTTTTCTTTTCCTTACAAACTTTCTCGCAAAGCGGGAAACCGGCGCAAAAACAAATGCATCTCAACAACCTTGAGTACTTAGAATACGAAGGCGTGAATGTAATGCTGGCGCACGATTTTTATCCCGAAGGACATCAGGGTGGAGTAGGCGTAATACAAAACGGAATGCGCGTTGCCACCAATGGCGACATTCGTTTAAATCCAACACCCGGACAATGGCAGCCGATCCCAAAAGTTGGCAAACGCATGATTGATAAAACTACTGGTGCCATCAGTGTTCACATGGAATATCCCAATGAAGAAATTAACCGCAAAGGTTTCAACCCGGTTATTTATCCTGATTTGAAATTTAGCTATACCATTCGGGTAGAACCCGCCGGTAAAAGCTTTAAAATCATTGTTGATTTAGATAGTTCATTGCCTGACAACTGGATTGGAAAAGTAGGCTTCAACTTTGAATTATTGCCATCTGTGTTGTTTGGAAAAGCCTATTATATGGACAACCAGTTTGGCATTTTTCCACGCCAAGCGAATGAGCAAAACTACATAGATAAGGAAGGTGAAACACAGGTAACACCAATGGCAACGGGCAACAAGCTAACCATCGCACCGGAAAGCGATCAACAACGAATGATTGTTGAAAACCTCAAGGGAAACGGTCTTCAATTGATGGATGGCAGAGGGAAATACAACAACGGTTGGTTTGTGGTTCGTTCTCTTGTGCCTAAAGGAGCTACCAAAAACGCAATTGAATGGTTGGTTACACCACATGCCATTGAAGGCTGGCTATCATCGCCTGTTGTGCAGGTATCGCAGGTTGGCTATCACCCTGCACAGCAAAAAATTGCCGTTATAGAATTGGATAGAAAAGATACCAAACGTTCCCCTGCTACTTTGCTTCGCGTAAGTGAAAATGGTGGCTTCGAAACAGCGTTGCAATCATCGCCAAAAGAGTGGGGAAGCTTTCTTCGCTATCATTATTTACAATTTGATTTTTCAGGCATTACCAAACCCGGAATGTATGTAGTGAAGTATGGCAGTGATACTACAGTTCCATTCCAGATAAGCGATAGCGTTTATGCCCGCGATGTGTGGCAGCCAACGCTTGAATATTTTTTGCCGGTACAAATGTGCCACATGCGCGTAAACGATAAATACCGCGTATGGCATGGATGGTGCCACATGGACGATGCCCGTATGGCGCCGATTGATTCTAATCATTTTGATGGTTATATACAAGGTCATTCTACATTAACCTCATACAAATCCGGCGAAACGGTGCCTCACTTAAACAGGGGCGCATGGCATGATGCGGGTGACTTTGATTTGCGTGTAGAATCGCAATCGGAAACCGTATATGGGTTGACGCTGGCTTATGAAGCGTTTCATATCAATTATGACAATACAAGCATTAACCAGCAAACTGGGGTAGTAGAAATACAACAGCCTGATGGCAAGCCCGATGTGTTGCAACAAATCGAGCATGGCTTGCTTTCTATTGTTGGCGGCTATCAAAGCATGGGAAGGTTTTACCGTGGTATTATCGAGCCCTCTATGCGCCAATACACTGTACTCGGCGATCCGGCAAACATCACAGACAATAAGTTTTACAATGATGTAAAAACAAATGGTACATCACCCGCCGTTGGCTTACCCAATTCACCTGATGACAGATGGGTGTTTACTGAAGACAATCCCGGCAGAGCGCTGGAAGTAGCAGCGGCTTTAGCAGCAGCGAATCGGGTGATGAAAGGATATAACGATACGATGGCAACTGCATGCTTACACATTGCAAAACAAGTATGGAATGAGGCAAAAGAAACGAACCCACTGCAACGCGTTCAACTGGCTACCGAACTGTATTTGACCACGAAAGAAGCCCAGTATGCTGCCTTCTTACTCAATAATAAAGAGGCAATTGCAAAGCACATTGACAATGACGGCTGGGTGCTGGGAAGAGCATTGCCATTAATAAACAATACCGACTTTACCAGTACTATTACTTCCGCTGTAAAAGTTTTGTATGATACAATTGAGGCGCAAGGAAAACAAACGCCGTACGGAATGCCTTATAAACCGAATATCTGGGGCGCAGGCTGGGATATTCAGCACTTTGGGTACCAGCAATACTTTCTGCATACCGGCTTCCCAAACATTGTATCTGATAAGTACATGCTCGATGCACTTAACTTTATTTTAGGTTGTCATCCCGGCAGCAATACGGCATCATTTGCATCCGGTGTGGGCGCGCATTCGATGATTCCGGGGTATGGTTTTAACCGTGCTGACTGGTCTTACATTCCCGGTGGCGTTTCATCTGGCACCGCATTGATACGTCCTGATTTTCCTGAACTATTGGCATTCCCATTTTTGTGGCAGCAGGGCGAATATGTATTGGGTGGTGGCACTACCGATTATTTGTTTTTGGTATTGGCTGCCAATGATCTTCTGAATAAAAAATAAGGAAGCAAAAAATGTTGACAATGTGAAACAAAATAGGCTACGCTCTCATCCACCACATACAGCATTTCTTACAGAATTAGTGCAAAAACAAAAGACATGAAAACGACTTTTTTTATTGTAACGTCATTCATAACAACATTTGGATTTGCACAAATAACTATCAATCGCGATAGCATCCTTCAACAAATGAAACGGGCTGCGAAACAAGGCTTGATTGATGAATATTATCCGCAAAATATAGACACATTGTACGGTGGTTATCTTAGCACATTTACTTATGATTTTCAACCAAAGGGAGAGCAGGACAAAATGATTGTTACGCAGGCACGCCATACCTGGTCAACAGCAAAAGCTGCCATGTATTATCACGATACTTCTTACATCTCCATGTCGCGTCACGGATTTTATTTTTTGCGTGATAAAATGTGGGACAAAGATTCGGGTGGCTTCTATAATCTCGTAACCAGAAGTGGTGAACCAAAGACGATGATTAAGCAGGCATATGGAAACGGTTTTGGTATTTATGCTTTAGCTGCTTACTATGAATGTTCCGGTGATACAGCTGCTTTAAACCTTGCTAAGAAAGGGTTTTTGTGGTTAGAAAAGCATAGCCATGATGCAAAATACAAAGGCTATTATCAATACCTGCAACGCGATGGTACACCGATAAAAAGAACGGCTGGAATGCCTTCTACATCTGATGTTGGCTATAAAGACCAAAACAGTTCCATACACTTATTAGAAGCCTTTACAGAGTTGTATAAAGTATGGAAAGACCCGTTGGTAAAAGAAAGGTTAGAAGAGATGTTGTCTTTAATTCGGGATACCATTGTTACACCCAAAGGTTATTTGCAATTGTATTTTACACCACAATGGAAGCCTGTTTCGTATCGCGATTCTTCAGAGAAAATCATTGCAAAAAATCATTACATTGACCATGTGTCGTTTGGTCATGATGTAGAGACAGCTTACCTGATGCAGGAAGCTACCGAAGCCTTAGGGAACAAGCACGATACAAAAACATTAGCCGTTGGTAAAAAAATGGTTGACCATGCTTTACGGAATGGTTGGGATGAAACGTTAGGCGGCTTTTATGATGAAGGATATTACTTTAAAAACAAACCCAAGCTTACCATCACATTGCCAACTAAAAACTGGTGGGCGCAGGCGGAAGGCTTGAATACCTTACTCATGTTTTCAGACATGTATCCCAACGACTCTCTTCATTATTACGACCATTTTACAAAGCTTTGGAATTATGTTCAAACCTACTTAATTGACCATGAGCACGGCGATTGGTATGAAGAAGGATTGGACAAATCGCCGGAGTACAAAACAAGGTTAAAAGCGCAGATATGGAAAGGTAGCTATCATAACTTTCGCGCACTGATGAACTGCATGAACAGGTTGGAAGGAAAGAAATAAAACGAATCTAAAAAAATGTGCAAAACCAAACGTCATCTTTTATCCTGACATAGGAAAATGATGAGTAGCGTTTCTATTAAAAGACCTTCATTCTTTCACTCTAAACACCGGGTAACGCAAGTAAGCAGGCTCCATATAAGGCGAATGCCGGAACACAAAATCAAGCTGCGCTTCTGCATCTTTGGCAAACTTGCTATCTTCTTTCTTTTTTTGTTCCAAAGCTGCTTTTACATCAGGATGAGATTGCAAATAAGTTGCCGCCGTTTCTTCAAACACATAATTTGAAAAGTCTTCTTTTTGCCCTAAAACAGCATCAAAAAAGTTCCAGGTAAAGTAACTGTCTTCAGCAGTTGGTTCTAAGGTTTCAATTAAAAAACGATTGGCTGTTCCATTCATCGGAATATAATAATCACCGGCGTGAAATGCAATGCTATCGGTGTGAATAGAGATAGCAACATTCGAATTTTGATGATGTCCTTCATACGGTTTTGCCGATGATTTATAATTCTCAATTTTATACCAATCAACCACTATTGTTGTATCTTTTAAAAGTCTTTTCATCGCTACGTCATTCGCTTTCAGCCGGTCAATCACTTTCCACCATCCCTGTGGTATAAGATAAGCTTTTGGTTTGTCAACAAACACATCAGGTATGAACTCGTTGAAAAAAGGAATCGTTTTGGTAAAGGGTTTGGTTTCATCATAAAATAAAACCGGAAAGTCAGATACTTTGCTGATTCTTTTGCCAGCCTCAAAGCCTTTAAAAACAATCTGCGAAGGTTGTGTACTATCTACTTTCCAGTGCAAAGCAAATTGAGTTTGCGTAGTAACTTGTCTCTTAGCTTCTTCGCGAAGTTGTGTAATCTTTTTGCCATTCGCCGCTGCAAATTGGATAAAGCTTTTCATCAGGGCAATATCAGCTTCCACCCTTTGTTTATAAGGCTTTAACATGTGCGTTTCGGGCATAAAAGCAAAGGTGTTCCAAAGCGTTGCAAAGCCACTGCTGTAACGCGGACTGTCCCAAAATTCTGTCCATCCAACATCGGGTGTGTTGTCTCCAAAATGGTTCACATAAGGCACCAGATCATATCCTTTTTCTTTCATCAATTTGTAGATAGCTGGCTCCATTGTTTTGTTCAGATAAGTTCCTAATTCGCCACCCAGTTTGTTGTGTTGTGAAGAAAGGAGAGTGATGACATGCTGATAATCGGCGCCATTGCTTACGTGATTGTCTATCTGAATATCAGGATCGAGGAGATGAAAAATATGGGCAAAACCAAACGCTTCTTTTGAGTCGCATTTGATGAAGTCCCGGTTCAAATCGAGATTTTCCGAATTACCGCGAAAACCAAAAGCATCAGGTCCGTTTTGATCAACGCGATAGTTTTCGCTCCGGTTCAAACAACCACCAATGTTATACACCGGAATAAGGGCAAGCGCAATGTTGTTGGGTAGATGATATTTTCCTTCCACAATATCTCTTACCAAAACCATACTCGCATCAATACCATCCGGTTCGCCGGGATGAATGCCGTTATTAATAAAGAGAATTGTTTTCTTCTTTGCTTTAATAGATGATATATTGAAGTCTTTATCGCCGCTTACCAAAATCAAATGCAAAGGATAACCAGCGTCTGTAGTGTCCATCCTTTTCATACTAACGGTAGCTGATGCTGCATCGAGCTTCTTCCACCAGTCAATAATTTGAAAATAGGTTGGCGTTTGCGTGCCGTTTGAAGTTTCGAAAAGCGTGTTGATGTGTTGAGATGATGCAGGAAAATGGGCAAAAACAAACAGTAGAAATAAACAGAAGCGCATGAAATGTTTTTATAAATGTAAATCATCGTTGTTTTAAATGGAACATTTCAAAAAGGGAGTTGTTGGGTAGAATACAGAACTTCGTAAAAACAAAATTGAATATGAACGTTTACCATCGTCTTTTTAAAACATTGCTTTTTATTGGTTCTTTGTTTTTTGCTTCATTTGTTTATGCCCAAACCGCGCCGTTCCAGGATGAAATCAATGCGTTTAAAAAAGAAGACAGCGCACACTTTCCGCCCAAAGGCGCAATCCTTTTTATTGGCAGTTCATCATTTCGTTTTTGGACTGATGTGCAAAATTATTTTCCCCATTACACCATCATCAATCGTGGTTTTGGCGGCAGTTCATTGCCCGATGTCATTCGTTTTGCGCCCGATATTTTATTTCCTTATCGGCCCAAACAAGTGGTGATTTATTGTGGTGAAAACGATTTTGCAGGAGATACTTCATTAACTGCAAACGATGTTCTCAATCGTTTTAAAACCTTGTACAAAATGATACGCGACAACTTGGGAACAAAAGTGAATGTGGTATTTGTTTCCATCAAGCCAAGTCCGAGCCGCCAATTTTTATTGCCTAAAATGATGGCTGCCAATAAGCTCATTAAACAATACTTATCAAAACAAAAAAACGCCGCTTTTGCCGATGTATTTCATCCCATGTTAAGTGCAACTGGCAAGCTGCGACCTGAATTGTACAGAGACGACCAACTGCACATGAAGCCCGAAGGCTATGCCATTTGGAAGAAAGTACTTCAGCCGTATTTACTGAAATAAGTGTTTATTTTTTCAGCAATTTAAAAGCATGATTTGTCCATTCGTTTTTGGTGAAACCTGGCAGGCACCATAGTATCGCCAAAGGCTCAATAGCACGTGCGGCTTCAGCGGTGCCCATGTCTTCGGTTTCCCAGCCAAAGGCATTTAAAATTTCGGTTACGGTTTGTTTTGCAGTTTCATCGTTGCCGGCAATAAACATGGTGGGTTTGGTTTCGCCGAAATCTGGCTTGTACATCAAAGCGCTGCCAACACTGTTGAAAGCCTTTACCAGTTTAGCTTCCGGCGCTTCCTGCTGCAATGTTTCCATCAAAGAATAATTGATGTTGGTAAAAAACTTTATCACTCCTTTTTCCGGTGCTTCTTTTTTAATGGGATTGGTAACATCAATCACAATTTTGTTTTTCAAATTATCCAATCCAGCTTCTTTCAAGGCTTCTTCGGCAACATCACCACCAACGGCAAGCACAATGATTTCGCCAAACGAAGCCACATTGTTAAACGTTCCTACTTGAATGTTTGGATTGTTTTTGTTGAATTCAACAGCCTCTGGTTTGGAAGTATTGCGTGTGCCCAACATTACTTCATAACCTTCATTGGCAAACGCTCTGGCTAAGGTTTGACCAACGCTTGCCGAACCGATGATACCTACATTCATAGCTGATTTATTTTTGTATAAAAGTAAAAGTTATCTTATTGCAACAAACTCTTAAAACAAAAACTAAGGCATTCCGTTCCCTTTCTTTTTGTATTTTTACTAATTCTTTTAGCTATGACAAATCCCAATTTACAACCAGATAAAGCTGCTCTTTCTTCAGCAGAGAAAGAGTTTGAAAATACAATTCGCCCTACGGAAATTGATGATTTTTCAGGTCAGCCAACCATCATCGAAAATCTCCGCATTTTCATTAAAGCAGCGAAGATGCGCGGCGATGCGCTCGATCATGTTTTGTTTCATGGTCCTCCGGGCTTGGGTAAAACTACTTTAAGCCGAATTGTGGCGAATGAACTTGGGGTGAACATTAAAGAAACATCAGGACCGGTAATTGAAAAGCCAGGCGACCTTGCCGGCTTGCTTACCAATTTAGAAAAGAACGACGTTTTGTTTATTGATGAAATTCATCGCTTGAGTACTGTGGTGGAAGAATATTTATATGCCGCGATGGAAGATTATCGCATAGACATTATGATTGACAGCGGCCCCAACGCGCGCAGCATTCAGTTGAACCTGCAGCCCTTTACTTTAGTTGGCGCCACAACACGCAGTGGTTTGCTTACAGCGCCTTTGCTTTCGCGCTTCGGCATTAAATCAAGATTGCAATATTATACGGCTGATGTGCTGCAAAAAATAATCATCAGAAGTGCAGGCATTTTACAAACCAGCATTACCTCCAATGCCGCTATGGAAATTGCCGGTAGAAGCCGCGGTACACCGCGTATTGCCAATGGTTTGTTGCGCCGCGTACGCGATTTTGCACAAGTGCTGAACGATGGGCAAATTGATATTGGAATTACCCAACATGCGCTTCGTGCGTTGAACGTAGATGAATATGGTTTGGATGAAATGGACAACCGCATTTTAAGTACCATTATTGAAAAATTCAAAGGCGGTCCGGTGGGCATCACCACCATTGCTACTGCTGTTGGCGAAGAACCAGGAACGCTCGAAGAAGTGTATGAACCTTTCCTCATTCAGGAAGGTTTTTTACAACGCACACCCCGCGGGCGTGAAGTAACTTACAAAGCGTACAGTCATTTAAAAAAAGATGGTTATCAAAAAGGCGGAAACAATCATCAAAACACTTTGTTTGGTATGTAATTTTATACCATCAAATTGTGCTTCATCGAAAGTAATGTTGTGTTCTTACAAAAAGAAAGCATTGTAAGAACACAACCTGGTTGGACAAATTATTTTGGTATCTGTGTAGTTTGGATGATATAGCAAATCAAAAGACAGCTAATAGTGATGTGTGAGTCAGAATGGTTGCAGCCCCTCGGTGCGTGTGTGAAACAAAAAGGAAAAACGGTGAAACCGTAATTTTCTGAGGCGAAAATAAATTATTTTTTCTTATTGCCAAATTTGCCTTGTACTTTTTTTAAGATTTAATCTCTATTTAATCCATTCTATTTAGGCGCAGTGCATTTGCTCTATCAGTTCATGTAGCACCTCTTCAACAGAAGAAATGATGGTTTCAAAAGAACAGTTTCTTTATGTGTAAAGAAAAGAAACCCAAAACCATGAAGTTAAAAAATGGGCAAAACCAAATCGTTGGAATTATCATAAAAACAAAATAAAGAAAGGCGAATTTGTTTTCCCAAAATGAAAAGTAGGATAAGAACTTCTATATTTGCAGCGGTTTTTCAAAGGATATTGGATTTTAAAACGGGGTTGGATTTTTATCCGGGCCCCCTTTTTATTTAGTTTGCATGGTAATGGTTAAACACAATAGCCGCTTTGGCTTTACCAATCACCTCTGATAGTTCATCCGCATTTTTTTGCTTTACATTTTTTACCGATTTGAAAGATTTTAAAAGATCGGCAGCCGTTTGTTTGCCGATGCCTTTAATCTCTTCCAGTTCGTTTTTAAAGGTGCCGATAGAACGCTTTTTCCTATGAAACGTAATGCCAAAGCGATGCACTTCATCGCGCACGCGGCGAACCAATTTTAAACTCTCGCTATCCCACGGCAATTTGATGGATTGCGTATCGCCGGGAAAGAAAATTTCTTCTTCATTTTTCGCCAGGCCAACTACTGTCATTGCCCCAATCAAACCTAACTCTTTAATGCTTTCCATTGCAGAACTCAACTGGCCTTTTCCGCCATCAATAATTACCAATTGCGGCAAAGGTTTTTCTTCATCCACCAATCGTTTGTAACGACGATATACCACTTCTTTCATCGTGGCAAAGTCGTTAATGCCTTGTACTGTTTTCACGTTGTAATGGCGATAATCGTCTTTGCTGGGAATGCCATTTCTAAAACATACCATTGCAGACACCGGATAGCTGCCCTGGAAGTTTGAGTTGTCAAAACATTCGATGTGCACAGGCAATTCAGACAATTGCAAGTCTTCCTGCAATTGGTATAGCACATCTTTTCGTTTTTTCTCTGTAAACGTTTCTAATTGCAACGATTTTTTTCTGCGCAGTTCATCTTTAAAATAGTTTACGTTTTTTAAAGACAACTCAAGCAATTTCTTTTTATCGCCACCTTTTGGAATGGTTATAATAATGTCGGCCGGCAAATCCACTTCAAAAGGCACTACCACCTCAGAAGCTAAGCTGTTAAAGGTTTCGCGCAGATTGATAATGGCAAATTGAAGCACTTCCTCATCACTTTCTTCCAGCTTTACATCCAACTCTACGGTATGCGTTTGTACGATGGTTCCGTTCTGCACCATCAGGTAGTTTACATACGCTGTTGCATCTTCTTTCAAAATAGAAAATACATCCACATTGTGCAGATGCGAGCTTACCACAACGGAGCGAGCCTGGTAGTTCTCCAGGTGCTCCACTTTCTTTTTCATCAGCTCCGCTTTTTCAAACTGCATGTTCATTGCATAGTTGGCCATCTGGCTTTTGAACGTATGAATAACGGGCGATAAATTGCCTTTTAAAATTTGTTTGATTTGCCCAATGCCTTCGTTATAATCTTCTAACGACTGAAAGTTTTGGCAAGGTCCTTTGCAGTTGCCAAGATGGTATTCCAAACAAACTTTAAACTTGCCTTTCGCAATATTGACGGGCGTTAACGGCAACTTGCAGGTGCGTAACGGAATATTTTGACGGATGAAACTGAGTAGCTCACGCACCTTTCCTGTTGATGTAAACGGGCCGAGATATTCCGAGCCATCATGGTACTTTGTGCGGGTTAGAAAGATGCGTGGAAAGGGTTCTTTTTTGATAACGATGTAAGGATAAGTTTTGTCGTCTTTCAGGTTGATGTTGAACATCGGCTGGAACTGCTTGATCAAGCTGTTCTCCAGCAAAAATGCGTCTTGCTCACTGTTTACGATGGTGAATTCAATGCGATGAATGCGTTGCACCAATTCGTGCGTTTTATAACTAACACCCAAAGTTTTGGTGAAATAAGAAGATACGCGTTTGCGCAGGTCTTTTGCTTTGCCAACATACAACAACGTTCCGGCGACATCGAAGTATTTATAAATGCCCGGCTGGTGCGGCAAAGTAGGAGCAATGTTTTGAAATTCGGTGGATGTCATAGCTGTTTACAAATGTATTTCGCTTTGCGAAAATTTGTAGCAAAAAGGGAGCTAAAAATTGGGCAAAAGCAAAGATGATTTTATTACGAAGACACGAAGGCGCAAAGAAGAAATTAGGTTTGATAACTATTTACGTCTCGCCATCTTGCGTCACTGCGAAGCACGAAGCAGTCTGTGGATAATACAATGAAGTTGATTGTGAGTAGTGAGTGGTGAATAGTGAGTAAATGAAGCAACTAAGCTTACTACTTATAAAAGGCACTGATTATAATCCACAGACTGCTTCGTGCCTCGCAGTGACGGGCATCAATTTTAGACAATCATTCCGCCTTATCATTCCACACAAATTCAAGCTGGTGTTGTATTTCAAGCTTATTCGGATGCGTAATATCTTCATTGATATAACAGCTTTTATCGCCTTTCCAGCCAATGCGCTGAATAACGGTGCTATCGTTATTGCTGCGTAATGTGTTAATAAAAATCCACTTTACTTTTTGGTTCTCTTTATCCAACAAAACGCTTGCGTTTTGCACAATGCCGCTTTTGGTTTTGGGTGAATAAGTAAGCGTAATGCTGTTGGTACTTTCATCATCAAACACCGATTCGGTAAAGTTGGCTTTAAAGCTTTTGTCATCCAGTTCAGGAAACAAAATGGTTTTTACCTGTGCATCAAACGCAGCCCTGTCAACCACCGAAGAATCTTTTTTGCCATTGATGGTAGAAAGCCGGTATAAAAAATACGGCGTTGTATCTACATCTTTTATTTGCTGGCGAATGTAGTTGTTGATAGGATAATAAACCGATGTGCTGTCTTCCGTTTTGGTTTCTTCTTTTGCAGGTTTGTTTTTGCACGAAAACAAACCTGCAGAAAATACGAGCAAAACAAAAAACCTTTCAAACCGAAAAGCTTTTTGCAAACGAAATTTTGTATTGATTTTATTCGCTGTCATAATTCCAAACCAACCAGGATGCACCCCAGGTAAAGCCGCCGCCGAAGGCAGCCAGCAATAAGTTGTCGCCTTTTTTCAAGCCTTTTTCCCAATCCCATAAACAAAGCGGAATGGTGGCTGCTGTTGTGTTTCCGTAACGCTCAATGTTCATCATTACTTTTTTCATTGGCAGATTGATGCGGTCCGCCGTTGCCTGAATAATGCGAAGATTTGCCTGGTGCGGAACAAGCCAGGTAACATCGCTTCCGGTAAGATTGTTTCGTTTCAATACTTCTTCTGAAACATCAGCCATGCCTTTTACAGCATATTTAAAAACGGTTTTTCCTTCCTGAAAAATATAATGCTGTTTTGCCGTAACAGTTTCAATGGAAGCCGGTTTATATGAGCCACCGGCAACCATGCGAAGATAATCGGCACCGCTGCCATCGCTTTTTAAGATGCTGTCTCGCAAGCCGGTCTCATCTGTGGTTGGCTCTAACAGAACGGCACCGCCGCCATCACCAAATAAAATGCAGGTAGTGCGGTCGGTATAATCAACAATTGCACTCATTTTATCGGCACCTACAACAATCACTTTTTTGTAACGACCACTTTCAATGAAAGCTGCGCCGGTGCTCAATGCAAATAAAAAACCACAGCAGGCTGCACTGATGTCGTAACCAAACGCATTTACGGCGCCTACTTTTTTTGCAATCAGATTTGCGGTTGCCGGAAACATCATATCGGGCGTAACAGTTGCGCAAATAATGCACTCAATTTCTTCCGGCCTGATGCCTTTTCTTGTTATAATGTCTTGTACGGCAGGCGCACCTAAATCGCTGCTGGCTTTGCCTTCGCCACGCAAAATTCTTCTTTCTTTAATACCGGTTCGGGCTTGTATCCATTCATCAGTGGTATCAACCATCTTCGATAGATCTTCATTGGTCAGTTTATCGGGTGGAACATAGCCACCCACGGCTGTGATGGCTGCCGTTATTTTACTCATTCTTTGTATTGCTTTTTTGCGCGGTCAAATGTATAAAACTTTAGAGAAGATAATAGATTGTCTGAACGAGGATGAATGAGATGATTGGGATTTATGGGATGGATAAAATTACATGAGCTATTAAGTAATATTCAATCTTACATATTAAATATTCAATCCTAAGTATCCGTGCACGAAGTCTGTGTCATCCGTGTTCTATATTCATCCATGTTCTATTCATTTAAAAATAAACATCTTCAATTAAAAAGTACTCTGGTTCGCGGTTGTACCAAAGCGTGATGGCAAGCACATTAAACTGCAAATATTGCCATTGCGGATACAAGATATTGATACTCTTCCGCAGCATTTTTTAAATTGTTCATTTTTTTGGTGCTGATGCTTTCTTCCGGCTTGCCATACGCATGTGAAGTGCGCGTTTTGATTTCAAAAAAATGAAGAAATTTTCCTTTCGATGCAATCACATCTACCTCCCAATATTTGAAGCGCCAGTTGCGATGCAAAACTGCATAACCGTTTTTTAATAAATAATCTACCGCTAAATCTTCACCTTTATTCCCTGTAACTTTATTATCCATAATTTGTAATTTACCATAACATTGCAGCTATGAGTTTTATGCAGGAAAAAGTTTTGTTGCTGAAAGGAAAAGTTCAGCATTATGCCTGGGGCGGATACGATTTTATACCCGCCTGGCTCGGCATCGAAAATAAGCAACATCAACCGTTTGCCGAATACTGGCTCGGCGCGCATCCTTCGGCATCGGCAACGGTGGTAACGCGCAACGGCGAGCTCTCGTTGCAGCAACTCATTGCCGATTATCCGCAGGAATTTTTAAGCCAAAATACGCGGCAACAATTTGGTGAATTGCCTTATTTAATGAAAGTTTTAGACGTGCATGATATGTTGAGCATCCAGGTGCATCCAACGAAAGAAGGTGCAGCAATGGGTTTTGAAAAAGAAGAAACGGAAGGTAAACTGCTGGGTGCATCGGATCGCAATTATAAAGACAAAAATCACAAGCCAGAAGTGATGATTGCATTAAGCGATTTTTGGTTGCTGCATGGCTTCTTACAAAGAGATAAGTTAGACGCTGTATTGCGCGCCACGCCTGAGTTTGCGGATTTGATTCATGTGTTTGGCGATGGCAATTATGAAGCCTTGTATGAGCATGTAATGAACCTTCCGCAAGGAGAAGTGAATCAAAAACTGATGTCCTTAGTAAAGAGAGAAATTGAGCGAAAACAAAAAGATGAAACTTCAAAAAACGAACCCGGCTGGTGGGTGGCAAAGTTGTTTGAAAACGATAAGGAAATTGAAGACATTGATCGTGGTATTTATTCGATTTACTTTTTCAACATAGTAAATGTAAAAGAAGGCGAGGGTATTTTTCAGGGTGCGGGTTTGCCACATGCTTATTTAGAAGGACAAAATGTAGAACTGATGGCAAACAGCGATAATGTGTTGCGTGGCGGTTTAACGCCAAAGCATATTGATGTGCCCGAACTGATGAAGCACACTGCATTTGAAGGCATTGTGCCCAATGTAATGAAGGGAGAAAAGATAAATGAGGCCGAAAAGAATTATCCTTGCCCCGTGCCCGATTTTGGCATTCACAAAGTAAGCATCAGGAAGAACGAAAGGGTAGAAGGTGCTACTTCTTCTTTAGAAATATGGACGGTAATCAACGGCAGTGCCAACATAGAAGGAAGCAACTCGTTGCAGGTTCACAAAGGACAATCCTTTGCCGTGTTGTCCAATGAACACTTTGTTATTGTAGCTAATGAAGATGCCTTGTTGTACAAAGCTTTTGTACCTGAAGCATAAGTTTTATTTTTGCCCATATTTTTAAATGATGAAGATGAATCGCAATATTATTACGTCGCTTGTTTTATTGGTAGTGGTTGCTTCTTTGTATCGCGCTATTCCAGGTCGTCCGTATGGTTTTGCGCCGCAATATGCGATGTCAATTTTTGGCGGAGCTATTTTTCGTAAAAACAAATCCTGGGCGTTTTTGTTGCCCTTGCTGTCTATGTTTGTCAGCGATGCGTTGTACCAGGTTTTGTACGTCGCTGGCATCACTCCCATACAAGGTTTTTATGCAGGTCAATGGGAAAATTATTTGTTGTTTGCCTTGCTAACAACCATTGGCTTTTTAGTAAAGAAGATTAATGTTATCAATGTTTTTATAGCTTCATTAGCTTCGCCGACAGTCTATTTTCTTTTGTCCAATTTTATGGTATGGTTGGGCGGTGGCGGTTTGCAACGACCTAAAACGTTAGGCGGTTTGATGATGTGTTATAACGATGCATTGCCCTTTTATCCCAATAGTTTGTATGCAACGGTTTTCTTTTCGGCGGTGTTGTTTGGAGGATGGTATTTGATAAGAAAACAATCTTATAAAACCGCTGCCGCATAAACACGTTGTTGCAGTTTGTTTTTGCCACTTTTTATATTACTGGAAATGTTCCGTAGGAACATTTTGCTAATCTATATTTTAACTTCACAAAAATGAAAGAAACATGAGTGTTGTTTTCTGATCGCTTTTGTTTCAAAACAAACAATTGCCCATCCTCTGTTTTACTATAATTCTAAAAGATAAGCTTCATGAAAAAAGCATGGATCGCTTTTGCATTTTTTTTTGCCCAAATTTCTTCTTTCTCTCAAATGACATACAAACCCGATGCATCCAACCTGGAGGCGAGAAAATGGTTCACTGATGCACGCTTTGGCATGTTCATCCATTGGGGACCGTTTAGTATTCCGGGTGATGGTGAATGGGTAATGAACAACCGCAATATCACCGTAAAAAATTATACAAGACTCGAAAAATTTTTCAACCCGATTGATTTTAATGCAGCGCAATGGGTAAGCCTTGCTAAAGGTGCAGGTATGAAATATATTACGCTTATTACGAGGCATCATGATGGTTTCAGCATGTGGGATACAAAGTATTCCGATTTTAATATCATGCACACGCCTTACAAAAAAGACATTGTAAAGATGATGGCTGATGAATGCCACAAGCAAGGCATCAAATTGTTTTTGTATTATTCATTGCTCGACTGGCGAAGAACCGATTATAGCTATTGGACAGGAAGAACAGGGCAAGGCACCGGAAGAACCGAACGAGGCAAATGGGAAGATTATATCCAGTTTATGAAGAACCAACTCACTGAATTGCTAACGAACTATGGTGAGATTGGAGGCATTTGGTTTGATGGTTATTGGGATCAAACCGCACCAGAAGGCGCTGCCGACAGAACGCCCAAAATAGACTGGCATCTGGATGAAATTTATGCACTGATTCATAAGTTACAACCGCAGTGTTTAATTGGTAACAACCATCATGTAAGTCCTTTGCCTGGAGAAGATTTCCAAATGTTTGAGCAAGATTTACCGGGCGAAAATAGGAGCGGCTTAAGCTTTCAGAAACCATCTGAATTACCACTCGAATCATGCGTTACCATGAACAATAGCTGGGGCTTTAATATTACGGACACCTCGTACAAAAGCTACAAACAACTGATTGATATTTTAGTAAAAGCATCGGGCTACGGAGCCAATTTGTTGTTGAACATCGGGCCGATGCCGAACGGAGAAATTCAACCTGAATTTATAGATCGCTTGCACCAAATGGGCAACTGGACAAAGACTTACGGCGAAAGCATTTATAACACAACCGGCGGTTATCTGAAACCGCAAAGCTGGGGTTGCCTCACACAAAAGGGCAACAAAATATTTGTTCATTTATTGGGCGAAAACAAAGCAGTTAATTTAGAGCAATTCCCTTTTAAAAACGTTAGCAAAGCGTATTTCTTAAAAGATAAAAAACCGGCAAAAACAAACTTAGCAAACGGTGTTTTGCATCTTGATAATTTGCCTGCTGCTACCGATGCAGAACCAGATGTGGTGGTTGTAATTGAAACAAAATAAGAGTAGCAAAAAGATAAAAGAGCAATGTCTTTTTCAGGTTACTAAGAATCTAATCTTGATAGCTTTTATCTCTTATTTCTATTTGCTTTATTTGACATAAAATATCCGTAAAACCAAAAGCTGGTTTGTAATCAATTAGCTATAACTGCCTGTTTCAAACCTTCTTCATAGCCGGTTTTGTTTTCGTGGATATAATCTGAATTAGGACCTGTACCACCATGTATGGCTATCGCAATTTTCTGTATATTGATTTTTGTTGTTGAACGATTGTAAACAAGCAACTAATGTCTCAATTACACTGGTGTAATTCAGGTTCTATTATAAAAGTTATATGATTATTCTTTCAGGCAGAATTACCGTTGAGAAGAGTCGCTGCGCGATGATGTTCCTGGTTGACCAGATGTGCCTGTACCCATATTAGCAGAGTCCTTTTTTCCCGTAGTGTCGGTGGCTGCGTTTACGCCGGTAGGCGAACTGCCTTGCATCATCTTTCCATTGCCGGCGCTGTCACTGTTTTGTTGATTATTGCTTCTGAGATCATGGGTTTCATCAGAAGTTTGATTACTTCCGCATGAAGAAATAGCAAGTACAAAGGCTGCCATTACAAATAGGCGTTTTATAGGTTTCATGTTCACAATTTTTAGGTTAAAATAATTGTTCAAGGTGTTTATTGATTCACGCTTTTTAAAAAGCTATGATGAATACTGCTATTAAAGTTAGACAGTAAACTTTTTGTTTGTTTCTGAAAATTTTTATCAACTGAAAGTTGTCTTGATGCAACATTATCCACGTCCTTAGTTCTTACAATGGAAAAAAATAATGCCAGAATAGCGATTTGATAAGAACAGGTAAGCCATTTCTGATGTTATCGGAATAAACTTTGAAGCATAAAGTATGCTAATTGGATTCAGTTGTTGCCATTATATGTTTGAGATATTATGTAAGTGCCGAGAATCCCTTTTTTCATGGTGTAAAAGTTTAAAGGTTAACAGGTAATTGATTCAATCAATAGCATTCGTAAATTCAAATTTTATATGGTTGTAAAGAGCGGGAGTAGTAACGGATTGTGTCTAAATTAGCATACTTATGGAGTAAAAAATATGCCAACCCACTGCCTTATTTCAAAAAATTTTTACATGCCCTACATAGCCTCTTACTCTCATCTCAACGGGTTTTTTCTATGCCCATCATGTGCGTTGCCATGCCTGCAAATATTGCACGCCAGAGATATTTGAAAAATGAATCTGTCGGCTTGCGTTGAACTGAAATTGGACCTTTTTTGAATTTGCCGTTTTTCTTCGGGTTATCATCCGCCATCATGGTATTTGAAACCCAGGATAGGAACTTTCTTTTCTTAAAACCTTCGTCCTTCTTTTTCAACAGCGCAATCTTCATATTCTTATAATACAGGTCTATATTGCCCCTTGCTTCCTTTTCATTGGCATGAAGGGTAGTAACCATTTTTTGAATGTCGAGCGATTGTATTTCCATCATTGCAAGTGGTTTGGTAAGCGGATTTAAGGCTCTTCCATCCATGGTACCCATTGTTGTTTTTAAAGTAAACGAGCCATTCCTGTCATTCAAATTAAATGTAAGAACAGAACGGATGTTGGCAGCGTTCATTACCCTCCCGGTGCTAACAACTGTTGTGTAATGGTTCTTCTGTTTTGCGTTGATATTGTTGGTTATGTTTACAACCTTCGATTCCACATCGTCCATTTCAAACAAGGCAGTGCTATCAGATTTCCTGGCTTTCATTTCATATTTCACAACACCATTGTGCATCAGCATGGTGTCAATGGTTATATCAAAAGCAAGCTGCTGCAGCAACTCGTGCGGAAAGCCGTGCCTTCTTACGGGAGGTTTTCTTTTGCGCAATTCGTAATCTGTATAAACATCAGTTAATGACCGTTCAACGGTGGCTTTATTTATTTGGATTTGTTGCTGATAAAGCAACCGGTTCATGTCAACGCCCTGATAAGTGCATGTTGTCATACACAAAATAAAACCTTGCATTTGCTTTGGAAACATGCTGAAAAAAGTTGCGCTTTGCTATACGCTGGTTGTACAATTGCTTTTTCAACAGAAACTGTATTTTGTTTCGGATTGATTTGCATATTGTTCATAAGCAACCGTATAGAGCTTGTCAGCAGTTGTTAATTGATAATTGGCAACTGTAATCACTGTATTTGCGCTTTCAGAAGTATCGCTTTTACGTTCTTTCTTAACATCCACTCCATTCATAACAATATCAATATTGTGCAAGGCCGTTTTCCTGGTTGATGAATTGGTATGATTCAACATTTCAACATTCAAATGATTCATCTTTACCTGCTTTACAGCCAACAATTGCATCAGCTTTTTTACTGCTGTGGTAAGCAAAGAGTTGGATGAATCTGTCGTAGTATCATTGTAAGGTTGCGGATAATAATCAATATGAAAATCCGGATTTTGTATCAGCACATTATCAACTACCAATTGTTTTCCGTCGTTGGTTTTTTTAAATTCAAAGTGATTGATAAACACGCTGTCTGCGGCCATGTTCATCATCATATTGGGTGCTTTGTGTTGTGCCTGCAACCTTTTATAAACGTTTGAATCTGCTGTTAACTGAATGCCTTTTATCAGTCCAATTCCTGAATCAATATTGAGAACAAAACTGCTGAACTGTACCTGATACAAACTATCGCTTGCAGCTATTATCATTCGCTTTAGTTCATCCTGTAGCAATGGCTTGATAACAGATTTTTGCTGTGGCTCTTTTGCGAGGTCTTTCTTTATGAAATGCCACCCACTTTTAAGAGTTATGAAAACGGCGGTTATTACGATAACAACAGCAGTCAACCACCACAAAACTTTATTTTGCTTTTTCATAGGCTTAAGGAAATGCAACTGAACTGAACTGAACTATTGGCGAAAGCAAAAAAATTGCCATTAAAAAAGAAACCGGAATGCGTAAGCAGGCGCAAGCTTTTTCATGCAAGAGCTTGCATTAACTTGCCAGAGACAAAGGCTTTGTGCTAATTTCAACACCAGATTGATAACAAGAAATCGTAACGCCTCACAAGCCCTAAGACTTCTATACTTGAATAGCTAAGAACATAAGCTTCTCATAATCTTTCTCTTACAAAATATCACTAAGTATAAATTTCAACAGCATGCTGTTTTTATTCTATAAAAATGGGATAGGAAGACAACATATTTCTGTAACCAAACACTTTGCGAAAACAAAAGTTTGCTACCTTTTGAAATAGTTACAGGCTCTCTTGAAACCAGGAAAGAGAATTGAATAGGCAGGTTAGCAAATTTTAATACTCATCCGATAAAAAGTTGTTTTTATTGGTTTTTTTGCGCAAATGAGAATTAGTTACCCCAATAAGATAGTTCAGTTAAACGTTCGGGGTAAAAATGCCCTATCACAATAAATGTTATTGGCTTTGCAATTACTTGTGTCAACGAAGCAGAGTTTATAAAACAAAAGCCTTTGAATACAACAATGCAAAGGCTTTTGTTTTTGCTCATTTTTTGTCGGGATGACAAGATTCGAACTTGCGACCCCACGCCCCCCAGACGTGTGCGCTACCGGGCTGCGCTACATCCCGAATTTCTTTCCTGCGAAAGGGCTGCAAATGTAAACCTCATTTTTATAAAAATCCGATTATCTTGCGCCAAATTTTGCGGTTGCGCATGAATATTCTGCTCAAAAACGTTATCATCGCCGATCCTCACTCCATTCATAACAATTCGGTAAAAGATATTTTGATAGAAAAAGGAATAGTTACAGCCATTGCAGAAAACATTGAACGGGAGGTTAATACAGAGATGGACGGTAGCGGCAACACGTATCTCTCTCCTGGTTTTGTAGATTTGTTTTTACAGTTTTCTGATCCTGGTTTTGAACAAAAGGAAACGTTGCAATCTGGTGCGGCTGCGGCTTTGGCAGGAGGGTTTACCGAAGTGTTTGTAGTACCCAACACAGCGCCAACCATCAGCACCAAAAGCGGTGTAGAATACATCGTTCAAAAAGCGAAAGAGCTGCAAGTTTCTATTCGTCCATTAGGTGCGGTAACAAAGAACTGTGAAGGCAAAGAACTCGCTGAAATGTACGACATGCACGCAAGCGGAGCGATAGCTTTTAGCGATGGCTTACAACCGGTGCAATCGTCGCAAATTCTATTGAAAGCGTTGCAGTATGTGAAATCATTTGATGGTGTGATTATTCAGATGCCGGTTGATAAAAACATTGCTCCGGGCGGATTGATGAATGAAGGAATTGTGTCCACACAATTAGGCTTACCTGGCATTCCTGCCATTGGCGAAGAATTGTTTATAGCACGTGATATTGGTTTGTTAGCATATACCAACAGTAAACTGCACATTACCGGCGTATCAACTGCAAGAGGAATTAGCCTGATAAAAGAGGCAAAAACAAACGGGCTGAACATTACATGCAGTGTAACGCCATATCACCTTTATTTTTGTGATGAAGATTTGGTGGACTACGACACGAATTTAAAAGTAACTCCGCCATTGCGAAGCAAAGAAGACAGAGAAGCCCTGCGCACTGCTGTATTAGATGGAACGGTTGATTGCATTGCCTCGCATCACATACCGCAACATAATGATGATAAAGTTTGTGAGTTTGAGTATGCAAAACCGGGAATGATTGGTTTGCAAACGAGCTTTGCAGTAGTAAACACAGTGCTTCCACAGCTTTCGATTGAACGTTTGATACAACTATTTTCTTTCAATGCAAGAAACATTTTTCATTTGCCAGAGGGTAGGATAGAAGAGGGAAGCAAGGCTGAATTTACCTTGTTTTCAAAAGAGGAAACCACCGTTCTCACAACGGATAGTTCGCGAAGCAAATCCTCCAACACACCTTTCTTAAACATGTCTTTAAAAGGAAGAATAAAAAGTGTTCTTAACAAATAACTTTTAATTAAAAGAATATGGAAAAGAAACCCATCACACCACTGGCTGCTGGTTTAATCATCGGTCTTACTTCTGTTGTTTTATTTCTAATTTATTATTTCACTGGGCTTATTTTTCGGCAGGGCATTGTTGTTTGGTTGCCTGCTATTGTTTTTGTTGGTTTAATCATTGTTTTCATCACGATGTGGAGCAACGCCCAAAATAATTTTGTAACGTTTGGTAGCTGCTTTAGTTTCGGCTTTAAAACCGTTTGCATCGCAGTACTTATCACTGTTGTTTTTACACTGCTTTTTATTTATCTTTCTCCTGATTACAAAGATCAGATGCTGCGCGTAATGAAAGACAAAATGCGCGAAAACAAACAAGCTACCGACGACCAGATTGAAGCCGGCACGAATATGATGAGCAATCATTTTATGCTCATTACTGTTGGTGGCAGTTTGTTGGGCAATCTGTTTTTTGGAACCGTCGCCGCCCTCATCGGCGCAGCCATTGCAAAGAAAAAACCGTTCGATCCGTTTACGCAAATTAATCAAATTGGCGAACCTCAACCATGAATATTTCTGTTGTAATTCCCTTGTTGAATGAAGAAGAATCGTTGCCTGAATTGTGTGATTGGATTGCACGTGTCATGCAAACCAATGGCTTCTCCTACGAAGTGATTATGGTGGACGATGGCAGCACCGATGCCAGTTGGAATGTAATTGAAAATATTGCAAAAGGGAACAACTGTTTTAAAGGCATTAAATTTCAACGCAACTATGGAAAATCGGCAGCACTAAACGAAGCCTTCCGCACTGCCAAAGGCGATGTGGTGATAACAATGGATGCAGATATGCAGGACTCGCCCGATGAACTTCCGGCATTGTACAATATGATTGTAGTAGATGGTTTTGATTTGGTAAGCGGCTGGAAAAAGAAGCGGTACGACAATACATTTACTAAAAATATTCCCTCTAAAGTTTATAATGGTATAAGCCGTAAAATAACCGGTATCAAGCTTCACGATTTTAATTGCGGCTTAAAAGCCTACCGCAACCGCGTAGTAAAAGGCATTGAAGTGTATGGTGAAATGCACCGTTACATTCCTGTAATTGCCAAATGGTCGGGCTTTAAAAAGATAGGCGAAAAAGTGGTGGAGCACCGCCCCCGGAAATACGGCATTACCAAATTTGGCTGGGAGCGTTTTATCAATGGCTTTTTAGATTTGGGAACTATCATGTTTGTAAGCCGGTTCAGCAAAAAGCCCATGCACTTTTTTGGTTTGTACGGAACGCTGTGTTTTGTTATCGGCTTTGTTATGACCTTGTATTTGTTTGTTGCAAAATTGTCGGTAAGCGATTTCAGTCTTACCAACCGTCCCGCTTTTTACATAGCGATGGCGGCCATGATTATTGGTATGCAATTGTTTTTGTCGGGCTTTGTAGCAGAGCTCATTTCGCGTAACTCTGCCGACCGCAATCATTACATGATTGAAGACACCATTGGCATTCGCTAAGTTTGTTTTTGCCCCTTTTTTATGAGTCAATCTATTGTTATCATAGGTCCTGCTTATCCGTTGCGTGGTGGCGGTATGGCAACGTTTAATGAGCGTTTGGCAAGGCAGCTTCAAAACGAAGGCAATAGCGTAACCATCTATACTTTTTCGTTGCAATATCCTTCTTTTCTGTTTCCCGGAACTACACAATATTCAACTGAAGAAGCACCGACAGATATTGAGATAAAAGTAAAAATCAATTCCATTAATCCGTTCAATTGGATAAGTATTGGAAGAGAACTAAAACAACTTAAACCAGACCTTCTTATTGTTCGTTACTGGCTTCCGTTTATGGGTCCTAGCCTGGGAACGATATTGCGCATTGCAAAACAAAATCATCATACCAAAATCATTTGTATTGCTGATAATATCATCCCGCATGAGCACCGTGTGGGTGATAAGCAGTTCACAAAATATTTTATCAAACCCATTGATGCTTTCATTACTATGAGCCAAAAAGTGGCGAATGATTTAAGAACCATTACGCAAAAAAAAGCGGTGCAAACGGTGCATCCATTGTACGATAATTTTGGTGAGAAGATTGATAAAGCTGAAGCCAGAAGCCATTTGCAACTTCCGCAAAACGAGCGTATCATTTTGTTTTTTGGTTTTATCAGAAAATACAAAGGCTTAGATATTTTATTGGATGCAATAGGCATTCTGCAACAAAAACAATTCAATCTTAAATTATTGATTGCCGGTGAATGGTATGAAGATAAGAAGCCTTATGATGAGCAGATAGAACGGTTGAAACTTAAGGAGCATTTGATTTTACGCAGCAATTTTATTTCGGATAGCGAAGTAAAATATTATTTGAGCGCAGCCGATTTTGTTATTCAGCCCTACCGGAATGCAACACAAAGCGGTGTTACACCATTGGCATATCATTTTGAAAAACCGATGTTGGTTACCAATGTTGGCGGCCTTCCACAAATGGTGCAAAACCAAAAGGTAGGTTTGGTTGCCGAACCGAATGCAAAAGATATTGCCGGTAAAATTGAAGAGTTGTATGAATTAGGAGAAGATTATTTTTTACCACAAATAAAAGAGCAAAAACAAAAGTATAGCTGGCAGGCGTTTACTGAAGTTATTTATCAATTGGAGCATTCCATAGTGAATAGTGAATGGTGAAAGGTGGAAATGTCCAACTTATTTACTCACCACTAACTACTCACCCCTCACCTTCTCACCATCAACTCTCACAAAATAAAAACAAGAGATTAACAGCGAAATAAGTTTGGAAAATTCTTTCCTTTGGCTACCTTTGCCGTCCGAAAAAATATATTGATATGGCAAGAGTATGTTCGGTTACAGGTAAGAAACCAATGGTTGGTCATACGGTATCGCATTCCAACATTAAAACCAAGCGTCGTTTTTTACCCAATCTGCAAACCAAGCGTTTTTATTTTGCAGAGGAAGACCGCTGGATTACATTAAAAGTAAGCACTGATGCCATCCGCACCATTAACAAAAATGGCTTGTTGGCTGTGGTAAAAGAAATGCGTGCGCAGGGAACTAAAATTTAAATTATCATCGTTATAAAATTGGGCTACAATGGCAAAGAAAGGTAACCGCGTTCAGGTGATTTTGGAATGTACGGAACAAAAAACAACTTCTGTTCCGGGCACGAGCCGCTACATCACCAACAAAAATAAAAAGAACACACCGGAACGTATTGAATTGAAGAAATACAACCCAAATTTGAAGAAGGTTACAGTACATAAAGAAATTAAATAAGCAAAATAAACGGATCAATGAAGACGCTTGTCTCGTGGATAATGGTTTTCGTTTTAGGTTTGATTGTTTTTGCCTGTCGCAAAAGCTCCGATAAAAACCCGCCGAATTTGCTGGGTTATTGGAATGTTACCGGCAGAGAATTTCTGGGTTATTTCAATAATATAAAAGTGTACGACAGCACATCGGCAGCGCAGAGCGGCGACTATGCAAACTTTACTTCTGCTGGTAAGGTATATTTTCAATTTAATGGTGTGAAAGACACCTCTTCTTTCAACATCATCAACAGCAATAAAGTGGCTTTCACTTATCAGTCAACATTGGATACGTTTGCAATTTCATATCCTTCATCAACCACCTGCACACTCGGTTATACCACGCCCACTTTTGATACCAGCTTTGGTGGCATTTCCGGTAAAGCGTATGCAGTGTTAAACATTAAACTTTCTAAATAAAAATACTATGGCAAAAGCAGCAAAAACCGCTATCAAAACAAAAGACCAAAAGGCAGCCGCCGATGCAAAAAACTGGACAAAAGTAATTAAGGCTGTGCGGAGCCCTAAATCCGGCGCTTATACTTTTAAAGAAGCCATTGTGCACAAGGATAAAGTGAAAGAGTTTTTAGCTGAAAAATAAGTTGATCAATTCTTTACAGATAGGGAGCTTTCGCATGTTGTGTGAAGGCTCTTGTTGTTTATAATAACTTGTTCGCTTAGATCGCTTTATTAAATGTGCAAAAACAAAAAAGGCCTGCCCTAAAAAGAGCTGGCCGTTGCTAACCTATGAAAAACACCAAATTAAGTCTGTTTCGTATGGGCATTCAATCTTTTGTTACCGCCCTTTGTTTCCGCTCGCGTGCCGCTTTCCCCACTCGCCTCTCAGCATGTTTCTAAATTCACCTTCTGCTGTATAAGTTTTGTTTACCCTTTCGTCGCTGCCAACAATACTTTTAAATTGCCCTTTGTATTTTTTTCTAACGTTGACAATGGCTTCCTGCTGTGCCACTACATCATTCGGATAATCTTTTCTTGCTTTTTTTACTTCCTGAATATAATTGTTGTAAACAGGCCAAAACTTTTGCGCTTCTTCTGGTGATAACTTCAGATGGTTGGTGATAAAAGCAGTTCGCACTGCCTGTAAATTTTTTCCTGTTTCTTCATTATCGTCCTGCGCAGCACAAAAATAACCATGTAACAATAAAAAAAACAGCAGAAATAAAGTTTTGCTCACATTTAATGCGATTTTAAATCCCTTTAATTTATTTTTCATCGCACATCATCATTTTTAATCAAATAATCATGTAGTTCGTTATCACTTACATTGTTCAACAGCGATTTCAAGTTGCCATCATTTGCTGCGTTGTTATCTTCCAGTAAATTTAATGTTGCATCCGGTTCAGGTGAAGTAGTTACCAAATAATTGGATATTTCCTTGTCTGAAACTTTTGACAGCGTTTGATAATAGTTGCCGGGTTTTAAAATATCATCCCTGCTGTTATCTCTTGACGAAAAAATAATACTCACTGCAATTACACCTGTTACTACCGCTGCAGCAGCCGAGGTGAACCATTTGGACGAACGGCGCATTTGTATAATACGTGCAGGCTTTTTTACCTCAGGAACAGCAACTGTAAAGTTATCAAAATAGCCTTGTGGCACAGTATATACGTTGGCTTTTGAAATGCCGGTTAGCAACGGCTCAATATTATACAACTCTTTTTCAACTTCGGTTTGTGCAATGGCTTCTTCATTTTTTATTTTAGACAAAACTCCTTCGGCAAAATTAGCAAAGTACTCCGCAGGCGGTGCCGAAAAAGGCGTGTTTGCAGCCAAAGGCAGATTTATCCTGCTTATGATTTCATCCGCCAGATTGATAAAATAATCAGGTGGTGTTTTGTAAGTGTTCGTGTGCCTGATGCTCACCAGTTCATCGGGCAATTCTATCGGTTCCATAAGTTTGTTTTTATCTAAATTTCTTTAACAACAATTTACGACTGTAATAGTAAACTGTAGTTTAATGGTTTTTAATGTATTCACTTATTTTTTTCACTGCATGATGATAGCTCGCTTTCAACGCGCCCTCACTGGTTTCCAGCACACGGCTCATTTCTTCGTAAGGCATTTCATCATAATAGCGAAGGTTAAACACTGCCCTTTGTTTTTCAGGCAAAGTTTGAATGGCAACCTGTAGCTTCCATTCCAACTTGTTGGCATCAAAACCTTCATCGGCTTTTATTTTGTTGGACAAACCACTTTCTACATCATTAAAACTTACTGATGCCCGCTTTTTCTGCTGTTGCAGAAACGTGAGCGATTCGTTGGTCGCGATGCGATACAGCCAGGTGTAAAGCTGACTGTCTTCTCTGAAGTTATCCAGCGCATTCCACACTTTAATGAACATATTTTGCAACACATCATTCGTATCATCGTGTGTAATCACCATGCGCCTGATGTGCCAGTACAGCTTTTCCTGGTACTTTTTTATAATTGCCGAGAATGCCCTTTCTTTTGTTTCTGCCTGTTTGAACTGGCGCAACAACTCCTGGTCATCTAATTGCATACAGGGGGAGTTTTAAACGTAAAATAAAAAACCCGCTGTTTGGATAGCTGTTTGTTTTGAATGTTTAAATAAGAAACCAAATTAATAGATTTTATAATTTTATTAAGCGTTGATGAATTAATAACAAGCATTGGCAAATCAAAATTACTAAAGCCGTACAAGATAAAAGCAAACCTATAAAAGAATTAAAAGGAAGCGAAATAAGAAAGCTATATCCATCTTACCGTTTAAGATTAATAACTAAGTTTGATGCGTACAAACAAGCACCACTTTACTTATCATGTATAAAGTTTCAATCGCTTTTTTCATCTTGTTTTTTGTTTCTTTTCAAAGTTATTCCCAGGCACCTGCGGCACCCAACAGCGCTGATATTTTCTTACAAATAAAAAAGCTGAATGTGCTGGGCAGCGTGCTTTATATCGCTGCCCATCCTGATGACGAAAACACAAGGCTGCTGGCTTATTTTGCAAAAGAAAAATTATACCGCACAGGATACATGAGCCTTACACGCGGTGATGGCGGACAAAATTTAATCGGCGATGAACAAGGCGTGGAACTGGGTTTGATTCGAACACAAGAACTGTTATCTGCCCGCCGTATTGATGGCGCCGAACAATTTTTTGGAACGGCCTACGATTTTGGGTTTAGCAAAAATGCAACCGAAGCTCTCAAAATTTGGGATGGTGATAAAATGCTGAGCGATGTGGTTTGGGTAATCAGAAAATTTCAACCCGATGTTATAATCACCCGTTTTCCGCCTGATGAACGGGCTGGTCATGGTCATCATTGGGCGTCTTCTATTTTGGCTGCAGAAGCGTTTACGGCCGCGGCTGACAGCACAAAGTTTCCTTATCAATTTAAGTATGGCGTGAAGCCCTGGCAGGCAAAGCGCATCTTTTGGAATACTTACAATTTCGGAGGTAACAATACCACTTCATCCACGCAGTTAACAATGGATATTGGCACGTTCAATCCTTTGCTGGGTAAGGGGTATGGCGAGATTGCTGCTGAAAGCCGCAGTCAGCACAAAAGCCAGGGTTTTGGTTCTGTAAAACAGCGCGGACAAGCCACCGAATATTTTTTATTAACCAACGGATCACCAGCTTCGCACGATGTAATGGATGGCGTAAACACAGCGCTGGCAGCGCGTTTCAGGAAGTGGTTACATTCAAGACTATGATTGATGGAATCATCAGCCATTACAACTTCGAGCATCCTGAAAATAGTGTTGATAGTTTGGTGAAATTGTACAATGCGTTGCAGGATTTCAATCAGGCTCATGCAGGTAATTATTGGGGAAGCAAAAAAATGGATGAAACCAAAAACATCATTGCGGAATGTGCAGGGTTGTTTATGGAAGCTACCGCTAATCAGCATTACGCCATCACCGGCGATACAATGGCGGTTTCGTTTTTCATCAACAAAAGAAATAACGGCAAAACCAAACTTCAGGATGTTGAGCTGGACAGTTACGATACTGCCATAAATCAAACCTTATCAACCAATAAAAATGTTGTTATCAGCACCCTTTTTCCCGTTCGGAAAGACAAACCTTTGTATCAACCGTACTGGTTGCAAAACCCGCATCTGCAAGGCAGCTTTATTATTCCTAATCAACAACTGATTGGCAAAGCAGAGAACGATGCCGATTACATTGCAACTTTCACTGTAAGCATTGACAGCACTCAACTTCATTACGCCCGACCTGTTCAATACAAATACGGCGATGCCATAAAAGGCGAAGTGTACGAGCCGGTGCACGTGATCACTCCGTTTGCTATTTCTGCCATGCCGGGAATTGCTTTGATCAATGTAAAACCGCAAACGGGCAAAGCACCTGAACCAGAAATGAAAATTACATTGCAATCCAACGTCAATGCACCAGAGTTGCCAATTAAAATTGAGGCAAAACAAAAAGACAAAATCATTTTTTCAAAAGATACTATCATCAATGCTGAAGTAAATAAGCAATATCTTTTTTCGAGTGATATAAAAACGATTTTCAACAGCAAACCGGATAGCAACATTCAGGTATCGGTTGCTGTAAAAAGAAGCGGTACAACATTAACGTACACTAATTATTTACGCACCATTCATTACGATCACATTCCTGACATCAATTATAATTATAAAGACAATGTTCGGGTGATTACAGAAGAAATAAAAACCGTTGGTAAGAACATCGGTTACATTTCCGGCGCCGGCGATAAAGTGCCGCAGGCGCTACAACAAATGGGTTACACCGTAAAATTGCTTGGCGAAAACGACATTACGCCTTCTAATCTTTCACAGTTTGATGCAGTGATTTCAGGCATTCGCGCTTACAATTTGTTCAACTGGTTGCCTGCTAAATATGATGTGCTGATGAACTACATAAAAGGGGGTGGCAATTACATTGTGCAATACAATCAGCAGGATGTAGTAACGCAAACTATTGGTCCTTATCCATTCACCATCAGTCGTACGCGGGTAACCGATGAAACGGCTGATGTGCATTTGCTTTTGCCCGAAAATAGCGTTCTCAATTATCCTAATAAAATTACTAAAAGTGATTTTGAAAATTGGGTTCAGGAGCGAAGCATTTACCAGGCGCAAAACATTGATTCGCATTATGCCGCGCCGATTGGCATGCACGACCCTAACGAGCCGGAAAGCAATGGCAGCCTTATTCTGGCTCCTTATGGAAGGGGAAATTTTGTTTACACCGGACTTGTTTTTTTTAGAGAATTACCCGCAGGCAATGCTGGTGCTTACCGATTGCTGGCAAACCTCATTGCTTTGCCCAAAAATAAATAGCTGCAGAGATGAAAATGAAGAGGAGAGAAGTAAGTATTTGGTTTTTGGTGATACTCGGGATTGCTATTGGTTTTGCCATTAAAAATGTAAGAGCCGGCTTGATTGTGGGATTAATTATCGGCTTACTTGCCAGTGGTTTGGCGAGCGGAAGAGAGTGATTGAATATTTAATCTTACTTATTACATCAAAAATAAAAAAGCCCTCCTTAAGAATAAGGACGGCCTCTAACGATTGCTTGCCATATAAAAAAGGTATCGAGTTATTCAGGTTGGCAAGCGGTTAACCGCAAACGAATAACTCTGAAAATTACATTTTAGTTGAATCTTTCTTCATCTTCATTGAAGTAGTGTCGGTCATCTTCATAGAAGAATCTTTCTTTGTAGAATCAGGCATAGCCGGTGCTACAGTAGTATTTTCAGTAGAAGTGCTGGTTGAAGAAGAATCTCTTGTTGTGGTATCTCCTGTACCAGAACCGCAGGCTGCAAAAGCGCCGATTGCTAAAACCAATAAAAGCTTTTTCATTGTTGTGAATGTTTTTTGTGTAAGTAACTTTTATATTAATACTCCTTTAGAAAAAAAGTAACCCGCTCTTTCAAAATATTTTTGAAAATAATTTTTGCACCTTATTTGGGTTACTTTTATCGCCCAACTGTATTAAAATTACATCAGCGAGTGAAACCTGAAGTTAATGAACAGCTTCTCTTACGCGGGTTAGCCAACAACGATTCAAAAGCCGTTGAAGCCATTTATAAAGAGAACTTTAAAATGGTTCAGGCTTTTATCATTAATAACAATGGCTCGTACGACGACGCAAGAGATGTTTTTCAGGAAGCAATGATTACGCTTTACGACAAAGCCAAAAGCGATTCATTTGTGCTCACGAGCCAGATTAAAACGTATCTGTATTCGGTTTGCCGGCGCCTTTGGTTGAAGCGGCTTCAGCAAATAGGGAGATATGTGGCTCAACCTGAAAATTTTGAAGAAACAGTAGCTGTAGAAGAGGATATAGAGGTACACGAAAAAAAGAACGCCGATTTTGCAATGATGGACCGGGCCTTGAACAGCCTGGGCGAGCCTTGCAAAAGTTTATTGGAATCGTTCTATTTGCAGAAAAGGGGAATGCACGAAATTGCCGCCGACTTTGGTTATACCAATGCCGACAATGCAAAAACGCAGAAGTACAAATGCCTGATGCGATTGAAAAAATTATTCTTTGCCCAATATAACATAGGTGAGTAATGGAAGACATGCAATTGTTAGATAGTATTGAGCGATACCTGAATGGTACGATGCTTCCGGAAGAAAAAAAATACTTTCAGCAGCTTCGTAAAAATACGCCTGAAATAGACCAGATGGTGGTGGAACACCGTTTGTTTTTGCAACAAATGGATATGTATGCCGATAAGAAAAACCTGGTGCATACACTCAACAACGTTCACGACAGTTTGGTAGAAAAAGGCGATATTAACGAAGGCACTGAAATAAGTACAAAAGGAAAAGTACTTCAATTGTGGACGAAGTACAAACGCGTTACCGCCATCGCTGCTTCTATTGCAGGCGTTACTGCGTTGCTCATCAGTCTTTTGATCACACAACTTTCACCAGCTACGCTCACTAAAAGCGATGTGCAGGAGTTGAGCCGTGAACTATATAAGCAGAAGCAACAAATCAATGTTTTAAAATCTGAAATTAAAAAAGATCAGAACCTTCCTGCTGCACACACTTACACAACGGGCGGAACAGGTTTTTTAATTGATGGCAGAGGTTATTTGATTACCAATGCGCACGTTTTGAAAGGCAAGGGCGTAGTAGTAAATAATAATGGTGAAGACCTTACTGCAACCATCGCTTATGTTGATGCCGACCGCGATTTGGCGTTGCTAAAAATAGACGATAAAGCTTTCAAGCCAATTGCTTCTTTGCCTTATTCGTTCAAACATAGCGCCTTTAATTTAGGGTCTGATGTTTATACGCTGGGTTACCCGCGCGATATTATTGTGTACAACTCTGGTTATATCAGCGCAACTTCAGGGCATGATGGCGATACATCGAGTCTTCAAATTTCATTGCCTGCCAATCCTGGTAACTCAGGCGGCCCCGTGTTGAATAAAAATGGTGAAGTGGTTGGCATTTTAAGTGCCCGTGAAGCGGGTGCTGAAGGTGTTGTTTTTGCAGTAAAATCGAACGGTATTTACGACATGCTGAACGATTTGAAAAAAGGAGACACTTCTTATCAAAGTATCAAAATGCCGCAAATATCTTCTATCAGAAAGCTTGACAGAGAACAGCAAATCAAGCGCGTATCTGATTATGTTTACCAAGTGAAAGTGTACAATTAATTAGAGGCAATTGTTTTTTTATAATAGGTTTTACCCGCCGCAAGGCGGGTTTTTGCGTATTTTTTCCCGATAACTAATGTTTTATAATAGTAATTTGCGCAAGGATATTAACCTTTTGTGACTAATAAGATCAGATTATAAATGAAACAACAACTTAAAGAGTTCATTAAAAAACAACCTGTGTTAGTTAAAATGTATCGGATTTTCTCATCAGGTTCTGCTTTTAAACCAACTATTACGAAATCGGTAAAAGGAACAGGCAATAAACTTAAGTTCAATAACTCTGCGCTTTTTATACAATGCAGTCTTACCATTGTAGGCAATAATAATGAGATAATTATAGAAGATACAACCTGGTTTAACAATGTTGCTTTTGTGATATATGGGGACAACAATAAAATTATTATTTCTAAAGGCGTAAGGTTTGAAGAAGGTGGCTCTCTTTGGATGGAAGATCACCATTGCGAAATACATCTGGGTGAACAAGGTTATTACAGAAATGTAAGCATTGCTGTTACAGAACCAAATTCAAAAGTTATAGTTGGAAAAGATTGTGGCTTTGCTTACGATGTGGAGATAAAAACCGGCGATTCACATTCTATTATCGACTTAGCGACTAATAAAAGAATTAATTACGCAAAGAATATTACTATTGCAGATCACGTATGGGTTGCCCCACATGTTACTATTTTAAAAGGAGTCAATATTGCATCCAATACAGTAGTCGCCACCCGATCTCTTGTTACTAAAAGCTTTCAGCAGGAGAATGTTATAATAGCTGGCAACCCTGCTACTATCGTAAAAGAAAATATAGGCTGGAGCAAATGGAGAATTTATGATAGGTAAAAATTCATGGTAACTTCTTCACCCATAAATTTTACTAATTTTAAAAATATAAGGGTATATAAAATGTTGCTAAATTCGAAACGCGTTTTGTAAACTATGTGTGAACAGCGCATTGATAAAAAGCAAAGAAAAAAATGGATTTATCAACAGCTTGCAGATGTAAACACATAAATCAATTATAAAAAATTTAAAGAACTAACGCTTTATAATATTTATTCCTTTTTTAGTACAGTACAGTTGATAAAGTTAATTCAAGTAATATCAGAATATAATGCTGATGCTGGCTCTGCTTTCTTTTCATTGCAAATCCAATCATTCAACAAAATTTAAAGAATGAAATCGATAGTTATTACAATGAGGCTCTTTGAGCCTCATTGTAATAAAGCAGTAAAAACAAAAACGCCTTCTCAGTACTATTTTTCGAAGGCCTTTTTGTTTTTGTCAAAATTTACTGTTCCTTGTTGTACATCAACTCATAGTATTCATTCGCCATGCGGTTGCTGTCAAACTCGAAACGAACATCGCGCATACCATTTTTAATGATCTGCCGCCAGGTGTCTTTGTTTTTATAATACATCGGCAGTATCTGGTTTTCGAGCATGTCGTAAATCGTGTCCAAATCATATTTGTCCTGATCCAAAACGTGCATGTTTTTATAATCGGCTTTGGGTACTACAAAACCATTGTGTCCCTGGTCAATAAATTCAGGAATCCAGCCATCATCGGTTGAAAAGTTTACAGCTCCGTTCATAGCTGCCGTCATGCCGCTTGTGCCTGAAGCTTCGCGTGGCACACGTGGGTTGTTCAGCCAAATATCAGCACCTTGTTTCAAGCGTTTGCTCAATGCAAGTTCATAGCCAACCAAGACTGCAACATTCTTATAGCCTTTGCTCAGTTGGACCAAACTATTGAATGTTGAAATGGCTGAATAATCGAGTGGGTAAGGCTTTCCGGCCCAGATGATTTGAACAGGATATTCTGTGCTCCCCATCAGTTTATTAAAACGGTCTCTGTCCTGCGTCAAAAAATCAGCGCGTTTGTAACCCGCAAAACGGCGCGCCCACACAATGGTTAATACATTCGGATCGAACAATTTTCCGGTTTGGTCGGAAACAATATCAAACGCACGTTTTTTCAGATATACCTTTCTGTCATCAAAGCCTGCATCATCATGTTCTTCGGAAAAACGATACAATTGCTTATCTGCCCAATACCGGTAGTTCTGTGCATTGGTAATGGAAATAATAGGGCAGATATTATCGTACTTACTCCACATTTCGCGGGCAACTTCGCCATGCAGTTTCGATACGCCGTTTGCCAAACGCGCAAAGCGCAAAGCTACCAGCGAATGATTGAATTGATCATCATAGGTGCCGGTTATTTTGCGCACTTCATCAATGCTTAATCCGCAGAAATAGCTCATTTTATGGCACAAATACAAATCGTGTTTTTCGTTGCCGGCTTCTTCGGGCGTATGCGTTGTAAAAACAAGATGTTGCTTTAATGTTTCAAGACTTTTGAATTTATTCAGCAAATAAAAAGCAGCCGATAAACCATGCGCTTCATTCAAATGATACACATCTGGATTAAATCCTAATTCATCAACCAGCTTAGCTCCACCAACACCCAGCAAAATAAACTGAGCAACTTTGGTGGCAACGTTAGCATCGTACAGGCGATGACAAATGGTTTGCGATACATAATCGTTTTCAGGCAGGTCGGTGCTTAAAAAAAACATCGGCGCACTGTTGAACGTTTTAGGATCGAGATACCAGGCTTTTATCCACACGGGTGTATCGTGAATCAAAATCTGGTACTTGATGCCGGTATCTTCCAAAAAGCTGTACATTTTTTCCATCCAGGTTACTTGCAGGGTTTGGTCCTGGTTGCGTGCCTGGTCGTAATATCCATACTTCCACAAAATGCCAATGCCAATTAAATTTTGCCCTAATTCGTTAGCGCTGCGCATGTGCGAACCCGCTAAAAAGCCCAATCCTCCACTATAAATTTTTAAGGACTGATGTATAGCAAACTCCATTGAGAAGTAAGCAACTTTTTTGGTATAACGCTCGTCAATTGTATAGGGAACTTCAAACTGTCTAAAATTCATAATTGTGTTTTTGGTGCACTAAAAAGGTGGCGCAAGATAACAAAATGTAGTTTGCACACATTTAAATTTGACTTAATAAAATTCAATGCAAAGGCTTTGCTCTAATCGTTGAAAAGCAAATCTCTACGTGTATTTGTTTTTATTCATTTTTTTGAAACACCAAAAAATGAATAAAAACAAAAGAATTTTTGTGTGGTATTACAAAATATATAATGAATGCAGTTGGATGATGCTCTAATAAGAGTTACGTCATTGGAGAAAAGAAAATAGGGCAAAAACAAACCTAGTCCATCGGAGCCATGTGTTAATAGCTGAGAAAACACGCAGCATCTACGGATGCTTATGCATCCGCTTCTTCCATCACATACAGTTGATAACACAAAACAACTTTTTGCTTCTTACCAAATGCTGCTTCCTTGCAGCCATCCTGTAAAAATATTTGTCTTAATAAAAAGAAAAATTTTTTGGTATCGTGTGAAATATACACATTTGCAAAAATGAAACGATTGCTTTATAACGATTGCTGATTTCTTCATTTTTCAATGTCAACTTTCGGTTTGAAAAAGGTGTAAAAACAAAAGTTTCTTGTTCCTGATTGCCTCGAATTTTTATAAAACAACGCACATGATGAATCTTAAAAAGCTACCCTTGCTTGCAGCTTTTCTAATGGGTGTAGCATGCAGTTTTGTGATGCCGGTTAAAGCACAAACCCGAACCATTACCGGCACGGTTACCGACACTGCCGACCATGCATTGGCCAATGTATCGGTGCTGGTAAAAGGAACCACGGCTGGTACACAAACTAAAAGTGATGGCAGCTTTTCGATAGCTGTAAAGGAAACAGCTGCTGTATTAACATTTTCGTCGGTAGGATATGCTACACAGGATGTAGCCATTACAGATGCACCGATTAATATTGTTTTAAAATCGCTCAATGTATCTTTAAGTGATGTAGTGGTGGTGGCTTACGGAACCAAAAGAAAAGGTGACCTGACAGGAGCCATTACTTCCCTTTCGGAAAAGGATTTTCAAAAAGGCAACATCGTTTCGTCTGACCAATTGTTGGTGGGAAAGGTGGCGGGCTTGCAGGTTACTACCAATGGTGGGTCGCCAGGTAGTGGAAGCAAAATAAGAATACGTGGCGGCGCTTCATTGAACGCCAGCAACGACCCGCTGATTGTAATTGACGGTGTGCCGATTGATAATAATGGTTTGGCGGGTTCTGCCAATTTCCTGAATACGATTGACCCGAATGACATTGAATCAGTAAGCGTTTTAAAAGATGCTTCTGCTACTGCGCAATACGGTTCAAGAGCTTCTAACGGCGTACTTATCATAACAACCAAAAAAGGGCAGCCGGGCAGGGTAAAATTCAACTTCAATACGCAGGCTTCGCTTAGTAAAGTGTCGAAATTTGTTCCTGTATTAAATGCAGACCATTTAAGGAATATTATAACGGCACAGGGAGACACCAATTACACAAAGTTGTTAGGTACAGCCAATACCAACTGGCAAAACTTAATTTATCAGGATGCTCTTGGCACTGATAATAATTTGAGCGCAAGCGGTTCTATTTTTAAAAAGCTTCCTTTCCGCATTTCAGGTGGTTACAGCAATCAGCAGGGCGTTTTAAAAACAGACCGATTCAGCCGTGCCTCATCGTCTTTAAACCTGTCGCCTAAGTTTTTTGACAACCATTTACAGGTAAATGTAAACGTAAAATACAGTCACACGCATAACAATTTTGCCAACCAAGGTGCCGTAGGTGCAGCCGTAAATTTTGATCCTACACAATCGCCTTATGCAAATAACAAGTATGGCAGTTATTTTGAATGGCTGCAGGCAAATGGAAATGTGATTGGAACCAATGGTGCTGCTGCAAGTCCGAATCCTCTTGATCTTTTGAACATCAATGATGATGTTTCTCATATTGACAGGATGCTGGGGAACATTCAGTTGGATTATAAGGTTCATTTCTTACCTGATTTGCATATTTTGGTAAATGTTGGGTACGACAGGGCATGGGCTGAAGGACATCATAACATTGACTCAACATCCTCTATAGCCCAATACAAAGGAGGTATCTTTACAAGTTACCGGCAGGGAAAATCAAATGTGTTGTCAGATGTTTCTTTGTTATATACAAAAGAGTTAACGCAGCATACAAAATTTGATGTTTTGTTATTGCACAGCTATCAGGACTTTTTTACCAATGTTTACAACGTTCCCAACTACAACCAGGCAGGTAAAGTAGATTCAACTACGATACCTACTTATGCCACTGATAAACCGGAGTATCGGTTAGAGTCGTATCTGGGAAGAATAAATCTAACGCTGGCAGATAATTATCTTCTTACTGCTTCACTTCGCCGTGATGCCAGTTCGAAATTTTCTCCTTCAACACGGGTTGGTTACTTTCCTGCAGTTGCTTTAGCATGGAAATTAAAAAATCAATTCTTCAAAAACAGCAATGTTTTAAGTGAAATGAAATTGAGACTGGGCTTAGGAACAACCGGGCAGCAAGATGGTATTGCCTACTACTCTTACCTGCCGGTTTATTACCAAAGTACATCAACTGCACAGTATCAATTTGGTAGCAACTATTATTATTTTCTTCGCCCTTCGGCTTATGATCCTAATATCAAATGGGAAACCACAACAACATCAAACATAGGATTGGATTACGGATTTTTAAATAACAGGATTAATGGCAGCATTGATTTTTACCAGAAGAAAACAAAAGACCTGTTAAGTGTAATTCCTATCGCGCCGGGTGGCAACTTCGACATAACGCTACTTACGAACGTAGGAAACATGACAAACAAAGGATTTGAATTTACACTAAACACAACTCCGGTTCAAACCAAAACAATTAACTGGAGTGTAAATTTTAATATCAGTTATAACAAATCTGAAATTACAAACCTCCTTAAAAACCAAGACCCCAATTTCAAGGGTATTGATGTAAGCAATATTAGCGGTGGTACCGGAAATACCATTGGAAAATTCGCTGTTGGCTATGCGCCTTACACCTTTCTGGTGTATAAGCAGGTGTATGATTCAAAAACAGGAAAACCAATTGAAGGGCTGTATTCTGACATAAACAGAGATGGGCAAATAACAGATGCTGACCGCTATTACTACAAAAAGCCGGCACCGGATGTTTTATCGGGCATCAGCACACAGCTTTCATACAAACAATGGACATTAGGCATAGCCGGACATGCTTCTTTCGGCAACTATGTGTACAACAATTTCTTTTCTAATTCGGGCGTGTTACGTGCCATTAACAACCCATTGCGGTATTTACAAAATGCCTCCGTCAACTACCTTAGTACCACCTTTTCGAACAACCAGTATTTATCGGATTATTACATTGAAAACGGCTCTTTCTTCAGGCTCGATAATATAAACATAGGCTACAATTTTGGTAAGATATTTCACAACGCAACAAGCCTTGCTGTTACTGCCAATGTTCAGAATGTATTTATCGTAACCAAGTACAGAGGGTTGGATCCTGAAATTTCCAATGACCAGGGTATTGATAACAATATCTACCCGCGTCCACGTATTTATTCACTTGGACTCAACCTGAATTTTTAATCGTTCTAACGAAAATGTATATGAAAGATAAATTATTAATTTTTGCTTTGATAGTAACAGTCATGGCTGCTTCGTGCGCCAAGAAGTTAGACCTGGCTCCGCAAAATGCTTTAACGCCAGTGAACGTATATTCATCAGCCAATGGTTATTTGTCTGTGCTTGCAAAAATATATGGCACCCTTGCTATCACAGGAAATCAAGGACCTGCGGGCAGCCCTGACATCAGCGGAGGTTTGGATGAAGGCTCACAAGTGGCTTTTATCCGCGGTTTTTTTAACTGTGAAGAATTACCAACCGATGAATCCATCGTAGCCTGGAATGACCAAACGATTCATGACTTTCACAATTTGGTATGGACAAGTACCGACCCGTTCTTGCGCGGTATGTATGCAAGACCCATTTACAACATCACACTGATGAATGAATACCTGCGGCAGGCAGCGGATGGACAATTAGCTGCCAACGGAATTAAGGGTAATGATGCTGACAATATCAAAAAGTCGGCTGCCGAAGTAAGATTTTTACGGGCTTTCAACTACTGGGTAATGCTTGATTTGTTTGGCAAATCAACGTTTATTACAGAAAAAGATCAGATTGGTACCGCTTTGCCAAAAGAGATAAGCAGAGATAGTTTGTTCTCATATATTGAAAGCGAATTATTGGCGATTCAAAACGCTCTCTCTGCGGCAAAAACTGCTGAATATGGGAGAGTAGATGAATCTGCAGATTGGGCTTTATTGGCAAGATTGTACTTGAATGCTGAAGTATATACCGGCAAAGCAAGATACACCGATGCGGTTACCTATGCTTCAAAAGTAATTGCTGCCGGTTATACGCTTCATGCGTCTTATCCGGAGCTTTTTATGGCTGATAATAATAAGTGTACTGATGAACTCATCTGGACAATTAATTGCGACGGACTGTACACTCAGGCTTATGGCAACACTACTTTTCTAGTGCATTGCGCCAGTGGCGACGACCATGATCAATATGGTGTAGCAGGCGGTTGGAACGGCTATCGTGCCACTAAAGGATTGGCTAATCTTTTCTCTGATTTAACAGGCGCTGCTGACAAAAGAGCCTTGTTTACCACCAGCAAATATGGCACAAGTGAATCTCAGATAGCTATACCCGATGTAACCAATTTTGACAATGGTCTTCATGTAAAGAAGTATGTGAACATCCGTTCAGACGGTAAGCCAGCATCAGATCCTACAAACACCTTCGCCGACATCGATTTTCCAGTATTTCGCCTGCCCGAAATGTATTTGATTTACGCCGAAGCCTTTTTGCGTGGCGGTGGTGGTGATGCAGCTACTGCTTTGGGTTATATTAATGCCATTCGTAAAAGAGCCGGTGCAGATGTATTTGCTCCAGCTGACCTTACGTTGCAAACCGTACTTGATGAAAGAGGTCGCGAGTTATATTGGGAAGGCATGCGCAGAACGGATTTGATACGTTATGGCCAGTTAACAACTAACACATATTTATGGCCATGGAAAGGTGGCGTTGCCTCGGGCACAGCCGTTGATGCCAAGTATAATATTTTTCCTATCCCAACCGCAAATATTACTGCAAATACAAACCTTACACAAAACGCAGGATATTAATATCATTTGTTTTTGTTCAAAAATTATTATCATGAAAACAATATATAAATTTTCAATTGCTGTATGGCTGATGATGTTGTGCATTACCGCTTGCAAAAAAGATGATCAGCGGGTAATTTATCAAGGCGGAACGGCACCTGTGCTAAGTGTAGCAATGGGCGCGCAAGTAAAGTATGCCGATACAAATCAAACGGCAGTAACCATGGCTTGGACGAATCCCAGTTATCTTTTTAATACAGGCGTTAGCTCGCTGGATGTAAGTTATAATTTACAGATAGATACCGCCTCTGATTTTTCAAGCGCGAACAAAAAAGTAATTACGATAAGTAAAGATTTAAGTTACAGCATCCTTGTTCAGGGTTTAAATGATATAATGCTCAATCAACTGACGCTGGATACCAATGTTACTTATACGCTTTACATGCGCGTGGTTTCTAATCTTATTAACAACTCTGCGCAACTTATATCCAACACGGTGCAACTTGTTAGCACCCCGTATGCCATTCCACCAAAAGTACCGCCGCCGGCATCAGGTCAATTGTTCTTAGTAGGCAGTGCTACGGCAGATAAATGGAACAATCCTGTGCCTGTGCCTTCCCAACAATTTACACAAGTAAGTAAAACGCTTTACCAAATAACCGTACCACTCATAGGAGGGCAGGAATATTTATTTATACCTGTAAATGGAGACTGGACGCATAAATACGCCGTAAAAGATAAAACAGTAAGCGGGCTTAACAGCGGCGGTGATTTTGGCCTTGATTTATCGGATAATTTTCCCGGACCTGCCGCCTCTGGCACTTACAAAATAACCGTCAATTTTCAAACGGGGAAATTTACAGTAGTAGCACAATAAAATTCCTGCAAAAACAAAACGTATGAAATCAATTTCAAAACTCATTTTGTTTTTCTCTCTTTTTGGTTTGCTGGTAACCGCCTGCCAAAAAGAAGGAAAACTGCCTTTTTATAAATCCGGCTCAGCCATTACTTTAAGCAGTTCAACCACAACAGTAGCACCGGCTGCGGCTGATTCTGCCAACACAGCGGTTACGTTTTCGTGGTCAAGTCCGCAATTCGCCATAGATACATCAACAGCAAAGTATGTGTTGCAAATGGATACGACCGGCGGAAACTTTGTAACAGCAATCAATAAGAATGTAACCGGCACCTTACGTGCATCGTTCACTGCACAGGATTTAAACAACATTCTCGTAACCAATTTTGGATATGGCTTCGGCGCTACCCGCAGTGTCGAAGTTCGCGTGCTGGCTTCTTATCCCAATAACAACGATCAGAAAATATCCAACACTGTTACCGTACAGGTAACGCCTTATGCGGTGCCGTTTTCAATTGTAGCTTCCAGCGGCACACAACCTTTTTCCATTTCACTGCAAAACAAAGATTCTGTGTTGGAAACATTCACATGGAAAGCGCCCAATTACAATGGCGCAAAGCTCACTTATGCAGTGCAATTCGATACAGCGGGACATAATTTTTCTTCTCCCAAAACTATTAGTGTAACAACCGATAGTTCGTTATTATTAACCGGCGTTGCTTTGAACAATTATGCTTCACAAGCTGGCATTGCAAACGGCACAACCGGCGCGATTGACTTTAGAGTTGCTACTACCATTAACGGCACACAAACCGCTTATTCCAATGTGCAAACCATCAAGATATCGCCCAATGCTTTACTTGCCTTCTTGTATGTGCCGGGCGATTACCAGGGATGGAGCCCGTCAACCGCCCTTGCCCTTGCTTCTACCGATGGCTCTACATTTGATGGATATGTAAACATCAGTACAACAGGTGGTTTTAAACTGACCAGCGCGCCTGATTGGAACCACACCGGCTACGGTGACGGCGGTACAGGAAAACTGAGTACAAGTGGTGGTAACTTAAATATACCGGCTGCCGGATTTTATCGTTTGCAGGCAAACACTACTGCGCTTACCTGGAGTGCAACTCTTACCAATTGGGGCATTATTGGTGATGCTACGCCGCAGGGATGGAATGCCAGCACGCCGCTCTCTTTTGATGCAGCTACCAATACCTGGACCATTGCTTCAATTGTATTGAATTCTTCTGGCAGTTATAAATTTCGGGCAAATGATGCATGGGATATTAATCTGGGTGGGGATCCAACCAAACTGAGTTATGGCGGTGGCAATCTAAGTGTGCCGCAGTCGGGCAATTATAAAGTAGTTCTCGATTTGAGTCATGCACCAAACTATACTTGCACGCTTATTAAGTTATAAACAAATGAATGATGAAAAAAGGGTTGCTTTTTGTAAGGCAATCCTTTTTGTTTTTGCCTAAATCTTTATCATCAATTCAACATGAAATTTACATCTTTTGTTTTGCCCATATTTCTGTATTCTGTTCTCGCCTGCTCGAAGAGCAATAGTAGAACAACAGTTACACCAACGCCTGTTGACACTTCTTCAACCACAACAAAAACATTTTACAAATGGAATAGTTTTCAATGGGTGCCGATTTATCTTACGTAAATGAAATAGAAGATTTTGGTGGAACGTATAAAGATTCGGGTAGAATGGAAGACCCGTTTTCGATTTTTAAAACGCATGGCTGTAATACAGTGCGGGTAAGGCTTTGGTACAATCCGCAGTGGACAGATACTTTAACCGGAAGATTGTACAGCGATTTGGCTGATGTTGAAAAAACAATACAACGCGCCAAAGCGCAAGGCATGGCTGTGAACTTAAATTTTCATTACAGCGATACCTGGGCTGACCCTGCGCATCAACAAACACCGGCTGCCTGGCAAGGGCTTGCTATAACAACGCTTTCCGATTCAGTGTATCAATATACGCTTCGGGTAATGAATGAATTAGCCAGTAAAAACCTAACGCCTGAAATGGTGCAAATTGGCAACGAAACCAATGGAGGCATGTTGTTTCCTGTTGGACAAGTTATAAATAACGACTGGACAAATTTTGGTATTTTATTGAACAGTGGCATCAAAGCCGTGAGAGATTTTTCAGCTACATCTTCCATCAAACCCAAAATTATTTTGCATGTTGCCAAACCCGAAAATGCCGATTGGTGGGAAGGCAATGTCATCAACAACGCAAAGGTTACTGACTTCGATATTTTGGGCATTTCATTTTATTATGTTTGGTCGTCTGTTACTTCATTCAATCAGCTTACCTCAACCATAAATTCAGTAAAAACAAAGTGGGGGAAAGATGTAATGATAGTAGAAACCGATTGCCCGTGGACGAATGCGAATGCGGACAATTACACCAATGTTATTTCAGGCAATGTTGCTTTTGGTGGTTATACAGTTTTGCAAGCAGGGCAATATAGCTTTATGAAAGACCTTACACAAGCCGTTATCAAAGGTGGCGGCAAGGGTGTAATGTATTGGGAGCCGGCATGGATAAGCTCCAACATGAAAGATGGCTATGGCACCGGTTCATCGTATGAAAACTGTGCCCTGTTTGATTTTGCGGACAATGCTTTACCGGCAATGGATTACATGAATTTCAAGTATTCGTTTTGAAGATGGATAAAACCATGAATGTATAATGCTGACAGGGTTGTTAGTTTCGAGTCATAATAAGTAATAAAAAGATAAGCAAAGCTATGCGCGTCATTCCGCAATTGCCCTCTGTACGAGCTTACAGTTTCATCGAGATAACGAGGGCTTTGTGCGGAATCTGATCTTACAAGTTTGAACAAGTAATGCTGTTATAAAGATGTTTATTACATTCAAACATTTTCATTATTCAATCATCAGACCTGCCTGTCGGCAGACAGGTTCCGCACAAAGCCCTCGTCTAAAGTGATGAATGGTGCATCATGCATGTTGAGGGCAATTACGGAATGACGAAAAGCTTCATTTTACAAATCAAAATTACCATTCGATTAAAGTTTGTTTTTACCGAAATTCCTGGTACTGGCACCTTTGTTTTCTGTTATCTTCACCCACGAAAAACGCTTTGCCCATGTTAATAAAAACCACCTTACTTTTTACCGTACTTTGCTTTTGCACTTTTTTTCTTTATTCGCAAAGCGTCTCCTTCCCAAAGCGAACGAACATAGACGAAGGCTGGAAATTTCATCTTGGTAATGCTTCCGATCCTGCTAAAGATTTTAATTACAGCATTGACAATATTTTTTCTAAAACCGGCAATGCCGAAAGCACGCCTGCGAATCCGCGTTTTATAGATTCTTCATGGCAAACCGTGAATCTTCCGCACGATTGGGTGGTAGCATTGCCTTTTCAAAATTCAAAGAACGGCGATGTAATGGGACATGGTTACAAACCTGTTGGCGGCTTGTTTTCCGAAAACAGCATTGGCTGGTATAGAAAACAATTCAGTGTAAATAAAAAAGATTCAGGACAACGTTTTGTGCTCCACTTTGATGGTATTTTTCGCGATAGCAAAGTGTGGGTAAATGGCGTGTATTGCGGTGGTCATGAAAGCGGTTATACTGGCGCCTCTTACGACATCACTGATTTTATTTCTTTTACAAAACCAAACGTTATCACCGTGCGCGTTGATGCCACGCAATACGATGGCTGGTTTTATGAAGGCGCAGGCATTTACCGTCATGTATGGCTGAACCAATTCAATAATTTACATCTGAAAAGGGAAGGAGGAGTGTATGTTCATAGCGATGTTTCTGCCAACAGCGCACAGATAAATATTGAAACAGAAATCGAAAATAAAAATGCGCAAAACCAAACCTGCACGTTGCAATCCTACATCACTACAAACGATGGTAAAAAGTTAGCGGCTACAATGCCGGCAACAGTTACTACAAATGCAGGAATATCAGCAAAAACAAAACAAACCATTGCGCTTCAAAAGCCGCACTTGTGGAACGTGGACGACCCGTATTTGTATCGTGTCATCACCTTACTAAAACAAGGCAACAAAACCATTGATTCTGTTTGCACAAAAACGGGTATTCGAACTATCACTGTAAATACAAAAGGTTTATTTGTAAATGGAATTTATACAAAAATAAAAGGCGTTTGCAACCACCAGGATCATGCTGGCGTTGGCAGCGCGTTGCCTGATGCGTTGCAATACTATCGAATTCATTTGTTGAAAGAAATGGGAGTGAATGCGTACCGAACTTCGCACAACGCACCCACGCCTGAATTGCTGGATGCCTGCGATAGTTTGGGTATGTTGGTGTTGGATGAAACCCGTGCGTTTAATAGCGGCAATGAAGGAATGAATGATTGGGAAAATTTATTGCTGCGCGACAGCAATCATCCTTCTGTTTTTATGTGGAGTATCGGCAATGAAGAATTTTATGTGCAAACCACTGATGTAGGCAAACGCATCGGACAAACTTTGGTGCAAAAACAAAAAAGCCTCGATCCTTCGCGCACGAGCACTTACGCTGCTAATGTTGGCAATTATTTTCCTGGCGTGAACGAAGTAATCCCTGTTCGCGGCTTTAATTATCATCCCGAAAATGTAGAAGCCTATCACAAAGACCATCCTTTGCAACCCATCATTGGCACCGAACAGGGAAGCACCGTTACCACGCGCGGCATTTATAAAAAAGATACGGTGAATGCTTATGTACCTGATGAAGACATTACTGCGCCTTCATGGGCAAGTACAGCCGAACATTGGTGGAGCTTATGCGCTTCGCAGGAGTATAACATCGGCGGTTTCGCATGGACGGGCTTTGATTACCGTGGTGAGCCAACGCCTTTTCAATGGCCCAATATCAACTCGCATTTTGGTATCATGGATATGTGTGGTTTCCCTAAAAATATTTATTACTACTATCAAAGTTGGTGGAGCGATAAAGATGTGCTGCACATTGCACCGCATTGGAATTGGAAAGGCAAGGAAGGAGAGCCCATTGATGTGTGGGTATATAGCAATGCCGATGACGTTGAATTGTTTTTGAACAAAAAAAGTCTGGGTAAAAAAGAGATGCCGCGCAATGGTCATTTGCAATGGAGTGCGCCGTATGAAAAGGGAACACTGGAAGCTGTGGCTCATAAAGGGGGCAAAACTATAACTTCAAAAGTGGAAACTACCGGCGATGCAGCCGAAGTAGTGGTAACGCCTTACAAAACCACAATTACAGCCGATGGCAAAGATGCAGTTATCATCAACATTACGGCGGTTGACAAGGAAGGCAGAGAAGTGCCGGATGCTAATAATCTGATTCATTTTTCTATCAGCGGCGATGCGAAAATTATTGGCGTTGGCAATGGCGACCCGAGCAGCCATGAAAGGGACAAGTGCGAAGAAGGCAACTGGCAACGCAGTTTGTTCAACGGAAAATGCCAGGTGATTGTGCAAGCCGGAACAACGCCTGATAAAATAAAATTTGAAGCCAAAGCCGATGGATTGTGGACCGGTGCAACCGATATTACAACTGTGCCTGTGAATAATATATCACATCCTGTAAGCCTTGCTCCATCTACATTTGAGGCAAATGTAACAGGAAAAATAATGGGTGCAGACATTTCTTTTTTGCCTGAACTGGAAGCGAAAGGGCTGAAGTTTTCTGATGAAGGAAAAGAAGAAGATGCAATACAAATTTTGAAGGCTCATGGCTTTAATTACATCCGGTTGCGCATCTTTAATAATCCTGCGGCTGATAGCGGTTACTCGCCACAAAAAGGCTTTTGCGATTTACCACATACATTGGCAATGGCAAAAAGAATCAAAACCGCGGGCATGAAGTTTTTGCTGGATTTTCATTACAGCGATTACTGGGCTGATCCGGGAAAACAATACAAGCCATCTGCCTGGAAAGAAGCAGATTTTACTCAATTAAAAGATTCTGTTTTCGGTTTTACGCAAAAAGTAATGCTGGCACTACAGTCGCAAAATACATTGCCTGATATGGTACAGGTGGGCAACGAAATTAATCATGGAATTGTATGGCCCGAAGGAAGCATTCAGCATCCTGATAGTTTGGCTGCCTTGCTGTACGCAGGCATTCGCGGCGTGAAAGCGGTGGCTCCCAAAACACCCATCATGCTGCATGTGGCGCTGGGTGGCCAGTATGAAGAAGCCGATGCTTTTTATACAAAAATGAGCAACCGCAATGTGCCGTTTGATGTGATTGGTTTGTCGTACTATCCGAAGTGGCATGGAACATTGGCTGATCTGCGTTTTACCACCAATTATCTCACTAAAAAGTTTAATAAAGATGTTGTAGTGGTTGAATATTCTCAATTGAAAAAAGAAGTAAACGATATTGCTTTTAACGTTGCGAATGGAAGAGGTAGCGGCACATTTATCTGGGAACCATTGAGCACTTGGGAAAAAGTATTTGATGACAACGGAAAAGCCAATGAACTGTTGAATGTATATGATGAAATCAGCAAGCTGTATTTGAAGTAAAAAAAGCGGTAAAACCAAACATCAGGTTATACCCGCAAAGCCATCAGCCATTATGTCTTCGTTTGTTGCGAAGAACATATTTTGCTGATGCATTTTTGTTTTTGCCTATAAATCTTTCCTCAATCATCTTCTTTTAAAATATTTTTACCTCGTTTTCAGTTTATAATGCGAGAATTGTTTTGAATGAAGTATTGTGTACTCATAATTAGCTGCTGCCTTTGTTGTTTGTTTTCTTTCGCTCAACCCGGAACTACGGTAGAGTTGAAGAAGCCAAAAAAGTATGAAGACCGCACGCTGGCTTCTGAAAAAAGCGATCAAAAGAAGTTTGGTTTTGGCAAGCGTTTGTACCAGGACATGGTTACGCATTACAACTATTATTTCAATGCAAATAATCATTTGAACGATATTGTTACAAATGCAAAAGCCGTGCATGCCGACGACTACGGCAAACTGCTTTCTTTTTACAATTACGATTTAAACACAACTGCGGCAAGCAGAGGTGAGATTGATTCGGTTATCTATCATTGCACGGCGGGCGTATTGCTTCACGACCTGCGAAATGATTGGATTGACGACTTGTATTTTATATTAGGCAAAGCTTATTATTACCGCAAAAATTTCGACTCTGCGCTGAATGCGTTTCAATTCATCAATTATGCCTGGGCGCCAAAGGATGAAGGCTACGACATTCCCATCGGTAGCAACGAAAGCGGAAATAACGGTGTATTTAGTGTTGCCAGCAAAGAGAAAACCGATGTGCTTCACAAAACAGTAATGACGCAGCCGGTGCGCAATGCCAATTTTTTATGGATGGCACGAACCAACATTGAAACGGGAAACGATAGTCGTGCAGCAGGCTTGTTGCAAGTTTTACAGCACGATCCGAACTTTCCGAAACGCTTGCAAAGTCGGGTTGAACGAGACGCTGGCTTATTTATATTACAATCAAAAAAGGTGGGACAGTGCTGCCTTTCATTTGAATGCGGCATTGGGCAATGCAACCAACCGCTTTGAAGCTGCCAGATGGGAATATTTGATTGCGCAGATGTATGCGTTAAGTGGTGATAAAAAAAGTGCTGCTGATTATTTTGAAAAGAGCGCCAACCACACTCCTGACCCTATTATGGAAGTGAATGCGTACTTAAGCTCCATTACCATTAACAATGACAGCACAGGAAATACTACACAGGAAAAGCTGAGCAGCCTTTTAAGAATGGCAAAGCGTGATAAGTATATTCAGTACAGAGATGTGATTTATTATGCGGCTGCCCAGGTGCAAATGCAATTGAACGATACGGCTGCCGCAAAGCACATGCTGCGGCAAAGCATTAAAAGCAGCATGGGCAATGAGCAGCAAAAAAGCTTATCGTTTATGATGCTTGCCGATATTTCTTACGAAGGAAAAAAATGGGTGGAAGCGCATCGTTTTTACGATAGCACACGTGCCTCTTACATTACCGATTCGGCACAATTGGTTCGGTTCACTACAAGGCAGCCGGTGCTGTTTAAAATTGCCACTTATTTAATAAATGTTGACAAACAAGACAGCCTGCAAAAAGTAGCCCTGATGCCCGAAGCGCAACGCATGGCTTATTTGAAAAAAGCCTTGCGGCAAATACGCCGTGCGCAAGGTTTGAGCGAAGAATCGCTCAGCTATGGCAGTAACAATCTTAACCCTTCACAAGACTTGCAGGCACAGGCGCAACTCTTTCAAAATCCGTCTTCTTCAACCGATTGGTATTTCAATAACAGCAGTTTAAAAAGCAGTGGTGCAAATGAGTTCAAACAACGTTGGGGCAACCGACCGAATGTTGACAACTGGCGCAGGCAGTCGTCAGTTGATGCCGCTGTGCTTTCTCAGCAACAGATGAGTAATGATGTAGATGCAGTAGCAACGCCTAATGGAGTAAACGCCAATGGCAGCAAGCAAACCGGGCCCCCTCCGGTTCCGCAATCGGTGGAAGACTTGGAAGCTGGGTTACCGCTAACACCCGCTAAAGTGGTTATCTCTAACAATACCATTGCCGAAAATTATTTTAAAAGTGGTGTGTTGTTTCAGGAAAGTTTACAGAATTATCCTGCGGCAATTGAGATGTATCAAAATATGAAACGGGCAGAAGACAGCAGCCAATATCGCGAGCCTTCTTTGTTGAATTTATACTACTGCTACACAAAGCTGAACGATAGGTTACGCGCCGATTCTGTATTGGCTTTATTAGGGAAAGAATATCCCAACGGCAAGTCGTTGGCAGCTATGAAAAAAGGCAATAAAAAAATATCGGAGCGTAGCGAAAAGAACCCTGCAACGCGTGCTTACGATAGCATTTATAATGCTTTTATTGAAGGAAATTTTACGGAAGCCAAAAAACAAAAAGCCATTGCCGACAGCTTGTATGGCAACAGTTACTGGACGCCGCAACTTTTGTACATCGAATCTATCTACTATGTGTCGGAACACAACGACAGTGCGGCTTTGCGCGAGTTGCAAAATATTGAAATGCAGTTTACCAAATCGCCGTTAGCAGAGAAAGCGGCTACGATGATTGATGTTTTGCGGCGAAGAAAAGAAATCGAAAATTATCTTACCAAACTGCAGGTTACCCGAAATGAAGACAGCGGCACTTCACCCATTATCAACTTAAATTCAACCGAAATAACGGCTAACAAACCAGTGCGTGTACACACCGATTCGATTGTTTCCAAACCACCTCCGGTTGCAAAAGCGCCGGTGATAAAAACCGATACAACAAGTGCCAAACCAACAGTTGCCAAAGCATTCAAATATAATCCTGCCGATCCGCAGTTTATTGTGTTGCTGTTAGATAAAGTTGCGCCGGTTTTTGCCAACGAAGCGAAGAATGCATTTAACCGTTACGACAAGCAAACATTTTATAACATGCCGCAACTGAATGCGAACAATGTGAAGCTGGACGACCGTTATAACCTGGTGCTGATTGGTCCGTTTACAGATGCGGTGGGTGCATTGGATTATATTGATAAAGTAAAACCCATCACTGCCGGAAAAATATTGCCGTGGCTAACGCCGGATAAATTTAGCTTCATTATGATTAGTAAGGCGAATTTAGATTTATTGAACGAAAACAAGGATTTGGAAGGCTATAAAGCGATTCTAAAAAAAGCACTGCCCACAAAGTTTTGATATGGTGAATAGTGAATGGTGAGTGTAAGGCGATTACTCACTTCTCACCATTCACTACTCACCTCTTGGCTTGGAGTTTGTTTTTACAGGAATATTGTTTAACCTATAAAAACAAACGATTATGCCTGGAAAAGAAACAGAAGGCTTTAGCACCAACGAGCCTGCAGCTAATAAAGCTTCCAAACAAAATTCTGAAAAGAATACATTGCCTAACGAAGATGTAGATCCGAAATACGAACCGGAAGTTGAAAAAGCTTACCATAAAAATGTAGGGTCGAACAAAAGCGGAAATGATACGCGCCGCAATCACGACAGCAACACACGACAAGTAGGAAGCTGATAATTTTTTAGGCAAAACCAAAAGGCTGATGAATATACTTCATCAGCCTTTTGGTTTCATTGCAATGATTGTTTATTGTTTATATTTGGTATGAAAATTTTGCAGTTTTACTCATACAATCGAATTGTTTTTTAATTCATAAACCTTCCTGTTTTTTTATGAAAAAACAAATTTCTTTTTTACTCATTTTCTCTTGCCTTGCGGCATTCCAAACAACCTATTCGCAAGGAATCAGCATTGGTGCAAAAGGTGGCATCAGCATACCCAATTTAAGTGCGCCGGGAAAGGATGCAACACCGTTGAACACGGGCTACAAATCGCGTCTCGGTCCCGATGCTGGCCTGTTTGCAGAGTTTCATTTGTCAGATGTTTTTTCAATAGAACCGATGTTGGAATATTCCTCACAAGGTGGTAAAAAAAATGGCGTACAAGCATTTCCTACGCCTTCGTTAGCGGCTGTTTATTTTCGGGCACGAAACCAAACGCCGCCTACTTACTTGTACGGAAATTTCAATAACGAAGTAAAACTCTCCTATCTCATGCTTCCGGTGCTGGCAAAATTTGGAGTTCGGCTGGGTTATTCTCCGTTTCGCATTTATGCTGATGTGGGTCCGTTTGCTTCGCTGCTACTGGATGCAAAAGACAAAACAAGAGGAAATAGCCAGGTGTACTTAGACGCAAATGGAACGCAGCCATTACCGGTTGGTTCTTTCTCCTTTAACAGCGATTCAAGTGTTATCAATAGTTTGAACAAATTCAACGCAGGCGTGGAAGGTCATTTGGGTGTGTCTTTCACTATGAACAGAAGCACTGTGTTTGTGGAAGGTGGCGGCAATTATGGTTTTTTAAATATTGAAAAAGACAAAGCCGATGGCAAAAACAACACGGGTGCAGCCGTTATAATGGCTGGCTTCAGCTATCGGTTTTGATAAAGAAGGAAGTTTGTTTTTGCCCTAAAAATTATCGTTCAAAAATAAGAGAGAAAGTAAGCATTCTCGATTGAAGCTGGTTCAGCACATTGGAATATTTAAGGTTGGCATCGCGTTCATGAACATTGGTTAACCCGTTGCTTACTTTAATTTCAGGAGCAATGGTTACCACCGGGAAATAAAAATTAAAACCCAACCCCGCTTCATATCCAAGATACGATTTTCTAAGCTTCACAAGGTTTTCAGCATCGAGTGCGCCAGCGTTGCTTGCCACATCAACATCATACTTAAAACCGCCCAACATATACACCCGAAAATTGCCAATGCGGTCGGAATTAAACTTCATTTGCAATGGAAAAGAAACAATGGTTGATGGAATGGTTTTCTTTTGAACCGCGGGCTCAATAGGCGATGGATATTTGATAACATAAGTTAAATATTTTGAGCCGCCCAAAATGAGTTCGGGATGAAAGCGAAGTTCAAAACGCTTGTTCAGTCTTGCAGTTGCCAGCAAGCCCAAAACAATGCCGCCACTCGCGCCTGGCTCAACGCTTAACACACTATCGTTTTGTAGAAAGAGAGGATGTTTTTCAGGATGCAGATACGAATGATTATAGCCCAACGATAAGCCAAAATAATAGGGCACATTGTCGCGCTCTTCCCGGTAAATTTGTTTTTCCTGTGCTTTCGTTTGTATAACCAACGTTATAAACAACAACACGATTACAAACGGCTTTCCCACTTTATCAACTGTCAGCTTTTTTGTTTTACTTATATTTTGGAACAAAACATTAATTTAAAAGTAAAAATGGGCATTTAAAATTGTTTTCTTTTAAACGGTTTTAGGATAGGTTTATTTTACGATGAATGAGAGATGAGCAAAGCAGCGCAATCATTTGTGAAACCCAATGCGATTTCTTCCTTCCCATTTTCTTTGCGATGCGTTTTCATCCAACAGGTTTTCTATGGCATCATAAATTTGTGAAAGCTGTGCATCATGCTCGCCCATTCTTTGTTTTAACTGAAGCAGTTGTTCTGTGAGGTCGGATTGATACAAAATCATTCTTCTGATTTCTACAAACGCCCGCATGATGGCAATGTTCATATTGATAGCTCTATCTGAATTGAGAACTCCGCTTAACATAGCAACGCCTTGTTCGGTAAAAGCGTAGGGCAAAGCCACATTTGGTCGTTTGCTGGAGTATGTCATCACAATTTGTGATGACATAGAATGCTGTACTGCTTCAATTTGAAACCTAATGTTTTCAAACTCTTCTCTCGTAAGTTGAAACATGAAATCACTTGGAAACCGTTTACTGTTTCGCTTTACCGACTGATTAAGTACTCTGGCTTCCACTTCATAAAGAGCCGCTAAATCGAAATCGAGCATTACTCTTTCGCCTCTGATTTCATAAATGCGGTTTTGAATGCTTTGAATAATATTCATAAATGAAGGTTTTACAAAGCGAATATATCTTCTCTAATTACTTTTTCAAAAGATATAATGCACATTTATTTGCTGCCTTCATACCGGCAACAAATGCCCAGGCTCAAGGCTTTGTAAGAAACATTCTGATAACCAACGTTGGCAAGAATAGAAGTGAATTGTTCTCTTTCGGGAAACACTTTCGCCGAATGGTTGAGGTAGTTATAAGCGTCTTTGTTTTTGGCAAAAAAACGTCCTGCACCGGGCACAATTATGTTGTTATAAAAATTGCAAAAGGCTTTGAATAATCTATTCTTCGGTTGAGAAAATTCAAGCACAGCCAGCTTTCCACCAGGTTTTAAAACGCGAAGCATTTCAATTAAGCCTTTTTCCAAATGCTCAAAATTTCTCACACCAAATGCAACAGTGATGGCATCGAAATAATCATTTGCAAAGGGAAGATTTTCACTATCAGCATTCGCTAATTGAATGCTGTTCTGCAATTTGTTTTTGGCCACTTTTTCTCTGCCCAGTTCTAACATTCCTTCCGAAATGTCAACACCGATAATTTGTTTGGGTTGTAATAGTTTATAGGTTAACAAAGCAACATCGCCTGTACCAGTAGCTACGTCCAATACTATTTGCGGATGAATGTTTTGTAAAGAAAGAATCATTTTTTTTCGCCACCAAACGTCCACACCGGCAGTTAAAAAACGATTGAGGAAATCGTAGCGGAATGCAATGTTGTCAAACATTGTAGCCACCTGCTGCTTTTTGGTAAGCCGGCTGTTTTGAAACGGCACAATATCATCGTGGGCAAATTGCGACATAAGTGGCGCGAAGATAACGGGTAAACAAAAAGCCGTTTGTTAACCTTCAATAGCTCTGTTTAAAAACTGTAAAAACGGCTGCAAAGCGACTAACGATTCGGTTATTGTTTTTACCACATTTTTATCGGTGAGTTCTTCATCTTTCAAAGTCTTCATCGCAATAAAACTTTTGAGTTTCAGATATTCAATGGCTTTGTTCGTATCATCATATCCTTTGGGCGGACGGCTTAACATCAATTCTTTGTCTTTATCTAAATCGCCATATATTTTTTCGAATGCTTTTTTATGAATAATGTTTGAAAACTCATAAAAAGAATAATCAATTTCCTGCCTTATTTTTTTCACCACATCAGCTTCCGGCATCCACACACCGCCACCAATAATACTGTTATTGCCCGGCTCGATATGAATGTAATAACCTGCATACAGGCTCTTCTTTCCACCACGCCCGAAGCCTGCTGCCAAGTTTGTTTTGTAAGGCGTTTTGTCTTTGCTAAACCGGATGTCGCGGTTGATGCGAAACACCGTTTCTTTTGCATTCAGCGAAGCCAAATCTTCATCTTTTTTACTGTGAATCTTCAACACTTCATCAATCAAATGAATGAAATCTGTGCGTGCAGCTTCATAGCTTTTCCGGTTCGCATCAAACCATTCTTTGGCGTTGTTCTTCTTTAAATTTTTTAAAAATGTAAGTGTGGATAGTTGAAGCATAGTGTTTGTTTTGAGCTGCAAGCTACAAGCCGTTAGCTACAAGGAAGAAAGGCGTGACAGAAAAATATTTAATACGCAACACCTTATTACTTGCAGCTAACACCTGCAGCTTACTTTGTTAATTGCCTGAACACTTCTTCTAAATTGTTTTCTTCCGACTGCAGAGACACAATATTGAAGTTGTGTTGCAAAGCCAGTTCTAACAATTGTCTTCTTGTACTGGCGTCGTCGTTTGTTTGTAATGAAAAAGAAGAATCGCTTGTTTTATGTACAGCAACCACTGATGATAAATTTTGCAATAACAAATCGTCAACAGGCTTGTCAAACGCAACAGCAACGGATTTGCCCTTTTTGGTTTTGCCTAAATTTTGTATCGTATCATCAGCCACCAATTGTCCTTTATTAATAATGATGATGCGGCTGCAGATTGCCTGTACTTCACTTAAAATATGTGATGAAAACAAAACCGTTTTATTCTTTGCCTCTTCTTTAATTACGTTGCGGATTTCGATAATTTGATTGGGATCAAGACCACTGGTTGGCTCATCTAAAATTAATACTTCAGGCTGATGAATAAGCGCTGCCGCGAGTCCTACACGTTGTTTGTAACCTTTCGATAATTGTCCGGTTTTTTTTTTGCTTTCGGTAGTTAAACCCGTTAGTTCAATCACGTGATTGATGTTTTGTTTTGCCTCTTTTATCTGATGAACACCGGCAATGAATTGCAGGTATTCCCGCACATACATATCGTAATACAAAGGGTTGGCTTCCGGTAAATAACCAATCTTTTTCTTTACAGCAATTGGATCATCCGCTACATCAATACCACACACCAATGCACTGCCGCCATCGGGTTGCAAATAGCCCGTAATCATTTTCATGGTGGTGCTTTTGCCTGCGCCATTCGGCCCTAAAAAACCAACAATTTCGCCTTTGTTTATGGCAAAAGAAATGTTGTTCACTGCTTTTTGTTCACCGTAAATTTTAACGAGATTAGATACCTGTAACGACATGTTTTAATTAGCTATAATATTCAAAGATACCGTCGGGAACGTGTGGAGATGCGAAAAAATATTTTTAGAAATTGGATAAGCGAAAGGTTTGTTTTTGTGCAAAAACAAAACGATTATGAAATTGATTGATTACTGCTTTGATACATGTAACCGCAACACGATTCTCAATTTTATTCTTCGTTTTTCTTTCTTCTTTTCTCGTTACTGTTTTGCGTATAAACTGCTTTTGCTTTTGTTATCAAATCAAGAAATTCTTTTTCTGAAATACTGCTTTTGTCATAGCTGTTGCGGGCAAGGCTTTCAACTGTATTCCAGTTATAATTCATAGCAAATTTTGAATGCTTCAGCAAGCTTCCAAACATGCAAACGGCAGTAGCAAAACGAAGATTGTTTTGTGCAGAATCGAAAGGAATACAGGCTGAAGCCGCAGTAAATTCCTTTACTTGTTCAACGCCATTTTGCGACAACCAATAATGCATTTGCAAAGTGGCTAATGATTGCTGATTGCTGATTGTTGTTGGTTCAATTTGAAACAAGAGTAAAGTGCTTTGCCCGCTGCCAATATCGCCACCCTCTGATAGTATTGTATCGCCTGATGCATCTTTGCGGTTGTCGTAGCCAATCAGCCGGTAGCGCTTTACGCTTGCTTCATTAAAAAGAATCTTCAACCAGGCATTGTTAGCAACCGCATACAGGTTTTTTGCAAACTCTGTAACCATTGTTTTTTGCGCTTCCTGCATATTGTCAAGATAAGCAAAATTGCCGTTGCCGGTTTTAGCAAGCATTTCCAAACGACTGTCTTTGTAATTGCCCATTCCAGTGCCGAGGCAGGTTAAATAAATCCCTTTCTGTTTGTGAAAGTTCACAATGGCTTCCAATTCTTTATCTGAGGTCTGACCAATATTAAAATCACCATCAGTTGCCAGTATCACACGATTGTTGCTTTTGGAATCGGCAATTTTTTCAGCCAGTTCGTAAGCTGTTTGAATAGCCTGCGAACCTGGCGTATCACCATCAGCGTGCAAGCCATCAATCACATGAATAATTTTTTCTTTTTCAGCGCCCGATGTGGGCTGCAATGCAATGCCAACAAAGCCTCCGTAAGTAACAATGCCAACTGTGTCCTGCGCTCTTAAATTGTTTACTAAGTATGTAAAGGCAGCCTGCACAAGCGGCAAACGATTGTCTTTATCCATCGAGCCGGATACATCAATCAGGAAAATAAATTTTGCTGGTGGAACGTTTTTAAAATCGAGTTTGGGAGCATGAATATTTATAAATAACAACTGGCTGCTATCGTTCCAGGGACAGGTGGTTAAGCTCGTTTCAAACCGAAACTCTTTAGGGGTTGCATCCGTATTTGTTTTATTAAGATTGAAATAATTCAACATCTCTTCAATGCGCACACCATCGGCAGGCACTGTGGTTTTCATGTTTAAAAACCTGCGGATATTGCTGTACGATGCGCTGTTGATGTTGAGCGCAATGCTTGTTTCGGGTGCCGTTGCCGAACTGACAAAATCATTTTCAGCAAGCGATGTATAAGTTTCATCGCCATAAAAAACAGTGGTTGCCGGTTTGTTGTTGGAAATGCTTTTGGTTAATGAAAACAAACCTTTACCGGCTTGATTATTGCGGCTTTGCACCGGCTGTAAAACAAGAGTTTGAAATGTGTTGACCGTTACCCATTGCGTTAAGGTATCATAACCCTCAAGCATAACAGTGATGGAATCTTGCTTTACAGAAAGAGGAATGCCAAAGCCGCCCGATGAGCCACTGTTAAACTGTGCATTGCCTTTTGATTTCAGCTTGATTTTTGCAAACGCAATAGCATTGCCCTGCGTATCTTTAATTTCGCCCCGAAAAAAATATTGGCTGAAAAGAGACGTAGATAACAGGCAAAACAATATGAAAAGAATGCTTTTCAAAAAGCATATTTTGGCACAAAGTAAAATATTCTGCACATGCAACAAAAACAGTTATGCACGTTATGTAAGTAAACTCTGTTTGTTATTGAATGAGTTGTAAAACTTGCTGTTTATCATCCTCATTTTGGTTGAAGCGGCAATTCATATACTTTTACCTTTTTTTAAATTTCGATATTCTGTTTTCATGATTTTAATTGTTGATGATAAACGTGAAAATATTCTCTCTTTAAAAAAAATTCTTGAGATTAACGATTTTAAGGTTGATACCGCTTTATCGGGCGAAGAAGCTTTATTAAAAATTCTGAAGAATCATTATTTTCTTATCATTTTAGACGTACAAATGCCTGGCATGGATGGCTTTGAAGTGGCTGAAGCCATTAGCGGAACCAGCCGTACCAAAGACATTCCTATCATTTTTTTATCAGCCGTAAATGTTGAAAAAAAGTTCATTACCAAAGGGTATGCTTCCGGTGCTATAGATTACATCACCAAGCCATTCGATCCTGACATTCTTATTTTAAAAGTAAAAACGTTTTACCGGCTTTACACGCAAACGCAGGCTTTAAATGCTACGCAAAATTCGTTGCGCGAAGAAATAGAAGTGCGCAAAGGCGTGCAACTGCAACTGAAAGAAAGAAACCGCGAACTGCAATCTATTTTGGAAAGCATTCCGCAAATTGCGTTTACTGCAAAGCCCGATGGAAATATTGAATTTGTAAACGAACATTGGTACGATTATTCAGCCGATGGTACTGAATTTCCAAAACTTCCTGATGGTCAGATGAATGCCCGGGCACAATGGCAAAAAGCCATCAGTGATGGTAACGATGTGGAATTAGAGCTGAACATTTGCAAGCGCAATACCGATGCTTCGCGCTGGCATTTGCTGCGTGCCATTCCTATTAAAGAAGGCGAGACTATTACGAAATGGGTGGGAACGTTCACTGATATTGAAGAGCAAAAAAAAGCACTCGATAAAAAAGATGAGTTCATCAGCATTGCCAGCCATGAATTGAAAACGCCGCTCACCAGCATTAAAGCTTATGTGCATTTGCTGCATTCTGCCATAAATGATGAATCGAAAGAGCAGGCAAAAATGTTTATCAACCGAACCGAAAAGCAAATTGATAAGTTGTATTTGCTCATTGCCGATTTGCTCGATATTTCTAAAATTGAAAGTGGCAAACTAAAGTTTAATAAGCAATGGTTTAATTTTAAAACCTTGTTGAATAGTGCTATTGAATCAACAAAACAAACCTATCCGCGCAGTAAAATATTGATAAAAGGAAACCCTGATGTAAATGTGTTTGGGGATGACATGCGCATCGAACAAGTGCTCATTAATTATTTAAGCAACGCAGTAAAATATTCACCCGAAAATGATAATGTGGAAGTAGATATTGATACATCGCGTAAAGAAAGAATAAAGGTTTTGGTTCGTGATTTTGGAATTGGTATTGCGTCCGACAACCAGCGTGATATTTTTAAAAAGTTTTACCGTGCCGAAGCTTCTTCTAACCGCTTCCAGGGCTTGGGCATTGGCTTGTACATTTGCTCTGAAATCGTCAAACGGCACAATGGCGATTTTGGCGTGGAAAGCAAGCTGGGCGAGGGCTCTACGTTTTATTTCGACATCCCGTTGCAATCAGATTGAAGAGTTTGTTTTTGCCCGAATTTTTCAACTAACGAAACAACATTTGCGTTTGCAAATTTTGTTTTTCATATCAATGATCTATGCCAAATAAAATGAAACGAAACTTGCAAAGAGGGTTTGGTCTTTCTTTGTTGGTTCTCATCATCAGTTCAGTTGCTTCGTACATTAGCATTCAAAAGTTAAGCAATCAGGCAGAGTGGGTAAACCATACCAATGTCGTCATTCAAAAAGCTGAAAAAGCATTTTCTTTATTAAAAGATGCCGAATCGGGACAGCGTGGGTATTTGCTTACAGGCAGCACTATTTTTCTAATGCCGTTTACAAATGCCAAAAATGAAGATTTTTGGAGTAATTGATACGCTCACCACTTTAACCAAGGACAACGATAAACAACAAATTAATTGCAGGCAACTGAGCCTGTTGTTCCAACGCCGCTTTAGTAAGCTGGAGCAACTTATTCATCAGCAGGAAACTGGTGTTATCATACAAGGTTCGCAGTTGATGGAAGGTCAGCAAACTATGGACAGTACCCGTGAAATCGTTTCCACTGTTGAATCTGAAGAAAAAAGGTTACTGGCAATACGTTCCCAAAGCTTTACTTTTTTTTCTTGGCTCACGCCTTTCATTCTTGTTATCACCGCACTTTCTGCGCTTTTAATTACTATTTTTTTTTACCGTAAGGTTTTAGGCGATTATGAAATTCGTTTGGCATTGCAGCGGTCATTGGAAAAGAATGAAAAAGAAACAGTAGCCCGCATTGAGATGATTGAAAACATTGCAGCACAGGTGTCGGCAGGCGATTATAAAGTTCGCATCAGCGATGTTGAAAAAGACAGCCTTGGCAAGCTGGGCGCTTCGCTGAATAAAATGGCGGCTGGTTTGGAAACATCGTTTGAAGACTTAAAAAAACGCGAATGGATGAAGAATGGTTTGGCATTGGTAAACGAGCAAATGATAGGTGAAAAAGAAATCAATACGCTCTCAAAAAATGTAATTAACAGCTTAGCCAATTATACATCAAGTATTGCAGCAGCCATATATGTTTGCGAAAACAGCATGTTTCAATTGACGGCCAGCCTGGGCCTCGACGATAAACTAAAAAAATCTTTCAATAATGGTGAAGGTTTGGTAGGTAAATGTGCTGATGAAAAAAAGATGCTTCATCTCAGCAACCTGCCACAAAATGATATTGTTGTAAGCTATGCAACCGGCAATATAAAACCAGAAAATCTGGTACTTTTTGCTGCAATTTGGGAGAATGATGTAAAAGCCATTGTTGAATTAGCTTCCATTGAGCCTTATTCAAATGAAGCCATTGAATTTTTTGAAACAATTGCTTCCAACATCGGCTTATCAATTGAAAGTGCAAAACAAAATGCAAAGCTGCAACTGTTGTTGAGCGAAACACAGGCTCAATCCGAAGAATTGCAGATGCAGCAACATGAGCTGGAGCATTTGAATGCCGATTTGGAAACGCAGGCGCAAAAGCTACAAGTATCGGAAGAAGAGCTGAAAGTGCAGCAGGAAGAGTTGCTGCAAGCCAACCAGGAACTGGAAGAACGCAGCTCGATGCTGGAAGAAAAAAACCAAATGATTGTTGAGCGAAATTTAGAAATACAAAAAAAAGCCGAAGAACTCGAAACCACTACCAAATACAAAAGCGAGTTTCTCGCCAATATGTCGCATGAGCTTCGCACACCGCTCAATTCCATTTTGTTATTGTCAAGATTGCTCGCAGAAAACAACGAAAAAAATCTTACCAAGGAACAGGAAGAATTTGCAAGAGTGATTCAAAATTCAGGCAATGGATTGCTCACTTTAATTGATGAGATTTTGGATTTATCCAAAATTGAAGCCGGCAAAATGAAGGTTGAATTCAGAGATGTGAATGTGGCTGAAGTAAGCAACAATCTCACTTCATTGTTTGCGCCTTTGGCAAAAGAGAAAGGACTTTCCTTCACCATTCACGCTGATGAAGATGTGCCGCAAAGTATTGTTACCGATTCATTGCGGCTTGAACAAATTTTGAAGAATTTGTTATCGAATGCCATCAAATTTACATCGAGGGGAAGTGTATCTATGCAAGTAAAAAAATATGGGCAAAACCAAATTCAGTTCTCTGTAATGGATACGGGTATTGGCATTGCCGACGACAAGCAACACTTAGTGTTTGAAGCGTTTCAGCAGGCAGATGGCTCAACACGGCGCAAGTATGGCGGCACAGGTTTAGGCTTGTCAATCAGCCGCGAGTTAGCCAAATTATTAGGGGGTGAAATTACATTGCAGAGTGAAGTAAAAAAGGGAAGCGCATTTTCACTTGTAATACCTGTTAATGCAAAAGTTCAACCCATCGCTGAAGAAACAACGGTTCCTCCTTCTCTCGCACAATTAAAGCCTTTTCAGCCTGCTGTTAAGGAAGAAAAGATAGCTCCTTCCAACGATTCGCAAACCGTGTTTGATGACAGAGATAACATTAAGCCAGGTGATAAAGTGATATTGATTGTGGAAGATGATACGACGTTTGCACAAACGCTTCTTTCATTTGCTCATTCCAACAATTATAAAGGGCTAATTGCATCGCGTGGCGACCACGGTGTGCAGTTGGCTTTGCAATATTTGCCAACAGCTATTTTGCTTGATATAAGGCTGCCGGTTAAAGACGGCTGGCAAGTGATGGATGAACTAAAAACAAATGCGGCTACAAGGCATATTCCGGTGCACATGATGTCGTCAATGCAGGCAAAGGACGAAAGCTTAGAGCGTGGCGCTATTGATTTTATTGATAAACCAATGGCACTTGACAAACTGCCGGAAGTGTTTAATAAAATTGAAGAGGCATTGCAACAAGGTCCGAAGAAAATTTTGATTGTTGAAGAAAATGAAAAACATGCGCAGGCATTGTGCTATTTTTTGGAATCATACAACATCAATGTGAAAGGAACACAGGAAATAACTGAAGCAGCAACCATTTTAAAAGATGGAAGTGCGGATTGTGTTGTATTGGAAATGAAAGTATTTGCCGACAATGGTTATGGCGCATTGGAGAACATAAAAAATACGGATGGTTTAGAGCAATTGCCCATTATTATTTTTACTGGTAAAAGTCTTATCAAAAGGAGAAGAGGCACGCATTAAACAAGTGGCAGATTCCATCGTTGTAAAAACAGCCAATTCCTACAAACGAATTTTGGATGAGATAGATGTATTTCTTCAGATTGTTGAAGAAAACGATCCTAACAAAACCAAAAAAACCACACGCCGGTTAAGCGCTTTGGAACCGGTATTGCAAAATAAAACAGTGCTGATTGCTGATGATGATGTACGCAACATTTACTCTCTTACCAAAGCCTTAGAAGCGCATAAAATGACTGTTATTTCGGCAACGGATGGTAAGGATGCGCTGGAACAATTAAAGCAAAACCCAAAAGTAAATTTGATTTTGATGGATATGATGATGCCCGAAATGGACGGCTACGAAGCCACACAAACCATCCGCAAAATGCCGCAATACCGAAACCTTCCTATTCTTGCTGTTACGGCAAAAGCGATGTATGGCGACAGGGAAAAGTGCATCCAGGCAGGTGCTTCGGATTATATTTCAAAACCCATTGATGTTGATCAGTTGATTTCATTATTGCGTGTTTGGTTGTATCAATAAACATTTGAACCACAAAGACTCAAAGTAAAAAAGTTGCACAAAGATTCTTATTTTATATCCTTCGTGAACCTTTATGTTCTCTGTGCCTTTGTGGTTCAAAGGTTTGTTTTTGCACCAATTTTCATTGCTTCAATCACAAATCATAAATCTAAAATCATCAATCATAAATCAGTACCGCCGTTCCTAACTTTGCTTTAATGAACATTGGAAATATACTACTGCCCGATTTCCCATTGCTTTTGGCGCCAATGGAAGATGTAAGCGATCCGCCGTTTCGTGCTGTGTGCAAAGCGGCTGGCGCCGATTTGATGTACACTGAATTTATCAGCAGTGAAGGTTTGATTCGGAATGCCATCAAAAGCAAGCAAAAGCTGGATATTTATGAAGAAGAACGACCCGTTGGCATTCAAATTTTTGGTGGTGATGAAGAAGCGATGGCCATGAGCGCACGCATTGTAGATGCCGTGAATCCCGATTTAGTAGATATTAATTTTGGCTGTCCTGTAAAAAAAGTAGTGTGCAAAGGAGCAGGCGCAGCCGTGTTGAAAGATGTAGATTTAATGGTGCGATTGACGAAAGCGGTTGTACAAAGCACGGGCAAGCCTGTTACCGTAAAAACGCGTTTGGGTTGGGATGAAGATTCAAAAAACATTGAAGAAGTTGCACTTCGCTTACAGGATGTGGGCATACAGGCACTTTCCATTCATGGCAGAACGCGCTCTCAGATGTACAAAGGTGAAGCGGACTGGCGTTTGATTGCAGCGGTAAAAAACAATCCTGCCATTCACATTCCTATCTTTGGTAATGGCGATATTGATAGCCCGCAAAAAGCGTTAGAATACAAAAACAAATATGGTGTTGATGGCATTATGATTGGTCGTGCTGCCATTGGTTATCCCTGGATTTTTAATGAAATCAAACAGTACCTGCAAACTGGCGAAACGCTTGCTCCGCCTACGATTCAGCAACGCATTGAAGTGATCAAACAACATCTTTATAAATCGGTTGGCTGGAAAGGTGAAGTGCTGGGTGTATTAGAAATGCGACCGCATTATTCCAACTATTTAAAAGGCTATCCCAACATTAAAGAGTTCAGGCAAAAGCTCGTTCAGTTGTCATCAGTGCATCACATTATTGAAGTATTGGAAGAAATTGAACAGCATTATTCAGTTAACGAAATGGTGGAAGTATAAGGTTTGTTTTTGTCCCTTTTTTAAAAGAAAGCAAACAGAATTTTTTGCTGAAAAAAGCCTCATCTTCTTTAACAGTGACAAACCAACAACAGCACTATTTATGAAGAGATATATCGTTTACAAAAGCCATCTTTTTTATCACTTATTACTTGTTGTTTTTTGTGCTATAACTCATTCTTCCATTGCTCAAAATCAACAAGCAACTTATCAGCCGCCACGATTTACTGATACCAATCGTCTTCAAAAAATTGAAGCTACGTTCGCAGTTGCAGATAGTATTTTTAAAGCTTATTCAGTAAAGAATCATTTTCCTGCCACTGCTTTTGGGTTGGTGGTGGATGGTAAACTGGTTCATTCGAATGCGTTTGGTTTTACCGATATTTCAAAGAGAACAAAAGCAACACCTGCCTCCCTTTTTCGCATTGCTTCTATGACCAAAAGCTTCACTGCAATGGCAATCATAAAGCTGCGCGATGAAGGCAAGTTATCACTTGACGACCCGGCTTATAAATACATCCCCGAAATGAAATCGCTGCACTACTTAACCAGCGATGCGCCACCCATCACTATTCGTCATTTGCTCTCTCATGCAACTGGTTTTCCTGAAGACAATCCCTGGGGCGACAGGCAGTTGGAAGACAGTGATGAACAGCTTATGGCTTTAATAAAAAATGGTGTTTCTTTTTCCAACGTTCCCGGCGTGGCTTATGAATACAGCAATCTTGCTTTTGCCTTGCTTGGGCACATTGTTACCCACGTTTCGGGCAAGCCGTATCAGCAATACATAACTGAAAATATATTGCAGCCTTTGGGCATGACGCACACGCAATGGGAATATACAAAAGTTCCACCTGAGCAATTGGCACATGGCTATCGCTGGTTGAACAACCAATGGATTGAACAACCGTTGTTGCATGATGGCTCTTATGGGGCAATGGGCGGTTTGATTACTTCAATAGAAGATTTTAGTAAGTACATTGCCTTGCATCAATCAGCCACACCACCAACGAACGGCGAAGAAACGGGACCCGTAAAAAGAAGTTCGCTACGCGAGATGCAGCAGCCCTGGAACATCAACACTTTATCGCCCCGTTATCAATTTCCTAATGGTAGAGAATGTGCCACCATTTCGGCGTATTGCTATGGCTTGCGTTGGATGAAGGATTGCGATAACAAAACTTATGTCGGGCACAGTGGCGGCTTACCTGGCTTTGGCAGCGAATGGAAAATTATGCCTGAATACGGCATTGGCATTGTGTCGTTTGCCAATCTTACTTATGCTCCGATGGGTGTTGTGAATTTACAAGTGTTAGATACGATTATAAAGCTTGCACAATTGCAGCCGGGGCAATTACCTCCATCACAAGTTTTACAGCAGCGAAGAGATGCATTGATAAAGTTGTTGCCTTCATGGAAAGGAGCGCAGCAAAGCAGCTTGTTTGCTCAGAATTTTTTTATGGATTACCCGATGGATTCGTTGCAAAAAGAAGCGGCAACCATTTTTGGAAATGCAGGAAAAATAATAAAGATTGGTGATGTGGCACCCTTAAACCAACTGCGTGGAAGCTTTGTTGTTGAAGGAGAGAAGAAGAATATTCAAATCAACTTTACTCTAACGCCCGAAAACCCACCGAAGATTCAGGAGTATCACATCAAGCAAATAGAGAAATGAGTTTGTGTTTGATGGTAACTGCTAACTTTTTATAATAGACCTATAAGGTTTTTAAAACCTTATAGGTCTTGTCTGTTTACGAAGTGAATAATTGTTGTAAAAACAAAAGCCTCCCGACATGTCGGGAGGCTTTTGTTTCGTAAGATCAGATAATTTTTATTTAATTGAGTTTTTCAACCTGCATGTAATTCAGTTCAACAGGAGTGGAGCGACCAAAGATTTTTACGGATACTTTCAGTTTCTTTTTTTCATCGTTAATTTCTTCAATCACACCATTGAAATCGTTAAAGGGTCCTTCAATGATTTTGATGGTTTCTCCAATAATGAAAGGCTCACTTAAGGTTGCGCCTTGGTCGTTCATTTCATCCACTTTTCCAAGCATCCTGATCACTTCAGTTCTGCGAAGCGGAATGATATTGCCTTTGCTTCCGGTGCCATCGGTTAAGAAGTGCATTACGTTGGTTAAGTTGCTGATGTACTGAATCATATCATCATTCAACTTTCCGCTCGCCACTTCCAGAAACAGATACCCAGGGTAGTTGTTTCTTTCGCGCATTACTTTTTTACCGTTCAGTACTTTATATACTTTTTCCTGAGGTAAAAAAACCTGCTTTACAATGTTGCTCCAGCCATTGCGGGCGATGTCCTTATCCAAATATTCTTTTACTTTTCTTTCTTTGCCACTTACCACACGCAAGGCATACCACTTGGTGTCGGCTTCCTGTGGTTGCACTTGTGCATCTTGTTCTATCACGTTTTCCATATTCTTTTACTTTTGAAACAAAGAATAAATAAACTTCAGCAGCCAACCGCTTGCTAAGTCCATCACCCCTACAACGGCAGTGATTAATATTGTGGCAACCAAAACAATAACGGTTGATTGTTGCAATTCATTCCATGTGGGCCAGGTTACTTTCTCAACCAGTTCGTGATACGATTCTTTAAAATAAAGAGAGATTTTATTCACTTCGTTCGATTAACAATTAACAATAAGTCAATTTACAATAGCTGCACGGGTACTAGGATTCGAACCCAGATCGAAGGTTTTGGAGACCTCTATACTAACCGTTGTACGATACCCGTGTAAGAAAATCAGCTAATCAACCATTTGCTGATTAGCTGATTGTATAAAGATAAGAACTTCTTTCTTATTTCAGAATTTCAGTTACCTGACCAGCACCTACTGTACGACCACCTTCGCGAATAGCGAATTTCAAACCTTTTTCCATGGCTATTGGCTGAATTAGTTTTACAGTTAAGCTGATGTTATCACCAGGCATTACCATTTCTGTTCCTGCTGGCAATTCAACTTCACCGGTAACGTCGGTTGTACGGAAGTAGAACTGAGGACGGTATTTATTGAAGAATGGAGTATGACGGCCACCTTCTTCTTTGCTCAACACATACACTTCGCATTTGAATTCAGTATGCGGTGTGATAGATTTTGGTTTTACGATAACCATACCGCGGCGGATATCTTTCTTTTCAATACCACGCAATAACAAACCTGCGTTATCACCAGCCTGACCTTCGTCCAATAATTTTTTGAACATTTCAACGCCGGTTACTACCGAGTTCAATGGTGTTGGAATCAAGCCTACAATTTCAACCGCTTCACCTACTTTCACAATACCACGCTCGATACGACCTGTTGCAACAGTACCACGACCCGTGATAGAAAATACGTCTTCCACACTCATCAGGAATGGTTGATCAATCGGACGGGGAGGTAATGGAATGTAAGAATCCACAGCATCCATCAAATCTTCAACGGCTTTTACCCATTTTGCTTCACCGGCTAATGCACCGGTAGCAGAACCCTGGATGATGGGTGTGTTATCACCGTCAAAGCCATTTTTAGAAAGAATTTCGCGGATTTCCATTTCTACAAGTTCTATCAATTCAGGATCATCCACAAGATCAACTTTATTCATAAACACTACCATGCGTGGAACGCCTACCTGGCGTGCCAACAGGATGTGTTCGCGTGTTTGCGGCATTGGACCATCAGTAGCAGCTACTACAAGGATGGCACCATCCATTTGCGCAGCACCGGTAATCATGTTTTTCACATAATCGGCATGACCCGGGCAGTCAACGTGCGCATAGTGGCGGTTTACAGTTTCATATTCAACGTGTGCAGTATTGATGGTAATGCCACGTTCCTTTTCTTCAGGAGCGGCATCAATTTCATCATACTTTCTTGCCTGAGCCATACCCTTGCTTGCAAGAATGGTGGTGATGGCGGCTGTTAATGTTGTTTTACCGTGGTCTACGTGACCAATAGTTCCAACATTTACGTGAGGTTTTTCCCTCTTAAAGGTCTCTTTAGACATTGTATCGGTTTTTTATGTTGTGTATTTATTAATTAAATAAGGTCTGCAAGTAACTGAATTGCTTGCAAACAATACCATAATATTTGTAATTGAAAATTGATAATGGTTAATTGATAAGAATCCAATCATCACAATTAAAAAGTAACCATCAACAATAAAAAGAGCCGTTAGTGAGAATCGGACTCACGACCTCTTCCCTACCAAGGAAGTGCTCTACCACTGAGCTACAACGGCTTGCCAAACAGATGATAACTGACCGTTGTAAACTGACAGAAAAAATGCCTGTCATGCGTCATCTGTTTTCTGTCATCTCAAAGAGAGCGGAAGACGAGAATCGAACCCGCAACCTATAGCTTGGAAGGCTATCGCTCTACCAGTTGAGCTACTTCCGCATTTTTTGTGAATAGAACAATGTTAATTGTCAATCGAAAATAACCATTAGCAATAATTGTGGGCAGGATAGGGTTCGAACCTATGTACTCCGAAGAGAACAGATTTACAGTCTGTCGCCTTTAACCACTCGGCCACCTGCCCAAATCATTTTTGATTTATGAATTCGGAATTATGACTGATGTACAATAAAAGTCATAATTCCCAAATCAGCAATTACAAATCTACGAGCCACTTGTCGGAATCGAACCAACGACCTACTGATTACAAATCAGTTGCTCTACCAGCTGAGCTAAAGTGGCAAACAAAGAACTGCCCGTTTTTTCGGGATTGCAAAGGTAGAAGAAAACTTTATCTGGCAAAATATTGTACTCTTTTTTCTGAGGTTTTCATAAAAGAAATTACTGGCAGCACCAACTTACCTTTTCAAAATAACTTTATCTTCTTTCCATTCTATTTGTAAGTTCTTCTTACTGTTTGGAAATGGCTGAATAAAATCAACACTATAATTTTTAGAAAGATAAAACAACTCACCTCTCGACAAAATGACAACACTTCGCATCGAATCTTTTTTAATGATCTTAACAGCACTTTCAAAGCCGTTGCGAAATATAAATGCGCCTCTGTATTCACCAGGAAGATGAGTGCAAAAAATTGTATCGGCACTGCCTGTCTGATACAAGGCTGAAATGGTTGCTTCGCTTACTTTACTGCTTCTCCTAAAATTGTCATAGCTCAATCGCAATGCAATGATTTCTGCAATGAAAAGAAGATAGGCAAGCCATAGTTTTCTTTCAAAAACAAAGGCAATAATTTGCATGAAAAAAATAGCCAAAAACAAAGAAGGGAAATATAAAAACCGTTCTGATTCAGTATCGTGCGTATCAATGCCAAGAGGAATGACCGGCACTAACGATAACAAAAAACAGACGCCGCTAACAACAATAACTGCATTTATTTTTTTACGAAAGAAAAAAAGCAACAATACAATTACGGCAAAAACAAAGGCAACTGTAAACACAAACAGTAGAGACGACTGCATGGGAGCAACAACAGAACGCGCAACGAGCGCCGCCGCATTTTTGCACCAGCGGAGAAAGTTAAAATCAGTCATTCGTGCCGAGCCATAAGGCGTACCAATGATGTCGTTGGTAAACCAATATCTTCCCCCAAAATAAAGTGCAAAAACAAACCCGAAACCAGCGGCATAAAGATAGGAAGTTCGTTTGTTTTTGTTTGTTTTTGCCCAAACTAAAACAACGATTATTAATGGCAATATCCACGCTTCTTCATAACTGAACAAAGCAAGCGCAAAGCAAAGTAATGAGCAGAGATACGACCAAACGGTTGTCTCTTTTCTTACAAAAAAAAGAATGCTTAGCAAAGAAAACAGTGTGCACAAAATAGCACCTCTGCCAACAATCCAAAATATGGCTTCACTATGAAAAGGATAAAATAGAAAAATAAGGCTGGAAAGTAATGCCAGCTTGCCTGATAGCGCATTGTTGTTCCGTAAACGGAAGATGTTTTTTGCCAGAAAATATACGCACAGCACAGAAGCAAAATGGAGCACGAAACTGGTAATGTGAAAGCCGGTTGCATTCAATTTCCAAATGGAATAATCAAGATACAAAACGGCATCGGAAAGAGGCCGATAGGAATGTAGAATATGAGCAGGTTGCAAAGAAAAAAGCAGACTGTCCCAGTCATCACTTAAAAAATAAAGCTGCTCTGGCGGGTACAAAAAAACGAACAGGCCAAACGCCATTACTAAATACAAAGCATGTTTCCTGTTCATACATCGTCAAAGATATTGGAGAGCAAGTTTTTTGCATAAAAACAAAAAAGCCCCGTCGTAACGAGGCTTGTATTATTTAAGCGGAAGCTAATTTTTCTTTTTTTCTTTTGATCTGGTTGATGGCAGAATACAAAGCGCTGTCGAACGATTCTTCAAACGACTTTGATGAAGCTTTTACAAACAATTTTTGGCGCGGCACGTGCACCCGAATTTCCACAATTTTATCTTTTAAATTATGTACCAAATTGTCTAACTTCAAAAACACATCCACCTTGATAATCCGGTCGTGAAAGTTTTCTAACTTTTGAGTTTTGTCCATAACATAACTCAGCAGTTTGGAATCGGCATTGAAGTGAACCGACTGACAATTTACATTCATAATGATTGATTTTTATTGTGAGAAAATAGGAAGAATATTGGTTGAATGATGTAGTTTATGAAGGACAAGTTAGTGAATGGTTTGAATAAAAAATTGACAAAACAAAATTTTAATTTCTTTTTTATGTTGTGTGCATAAAAAAAAAGTTTAAGGCGCAGAAAATCACACTTCCATTGCTGCCTAAGCTTTTGGATGCGCCTGCTTGTACACTTCTTTTAATTTTTCGATGGTGAGATGCGTGTAAACCTGCGTTGAAGCCAAACTCGAATGACCTAATAATTCTTTTACGGAATTCAGCTCAGCACCGTTGTTCATCAGGTGCGTAGCAAATGTGTGTCGTAAAATGTGCGGGCTCCGCTTCTCAATACTTGTGGTTGCACCCAAATATTTTTTTACAAAATTATACACCATTTTGGGGTATAAAGGTTTGCCTTTGCTATTGGTAAAAACAACATCCGTGTGGTTGGCAACAGGCTTTTGTGCAATGTAATTTTTAATAGAACTAAGTAGTTCATTCGATACCGGAATGAGGCGTTCTTTGTTCCCTTTGCCCAGCACTTTTATTTGGCTGTAACTCCAATCAATGTTGCTTTCTTTCAGGTTGATTAATTCGCTCAAACGTATTCCGGTTGAATAAAAAAGAAGCAAAACCAAACGTTGTGTTCGTCCATCATGGTCATCAGGAAATTCGATGTTTTGAAACAGTTTCTGCATGTCTTTTTCATCAACAAACTGTGGCAACCGCTTACTGATTTTGGGCGAAACAATGCTCTGCATTGGCGATTGTACAATAACGCCCTGCTTCAGTAAGTATTTAAAAAAAGATTGTAAGGCAGAAATTTTGCGGTTGATGCTTTTGTTGGTTAAGCCTTCTTCACTTTTAATATTGGCAAGCCAGGAACGTACCAAAGGCGTTGTGATTTCGGCGGGCAAAGGAGCGTCAAATTCTCTTTCTAAGTAATCGAAAAACTGGAACAAATCGGTGTTATATGAAGCCAATGTATAGCCTGAATACTTTTTTTCAAACTGAAGAAACTGCAAAAAACGTTGCGCTTCTGCATTGTGTGGTGTGGGCATAAAAAATAGTCGTAAAGCTACTGCCTTACGACTATTATACAACGGCTATTCTAAAAAATTATTTCTCTATTTTGCCACTCGCCAGGTTTTGCTTATAGATTGCTTTCAGTACTTCGGTACGGCGTTTTACAGAAGGTTTTGTAAAGCTTTGACGCTCTCTTAACTGCAACAGCGCTTTGCTTTTTTCAAACTTCTTCTTATATTTTTTCAGCGCTTTGTCAATGTTTTCGCAATCTTTTGAATCAATGATCAGCATAGTATTTATATACCCCCTTAGGTAAATTTTAGGGCGCGAAGATAAAGGAATGGAATTGAATAATGAAAAGGGAAGATTGAATATTTTTATAAAAACAATTTGAAGTTTGTTTTTGCCCGATTTTTATTGTTGAAGTTGAATCACTTGGAAGTTAACTACTTCTTTCCCAACTTCCGATCTTTCAGTCTTCCTGACTTTCCGAACTTCTCCATTTATATTTACAGCCTAACAGCATTGCAATATGAATAAACGTGTCGTTTTATTTTTTTTATCTGTCATCTGTCATCTCACTTCTGTCATCGCACAAGATGCCTGGACAATCAAAGCTACCAACATCAATCCTTCGGCTTATTTTGGTGAAACCGTTGCCAATGGCATGATTGGCATTGTGTCATCGCCCGATCCGTTTAAAGTGAAAGATGTGGTGCTGAACGGAGCGTTTGATTTGTATGGAAGAGGAAGAGTAAGCAACATCTTAAAAACATTCAACTTCCTGAATATGTATCTCGATGTTGACGGCCAGCGCATCGAAAGTTTTAAGCAGGTGCAGAACGTTCAGCAAACGCTGGATATGAAACACGCTAACCTTACCACAACGTTTGATTATGGCGATAAAGCCTACTGTTTCTTATACTTATTATTCGTTGCGGCATTTGCCTTATACTGCTTTGGTTGATGTAACTATTAAGGCAAAAACAAACATCCAGATTGTTCCTGCTTCGGTGATGGAAGCACCTGATATGCTGAAAGATGTAGAGAATTATTTTAACCAGATTGATCGTCCGCATGTAACCATTTCGTTGTTGACATCAACCGCTAAAAGTCCTACCGGCAAGCTGTTGATGGCAGCTTCCAATAGTTTTTTGTTTGATGAGCCGCATGGCAGCGAGCCATCTGTCATTCATGAGATGTGGGACAACAACATGCACCTTTTAAAATTCAAGAAAAACCTGAAGGCTGGTGAAACGTATCACTTTGCTATAGTGGGTTCTGCCATTACTTCTGCGCATGACGATGACCCGTTAAACGAAGCCGAACGCTTAACCATTTTTGCTACTTTGGAAGGCACAAAACGCTTGCTTCAATTTCATAACAGAGCATGGGATTCTCTTTGGAAAAGCGACATTATTATTGATGGCGATGATGCCACACAACGCCAGGTGCACAGTATGATTTATCATTTGTATTCGTTTGCCAGAAGCGGCACTGCATATAGCTTATCGCCGATGGGTCTGAGTGGTTTGGGATATAATGGTCATGCGTTTTGGGATACCGAATTGTGGATGTATCCATCACTGTTGCTATTGCAGCCCGATATTGCAAAATCGTTATTGGAATATCGTTACCAACGGTTGGAAGCTGCAAAACACAATGCCTTTTCGCACGGTTACAAAGGAGCTATGTTTCCCTGGGAAAGCGCAGCCAGTGGTAATGAAGAAACGCCTGTGTGGGCATTGAGCGGACCGTTTGAACATCATATTTCTGCTGACATTGCCATTGCTGCCTGGAACTATTATTCTGTTACGCAGGATAAGACCTGGCTTCGCGAAAGAGGCTATCCTTTGCTGAAAGAAACGGCTGATTTTTGGGCAAGTCGTGTTGAAAGAAATAGCCTTGGGCATTACGATATAAAGAATGTGGTGGCAGCCGATGAATGGGCGGAGAACGTTGACAACAACGCATTTACCAATGCCGCTGCCAGAGCCAATTTGAAGTATGCTACCGATGCTGCAAAACTATTAGGCATAACACCCGATGCCGACTGGATGAATGTTTATAACAACATCCCGATTTTAAAATTTGGGGACGGCGTAACCAAAGAACATGAGGCTTATAATGGTGAAAAAATAAAGCAGGCAGATGTAAACTTATTAGCCTATCCCTTGCATGAAACAACGGGCGTAACTGCTATTAAACGCGATTTGGATTATTACGAACCACGTGTAGGTGAAGGTCCTGCTATGACACATGCCATCTTCTCTATTTTATATTCAAGACTGGGAATGCCCGATAGCGCTTATCGGGCTTTTAAAGTTGGTTTTGAACCTAATCAACGCCCGCCTTTTGGTGTAATTGCAGAAACCGCAACCGGCAACAATCCTTACTTTTCAACCGGTGCCGGCGGCATGATACAAGCGATGCTAAACGGCTTTGGCGGATTGGAAATTACACCGGCCGGAATTATTCAGTTAAAAACAAAATTGCCATCGCAGTGGAAGTCGCTAACGCTTACGGGTATTGGTGTTGGCAGGAAAACGTATGTTGTGAAATAGGTTTGTTTTTAATTTTTTATTCTTATTGAAGTAAGGCTGTTTTAAAGAAAGTATGTTATTTGTTGGAATGATATTTATCAGCAAAAACAAAAATCAACTTATACGACAACAGAAAGTAAGCTATATCACCTTAACACAATTACACTTCATGTAACAACATCTGGCAATCCTGCATCGCCTGCCATCCTTTTCCTGCATGGCTTTCCTTCATTTTGGTATAGCTGGCAACAACAAATTGAATTCTTGGAGCAGAATTTTTATGTAATTGTTCCTGATCAAAGAGGTTATAATCTGAGCCAGAAGCCGCAACAGGTAAAGGATTACAAGCTTTCCGTTTTAGTGGAAGACATGGTGCAACTATTGGCGATGTTGCAAGCAAAAGATATCATTGTAGTGGGGCACGACTGGGGTGGCATTGTAGCCTGGGCGTTGTTAAAGCAACATCCCAACTTAGTAAAGAAGGCAATCATTATCAACGCACCTTATTTGCCTGCTTACACTAAATTCACGTTCAGGCAACTGTTCAAAAGCTGGTATGTGTACTTCTTTCAATTGCCCCGCCTGCCGGAATGGATGATGCGCAGAAAGCGGTTTGACATGCTGAAAAAAACATTGCTGAAAACTTCCCTGCGCGGCACATTTTCAGAGGAAGACTTGCTGCGTTACGAAGAAGCCTGGTCGCAAAAGGGAAGTCTTATAGCAATGATCAACTGGTATCGTGCGTTGGCGAGATATGCAAGCGATGCCAAAACCATTTTTGGTGCAAAAACAAAAATTGAAACGCCGGTGTTGTTATTATGGGGAATGAAAGATGCGTTTTTAGAACCGGAGAGTGGGCTGTGTCCAAAAGCGCATTGCTCTCATTTTATAACCAAACAATACGAAGATGCAACGCATTGGCTGCCGATGGAAATGAGTGAAAAAGTGAATAGAGACATCCTGACTTTCATCAATGAATAAAATGCGTTTTCTTTTTTGTTTTTGCACGAAGATCTTAGCGTTACCTGTTACCTCATCCTCTCAATTGCCACCTGTAAATCGTTTGTTCTCTAACTCATTCTGAATGTTTGGCGGCAACGCAGAAAGTAAATCACAATTGCATTTGCTTTCAATGTCTTTTACAGTCGTAACATAATTCATCCAGTTGGGTACAATGCTGTTATCGTTGGGCGTATCAATGGCTATCACGGTGGTATTGTTATCCATTCTTGCCAAATCGTTATTGCCATCAGAAATAATCACGGCTACTTTCCAAATGTGTGCAGGTACGGCAATTCGTCCATACCCAATGCTGGTTCTGTATCCGCGGCTACCCGTGCCGCCCACACCATAATTGCCCATCACCACATACACTTCATTGCCGGCATTCACTTTGTCGCGGCAATACCGTTCAAAGTGTTCCCAGGTTTGCTGGTTGTTGCGCGGCGCCTGTGGTACAATGTTGTCCATTAAAAACGTAGCTGAATTGGCTTCCTGTGTGGCGGTTCTGTCTCCCGAAGGGCAGTTATGACCTTTATCAAAACCTGAACCTTTGTAATTGTTGGGCGATACTTCGTACCAGCCGAACGGCAGGCTTTCATCTGGTCTGAAATCATTCAAACGGTCAACGCTTCCCAGGTCGGATGCGCCGATGTGCCAGCTTACCCAGTTGGGTATGGCTTTGGTGCTGTTGTAACTTTCGATGTAATATGTATGATCAATTAAATAATTATCGGGCTGGCTGCTGCTGTGTTGTGCGCCGGTTGGGTTGCCCAGCAGCAAATTGCCATTGTCGGATGCAACACCGGGTTTGTTTCGTAACGAATCGTTTTTGTTATTACAGAATTTAATAAAGAAGATAACAATGATGATAACAATGATCAATGTGAGAATGGCATTGTTGTTTCTCCGGTTCATAAGCGATAAGCATTACTAACAAACAAAGCTATTGAAAAGATGGGTTGATGATTATGTCATTCCGCACAAAGCTCCCGCTATTTCGATAAATGCTGGAGTTCGTGTTGAGGACATCCCGACGAGTCGGGACAAGTCTTGCGGAATAATGAAGAGATATACCTGTTATTATCAAAAAATAACACAGCCTCTAATCAAATCAATGCAAAAACAAATCAATGCTTTTGTACATTCGCGCCTTTCTCTTATTTATGATAAAACTCATGAGATATTCAATTGCCTTTGTATTTATGATGTTTGTTTTTGCCGCTTTTTCTCAATCTACCGACAACAGCAAAAGCAACAACGACTGGAAAAAAATCTATCGCGCCAGCGCCACCAAAATCAACGATTTGGTGGATACGAAACTCGAAGTAAAATTCGATTACGACAAGCAATGGATGTATGGCAAAGAATGGGTTACGCTGCATCCGCACTTCTATCCAACCGATACTTTAATGCTCGATGCCAAAAGCATGGCAATTAACAAAGTTGCATTGGTAAAGGCTGGCAAGATGATGCCTTTGCAATACAAATACGATAGCAGCCAGTTGTTCATCACTTTGGATAAGATGTACAAGCGCAACGAAAACTATGTGATTTACATTGATTATATCTCGCGCCCCAACACCGTGAAAGCCGCTGGCAGCGCGGCAATCACCGACAACAAAGGTTTGTATTTTATCAACCCGAAAGGAGAGGACAAAAACAAACCCACACAAATCTGGACACAAGGTGAAACCGAAGCTAACTCGGCATGGTTCCCAACGATTGATAAACCCAATCAAAAAACCACCGAACAAATTACCATGACCGTTCCTGCGAAATACGTTACCTTATCCAATGGTTTATTAATCAGCCAAAAGAAAAATGCCGATGGCACAAGAACCGATACCTGGAAAATGGCGCTGCCGCATTCGCCTTATTTGTTCTTTATGGGCGTTGGCGATTATGCCATTATCAAAGACAGTTACAAAGGCAAGGAAGTGAGTTATTATGTGGAGAAAGAATACGCGCCGGTTGCCCGTAAAATATTTGGTTATACACCCGAAATGATTGCTTTTTATTCGCGCATTACAGGTGTTGATTTTCCCTGGGCAAAGTATGCACAAATAACGGGAAGAGATTATGTAAGTGGTGCAATGGAAAACACTACTTCAACTTTACACAGCGATGCTGCACAGCAGGATGCGCGTGAATTGAAAGATGGCAACAGCTGGGAAGAAATAGTTGCGCACGAATTGTTTCACCAATGGTTTGGCGATTACGTTACCACCGAAAGCTGGAGCAACATCACGGTGAACGAATCGTTTGCCGATTACAGCGAAACACTTTGGAACGAATACAAAAGGGGCAAGGATGAAGGCGATGCAAAAATTAACGCCGACATGCGCAGATACATAAGCAGTCCTGGCGATTTTACAAAACCGTTGGTGCGTTTTTATTATGCCGATAAAGAAGATGTTTTCGATAATGTAAGCTATCCAAAAGGCGGCACCATTTTGCACATGCTTCGAAATTATGTTGGCGATAGTGCTTTCTTTAAATCGTTAAATTTATATCTCAATACCAACAAGTTCAGCAATGGCGAAGCGCAGCAATTACGCCTTGCTTTTGAACAAATAACCGGGCAGGATTTAAATTGGTTTTGGAACGAATGGTATTATGGTGCGGGTCATCCGAAACTGGCCATTACTTATGGTTATGATGAGGCTACAAAAGCAGCAACAGTGCAAATTAAACAAACGCAAAACGGACAAATTTTTACGTTGCCATTTACCATTGATGTGTACCAGGGCGGAACGAAAAAAAGATATAAAGTTTGGATGAAAGACACTACTGCATCGTTTTCATTTCCTGTAAATGGCAAGCCTGACTTGATCAACTTTGATGGCGATAAAACTTTGCTTTGCGAGAAAACGGAAAACAAAACCGGGGCTGAATATGCGTTTCAATATAAGAACGCAGGCTTGTATCGCGATAGAAGAGAAGCCATTGCCTATGCGTTGAACAACCCAACTGCAGAAGGTTCGTTTGCTTTTACAAAAATGGCTTTGGGTGATAAATCGCCTCATTTACGTGAAATGATTTTGAATGGTATTAAACTGAACAACGATTCGGTAAAAAAAGTAATGGAGTCTTTGTTGGTAAACATTGCAAAAAATGATTCAGACAACACTGCTAAAGCAAGAGCCCTACAATTATTGGGCGATTATAAAAACGATAATTACAAAGCTTTATTTGCTTCAGCAGTTCACGATTCTTCTTATACCGTTGCAGGTGCTGCTTTGCTCTCTTTGGCAAAAGTTGATAGCGCAGCCGCCGTTACTGAAGTGAGTAAAATCGCTTCTCAACCTGCTAAGCGCACACTTCGTGATGCTATCGTGCAACTGTCTGATGAAAGCAATTTCAACAGCATTGCCACGCAGTATGATGCAATGCCTTTAAGCCAGGAGAAGTTCACACTTACAGCTTCATTCATTCAGTTTTTGAACAAGGTAAACAACACAGAAAGCTTTAAAAAGGGTGTTGATATGATCCTTGCTTTCCGTGATAAAATACCGGAATCGCAGCGGTCATTTACCGACCCTTACTTTGCTTCTATGTTGAATGGTTTAGCACAAAAGAAAACGGCTGAAAATCAAAAAGAAAAAGCCGATTACATTCAATCGAAATTGGCAGCGAAGCAATAAAAAAGAAACTTTGTTGTTTCATGTCCGGTTTGGTTTTGCACCATTTTTTGAAAGGTTTGGTTTTGCTTATTTTTTCAACAATAAACTTTCTTTTATGGATTATTTGTTGCCCAAATCAAAAGGAATTAAAATAAAGTTCATTCAGGAGTTTCGTTCATTCGATTTCATTCCTTATTCCATTGCTTTGCTCATGCTGACCGGTATTCCGTACATGATGGTGCTGTTTATACAGGTTACAAAGCACGCTCAATAAGCAAACGGTTTGTTATGAATGGCTGAAATTTTAATAGTATTGCAGCCCAAAATTATTCGTCAGAGCCTCAACACATTTTCATGCAAAACAAAATACAGTCTGCACTTATATCAGTGTTTTATAAAGATGGATTGGAACCTATTATCAAAGAACTGAACCGTTTGGGAATCACCATTTATTCAACCGGTGGCACGCAAAAGTTTATTGAAGATGTAGGCGTTTCCTGCGTGCCTGTTGAAAGTTTAACATCGTATCCATCCATTTTGGGCGGAAGAGTTAAAACGCTTCATCCATCAGTGTTTGGTGGTATTCTGGGCAGGAGAGAAGTGGACCAGGATATTGAAGAAATGAAGCAATACAACATTCCCGAAATTGATTTGGTGATTGTTGATTTGTATCCATTTGAAGAAACGCTTCGCAATACAACTGATGAAAAAACGATCATTGAAAAGATTGATATTGGCGGTCCTTCCATGATTCGCGCCGCAGCGAAAAACTTCAGCCACTTAACCGTAATTGCTGCCAAAGAAGATTATAAATCATTAGAAGAATTGCTGCAAAATGGAAACGGCGTGACCACATTGGAACAGCGCAAAGCTTTTGCTGCAAAGGCTTTTGAAGTGGTAATGAATTATGATATTGCCATCTCGGATTATTTCAACAGGCCCAAACAGGAAAGTGCAAAGCAGCCGCTTCGGTATGGTGAGAATCCGCATCAAAAAGCAGTGTTTCTTGGTAATTTAAAAGATGTATTTGAGCAACTAAATGGCAAAGAACTATCCTACAACAACCTGGTTGATGTGGATGCCGCCATTCAATTGATACAGGAGTTTCCTCAGCAAAACCAAACTTATACGTTTGCCATCATTAAGCACACAAATGTGTGCGGCATTGCACAACGAAGCAGCGTAAAACAAAGCTGGGACGCAGCTTTGGCGGGCGATAATGAAAGTGCATTTGGCGGTGTGTTGGTTTGTAATGGAACCATTAATAAAGCCACTGCAGAAGCCATCAACGAAATCTTTTTTGAAGTGCTGATTGCGCCTCAGTTTGAAGAAGATGCACTTATCGTTTTGCGCAGCAAAAAGAACCGTATTTTATTACAACTTCACGAGCTTCCACACCTGAAACGCGAGCAATATAAATCGTTACTCAACGGTATGTTGTTGCAGGATATTGACGAAGGCAATTACGCCGAATGGAAAGAAGTGGGCGGCAGAGAAACAACCATTGAAGAGAAAGAAGATCTGACGTTTGCAAACCTTGTTTGTAAACATTTAAAAAGCAATGCCATTGCATTGGTGAAGAACAAACAATTAGTTGGCAAAGGTTGCGGCCAAACCAGCCGAATTGATTCGTTGCGCCAAAGCATTGACAAAGCGAAACAGTTCAAATTTGATTTGAATAACGCAGTACTCGCTTCCGATGCGTTCTTCCCATTTAACGATTGTGTACAAATGGCACATGCAGCAGGCATTTCAGCGTTTATACAACCCGGTGGTTCAGTACGCGATAAAGACAGCATTGAGTATTGCGTTCAGAACAATTTAGCCATGATAATGACAGGCTTGCGGCATTTTAAACATTGAAGATGTGTGTCCAATACCTCTTCAATGTTTAATTCAAAGAAGGTTTTGGTGGCTCTAACTGGCGTTTCCATTTTGAGGCTTCATCAGTGTTGCCCATTGTTGTATAGTTTCGTATCAACGCGTTGATATAATCTTTTCTTCTGTCTTCAGAAGGGTTTAAATTATAAGCCTCTTTAAAATCGGCAACGGCGTTTTGCCAGTCTTTAAGCTTTTCATACACAAGCCCTCTTCCGAAATAAGCTTCTGCCTGGTCGGGCTTCATTTCAATGGTTTTGCTCCAGTCGGCAAGTGAGGCGGCATACACTGGTCCGTTTCTGCTTTCATCGCTGTTTCGCGAAGCGAAGTACGATCTGGCTCTGGAATAATAAGCAAGCGTTAAATTGTTGGATGAATCCCAATCTTTATTGTTGTCAATGGCTTTGCTAAAATCTTCAATAGCAGATTTCTGATCGTTTATTTTATCATTGCAATAGCCTCTTTCATAATAAGCGCCCGAATAATCGGGTTTCGATTCAATGGCTTTTGTGTAACATTCTATTGCTTTGTCTGTGTTGCCTTTTCCAACATGATACCAACCTCTCTCGAACCAACTTTGCGGTGAGTTTAAAGAGGGGTCCGATAAGACTTTTGTTTTTACAATCGCCACTTCATCATCACTTAACTGAAGACCAGTTTGCAGTTGCAGCAATGCCAGGTTGGATAAGTTAGATAAAGGATATTCACCCTTTAAAAATTCGCGCAAATCCTTTTCATATTCAATCACGGCTTCGGTATGATTTTTTAATCGAGCGATTTTATCATCGAGAATTTTAGCTACCACATCTTCCGGAACGCTCATGTTTTTTCCGCGCAGCGTTAAACCTTTGCATAATATATCAAACGCCAGTCCCTGCGGATCGGAAAAAGGTAAAAAAGCGGCATCTATTTCAGAAGAAAATCTCACGTCGGGCAAGCCTTCAATGAGAATGGGTGTTAAGGGTTCAGGCAAGTTTTCAAAACGAATGGCAATGCAGCCAATATCGAATGCTTTCAAAAAACTTTTTTGCGAAAGATCGCTATCCAAAGCAGTATAAAAGCCGGTTGAAAATTTAACGGCGGCATTATCGCTGATTTCTTTTCTCGTGCCAATAACGATGGGAATAAATTGCGAAATAGCTTTTGCCTGTTCCTCAGAGTAACAGGCGTTAATCACTACACATTTTACACTATCACTTGCCGATTTAAACAACAACGCCAAAGCAGTGGGAGGTACTGTTTTTGAATTGCCCTTTTCATCTTCGAAACATATCTCTCCCGTTTCTTCGCCATGTGCTGAGAAGTGAACAATGTGCGGCTTGTACTGTAAAATGGTTTGCAATACATCATCCGGCTTTACCGCCTGGTAATCTTTTATTTCAAACGAAGAATTGGTGACGAGCCGGTTTCTGATTTGTTGCAGTTCAGCGCCTAAACGTAACCTGGCTTCATTGGTTGGTTCAGAAGCTAAAAACAAAATGCGTACTGTGGGTTTGTCTAATGCAGTGGTTTCCATCTAAGATTGTTTATGAAAACTAAAAGTATAAATAACTTTTGAGATTCAAGGAACAAGAATCAAGTAGCAAGGAACAAGAGAAGTGAGTTGATAAATTAAGGCAAAAACAAAAGATAGTTTTACAAGAGATTAATAGGCGTTGGTTTCGCCTTTGAAGATGTTAATCCCCGTCATGAAAACAAGTTTAATGTCAAGCATCAGGCTCCAGTTTTCCATATACCAAATGTCGTGTTCAACGCGCTTTTCCATCAGTGATGGATCAGAGGTTTCGCCACGATAACCGTTCACCTGCGCCCAGCCTGTAATGCCAGGTTTTAAAAACTGGCGCACCATGTATTGATTGATGATGGCGCTGTACTTTTCCGTATGCAGCAACATGTGAGGGCGCGGGCCGCAAATGCTCATATCACCTTTAAATACATTGAAAAACTGTGGCAGCTCATCAATGCTGGTCTTGCGTAAAAAAGCACCAATGCGGGTAACACGATTGTCGTGTTTGGTAGCCTGCAAAGCATTACTTCCCCTGTTTACGGTCATGCTTCTAAATTTATAGCACCAAAACGGTTTGTTGTTTTTGCCGGAACGTTCCTGCTTAAAAAATACGGGTCCTTTGGAAGACAACTTAATAAGAATTCCCAGCAAAGGTGTGAGCCAGGAAAGCAAAAAAAGAATAACTGCCGAGCTTACCGCCAAATCGAAAAGGCGCTTTTTAAAGCTGTTGTGAGCTTCTATTAACGGCTCGGCGCGAAGACTGATTACCGGCATGTGGCTGAAAAATTCTACATGATGATAATCTAATGACTCAATATTTTTTTCGGTTACAAAGCGAACGCGCACACACCTGTTTTCTGCTATCTGCGTTAACTCCTCAACCTGTTTGTTTTCAGTTGGTAAAACGGTAGAATAAATTTCCGACACTTTGTTTTCAACAACAAAGTCAACATAATCTTTTACATTATCAATCAGGCTTCCATTGTTGTTTACAATTATTTTGCTGTCGGCTCCAATAATTTCGGTAAGATTGTAAAACGATTTATTGTTATTAAAATATTCAGCCAGTTTAACGGCTTCGTTATTGTTGCCTACAATGGCAATTTTCTTTTGCGGCATTACTTTTTTAAACATAAACTCTGTGGCATACGTTAACAAAAAACGGCTGCCTATCAACAACACACTAATTGAGCAAAAGATTGCTACAATAAACTTTTCGTTGAAGTTGGATGAATCAAAGAAATAATACAAAGCTGTAAAAAAAACAACGTGTGCCAACAAGGTTCGCCACGTAAAGCGAAGCGTTAATTCAGTTTGAGATAATGTGACTTTAGTGTACAATGAAAAGAGGCTTGAAAACAGTAACCAGGATGCATTGAAGATAAGCAATGCGATAAATGTAAACCAATTGTTTGCGTAGTGCAGTTGCAATGGAGTTAATAAATTGACAATAAGAAAAGGAATATTGTTGGCGATAAAATCGCTTAACAATAGCAATAAGCGGAGTAAGTAAAATTGTTTGCTTCCCATATCAAACCATCGGTTTCAGTTGCAGCAATTGGTTGAAAGAGATGCAAATATAAGAATATGATTTGGTTGTTAAAATAATTCCTTAATTCACTATCTGTTGTAAAATAAGCTTTTATGAAAAAAGAATTGGTTGGCAATCTGTTCAAATCTTCCGAAAACAGATTGCCCTATTTTTTATTCGGAAGTACAACTGAATAAAAAATAGGGCAAAAACAAACTTTGTAAACGCAGCGAAAAGCCTTTTATTTCACCGGCATCATGCCTAAAAATACAGGCTGGTCAATATCAATTTTAAAACCTGCATCGGTAAGCAAACCATAATTTTTATTGATGACATACGCCTGCACCACATTGCTGTCTCTGCAAGCTACCAGCAGGAAACGTCCTGTAGGGTCAATCATAAAATTACGGGGATGCGCGCCCACGGGTTGATGGCCAACCATTACCAATTTACCATCAGGTCCGGGTTTGAAAATAGTGATGTCGTTGGCTTTGCCGCGATTAGAAGTGTATAAAAATTTGCCATCCGGCGTTAGATGAATATCGGCGCTGCCTCTTTCATTTTTATCACCCGCATCGGTTGAAACAATGCTTTGCAATTCGGTTAATTTTCCGCCATTATAAGAATAAACGACTACTATTCCCGACAGTTCGTTCAATAAATACATAAACTTACCATTTGGGCTAAAAGCAAGATGTCGCGGACCGGAACCATCAGGCAATTCAATGTATGCAGGGTCGGTTGCCGTAAGTGGTGATGCCGTGTTATTCGCATCGAAGCTGTACTGATACAATTTATCGTTGCCCAAATCCGGTGCAAAAACAAACTTATCGTCGGGTGAAAAAAAGGCACTGTGCGGATGCGGTTGTTCCTGCCTTGTAACATTCACGCCATAACCTTCATGTGCAAGCGTTTGAACAGAAGGTTTCAGCGAACCATCCTCACCTGTTGGAAACACATTTATACTGCCACCGCTGTAATTAGCGGTTACTACATATTTGCCTGACGCATCTACCGAAATATAAGCCGGATCATCACCGCCGGGCTGCGAATTAATCAGGTGCAACTCGCCTTTTTGCTTATCGAAACTAAACGCACTGGCTCCGCTTTTATCTTTGTTCTCACTTACTGCATACACATATTTTTGATTTTTTGAAATAGCAAGAAATGAAGGATTGGCCGCCGCAATTTTACTCACCGGCGTTACCTCAGCTTTGTTGGGATTGAACTTATAAACATAAATGCCTTCGCTTTTACTGGGCGCATTGGTGTACGTTCCCACCAACAAATAAAAAATAGGATTTTGTGCAAATAACGAAATGGTGAAGCATAATAAAACAATGGTAAGAAGGTAACGCATGTGTAACAACAATTAAGAAAGCAAATATAAAACTTGCACGACAAGCTGCATGGAGGATTGAATATTTAAGATTTAATATTGAATAAGATTAAAGAGATAGGCTGTGGTTACGTTCTCATCCACATATTATTTTGGATTTGCGGAGCACAAACTGATAGCTGAAAGAAGAGATAAAAAATGCACAAAAACAAAAGAGAGTTCAACTTGTTGAACTCTCTTTAAAAATTATTGATTGAAGTGGAAAATTACCATCTTCCGCCACCACCGCCGCTGCCGGCGTTGTTGAAGCGACGGTTTCCACCGCCACCAGAACCGCCACGGTCACCACCACCGCCGCCAGTTCTTTCTTCGCGGGGTTTAGCTACAGTAACGCGGATGTTTCTGCCTTCAACAGAAGCGCCATCCAATTCAGCAATGGCTTTCTGTGCAGCAGCATCGTCGGCCATTTCAACGAAACCGAAACCACGGCTGCGCTGTGTCATTTTGTCCATAATTACTCTGGCTGAAGTTACTTCGCCATACTCTTCAAAAAAACCTCTTAAGTCATCATCCTGTACGTTGAAGCTTAAGTTTGAAACATAAATGTTCATTCTAAAAAAATTGTTTTGTAAAAAATGCTTGAGGCAACAGGTGTAAAGATTGGCTTATTAACTTTTAGCAAGAATATGCGTGGACGAAAATAACAACTTACGATATACTGAAGAACTCAAATTAACGGTGCAAACATACTAATTTACTTTGAATTAATTTATTTCGTGAATAATAATTCTGTGTTAACTGATGTTTTATTTCGGTGAAACGAAAGGTTTGGTTTTGCATCAATTTTATTTTTTATTTCAGATGGATTTTATTATGCGCAATGCACATTTGTTTTGAACGTTTATATTTACTCTATTGAGGACGCTGAAACGATAGAATGCCGCGCTGCTTACACACCATACTGCTGTTTTTGATTTTGCATTTTGCACTCGTTTCGGCTGCCCAAAAGAGCAACTTGCGCAGCAAAAAAATAAGTGCAAAAACAAATCTTGTTTTGGATAGCTTAAGCATAGTTCCCAATACTTTTTTTATTCGGGATATTGACACTTCTTTTTATTCGGTTGATTACATCAATGCTATTATTCACTGGAAAAAACCGCCCGGAAAAGATAGTGTAGATGTGGTATATCGCGTGTTTCCATCGCGGCTGAATGCGCCCATTCATCGCTTTACTTACGATAGCATCCGCAATAATTTTATGGCTGAAAGAAAAACCCTTTCTTCATCATCCAATAACGCTGCTTTATTCAATTTTGGCAAGCTGAGTTACAACGGAAGTTTTGGAAGAAGCTTAAGTGTTGGCAATACGCAGGATGCGGTTTTTAATTCGCAACTGAATTTGCAAATCAATGGTATTATTGGCGACAGCATTGAGATTGCTGCCGCGATAACTGATAACAACATTCCTATTCAACCCGATGGCACAACACAGCAATTGAATGAGTTTGATAAGATTTTACTACAATTCAAAAAACGGAACTGGGAAGTTGATTTGGGTGATATTGACCTGCGAAGAAACAATGCTTACTTCCTTAAGTTCTATCAACGTTTGCAGGGCATTTCCTATCAACAGAGTTTCAACATCAATAAAAAACTTACGGATAATTTAATAGTAAGTGGCGCCATTGAAAAAGGAAAATTTGCCCGCAATATTTTGGCGGTTCAGGAAGGTAATCAGGGGCCGTATCGCCTGCAGGGAAACAATAATGAATTGTATTTTGTGGTGCTTGCCGGAACGGAAAAAGTGTTTATTGACGGCGTACAAATGCAGCGTGGCGAAGATGCAGATTACATCATTAATTACAACACCGCTGAAGTAACGTTTATGCCGCGCCAAATGATAACAAAAGACCGGCGCGTGCAGGTAGAATTTCAATACGCCGACCGTAACTTTTTGAATTCAATGTTGTATGGCAGCAATACCATTGCGGGCAAAAAGTTTACAGTGAATGTTTCGGCATATAGTAATGTAGATGCAAAAAATTCGCCCATCAATCAAACGTTAACTATTAATCAAAAGCAATTCCTTGCCAACCTTGGTGATAGCATTCAGAATGCCTACTATCCGGTTGCCGGCTTGGACAGTTTTTCAGCAACAAAAATTCTGTATAAAAAAATAGATACGCTGGTAAATGGTGTTCACGATTCGGTGTATGTGTATTCAACCAACAGTGATAGTGTGAAGTACAATTTATCTTTTGCAGAAGTCGGAAATAACAAAGGCAATTATGTGTTGGCAGCATCAGCAGCGAATGGAAAAGTGTATCAATGGGTAGCTCCGCAAAACGGTGTTCCGCAAGGTTTTTACGAGGCGGCTGCTTTTTTGGTAACGCCCAAATCTCAACAAGTTATTAGTGTGAATGGCGAATACAGATTAGCTGAAAACACAATCATTTCTGCAGAAGTGGCTTCGAGTAAAACTGATGTCAATACATTTTCCGAAAAGGATAAAAGCGGTGATGTTGGTTTTGCAGCAAAACTAAATTTGGTGCAAAAACAAACCTGGAAAACGGGGGCAGGAAAGGCTTTGTTTTTTGTTGGTAATGCGGGTTATGAAAGAGTTGATAAAAACTTTCGTCCGGTGGAACGGTTGCGCTCCGTTGAGTTTACACGAGATTGGGGTTTGCCCCTTATTACCAATTATGCAACCGAGCAATTGCCTTCCCTTAACCTGCAACTAAATGATGATAAAAACAACAGCATTCAATACAATTTTGGTTCGTATCTGCGAAGCGATGGTTACAAAGGTTATCGAAATATCATCACACATTCGCAAAACATAAAAGGCTTTCAGGTAAATGATGTGTTCAATATTACCAACATCAACTTGCCATTGGATAAAGGTTATTATTTGCGTCCTTCGGTGGATGTAAGTAAGACGTTATATAAGATGAATCAGTATGTGGTTGGTGCATCGTATTCTCTTGAACACAATGAAATAAAAAACAGGACAGCCGATACGATAACGCCCGAATCGTTTGCCTTTAAAACCTGGAGCGCATACATCAAAAGCAATCCATCGAAAAGAAACAAATGGTCGTTCACTTATTTTACCCGAAGCAATCAATTGCCTGAAGGCAAGTTGCTGGCGCAAACCGACAGAAGCCACAATTATTCTTTTCAAACAGAACTGTTGCAAAACCAGCATCACCAGTTTCGTTTGACGGCAACGTACCGGCAATTGCTGGTAAGCGATTCCAAAATCATTTCCGAAACATCGAATAACAGTTTGTTGGGCAGAGCCGAGTATGCCATCAATGAATGGAATGGATTGGTAAACGGAAATCTGGTGTATGAAATTGGTTCGGGACAAGAGCAAAAGCGCGATTATTCTTACATTGAAGTGGCTGCGGGTTTGGGACAATATACATGGATTGATTATAACAAAGATGGCATTGCGCAACTCAACGAATTTGTGCTGGCGCAGTTTCAGGATCAGGCAAAATACATCCGCATTTATACGCCTACCAATCAATACATCAAAGCCGATTACAACCAGTTGACTTATAGTTTTTCAATCAATCCAAAAGCTATTTCATCAAAAATTAAAAACAAGCATTTTAAAAATTTTATCACGCGTTGGGTTTGGCAGTCGTCGTTACAAATGGGGCAAAAACAAACGGCAAGTAATCATCCGTTGTATAATCCGTTTGCAAAAAGCTTCAATGATAGTTCTCTGCTTTCCTTCAATTCAATCATCAGCAACACGCTCGCTTTTAACAGAAGCAGTCCGGTTTGGGGCGCCGATGTTACACAGCTTTCTAACTACAACAAAGCCTTGCTGACGTATGGTTTTCAAAGCCGCCGTTTGCACCAATGGAATGCCAAAGCGCATATAAACATTGCGAAAGTTTATACTATCGAAGTGGCGCAAAGCATTGGCAACAATAGTTTGCTAACGCCTGCTTTTTCTAACCAGAATTATTTTATTCATCTCTATTCTTTTCAACCCAAATTGTCGTACACGGCAGGAACAAAATTCCGTGTACAGGCAAGCTATGCGCTTCAGCAACAAAACAATCAACTGCAGTATGGAGGCGAAGTTGCCAATAGCAATGCGTTTAGTATAGAAAGTCGTTACAATGCCGTTAGCAATGGGAGTGTAAACGCAAAGCTTACTATTGATAACATTACTTACACAGGTGCACAAAACACAACCACCAGTTATATTATGTTGGGTGGATTGTTACCGGGTAAAAATTATTTATGGAACATTTCCTTTACCAAACGGCTTATTAATAATATTGAAATCAACTTTGAATATGAAGGCAGAAAGCCCGGCGATTCGCACACCATCAACACCGGTAGGGCAAGCGTGCGTGCATTGTTGTAATCTTATATGAAGGCAAACAAAATAAAAAAATCCAATGAAGATAGACGGACGACTTATTAAAACTTCTCCGTGTCCATGCCTATTTTGATAACATAAAGGTAACATCACCCTTTTCTGTGATTGAAGTGTGGACAAACATTCTACAACTTCCACATCTTTCTCAAACAGCTTTTTTTTAATAGTGATCAGTCTATCAACGACTAAGGTTAACGGCACAGTTTTTCAATCAATCTCAATTCCTATGGCAAACACCGATTTTTTTGGTAAAGAACAAGCAGAAGCATCGAAAGAAAAAGAGGTTGTGATTCCTGTAATTGAAGAAACAATTACGATTGGAAAAACGATAAAAGAAAATGCAATACTGACGGTAACCAAAGAAGTAAGAGAAGAAGATGAAACAGTGGATGTGAGTTTGTTAAGTGATGATTATACCATTGAGCATGTTTCTGTAAACAGGTATGAAGATGAGGCGCCAAAAGTAAGACACGAAGGCAACACGATGATTGTGCCCGTAATAAAAGAAGTGCTGGTAAAACGGTTGCTTGTGGTTGAAGAAATAAGAATTACAAAACGTAGCGTGGAACGCAACGAACAGCATCAGGTAAGATTGCGCAAGGAAACAGTAAAGGTAGAACGGACGGAAACAAAATAGCGCAAAAACAAATGTGGATTTGATAACCAAATATAAAATCAATTACAACTATGAAACAAACAGTAGTCGGCTTTTTTAGTAAGTCCAGTGAGGCTCAAGAAGCCGTAAATCAGTTAGTAAATCGTGGCTTCGATAGAAGCGAAGTAGATTTATCAATCGGTAGCAGTTCTGATGTTACCAACCCCCAAAATTTCAACCTTGACGCCCATGATAAAGATGAACATGAAAGCGGCGTAACCCGTTTTTTCAAAAACCTGTTTGGCAGCGATGACGATACCGATACAAACGTAAATCGTTATAGCACTGCAGCTCGTGGCAAATCTATTGTTACAGTACATGCCGCTTCAAGCGATGATGCTGAAAGAGCAGCCGATATTTTAGATCAATACGGCGCCGTTAACGTTGATGAAGATGCAGATGAGTACAACACATACAACACAACTACCGGTGCAGCGCCTGTTGGTGCGTTTAATGAAACTGCCGGTGCATCTGCCGGTACAACTGACTCTGATGTAACCACTACCGGAATTTACGACAAAAACAAAACCACCGGAATCAGCGACAGTGATGACATCACAGGGAAAAAATCCATCCCCGTAATTGAAGAAGAATTGCAGGTTGGTAAACGCACAGTTGAAACAGGTGGCGTTCGGTTAAAAAGCCGCATTGTAGAAAAACCAGTAGAAGAAAATTTGCGCCTGCGTGAAGAACGTGTGTATGTAAACAGAAACACCGTAAACAGAGCCGCAACCGATGCCGACTTTGATTCATTTAAGGAAGGTGAAATAGAATTGAGAGAACATGCTGAAGTGCCGGTAGTAAACAAAGAAGCACGCATTGTAGAAGAAGTAAGTTTGGGTAAAGAAACCAACGAGCGCAACGAAACCATCCGTGATACCGTTCGCAAAACAGAAGTAGATGTTGAAAACATTGAAGGTTTAAACAAAGGAACAAAAACAGATAGCGATTGGAAAGACAGATAAGACAGGAAATAAGTAAGAGGACTATTGGATAAATAGTCCTCTTTTTCTTTTATTCAATTTATTCATAAACACAAGCATTCTTATGGCAGATCTTGATGTGCAACCAAAGAAAAAAAGCAACTCGTGGCTTTGGTTGCTTTTGTTATTAATTCTTATTCTTTTAATTGTCTTTTTTATGCGTGGCTGTAACAAAAACGGAACGGCTACCAATACGGCTGATACTACAACTTCAAGAAAAGATACAGGTGCTGCAGTGGCTACAACAACGCCTGCAACAACTACAACGCCCGACTGGTCAGACGTTGATAGAAATGCTCCGTCTGTTGCTTATGGTGAAATCACCAATAAAAACATTACAGTAAGAGGCAATGACAATTATGGCATTTATAGTTTGGGTGAAAACATTTTGTTTGATGAAGGCAAAAGCACCATTCGTAAAGATGCTGAACAAAATTTAAAAGAAGTGGTGGCTTCTATTAACAAACGCTTCAATGGCGGTAACCTGCGTGTGTATGGATATACAGATTCTATTGGCTCGAAAGAATCAAATAAAGAACTGGCACAACAACGTGCCGAAGCGGTGAAGACATGGCTGGCAACCAATGGTGGTTTTGATTCAACCAAAATTTCAATCAATGCCATTGGTGACAATGCACCTGTAGCTACCAATACAACAGAGAAAGGACGACAACAAAACAGAAGGGTTGAGATTGTTGCCCGCAAAGCAAAATGATGAGTTTATTTATCACATAAGATTAATTTGATTCAAAAACAAAATCTATGACAAACGATATTACAAAAGGTAACCGACTGCAATCTTTAAAGGGCAGCGATTACGAAATTGTTCCCAACGAACCTGACATTCGTGGCTGGGATGTAAGAGACGAAACCACGCGGCAGATTGGCAAAGTGGAAGATTTAATTTTTGATCCGCAAGCCCGTAAAGTGCGTTACATGGTGGTAAAAGTTGATAAGGCTTATGATAAACAATCCAACCGCGATGTGTTAGTTCCTATTGGTTTGGCAAGGCTGGAAAATACGGATGAAGACGCATTTTTACCCCGCATTACAACAGAACAGTTAGCCGCTTTACCACAGTACAATGGAACGGTTACTACAGAAATGGAAAATACCATTCGCAATGTTTTGGCAGGCGCTGGCGGTGCTGTTTTGATGAACGAAGCCGCCAACAATGCGGATGAATTTTACAGCCACGATCATTTTAATGAAGCCAATTTATACGGCAAAAACAAAGAAGGTGAAACTATCATTCCGGTGATTGAGGAAAATATAAATATTGGAAAAGAAACTGTGGAAACTGGTGGCGCATATATACGTTCCAGAATTGTTGAGCAACCCGTTGAACAAACCATTCAGTTACAGGAAGAACATGTGCAGGTAGAAAGAACGCCGGTTGACAAGCCAGTTGGCAACACCGATTTTGATGCGTTTAAAGAAGGCGTGATTGAATTAAAAGAATATGCTGAAGTGCCGGTTGTAGCGAAAGAAGCACGCGTGGTAGAAGAAGTTGTGATTGGTAAAGAAGTAGCCGAACGCACTGAAACTATTAAGGATACTGTTCGCAAAACAGAAGTGGAAGTTGAAAATGTAACACCTCAAAATAATACATCTTCAATAAAAAATGATGCAAAAACAAACTTGTAAAGAAGAAGATGGTTTTTGCATGAAAACAAAAGCAGCAACGTACGTTGCTGCTTTTGTTTTTGTATGAATAAAAAACTATGTAATCATTCTGTCCAGATGCGTGTAGCCGCCATCAACAAAAATAATTTGCCCCGTGGTGTGTGAAGAACAATCGCTTAGCAAAAAAACAACGGTGTCCGCAATCTCTTTCGGTTGTGTAAAACGATTGCCCAATGGTATGTGCGATGTGATGTGATGCAAGGTTTCTTCTGCATTGGTTTGGGCTTCAATCCAGGCAGCATATTGCGGTGTATCTACTTCGGCTGGCAACACTGCATTTACACGAATTTGGTAAGGCAATAACTCAACCGCCCATTCGCGCGTCAACGCATTCACGCCACCTTTTGCAGCTGCATAACCCGATGTGTTTCCCTGCCCGGTTACCGATACTTTAGAACCAATGTTTACAATGCTTCCCTTCGTTTTAATAAGATAAGGTAATGCATAATGAGCCATCGTAAAATACTGAACGAGGTTAGTGCGCAACGATTGCTCAAAGCCTTTTACAGAGCCGGTTTGAAGCCCGATTTTATCATTGGTTCCGGCATTGTTCACCAGGCCATCAATGCGGTTGTATTGTTTGATAACGGCATCAATTAAGTGCCTGCAACTTTCTTCTTCCGTAAGCTCAACAACAAGTGACAATGCGGTTTGTTTTTGCCCGATTATTTCATTTGCCAGCGCACTGCTTTTCTCTTTATTTCTATCGGCAATTACTACAATGCCACCTTCCCTTGCTATCAACCTGCAAGTTGCTTCTCCAATGCCACTCGCGCCACCGGTTACAATATATACTTTGTTCTGCAGATGTAAGTTCATACCTCCGTTTTTGACAGTTCAAAAATAGGCTTCATCAGCACCCATTTTTCTTCTCCTTTTGCCCAGGGCAAGGCTTGCTGGTATTTCCACATCAGCGTCTCCCATTGTTGCACATTTTCATCAGCAGCATCCATTTCGCTTTTTGTTTTTACATCAAAACTTTCGTTCACTTTCATTACCATAAACAAGCGGTTGCCGGTGCGGTAAATGTTCATGCTTTCAATGCCTGCATTTGTGATGCTGTCAACAATTTCTTTCGGCACATGCTGATGATGTTCTTCATATTCTGCTATGAGTTGTTCATCATCTTTTAAATCGAGTGCAAAACAAAACGTGCGCATGTCCATTTGTTTTTATGTTGATTAATAGAATAGTCCGAAAGTTAGAAAGTCCGTAAGTCCGAAAGTAAATGCTTGAGGCTTGTTCCTTGTTCCTTGAACCTTGTTTCTTATCTCTATCCCTATAATCGTTCTAAATGCAAAGCACTAAAGTTTTGAAGGGATGATAATTTCAAATCGGCGGCGCCCCAGCGCTCTTCTTTGTATTGCTTATAATCGGGCACTACAACGCATTTCATTCGTGCGGCTTTAGCAGCAATCATTCCATAAAACGAATCTTCGAAAGCAACACAATGAGAGGGTTGTGATCCTAAAGTTTCTGCACAGTTTAAATATACCTGCGGATGCGGTTTCGGATACGGCAAATCGTGCCCAGATGCCGTACCATTTACATATTCTTTAATGCCACTTCTTTCCATCACTAACTGAATGAGTGAATCGGGTGAAGAAGAAGCAATGCCAATCTTAAAACGGAGCGAATAAAACAAATTGAATACATGTGTTACACCCGGCATCATGTTGAAATTTTCATCAATCAATTCCAACGCACGGTTTATGATTTTATCTTCAGCAACCGGTTCTTCTTTTTTATCAATGTTGAAATGGTCAAACCACCAATGTACATATTCGCGAACCCGCAAACCCGTGGTGATAATGTGCTGCTCCGGCGAAAGGCGAAACCCATAGTGTTTAAATACATCATTGGCAGCCATTCCCCATATGGGTTCGCTATCAATGAGCAAACCATCCATGTCAAAAATTACTGTGTTCAGTTTCATGCCATCAAAAAGAAGTGCAAAGATAATCTGACTATGAGCTTATATAAAGCGTTTACAAAAACAAAAAGCTGTCTTGTAGGAAACAAGACAGCTTTTTGTTTTATCGAAATAATTTATTACAGCAAAGCAAACACAACATTTGCTTCGTATTCAATTTTCATCTTTTTAAAATCAACGTTCATCGCAGGTTCGTTATCATCAGCATTTGCGATTTTGGCCATTGCAAACAAAGGACGTGGGGGATTATCGCCCAGTTCATTCGGCTCAGTAATGGTAACGGCATCACCTACTTTTTCATTTATAGCAGACGCTAACGCAATGGCTTTTTCGCGTGCTGCTTTGATGGCTTCCTGTTTCATTTTTAAAGACAACTCTTCACGCTTGCTGTAATCGGTTTTGGCAATGTAAAAGTTCTGCGTGGCTTCATCATCCAGTTTGTTCACTAATTCATCCATTCTTTTCAGGCTGGCCACTTTTACCCAATAAGTAATGCCGGCTTTCAAATCGGGGTTTTGCTTTTTGTTTTTCTTGTATTGATAGATGGTTCCATCATAACCCTGGTAGCTTTGTACAACAACATCCGTATCGTTCAAGCCCAAACTTTTGCAAGCCGATAGAAAATTGTTTTTTATGGTTTCAATATCCACTTTGCCAGCCCCTTTTTTATCGTATTCCCGGAGGGTAACGGCTATATAAATTTGGTCGGGCACAATTTCAATTTTTGCATTACCCGTGGCTGTAATGGTTCGTTGCATAGGAACATTGTTTTGTGCCTTCGAAGAAAGAAAGAAAAGACTGGCTGCAATAAAGAGAAATGCAAATTTGCCCATTGTTTGTTTTGTTGTTTTCATACTGTTCGTTTTTATTGAAGGATAAAATGCAAATCAGAATGCGATTACACAACAATGTTAGTGATAAACGATTGTCTTAACACATTATTTGCAGGAAATGGATTTTGCTGCTTTTGTTTTTGCCGATATTTTAGTTTGTTGCACAAATGATTTATCAATTTGATTGCTTATTTTCTTTTTATTTTGAGTATGAAATGGTTTGCAGAAAAGGGTTCTATTGTTCGTAAAATCTGGGGTAGCGGCGATACCATCCTGTTTATTTTTGCAGGTTCGGCTGCTGAGTTTGCATTAAACAAAGCAGTTGACTGGCTCTACTTTACCGGCAGGCTTCCTGCCGATCCGTTAGGTCGTTTATTTTCAACGGTTACTTATGCACGACTGATTGTTTTTTCGGAAGAAGAAAAAGCGAATGCTGTGATTGATAAGATGGCGTTTATTCACGCAAAAGTAGAAGAGAACCGTGGTTCAAAAATACCCGATTGGGCTTACCGCGATGTGTTGTTTATGCTGATAGATTATTCCATTCGTGCATATGAAGTGTTGGTAAGAAAATTATCTTATGAAGAAAAAGGCGAAGTGTTCCTAACCTTCAACAAAGTGGGCTTGCGTATGGGTTTGAAAGATTTGCCCAACACATTTGCTGAATGGTTACTGGCGCGTGAACAACACTTAAATGAAGACACTGTTTACAGCCAGTACACCGCAGATTTATTCCGCCAATATAAAAAACACCTTGGCGCCTTTCGCTATTTTTTATTAAGAGAAGGACAGAAGTTAGTCGTGCCAAAAAGAATAAACAAACTGCTTAGGTTGAGTAACGTTTCGCTGCTCATTCCGGTTGTTTTCGTTTACAAATTGTTTCGTGCTGTGAAGTTAGATTGGTTTTTAAAAAGCCTTATTTTACCTAACGAATACAAGAAGCAAATTAAAGAGTTAGACGTAGTTTCATAATTGTTTTCTTATTGGCTTCTACAACTTGTATCTTGTTCCTTGCCTCTTGTTTCCTGTAACTTGTATCTTCTTTCTTGTCTCTTACTCCTTGTTTCTTGAACCTTGTAACTTGTATCTTTTTATGCTTTCTATTCAGTCAAAATTGCCCGATGTTGGCACTTCTATTTTCACTGTAATGAGCCGTTTGGCACAGGAACACAATGCGGTGAACATGGGCCAGGGCTTTCCCGATTTTCCAATGTCGCCAACATTGATAAATGCAGTTTGCAAAGCAATGAACGAAGGATATAACCAGTATGCGCACGCCAACGGGTTGCCCTTTTTACGCGAAGAAGTTTGCGCCCAAATCAAACGGTTATACAACGCAGATGTAAACTGGGAAACAGAGATCACCATTGTGCCTGGCGCTTCGTATGCCATTGCCATTGCACTGGCTTGCTTACTGCACCATGGCGATGAAGTACTTGTGATTGAACCGGCTTATGATAGTTATGTTCCCAACATTGTTGCCAATGGCGGCGTGCCGGTTTTTGTTTCGCTGCAATATCCCGATTATACAATTGATTGGGATGAAGTGAAGAAAAAAATTACGGCAAAAACTGGAGCTATTATCATCAATACACCACACAACCCAACGGGAAGTGTTTTGGAAGAAGAGGATATACAACAACTGATTAATATCACACAAAACACAAACATTGTTTTGATCAGTGATGAAGTGTATGAACACCTGATTTACGATGGTAAACAACACCAAAGTATTGTAAAGTTTCCGGAGCTAAGGGAGCGCAGCTTTGCCTGTTTTTCGTTTGGCAAAACCTACCATTGTACGGGTTGGAAAATCGGCTATTGCATTGCCGGTGAAATGTTGATGAAAGAGTTTCGAAAGCTGCATCAGTTTACTGCTTTCAGCACAAATACGCCGATGCAGGTTGGCCTTGCAACTGTGCTGCAAAGCGAACCATCTTCCTCTTTATTAAGCCATTTCATGCAGCAAAAACGCGATTATTTTCGAAAGTTGATGAGCGATACATCTTTTGCTCCTTTGCCTTGTTTCGGCAGCTTTTTTCAGTGTTACAGCTATGAAAATTTCAGTGATAAAAATGATAAAGAAATGGCGATTGATCTGGTGAAAGAACAAGGCGTTGCAACCATTCCGTTATCGGCTTTTTACCAAGATGCAACCGACAATAAAGTGTTGCGGTTTTGTTTTGCCAAGAAAGAAAGCACTTTAGAGGAAGCAGCTCACCGACTGCATCGCTTGCAATAAAGTGTACAGATTTTGTTGCGCCCTGTTATTGTAATAACAGCTTCTTGTTAAAAGCATTTTCATAAAGCATCTATCACACCTGAATTTCGTATCTACCAAAATTGCTTTGTTTATAAAAATGCTTTCGTACCTTGAAACACATAACTATGAAACATCTTTTCTTTATCCTTTTTATTTTTTTATTCTTTTTTGGCAAGGCCCAGAAGCTGACAAGAATGGTTGATAGCTACTCCGGCGATAGCACCGTCAGTACAGGTTTTGATACATTGAGCTTAGGAAAATTAAATGAAAGCCACCCGATGCCTGACCGCGTAGTAGGCGTGAAAACAGTGCATAAAAAGCAAAGCCAGTACTGGCTGTTCTTTTATTTTTCAACATCCGACATTACGCAGCATCCGGTGAACATCAGCAAAAAGAACTTTGCTTATTTCGTAAAACCAAACAACGAATATTTGCGCATTCCATACACCGGAAAACCAACCACGTATTCGGGTAAAGACAATGCCGGATTCTTTCTCAACATAACTAACTATTTGGATCGCCTGCAGACTGCCAAAATCAAATTCATTCGTTTTGAAACGTCGCAACTGTATCACGAAATTATTCTTCCCGAAAACAAATCGAAGGCAATTGCCAATATTGTGAATATGCTTGTTGAGTGAAGTTGATGTCGTCATTCCGCCCCACAGTACTGTGGAAGTGGAATGAAGGCACCCAAATTTCAAAACATATTACTAACAAACGCACCGGTTAAATTCATTGGTTTGGTTTTGCCCTAATTTTGTAAGTATGAACAAATACGATGTGTTGATTATTGGCGGCGGTCCCATTGGTTTGGCATGTGGCATTGCAGCAAAGAAAAACGGCTTGCGTTACATCATCATTGAAAAAGGGGCGCTGGTAAACAGCTTATTCAATTACCCCCTTTTCATGACTTTTTTTTCAACGTCGGAACGTTTGGAAATTGGCGGCGTGCCGTTTATGAGTTTGAGCGCAAAGCCCGGCAGGCAGGAAGCCATCGAATATTATCGGAGAGTAAAACAATTTTATGATGTAAACATTCATCTGTTTGAAGAAGTAAAATCGGTTGAGAAAAAAGAAGAGAACCAGTTTGTTGTTACGACTTCAAAAGGAAAATACGAAGCAGAAAATGTAGTGATTTCAACCGGCTTTTACGATGTACCTGTGATGATGAACATACCCGGCGAAGACCTGCCAAAAGTGAAGCATTATTACAAAGAGCCACATTTTTACGCGTTTCAAAGAGTGTTAGTCGTAGGCGCAAATAACAGCGCCGTGGATGCCGCTTTGGAAACCTGGCGGCGCGGCGCAGAAGTAACCATGGTGATACGCGGTGGTGAGATTGGAAAAGTAAAGTACTGGATAAAACCCGACATCGAAAACCGCATTAAAGAAGGCAGCATCAGGGCTTATTTTCATAGCTCGCTGGTAGAGATACGAGAAGGTGAAGTGGACATAGAAACGCCCGGTGGTTTGGTAACCACTGATAACGATTGGGTGCTGGCAATGACAGGCTACAAACCCAATTTTAAAATGCTTCGCGGTTTTGGCGTTGCCCTCGCCGATAACGAAAAACAATGTCCCACTTACAACCCCGAAACGATGGAAACCAATGTGCCGGGCATTTACCTTGCCGGCGTAGTGTGCGGAGGTATGGACACGCACATTTGGTTTATTGAAAATTCGCGCGAACATGCTGATAGAATAGCCAAAGCCATTGTTGAAAAAAGGAAGGAAATGGTTTTAGGGTAAAAACAAAAGAAGCTTTCATTTAACGCTTCTTTATCAGCGGAAGCGAGCGAGTAAAATTTACATTTGTGAGACTATGAAACGCGTTGTTTTCTTCTTGTGTGGTTGCTTATTGGTTTCTGCCCTTTCTGCTCAGTCGCTTACCGGTATTTGGCGTGGTTATTTTTACTCAGGCATTGGCATGTTTCGCCAGCAGTATAAGTACGAAGTACAATTCAATCAGTTAAAAAACAAAGCGCTTCATGGTGTTACGTATTCTTACAACACCACTTCCTTTTATGGCAAAGCGGGTTTGCGCGGCATCTTTCAAAATGCCGCCAATTCAGTAATCATGAAAGAAGATACCTTGCTGGAAGTGCGTGGCAATGCAGGACAAACCTGCCTGATGACCTGCTATCTCGATTACAGCAAAGACGGCAAAACAGAAATATTGCAAGGCTCGTTTATCTCTGTTGGAACTACCACTGGCACCGATTGCGGCAGCGGTTCTGTGTATTTGGAAAGAGTTGAAAATTCTGATTTTACCAAAGAAGATTTTTTATTGAAAAAACCAGCCGAACCTAAAATTGCGGCAAAACCAAAAGCACCATCAACCACACCACCGGTAGCGAAAACATTGCCACCGCATCACATTCACAGAGATACAGCTGTTGTATTTAAAAAGAAAGGGGACACAGCTTTGTTGCATCCGTTGAATGATACATTGGTAAAGAAAATAGCGGCTCCGCCAGCGCCCCTTCCTCCGGCTTTAAAGCAACGGAAAAACGATTTGGTAAGAACCATTGTTACCACTTCGCCCGACATCAAAATTGACTTGTACGACAACGGCGAAATTGACGGCGATACCATTACCGTATATCACAACAACGAGGTGATGGCGTATAAAAGAGGGTTGAGCGATAAAGCCATTACTTTACATGTAACTGCAACGCCACAGAATAACATTCACGAGTTTGTGATGTTTGCCGATAATATGGGTAAAATTCCACCGAATACGGCGTTGATGGTGATTACCACAGGCGGCAAACGCTATGAGCTTTCGCTGGTGTCAACGAAAGAAAAAAATGCAAAAGTGATTGTGGAATATCAACCCGAAAAATTATAGATTATCAATGCAACCGGATGCCCAGTTGAAGGGTTGTATCAAACAGGTTGATTGTATCTGTTCTTGGTACTCTCCATTTGTTCTCTAAAAACAAAGTGTAATAACCACCTGTTGTAAGGCTTTTGTTGGTGAACTTGGCAAGCGTGTCTTTGCTTCCACTTTTAATAGCGTAAAAGTTATACGTTCCCACTTTCGAGCCAATAAATGAGTTGATAGAATCGCTGCTAATGTCATTGCTAATGCTTCTGTTTTTCCATAGCGTTTTGTGGTTCGTGCTATCAGAGTACGAGTAAATATCAACGGCGGGTGCATCGGGTGAAAAGTTAAAGAATCGCAGGTACAATGTATCTGTTGCTGTGCCCAGATTGTCTTTTATAAAAATGGTCTTTATGGCACGTAAAGTATCAATTAAAAAAAGAGAGTAATAGTTGTTTGCAGTTGTTGTAAGGCTTGTATCAACCAACATCTGTCCTGATGTGGTTTGTGCTATCAATGTTGTGCTTACCGATGTTGACTGATTGTACAACGTATAATTTCCAAAAGGCAAGCTGGTAGCGGTGTTGGTGCCGTTTATAAATACATTTATTTTAGGTGCATCGGGCGACAAAGCCCACACGCTGATAAGGGCTGCCGGTTGCGAATCATTGGTTCCTTTATCCACTTTGCAACCATTCATCAACAATAAAAAACAACAGAAAAAAATAAAGAAAAACCTGTTCATCATAATACTAAGTTTGCGTATGGTTGTTGGTTGCATCCAAGCTATTTTTTTAACAAAAACAAACCACTTGTATCTTTTCAGAAGCAAAATAAAGTGAGTTTTGTTTTGCACTATTTTCAAACAACACAACGTGTTTGCTACCATTAAATTGTAACGTTTATGCCGCACGAAGCTATATCGGCTTTTGATATTTTAAAAATCGGAGTTGGGCCATCGAGTTCACACACCTTAGGTCCGTGGCGTGCAGCGTTGCTGTTTGTTGACGAAATAAAAAAGAAGCACAACATTCAAGGGCTTACTTCATTACAAGTGTTGTTGTATGGCTCTTTGGCGAAAACAGGTAAAGGTCATGGAACTGATATTGCGGTGCAGATGGGCTTGTTGGGCGAAGACCCCGTAACCATCGACGTTTCACTCATTTTTACCAAAATAAAAAACATAGAAGAGACAGAAAATATTTGTGTGGATGGTAATAAAGGGCTTCATTTTTCACCGGCACAAGACATCGTTTTTTTGATGGATGAAGTATTGCCGTTTCATCCCAACGGCCTTTCGTTTTTGGCTTCTTTTGAAGGAGGTGAGAATATCAGTGAAACCTATTATTCTGTGGGTGGTGGTTTTGTGGTGAAAGAAGGCAGAAATGCTTCTGCTACGCAAACCATACCCGACCTGCCGTTTCCCATCAACACTTCTGCCGACTTGCTATTTTGGTGCATGAAAACCGGCTTGCCCATTTCGGGTATTGTGCTGGAAAACGAAAATGCCTGGCGACCTGAAAGCGAGACGCGGCAAGGCTTACAGGCTGTTTGGAATGTGATGAAGCATTGCATATATCGTGGCTGTCATACCAATGGTGAATTGCCTGGCGGTTTGCATGTGCGGCGGCGTTCCTTCGATTTGAACAAACGCCTCACCGCAGGTAAACACTATGATAGTATTGATGAATGGATGAATGTGATAAAACAAAGTGCCAATAATTTTCATGAAGTGCTCGATTGGATCAGTTGTTTTGCTTTGGCTGTGAACGAAGAGAATGCTTCATTTGGCAGGGTGGTAACGGCACCTACCAATGGCGCAGCGGGCGTAATTCCTGCGGTGCTGATGTATTTTATTTTGTTCTGCAATGGCAACACCGATGCGCAGATTGAACGGTTTTTATTAACAGCTTCTGAAGTGGGAAGCATTTTTAAAAAAGGAGCTACAATATCGGCTGCGATGGGTGGCTGCCAGGCGGAAATTGGTGTGTCGTCTTCCATGGCTGCGGCGGCTTTAACAGAAGCCTTGGGCGGCACACAACGCCAGGCATTGATGGCAGCGGAAATTGCAATGGAGCATCATTTGGGAATGACCTGCGATCCCGTTGGCGGTTTGGTGCAAGTGCCCTGCATCGAGCGCAACACGATGGGAGCCATCAAAGCGATTACCGCTTCGCAACTGGCTTTGCAAAGCATGCCCGATTATGCAAAGGTGTCGTTGGATGCAGTGGTAAACACCATGTGGGCAACTGCTGTTGATATGAATGTGAAGTATAAAGAAACGGCGGAAGGCGGTTTGGCAATTCAACTGCCGTTGGGTATGAAGGAATGTTGAGTGTGCGCATTGAACATACATTCAAATTGATATTTTACCAAATGGTTAAATTGTTTTCATTGTAAAAATTTATCAAAACAAAACCATCCATACAACCAAAGAATGAATGCACCTCGCAAACCAAAACAACTGAAACCCTTACAACTCATTGCTGTTATTTTTCTTACCGTTTCCGGTGGTCCGTATGGATTAGAACCGTTGCTGGTGTATGCGAACCAACATGCGGCTTTGCTGCTATTATTGGTAACGCCTTTGTTGTGGGATGTACCTGCTATACTCACCGTGCTGGAATTAAATAGCATGATGCCTGTTGAAGGTGGTTATTATCAGTGGGTGAAACGTGGGCTGGGCTTGCGCTGGGCATTTTATGAAGGCTGGTGGACGTGGTTGTACACCTTTGCCGATCTTGCCATTTATCCGGTGTTGTTTTCGGAATATATTCTTTACTTTTTTCCAGGTGCAGAAGCATACAAAATTCCAATCGGCTTGCTGGTCATCTGGAGCAGCGCATTGCTTAACATCATCGGCATTGTGCCGGTTGGCAAAGTAGCAACGGTGCTAAGCGGGATTGTAATTGTACCTTTTTTAATCTTGATTGGAACTGCCATAATCTCTTCACATTTTTCTTTTCATCTGCCCAAACCTTCGTTACACGGTATGAGCTTTTCAGCAGTTGGTATCTCTCTTTACGCCATCATCTGGAACTTTATTGGATGGGACAATGCGACTACTTATGCCGGTGAAGTAGAGAAGCCGGTGCGTTCTTATATCATTACCAACTTCGTTGTTTTTGCCCTTGTTTTGTGCATGTATTTGCTTACTGTTTTCACGGTGCAGCAACTACCAATAAAGCCTGAAGTGCTAGAGCAGCAAGGCTTTCCAGCGGCAGGTGAACTATTGGGCGGTTATTGGTTGGGCGCTTTGCTGTCGGTTGGTGGTTTGGCAAGTGCACTGGGTTTGTTTTCATCGGTTTTATTGTCGGTTTCGCGTGTGCCCAAAGTAATGGCAGATGATAAATTGCTTCCCAAACAACTCGATGCCATGCATCCAAAATTCGGAACGCCATACGTTTCCATTTTGATTTGCGCTGTTGTGGTAAGTCTGATGATGGTATGGTCGCTGGAAGAATTGTTTGTAATAGATGTGATGATTTATGGCGCAGGTTTGTTTGTTGAATTTGTTACTTTAATTGCTCTGCGAAAGAAGGAACCCAATGCGCATCGCCCTTTTAAAATTCCGGTAAAAACAAACGGCTTGTACGTGATGCTTTTTATTCCTTTGGCAATTTATAGCATTGCAATTATGGGTTCTTTGTCGAAAGAAAACGCTGGTTTTGCCAGGCCGGTTTTATTTGCTGTTTGTGCTTTGCTTTCGGCAGAAATAGTTTGGCAAATCATACGTTTGCGGAAGAAAAACAAAAGGGTTGCACCATGACATTTTCAAAGCTATTGGCGCAAAGCCTTATCTGGCGTGGGTTCTACTTCATCACTTTGTTTGGTGTGAATGTGATGTTGTCCCGAACCTTACAAGCATCGGGCAGCGGCATTTTATTTTATTTCGTTAACACTTTTTTTATTGTGCAGTTGGTAGCAAGTGTATGTTTGGAAAACGGACTCACCTTTTTTTCTGCAAGTAGTAAAATTGCATCCTCAAAATTGTTTTGGCTTTGCATATTATGGACGGCCATTATTGTTGTTCTTCAACTCGTTGTTTTCTGTTTTGCAAATGGCGCTTTTATTGATAAAACCAAAGCCCTATATGCGTTTTGTTACATCACCGGCTCACTGCTCATCACATACAGTTCAAACCTGTTTTATGCAGATAAAAACTTTGTTGTACCGAATGTAATTTTATCTCTCTTCAATTTGATGTTTGTTGTTTTTCTTTTGTTTCCAAATCAAATTTTTGGTGAGGAAAAGTTATCTCGTATTTCCACTTTTTATTTTGCCCTTTTTTTGCTGCAAGGCGTAAGCATTGCAGCCGCTTATCTGGTTCAAAACCAATGCTGGCGCGAGTTTGCACTACCTCATAAAAATGAGGTCAAACAATTTTTTCGTTATTCAATCACCGTTCTCCTCTTTAATGTTCTTTTGTTTTTTGTATATCGTGTAGATTATTATTTTGTGAGATACAGTCCTGTTTGCACCACAGCCGATCTGGGCAATTATATACAAGCCTCAAAGCTGGGACAGATGTTGCTGGTGGTGCCGCAAATCATTGGCAGCGCAGTGTATCCGCAGGTGTCTTCGGGCAAAGAAATAAGAAGTGTAAGCCGCATTATTTTGTTGCTGATAAAGCTCATCGCAGTTTTATTCTTCGTTTTGTTTTGCCTTATTTTTTTCATTGGCAAATGGCTCTTTCCTTTTTTACTGGGCAATACATTTCAGCAAGTGCAAACTCCTTTTTTATTGCTGTTGCCAGGTATTTATAGTCTGGCAATTATATCTTTTGTTTCTAATTTTTTTTCAGGACAAGGCAATGTGAAAATCAGCGTGCGCGCGGCTTTCATCGCTTTGCTGGTTGTTGTGATTGGTGATTTTGTTTTTGTGCAAAAATGGGGAATCGTAGCGGCTGCTATGGTAAGCTCGGTAGGCTATTGCATAATGTTTACTCCTTATTGGTTCCATTTTAAAAGAACAGCTAATGTATCGTTCCGGGATTTTTTTAAATTGAACAGCGAAGATATTTCGTTAGTGAAAGAAGTGTTTCGAAAAGAAAAAAGAGCATCAACCAAATAAACCAATGGCATTGCCATCATTTTTGTTTCAACCATAAATTCTTATTCCACATGCTACCATTCATAACGCATCTGCACCGGCTTCCGCAACTTTTTGATCCTGATTCACCAATCCGCCGCTCACGCCAACCGCACCAATAATGTTTTTCTGAGAATCTTTCAGCAACACACCACCGGGAAAAGAAATCAAGCCACCGTTGGATATTTCAATGCCATACAATGGCTCGCCCGGCTGGGAAAGCTTGCCTAAATCGCCGCTGTTCATATCAAAAAAGTTGGCGGTTTTCGCTTTTTTTATGGCAATGTCTATCGAGCCTAACCATGCTCCATCCATGCGTACAAAGGCAACCAAATTGCCACCTCTGTCAACTACTGCAATGTTCATTTGCACTTTACTATCTCTTGCTTTTTCTTTAGCAGCCGCTATTACTTTCTCAGCTTGTTCCAGTGTGAGGTTCATAAAAAATGAATTTAAAATAAAGGTAAAACCAAAATAGTTCCGTTGTATTGATTTCTATTATCTGCGGTTTGAATGAAAGCAAACCGGCTCGTTGTTTTTGAAGCAAACATTTTTACTGCGTTCAATTCTTTTTGCAATCATCTTTGTTGTTTGCTTTACATTCTGCCATTCAAGAACATTCATTGAAATATTCAAACCGTTTATGAACGAACATACATCCTTTACCAGCATGAGTTCTGTGGCTATTCATGCTGTGCAGGCATTGTCTGCTGAACACGCGCATTTGACTCCCATCTTTGCCACTTCTACTTTTACTTTCGACAGTGCTGAGCAGGGCATGAACCGCTTTGCCGGAACTGAACAAGGTTATATATACTCCCGGTTTGGCAACCCAACCATCACCGCAGCAGAAGAAGTAATTGCCAGTTTGGAAGCGTTTCAAATCAACACCAAAAATGGTGAACCACTGCAATTAAAAGCCTTGCTACATGCCAGTGGGCAATCGGCTATGGCAACGATGTTTCTCTCATTATTATCTGCAGGCGATACTGTGCTTTCTCACTATTCCTTATACGGTGGCACGCATGAATTTTTGTTTCAGTTTCTACCAAAATACAATGTGGCTGCAGTGCTTGCCGATTTAAGAGATTTAGCTGTGGTAGAAGACATAATACGCCAAACACCATCGTTGAAGGTGATTCATTTAGAAACACCGGCGAACCCGATGATGCAGTGCTTCGATATTGAAGCGATTTGCACAATAGCAAAAAGACATAATCTCCTTGTAACGGTTGACAACACGTTTGCAACACCTTACCTGCAACAACCTTTTAAATGGGGAGCCGATTTTGTTTTTCATTCAACCACCAAATTTCTCAATGGTCATGGTACATCCATAGGTGGCGTGTTGGTTGGCAAAGACATTTCTTTTATGAAAACAAAAGCGTATAACACCTATAAGTTGTTGGGCGGAACCAGCAGTCCGTTTGATGCTTACCTGTTGCTGCAAGGCATGAAAACACTGGAAATAAGAATGGAAGCGCATTGCCGCAATGCAATGCGGGTAGCCCACTTTTTAGATGCACATCCTGCGATTGCCAAAGTGAATTATACAGGTTTACCCAATCATCCTGATGCTGAAGTTGTACAAAAACAAATGCGGCTACCGGGTGCAGTGTTAAGTTTTGAATTAAAAGAAGGTTTTGAAGGCGGCAAACGTTTTATTGACCAACTTACGATGTGCGTGCGGGCAGTATCTCTTGGTACTGTTGATACTCTCATTTCTCATCCGGCTTCCATGTCGCACTCCGGTATGAAATGCGAAGACCGTTATAAAGCAGGCATTACCGATGGATTAATACGCATGAGTGTGGGCATTGAAAATGTGAACGATATTTTGAATGATTTGAACAATGCATTGAAGTAAGTGTGTGATGAAGTCATTTTTGTTTTTGCCCATATTTATCTTTACTATCCACAGATACAACGACCAAACAACAGTAATAAGGAAGGGGACAGTGAAAACGAAAACCTACTGCTTAACAAAGTTGTGAAAATACAAACCTACTAAAAGATAGACGCTCCCGATGCAAAGTTTAAGTGATACAATTCGGCACTGCTCCATAAAGTTTTGCGTGTAGGGAAGCTCAGAAGGAGAGATTTGAAGTTTTTGAACCAACGGCGAAGGGCTTTGTGCAGGTGGGGAATTAGCATTCCGTATGCTCGTAACCGAAGTACAATTTATAGATAAATGTTCATTGTTTATTCTATTGCCGAATGTTGCTCGTCACGCTGGAACTGAAGCCGATGCCTGCACTTAGCTGAAGTAACAATGTCGTGCCCCACTTGCACAAAGCCCCATGTTGTAGGCAGGTCTATGTCTGTCAGCAACTCCAAAATCTTTTTCGTTTAAAGTCAATTTCAGATGGTCCGTCAGAACAGCCGCCAATTTCTTTTGCGTTCTTGTCCTTGATGCTGTGTCCAATAATCCACTTGCCTGTCTTTGTGTGCTTCATTATAACTCCTTCGTCAAGAATGTCACCCTTTTTGCCCGTCAAGTTAGCCTTGCCATTATGAACAACTTTTATACTGTCACCCTTGATAATTACTGTACAAGTTGCACCTAAAGATTTTCCGTTCCATTCTGCAAATGCAATAGAGTAGGTGTATATACCGTCCCTTGGCTTTTGTGCAAGTGTCAATGTACAAATAAAAAGTAAGCAGGCAGTTAGAAATATTTTCATTTGGTCTTGTATATATATCAATTGTCTGTGTCAACTAAGAAAAAGGTTGAGAGCAATTGGTAAGTTTCACCTGTCCTGCCATCAATTTAAAACTGTTAAAACCAATTGCCTACAACTCAAATATATACGAAGGTTTTATTTTTTTCTAGAATTATCAGGAAAATATTTTTCTGTTGATTGTCATTCCTTTATCTCATTTTCCCGCATTTCGTATATTTATTGTTTTGATTCGTAAATACAACTTTCCATAAAATCATTTCTTCAAATTTGCACAAAACCAAACCGCAACAAAAAAGTTCCGAACAATAGAGTCATTCGGAACTTTTTTTATTCGATTCTTACAATTTAAGTAAACACTTCCTTCACCCTTTCAAAAAAGCTCTTTTCGCTTTTGCCCGGCTGCGGTTTAAAATTGGGGCTGTTGTTTAGTTTCTCCAACATGGTTTTTTCTTCCGAGGTCAGGTTTTGCGGCGTCCATACATTCACATGAATCAACTGGTCGCCACGCTGATAACCCTGCACTTCAGGGAAGCCTTTGCCTTTCAGCCGGAATATCTTTCCGCTCTGCGTTCCGGGCGGTATTTTTATTTTAGCGCGACCATCAATCGTAGGTACTTCTGTGTTGGTTCCAAAAGTGGCTTCCGGAAAAGTAATGTGGAGTTCGTAGGCTACATTTAAGCCATCACGGTGCAATTCTTTGTGCGCTTCTTCTTCAATCAGAATCAACAAATCGCCAGGCGCACCGCCACGTTCACCGGCATTGCCTTTTCCGCTCATGCTCAGCTGCATGCCTTCCTGCACACCGGCGGGAATGTCAATGCTGATGGTTTCTTCGTTGTACACCCTGCCTTCACCTTTGCAATTGTTGCATTTTGCCGTAACCGTTGAGCCTTCGCCGTTGCAGGTAGGGCAGGTGCTTACGGTTTGCATTTGCCCTAAAAATGTATTCGACACTTTCCTTACCTGGCCACTGCCATGACAGGTAGAACAGGTTTGAATGCTGCTGTTGTCTTTGGCTCCGCTGCCGTTACAAACATTGCAAGGCACATATTTTTTTACCTTGATGTTTTTGGTAACTCCCTTCGCCATCTCTTCATAGTTCAGCTTTATTTTTACGCGAAGATTGCTGCCGCGCGAACCTCGGCCACGGCTGGCTCTGCCACCGCCGAACATACTGCCAAACATGCCTTCGCCAAAGATGTCGCCAAACTGACTGAAGATGTCTTCCATGTTCATGCCGCCACCAAAGCCGCCACCACCCATACCAGGCGCAAACGCCTGGTGACCAAAGCGGTCGTACTTTGCTTTTTTGTCTCCATCGCTCAACACTTCGTAAGCTTCGGCAGCTTCTTTGAATTTTTCTTCGGCGCTTTTATCACCCGGGTTTCTGTCGGGATGATATTGCATCGCCACCTTGCGATACGCTTTTTTAATTTCATCGCCGGAAGCCGATTTGCTCACGCCCAGAACTTCGTAATAATCTCGTTTTGTCATGCCCTAATCCGCCTAAGGCGGAAAGTTTTAAAATGTACGCCCCAGCTCCTAAAGGGGAGCCAGAAAGCTTTGATTAAATTTATTGTCTTTTTAATTAAACAGTTTTTAAAACACTTACGTTGTCCCCAACTTCCACTTTAGGCGGACCAGGGCCTTGTCTTCTCCTTACTTCCCAACCACCACTTTTGCAAAGCGGATAAGTTTATCGTTTAACGAATATCCTTTTTGCACTTCGTCCAGCACTTTTCCTACCTGATCTTTTGTAGGTGAAGGAATTTCAGCAATGGCTTCATGCTTCTCAACATCAAAGTCCTGCTGCTTGCTTTCCATCCCTTTCAAACCCTTTGCTGATAAGGCGTTGCGCAGTTTGTTAAATATTAAAAGAATGCCTTCTTTTATTTGCTCAACATCATTGCTTTGTTTCATTTGCTTTTCTGCACGGTCGCAATCATCCAACACATCCAGCAGCGAAACGATAATGTCTTTACCTGCTGTTTGAATCAGTTCCATCCGCTCTTTTGCATTGCGGCGTTTGTAGTTTTCAAACTCTGCTAACAAACGCATGTATTTATCTTTTTGTTCAGCCAACTGGCTGTTCAGTTGCTCTACTTCGCCATCATCTTCCACCGGATCATTCAAATGCGTAGTGCCTGCTGCATTTTCGTCAGTGCTGATGTTAAAATCTGTCGGTTCTGCCGTTTCCACATCGTTCGGCTGTTTATTTTTTTCTTCTGTCATCATTGTTTAATTGGTTGATGTTATTGGTCAAATTCACTGCCAACGAGTAAGATAAGAAATTTTGGCAGGCGAAGGTAATGAAAGAGAAGGAAGGCTTTGTGAAGACCACGGAAGCGGTTTTGTTTTTACACATTTTTTATCAACCCAATTGTATAGGTTTAAAACAATGAATCTTTATAAAATAATGGCAAAACCAAACGTTGCTGTACTTATCAAATGGGTGACAAATGAAGCGTTTGTATAAGCTCTTATGCATTTGCGCCACAAAAAGTAGTAAAAAGAATAATCAAGGTTAATGTTATTCCGCCCCACCCTGTTTATTTTATAACCTTTTATAACTCGAATCTATAAGAGCGATATGTTTTTCATTGCTATTAACAGGCGGCTTTAACGAAGCAGGTTTGTTTTTATACATATTTTCCTTTTCATAGCTGCTGATACCTTGCTCCTACAGAGCTTAGATAGAGACAGCAGGATTGCTTTTTCAACAACAATGCAATTGTCCTTTTCGCTTTCCCTTTACTACCTTCGCTTTTTCTTATCAATCGCTTTGTATCAATGGAAATTACCGCGCAAACCGCAGAACAACTACGACTTACCGCAGATGAATTTGAACTCATTAAACAAAAGTTGGGACGCACCCCCAACTTCACCGAGTTATGCACATTCAGCGCTATGTGGAGTGAGCATTGCAGCTACAAAAACAGCATTAAATGGCTCAAAACCTTGCCACGTGAAGGCGGCAGAATGTTAGTAGCCGCCGGTGAAGAAAATGCAGGTTTGATGGACATTGGAGACGGTTATGGCGTAGTGTTTAAAATAGAAAGTCATAATCATCCCAGCGCGCTGGAACCCTTTCAGGGCGCGGCTACCGGCGTGGGTGGCATTCATCGCGACATCTTTACGATGGGTGCACGTCCCATTGCTGCCTTAAACAGTTTGCGCTTTGGAAATGGGGCTGATAAAAAAACAAAACGATTGCTGGCTGGCGTCGTGCGTGGCATTGGTCATTATGGCAACTGCTTTGGTGTGCCAACGGTTGGTGGCGAAGTGTATTTTGAAGAATGTTATCATACCAACCCATTGGTAAATGCGATGAGTGTTGGCATTGTAAAAAGTAGTGAAACCATCAGCGCGACTGCAAAAGGCATTGGCAATCCAATTTTTTTTGTAGGAAGTGCAACCGGTAAAGATGGCATTGGCGGCGCCTCGTTTGCCAGCGCCAACATTACCGAAGAAAGCGCGGAAGAACTGCCTGCCGTGCAGGTGGGTGATCCTTTCCAGGAGAAGAAACTATTGGAAGCTTGTTTAGAAGTGATACAAACCGGAGCTGTAGTAGGAATGCAGGACATGGGTGCGGCGGGTATCATTTGTTCTACGGCTGAAATGAGCGCCAAAGGCGAGCGTTGGTATGAGGATAGATTTAGACAAAGTACCTACCCGCCAGCAAGGCATGAAAGCATGGGAATTGTTGTTGAGCGAAAGCCAGGAGCGCATGTTGATTTGTGTAGAGTGGGGCAAAGAAGATGCGGTGTTGAAAGTGTTTGAGAAATGGGATTTGCCTTGCAGCAACATCGGCGAAGTAACCGGCGATGGATTGCTCCGATTTTATATGCACGGCGAGTTGGAAGCCGAAGTGCCTGCCTATGAATTGGTGTTGGGCGGCGGTGCTCCGCAATATGACCGCGAATACAAAGAGCCAGCTTATTTGCAACAAATACAAAGCTTTGATGTAAGCACCGTTACCGACATCAAAAGCAATGAAGAATTAAAACGCACCGCGAAGCGGCTCATTCAACTGCCCAACATTGCCAGCAAGCGATGGGTAAGTGTGCAATACGATAGCATGGTAGGCGCTGCCAATATGAGTACCAACGCACCGAGCGACGCGGCGGTTGTATGGAAATAGAAACCGGCAAAGCCATTGCCATGACGGTGGATTGCAATAGTCGTTATGTGTATGCGAATCCTGAAGAAGGCGCCATGATTGCAGTTGCCGAAGCCGCACGCAATCTGGTTTGCAGCGGTGCCGAACCCATTGGCGTTACCAATTGTTTGAATTTTGGCAATCCTTATATTCCCGAAGTGTATTACCAGTTTGTAAAAGCAGTAGCCGGCATGGGAAAGGCTTGCCGCGCTTTCAATACGCCGGTTACGGGCGGCAATGTTTCTTTTTACAATCAAAATCCGGAAGGGCCTGTGTACCCAACGCCAACCATTGGAATGGTAGGCATAATAGAGGATGTTGCCAAACGCATGACGCTGGATTTTAAAAAAGAGGGCGATACCATTCTGCTTCTCGGCAAAGCCAAAAACTGCATCCATTCATCAGAATATTTGCACAAAACCAAAGGGATTGAATTGTCACCCGCGCCGTATTTCAATTTAGAAGAAGAACAATTATTGCACAAGGCAATTGCATCGTTCATTCACAATGGCTGCATCGAAAGTGCGCACGATGTAAGCGAAGGTGGTTTGTTGGTAACATTGATGGAAAGTAGTTTCCCGCGCGGACTGGGTTTTGATGTTTCTTTCAACCCAAATTATTTGGAAGAAAGCGACATGCGCAACGATGCGTTTTGGTTTGGCGAGGCGCAGGGAAGGGTAGTGGTTTCGGTGTCGGATGATGGAATGGAAGGTTTTCTTACACTGGCTGAACAATTGGGTATTGAAGTGGATGAACTGGGAAAAGTAACAGCCGGAAATGTAATTGTGAACGACGATAATTGGGGCAGCATTGGCGAATGGAAATCGGGCTATGACACTGCGATTGAGAAGATGATTGAGAACGAGTAGTCCATACTTATTTGCACAAAAACAAAAGCGAACATGGATAACCAAACCGACAAAAACAAAACGATTGTTGTAACCGGTGCTGCCGGCTTTATTGGCAGTTGCACGGTGCAGTTTTTAAACGAACAGGGTTATGAAAATTTAATCCTGGTTGATTCGTTTGGCGTTGAAAAAAAGCGCAGAAACTGGGAAGGAAAAAATTTTGCAAAAACAATAGAAAGAGAAGGTTTTATGCAATGGCTGAATGATGCAAAAACAAACATTGATGTTATCATTCATCTCGGTGCAAGAACTGATACCACAGAGTTTGATTACAGCATACATGAAGCGCTTAATCTCAATTATTCAAAAGAGGTGTGGAACTGGTGCGTTGCTAATAACATTCCCCTCATTTACGCTTCTTCCGCAGCTACCTACGGAGCAGGTGAACATGGCTATTACGATAACAATGAAGTAAGCAACACCTTGCATCCGCTCAATCCTTATGGCATCAGTAAAAATGAATTTGATAAGTGGGCGATCCGTCAACCACAACAACCGCCTTGCTGGGCTGGCTTAAAATTTTTCAATGTCTATGGACCTAATGAATATCACAAAGGCAGGATGGCAAGCGTGATTTTTCATGCGTTTCATCAAATCAAGCGCGATGGTTTTGTAAAGCTGTTTCGCAGTTATAAAGAAACGTATAAAGATGGTGAGCAACTGCGCGATTTCATTTATGTAAAAGACATCGTGAAAATGATGTTTTGGATGATGACTGAAATGATCAATGGAAATTGGGCAAAAATAAAAAATGGCATTTACAACGCCGGAACCGGCAGGGCCAGAACTTTTAACGACCTTGTAAAAAATACATTCAAAGGCATGATATTGCCGCAGCACATCAAGTATGTTGATATGCCGGAAGACATTCGGGATAAATACCAATACTTCACCGAAGCAGATATGGAAAAGCTGCGCAATGCCGGTTATACCGAACCGTTTTATAGCTTAGATGATGGCGTGCAGGAATACGTTCGCGAATACCTGTTGAAAGATAAGATTTGGTAAATTTGAAAAAATTGATGTTATGAGTATTGAAGAAATGAAGGAGAAAAGAGAGAAAGTAATTGCAGCAATCAATGTCTTGCCTGAAAATAAATTGGCTTCTGTTGAAGCGTTTATTAATGAGATAAACAATGAGAGTAATGAATACTCAATTGATTTCATTTACAACAAAGCAGTTGAACAGTATCACGAAACGCTTCAAAAATTAGCACAATGATTTCGCTGAATGAAGTAATGCAACTTCATAAGAGGTCAGTTCAGGATTATGGTGGAAGTCATGGTGTGAGAGATATAAATTTACTGGAAAGTGCAATTGCACGACCCTACCAATCTTTTGGCGACGTAGAATTTTACTCAACTCCTTTTGAAAAAGCCGCAGCTATCATTGAAAGCATTGTGAAGAATCATCCTTTTATTGATGGAAATAAAAGAACAGGACTACTTGCGGGTTACACTTTATTATATCGAAGTAAAATTCAAATAACAGTAACTCAGGAAGAGGCGTATCAATTTGTAATTGATATCGCTTCTTCGATTATTGTATTTGACGAAATTGTTCTCTGGCTTCAAAATCACACACAATCCATTTAATTTATGAGCAATCAAAACATAGCTATTATTGGCGGCGGCAACCTCGGCTCTGCCATTGCAGAAGGTTTAATCAGCAGTGGTTTTATCAATGCTGAAAATATCATCATTACCAAAAGAAACATTACTACTTTACAAACGCTGCAACAAAAAGGTGTGCAGGTAACCAGCGATAATGTGGCTGCTGTTCAACAGGCGCAATGGATTATTCTTGCTGTAAAACCGTTTCAGATAAAAGATATTTTACAAACCCTCAAACCGCATTTAGGGGCAGATAAACACAAGCTCGTAAGTGTAATCACCGGCGTTTGGATAAAAGATGTGCAGGAAATTATCGGCTCTCATTTTACCCTTTTCCGCGCCATGCCCAACACTGCAATAGCCATTCGCGAAAGCATTACCTGCATTTGTAAACACAATGCAGGCAGCGAAGATGAACAGTATATCTTCAGTCTTTTTAATCAACTTGGGAAAACTGTTTTTATTGAAGAGAAGTTGATGGATGCTGCTACTGTTTTAGGGGCTTGCGGAACCGCGTATGCCATGCGTTACATTCGCGCAAATATTCAGGGTGGCATTGAGATTGGCTTTGATGCAGCCACTGCATCGTTAATCGCTGCGCAAACGGTGAAAGGGGCAGCGCAATTGTTACTCTCCAAACATACGCATCCCGAACAGGAAATTGATAAAGTAACCACGCCCAAAGGCTGCACCATTGCGGGTTTGAACGAGATGGAACACCAGGGTTTCAGTTCTTCATTAATCAAAGGCGTTGTAACGAGCTATAAAAAAATTGTGAGCGATATGTAATGGTTTGTTTTTGCCTTATTAAAACTATTTCTTGTTGTTGAAGCGTTGAAAAACTATCACGCAGTTGTCATTCTTCTTTGTATCGCATATTTTATTTTGGCTGCACTCGTGTGGCTAATAAATTTGTATCGTACACTTTTTATTTTATGAAGGAAGGCACACAAACAGTTATAGAAAGTATAGAAGAATACAATCAGTACAGCCGCTTTTTATTGGCAGTTGATTGTATCATTTTTGGGTTCGATGGCAAGCAGTTAAAAGCCTTGTTTATCAAGCGGGCTTTTAATCCTGGTTTAAATAAATGGTCGTTGATGGGTGGATTTGTTCATGCAGAAGAAAGTGTGGAAGAAGCAGCTTCACGCATTTTGAATCAACTAACCGGACTAAGCAATATTTACATGGAGCAGCTTCATTGCTTTGGAGATGTGAGTCGCGATCCCGGCGGACGGGTTATCTCCATTGCTTATTTTGCCTTGATTAATATTGCTGATTACAGCGAAGAAATGATGATGGAACACCGCGCCAAATGGTTTGATTTAAATGGCGTTCCACCGTTGATTTTCGACCATCACAAAATGCTGCTGTTAGCCAAAAACCGGCTGCAACAAAAAGTGGCCAATCATCCCATCGGCTTTGCCTTATTGCCTACTAAATTTACCCTGCGCCAATTGCAAACGCTTTACGAAGCCATCAACGAAACTGAGTTAGACAAGCGTAACTTCACACGCCGGATATTGGATTTGGGCATTCTGCAGAAACTTGACGAAAAAGAGAAAAGCACTTCTAAAAAAGGTTCTTTTTATTACGTTTTTGATGAAGACAAATACAAGAAACTGGAACGCGAAGGAATTACTTTGTTGTAACTAAAAGAGGTTTGGTTTTGCCTCTTTTTCTGTTTTGTCATTTTAGATTGAGCTTTCATTGGACGGCGATATTTCGCTCATAACTTCTCCCTCCATTTTTACAGCAATACTTTAGTTTTGCCCACTTTAAAAACCCACACTTATGCTACCTTCTTCAGTTGCTGCTTTAGACAAAAGCCGTTTGCCGCGCCACGTAGCTGTTATTATGGATGGAAACGGACGCTGGGCAAAAGAGCAGGGGCAAGACCGTTTGTACGGGCATTCGCATGGTGTGGAAAGTGTGCGAAGCATAACCGAAGGTGCAGCCGAACTGGGCATTGAATACTTAACCTTGTATGCTTTTAGTACAGAGAACTGGGACAGGCCACAACCCGAAGTTGCCGGTTTAATGATGCTGCTGGTTGATACGTTACGAAAAGAAATTGCAACGCTCAACAAAAACAATATCCGGCTTCATGTAATTGGGGATGTTGAAATGCTGCCGCGTGAAACCCAGGCACAATTAGAGGAAGCAATAAAAGAAACTTCTGTGAACACGGGTTTGAACCTTGTGATTGCTTTAAGTTATAGCAGCCGCTGGGAAATTATCCGTGCTGTAAAAGGTATTGCAGAAGATGTAAGAGAAGGAAAGATAAACCCTGAAAACCTTACGCAGCAACAGTTTGAGCAGTATTTATGTACCAAAAATATTCCTGATCCTGAATTGATGATACGCACCAGCGGCGAGCATCGCATTTCCAATTTTTTATTGTATCAACTGGCTTATGCGGAATTGTATTTTACTGATGTGTATTGGCCAGATTTCCGTAAAGAAGATTTAATTGAAGCTTTGCTAAATTATCAAAACAGGGAAAGAAGATTTGGAAAAATCAGCGAGCAAATCAGTGAACACGAATAACACGGATTTCATGCACGGATGAAGAAGGATTTCCTTTACCGCGAAGGCACAAAGACGCTAAGAAAATGGGCAAAACCAAACTTTGCGTCCTTGCGCCTTTGCGGTTGAAATAGCACTCGCTTACAAGCTCAATTATTTTCAGAACGTATAAGTGTGCGACGCAACGATGCTAAATCGGAGGTTCAAAAGCTGGTAACATAAAGCTGTATTTTGTATTCTTCATCAATATCAAATTGATCCCAAACATCCCATTTATCCCGGTTTAGACAATCCAAGAAATTTGCGCACGCAGTCCGTGTTATCTGTGTTCCATTTTCTTTTTTTCCTCAAACTGTATCACCATCGTGCTATCGTTGTTGCGGGCTAAAATATAAGCCGGTTTGTTTTTGACCATAATTTTCTTCACGCTTCTTACTTCGCCTTTTACCTCTAATCCATTCAGGCTTTTTGCTTCAAACTGATGGTTGCCTTTGTTCACGAGTATCGTTCCAAAATCAGCATCGTAGCGTCCCATCTGGATGTTGTTTTCATCATAATTTCCAAACAACAAAATATCCGGCAGACTGTCGCCGTTCGCATCAATTACAGTTGCCGTTTTATAAGGCGAAAGCTGCGCCTGCCAGGGCATCGCCTCTACCGTGAAGTGCATCTTTCCATCATTAATTAAAACAGCGTTTGAAAAGTAGTTGGCGGTAAAAATTGTTGATGCATCTAATTTATCACGCGAAAACAAATCAGGTAAAGATGCTTTGGCAAAATCTTCTGCATAGAGATAATCTTTTTTCAAGCCAGGCATTTGTTTTTGCAATTCATCTTTACCTGCAAACACCAACTCTTTGTTGTTCAGATAATAAGTGAGCAATTGCTCTTTGGTGCCATTGTTATCAAAGTCGTTGTAATACATGCGCACGGGTTGTTCATCACTCGCTTTTAAACGACTGTTCAAACCCAGATTGCCTGCGATTAAATCAATATCACCATCGTTGTCAATATCAACCGGCAATAAAAAGTTCCACCAGCCTTTTTTATCTGTTAAATACTGTTTGGTAAAATGATTTTTGTTGTTGATGAAAGCCACAATGCCATCCCATTCCAACGTAAGAAGCAAATCTTTATCGCCGTCTTTATCAATATCGTACCACAAGCCGCCGGTTACAAATCCAATGTGGGAAAGGCTCTCAGCGTATTGATTGGTTACGTCGGTAAACTTGCCCGTGCCATCATTCATCAATAAATACGATTGGGGAATTTCTCCATAGTGCGAAGGAACAGCACGGCCACCGATGAACAAATCCATCTTTCCATCGCCATTAAAATCGTAAGGCAACACACAGGAAGCCGTAACATAAAGATTACTAAACGCATCTTCTTTTTTGGTAAGATTTCCCCTTCCATCATTCAAATAAACGCGTGGCAGCAAATGTTCGTCGGTGCCATAATATTCGTTGCCGCCACTGGCAATGACAAGGTCGGGATAATTGTCGTTGTTTACATCAATCCAGGTTGCATCTACATCTTCCCACATACTGTCTTTATCTAAAGCCGGCTCGTTCATCTTTGTAAATCTGCCGTTTTGGTTTTGCACAAAAACTGCGGGTTTTTCGCGTTTCGAGGCGCCGATAAACACATCCTCCAATCCATCGCCATTGATGTCTCCAACAGCAAGGGCAGGACCTTCGCGCGACACCATGTGCGGCATCAGCGGCTCGCGATCAAATTCTACAAACGGATTCTCTTTGTGTTCATATTCCAATCCTGTTTCTTTTGTTATGTTAGAAACAGGTGCCGTGTTGTTGGTAAAATGATTCTTCAAAATGTTATAATCGAATGGGGGCAAGCCTTTGGTGTAAGTAAGCGTTGCCGTTTGCATTGTATCCCTCTGCCAGTCAATTTTTTGATAAGTGTTATCGTTCCAAACCACTAACATGCTATCCACTTTTGCGCCTTGCAAACCAATGTGAACCGGTTCCTGCATACTCGATAAGAAGCCATGCACAGGATAGTTTTCATACGTGCGGATGCTATCATCATGTGTAAACACAATGATTTTTGAACCTATCGCATTGATGTTATTATTGCTGCCTTTGAGGGAGAAGTTGATGAACTTTTTTTTCTTTATATCGTTGCTTTTATTTTCATAAATAAGAACAGGGTCATCAATGTTATTCACCACAATATCAAGGTCGCCGTCGCCATCCAGATCGGCATAGATGGCGCCGTTTGAAAACGTTGGCACATCACCTTGTACTTCGTCCTTCATGTCGACAAATTGCAGAGCGCCTTCATTCTTAAAAATCTTATTTGGGATTTTAATTTGCGGGAATCTTTTTTCTAAAGAAAGGTCTTTGTTGTTGAGTGTGTTCGTTCTAATTTTTTCCTGCAGTTCATCATTAGAAACAAAGTTCAAATAATCTATATCGTTCAGCCGTTTGGGAATGCCGTTAGAAATGAACAAATCTTTCTTACCATCGTTGTCAAAGTCCATCCAAAGCGGCGCCCAGCTCCAGTCAGTAGCTGCGACGCCGGAATACAATCCGACTTCACTGAACATACCATTGCGGTTGTTTAACTGAAGGTTATTGCGGGTGTATTGATGTGTGTAGCCATACTTCAGTTTCATGTTGAACATATCGTAATCATCTTCACCAAGCGAGCGTTTTAAAATGTAAGGATCGCTGGGCAACATATCCATGCTAATGATTTCGGGAAAGGCATCGTTGTTTACATCAGCAATATCAACACCCATTGAGTACTGACTGGTGTGCATTAAACTTACACTGTCTTTATCTTTAAAAGTGCTGTTATGTTGATTGATGTAGAGATAATCATTTTCATGAAAATCGTTGCAGACATACATGTCGGGATAGCCATCGAGATTAATGTCGGCAACACAAATTCCCAGGCCATAACCAATTACGGAACTATTGATGCCGGCTTCTTTGGTTACTTCAGTAAATTTTCCATTGCCATCATTGCGATAGAGATGATCTCCCGATACTGCACTGCCGTTGCCAGCATTTGTTGGCGTGGTCCGAACGTTCCATTTTGATGAATGGAATGATTGAGCAAATACATGTCTAAATCGCCATCCATATCATAATCTAAAAATGCAACCTGCGTGCTGAAACCTGAAAAATCAAGTCCCATTTCGTGCGCTTCATCTTTGTAATGCGGCACTCCGTTTTTATCAATGCCGGTGCAGATGAGAAATTGATTTTTGCTGTTTAAAATTTCATACTTGCCAACACGACAAATGTAAATATCGAGTAAGCCATCGTTGTTAATGTCAACCACCGAAACGCCGGTGCTCCAGCCGCCATCATTAGGAATTTGCGCTTCTTTGGTAACATCGGTAAACTTCATGTTACCCCTGTTTAAAAACAACTTATCATCGCCTTGATTCGATGCAAAAAACAAATCAATTTTACCATCGTTATTAAAGTCGCCTGCGCCAATGCCAGCACCATTATAAAAGTACATGTAGTGAAATACATTGAACTCTTCGGTTGGTGTAAGGCCATTGGTAAAATTCAAGCCGGTTCTTTTGCTGTCGAGCACCTGGAACAGCGGTGGTTGTTGCGGTTTGTGACTACAACCTGCGGCAGTTAGTATTAGTAAAAAATAAAAAAGAATTCTGTTCGGCACTTTCTCGGTTGTTCGTTAAACAGCGACTAAATTAGTTGTATTCAATAAACAGGGGCGAAGTAATTTGTTAAGATGAATTTCTGATAAGAGGATAGGAACTGATGGAAGAAAAATGAGCAAAAACAAAAGAAGAAATTAGTGCAGGTAATTGATGAAGCAAAACAGGCAAAAAATATTACTATTGTTTTTCAAAAAAGTTACAACACCGCATCAGCAAATTCTTTGGTAGAAGACGCAGTGCCATGAACGCCAGGCACCTGCACAAACTGTGAATGCGGAAACACTTCAGCTAAAGCTTTTGCATTGCCGTTATCACTGTCTTTATCGCCACAAATAACAAGCACTGGGTTGTGTTACTTTTTTAAGCGTTTCTATTGGCGTGGAAGGCTGGTATTTTTGTTGCAAAGCAAGTGCTTGCTGGTCTAAACTGGTATCGCTTTGAACGTGTTTGATTACAGGTTCTAATTCCTTCACAGTATCGCCGCTTAGGGCGCGGTAAAACATCTTTCTTCTGGGCCATTCTGGGTTTGTAAAATCAGTTCCCATGCCGCCCATTACACCTTTGCTGATTCGTTTGTCCAATACCAATAATCTTGCTGTAATAATAGAGCCGCGTGAATAGCCGATCACATCATAATTTTTCACTTGTAAAGAAGTAAGTAAGCCCATCACATCTTTCGCTTCTGCGTCGTTTACATACGCTTCGTCGGTATGCGGCTTGCCCGATTTTCCGTTACCACGTAAGTCTAATATGATTACTCTGTAACCCGCATCCAGCAAGGATTTATACACTTGCGTATGCTTCCAGTTCTGGCTCCCATTCATAAAGCCGTGCAGCAATACAACAGGGTATCCAGAGCCTTTGGTTTCGTAATAAATTTTGGTATTATCAAACGAAGAAAAGTAGTGCGCTGAATCGTTTTGCGCAGCAACTGAAAAATGGTGCAAAATCAAAATGGGCAACACAAAAAGGAACGTTTTCCATCTCATACAAAAAATATTATGAAGGATTAAAAGTAAGGCTTCGGATTTATCAAACATCAATTTTTTTGACAAAATAAATCGGTTCTTTTTCTTTGTTTTACCCCTTTTTAATCAACCCATATCTCACATCTTCTTAACATCTTTCCTTTGTATAAAAACGAGCTTTTTCGTAACTTTAAATGAGATGAAAAAAGGTAGCATAATAAACATGAATACTATAAATATTGAGCAAAACAAAAAGCCGGGTTTGGTAACCTTCGGCACTAAAAATATAGCAGGCAAGGATGGTAAATCTGCCATGATTAATGCAAGCAATATGGCGAAGCCTTTCGGCAAACAACCTGCCCATTGGCTCCGTTTGTCTTCAACCAAAAAGTTCTTAGGGGAATTGAGTAATGTAAAGAACTTGGCCGTTACTGAATTAGTAAAAATTGTTAGAAGAAGCAATGTTAAAGGCTTTGAAAAAGGAGTTTGGATACATGAAGATGCAGCGTTGGAATTTGCGCGTTGGCTAAGTCCTGCCTTCGCCATTTGGAACAACCAACGTACACATGAATTGCTGCTCACCGGCAAAACAGAAACCGTGCAAACAGAAGATACAATGCCCCAAATAGCTTCCAAAATCTTAGTGAATAAAGTGGGTGAATGGGAAGGGCTGATGAGCGAGGAATCGCGCAAAGCAGTGTATCACGATGCTGTTTTGCAAAGCCAAACGTTGATACCGACAACCGTTATTGCCAAAGAATTGGGCATGAGTGCAGTGGCTTTAAACAAACTGCTACATGCAAAGGAAATTATTTATAAAGCAGATACCCATTGGTTGTTGTATGCGCCTTACCAGGGCAAGGGTTATACAGGAACGAAAACGGCGTTGTACATTGACTCGCAGGGAAAATACCAAACGAACATTCACACGTACTGGACGGAGAAAGGACGTGAATTTATACACGAAGTGATCAGAGAAACAAAGCAGATTGCGTAACTCTTCACCGCAGAGAAATTGTACCCGGCGGAAACTCTTTCTTCTCTCTTCTCTGCGGTTAAAAACATTTAGGAGTAAAACTTCTTTTTCAATCCTCTTTTTCCCTTAATATGCGCAACGAAAAACCTTCGCATGAACAGAAGACATTTTTTGCGCAACAGCACACTCACCGGCGCGGCATTATCGGCTTCAACAATTGTTTCCTTTGGAAAAAACGGGCAAAACCAAACAACAAATAATGCTGATGAGTTTGGACTTTGAACGAAGTAACCATTGACGGCTTGCAGCGCGGAATGCATACTAATAAAATCACTTCTGAACGCATCACTTCTCTCTACCTGCAACACATTGAAGACATTAATAAAAACGGCGTGCAATTGAATGCCGTGATTGAAGTAAACCCCGATGCGCTGAACATTGCAAAAGCCATGGATGAAGAAAGAAAAAAGGGAAAGGTTCGCGGCCCACTACATGGCATTCCGGTGCTGATAAAAGATAACATTAACACAGGTGATAAAATGATGACAACCGCTGGTGCAGCCGCATTAATTGGCAACGTGGCGAAAGGAGATGCATTTATCATTACTAAGCTGAGAGAAGCCGGCGCTGTATTACTTGGGCAAAACCAATTTAAGCGAATGGGCAAACTTTCGTTCCACTCGCTCAACCAGTGGCTGGAGCAGCCGCGGCGGGCAAACCAAATGTCCTTATATTTTGGATCGGAATCCCTCTGGTTCCAGCGCAGGAACAGGCGCAGGTGTAGCGGCAAATTTGTGCACCGTTGGCATCGGTACAGAAACGGATGGTTCTATCGTTTCGCCATCATCAGTGAATGGTTTGGTGGGTATCAAGCCAACGGTGGGTTTATGGAGCCGGAGCGGCATCATTCCTATCTCTGCCACGCAAGACACCGCTGGGCCAATGGCGCGTACCGTAAGGGACGCAGCCATTTTGTTAGGCGCACTTACAGGCGTTGATAGCAACGATGCAGTTACACAACAAAGCAATGGAAAAGCGCAAACTGATTACACGCAATTTTTACAAAGCGATGGCTTGAGAGGCAAACGCATTGGCATAGAAAAAAGTCATTTAACCGGACATGAAGATGTAGTGGCATCATACAAAGCTGCCATTCAAACGATGAAAGACAAAGGTGCTGTAATTGTTGAGTTGGATATTTTAAAAGCGATTCATGACATCAAAGGCGTTGGCGATGCAGAGTTTACCGTGCTGCTGTATGAATTTAAAGATGGCGTAAACCAATATCTTTCTACTGCCAACAGCAAGATGAAAACTTTGCAGGATGTGATTGATTATAACAATCAAAACAGCAGCACTGCAATGCCTTATTTCAAACAAGAAACTTTACTGGCTGCACAGCAGAAAGGAGATTTGAAATCGAAGGAATATAAAGATGCTTTGATTACTACTTTATCTTCACGCAAAGTATTAACCGATTTACTGAGCGAAAACAAATTGGATGCGTTGTGCGGCGTTACCAATGGGCTTGCCTGTTGCATTGATTTGATTAACGGCGATTATGATACGGGCTTTTCTTTTTCAACACCGGCGGCTATGTCAGGCTTTCCGCACATTACAGTGCCAATGGGTTTTGTACATCATTTGCCGGTTGGCCTTTCTTTCTTTTCCACTGCTTACGCTGAGCCGCAACTGCTTTCCATTGCATACGGATATGAGCAGGCTTCTCTTCATCGCAAAGCACCGCAGTATGTAAAAGATGTACTTCAATAAATAAGAGATAAGACCTGTAAGGTTTTTAAAACCTTATAGGTCTTATCTAAACTTCCTGCAACAAAAAAACCGGCAAAACCAAACTTGCCGGTTATCATTATCTAAACAAATTTTTTTACCGGAAGCCCCAGCTATTCAGTATTTGCAAATCTTCTTTGATGGTATCAATGGGTGCTTTGCCCTGGTAAGATTCCTGCTCAACAATAAACTGTGTGGTGCCACCAATTTTTCGTCCGGCTTCTACCACTTCTTTTACAGGAATTACGCCCTTGCCTAAGATGGTGCTTTCGTAACCATCACCCATTTCTCCTTTTGTGCTTTTAATTTCATCTTTTACATGCATCAGTTCAAAACGGCCCGGGTATCTTTTAATGATGTCCATTGCTCTGCCACCGCTTCCATACATGTTGCCAATGTCTATTTGTTGCGCTACAAGAGAAGGATCTGTGTTTTTCAAAATCAAATCGTACAATAGTTCTCCATCCAACTTTGTACTTAATTCAAAATCGTGGTTGTGGTAGCCAAACTTTAATCCATGCTGTTTACATAATTCGCCACATTTGTTAAACACGCCCATATAATTTTTAAAGGATGTCATGTCTTTGCGCAAACTTTCATCCAGCCAGGGGCTTACTAAATAAGTCTGACCTACCGTAGCTGCATCTTCAACGGTCATCTTCCATTTATCGGTAAAATCTTTTTTGCTTTCATCCCAATCGGCAGGCGTCATCACTACGTGTCCGCTCGGCATTTTCAATCCTGTATCACTCAATACTTTTTTAAAGTCGGTTGCCGGATAACCATAAAACTTACGGTCAATGTAATTGGCATGTTCAACATTTTTATAACCGGCTGCTGCCACTTGTTTTAATGTGCCCAGCGGGTCTTTTTTCATATCATCTCTTACCGAATACAGTTGAACACCAACCATCTCTTGCTTGTTAGTTGCGGCGCGAAGCAGTTGAGGCAAAGCAATACTTCCGGCAATAGCAAACGATCCGGTTTTCAGAAATTTTCTACGCGAATGGTTCATAGCTTTTGTTTTTGTTTATTTTTTAGTAATGGCAAACATGAGTAAAAGAAAGAAGAAGCAAGATACAATTTTCAATATTTTATGGATGCTAATTTTTTACCCATTCATGCCACGTTTTTACAAATCAGCTACACGAAACAGCGTTATTGTAATTTCATTCCATACTTTGTTCACAACATAAGGGTCTTCTTGTATCCAGCTTTCAACACTTTGTTTATCGGGTAATGCAACAATGATAAGGGAGCCTGTCATTCCGTTTTCTTCATTCAATAATGCGCCGCCTAAAATAAAAACGCCTTTCCGTTTTTCTTCCTTCATTCTTTGTAAATGGAATGGTCTTGCAGCCGCTCTTCGTGCAGGCGCTTCGGCATCTGTAAAGTCTTTTGCGTGAATGATAAACTGTGTCATATCTATTTTGATTAAAACAAAGAAACGAGATTCATGCTGCTGATGGCAATGATATTTTCAAAACTATGTTTGTAATCAAATTCGGTGATGGCGGAATGGCGAAGAGCTTTCATTTTTTAATGACCTATAATTAAAGTCTCATTGCGTCAGCTTGTAATAATTTGATGCTACTTTTATGCTTACCAATGACTTCTTCTTTTTACATCAAACAACTGTTTTATGAAATCATATTGTATAAATTGTAAAGCCATTTTGTTTTTGCTCTTTTTTGTTTTGATGATAAAAACAGCAGATGCACAACATGATAAAGCTGGTGTTGAAATGAGGATGAAATATTATGATCATCTCATTCAACAACTGGATGCCGATTCAATTGCGTTGCTGTACACACCTGATGGACAATTGGGCGAAATGGCGCGAGGCAGAGATTCTATCAAACAGTTTTTATCATCTTTTAAAAATGTGAAAGTGCTTTCGCAGCAATCTACTTCTGACGCAATAAATATTGCTGGCGACACCGCATTGCAAAGGGGCTTTTATACGCAGAAAGATGTGGTGAATAACAAAGATACCATCACTGTAAAAGGCAGTTATACAGCCCATTGGCAATGGATAGATAAAGATGGTTGGCACATCAAAAAAATGGAAACTGTACCCCTAAAATAATTTTTGGTTTTGTGCATTTTTATTCAAAACAAAATGGCATACCTTTATGAACCAGATGATTGGTTGCTGAAACATTAGCTCTGTCTACATTTCTACTGCTTGCTGTTTATTCTTTTGCTTGGTTTTATCTCTATCTGCCATTCCTCTTCGCACAAAAAAATCCGTTTGATATGAATTACGATTACACCCAAAGCGACTTATCACGCAGCGTGTTAAGCGGCTTGTATTCCGGCATTATCGCCACGGCTGCCAATGTTGTTTTTGTCAATCTTTATCGTTGGATTTCCGGGTTTGAGGATTTCCATGGGTTTGATGTAACGGTAATTGTTTTCGGCACTCTGTTTCTATCGCTGGCTTGTGGCATTGTGTTTTACTGGTTTGTTCATTATGTAAAGCGGGGCATTCCGGTTTACAGAGTGGCTGTGTTTATTGTAACCGTGCTAATTATTTTAATTGGCTTGTATGTGCGGCGTACCGTAGAAGGGCATGTGCCGCTCGATTTCCGCGTAATTGTTATCATCACGCAAGTCATCATTGGCGGTTTGGCTGCTTTTTTAATTCCTTATTTATTCAAGCATGATAAAGTGATAAGCTGAATTATTTTTCTTGCAAAAACAAAAGCTGCACAATTGTTTTGCCGTTACACAGGCGGAACGATGTGCGGCTTTTTTATGAACCTTCTATTACCTTTGCAGTCCCATGGTTTACTTAACACGAGTGGAGCATTTTAATGCCGCGCATAAGCTTTACAACCCGCAATGGAGCAAAGAAAAAAATGAAGAAGTGTTTGGCATTTGCGCCAACGAAAACTGGCATGGCCATAACTTTAACCTGCACATTACTGTAAAAGGCGAGCCGGATGCTGATACCGGTTTTTTAATAGATGCAAAGAAACTGAGCGCATTAATTAACGAACGCATCATTGAAAAATTAGACCATAAAAACCTGAACCTCGACGTTGATTTTCTGCAAAACAAAATGTGTACTACCGAAAACTTAGCCGTTGCTATTTGGCAGCAGTTGTCGCCCCATCTTACTGCTAATGCGAAGCTTCATTGCGTTAAAATTTACGAAACACCCAAAATTTATGTTGAATACTTTGGTGACTGATTGTTTGCCAATTGTCAAAACATAATATAGAGAAACATCTTTGCCATTTGTGGCTTATTTTTGAGTCATAATAAAAGACAGTTAATTTAAAGCTTCTTTGCAAACGTCGTTTGGTCAGCACACTTCTGATGCAGCACGTTTCGTTAGCTGTTCTTTATAATAAAGCGTTTTTAATTCATGCCGAAGGTTTCTATTTTCAGAGTTGAGCATTTTAATGCAGCGCATCGTTTGTTTTTGCCACAATGGAGTGATGAACAAAATATGGCTGTATTTGGCAAATGCAGCAATCCCAATTATCATGGTCATAATTATAAACTGATTGTAAAAGTAACCGGCGAGCCCGATGCAAAAACCGGCTTTGTAATTGATTTAAAAGTGCTGAGCGACATTGTAAAGCGGGAAGTGTTGATAAGGTTCGATCATAAAAATTTAAACTTAGATACCGAAGAATTTAAACACATCAACCCAACGGCAGAAAACATTGCCGTTGCCGTTTACAATTTGTTACGCGACAAAATAGGAATGGAAATGGACTTAAAAATTACCTTGTATGAAACCGAAAGAAACTACGTGGAATATCCGGCCTGATGAGGAAAAGAAAGAGCTGGAATTGAGCGATATAACCATTGATGAAATAGGCGAGGAGCACATTACCACATCCATCAATACGCCTTTAAAAGAAGATGCGTTTATGAAGAGCGATGAAGAAAAAATCGCCATTATCGAAAAGCACTTTGCTGCTATCATGGATACGCTGGGTTTAGATTTATCGGATGACAGCTTGCGTGGCACACCTAAGCGTGTTGCGAAAATGTATGTGCAGGAAATTTTCAGCGGATTGAATCCTGTAAACAAACCCGCTGCAACCTTGTTTGAAAACAAATACAAATACAACCAGATGCTGGTTGAAAAAGACATTTCGTTTTACAGCAATTGCGAGCATCATTTTGTGCCCATTTATGGTAAAGCGCATGTGGCTTATATCAGCAGCGGTAAAGTGATTGGCTTGAGCAAACTCAACCGTTTCGTTCAATATTTTGCCAAACGTCCGCAGGTACAGGAGCGGCTTACGGTACAAATAGGCAAAGAACTGCAACAGGTTTTATCAACTGATGATGTTGCCGTTATTGTTGATGCGCGACACTTGTGCGTTGCCAGTCGGGGTATTAACGATACGAGTTCGGCAACCGTTACCGCTTTTTACGGCGGTAAGTTTAAAGAAGAAGCGGTAAAGCATGAGTTTTTGAAATACATTGATATGAAAACAACGGATGCATAAACATGAATTTTGAGATAAAAAAACCGGCATTTCCAAACCCTTTTTTCTTTCATTCATCAAAGTTGATTAGCCAGTTTTATAGCTTTTTATAGTGATTTTTCATTCGCCAAATTCTGTTAACTGGCATAGTTGTTGGCAATGGGCGGCGATTCTTTCACGCTAAAATAAAAATCTATGAAAAAGCTATTAACTGGAAGCGTTTTTGTTATTGCCGCTTTTTTAATTCATGCCGCCGGCAACGACACAGCAAAAGCTATGAGCGAAAAATCAAGTATCGCATCCCTTTCTTTCAATGATACTCTTCCCCGAAAAGACACCACGCGCAAGGATTCTTTGCAATATGGAGCAATGAATTTGTCCATGTTTGATACGCTTCCGAAAAAAGACACAACGAAGAAGGACACTATGTTTTCATCGGCCGTTGCTTATCGTCTAATTGGAGATACAATTCCCAAAAGAGATACCACTAAAAAAGACACCTCGTTTCAATCATTGGCTTTCAACAGATAACAGTTCGTTGTTCTGCTCAAAGTCAAGCTAAACAAAGCTTTTGTACTGTCGCATAAAATTGCGGCAAAAACAAAGGCTTTGTTTTTTGTTATCATTTTCACTCTGTATAAACCAAAACTGCAGCGGTATCTTTGCCATTGATGAGCCAACAAAACCAGCACTCTCTTCTCACGGTGCTTACTCCCCGCTTATTAGATTTATACGATATAAAAAACAGCGTGGTTGTTATCATTGATATATTCCGGGCTACGTCAACCATTGCAGCAGCTTTGTTTAATGGCGCCGAAAGAGTAATACCTGTTGACAACATTGAACAATGTATTGCTTTGGGCAAAAATTTAAATGCCATTACTGCCGGAGAACGCGATGGCAAAATAATAGCTGGCTTGCAATATGGTAACTCACCTGCTGAATATCACCGCGAATTTATTGAAGGCAAAACCTTGGTTTTGACCACTACCAATGGCACCAAATTGCTTCATATGGCATTGGCAAAAGGAGCCACTGATATTGTTACCGGCTCGTTTCCCAATCTGTCAGCAGTTTGCGATTTTTTGATGAAAGCGGATAAAAATGTAGTGTTAGGTTGTTCAGGCTGGAAAGACCGTTTTAACTTAGAAGATACCTTATTTGCCGGTGCGGTTGTAAGTCGTTTACAACAACATTTTACCATTCATTGCGATGCGAGCTTGATGGCTGAAGATATGTACAGGTTGCATAAAGATAACCTGTATCAATTCATACAAAAAACAACACACTGGCACCGGCTTGCAGGTTATGGGTTAGAGAAAGATTTGGAATGGTGTATCAGTGAAGATGTTGCAAACGTGTTGCCGTTTTATAGAAACAATCAGTTGGTGGCTTTGCAATAATGCTGTAAAAAGTAAGGCAAAACCAAATGTTGTTTTTATTGTTTGAGAATAAGTTGAATGAGAATAAACAAAGAAATAATACCATTTTGAAATAGGCGGCAGTACATCACTGGCGCCACAAACGCTGACAGAGTTTCAAACCCAGTCAGCGTTATATCATGTCGGCCAATTGAAAAAGGTATAAAAGGCAATTGAAATTCGTGCAAAAACAAAAACAGTCCCAACAAATTGTTGGGACTGTTTTTGTTTTTGTTATAAATTATTTTATTTATCTGCTAACGCTAAAGCATTCATGCCTTCCAATAATTTTTGCTGAACGGCTTCCAATCTTCTTTTTTTGGTATCAGCACGTTTGGCATCTTCAATTGAGCTTACCAAATCTTTTTGGTCATCTACAGAAAGCGATTTAAAAAAATCTTTTGCCTTTTTATGTTTTACAAAGAATATCTCCAGTTCGGCCGGCAGCTTGATTAATTTTCTATCGAAATCTTCATTGTCTCTGCTTTCATCATCATTTGCCTGAATGGCAACATCCATCTTTTTAAAACAAATTGCCATCCAAACATGATCTAACGGAACCTGGCTGTCAATTTCGTAATCGTGGTCGAACAAAACCTGCCAGCTACAATCGCGGTTTAAATCTGATACAATTTTACTGGTTGTTTTTGGATATGCAATCCAAAGTTTGCTTTCAAGATGCAAAGCCGGAAACACGTCGCTTAAAATAGCGCACATTTGGTTTTGATGAATCGCAAACAATAAAGCAAAATCAATCTTTCGGGTTCGTAGGAGCGGTGTTACATTTTTGGCATAAGCTAATTTGGCAAATTGTTTTTCAATAGAAGAAGGAAGACCTTGGATAAGAACATTTTTTTCATCTATCAGGTTAAGCTTTTCAATCATACTTTGCATAGACATACACCTTGTAGTAAGCAATAAAAGGTAAGCAAAGGTATAACAATCTGCTGCAAATGCAATAGAGAATAAGTGTTTTTGTTGCAAATAATCCTTAAAATTGAAGCTATCCCTGAACCGGACGATAGTATTTCAGGGCTTCCGGCATCAATTGTTTAAGCTTTTCAATACGGTCTGCATCAGCCGGATGATCACTCAAAAATACAGGCGGCTTCGACGAACTGTTACTTAAGGCTTGCATCCGCTGCCAGAAAGGAATGGCTTCCTGCGGATTATATCCTGCCAAAGCTGCGAAAATCAATCCGTAATGGTCGGCTTCAAATTCTTGCTTGCGCGAATTGGGGAGCAGTACGCCCACTTGTGCAGTTGGTGCATACACTGTATTGAATATGTTTACTGCTTGCGGGTTGTTATCAATGCTTAACAAACCACTGCCTAATTCCTGAATTCCGGCTGCCAATAATTGCTGGCTCATGCGTTCTCTGCCATGTCCGGCAACAGCATGGGTAATTTCATGACCTAATACAATAGCAAGTGCTGCTTCATTCTGCGTTACAGGTAAAATTCCTGTGTAAACAACAACCTTACCACCAGGCATACACCAGGCGTTTACTTCCTTACTATCTATCAAATTGAATTCCCATTGGTAGCCATTCAAGATATTAGACTGTCCTTTTTCGGCATAATATTTTGTGATGGCAGCTGCAATGCGCGAACCTACACGCCGCACCATTTCTGCATCACGACTGGTGCCTGTGCTTACTACTTTATTCTGAGAAAGAAACTGCACATATTGTGTTTTGGCAGTGGCTTCAACCTGGCTTTCGGAAACGAGGCTCAATTGATTCCTGCCGGTGATTGCGTTGTGCGTGCAGGCCGATAAAAGTACAGCCACAGAGAAAATAAAAACTGAAAAACGCATAGCTGAATTTTTGCTTTTGGTTTTGTCAATATTTGTACCAAATGGCTGAGCCTGTTGAGATTGTCAGAATGTTGATAACTGTTAGAAATTAGAAAAGCAGGTTGAAAACAAACAGAAACCATTTTAGTTTATAGAAATGCTTTTTTCATTTGCCGGAAGGTTTTGTTTTTGCACCTATTTTTTTCTTTGAAATAAAAAAGGCAGTATTAGACAATACCGCCGTTGCTAACCTATGAAAAACACCTTCTTTTACTGTCCCAACGAACAGTTAGTATCTTGAATAATTGTAATCTTGTTTCAGACAGCAATAATACGTTGCAATAGTATCATTCGTTTCTACAAGCGATTAAAAGTAGATTAAATCAAACCGGCTGCAATGTGTTTACCCGTGTTGTTTGCTTTCCCGCATTCTTGATTTCTTCAATTTCTGCTTTGTATTCGGGCCATATTTCTTCATCAATAATGGCTTCACCCTCTTTCGATTGGTTACCAGTGAGCGGTGCAACGGAATATGCTTTTAACTGATCGGAATGAACCTGGTAGTTCAAAATTTCGTCAAGTTGCTTTTGCGTGCTGTTGGGATTCAGCCAAACTTCTTCCATGTCTCTTCCAATTACCAATGGCATACGATAAGGATTGTCGCCACCATTGTGTATCGCGGTTAGTAAATCATTGGCAACGATGGTAATCATGCTGTAAGTGGTTATAGTTTTTTTATTTTCTCTGTCATACCAACGTGAATATAGGGCAGGAACAGCAAACAAAGCTTTGCGGTTCGTTTTTACAAGAAAAGGCACACTCACTTTGGTTTTTAAAAGTGCACCGGTTTTCTTGTTGTACTTATCAAAGTGATGATGCTCGAAATAATAAGAGCATGGAATCAAACAACGCTGTTTTTTCTTTAGCAACGGTTCATACAGTTTGGATTCATACACCGTTTCTGAACGGATATTGACAAGATTAGAAGCAGCCGTAACGGCTTCTTTAAACGTATGCTTCCAGGCTGGAAGGATGCCCCAAAAAGCATCTACAGAAATATTGCTTCCTTCTTCATTACGCAGAATAATGGGCAAACCTGCCGTCAATGCAGACTGCATGTAAGAAGTAGCATAAACATCTTCATAGCTCTTACTGCTATCAATGTTCCAACGCGTAATGTGTTGTTCTTTATCTGGTGTATAACCTTTGTTTCTGCACATTAGATAAAGTTAGGAGAATTTTCTCTCAATTGTTTTCCCAATAGCTTCGGAATGTTCTGTTTTGCCTTTGCCTTTTTCAATCCATCCAATGCCATTTGCATAATCAATTACAAGTATGGCTTTAGCAGGATTCAATTCTTTTTCATCAGGGTAAATTTCTTCCAGTTGTTCGTCTATGAGAGAAGACCATTCCTCCGGTTCAATCGTCGGATATTCTGATTGGTCCGTATGTTCTTCACCTGCAAACACATAATAAGCTGGCGCAACGCCCTTTCCTTCACCCATCCATTGAATAACAACCTTGTGCTTCTGCCCGTTAATTTGGTAAGAAGCTTTGAATGGCTGATCGGGAAAGAAAGTTTGAAACTTATCAAACCTCTTATCTTCAGGAAGATGACTCATACGACCTTTGTTTTAGCGTATAAATGAGAAGGTAAAGGTAAAAGAAAGAGAAAACCTTGCCTACGCTGATTCTTTTAGCAACTCTATTAAACAAATTCTTTTTGTCGCCTAACTCCTTTAACCGATTGTTATAAACGAAATAACAGACCAACCTTGACAAAAAAATGCACAAAAACAAAGATTGCTTGTTGTTGTCTGCTATTGCATAGCTCTTAAATATAGAAGTTGAGTTACGATGATGTAATGATATTTGATCTGATTTAATAATAACAATTCATCATTCCGTTCTTAAACTCTTCACCGGGTTTACAACGGCTGCTTTTATTGCCTGGAAACTTATGGTTGCAAGTGCAATAATTATTGTAACAATTCCGCCTGCAAGAAATATCCACCAGCTAACATTTATTCGGTAAGCATAATTCTGCAACCATTGGTGCATGTAATACCATGCAATTGGCGTAGCAATGGCAAAGGCAATTGCAATGAGTAGGATAAATTCTTTTGAAAACAGATAAACAATATTTGCTGAAGTAGCACCCAACACTTTACGAATGCCAACTTCTTTTATTCGCTGCACAGCCATGAAAGATGCTAAACCATATAAGCCAAGACAACTCAGGAAAATGGCAATGGCCGCAAAAATTTTATACAACTGCGATAATTGAGCCTCCTGTTTGTAAAAGCTATCAATCTTGTCATCCAAAAACTTGTATTCATACACATAATCAGGGAAAGTATGCTGCCATATTTTTTTAATGGATTGCATGGTAGAAGCAATGTTTGTTGTGGTAAATTTTATGGAAGCCTGGCGATACATGGTGCTGTTTGTGGCAATAAGCAATGGCGCCACATTGTTTCGCAAAGACCTGTCATTAAAATCTTTCAATACACCAACAACAGGACATTTAATCAAACCACCCATGATGCTTACTTCTTTGCCCAATATATCTTCCGGTTTTTTAAGCCCTAAACTTTTTACGAAGGATTCATTCACCAAAAATTCTTGCGTCCAACCAGAAGCTTGTAAATTTCTTCCGGCTACTATTTGCAATTTATAGGTCGGCACATATTCGCTGTCAGCAAATTTGCTGATAGCCTGAAAATCTGCATCCTTTAATGAATGGTCAAATTTGAATGTGGTGAACATATTATTATCCTCTTCAACGGGCGTGTTTGAACTGAAACTTACTGTCTGCACACCGTTTATTGACAATAACTGCTGCTTTACATAGTCTTCCGCTTTTTCGTGGTTCGGACGGTATGGAACGTTTACAATGGCATCTTTATCAAAGCCCAAAGGTTGATTCATAAAATAATCCATCTGCTTTACAATGATGAGTGTTCCAATGATGAGCACCTGTGCGATGATGAATTGAAACACAACCAATCCTCTTCGTAATGAAATTCCTTTTGCTCCATTTACTGCCTGTTTACTCTTTAAAGCAGTAATAGGATTGAAACGTGATAAAACAAGAGAAGGATAAAAACCGGCAAGTGCGGTTACTATAACTGTTAGAGCTAAAAGAAATAAAACAATTGCAGGATTGTTGAATAGGTTGAATGAAAGCGAAAGTTCTAAAAGTTTGTTTACGTAAGATAATGCAAGTAGTGTGATGCCCGCTGCAAGTAGTACCGCAATGGTAACGATCAAAAATGTTTCAACGATGAACTGGAGTTGCAATTGAGATTTATTACTTCCCAACACTTTTCTTACACCAATTTCCTTTGCGCGATTCACAGCTTGTGCAGTAGAGAGGTTGATAAAGTTTACGCAGGCAATCAATAGGATAAATGCTGCAATCAGCCACAATACATTGAGCAGTTGATGGCTGATGGTTTTGTTGCTGTAATTGCCTGCTGCTGCATCGTAATGCACTGCACTTAATGGTTGGATAATGTAGCTGTCCTTATTATCAGCAGGTAGTACCTTACGTGCGTATGCACTTAATTGCTGATTGAAATGGTCAACGGAAATATTTGACGGCCTGCCTGTCCGGTAGGCAGGCAATAAAACATAGCACCCAAAATCAGGTGCTGTTCCATTCCAGCCAGGTTGTCCAAATCCGTATTGTTTATCTCCTGTAAAATCTGTTCCGTAGGCAACCACCAATTTTAGCTGAAAGTCTGTATTTGCTGGTATAGTTGCAAGGATGCCTGAAACTTTCAGCGCTACTGCCGGAAACTGAAACAATCCGGCACCCATGCTATAATATCCTGTTAGTTTAATGGTTTTGCCCATTGCAGTTTTCCAGTCGCCGAAATAGGTTTGTGCAATCTCTTTTGTAAGCAAAACATTGTTCGGATCTTTTAACGAGGCATACGAACCTGCAAGCAACGGGAAATTAAATATGTTGAAGAAGGAAGGCGATGTATAAAATACACCGCTCCCTTCTTTAAAATTTTTTACAGGTGTTCCGGCATCATCAAGCACCTGTAATTCGTCATTGTGGCTTGCATAAACGGGAGCTACTTGTTCTAACTGAGGGAAAGCAGCTTTGAATCCTTCGGGCATTGCAAAAGGAACATTTTTTTCATAAGTAATAGTACCTGCATCGGCATGATGAGATTCAGTCAATACCCGATAGATGCGGTCTTTCTTCGAATGAAAGGTATCAAAGCTCGTTTGGTATTGTATAATTATAAAGATGATGATGCAAACGGCAATGCCAACTGCTAAACCTGCAATGTTGATAATAGCGTAATTCCTGTTGTGGGTTAAACTTCTGAATGCGGTTTTGAAATAATTTTTAAACATAGAAGTTGATTTATAACTGTAAATTCATTGTAAGCCGTACAAAGTCTTCACACTTTGCACACGTTATGTTTTTAAAGTGCTTTAACCTGCCGCTCCAACACTTGTACCAGTGCTAAAGCCCTTTGCTGTTCTGCATTTTAGCAATTACAAACGACAACAGGTGTCCGTTATCGGACACCTGTTGTACGGAAATGATAAGGAAGTAGTCATTTTTAAATAATCATTTCAGTAGCGGAGAATAACACAGCGGCATAGAACTGTGTTTAATAACCCCGTTTCAGGTGTTACATCATTGTGTTCAAAGGTTATTCTTTAAAAATGTATTCCGGTATTGCAATGGGCTAATATTCATTCGTGCTTTGAAGATTTTATGAAAGTGCGAAATATCGTTAAACCCGCTGTTGTAGCCAATTTCAGAAATAGGTTGTTCTGTTTGCACCAACTGTTGCGCTGCAAAATCAATGCGATAATCGGTAACGGCTTCTATGAATGTTTTACGGGTTAAGCGTTTAAAATATTTGCAAAATGATGGAGGTGTCATGTTAATCTTTTTTGATGCAGTTGAAAGTGAAACTTCTTTCTTGAAATTTTCAATGATGTAAGCCATAACCATCTGTATCCGTTGTTGCTCACCATCGGAAAGTAAAGTGTGTTGCTTTTGTTTGTCAAGCAATATGTGTTTTTTGGTAAGCGATAACTGATGCAATAAATCAAGAAAAAGAAGCAGCCGTTTGCAGTTGTCCTGCTCTTGCAGCAACTCTTCCATTTTGTTTTTATAAACATCTGAATTCGTTGTAAACCGCAAGCCACTATTGCTTTTTTGCAGCAATTGAAAAACCGTTTTTAACTCCGGTTTTTCAAAGAAAACATCACCCAAAAAATTGGGCAAAAACTGAACAACAATCGAGCTACTTTTTTGTTTTCGCCTCATTTTATCGCTCTTCCAGCAATGCGGCACATTGGAGCCTAACAACACAAAATCGCCGGGATGAAAATTTTGCATATTGGTTCCTACATAGCGTTTGCCGGTTCCATTTACAATATAAGTGAGTTCCAGCTCAGGATGAAAATGATAAGGTGCGGAAAACGCTTTTTCTTCAAACTTCCGAACCAAAAAAGAATTCATTTGTGATGTAACGAGCGATTCAAAAGCAGGTTTCATTTCTTGGTAATTTTAATCTTCCAAAACCGAAAATTATTAAAATTGGATAAAATAACCCATAAAGTAAACAACACTGGCATTTTTTATTGTAAAAACAAATTATTCTTTTGTAAAACAAAAAGCCATTTGTATGAACAACGAAAGCTTGCCCCCGTTAGATGATATCATTCCTCTATCGCAAACACAGATTGATGAGTTCAGAAATAAGGGTCATGTTCTCATTAAAAGCATTCTTACTCGTGATGAAGTAAAAGCCTATCGCGAAGCCATTAACAAAGCGGCTTACCAGTATAATACCGAAAAGAGAAAATTAGAAGAACGCGATACTTACGGCAAAGCGTTCTTGCAAATTATGAACTTGTGGGAAGTAGATGAAAGCGTGCGCAAATTCACGCTGGCAAAGCGTTTCGCAAAAATTGCTGCGGATTTGCTGGGTGTAGCTAATGTTCGCATTTATCACGACCAGGCTTTGTACAAAGAACCTGGTGGCGGCTTCACACCCTGGCATCAGGATCAATATTACTGGCCGCTCAGTACTAACAATACAATAACGATGTGGATGCCTTTAATGGACATTGATGAAGATATGGGTATGCTTACGTTTGCTTCTCACTCACAGAACGCAGGCTTTGTAGAGAATATCGAAATCAGTGATAAATCGGAAGCAATACTGGAAAAATTTATTAACGACAAAGGCTTTGCAATAACGCGCGCCAAAACGATGAACGCCGGCGATGCTACCTTTCACTATGGCTGGACGCTTCATGCAGCACCCGGCAATCAATCAAAAGACGTTACAAGAGAAGTAATGACTATTATTTATTTTGCTGATGGCGCCGATGTTACGGAGCCGCAAAACAAGCATCAAGAGAATGATAGAAACAAATGGCTGGGTGGCTTGCAGCCCGGCAATAAAGCGGCTTCGGTACACAATCCGCTGGTGTTGTAAGCTTTTGCGGAACCACTAAGAAGAGAAGAAAGTAAGATGCACAAAGATGTTGTATCGTGCTTTGTGAAGCTTCTTTTTCTTTCTGTCTTTGTGGTTCAAATATTCATTTGTTCGTCTGCCTATTATTTGATTTGGTTTCACCCTTTTATTCTGCCTTATGAAAGTAAAATTTATCACTTCTTTGCCCATTATAGTCTTGTTTGTTTTTGCCTCATTTTCAGTGCAGGCGCAGGATTCAACACTTCGCTGGTCAGCCCAAAAATCATGGGATTGGTACAACAAACAACCGTGGTTGTGCGGCTTCAATTACATTCCTGCGTATGCCATTAACTATACTGCTATGTGGGATAAAACTTCGTTTGATCCCGTTGCAATAGATAAAGAATTATCTCTTGCAGAAAAAGATGGTATGAACGTGTTGCGTGCCGTTTTGCAATACGCCGTGTATGCCGATGACCCTTCTTATTTTTTAAACACGCTTGATAAGTTCATGGCAATATGCGCAAAGCATAAAATCAAATTTGTGCCTGCCCTGTTTGATGATTGTTCGTTTGGCATTAACTCCGATCCAAAGGTTGGCAAGCAACCCGAGCCGTTGAAAGGCTGGTATGCGTGGGCATGGTCGCCAAGCCCCGGGCATAGCATGGTAACCGATACTACCACGTATCCAAAGCTGGAACAATATGTAACGGCAATCATCTCGCGTTTTAAAAACGACCCGCGTATTTTACTATGGGACTTGTACAACGAACCTACCAACGGTGGCTTGGGTTCTACTACATTTCCTCTTTTGAAAAAAGTGGTAGCGGCTGCCCGCAAAGTCGCGCCCAGTCAGCCTTTGACGATTGATGTATGGAACAGAAACCAACGTTTGAATGATATTGTATTGGCATCTTCTGATGTAATTACCTTTCACAATTATGGCAATAAAACCGAGCTGCAGAAACAAATCAACGACTTAAAAAAATACAATCGCCCTCTCATTTGCACGGAGTGGATGAACCGTCCCAACCGTTCCGTTATCAGTGAAAACCTTCCCGTTTTTTATGCCGAAAAAGTAGGTTGTATGCTTTGGGGTTTGGTGAATGGAAAAGACCAAACCGATTTGCCGTGGGGACATCGTCCCGGCGATCCGCCGCCTACCATTTGGCAGCATGATTTATACAGGGGCGATTTTTCGGCGTATCATCAACCCGAAATTGACAGCATAAAATTGTACACATCAAAGTCATCGTTCTAATACAATCTCTTTTGTTTTACCATGAAAACAAATGCTTGCTGGCTCATAATCTTCCTTTTTGTTTTTGCCGATATTTCCGCGCAAAAGGTTTCACAACCTGCACTGCACAAAGCACCTGCGCCTTTGTATCGCGATCCGATTTATGATGGTGCTGCCGACCCAACCATCATTTACAATAAAGAAAAAAAGGAATGGTGGATGTTTTACACACAGCGCAGAGCCAATGTTCAATCGGCCAACGTTGCGTTTTGTTATGGTGTAAATATTGGCGTTGCTACGTCAAACGATCACGGGCAAACCTGGGTATACAAAGGCGCACTGGCATTGGAGTTTGAAGAAGGCATGAATACATTTTGGGCGCCCGATGTAATTGTTGATAACGGCGTATATCACATGTTTGTAGCTTATATCCAGGGCGTAAGAAACGATTGGGGTGGTAAGGCTCGCATCATTCATTACACCAGCAAAGATTTATGGCATTGGACATTTGACGGCTATTTGAAATTATCTTCCGAGCATGTAATTGATCCTACTTTTTATAAAATGCCGGATGGCAAATGGCATATTTGGTATAAAGATGAAATGCGCAACAGCAACACGATGACTGGCAAAAGTTGGGACTTAAAAAACTGGACAATTGCTGATATACCTGCTATCGGCGGCAAGCCACACGAAGGACCCAAAATATTCCGCTTTCAAAACCAGTATTGGATGATTACCGATGAATGGGCAGGTCAACGTGTGTATCGCTCAGATGATGCAGTAAAATGGGAACGGCAGGGAATGATCTTGGATAAGAACGGCACAAGACCGGATGATTCGCCAACCGGCGCACATGCTGATGTGGTTGTAGTAAATGACAAAGCCTATATTTTTTACTTCACGCATCCCGGGAGAAAAACGCATTTTGCTGCAACGATGGACAAAGACGGCGATTATCCTTACAGCGAAAAACGCTCGTCTATACAAGTTGCAGAGTTGATTTTTAGAGATGGAACTTTAACCACGTTGCGCGACGAGCCGTTTGATTTTTGGTTGCCATGAACAACAAAATATTTTGTATTTTGAAAGCCAAATAAAAACGCCATGAAAAAAACGATTGCCGTTTGTATATCCATTTTTGCCGTTGCAGCAACTGCATCTGCACAGCTGACCGGACCGTTAGGAAAAACAGGCGCAGAAAGCAACTTTGCCCAGTTTCTGCGGTTGTCGTCTGTAGAAGGCACAAATAGCAAAGGCACAACGGAACCGCTCGAAGAATTCAATAATATTGAAAATACAAAAGGAAGACGCTTTCTGTTTAACACATGGGCAACAGGAACTAATATAAGGGAAAAGCAAGGGCAATCTATGAATACCGGCACTTATTTTTTTAATTATGATGAGATGACAGGTAGCCTGCTGGCAACGGAAAACAAGAAAGATATTTTGGCTGTAACATCAGGCGCGCTACAGTCTTTTACGCTGGAATTCAGGGGAAAGCAATATCCGTTTGCACACATCGCTGCTATTGATTCTACAAGGTTTTATCTCCGGCTTGCCGGCGGCAATGGCATGTATGCGCTTTATAAAGAATGCAAGGTGAGATTTGTAAAATCAAATTATCGCAATGATGGCATCATACAAAGCGGCAACCCAAATGATGAGTACATTGACGAAAGCCAGTATTACATTGTAAGACCTAATGAAGAAACGAGCCGGATTGTTTTCAACACCAACGATATAAAAAACATATTGGTAGCGCAGAAACAAAAAGTGAAAGCTTATATCAATGAGCACGGCGATGAACATGTTGATGAATACTTTTTAACCGGCCTTATCAATTCTCTCAATAAGGAGTAAAACAAAAATTTCATCTTACCATGAATCGAATTTATACTTACTGCTTTTTGATGATTGTTATCTTTTGGTTTTGCCCAAAAAATGCAGATGCGCAATCGTCTTCTCAAAAACATCCATCGAATCATAAAAATCCGGTATTGGATGCCGACTTTCCCGATCCAACTGTAATCAATACGAAGGGAATGTACTACGCGTATGCTACACAATCTGACCATGACGGCAAAATGATAAACATCCAGGTGGCTTCTTCAAAAAATATGTTCAACTGGAAGTACATTGGAGATGCACTTCCGCAAAAACCAGCGTGGGCAAGCCATTCGCAAAACTTCTGGGCACCGCATGTTTTATACGATCCGGCAAAAAAACAATACGTACTGTTTTTTTGTGCAAAAGCAAACGATACTACCGTAGGCATGGGTATTGGCGTTGCCTTCTCTTCTCAACCTGCAGGGCCTTTTGTTGGTAAAGATTCTGCATTGATGACTGCCAAAGGCTTTACAGACATTGATCCGATGGCAATGGTTGACCCGCAAACCGGCAAAAAGATAATTTACTGGGGCTCAGATTTTTCGCCTATCCGGGTGCAGGAGTTAAGCGACGATTGGTGTACGTTGAAAGGAGGAACGCAGCCGGTTGCCGTTGAATTTCCTCATAAAGAAAAAGAATACACCAATTTGATTGAAGGCGCATGGACAGATTACCACGATGGCAAGTTTTATCTTTTTTATTCTGGTGACAATTGTTGCGGCGATGGTGCTCACTATGCCGTAATGGTGGCAAGAGCCGACAATGCTTTTGGTCCGTTCACTACTTTAGGAGAAAGCAATGGAACCAATAACAGTGTGATTCTTCAGAAAGATAGCACGTGGCTGGCACCGGGGCACAATTCAATTTTTAAAGACAAGTCAGGTAACGAATACATTGCTTATCATGCGATATGGAGAAACAAAGGGAAAGCTGGCGCGCCAAGTGGAAAAGATCATTATTTAAAACGGGTGATGTGCATTGAGCCTATTGAATATAAAAAGGGCTGGCCTGTTGTTATTCATAAATATTGATGAAACAAAAGCCATTTTAAAAAAAGTTTTCGAATTGTTAAGGAAAAGTTTGGTAGATTGAAAGAACTGTATAGATTTGTGCAAACGTTTGTATTGCTAATTGTCATCTAAAATCACGATAAAACACCTTGCCGAAGAACTGAACATAACCACAGCTACTGTTTCCCGGGCACTTAACAATCATCCCCGCATTAGTGAGGCTACCAAAAAAACAGTATTGGCGCTGGCGGATAAAATGAACTACCGCCGCAACAGGATTGCATCGTCTTTACGCTCAGGCAAAACGCATACAATCGGTGTGATTATACCCAGTGCCGAGATTAAATTTTTCGGTTCAGTGGTACATGGCATTGAAAGCATTGCCAACGAAAAAGGTTATAATATTTTATTGTATCAGTCGAACGAAGATGCAGATTATGAAAGAAAAGCCATTGATACATTTAGTGATGTTCAGGTAGATGGTGTGCTGGCTTCCATTGCAAAAGATACGCGTGATATATCGCATTATCTGGAGCTAAAAAAGAAAGGAATTCCGCTCGTTTTCTTCGACAGAAGTGTAAATATGGTGAACATTCCATCGGTTGTGGTTGATGATTTTAAAGGCGGCTACCTTGCCACGGAACACCTGCTGCAACAAGGTTTCAAGCGTATTGCACATATTTCGGGGCAACAGCATTTGAAAATATTTAAAGACAGATTAGAAGGATATAAATATGCGCTCCATGCAGCGGGAATCGAAGTAGAGGAGTCTTTAATTTATAACGGCAACGTTTCTATCCAGGCGGGCAAAGATGCGATGGAATATTATTACAGCTTGCCCCAGCCGCCGGATGGAATTTTTGCAGTGGAAGATTTTACTGCATTGGGAGTGATCAAAGCCGCAAGGGAAAAAAATATCAAAATACCGGAAGAATTAGGAGTGATTGGATTTGCCAATGAATCGTTTGATGAACACATAACACCAAGTTTGTCATCTATTGACCAACAGACGGTACTGATGGGAAGAGAAGCCTTTAAGTTGTTGCTTGACCAGATTGATGAAAAAGACTTACATCACCAAAAAAAAGTAAGCGTAATTCTTGAACCAGTCCCATGCTTCAGACAATCAACGCAAAGACATATCTTGAAATAGAATAACAAAGAGAATCTTTTTTTGCCTGTATTTTGTGTAATCGTTTACTCTAAAACTGTGTAACAAAATTTCGCTGCCATTTGTCGTTTCAATTCGAATGCTTGACAGATTCAAATAAGTCTTTATTATATTGATCGGAAGTGCTTTGAGGGTTGAAAGGTTATGATCATTTAGATTTTATACATCACACGTATTGCAACGATACCACTGGACGATTGATCAAAATGAATTGTGTAACATACTGTAAAACCTGAAAACTGTGGCAACGCTAACTGATAACATTACGCCCCTGATAGGCGATGAAATTAGGGTTTGGTTTTACAGGATTTTTAAAAAGATAGAACACGTTCAGCCAGCGGGAAATGGCTTTGATTAACCAGTAACCGGCAAACAATAACAAACAAAATGGAAACGGCTCTTATCAGCTCAATAATAAGCGACAAATTAAAAGACTTCCTCCACGACACTACTCTTGTGGTGCGCTCTCCCGGCAGAATCAACCTGATTGGAGAACATACCGATTATAACGAGGGCTTTGTGTTGCCGGCAGCTATTGACAAGGCAGCCTATCTTGCTTTTACGCCAAGAGAAGATGACAAGATCTGTTTGTTTTCATTGGATTTAAACGACGAGTATTCATCTAACATAAAAGATTTTTCACCCGCAAAAAAATCATGGCCCAATTACATTTTGGGCGTGGCGGATCAGTTCAGGCAACGAGGCTTGCTAACCAAAGGTTTTGAGGCTGCGCTCACAGCCGATGTACCTATTGGCGCAGGTTTATCGTCTTCGGCAGCCGTTGAAAATGCTATTGGAATGGCTTTGAATGAATCCCTCAAAGCCGGAATGGACAAACTTTCGCTGGTAAAAATATCGCAAAAGGCCGAGCATACTTATCCAGGCGTGATGTGTGGAATTATGGACATGTTTGCCAGCATGTTTGGCAAAAAAAATCATGTTATCAAATTGGATTGCCGTTCGCTCGAATATCAATATGAGCCTCTGGAAATGGAAGGTTTTAAAATTGTTTTAATTGATACGCAGGTAAAACATTCCTTAAACGAAACAGGCTATAACAACCGCAGAGAGCAGTGCGAGGAAGGAGTTGCAATGGTTCAAAAATATCACCCTGAAGTACAATCTCTGCGCGATGTAACAATGGAGATGCTTGAGCAGTATGTGCGTCCGAAAGATGAACTCCTCTACAAGCGTTGCAGCTATGTGCTGGAAGAAAATGAAAGGCTGCTGGCAGCCTGCGGATATTTGGAAAAAGGTAACCTGCAAGCGTTTGGAAAAAAGATGTTCGAGTCGCACGAAGGCTTAAGCAAAAAGTATGAAGTAAGCTGTAAAGAACTTGACTTTTTAGTGAACCAGGTAAGAGGTAACAAAGACGTGCTGGGTGCACGTATGATGGGCGGCGGCTTTGGCGGTTGTACAATCAACCTGGTAAAGGAAGAAGCCGTAAGTACGCTGATTGAACAGGTAACAGAAGCCTATCAGAAAGCGATGCACTTAGAAGCAAAAGCTTATATCACCAATGTTGAAAAGGGAACAAGTATTATATCATAAATCAATCGAAAAAAGAATCATTTTTTGAAACATTTTTTAATCATCACTCAAAACAAAACTTCCGTTATGAACACTCGCTTGCACACAAGCTCAGGCATGGGTAGCCATTCATCGCCTGTTCGGAGGTGGCCTTTGCCTCCCAAAACACTGTTTTTTTGTTTACTCCTCTTTCTGCCATTTTTAAGTAAGGCGCAGGAAGCAACCGTTACCGGTTCGGTAACCGATTCTGCATCGCGTCCCCTTTCGGGCGTTAGCATCAGTACCGACATTTCTAAAAAGAATGCGCTTACCGATGACCAGGGTTTTTTTAGCATCAAGGTTGCATCAAGAGACAAAAACCTGGTATTTACTTATGTAGGTTTAAAAACGGTTACACAACCCATCAACGGTTCAACCAATTATGCCATCACTATGAAAACCGATGTTACGGGCTTGAATGATGTGGTGGTAGTTGGTTATGGCACTAAGAAAAAGCAAGCCATTACGGGCTCTGTAGCTACGGTTACAGCACAAGACATTGACCGCGTGCATGGCGGCTCTACTGCCAGTACCGCACTGGCGGGTAAGCTGCCGGGTGTAACCTTCCGCCAGGGTGAGGGCAGACCGGGCGCTTCAGCAGCCATTCAAATCCGCAATTTTGGAGCGGCACTGTATGTAATAGATGGCGTGCAGCAGGATGAAGGGCAGTTTAACAACTTAGCCCCTAATGACATCGAAAGCATTACTGTATTGAAAGATGCTTCTGCCGCAATTTATGGTGTACGCGCTGCCAATGGCGTTGTGTTAGTTACTACCAAAAAAGGGGTAACAGGCCGCAACAGCATTAATGTAGATGCTTATACCGGTTATCAAAACTTTTTTCGCTTTCCTAAAGTAGTAAACAGCACACCCGATTATTTGTACTACCGGGCAGATGCTGAAATGAACAGTTTTGGTAGCACCAGCATTACGCAAGATGAATTGAATGCTGCCAAAAAAGGTACCGATCCGCAATACAGAACCTTCGACTGGAGGAATTATGTATTGAATAATAAGAACGCCCCGCTTAATTCTGTGAATGTAAACATCAGCGGCGGCTCTGATAAAGTGAATTATTATGTGTCGGGCACAAACCTTTATCAAAACTCGGAACTGGGTAAAGAATACAAATTCAACCGCACCAACATTCAATCAAACGTAACAGCTAAGCTTAGCAACGGGCTTCGCGTTGGATTTGATATTAATGGTCGTGTAGAAACAAGACAAAACCCAGGTGTGCCAGGTGGGGACGATTACTTTTTATCGCGTTTGGCTGTGTTAAGAAACACACCTATGGAACGGCCTTATGCTAATGACAACCCAAATTATTTGAATGATTTAGGTCCACATCTCGAATCAAACTATGCTTTTTTAAATTATAAGTTGTCAGGTCATTTCCGTTCGGATTGGCGCGTGTTGCAAACCAACTTTCATGCAGATTGGGATGTGCCCTGGGTGAAAGGACTTTCATTCAGAGTCTTAGCTTCTTACTATATGGCTGACGAACTGGAGAACAACCAGGAATATACTTATAAAGCCTATACTTATAAGGACAGCCAGTATGTGGTTACCGGAGGCAGCACCAACCCATGGCGCGACAGAGAGCAGATTAAGCAAATTAATACCGACGTGCAAGTTCAGGGAAGTTATAACAATACCTTTGGCAAGCATACCATAAGTGCAACTTTGGTTTCTGAAAGAATACAACAGCATTATACAAGAAACTGGTTGCACGCTTCACCACAGTCTAATGATTTGCCTCTTGTTTATTTCAACATTACAGACCAATATCAGGATGCCGATCAAACACAGGCGCGCGTTGGTTATGTGGGCCGAGTCTCGTATAGCTATGCCAACCGTTACTTTATTGATTTCTCCGGAAGACGGGATGCTTCTTACCTCTTTGCTCCGGCTTATCGGGTGGGTTATTTCCCGGGTGTTTCTGCCGGTTGGAGAGTTACTGAAGAGCCTTGGTTTAAGAGCTTATTGAATAACAAAACCAATGTATTAAGCGACCTTAAATTCAGAGGTTCTTATGGAACATTGGGTGATGATAGAAGCCCTTATGATGCTACACAGCCTGTAGTTCCTGAGTATGCTTTTTTACCGGGATACAATTATGGACAAACACCAGCCATTTTTGATGGTAATGCCGTAACAGGTTCGAGAGATAAAGGTGTACCTATAACCACTGTATCATGGACAAGAAGCAAGATAACAGATGTAGGTATGGATTACTCATTTTTGAACGGGAAAATCACAGGTACGTTTGATTACTTTTACCGCAAAAGAACAGGCATTGCTGCAACCAACCAGGCAGTGATACTTCCCCAGGAAGTAGGATATGGACTGGCACAGGAAAATTTAAATTCTGATGCCCAATATGGTGAAGAAGGGTCTATCGCTTACAATAGCAAAATCGGGAAGGTTCTCTTCTCAGTTGGCGGTAATTTATCATTTAGCCGTTCAAAATCTTTGTATAACGCGAACAACCGGTTTTTAAATTCAGTTGACCAATATGCTAATTCGCTGGAACAAAGGTATTCAAACTTAGGCTGGGGTTATATCTGTGTAGGTCAATTCCAATCGCAAGACCAGATTAACAATTACAAAGTTGATATTGACGGGCATGGCAACAGAACACTTCTTCCCGGCGATTTGATTTACAAAGATGTAAATGGAGACGGTAAAATAGATGCACAAGATCAACGACCAATTGGTTATGGTTATGGAACGCAGCCTACCATTAACTTTGGCTTTACAATATCAGCTGCTTACAAAGGGTTCGATTTTCATGCTGATTTTTCGGGCGCAGCCGGCTACACCTGGTATCAAAACTGGGAACAACGCTGGGCTTTCCAAAACAATGGAAACCTGAATGCCATATTTGAAGATAGGTGGCATCGGTCAAACATCTACGACCCGAATAGTGCATGGATCCCCGGTAAATATCCTGCCAACCGCTACAATCCGGGTTTTGGTCACAGCGATTACGCCATTCAATCAACTTTTTGGCTGCACAATGTGCATTATATAAGAGCCAGAACCATTGAATTGGGGTATAATATTCCAAGATCAATATTGGATAAAGCCAAGATTCAAAGAGCGCGCGTTTATGTGAATGCTTATAACCTGTTCTCAATAGATAATCTTGCACAATACAATGTTGACCCGGAAGTGGTAGATGATAACGGCTTACAGTTTCCTCAAAACAGGGTAATCAACTTTGGTATTAATCTATCCCTGTAATACAATTACTAATAAATTGATTTCAATGAAAAAGATATTTATCATAACTACAATTACCTTCCTCATTGCAGGGGTATGGAGTTGTAAAAAAACAGACAGCGAATTTTTAAGCCCGCAGCCAACGGCTTTCTTAACCACCGATCAGGTATTTGCTGATCCCGCATTGGTAACATCGGTTCTAGCTGATTTATATAACCGGCAGATAGATTTTTCCAGCTTTGATAACAGTTGGATAAGCTTTGCTGATTTTAGCGAAAGTTTTCCATCCGAAAATGGCAGTGCATACCTTGTGCAGCGCACAGGTTGGCCCTATAACCAGTGGAGTATAAACTGGGGAGGTACTTATGCCTACATCCGTGATCTGAATTTGTTTCTGGAAAGAGACAGCGCATCTACTGCATTAGCCGCAGCGGATAAAGCTAAATTTTCTGCAGAAGGTCGCTTTTTAAGAGCCAATCTATACTTTGAAATGGTAAAACGCATGGGTGGTGTTCCGTTGGTAACCACTACTTTGACTTACGATTACAAAGGCAACCCTGATTATCTTCAACAGCCACGCGCGAAAGAATCGGATATTTACGATTTTGTAATTAATGAAGCCGAGGCAATTAAGAATCTTTTGCCTACCAGCGCAAGCGAGAAATCAAGAGCCACAAAAGGTGCGGCTTTGGCCATGGAGTCAAGGGCTGCTTTGTATGCTGGTTCTATTGCAAAGTATGGTGCTTTGCGAACTCCCGCTGTTTCGTTGCCGGGCGGTGAAGTAGGCATTGATGCGGCTAAGGCAACCGGTTATTATACGATTGCCTTGCGGGCTGCAAAGGAAATTATAAGCGGTAGCGCCGGTGCTTACCAATTGTACACAGCCGCCGCCGGTGCTTCTGCTTCTGCTCTATCTGATAATTTTGCGGGTCTTTTCTTAGATAAAAGCAGTGCAGAAACCATCTTTTTTGAAGATTATAAAATTGGTGGTAAAACACATGGATTCACTACCAATGATCAGCCTTATTCTATATCTGATGAAGGCGGTGATGCCGGTCGTTTAGACCCATCTTTAAATCTTGCAGAAGCCTATGAAAAGTTAGACAATACCTATGCACCTTTTGCAACAACAGACGGTAGCGGAAACCAGATTGCTTACGCAAACCAGCTGGACATTTTTGCCGGAAGAGATGCCCGTTTAGCCGGTACCATTTTGTTGCCAGGCGGTATGTTTAAAGGCAGAACGGTTGATATTTGGGCAGGCTATCAGTTAGCTGATGGCAGTATCCTGACCAGCGATGAATCCGACCATTTAAAACCTTTACCTGGTACTACAACCAATGTTCAGGTAGTGGGTGCCGATGGACCCGTAAATGGACTTGAATTAAGAACACAAAGCGGCTTTTATATCCGCAAATATCTTGATCCTACTGTAGGTTCCGGCAGAAGAGGACAGGGTAGTACCGTAGCTTTCATTCGCTACCGGTATGCTGAAGTTCTACTCAATGCCGCTGAAGCTTCCTTTGAACTGGGTGACCCTGCAACAGCAGCTGGCTACATGAACCAGGTACGTGCGCGTGCCGGTTTAACCACTCCTTTGGCAGCAAGCGACATTACGTTTGACAGAATTGTGCATGAACGCCGCGTGGAGCTTGCGTTTGAAGGTCATATTTTTTATGATATGAAGCGCTGGCGCTTGGCTCATATTGTATGGGATGGAGTGCCTACTACCAAAGCTGATTTGTTGAGTAACATTGGCGTTGCTACAAAAAGAAGTACGCAACCCTGGGGTTTGTGGCCTTATAAAGTTTACAATCCGAGTAATGCAAACAATGGCAAATGGATCTATAAAGAGAATTTACCAGCTTTAGCCACCGGCGCGAACCGCTTCCTTTTTGGTAACTATTACTCACAAATTGATCCGGGTGTAATAGGTGCAAACCCAAAAATTATTCAACAACCGAATCAATAATTCGATTAAAATAATCAGTATGAAAAATTCATTTTTATGTGTTGCAATTCTTCTCTTTTTTGCGAGTCCATTCTTCGCTTGCAAAAAAGATAATTTTGCACAGCCAACCTCCATTTTAAGCGGGCATTTGCTTTATCAGCAAGATACTGTTTTTGTTGAAGCAGGCCAGGTTCCTATCCTGGTTTTCCAATCCGGCTTTGGCAAAGTTGGTCCGGTTGGTTCTGTATCACAAAATAGTTTCGGCGTTCCGTCGGTTACACCTGCGTTCGATCAAAGTGGTGGTTATTCTTTAGCATTATTCAACGGCGATTATAAAATTGTTGTGCCTATCGGTCAGGGTCCGTTTATGTGGAAACAAACCACACCAGGCGTTCCGGATTCTATTGCTGTAAGTGTAAAAGGTAATCAAACGGTTGATTTGCAGGTAACTCCATACTACATGGTAAAATCAGCAAAGATTGCTGCAGCTGGAACAGACAGCATTGCGGGTTCCTGCCAGTTACAAAAAATCATCACCGATTCTGTGAATGCAAAAAATGTAGAGTATGTAGCATTGTATGTTAACAGCACACAATTTGTTGCCGGCTCCAACAATATAGCTTCTTCTTCCATTGCAGGCTCTGCTATTACCGACATGAATAACGTACAATTGGGTGTTCATGTTCCTACTCTAACTGTAAAGCAGAGTTACATGTTCGCACGCATCGGCGTTAAAATAGCCAATGTAGAAGATCTAATCTTTTCACCGCTTTTTAAAGTTCAAATGTAAAAAACACAAAAAGCCGTCCTGCTTACAAGGCGGGGCGGCTTTTTTATTATTTCAATTTGATGATTCAACTTCTACAATCGTAATGCATTTCATAACAAAAAGGCTGTGGTTTGTTTTTGCCATATTTATTAGCAACGCTGTTTTTGCACAAAACAAAACTGCCAGCATTGCATGGGGGCAAACCGTTACCATCAGTAACGAGCCGATACCAACAGATGCCGACAGCACCTGGGGTTATCACCAACATTATGGTTCACAGTATGCAAGGCTATTGAAACTGAAGAACGGAACCTGGCTCTCAGGTTATACCATCGCACCCAACAAGGGTTATGAAAAACAAACGACTGGCGGCTTGCAACTGCAGATTTCGCAAAGCACTGATGATGGCAAACACTGGACGGTTTTGTCTTCCCTGAAAGAGGAAGGAAGGGATTTAGATAATGCGCAACTGATTCAATTGAAAGACGGTTCCATATTATTGGCAAGCCGCTCGGTTCGCTGGCAGGAATCGTATCGGTTAAAGGTTTATCAAAGCAGCAGATGGAGGAAAAACATGGGCATACCTCAGCACCATTGATAGCAACGAAGGGAAACGGGGCGAACTGGGCAAGCCTGATAAAGGCATTTATGAGCCTCATTTTTATGTGCTGGATGATGGCAGATTATCAGTGATGTACGCGAATGAAAAACACGTAACGGAAACGCCATCATACAGCCAGATTATCTCGCAAAAAATATCAAACGACAACGGTAAAAGCTGGGGTAAAGAAATTTGGGTGGCTTATGAAGAAGGGCACAATGCATCGCGACCCGGAATGCCGGTATGGACAAAAATGAAAAACGGAAATTATATTGTTGTGTATGAAGTATGCGGACCGGAAAAATGCAATATTTATCGCAAGACGAGTAAAGACGGAATGCATTGGGAGAAAGGCTTAGGCAACCCGGTAAAAGATGAATTAGGTGCACCCTATGTGCTATCATTATCCAGTGGTGATTTAATACTAACATCTAACAGCAGCAACATTTCAATCAGTAAAGATTATGGCGCTCACTGGCAAACGATTACTAAAGCCTTTGAACAATCGTTGTGGCCGGCTTTGTATCAATTCAACAACAATACAATCGGCGCTGTAAGTGCTGAACACAGGCAGGAAGGCGGCACTGCAGTGCAGGTGCGTTTTGGAAACATTCGATAATCATTTTATTATAGTCACAAAGACACTAAGGAACGAAGTAATACGAAGGTCTATTTTATTACTCTTTGTGAACCTTTGCGCTCTTCGTGTCTTCGTGGTTCAAAAAGCATTTAACTTATGAAAAAGCAAATTCTCCTCTGTTCTCTTTTAGTCATTCAAACGTTTGTTTTTGCACAAAATTCATCATGGCACCGGGCAGGCAATCACATCACCACTCCCTGGGCAGATAGTGTAAATGTAAACAATGTATTGCCAGATTATCCGCGTCCGCAATTGCAACGCGCCAACTGGACGAATCTAAACGGTTTGTGGCAATATTCTATTTTACCCAAAAGTGAGGAAAGCCGCATCCCTGCTACATCTCAAGGCAATATACTCGTTCCGTTCGCAGTAGAATCAGCCCTTTCCGGCGTAGGCAAAACGGTTGGAAAAGACAGCGTGCTTTGGTACAAAAGAGATGTTACCATTCCTTCAAACACTGCAAACAAAACCGTCTTACTGCACTTTGGTGCGATTGACTGGCGCAGCGATATTTATGTAAATGGCACAAAGGTATTTACACATGAAGGCGGCTACGATCCGTTTACGGTTGACATTACTTCGTCCATTAAAAAAGGGGCAAAACAAAACCTTGCTGTTTGCGTATGGGACCCAACGGACGCAGGCTCGCAACCTACCGGCAAGCAACGCATTAAGCCCGAAGGCATCTGGTACACGCCGGTTACCGGCATCTGGCAAACGGTATGGCTGGAAGCCGTTCCTAAAACATACATTGCATCAACCAAACAAACACCTGACGTTGACAACAACTCGCTTCAAATCAGCGCACTCATAGCAAACAGGCAACCCGGTGATGAACTTCGGTTTACCGCGATGAACGGCGGGCAAACGGTGGTAACACAAACTGTAAAAGATACGGCTGCTTCACTCATTATTTCGAATCCTGATTTGTGGTCGCCATCACATCCGCATCTGTACGATTTGAACATTGCCGTACTGCGCAATGGCAAAGTGGTTGACGAAGTAAAGAGCTATTTCGCCATGCGAAAAATCTCTATAGCGCCCGATGCCAATGGCGTTCAACGCATGATGCTGAACAATCAGTTCCTGTTTCAATACGGTCCATTGGACCAGGGTTGGTGGCCCGACGGCTTGTACACCGCTCCCACCGATGCCGCTTTAAAATTTGATTTAATCAAAACAAAAGAAATGGGCTTTAATATGATTCGCAAACATATTAAAGTAGAGCCTGCCCGCTGGTATCGCTACTGCGATGAGCTGGGTATCGTAGTATGGCAGGATATGCCAAGCGGTGACCTTGGCAATCGTTGGGAGAACCGTCCCGGCGTGCTGGGACGAGCCACAGACAAAGACCGCACGCCCGAATCAGAAGGGTATTACCACAAAGAATGGAATGTCATTATGGATGCACTGCACAACTTTCCCTGCATCGTGGTATGGACGCCGTTTAACGAAGCCTGGGGACAATTTAAAACAGTTGAAATTGCAAACTGGACAAAGCAAAAAGACCCTTCGCGTTTAGTGAATAGTGCCAGCGGCGGTAATTTTTACAATGTGGGCGACATTATTGACCTGCACAGTTACCCCGATCCCGCCATGCCGCGCCCCGATTTGTTTGGTGCGAAAGAAGCACTTGTATGTGGCGAGTTTGGCGGCTTAGGTTTACCGTTGGATGGTCATACCTGGCAGCAACGCAGCTGGGGTTATCAAAGCTTTAAAAATAGCGATACCATGTTTTCCCGCTATCAAACTTTAACCAAAAAGCTGGCAGAGTTGATACCGCATGGCTTATCGGCGGCGGTTTATACGCAAACCACCGATGTGGAAGGTGAAGTAAACGGCTTTATGACGTATGATAGAAAAGTAATGAAGATGCCATTGGAAAAACTGAATGCGGAAAATACAAGGTTGTATAGCATAAGTAAATAAAGTAAAGCAAGCCAGGTAGTTGTACAAAATGAATCGAAATCAGTAGGGTCGCCGTCATTCTGCCCCAACACTACTGTTGGTGCCCTCAACACGAACTCAAACTTTTATCAAGATAGCGAGGGCTTTGTGCGGAGCCTGATAATTGAATAATGAAGATGCTGCAATGAAATGAATTTGTTTATAACATAGTAACAGATTTATATTGGCGAGAGCAGATTCCGCACAAAGCCCTCGTAAAAACGTAAAAGTGCAGCATCGTGTTGAGGGCATTTGCGGAATGACGATTCCCAGTTTCAGTCAAGCAGGAATTTAGTAAACACTGGAAAGGTTTCGTAATCAAGATTTTCGTGTAAAAACAAATCCACAACAACTTGTTATCTTGTTTGTTTCCCATGAATAACAACACAATGCCGGTTAAAGCTTCACATACTCCTTTTTATACTGATTACAGCTTTTGCGGCTTGTGGCAAAAGCAATAATCATAACGTTGTTACGCCACCAACCGATACAACGCCGGTTCGCACCAACACATTCACCAATCCTTTGCTTCCTTCAGGTCCCGACCCGTGGGTAGAGCAAAAAGATGGTTATTACTATTACACGCATACATTGGGCAATCGCATCGCTTTGTGGAAGACAGCTAAAATGGACGAATTAAAAAATGCGGCGCCAGTAACCGTTTGGAATGCTGTTGCTAATTCAGATTATTCCGGCGATATATGGGCGCCCGAACTTCATTTTTTAAACAACAAATGGTACTTGTATTTTGCTGCAGATAACGGGGGCAACAACAATACACATCGCATTTATGTGTTGGAAAATGAATCGCCCGACCCGACAACAGGCACATGGACATTTAGAGGAAAATTAACGGATGCTACCAACAAATGGGCGATTGATGCTTCTGTGTTTACCTACAATAACAACAACTATTTTATCTGGAGCGGATGGCAGGGTGATGCCAATGGCGAACAGGACATTTTTATCGCGCAACTTTCCAACCCTTACACCGTTGGCAGCGAGCGGGTACTGATTTCAAAGCCCACCTATGATTGGGAAACCCGCGTTTCAAATGGAATAAACATAGCCGTAAATGAAGGACCGGAAGCGTTGATCAATTCTTCAAACCAACTTTTTCTTACCTTCTCAGCAGGCGGTTGCTGGAGCGATGATTATTGCCTTGGCTTGCTCACCCTACGCAACGGTGGCAACCCGCTGAATGCAGCCGACTGGACAAAAAGTACAACGCCTGTTTTTACAAAAAATACATTCGGCAACGCGTATGCGCCGGGGCACAACGGCTTCTTCAAATCACCCGACGGAAAAGAAGACTGGATTATTTATCATGCAAATAACAATTCCGGACAAGGTTGTGGTGATACCCGAAACCCGCGAATGCAAAAGTTTACCTGGAACAGCGATGGTTCGCCAGACTTCGGATCTCCGGTAAGCTTACATGTGGTGGTTACAAAACCTTCAGGTGAATAAAAGTAAAGACATCAGTCTCATAAGTTCAATGCTGATGTTTGTTTTTGTTGAATTTTTTAAATAATAACTATGAAAAAAATTATTTTGTTTTTGTGGCTTTTTGTGTTGGTACAAAATATTAATGCGCAACTGCAAAAAGCACCCGCTTATCCCCTCATTAACCATGATCCTTATTTCAGCGTTTGGTCGTTTACCGATGAGCTGAATGCCAGTCCCACAAAGCATTGGACAGGTGCTACACAATCCCTCGTTGGACTTTTGAAAGTGGATGGCAAAGCTTATCGTTTTATGGGCGATATGGACAAAAGTTATAAAGCCATTTTGCCCGCAGCCGATGAAGAAGCTTACAAAGTAAAATATACTGAAGCCGAACCTGCAGGCGACTGGAAAGGCGCGGGCTTTAACGATGCTTCATGGAAGACGGGAACCGCACCGTTTGGAGATGACAATTCTCCTGCAAAAACAAAATGGAATAGCCACGACATTTGGGTGCGTCGTGTGTTCAATGTGGTAAAACCTTATGCGGGTGATTTGTTTCTAAAAATTCAGCACGACGATAATGCGGAAGTGTATCTGAATGGGGAAAAGATTTATGATCATACCGGCTGGCTGAACAAAATCAAATATATACCCGTTGAAAACAAACTAAAAAAAGGCGAGAACATTCTTGCCATTCATGTTGCCAACACGGCTGGCGGCGCCTGGTTAGATGCGGGTTTGTCAACCGAAGAAGTAACAAAAACAAACGGGATCATTGAGAAAGCAAAACAAACCAGCGTAGTGATGAATGCTACACAAACGGTTTACGGTTTTGAATGCGGCAATGTGGATTTGAAACTCACTTTCACTTCGCCGTTGCTGATGAACGATTTGATGTTGATCTCCCGCCCTGTATCCTATCTTTCTTTTGCCGTAAAATCGAACGATAACAAAACGCACAACGCGCAACTCTATTTGGGCGTCTCGTCTGATTTGGCTGTGAACGTACCTTCTGAGGAAGTAAAAGCCACCCAATACACATCGGGCAATCTGAGCTTGCTAAAAGCCGGAACCATTGCCCAGCCTGTATTGCAGAAGAAAGGCGATGACGTTCGCATAGATTGGGGCTATGTATATGTTGCCCTTCCGCAAAGCGAAAAAGGAACACAAAATATTACTGCAAAGAATGATGGCATTAACAGCTTTGTAAATAGCGCAAAAACAAACTCCGCTTCACAAGGCAAAAACCTGATGTTGAATACAACGTTTGGTTTTGCACCGATTGCTAAGGAAGAACAAACGAAATATATCATGATTGGTTATGATGATATTTATTCGATTCAGTACTTCCATCAGAACCTTCGTCCGTATTGGAATAGAGACGGAAAAAGCTCCATCGAACAGCAGTTTGGTTTTGCCCAAAAAAGTTATGATGATGTTATGAAGCAATGCGATGCTTTTAATCAACAAATGTACAACGATGCCCAAAAAGCAGGCGGCGATGAGTACGCAAAGTTGTGCGTGGCAGCGTACCGGCAAAGCATTTCAGCACATAAATTATTGATGAGTCCGCAGGGTGAAATTTTGTTCCTTTCCAAAGAAAACTTTAGCAACGGTTCTATCAATACAGTGGATATAACTTATCCTTCCGCGCCGTTGTATCTCATCTACAATACCGATTTACTCAAAGGCATGATGAATGGCATTTTTTATTACAGCGAAAGCGGACAATGGAAGCATGATTTTGCTGCGCACGATTTGGGAACGTATCCCCTGGCAAATGGGCAAACCTATGGTGAAGGAATGCCTGTGGAAGAAAGCGGAAATATGCTGATTGTGGCGGCTGCAATATGCAAGCGCGAAGGCAAGGCTGACTATGCCAAAAAGCACTGGCAAACCTTAACCACCTGGACAAATTACCTGATGCAAAACGGCTTCGATCCTGCTAATCAATTGTGCACGGATGACTTTGCGGGACATCTTGCCCGCAATGCAAACTTATCTGGCAAAGCCATTGAAGGCATTGGCAGTTATGCCATGCTTGCCGATATGTTGGGAGATAAAGCCACCGCTCAAAAATATCATGACAGTGCTGTGGCGATGGCAGGCAGATGGCAGCAAATGGCGAATGATGGCGACCACTTTGCGCTTACGTTCAGCGACAAAAATACATGGAGCCAGAAGTACAACCTCGTGTGGGATAAGGTTTTGGATTTGCACCTTTTCCCGGAAAGCGTGTTTGATAAAGAAATCGCCTTTTATCTCACCAAGCAGAATGAATTTGGCTTGCCTTTAGACAGCCGGAAAACCTACACCAAAAGCGACTGGATTTTGTGGACGGCAACCATGGCAAGCAACAAAAACGATTTCAAAAAATTGGTTGATCCGGTGTTCAAATACGCTACGGAAACACCAACGCGCGTGCCTTTGAGCGACTGGCACGAAACCACCGATGGCAAGCAAGTTGGCTTCCAGGCAAGAAGCGTTGTGGGCGGTTATTTTATGAAGTTGCTGGATGATAAAATGCACAGCGGTGCTTCAGCGAGAACGAACAACTAATCAATCTTTACCATAAACCTATAAAGTTTTAAAAACTTTATAGGTTTATGCTCTATCTTTTTATACAAGCAGTTAGTTTTTAAAACGCGGATAGTCTTGTCTGCGTTTTTACATGTATGAAATGCAATTTTCACCACAGAGCCAAAAAGAAGATAGAGTTTACACAGAGAATATATCTCTGCAAAACCTCTGTCTTCTCTCGTTCTCTGCGGTAAAAAAATCTTTCATCATCAATTGTAAAGCATTATCACATTGCTTATCTTGTTTAACCATTTGATTATTCTTGTATTGCTATGAAGCCAATGTTTGTTTTTGCCGCTTTTTTACTGCTGTTTTTATCTGTTGCTTTTGCACAAAAAAAAGAAAGCAAATCCGCTTTTGAAGGTTATGTATATAGCCGTGCGCCATTGCACGAAAATCAATATATACCCTTGCCTTTGGGTGCTATTCAACCCCAAGGCTGGCTTCGCGAAATGCTCATTCGGCAGAAGAACGGTGCCACCGGCAATTTGGATAAACTTTATCCGTTGGTGATGGGCAGTCGCAACGGGTGGCTGGGCGGTGATGGGGACCAATGGGAGCGGGGCCCTTATTGGATAGATGGCTTGCTGCCCCTGGCTTACATACTGGATGATAAAGAACTGATAGCGAAAGTGAAACCCTGGATAGAATGGACGATCAACAGTCAGCAGCCCGACGGCTATTTTGGTCCGTCGAAAGATTATGGTTACGAGCCGGGATTGCAACGCGATAACAGTCGGGATTGGTGGCCCAAAATGGTAATGCTGAAAGTGTTGCAACAATATTATACTGCCACCAACGATAAGCGTGTAATCAATTTACTCACCAATTATTTTAAGTATCAACTGAAAGAACTGCCTCTAAAACCGCTTGACCATTGGACATTTTGGGCGCGCTATCGTGCGGGTGATAACCTGGAAGTAGTGGATTGGTTGTACAACATTACCGGCGATAAATTTTTATTGGATTTGGGTGATCTGCTGCACAAGCAATCTTTCAACTTTACGGATGCATTTTTAAACACCGATCTGCTGTCTAAAGCCGGAAGCATACACGGTGTTAATCTTGCGCAAGGTATGAAGGAGCCCATCATTTATTATCAGCAACATCCCGATACACAGTATGTAGAAGCGATGCAGAAGGGCTTTGCCGATTTGCGTAAATATGATGAGATGGCGCATGGCTTGTTTGGTGGCGATGAAGCTTTGCATGGCAACAATCCAACGCAAGGATCGGAATTGTGCACGGCGGTAGAAATGATGTACACGCTGGAAAATACATTGGCAATTACCGGCGATGTAGGCTATGCAGACCGACTCGAAAAGATTGCTTTCAATGCCTTGCCAACACAAACCACAGACGACTATTTGAATCGCCAGTATTTTCAACAAGCCAACCAGGTAATGATTACTCGCACGGCGCACAATTTCGATGTAAACCATGATGGTACGGATGTATGTTATGGCTTACTCACCGGCTATCCCTGCTGCACTTCCAACATGCACCAGGGCTGGCCAAAATTTACACAAAACCTTTGGTATGCTACTGCCGATAAAGGTTTGGCAGCACTGGTGTATTCGCCAAGCAATGTAACGGCTTATGTTGCGGATGGCACACTTGTATCTATAAAGGAAGAGACTGAATATCCGTTTGAAGAAAGCATAAGGTTTACTTTAAATATGGGTAAAAACAAAGGCGCGGTTTCGTTTCCTTTTCACCTGCGCATTCCAGCCTGGTGCAATGCAGCAACCATCAAAATAAATGGGACTGTATGGCAGAAAGTGCAGGGCAATCAAATCACAAAAATCAACCGCGACTGGAAAAGCGGTGATGTAATAGAATTGCAACTGCCCATGCACATTTTTAAAAACACCTGGTATGAGAACTCGCAATCGGTGGAACGCGGACCCATTGTATATGCTTTGAAAATTGGCGAGCAGGTAAATAAAGTAGTGAACAATAAAGACTCTGCACAATACGGCAAAGATTATTACGAAGTGTTGCCTACCACGCCCTGGAATTATGGCTTGCTGAATGTGCCCGATAACAAGCTGGACGAGAACTTTTTGGTGCAAAAACAAACCACCGTTGCCAGCTATCCCTGGAACCTTGAGGCTGCACCAGTTTCTATAAAAACAAAAGCGAAACGCATTCCTGATTGGCAACTGTACAACCAAATGGCAGGACCGATTCCCTATAGCATTGCTTACAATTTGGAAACCGCTAAAGAAGAGGAAGAAATTATATTGGTGCCCTACGGCTGCACTCAGTTGCGCATATCGCAATTCCCTGTGGTAGGAAGGTAAACAAAGAAGTAAGGATAATTGATAATTATTTGCTCGCATGTGCAGGTATTATACTGCATCGCATAAAATTGCATAAGTATGGCAACCAACCTCTCGATGATGCAAACCTATATTAGTAGATACTGCACCAATCAAATGTTTTTCTTCCACTTTGTTTGGCAGTAAATAAATCAATAGCGAAACAGTTTTCGTTTAGCCTTACATTACCGCCAGCCGCGCATATATTTCCATCATCGCTGCCTGGTCTATCAATGACTTTGCTTTTTTCTTACCAAGCAAATTATTGTTACCTCTTTCTTCTTTCCAAATTCGCTCTGCATCATCTATAAAAAATTGAAGCTCATTTTTGTTTTTGTTCACTTTATACAGTTCAATAAAACCTCGCAACAACACAGCATTGAACCAGTAGTTATCCGGTAATTTTCCGTTTTTATAAAACTGTTCTTTTGCAGCTTTTGCAATGCGTTCAGCTTCATCGAGGTAAGTTTGTTTTTGCGTGATTTTATACAACAGCACATTCGTTTGTAACATCGTGCCCGTGTTGTAAGTAAAAATGGCTTTGCCAATTTCCAACGAAGGAATTTTGATGTTATCATAATACAAACCTTCCGGCGATTGCAAATGCTGGTTTACCCAACGATACAACAACAACGCAGTGTCTAAGTAAGGCTTCTGTTTTGTGATGTTGTATAACTGCAACAAAATCAAAATGCCTGGTCCGTTGCTGCAGGTGTTCTTGCTCGTTTTGTGGTCTTCTTCCCAATATAAGCCACCGCCCGAAAGCGTATCAAAGCCCGTCATCATAAAGCGTTCTATTTCTTTCGCTTTATCTAAATACAATGGCTGGTGCAGGCGGTTGTAAGCGTCAAGGTACGCAATGGCAACCCATTGGTTATCATCGTAAAACCGGGTGTCGCGTTTTTCTTTTGCCACATAAGCCTGGTAACCGGCTGCCGGTGGGCGCGGACTGTAATATTGGTCAATGGCTTTCACCACCGGCTGCATCGTGTTATTGGTAACCATTGCATCAACTTCGTTGGTGGCTTGTACAAGCGCGCATAAGGGCCATAAGTACGAATGCGGATGTTCGTTCTTACTGCTATCAGTAGTTTCAATGTACAAACCTGTTTTTTCATCGTAAAAATATTTGTTGATATTGTTTTCAATAGCGCGGATGTGTTGCCGGTAATCGTTTTGTACTGATTGTGCAAAAACAAAAGACGACGCAACAACTGATAAAACAAAAGCAATGGTTTTTAGCATAAATATAAAAATTCAGTTGATTATCGTAATAAAAAATGTGTAAAAACAAACGGTCTGCTTATCACTTACTTCATAGCCACATCATCCTTCTTCATCTTCAATTTTTGGGTTACAAGCGCCCCAATTTTTTCACCTTCCGTAAAGCCATTGTTGATGGCAGGCAGGTAATGAATGCCACCATAAAAACGGCTGATGGCAGCTTCTTTGGCAGCCTCATTGAACGAAGTAAAATGGCGCGGTGGTAAGTTAAATTCACTTTCTGTAGAGTCCGTGTAAGCAACATTATCGCCAAACAATTTGGTAAGCACTACAGAAGCCGCCGCCGATACCACACTGTGTCCGCTGGTATATTCAGGAAAAGGTGGTGTTTGCAAAGTGGGCACCCAATCGGCATTGATATATTGGTTGATATAAGTTTCAGGGCGAATCACTTTGCTGCGGTATTTTTCATCCCAGCAGGAAATAAAACAATCTGCCAGCGCTACTGAAAGACAGGCATACGCCGCCGCCGATTCTACTGCATCAGCGCCCTTTTGCGTGCATACTAAACGTGTAATATTTTCCCAATGACCATTGGGCGAAATCTTCTTGATGGCATACATTACATGTCCTTTTACATTGACTTTAAACGGATTGCAATCCCAGAAATTGGCTATTGCATTTTGTTCTTTGGTTTGATTTACTCCGGCATTGTAAACAGTGAATACTTCTTTGTAAAACGCACTGCCTGTATCCGTAGAAAACTGAGGCGGCGGAAGAGGTTTAAACTGTGATGCCGAATCAATCACAAATGTTCGCATTTTGTTCCAGTTGGGTTCCACCGCTTTAATATAAGCAGGCGGCGTTGGTTTCCAGGTTCCAGGGTCTTCATCGGCAACCGCAAACTTAGGCAGGGCGCGGGTTTCCTTGTATTTGTCTTTTGCTGCCCATTGTAAAATAGCGGTTGCAATTTGCTGACCGAAATGAATAGAGTTTGTCATTACCTCTTCCGGTATTCCGGTAGCTTTAAATTCGTTCTCAATTCCGTTTTGAAACGTATCAATCTTTTCTTCTGAAATCACCATTGCTTTGCCGGTAGTAAGGATGGCTTCAACGGCAGCTAATGTATAGCTGATGTCTTTTCCTGCATCCGGTTTTGGCAACGCGGATAAGCCATGCAATTGCCCAGCAAAAGAGATGTATTCTTTGCTCGAAGGAATGATTGCTTCATAACCCGCAACTGCTATGTAAGCATACGTGCGGCTCGTAACCGGAGGCGAGTAAATATCGTACACAATTACATCGGTTACTTCTTTTATTGCCCGGTGAATGAACTCGGCTTTCTCGGTTTTACCACGCCAGCTTTGCGCTTCAGAAAATTGGGCAAAACCAAAAAGGAAAAGAAAATGTAACAGCATCATTTTTTTCTTCATAACGCTTCTCTTTTTGTTCCTTTAAAATTGGTAATGATAATTTTTAGGGCTTCTTTTTCTACCGACAATTTGCGCGAGGATTGCGATAAATAAGTGGAACCATAATAAAATTCCTGATGCCGATGCGTGCCGTTTTTATAAGTAATGTCGGCGCAAAAATCATCGGTGCGCAAGGAAATCCATTTGGCAACATTGCCTTTATAAAAAGCTGTTTTTCTAAACGAAACCAAACTATCCTGGTTCTGCGTTGCTAGCTAAAACGTCTTCGTTTTTAGCCGTATGAATGGTTGCCAAACCTTTGGCATCGCCGGGCACAAAAAAGCCGCTTTTTTGCAACGAAACCGGCATAAAGTTTCCCTTTCCATCGCCCTGTAAATATAAGCCCATAAAGGCATCGTGCCTGCCGCTGTAAGGCTCCATGCTGTAATCGTTACCTACCATCAGCACATCTAAATTGCCATCGCCGTTCACATCTTCACACTGCATTCCATACACCGGTGCTTCCTGCGCCTGCAGCGGTAAAGGATGAATGGAAAACTTACCGTTGCCTTCGTTATTTATAAAGCTCGATTGCATGTCGGTGGCTTGCATTATCAAGGCGCCTTCTTTATCTTTTGCGCTCCACATATCGTCCATCGTTGCGGCACCATAAGCTTTGTAAGTAGGATATTTTTTTCGGGTTGAAATCATCTGAGCAACCAAATCATCTTTGTTCGTCATCGGGTACGATTTCATCGAGCCATCGGGCGCTTTCATATAGCAAAACACCATCGGGTCGAGCAAGCCATTGTTGTCGAAATCTTTTGCGTAAATGGTAAGCGGCTGTTTTGGCGATGCGGTATAGTTGGTATTCAATCCTAAGTTGCCCGCGATATAATCTATCTTACCATCATTGTTAAAATCACCTGCCACAAGGCTGTTCCACCAGCCAACATGGTCTTCAATGCCGGTTTGGATTTGCACAAATTTCTTACCTGTGTTCTTTAAAAAAGTAACGGGCATCCATTCGCCGGTAAGCACCAGATCCACTTTACCATCACCATCAAAATCGGAGAACAAAGCATCGGTTATCATGCCCATGTTTTTCAATTCGGGGCACCATTTATCGGTAACATCAACAAACTTTCCGCCTTTATTTTCGTACAAAAAGCTATGCGGTGTTGAAGGATACGCGCCCGATACCACACGACCTCCTACAAACAAATCCAGATCGCCATCGCCATCAACATCAGCCGCGCGAACGCAGGAGCCATTGGTGGAATCCAAAGGCAAGGCATTCGTGGCTTTCGTAAATCTTCCCTTGCCATTGTTGATGAACAAACGGTCGTTGCTGATTTCATTCTGTGGTGGAATTTCATAGCTGCCGCTCACGAGGTACAAATCCAAATCTCCATCGCCATCGGCATCAAACAAAATGGCGCCCATGTCTTCATACAACTCATCATCTTTTTGTAAAAAACGGGTTGAATCTAAGGTGAATTTTCCTGCGGAATTTTGCATAAAAAATACACCACGGTTGCCCGATGTGCCGCCTACATAAAAATCGTCAAAGCCGTTGCCATCAATGTCTCCAACGGCAATGCCGGGACCGTACTGACTTAACTTGTGTGGTATGGAAGGTTGAATATTGTAATCAACAAAGTCTCTTTCTTTTGGTTTGAAATGAATGTTGTATTTGTTGTTCGCATTGATAAAAATGGATGAATCCAAATGTGGTTGCGAGGGTGTTGTATTGATGGCATCGGTATAGGAAATGGTTATCTGTTGATCAGCTTTTACATTTGTCAATATTTGCTGTTTACCATCCGGCCATGCTACTTTCAACGAATCAATTTGAGCCGCTTTTCCCAAACCAAAATGTGCACGCGGATCATCGGTTGATAAATATCCACGGCAAGGCTGATGTTCGTAATACAACAATTTTCCTCCATCAAAATAAGCCCATAAATGCGCACCCAAGCCAGCCGTATTTTTATTAGTTCCTTTTATGTTCACGGTTAAATAATGCTCGTCTTTGTTTTCATCATTCAATGTGTTTTGATAGATGAAAGCCGTATCGTTAATGCTGTTGATAACAACGTCCAAATCGCCATCATTGTCCAAATCAACATACACCGCGCCGTTAGAAAAATTGGGTTGTGTAAATCCCCAATCTTTGGAAACATTGGTAAACGTAAGTCCATTGTTATTTTTAAACGCATAGTCCGCCAACTTCACAATAGGTAAGGGTTTTGTCATTTCCAAATTGTAAGTGGTTGCTGTTGCATTTTTGCCACCCAAACCATTGCTATATTCTACATAATCCAAATCGGTAACATCGCGCGGCAAGCCGTTGGAGATAATCATATCGCGCAAGCCATCGTTGTCAAAATCAGCCACCAGCGGGCACCAGCTCCAGTCGGTTTGATACACGCCTGCCATGTAACCAATGTCATTAAAAACAGGATGACCCAGCGGCGTCATTCCACTGTTCAGTTGCAGCATGTTGCGCACATACTGATGTGTGTAGCCCCACTTTGCAGCGTTGGTGTAGTTGTAATACTCATTGCCACTCAGCATTCGTTTTTTGCGCAGGTTATCTTCAGGCAACATTTCGAGCGAAACAAAATCAACCAGTCCATCGTTGTTAATGTCGACAGCATCAGTGCCCATTGCATTCCAGGCTGTGTGTTTGAAGTATTCACCCAGCTTATCGGTGAAAGTACCATCATGATTGTTAATATAACAAAGGTCGTTCGACACAAAATCATTGGCTACATAAATGTCGGGCCAGCCATCGCCGTTAATGTCGGTAATGCAGGCCGCATGTCCCCAACCTTCAATGGTAATACCGGCTTCTTTTGAAACATTGGTAAACGTTCCGTCGCCATTGTTGCGATACAAGCGGTCGGTATTTTTGGCGCTGCCGTCGTTTACTTTTGCCCGAAATTTTATGGGCGTTTTTGGGTCGTACAATTCATTAGTTACCTGGTACATATCGAGGTCGCCATCTTTATCATAATCGAAAAAATAAGCCTGCGTGCTAAAGCCTGTATCGGCTATGCCATACTGCGCTGCCGACTCTTTAAAAGTAGGAATGCCGTCCTTGTTTTTGCCTTGGTTGATGTACAGCAAATTGGTGCGTTGGTTTTTATCTTTTCGAAACGAACACGATACATAAATGTCGGGCAAGCCATCGTTGTTAATGTCAACCACTGATACGCCGGTGCACCATCTGCCATCGCCTCCAACATTGGCAATATTGGTAACATCTTCAAACTTCATATTGCCCCGATTCAAATACAGCTTATTGGAAACCATGTTGCCGGCGAAATAAATATCCATCAAACCATCACCGTTAAAATCACCAATGCCCACGCCGCCGCCATTGTAAATGTTTGCCTGGTTTAAGATATTGAGCGAATCGCTTTCGGTTAGCTGGTTGTTAAACGTAATGCCAGTTTGCGAAGGAGAAAGAAGACGAAAGAGCGTTTTGTTTTGTTGCCCAAAGCTTTCAAAAAAAAGGGCAAAAACAAATGCAAATAGAAATATAGATACAGAAAAATATCGTTGCATAAAAATGGTGTAGTGAAGGTTCGAATGGCAAGCGCAAGTGTACTTCATTTCTCTGTTTCAGCCAATATCTTAGCGGAAAACGGAGCGATTTTTAACAAGTTAAAACGTTTGCAGACAGTGCAATTTATGATACCTAACAGTTGCGCAGAACTTCTATCTCGTTTACCGAGTACAAATGAATAGATTGCTGTGATAGCCTTATCATTGTAAATTCATTTATCCACTTGTTTATGAAAAAAATTGTACGCTTCATTCCCATTTTTTTCTCCTTGTTTTTGTTTATTCAGCAAAATGGTTTTTGCCAAAAAGAGGCAAAAATAAACGTTTACCAGAATCCTGTTTTTGCGCATGATTTCCCTGATCCGAATCTCGTGAAATCGCCGGACGGTTATTTCTATGCTTACTCTACAGAATCCAACTGGAAACGCGATAGCTTACCCGACAGTACGCACATTATTCCCATTCTTCGTTCAAAAGATTTAGTGCATTGGACGTATGTTGCCGATGTTTTAAAAAGTATGCCCGCCTGGAAAAAAGAAGGCGGCATTTGGGCGCCTGATGTTACGCTGTACAAGGGCAAGTATTATCTCTATTATTCATACTCTACGTGGGGCGATCCGAACCCGGGGGTTGGCTTTGCGGTGAGCAATCGTCCACAAGGTCCGTTTACCGATAAAGGCAAAGTGTTGTTCAGCAAAGAAGTTGGCATTGACAATTCCATTGATCCTTTTTTAGAAGTGGATGGCAACAAACTGTACTTAGTGTGGGGCAGCTTTCATGGTATTTACGGCATTCCGTTGAGCGATGACGGAAGCAAAGTAGCTGGCGATACTTTCAAAATCAGCGGCAACCAGTTTGAAGGTTCTTACATTTATAAAAGAGGAAACTATTACTATTATTTTGGTTCAACAGGCTCTTGCTGCGAAGGCGTGAGGAGCACTTACAAGGTGTTGGTGGGCAGGGCGACTTCTTTCAAAGGTCCTTATGTTGATAAAGATGGAAAGCCGTTGATGGAAGGCGGCGGAACCTTGTTGCTGCGAGGCAATCCCGGTTCAGACGGCTTTGTGGGACCCGGGCATAACGGCGATATTTTTACCGATGATAATGGCGATACGTGGATGCTCTATCATGCGTTTGATAAAGACAAAGGTTATAAAAGAATGATGCTGTTAGATAAGATTGAATGGATTGATGACTGGCCCCATATTCTCAACAATCAGCCAAGTTTTACGTTACATAAGGGACCGTTTTTTAAGTAAAACAAACCTGGAGAAAAGCGATTTGGTTTTGCCCTTTTTTATTTTGCCCAAGATAAAAAATCGGCTACCGCGCAACTGGCAATTCCTACTCTTGAATTGCCACCGGCATAATACGGGTTATCTCTTGTAAGAAGATCATTGGTAAACGAGCCCCAGCCTTCGTAATAGATGTACAGCACGCCATTGTATTCAATTACAGAACCCGTCCAGATAGCACCCCCATCAAACTCACCGGCATTGCCTCTTGTGAGCAAGGGCTTAGTGTTAGTAACCTTTGTCCAGTGAATTAAATCGGACGAGTAAGCACAATGAAAGCGTTCGGGATAATCGAAGTTTTTGGCGCTGCATTGATACAGCATAAACCATCTGTTGTCGCCGGTTACTTTAAATATTTTGGCACCGTTTACCGAGTAACTGTCAAACGAACCATAACTGCCTACCTTCAGTGCGTAGGATGGTGTGTTGCTCACCGTTGTTGGCGGTTGGTGAAACAGACAACCATATCTGCAATGGCTCGTTAAAGCTGCTGCCATTCCATTTGGCATCGCCATAAAAAAGATAGTAATTGTTGTTGTACAATACGGCATCATTTGGTCCCACATCTTCCTTCAACGGGTTACCGGAATATTTGACAAAATCAAACCCATTGTTTTCGGAAGTAGCCAAACATAAGCTTGCCTTATTGTTGGCATCTCTGCCCATATAGTACATTGAAATGGTTTTATCAGCATTTACAAATGCCGCATCGTCCAGCACATTTTGCGCATCATACGTTCCGGCTGCACCGTGAGTAAGAACAGGATTACTGGTATTTTCTGTCCATGTGCCTAAGGGGTTGAACGTTGCAGAATCTTGTTCAAACCTTCCAATGTTATCATGGTATCCATCAGCATTGTTGCCCGAACCACGCATGAACAATATCCATTTTCCTGTGCCCGTTTTTTGAGGTGAAAGGATACTCACATTTGCGGCATGAAGGCTTCTCCAAACGGGCAAATTGTTGCCGATAGAAAACAAAGGGTTTTTGCTGTACTTCTGAAATAGACTTTGTGTAATAACAGTATAGGTTGTTGTAGAATCGGTACCTGTGCCTTCTTCAGATGACGTGTTTTTGTGACAGGAGCACATCATTATAAATATGAAAAGGGAAAGGATTTTTGTTATCATCCTGATGGCTTATGTGATTTTACAATTGTAATACAATAAATACAAACGCGTAGCACCACAGAATAAATTTTTTATCAGGAAAATAAAAATTCATACAAAACCAAACCTGATGTTTTGCAGTATTCAAAACTTTTTATTTGCTTAATAAACTTCATCATTATTTGCTGTAAGCTATTACTTTTGGAAGCCGCTTGTTTCATCGTAACATTCCGACAAAGTGGTTTGTTTTTATCCAAAAAATGGTTCCTTGAAAAACTTCATTTTTATTTTCTTTTTACTCATTTCAATAAATGCGTTTTCACAAACCTGCACCGGCTCCGTAGGCGACCCGATTGTAAATGTTACGTTCGGTTCAGGTTCCAGTCAGTTTGGTCCGCCGCTGCCCGCAGGCTCTACCAGCAGCTTATCATATCAACCTGTTAACTGCCCGGGCGATGGCAATTATGCTATCACCAATTATACGTCGGGCTGCTGGCCAAGCGATGTGGTTTGGCACACAGCACACGACCATAGCGGCGACCCCAACGGTTATTTTATGCTGATCAATGCATCGTATCAGCCAAGCGATTTTTACATTCAAACGGTAACCGGTTTGTGCGAAGGAACGCAGTACCAGTTTGCTGCCTGGCTCTTGAACATGTGCAGCGTTACCGGCGGTTTGCCCAACATAACCATGACGATTGAAAAGACGGATGGCTCTGTTTTGAAGTCTTACGGAACAGGCGATATTCCTATCATCAACCCGCTAACCTGGAAGCAATACGGATTCTCTTTTTCAACTCCTGCTAATGTATCAACAGTAGTTCTTAGAATGCGCAATAATGCGCCCGGTGGCGTGGGCAACGATGTAGGTTTGGACGATATTACCTTTCGCCCCATTGGTTCTTCTGTTTCTATTAATGCTGTAGACATTACCGCCGATACAGCTTCGTTGTGTGAAAGCAGCATGAATACTTTGCAATTGAATTCTTCGGTTGAACAATGTTATGTAACCACCGCTTATCAATGGCAAATGAGTACAGATAATGGCGCGACATGGAAAGACATTGCCGGTGCAACAAGCTCTACTTATGCAAGAGCGCCAACCGGTGCAGGAACGTATTGGTACCGGCTTGCGGTTGCAGAACAGAACAACATTGGTGTTGCCACTTGTCGGGTTACGTCAAAGCCATTTGTTGTAAATGTTTATGCAGATAATGTGCGAACGATTGCCATTTTCAAAAATGTGGCCAACATTTGCGAAGGCAATGCAGTAACGTTTACCGCACAAACCACCAATGGCGGTAATACGCCCACTTATCAATGGCAAATTAATGGCAGCCACGTTGGCACAAACACTCCTGTTTTTACAAACAGTATGTTGGCAACCGGCGATGTAGTCAACTGTATTTTCACAAGCAGTCTTCCCTGCAATTCGCCCTTAACTTCTAACAGCATTCCCATAACAGTAGGCAGGAAGCAAACGGTTGCCATCAGCCACACGATTTGCGAAGGCGAAACCTATGCAGGTTATACATCAAGCGGAACTTATACAGATACGTTTACCGGCAGCAACGGCTGCGATAGCATTCGGGTTCTTACTCTCGTTGTAAACCCAAAGCAAAGCAGTTCCGAAGACACTACCATTTGTTATGGCAGTAATTATAAAAGCTTTTCAGCATCAGGCGTATATCAGCAAACATTTACCGGCAGTAATGGCTGCGATTCAGTTCATACAATTAACTTGACTGTGCTGCCCGACATCAACCGGAAAGTATGGAATGATACCACACTTTGCACCGGCGATTCGCTCCTTATTTCGCCTGGCGTGTGGGACACTTATTTGTGGCAGGACGGCTCAACAGGCAATCATTTTACGGTTACAAAAGGTGGCTTGTATTCGGTGCTGGTAAGCAACCAATGCGGCAATGCAAACAAGCAAATTAAGATTACAGAACAGGTGTGCAATGTGGCATTTCCTTCAGCTTTTACACCCAACGGTGATGGTTTGAACGATGTGTTTAAAGTGGTGAATGGCTACAATTTATGGCAGTATCATCTGGTGATTTTCAACCGCTGGGGACAGAAGGCATTCGAAAGCTTCAATTGGGCAAAAGGCTGGGATGGATTGATCAATGGAAAGTGGGCAGATAACGGCACTTACATTTGGTTTTGCGAGTATAAACAACGAGGTGCTGAAAATAGGGCAAAAACAAAAGGAACTGTTACGCTGATCCGGTAATGATTACAGAAAACAGAAATCTGTTTTTGAACAAATTTTTTTAGCCATTGCCGTCGGATGATAAAAACAAGCAACCTGCTTGCCATCGTAAGGCAAGGTACATTGGATCTTGTATACCACCAGCACGCTGTTTTCTTACACCAGGACAAGTAGCGGGCATTAACAGCAATGGCGAAAGGTACAGGTCAAAAGTTTATGCGCTGGTGTTTCATACTGATTTAATTCAGGGTACTTCTTTAGTTAAGCGCATTCAGATTATATTAGCTACCTGCATAAATAATGCAGCCCAGGCCGGCAATAAAAAGCAGGAACATCAGTGTGATTAAGTTGCTCGTACCTTTGGGTGCCTGTCGGAATTCTTTCCAGATAAATACGCCCCACAACGCCGCCACCAGTGTGGCTCCTTGTCCTAAGCCGTATGAGATAGCCGGGCCAGCTTTACCTGCCGCAATCAAATTCAATGAATTGCCCAAGCCCCAGATTAAACCGCCTGAGATGCCGACAAAGTGCGTAGCCGCCGAGCCCCCAAAATATTGCCCATATGTTACCGGCGATCCGGCAAAGGGTCTGCGCATCAGAATGGTGTTGAACAAAAAATTGGAAATAAAAATACCGATTGAAAAAATAACCACAGCTGTATAGGGCGTCATCTTGCCGGCAGCGGGCTGCACGAAATTTTGGAGATCCATTGAAGCGGCAATAAAGCGATAAAAAAACGACATCAGCAAGCCTGCCACCAGTGACAATACAATACCTTTTGTGGAAACGCCTTTTTGTTCGCGGCTGGCTTTCCGGTACGCTATCGCATTGAGAATAATGGCGACCATAATAAACGCCACCCCGAGGAATAAAAATGTCGGATTCCCTTTTTCAGCACCGAAATAATTAACCAGTACGCCCAATATCAGCGCTAAGCCAATACCAATAGGAAACGCCACCGCTAAGCCTGCAATGGCAATGGCAGCCGAAAGCAAAATGTTGGCGGCATTGAATACCACACCACCGATAAACGCACTCAAGATGTTGGAGGAATTTGCCTGCTTCAGATCGGTTAGAAAGCTGCGACCTTCGCTGCCCATGCTGCCCAGCGTAAACGCTGCCAACAGGGAAAACAGCAAAATGCCAATGACATAATCCCAGTAAAACAGTTCGAAACGCCACGTTTTACTGGATAGTTTTTGTGTGTTTGCCCACGAGCCCCAGCACAGCATGGTGATAACGCATAGCAACACCGCCGTTCCATAATTTTGTACAATAACCATCGGTAGTTTTTAGTTTGTTTTCATAATAAATTCTGATCTTCTTTTTGGAGCGTTTATACAATGCCTTTTATTTCAGATAGCATTGGTAAAAATATTTGCTGCGCTACGTTCAATGAAGTAAACAGGGGCGCTTCTATTTTATCCACCACACCTGGTAATGCCCGCTGGTTTGTCCTACACTTTAACGGTGGCATGAGGCAGGTCTTTAGCCAATTCCTTTAGGGACAAAAAAGGACAAAAACAAACCATCATCTTTTTTAAAATACATCATACGGAATATCGTTTAGCAAATCGGTTTATCTAAAATAAAATGTAGCCAGTAGTTAATCATTTCTATTATACATCCCCACTTGTTTGTTTATGTAACCGATTCTGTGAGTAGAGTATCAGTTTGAAAATAATCATCGTAACCTGTCAGCTTTGCTTATCATTTACTATCAGGCGAAACGTATAACCTGACAGGTTTTATTTAACATCGTTTCAAATTGATACACTACCATTCTGTGTTTATCAAAGCCTGTTTGTTTTTGCCTGAATTTTATGGTTATGCTGTCAATATTAGAAATAAATACTAACACCACTTTTTTACTTTGCACCATCCTTTGCTGTAATGACATTGGCTTCCAGACCGTTTACAGGTTTATCACTATAAATAACTGCATCACCGGCTCTCACTTCATCTTCTTTTGAGAGATTTAAAACTTTTAATTGCACGGAATGTTTTCCATTTGGCAAATCATATTTCCAGCAAAGTTCATGGCGGCGGGCTTTGTAGCTAACCGGCAAGCGGGGCGATTCTATCAGCTTTCCATCCACATACAATTCTGTGTTGAATACATAAGGTGATTGGCTGTCCCATTTAGAGGCGTCACCGCGCAATACAAAACCGGTGCCTTCAAAATCAAAAAAAATAACGTCTTTGTTATCAGACCATTTTACCGGTATCTTGGCAACCGGATACAAGCCTTCAAAACTCTTTTCAAATTTTACTGCTGCCGGCAATTGCGTTTTGATGGTGATGTGATTGCCCTCCACTTTACCGCCGTTGCGTTTAATGTTTTCCAAAGCGTGTTTCGTACCTATCTCATACACGGAGTTAAGCGACATGGAGGTATATTTAAAGTTGATGCCTTCGGCTTCTTTCAAGCCCATTTTCCAATACGCCGGAATGGCATCGTAACCCAAAATTGCGCCCAGGATACCGCCTGCACTCGATGGATTGCAATCAGCATCCTGACCGCAACGGGTGGCGACTTCGAGTGTTTTAGTAAAATCTTTTTCGCCGTACAACAAACCCATTACTACGTATGCAGCGTTCACTTTGGCGTCAATATCAAAAGGAGCAAACACTCCGTCGGGGCAACCAATGTCATCCGACCATTTTTTTTCTACTTCCAGCCAGGTTTGTTTCCAGTCGTACGGATACTTCTTATGCCAGCCAATCACATCGTGGATACACTGATAAAACTCGCTTTGTTGCGGAATGGTTTTCAACCCTTCTTCTACAATATAATTGATGTCATCCGAAGTGAACGCCAGCGAATACATAGCGCCGATATATACACCGCCGTACCAGCCATCGCCGTAGTTCATGATATGCCCCACCTTATCGGAAATAGCAGAAGCTGTATTGGGCATTCCGGGACTCATTAATCCGGCGAAATCTGATTCGATTTGGTAGTCTATACAATCGGCGTGCGGATTGTTTTTCCAATAGCCCGATTCGGGCGCTTTGATGCCGTTTAAAATATTGTAACGAGCTGCCTGGTTGGCGTGCCACAAGCTGTAACCGGCATTGGCAAAGGCGTTGGCAAACGAATCAACCGGCGCATCGAGCCCTGCCCGTTCAAACACATCTACAAAGGTTAAATCCATGTAGAGGTCATCATACAAAAACGGGTTATTGAGCATGGTTTCTTTCAAATAGCCATTGTACCATTTCAACGGCTGATAATCGCCGATAAAGCTTCCGCTAAAGCGGAACTCATAGGGGCCGCCAAACGTTACGCCGATGGTTTGTCCTGCCCAGCCGCCCCGTATTTTGTTTTGCATTTGCTGCTTTGTCAGCGTTATTGTTTTCTGCGCATGCGCAGGCAACGCCATCAAACACACGGCTAAATAGCTTAAAATTTTTTTCATGACAGGTTTTACTTGATTTAGATTATTGATAACTAACAGCTCCTAATATAAGTACTTCTTTGCCGGTTGAAGCGCTGTCGGCATCATTCCCCCATGACAAGATTAAGCATATTGTGCCCGGCTTCAAACCGTACATATACCACAACGCATCGTTGTGCTTTAACGCGCAGAAAGCCATACGTCTAATTCGCTGCGCTGAGGGATAGAAGCCTGTGCACCCATTTTGGTTACAGAAAGGGCTGCTGCGCGACAAGCAAAATCTACAGCGTCGAGTATGGGTTTGCCTTCAGTGAGCGCTACCACCAATGCTCCATTGAATACATCGCCCGCAGCCGTTGTATCCACTGCTTCTACTACGGGTGCAGGCACCATTGTGCATACGTTGTTATGCAGCACCAGTGCGCCTTTTGAGCCTAATGTAATAATGACCGTTTCCACACCTTTTTCTGCCAGTGCCTTTGCAGCGGCTTCGGCCGAACTATTGTCGGTTATAGTGATGCCCGTAAGCATCTCGGCTTCTTTTTGATTAGGTGTAAGAATAGAAATATTTTGGAGTAACACATCCGGCAAGGAACAAACAGGCGCAGGGTTGAGCACAATGCAGGCAGTGCTGGCTGCTGCCAGCGAAACCACGTATTCCACCGCCGCAATCGGAATTTCCAGTTGCAATAAAATTACTCCGGCATTTTGGATCGTTGCTTTCGCTTTAGAAAGGTCGTTTGCACTAAGAGCCGCATTGGCGCCAGACGCCACTACAATGCAGTTTTCGCCTTTGGCATCCACGGTAATCAACGCCACACCGGAGGGGTGTTTTGCATCGGAAAAAATATGCGATGTGTCAATGCCCTCTTCCTGGAACAACTGCAAAGACTGGCGACCGAAAATATCATTACCGGTCTTAGCAATAAAGCATACCCGTCCGCCGAGGCGCGCGGCAGCTACTGCCTGATTGGCTCCTTTTCCGCCAGGATTCATAAAAAAAGTACCGCCCAGGATGGTTTCGCCTGGCGTAGGCAGGTGGTCGGCTTTAATAACCATATCGGTGTTGGAACTCCCGATAACAAGGATGTTTGGCTTCATAATGGCAGGAATCGTTTTTCTGAAGTTAAAGGTATTTTATGGAAATGACAGAACTACTACCAAATAAGGCAGCGCTTAGAGAAACCCAACAATCTGTTTTCAAAAAATAATATTCAAAATAGTATCGGTATTATTAGTTTCTGTCAGCGCAATTTTTTTATTTCAACCAAACTATTTCAATTCATAAAAGCAGGTTGAATTGATGAAAACGCGTTAAAAATATTTACTCTTATTTGTAAAATCTCAGATTTGTTTTTGTGCCTTTTTTCAATACAAAAGAGATAAACCTAACACAAAAAACTGGTGCAGACTTGGTGCTGAAAAACCAAAAGCAGAAACAGCAGAATAAAAAACAGCATACTATACATGCTAAACCATCAATAAAAAATTTCAGGAGTTGTATTAAAAGTATGAAAGAATAAAATGTTTGCTATGGTTAGATAAAAAGCAAGAGCCTTTAGTTACAAATTAAAGCTTTTTAGAGCAATCAATTTGCTTCATTATAACTTAAAAACAAGTCATTATACTTTTTGAATCACTACCAAAAATTACAGAAGAAAATAAAGCTTCATAAACATACCTTACTTCAACCAATATTGTTTTCGATACTGCAAAGGGCTTGTACCATAAATGGCTCTGAACTGACGGTTAAAGTGCGACACGTTGTTAAAGCCGCAATCAAAGCAGATGTCGGAGATACTCGTTTGATTCTCAATCAGCAACTTGCATGCATGGCTTAAACGCAATTCGTTTACAAAAGCTGTAAACGTTTTACGCGTGCGCTGGCTAAAATATCTTGAAAAAGAATTTTCTGCCATGTTCACAATGTCGGCTACTTCGGCAATGCGAATCTCACGGTTAAAATGTTTCAGTGTAAATGCAAACACTTTATGCAACCGCTCCGATTCGGTTTCGTTATGACCACTGATAACAGTTCCTGAAATGTATTTGTAATCTCTCGACTCTGCGATGGTGTTTAAAATATCGAGCAACTGTAACCAGCGGGCAAAGCCCGTTAGCTGAAGTAACATCATCATTTTTTCGCTTACCATTTTTGCTGTTTTGCCGGTGATGTCTAATCCTCTTTTCGATTTGGCAAACAAGCTCCGCAGCTTCTTTGTTTCAGGTATTGAAAAAAAGTTTTCACCAAATGTTTCATCTAAAAAATGAATAACAATTGACTTTGCTTTCCATTTTGTTTTTGCCGCAAAATATTGGGCATCATTACGGTATAAGTGCGGTAAATAGGGACCAATAAAAGCTAAATTTCCTTCTTTAAAATCAGTAATGTTATCACCGATAAAACGCTTGCCTGTACTTTCTGTTACCAACACCAGTTCATACTCAGGATGAAAATGCCAGGGCGTAGGATAGTATTTGTAACTAAATGATTTTACCACAAACGATTCATCGGCTTCTTTTGGTAAATGTTCTAACGCAGGCTTCATATTTTAGACGATTTATGTTCAAATTTAAATGTACCGTTTCATAATGATGTTAGAATAGTATCATTTTTGAAAAGAAAGCATGTAGTTCGAAAGTATAAAGCAGGTTACTTTTATATCCTAAACTACACCGTATGTCATATCAATTATCACCCGATCAAATAAAAGCTTTTCATCACGATGGTTATGTGATTGTAAAAGGTTTTTGCAGCCGCCAGGAAACCGATAAACTTTATCAAACTGCATTAGAAGATGATGCGATGCGCAAAAATGCGTTAGACCTAAACGATCAAAGCGGAAGGAAAACAAAATTGTCCTTGTGGTTTACACCCGGCAATGATGTATTTGGATACTTAACCCGCAGTGAAAAAATAGTAACATCAGTTGCTCAGCTTCTCGACAGCGATGCGTCGGTTTGCCACTTTCATTCAAAGCTGATGCAAAAGGAGCCTAAGGTTGGCGGTGCATGGGAGTGGCATCAGGATTATGGATATTGGTACAAAAACCAGTTTATGTTTCCTGATCAGCTCATCTCTGTGATGGTTGCCTTAACTGAAGCCAACAAAGAAAATGGTTGCCTGCAGGTGATCAAAGGTTCACATAAATTAGGAAGAGTGAATCATGGCTTTGCTGGTGAGCAGGTAGGTGCAGATATGGTGATGGTAAACAATGCACTTACAACAATGGAACTGGTGTATGTAGAATTACAACCTGGCGATGCTTTGTTTTTTCATAGTAATATCCTACATCGCTCGGAAGGCAATTTATCAGATTATCCGAGATGGTCTATCATTTCCTGTTATTCATCTCAGTCCAACCTGGCTTATAACGAGGCTTCTACTTCCTGGAAAGAGCCGGTTGCCATTGTGCCTGATGAAGCTATTTTGCAGTGGGAAGCTTCTTCGCTCTCAGAAGCTGATTTCCTGAAAAAAGAAAACGATCCTGCACTCAAAGAAACCGGCTGGGAAAAAGAAGTGCCTGTAGAGCAGGAAGCCTAATGTTGCTGTACTGATACAAAACAAGCACCTGGTTCAGGCATTCATGAAACGGAACTGCCTGAGGTAGCCAACGAGCAAAAAGTAGTGAAAAAGTTCGGTGAATAGAATCGCTGCATCATTACTTGCAGATTACCCCTATATCAGCGTTGTGCTCAATGGCAAGCACGTCACTAACATTGATACGCGCAAGTGGAGTTCCTCCACAAAAAATCCCGACGGTTCTGAGATCCCGAAGTGGCTTATCAAACCGATGTGTCAAAAGAATAAAGAACACATTGTTGTAATGCAACAATATAGAATAAAATAAGGTAGTGTCTTTAAAAGTATGATGGTAAGTTAAGACAGGAAAAGAAGGCAGCAAGGGAGGATAGCTTTGTTAATCAGTGAGATTAGCCAAAGAAATAAACCGTCCTTACTGCCGGAGTGCAAAGGATGCTTCTGCGGAGCAGTGGCGTAAGAGATGGTGCGGCAGTGATGAATAGGAGCAAAGAAACGGTGCTTCGCATCATTCTCACAACGGCTGTGAGCTTTGAGATCAAGGTGCGCCATCAGCATTACCAATGCGTGCAAATAGATGAGCAGTGGTCTTATGTGGGGAGGAAGAAAAAGAAAGTATGGATGCTGTATGCTTTTGCGCCTGAGGAAGATAAGATACTGGCTTTTACCATGGGAAAAAGAAACTGGAAAACCGTTTACAATTTATGGCTGAAGATAAGGCATCTGGACATTGACTTATTTATGACTGATAGCCGGGAAGCCTTTCAGGTGGTTTTGCCACAACAAAAACATCTGATTGGAAAAAAGTTTACCAAAGCCATTGAAGGCATAAATACTTGGTTCAGAACAAGAATCAGAAGATGGGTCAGGGGAACAGTAGGCTTCTCCAAAAAACTGATTTACCATTATTCACTTATCAAAATGGCTTTCTACCATAGAAACATACGCTCATCATACATTTAATGACACTACCAGAATGTATTCCTTGTATGGTATGAAATAATTGAGTACAATTTCATGTTGCCATCAACTCGGGAAATTCGAGATGATCTAATGGTATTTGGCATTGTTATAAATAATAAAACCAGCAAAATCAATCATTCGCTGGTTTTATCTACATTTTCAATCTCCTTATCGGTGACCGCGTCAGGATTCAAACTACATCTTGAAATGCTTACCCAGCTTGAGTTTCAAAGAATTTAAAAGTGTGTTCACCGGCTTGTTCACCAGCTTTAATACCAAAGACATAAAGTTAGAATCAATAAGCATTTTAATTCTCTCTTCACACCTATTTAAATTGGCACAAAACGAATTAATTCTCTCCAATTGATGTTAATAAAGCAATGAATTTATAATTCTGATTTTTTGTACGCACAAGAAGCAAGCACATTGGAATTCATCTGACTATAAATTAAGCAGACCAACGCCACAGTTCTTTTTTTAAAAATAAATAAATTGCCTAATTTCTTATGATTTTCGAATACAACCACTGGTTTGACCCTCTAATTTTGTTTTTATATTTTCAATCGATAGTATCTAATTGAAGACAATACAACAACAATGTGAAGAAAGAAAACAGTGAGTTATGGAAACAGCATTCAACAAAGGAAGAGAAGAAAAGCATCAGCAGTATCCGCAAAAGATTTATGCGCACCAGTTAATCACTTTAGATGATTTAGAGCAGTTCAAAGAGCAACTCTTTAAAGAACTGGAAGCCCTTATCAAACCCAATCTCCACCAGCCGAAGAAATGGCTTAAATCCCATGAAGTGCAGCGGTACCTAAAGATATCACCCGGCACATTGCAGAACTTAAAAGCCACCGGTGTCATTCCTTACACCAAGATAGGCGGTGTTCACTTCTACGACAGTGAAGACATCCAACAGATTCTGCAAAAAGGAAAGATCAATGAGAGGCTTAAGTAGATAGTCAATCTATCTATTTTCTACAAGACCATCGGTAGAGTAAACAGAGCTTTGTAACGGCTCTGTTTACTTCTCTTATGTGCCTACCTCTAAACATTATCAGCAACAATAAATCACTTGCGTATGCAACTGCATAAGTTATCTCTGCAGGAGATAAAAGAAATGGACATGGTTGACTACCTGAACAGCTTAGGTTACCATCCTCAAAGAATCAATGGAAACGACTACTGGTATCTCTCTCCCTTACACGAAGAACACACGCCTTCTTTCAAAGTCAACCGGCAGTTCAACTGCTGGTACGACCATAGTTTGGGACAAGGTGGCAACCTTGTTGACTTCTGCATTTTGTATCACCATTGTTCAGTGAAGGAACTGCTTCAAAAGATGACAGATTCTCTTTCTTTTCATCAGCCAAAAGAACCGTTTTATCCTCACCGAACGATGATAAAACAGTTATACAGAGACAAAATGAAAGCTGAGAATCATCTCAATTTGTCCATTGAAAGTGAACAAAAAAGCAGCATCAAAATCAAAGAAGAAAAGACAATCACAAGCTCTTTTTTACTAAGCTATGTAAGGAGTAGAAACATACCCGTTGAGCTTGCTCAAAAGCATCTGAAAGAAGTGCATTATGAACTTTATGACAAGCCTTATTATGCGCTTGGTTTTAAGAACGATTCCGGTGGTTACGAACTACGCAGTAAATACTTCAAAGGCAGCAGTTCACCGAAGGATGTAACTACCATTTTGTGCGGTCAACAATAGCAGAAGAAATAAGCGTGTTTGAAGGCTTCTTTTCTTTCCTGTCTTACCTCGCTGTTCAGGAGAAGAACAACTTCCCCTGACAAATTTTCTGGTGCTCAACAGCCTTTCCTTGTTCCATAAAAGCTTAGAAAAGATGGAAGCCTACACAAAGGTTCATCTCTATTTAGACAACGATACAGCCGGTAATGAAGTAACCGCAAGAGCACTGCAAAGGAGCGAAAAGTTTAAGGATGAAAGAGGAGTTGTACAAAGGACATAAAGATTTTAATGAGTGGTTGGTTCAACAAAATCAAAAGCCAAAGCAAAGTCATCGGTTGCACCTGTAGCCACTTTAATTACATCAGTAGCCAGCTATGTTTTGGGTGCCCCCAAAACGCTGTCCTTCTCATGCTGCCGTTGGCAGCATTCGGTCAGGGTAGCAAAATGGTTTAATTGATGATAAGAAAAAAAGGAGTGAAGAATGATAACGGAAGAGAAGAAAACAGAAAGAACAAACAGAGGCGGAAGACCCAAGAAAGCCGTGAAAAGAAGCTATGTGATAAAAGTGAAGTGTACCATCCTGGAACGGAAAGTAATCGAGCGAAGAGCCAAAGAAGTAGCCTTGACGCTTTCAGAATACCTGCGGACAAAAGGGCTGGACGGAAATATTGTCAGGCAGCCAAAGGTCTTGCCCAAAGAGTTTTTGGAGTACAAAGCCCTTCTTCATCATACTGCTGCTAACCTCAACCAAATCGCCAGAAAAAGCAATAGTACAGGCGAGATAAACAGTGCTGATAAAGAGGCTTTGCTGGCACTTGAAGGAGCCTTGAAACAACACATTATGAACATGCAAAAAGGGCTTCAACAATGATCGGAAAAGTGATGATCGGAAAGTCGTTCCGGGGCTGCTTGTTGTATTGTCTGAATGACAAGAAGCAAGAGGAAAACGAAGAACAAAAAATGAGGAACCGAGCAGAGGTTTTACTCTTCCACAAATGCGGTGGAAATGACAAAGAATTGGTTCAGCAATTTAATGAAGTAAGAGCCTTGAACAACAAGCTTTCCAAAGCCGGTTTTGCACATCACGTTGAGCCTGGCAGAAGGAGACAAAACAGGACAGGCAAATGCTGATGGAAATGAGTGAAGGATGTGCTAAGGAAATGGGCTTTCAAAACAACCAGTGGGTAGCCGTGTTGCACCACGACACGAACCATCCGCACCTGCACATTGTAGCCAACCGAATTGGCTTTGATGGACGCACTGTTAGCGACAGCAACAGTTACAAAAGAATCGCTCTTTTCTGCAGAAAGATGGAAAGCAACATGGACTGCAACAGGTGCTAAGTCCAAGAGCATTTCTTAAGCCAAAAAGAAAGACAACTGCCAAGACTTGATAAGAGAAAATTACAGTTGCAGAACGACATCAAAGCAATGCCTTTTTATAGCAAAGAACTTTGAACAGTTTGAAGGGCTGATGAAAGAAAAAAAGATAACTATTGAGCGGGGCAGAGGCATTGCTTTTACGGATGAAAAGAAGATGCGAGTAAAAGGCAGTGAGCTGGGTTATTCTCTACTAACCATTGAAAGAATCTTGGCAAAGAAGCAAGGGCTTTCTATGCAGCCTACCTATCAAACAAAACAGGTCAATGACAAGGTTGAGAAACAAAGTAACCACTCCACCAATCAACTCATAAAGACACAGCAGGTTGGGCTTATTCCTTCCGCCGGAAAAGCAGTAACTTCTTTGCTTACCCAATTGATGAAGCCGGAACATGAAACCATCGAACCAATCGCACAAGAACTGTTGCAAGAGGCAAAGAAGAAGAAAAAGAAATTAAGACATTACTGAAATAAAAGGACGAGAATATGGCAACCGACATGATAGAAACCGCCCTGGCAAGTGTGCTGGAAGAACTGGAAGACATTAAGAAAAGAGAAGAAGAACAAACAAAGCTTCTCAAAGAAGTAATGGAGAAAATGGAAGGAATGGGAAAGCGGTTCGCCGAGCAAAAGCCGGCGCTGTCTTCAGCCGCCCAATACAGCCCCATTAGAGGCGGCAATTGCAAAAGGTATAAGCAGACTGCAACAAACGATAGAAGCGCAGCCTAAAGCGGTTATTAACGAGCGCAGAATCCTTCTCTTTCCTGAATATGGCGCTGGCGAATATTACAAGACGGTGATAGCAAGGTTATCTTTTGGTGTTATAGCCATTATCATTGCCACATTCCTGTTTCTGCTAAGTGAACAATTTATTAAGGATTGGTACAGCGTTCACTCACAGGAAGAAGGAGCTAAATAAATACAAAGCCGCCTGGCAACAGTTGTACGAGAAAGAAAAGAAAGAAAGCGGTCAGTCAAGAATAAAAGCAAATTCAAAATAAGTGTTCCTTCAATTTGTTTATGTGAAGCCGTCCGTTTGTAAATCCAGTTGACCGGCTCTCCACCTAATAAGCTTTTTATATTCTTTTTTCATTGTTGAGGGAACAAAACTAACATCGATTAATTGCTCCCATCCGGCAAACGATGTTTCAAATTTATTGAACAAATTTTTAATTACTTTTTCATCCAGATTCACTCTGTTAAACGCTGCTCATAAAATCGTTCTTTTTTTAGCTTTCTTTTTTTCCCGTTGAGCGTTAAAGCCAGTTCTTCTTTATCACTCGGATTCACCAATGCAGTTGCCACCATATCGTAAGCAGGCGCAAGAGAATAACCCAATAAAGGGTCTTTAATAAGAGAGAAATTTTTCAGATGCATGTCTGCATTTCCGGTTAAAAAAGAGAAGACAACCTGCTCATAGAAATTGATAACATCCAAAACCGGATTGGCTGAAAACTTTAAAATGGCTTTGGCAATTTGTTCATACGAACCATCATACTTGTGTTCGGTTAATCGTTCCGTTAACTGGCACATATCTTCCATGTGAATTTTTTCCGACTTGTTACGGTCAATCCGTTTGGTGAGATAAGCTAGGCTTCCATTTTGCAACCGGATAAGAGAATGGGGAACCGTTTTTATTTTGCTCAGCGAGGCAAGATGCATGGTTACATCTTCTACTTCAGGAAGGTAAGGATATTGTTTTGTGGGAGGTTTTAAAATATAAGTTCCCCACAAGCCTACAATGGTAAATCGTTGCGGAAGGGTTGTTTGTTTGGCGGGTTCAAGATCAAGAGATAATTTAGGTTGTACACCTGTAACCGTTATGCTGCTGCGAACCACTTGTTCCGCAAGTTCCATCATTTGCGCTTCGGTATAAGGTAACAGGGAGGATTGCGTTTGCCAAACATTTTTTTACTGCAAATCGAATGGAAATCGGCTTCGCTTTCCAAAAGCTGATAACAATACAAACACTTATTTTTTGCCATGAAATTTAGTCTAATTAGCTTCCGTTACACTTACCGCACCAATGCAATCCCGGCAACAAGCCAGCAGTAACCCCATCCGGTCGCGTGGATTAAGCTTCCAGTTTTTTTCTGCGATGGTAAGCAGCCAGCCTTCGGGAATCAAACCATCAAAAAACGGAAACATGACCTTGCTTTGGTAGGATTCTTTTTGCAAGGGTAAGGTTAAGCTTACCGGCTCTGAACCGGCATGGATTAAATAATCTTCCGTATAAGTAAAGGAGAAACCTTCCTCATCCTGAATGAGAAACCCGGCTATATGGTTGTGCATTTTAATTTCCGCCTTTCTCATCTAATAATTTTTTTCTGTTAACAGGAACGGCACCCAGTTCTACGCCAAACAGTTGCAGCACCTGGTTCACTTTATCCATTCGCAATGTGGTTTTTCCTTGTTCCATCTCACGGATAAAACGCAAGCCAACACCCGCTTTTTGCGCCAGGTCGGGTTGCGTAAGATGGAGTTGTTTGCGCTTTTCCTTTATAAAGAAGATAGAGCAGAAATTTTATCATCCATTTTATACCCTTTTGGGTACAAAAATAAATAATTATGATGAATTTGTACCTTAAAGGGTATAAATAATTGGAAAATAGCAACCTTATACCTATAAGGGTACAAAGTCATTGTGCCTACTCAAAAAGAAAGAGCAACTTATAGTTCTACATGAGTTTATGTACAAGCAGAAAAGCAAGTAATCGTAAATGTATTGCAGGAATAAAAAAAATTTGTTAAATGAATTTTTTCCAGTTCCAAATACTAACTATATTAGCAGTTTACTTTCCTTAACTAACTATTGATGCGATTCAGGCTTGCACTACATACTTTAGAGAACAAATCGTTATTGCCATTTAATTATCAGTATCCGCTTTCGGCTGCGATTTATAAAATTATTGAACGGGCAGACAGCGCGTTTTCAATCTTTCTGCACGATCAGGGTTATAGTACAGGAAACAAAACCTTTAAGCTGTTTACTTTTTCGGATATACAAACTCCTTTTGTAAGGCACGGCGACCGGATGCTGCTAACAACCCGTAATGCAGAATTGGTCGTTTGCTTTTACATGCCACTGGCGGCTGAAAATTTTATTAAAGGCTTGTTTATAAACCAACAATTGGAAGTTGCGGATGCAAAAAGCAAAGTGGTGTTTTTGATAACCAGCATTGAAAACGTTGCCGATAGCTGGCAGGAAGGCGGAACGGTTTTGTTACAGCCGCTTTCGCCGATGGTGGCAGGCAGAAAAAACAATAGAGGACATTACGATTACCGTTCGCCGGAAGATGCGGATTTTGGAGATTGTTTGCTGTATAACTGGTTAGAGAAATGGGGTGCTGTGCACGATGCGAGCGAAGGCGACATGGAAGAATTACGGAAGAATATTTTTATTCAGGTGCAACTATTGAAGTACGCACCGCAGCAACGGCTGATTACTATAAAAGCCGGAACGGCAGCAGAAACAAAAGTTCGTGGTTATACCAAGTTTCGGTTGGTGGTAAAAGCTCCAAGAGCTTTGTTAGAACTGGCTCTGGGCGCAGGTTTAGGGTTGCACAATGCGCAGGGGTTTGGATGTGTGGGGTTTGTGTGAAGAGGATTGGTGGGATGGGAGAATAATGAAAATAATTAAACTAAATAAGGGTTCGAATTATGGATGATAAAATTGATATACAGGTACTTTTTGAAAAACCAGAACCATTACAAAAAGCAAGTTTGTTTATTGAACCGCTTGCACCTTTATCATTGGTGACCTCTATGCCTGGTGCATATTATAGAAGTCAACGTGAGCCGTCTGAATTTATGATTTATGGGATGTTGGAGAATTTGTTAGGCTGGCATTTTACAGATGCTGAAAGAAACCCAATTATCAGAAGTCTTAAAAGTTACTACAAGAAGAAGTACAAGTTAGAATTAGATTTTGCAAAAACCCCTGTAGGATATAAGCCATTACTTCAGCATCATTTGAAAATTGAACAACTGCTACTTAAGCCAATCTATTATGGTTCATATGAAGATTATTGGACACAACATTTGAGAGATGAAGATGAACGGCATGCCAAGGGTACAAGAAATTATGATTATACTTTAGAAGAAAGTGTAAATAATATCTATGGTCTATCTAAAGAACAAAGAGATGGACAATGGAGAATATTATTTAATAAAAACAGAAGTGGCAAATTCCCAATTTATTACCAGTCTCCTACAAGGAGAGAGTTTATAAACATAAAAGGAGATTACGGTTATATCGTTATTCTAAATAAAAGCTTGTTAGATATTATATTAAAAGCATCAGATAGTTTACAAACTCCTCTTTATTTAGGAACAAACGAAGGATGGATAAATTTAAAAATTGAAAAGCTATGAATAAATTACATCCTTTTTGCAGATACGGTCAAGCTCTTTTGTTGACTAAAGAGAATCTTAAAAGTAGTGATGAAATTACTTCTGAAATATTAGTAAGGCATTTAGAAAATGGATTAAATCATTTTAGAATTCAAGCTAGTAATGATCCCTCTACTGATGAGTATTTGAATTTTTCCTATATCCCAATGCTAACAATTGTCAATAATAATATAAAGGGAAACCCATCAAAAGGAATTTATTTAGCTCCAAATATAATCACCAGCGATATCAAAGCAAGTAATGTATGGCTTGCTGTTTATGCTTTACATAATAAAATTAAACAAACAAAGAATTTACATGCAATACAAGAAACTATTACTATGGGACTTATGCCCATTGCGGGCGAATTAAATAATGGGAAAAAAACAAAGTCTAATGCTAAAGGATCATTACTTGAAGCTGCATGTTGTGCGATTTCTAATACGACTCCGGAAAAACCTTATTTAGCTTACAGAAAAAAAACAGATAAAGGGCTAACATATATTCCTACAACCATTATTCCAGATTTAGAACTTAAGCAAATGATTGTATTTATTGAGTTTTACAATCTAATGCTGGATAGTATAATGAATCAAAAGCAATTGCTTCAAAGAAGAATTTTCCATAAAAAAAACGAGAAGACAATATTTTCAAGACCTCCTATTTATGAAGGTAATTTCCCGTATGCTCCAAGAAACTCTGTATTTGGTGTTGTAGGATTATTAGGTGCAATTGGTAGGTGGTCAAAAGAAGCTGGTTATAGTAAAAAAGGACAAGAAGTTTTAGAAAGCTTAAAAGATAAACCGCTTTATATAATACAATACGGTAAAGCACAATCAGTAACTATAAATCATTACATTATTGACTTAGCCAAGGAGAACAAACTTTCTGATATTGTCATTGCAATTCAAAAGAGTAAACTCATTCATCCGTTTGATGAAAAAGATCAAAAAGACAAGAAAGGAATAGAAAGCCGTCAAGAAGTATTCAATTTATTTAGCAGTCGCTTTTTTCAGTTTTTTAGTAAGTCAACATTCAAAGATTTTATTTCAGTTAGAGCTGAGTATCAAAGTAGCTTACTTGAATTATTTAATACGTTTTTTATGAATGAAATAAAAATTAGAAAAGAAGTAGTACAATCAGTACGAATATTAGGATTGTGGTTGAATGATGTTGCCTTTAGAGTTGGTATAAAAGAAGCAAGCAACCAAAAGAAGCCAGATAAAAAATATGAGTACAAAGCCAAGTGTTTGGTTGAACTTGAAAGCGGTGTGTTTGGATCAAGAAGACCCGCTGAAATACTTAATGTAATTATCAGAGCAGGAAGACTTTCTGATGACAGTGCTCCTGCTGAATCTAATATTTTTCAAGAGGCTCTTTTAACTGGAGAAATTAGTATTGATGATGCTAAAAGTATGTTGATGGCTTATGCAAGAACACGCAATCATCATGAACCTAAACCTAAAGTAGATGATTCTTCTTCAGTTGAGAAACAAGAAGATGATCCTGATGCTGCTGAATAAAACACTTGTTTAATTATATAAAATTCAAAAAATGGAAAACATAAAGGGAATATTAGTTACAATTCTTGCACCTATGGAGAACCATATTGCAAATGGTGGCGAAAAATTATTAGGAAACGCTTCTTCTATTAAAAGGCGCAATGATGGATGTGTGTACATCTCAGGTCAAATGCAGCGACACGTTTTATTTAGTGCCATTAACCGATTAAATAATAGTGATTCGGATAAGAGAGACAGTTATGTATCTAATGGTGATGGTATTGGGTATGCTGTTGAAGTTGATTTACGTGCTGACATGGGTGGCTTTATGCATCCTTCAGCAGGAAGCTACTCCGGTAGAAGAACATCGCCATTAACTGTAACACCAGCCGTAGCAACTAAGCAAAGTTCAATTACAAGAGACTTATTAGTAAGATTAAAGGTTGATCCGGCGACAGATGCAAGAGACCAAGCACTTGCAACAAAAGAGCAAAGTGATTCTGATATAATGCTAATGAATTTTTTTCTTGATATTCCTAATTTAAGTATTTCAAAGAAGTTTAGTTATGAAAAGGGATTTCATATAAAGACAGAATATGTAAAACATGTAAATGAAGCTGAAAGAATGAGAAGGGTTAAGCTCTTTTTAGAAGCAACTCGCTCGATGGTTGATTATGCAAACGAAGCTCGTAATGCCTCTACTGGCGAACCTCAAAAAGTATTAATTGTGTTTGATACTAAGATGAGCCGTAAAGCTTGTAGATACTTTGATGAATCGGAAATCAATAAAAAGCAACAAGAAAATATTATTAATGAATTGGAAGATAGAAAAGCATTTTATGTTATCGGTGATGACACTTCTGGGAAAACAAGTGTAAATGAAGCTTACAAGATGGCTTTTGAAGAATTAAAGAAATCTAACCTTTTTGATCCTAATAATGGTGATCAAAATATAAAGTCATTTATCGACGCCTTTCCTAAATCAGCTAAACTTGATGAAACGCCAGTAGAAGAAAATTCTGAATCTGAAACAAATGAATAATGAGCTTTTAGCCAAGCCAAAAGGAACAACTCTGAAAGAGCATATTGAAAATGTTGTGGGCGAAGCGGCAAACATTCTTCAGAGCCATTCCTTTGTTATAAAAAAATATGAAAAATTAACTAATAAAAGTTTAGAGAAACGATTAAGAGTTGCTGCAAAATATCATGATGACGGGAAAAAGCATAACAACTGGCAAAAAGCCTGCAGGAAAGAAAATGAGATTTACCTAAGCACAAAAAAAGTAAATGGCTCTTACTTACAAAAAACAGGGGTTAGACACGAGATGGAAAGTCTCTATTTACATTATAATGATAAAACTCCTTTTTCAGAAGTTCTAAAAATTGCTATTGCTGCACATCATGGAAAGTTAGGACAGAAGTTCGAGGAGAGATGGGAGAAAGATGAAAAGGGAAAATACAAAGAATACTGGAATGAATTTAAGAGATTAAGCTATACAATATTTGATTTAGATCACTCTGAAAAATTCAATTCTGCTGTTTTAAAGAATTATGAATTTGCGGGTGTAAGAAGTTATTTGCAATTGGCTGACCATCGGGCAAGTACAATGGAAGACAATAATAAAGTTCCTGAATTTAAAAGTTTTGATTATCAATTTAATCCGAATTGGAAAAGAAAAAGAGTTCAAAAAATAGCTGAAGAAAATTGGAATGATGATTTACTTCTTTTACGAGCACCCACAGGCTCAGGAAAAACAGATGCAGCTTTACTTTGGGCAAAAAAACAAATTGATAATGATAAAGCCGATCGCTTAATTATTGCAATGCCAACTCGCTTTACTTCTAACGCTTTATCTATAAGTGTTGCAAGTTCATTATCCGAAACAGGATTGTATCACTCCAGCGCATGGTTTGTAAGGCATTTTACAACAGCAAAAGAGTCTTATGAAGCAGAACATAAAGCTAAGATGCAACATGAATTTGCCAGACTTTTAGAAACACCAGTTACCGTTTGTACAATTGACCATCTTTTAATATCACTCACACATAGCAGAGAAGACCATCATTCTATTGCTTTCAATTTAGCTCATAGTTGCGTAGTTATTGATGAAGCTGATTTTTATGATGAGTTTACACAAGCTAATATTATTCAGCTATTAAAAGTATTAAAAGTTTTAGAAGTGCCTGTTTTATTAATGAGTGCTTCTTTGCCGCAATCATTTTTAGGATTATATCAATCGACAGGATTTAAGCCAAAAGAAATTAAAGAAGATATTTCAGAAAATTTTAGAGAAAGATGTTTGATTGAAGGCATCACAAAACACGAAAAGGTTAGCGAACTTGAAGATTTACTAATAAAGGCTTTAGAACAGCCAACTATTATTTATGCAAATACAGTTGCAAAAGCAATGGAATATTATGATTGGTTCAAAAAGAAAGGAGCTATACCAATCTTGTATCATAGCCGATTTACTGAACCTGACAAAGCAAAAAAAGAGGAATTATTATTAGAAAATCTCGGGAAAGATGCTTGGTTAAAAAAATGCGCAAAAGGAATAGCGATTTTAACTCAAATTGGTGAGATGAGTGTGAACATAAGTTCTAACTATATGATTTCTGATATTTGCCCAATTGATAGATTAGTTCAGCGTATTGGCAGATTATCAAGATTTGATTTTATTACTGAAATTGGGATATTAAATGTAGTAATTCCATATAAGGAGGATAAAATATACCCAGCTCCCTACGGTAATTATATTATGAAAACAGGTTGGATAATTAGTAAGCCTTTAGAAGATACTATAGAATTATTGAATCCTAAATCTTATAAAATTCATGAACTTGTTGATCTTGTTAACGCAGTATATAAAGAGTTACCAGAGTTTTCTAATCGTACCAAATTAAATGCAGGCAAGCTAAAAGATCAGATAATTGAAAACTGGCTAATACTACCTTTGGCAGTGACAGAAGAAGACGAAGAAGGTACACATATTTGGAAAAGCAGAGATATAGATGAACAAAAAGAAATTTTTGTTTTAGACCCTTATGATTATTTGGAAAAAAATCCTCAAAAGTTTAGATGGTTAGAAAAAAACAGATATAAAGATTGCTTCTTTGATAACTATAAAGAGTTCATGTACTATAAAAATCAGTATGTAGTCAATTGCCCCCAATATCTCTTTATGAAAGCTAAAGAAAACGGCAAGATTTATCAAAGAAACAAAATATGGATTGGAGACAATAAAGATCCAAAGTTAATATGGTGTACAAGTAATTATGATTCTAATTTAGGACTGGTGTTAGATGATAAAGATGACTTTTAAAACATTTTACTTTTAAAAATTTCTTACTTTTAATTTATGATAGATTACTCCAAATACATAACACTTGAACCAGGCAAGCGCAGCGGTCAGCCTTGTATAAGAGGTTTGCGCATTACGGTTTATGATGTATTGAGTTACTTAGCTGCCGGTGATTCTGCCGAAGAAATTCTAAGGAACTTTCCGATGCTTACAAACGATGATATCTTGGCTTGTCTTGCTTATGCTGCCGATGCAGAAAAACGGTTTGTAATGCTGGCTTCTTAACATATCATTTCTATTCAACTTCTAATCCCGTGAAACTATTGTTCGATAACAATCTTTCTGTTCGGCTTCCACAGTTGCTGGAAGCGTTCTTCCCCTATTCAAAGCATGTGAACGATGTAAATCTGTCTCACATACCTGACAGAGAAATCTGGCAGTTTGCTATGGAAAACGGCTTTGCCATTGTTACAAAAGATAAAGATTTTTATTACTTGTCTGCCACGTTGGGTAGCCCGCCTAAAGTAGTCTGGTTAACGGTAGGCAACTGTAAAAACAGCGTTATTGCGGAACTACTGATTGCCAAACATAATCTAATCAAAACGTTTTTAAATAGCACGAAAGATTTATTTCTGCTCGATTGAACTGTTATGCAACTGACCGCTACTTACATCAGTTACTTTTTCATTTGTCATCGGAAGTTGTGGCTTCATGCCAACGGGATCCGCATGGAGCACACATCAGACATCGTTGCCGAAGGCAAACTGATAGGAGAAACAACGTATCCGCAACGGGCAGAAAAGTACAATGAAATTGAATTATCTGCTACTATAAATAATAATCAAAACTTATCTGGCAAGGTAGATTTTTACGATGCCCGCAACAAAGTAGTTCACGAAACCAAAAAAAGCGATAGTGTTGAGCAAGCTCATGAATGGCAGGTAAAATATTACCTCTGGTTGTTGCAGCAAAATGGTATTGACGGAGCCACAGGCACCATTGAATATCCAAAGCTGCGGCACATCAGCCATGTTGATTTATCGGCAGAAGACAAGGATTATTTGCAACAGACGGTACAACAAATTATAAACATTGTGGAAGATGAACACTGTCCGCCACGCATCAATAGTAAGATTTGTAAAAGCTGCTCTTACTTCGATTTTTGTTATGTAGAAGAAATATAAATAAAGCACCAAAACATTTTACAACGCAAACCAAAGTAACGAATGAAGAAAAGCTACTACCTGTTTAATGCCGGCAGGATGAGCCGTAAAGACAATACCCTAAAATTTACGCCGGTTGATGAAGCCGGCACCGAAGGAATACCCAAGTATATTCCGGTAGAAACGGTTGATAACCTTTATACATTCGGCAGTTTGGATGCCAATAGCGCGTTGTATAATTTTCTGGGCAAGGAGCAAATTTCTGTTCACTTCTTCGATTATTATGAGCATTACACCGGCTCTTTCATGCCTAAAGATTACCTGTTGGCAGGCAAGATGATTATTGCGCAGGCAACGGCTTATAGCAGGAAGAACAAGCGGCTGGAGATTGCACAGAAATTTGTGGAAGGCGCAGCTTTTAACATGCTGAAAAATTTAAGGTATTATAACAACCGGGAGAAAGACACAGCCGGTTGCATTTTACGAATTGAAGAATTAATGTTGTCTATTTCTTCCGCTACTGATATTGATGAGTTGATGGGCATTGAAGGCAACATTCGCGCCTGTTACTATGAAGCGTTTGCCGTTATCATTACTGATTTTGAAATGAACGGACGCAGCAAGCAACCACCATCCAATGAAATAAATTGTATGATTTCGTTTGTGAATAGTCTTTGCTATACGCTATGCTTAGATGCTATTTATCATACCCAATTAAATCCAACCATTTCTTTTTTGCATCAGCCTGGCGAACGCCGGTATTCGTTGGCATTAGACCTTGCTGAAGTGTTTAAACCAATGCTTGCCGACCGGCTTATTTTTTCTTTATTAAATAAAAAGCAAATTGGCGCATCGGACTTTGATGCAAAACTAAACGGCTGCTTGCTAAAAGACAGCGGCAGAAAAACGGTGGTGAGAGCCTGGGAAGAAAAGTTGAGTGAAACCATCAAGCACCGGTCGCTAAAGCGCAGTGTGAGTTATAAGCACTTGGTGAAATTAGAGTGTTATAAATTAGCCCGAGCACCTGCTGGGTATTGAAGAGTATGCTCCGTTTAAAGCCTGGTGGTAAAAGGTGAGAAGTGAAAGATGAGCAAAGAATAAACAAAAGTTTATAAACTATGATTTATGTATGTGATACTGGTATATGACATAGAACAAAAAAGAGTAGGTAAAATGCTGAAGTTATGCCGGCGGTATTTGAACTGGGTGCAGAATAGCGTATTTGAAGGAGAGATGACAGATGTGAAATTAAAAGAGTTACTGATTGCAGCCAAAGCTATTATGAATGTAGAAAATGACAGCCTTATTATTTTTAAAAGCAGGCAGGAAAAATGGCTTGAAAAGATGGTGATAGGCAAAGAGAAAAACGAGTTGGATACGATTCTGTAATAAAGATGAGAGGTTGTCGAAGCAGAGCTAAATCATAAAAAAATAGATACTGGTTATAAATACCATAACTGAAAGCCTTATGGGGACTGCATTTGATACGGTCGTCTGACAAAGGCAGAGGTTTTAGAATTAGTGATAGACGATTCAAAAAAGAAAATAGTAGTTGTAAAAGCCTAAATTTGCTTTGATAATCAAGATGAGATTATGCCGACGCAAACGGCTTTTAATTGTACCATGAAGGAATTGAAACAAGTTTATTGAGCATGCTTGTACAACGTCATTGCCTACTTTTAATTGTACCATGAAGGAATTGAAACAGTGATATCAACGCTATTGACTAAGCTAGCAAGATCTTTTAATTGTACCATGAAGGAATTGAAACATATATGCATGTCGATACGACTTGCAACGCAATCACACTTTTAATTGTACCATGAAGGAATTGAAACATGTATGAATTACGCAATGTACTATCATCGTATAGCCTTTTAATTGTACCATGAAGGAATTGAAACTAATAATTACAGTGCTATGCAATTACGCATGCAGTTGCTTTTAATTGTACCATGAAGGAATTGAAACATAATGTCATTAAGCAGCATAGCTGAACTGCTGCATAACTTTTAATTGTACCATGAAGGAATTGAAACAGATTATGTGACCAGTCATCTTGCAGATACTATTCACTTTTAATTGTACCATGAAGGAATTGAAACCATATTTGCAATTCAGATATGCCATAGCTGTATCACTTTTAATTGTACCATGAAGGAATTGAAACTGATATCAATACGCTACTGACAACCGAGAATATACTATCTTTTAATTGTACCATGAAGGAATTGAAACATCAGTCATCGATGCATATGACGATGACGCTTTATCTTTTAATTGTACCATGAAGGAATTGAAACACGCATAGTGACGGCATGCATACGCGCTTTCATCACTTTTAATTGTACCATGAAGGAATTGAAACATATGAAATGACATCAACTATGTGCTGTTACGATTAGCTTTTAATTGTACCATGAAGGAATTGAAACCTACATCAACATAGTATCAGATGCTTGAACAGTACAGTCTTTTAATTGTACCATGAAGGAATTGAAACATCATCGACAAGCCTGCAGAAGTGCATTATGTCGATGCTTTTAATTGTACCATGAAGGAATTGAAACATATATCAGTATAACGACAATTACGACGATTATTGCCTTTTAATTGTACCATGAAGGAATTGAAACTTACAGTATCTGTGATTGCCAATGCACTAGTCACTACTTTTAATTGTACCATGAAGGAATTGAAACATATAGTATGCATCCTGCTGAAACAAGTGGTAAATGCTTTTAATTGTACCATGAAGGAATTGAAACAAGTATAATTTTGGCTAAGGCACAATCGATCTGCGTATTCTTTTAATTGTACCATGAAGGAATTGAAACAGATGTACAAGCTCATGGATAATCGTGTTGCTCGTGCTTTTAATTGTACCATGAAGGAATTGAAACATTATGAGCATGCTATCATGAACTTGTTGCCTTTGCCTTTTAATTGTACCATGAAGGAATTGAAACAATGTGCACATGTCATAAAGAATAATTGTACATCAACTTTTAATTGTACCATGAAGGAATTGAAACGATATTGATACACTCGATGCATGCAATTGCTGCATTACTTTTAATTGTACCATGAAGGAATTGAAACCTATCTAACACCTGAACAGTGCATCTTCGATTTACGCTTTTAATTGTACCATGAAGGAATTGAAACATACTGATACAATGCTGAATACAAGCTGATACCAACTTTTAATTGTACCATGAAGGAATTGAAACCTACTTTTTATATCGTTAACGAAAAAGAGTTATATTGGTCTTTTAATTGTACCATGAAGGAATTGAAACATTATTAAAGCTGATTAATCGGAAGTATCTAAATGTACTTTTAATTGTACCATGAAGGAATTGAAACATGCTACATATCTGCAATATGGCTCATATGCATTCCTTTTAATTGTACCATGAAGGAATTGAAACATACATCAAACAACACCGTTTATGCTAATTGACAGTACTTTTAATTGTACCATGAAGGAATTGAAACCAGATTGCATATAAGAATTCATCGTTGAACTGCGCTGATCTTTTAATTGTACCATGAAGGAATTGAAACACTAGCCATTGCACATGAATAGACCGCTGATGAATGACTTTTAATTGTACCATGAAGGAATTGAAACACGTTTGCACAACGTGCATTCGACGCCGTGGCTTATACTTTTAATTGTACCATGAAGGAATTGAAACATAGCATACTGTTCATATGGCGATAACAGCCAGAAACTTTTAATTGTACCATGAAGGAATTGAAACATAGTTGTGTCAATGCTGCAACTATACAGTTAGTCGATCTTTTAATTGTACCATGAAGGAATTGAAACATCTTACTGTAACGCATTAGTCTATAGTTGCTACTACGCTTTTAATTGTACCATGAAGGAATTGAAACATGTAATACAACAAGTCGAATGTACATGTACGAATGCCTTTTAATTGTACCATGAAGGAATTGAAACCTGTATTACCAGCTACTGCATGCGCATTACGGTTACATGCTTTTAATTGTACCATGAAGGAATTGAAACACGATCCAGCTACGCGCATAGCGATAACATTCTACGCTTTTAATTGTACCATGAAGGAATTGAAACATCATTAGAAACGGCAAGCACAGTCGAAGCTTGTACTTTTAATTGTACCATGAAGGAATTGAAACATAGTGTTTCAATGCTACCTTGCTCTGGAATTACCTTTTAATTGTACCATGAAGGAATTGAAACTCAATATCAACGCCTGTGTATTACGCTATTTCCTTTCTTTTAATTGTACCATGAAGGAATTGAAACACTGTACAATGTACTGCATATACTTATATTGTACATTGCTTTTAATTGTACCATGAAGGAATTGAAACGCATTTACAATAGTATCAGTAATAGGTATTTCATAGCTTTTAATTGTACCATGAAGGAATTGAAACTCATTAAAAACGTTGTCTTTGATTACCGCGCCCATCGCTTTTAATTGTACCATGAAGGAATTGAAACATCATTATGAAAAGCGTAAGTATGATACGGACGAAGCTTTTAATTGTACCATGAAGGAATTGAAACATACTGTCATGTACCCTTATCGAACTTTTAATTGTACCATGAAGGAATTGAAACTCAGTTGATCGTTCGCTGTGCTGTTAGCTTTTAATTGTACCATGAAGGAATTGAAACATATCTTGTACTGCGTAATTTCCTGCATCGCGATAGCTTTTAATTGTACCATGAAGGAATTGAAACATATTACCATATCAGCCGTGCCAGCAGCTACGTACTTTTAATTGTACCATGAAGGAATTGAAACATACATTTACAGTCAACGTTACATGTTGATCTAATGCCCTTTTAATTGTACCATGAAGGAATTGAAACATGCTATATTCGATTTACATATAACTATCATTATACTTTTAATTGTACCATGAAGGAATTGAAACACTAGCATTACAGACGATCGATTACAGCTGGTACTTCTTTTAATTGTACCATGAAGGAATTGAAACATGATCTTAACCGTATCGAATCAGCACGTAATCTTCTTTTAATTGTACCATGAAGGAATTGAGATCATTTTTGACTTTAATTTTTTCCAGGAGCAGTAGTTGACCCTTTAAAGACTTTATGTTATTTTGAAATTCAATAAGCGATTTTATAAATCTTGTTGCTTCGATGATAACTTACTTTCCAAAGCCATCATATCCTTGCTTACTTTATGTTCAAGCACCTTTGCATAAATTTGGGTGGTAGAAATTTTAGTATGCCCAAGCATATTGCTTACTGTTTCAATGGGAACCCCGTTACTAAGAGTTATCGTAGTAGCAAACGTATGCCGAGCCATGTGAAAAGTCAGATTCTTTTTGATGCCGCACAGGTCTGCTATCTCTTTTAAGTAAGCATTGGTTTTAATATTAGTGATAACAGGCAGCAAACGATCAATAAAGGGCGATAACTTACTATACTTATGAATAATGTCAAGTGCTTGCGGAAGCAGAGGGATGTTCGATTTGTTGCCGGTTTTTTGCCGGAAGGTATAAATCCACTTCTTACCATCAATGCCGGTTACCACATTGTCAATTGTCAGTTGTTCAATGTCAACATAAGCCAAGCCGGTATAGCAGGAGAAAACAAAAATATCTTTTACTTTCTCCAGTCTTTGTAAGAGCATCTCCTTCTTTTCCAATCTTTCCAATTCTTCATTGGTTAAAAAAGTTCTGTGTGTTTTTTCCTGCTTGCAATTAAAGTTTATAAATGGGTCTTTATCCAGCCAGCCATTGTTGATAGCAAACTTGATTACCTTACGCATTCTTTCAATATGTTTCAAAGTAGCATTGGTGCCGCAATGCCAGCGGGTTCGGGCAAACAATTCAAGATCACTAATAAACTTATAATTCAGTTGACGAAAAGGTAAGTCGGCTACCTTATACTTGTATCTCACAAATTCACTTACATGTCTTAAGGTTACTTTCCAGTTTTTAACCGTTCCAATTGAGTAATCGTTACCAACTCTTGATTCGAGATTTGTAACATGTTCCCGAAAGGTGGCAAGAAGCGTTCTTTGCTTATGTTTAGCACCTGTCAGTTCATCTTTAATTTCTTCTGGTGTAACTAATTTGCCTTGCAGAACAAGCTGGTTATAAATTTCCCTGGCTCTATGCTCAAAATTGTTGAGCATTTGGTTGATGGCTTTGGCATCGGGCAGTGTTGTTTTTATCCTTCCTTTTCCTGCGTCCCATTTCTCTGCCTGAACAATTATTTTAGTCCCGATCTCGATTCGTTTTTTATCCACAGTGATCCTCATATACACCGGAAACTCTCCGCGATTATTTCTACGGTTCTTTCGAATGATACATAACAATGTGAATGTGTGTCTGTTTTCCATAGAATGTCATTTTTTGTTGTAAAAAATGGCTGATTTTGTTCACCGGAAAACGCTCAAAAAAGCTTTGAAAAGGAGTGTTTTTTGTCATCGCAAAACACCTAACTTGCTGAAAAGAAAGCATTTGGACGATTTCTGGTGAACAAAATTTCCAAAACTATTTTGTTCACCGCCTTGTTCACCAGAAATTTGAATAGATTTGATGTTATTTGATATATCTATAAACAATAAAACCAGCAAAATCAATGATTTGCTGGTTTTATGCAGATTTTTAGTATCCTTTTTGGTGACCGCGTCAGGATTCAAACCTGAAACCTTCTGATCCGTAGTCAGATGCTCTATTCAGTTGAGCTACGCAGCCATTTATTGGGCTGCAAATGTATAATGAAAGTTGATACCTGCAAAATTCAAATCGCATTTGCTTTCTGCCCTGTTTATTCAAAAAGTATTCTCTTAAAAATATATTTGCGCAGTAATTCACAACCGTATCACTTAACAAAGTTGTATTGAACAAGAGATGAAAAGAAGAAACGCCTTTGAGTGGGAAGATCAGTCTTGGTTTCCTTCTTTTCTGCGGCAGTATATGACCGATTTTTTGCGATTTGTTTTGCATACGGGAAACTTGTATCAACCCATTACTTCTCTTTTAATTGAAGGTTTGCGGCAAACAAAAAGTAAAGCTTTTGTTGACCTTTGTTCAGGTGCAGGTGGCGCCGTTGTATCCGTTCAAAACAATATAAAAAAAGCCACTGGTAAAAGAATTCCTTTTGTTTTAACCGATTTATTTCCCAACATTGATGCTTATAAATTGCTGCAAAAACAAACCAGCGGAAACATTTTGTTTTATAAGGAACCAGTTGATGCAACCTCTGTTCCGCCTGCGTTAGCGGGTTTTCGAACTTTGTTTTCAGGCTTTCATCATTTTGACAATAAAGCAGCCGTGCGCCTGTTGCAAAACGCTGTGGATGCAAACGAAGGCATTGCTATTTTTGACGGCGGCAGCCGAAGCGTATGGTTTATGGTTTTGATAGTGCTGTTTCATCCCTTCGCTTTTCTATTGTTTACACCTTTCATAAAACCGTTTTCAATAAAGCGGTTGTTGTTTACTTATTTATTACCTGTTGTTCCTTTTTGCGCCATTTGGGATGGCATTGCGTCGGTAATGCGTTTGTATACATCCGATGAAATGTTGCAACTGTCTAACCAAACGAAAAGCAGTAATGGCTTGTATCAATGGAAAGCGGGCATTGCAACCAATCGCATGGGTATTCGAATCGCTTATTTAACCGGAACTCCGTATGATATAAGTAAATGATGGTTTCTGAATTTCATCTTAAAAATTAATGAAATGTTCAGGTGAATTAAAAGATTTTAAACGCATTGTTATTCTTCATCCGTTTACTTTTACCTTATCAATTTTTAATTCCAATATTATGAAAACAGTTAACTGGTTTACAGCTATGCTTTTGCTTTTGTACATCGCTATACATGTTGGTTTTCGTTTCGTTTATGGCACAGTAAGACAATATTTTTATTCGTTCCATTCAACCCCATAAAACTTATACATTTCAATATCAATACAGGTTACACCACGTTTTAAAATCCAATATCATGTTTTCTTTTATCACTCACATTGCCTGGCAAACAGCGCAAACAATTATTGCTTTCAGCTTGTTGTTGCCGGTGGTTTTACATTCTATTTTTTATCTTCAAAAAAAGAGGCAAAAACAAACTTTGGTAAGCGAAGAATTGTTTGAAGAAAAAGATTTTGCCATCATCGTTTCTGTTACTCATGCAGGCGAAAAGATAAGCAGCGTAATTGAATCTTTGCTACGCTTGCATTACACCAATTATCTTGTGTATGTTGTAAGGAACAAAAACGTTAATCTCAATTTTTATACAGACGATGAACGCGTTGTTTGGTTAACATCTTCCGAATTTGTTACTCAACCATTTGGCTTGCAGCAACATGCAATTAATAACTTCAAACGTTCGCACACACACGCTGTTGTACTGGATGGCAATTGCATTGCTGATGCTGATTTTTTAAATGGTTTAAATGTTTGTTTTCACCAGGGTTTTCAGGTAGTACAAAGCAGGCTGGTAATGCCAACCAACAGCGGATTCTCCAGCCAATTGTATGCGTTGCGCAATGTTTACAACCAGTTTTTTCAACAATATGTTTTGTTTGAATTAGGCTCTTCAGCAACTACACATGATAGTGGTATTGCTTTTACGGTTTCATTTTATAAACGGTATCTGCAATTGGCAAATGCAGCAGAGGCGGGCATTACAGGCTTATTGAAATCAATGTTAATTAAACATAACTTTCAGGTTGCATTTGCAAAAACAGCTTTGTTATTTGCAGACATTGAGAAGAATTTTCAACAAAACCAAATGCTCGCCTTACAAAATGGAAATGGCTACAGCCAACTACTTTGGAGCCGTACACAACTGCTTTGCAAGGGCATTGTTTGTTTTGACAAAAATTTGTTTTTATCGGGTTTGCAATTGTTGCGGCTTCCCTTGTTGGCTACTTTGTTTTTGTCAATTTTTTGCTTGTTTGTAAACTGCTTTATCAATCCCTTGTTGGCTCTTTTTTGGATGATTGGATTGTGCTTTTTTTCAATCAGCCTTTTATCTGCAGCTCGCTGGCAGGCAAGTAAGCGAATATCATTTTACAAAAGAAATTCTGTGCTTTATAAAACGCAAAGCTGGTACGAGAAAAACAGGGTTGATGTATTTTCGGCAGCACAATCTTTCTAAACAGTAAAGGCTGTTTTCCATTTCCTTTCAGTGAAAAGTAAGGGTTCGAAACTTTTATAAAAGCTCCGAACCCTTTTCTTTTGCGTCTTTCAATAAAATAGAATAGAAATAAAATTTTGAAACGCCACTCAAAAGAAAAGAAGCTTATTTAGGAAATTTCATGATAAAAACAGTGCTTTTGTTTTCATCAAAATTCATGTCGAGCGTGCCGGCCAAAGAGGTAACAATTTGCTTTGCAGCCGTCAGGTATTTGATGTATTGATTGTCTTTATCATCCAGGTGTTGGTGTTGTAATAACTTTAATTCGCCGCTGCGCGAAACCACCGGAATGCCATTTCCGTTATCAACAATGGTAAAAAGGTAAGCTTGTTTGGTTGGCTGAAAAGAAATGTCAATCAACTGATTGGCTTTGTTGTTAAAGGTTGTTGACGCAATTATAATGTGTGTGAGTGCCTGAAGCAATAAGTTTTTAAAGAAAAAAATAGAATCGTTTTCAGGATGATTGCCAATAGAAATGTTGCTGGTTGATGAAGGCAAGGTTTGTTTCAAATCCTGCATGATGCTGGTGAATGTAAACAGCGATTTGGTTTCCTGCAAAAAATTAAGCCGTGCTGCTTTTTGCAGCGTGTCGTCAATCGTTGCTTTTATGCTTTCGCATGAGTAGATGATAAGCGATAAAATCTGCTTTCCATCAGCATCCAACACGTCTGAAAATTTTTCGCTGATGATATTGGTAAATTCAATGGCGTTATCGCAGGGTTGCTTCAAATTTTCGGCAGCATTTTGTGCAAAATTTTCCAACTCAGTATTCACTTCCTGCAGCAATTGACGGCTGCGCAATAATTCCTTTGCTTTCCTGTGAAGCTGCACCAGCCGTATGGTTTGGTTGGCAAGCGTTTTCAAAGCTTCGCGCTGATTTTCGTTAAGGTGTCCCGGCTTATTGTCTAATACACATAAACTGCCAATAGCAAAGCCTTCTTCTGTAACCAATGGAACGCCAGCATAAAACAAAATATGTGGCTCGCCGGTTACCAAAGGATTGTCGGAAAAACGTTCGTCTTTTTCAGCATCGGATACAACCATCATTTCATCGGGTTGCAAAATAGCATGTGCACAAAACGCATGTTCACGTAGCGTTTCTTCTAAAGTAATACCGTGAGCCGATTTCATCCATTGTCTGTCCTTATCAACCAGGGTAATTAAAGAAACAGGAGTGTTGCAGATAAAAGAAGCCAGCTTCGTTATGTCATCATAATCTTTTTCGGGAAGTGTGTCCAGCAATTCATAGCTGTACAAATTCTGAAGTCTCTCTTGCTCATTAGTCGGTAAATTAGCTGCCGGCATAGTGTGTGCAAGCTACTGATTTCTAATAGAATCAAAGCTTTTCCAGTCTTCTTTTTAAAATAATTATGGCTGCAGTAAAATGATGAATTTAAAAGATGTGATATACAACAAAGCTCATTAAATATGCCAGTCCGGTCATATAAACAAACTGAACGACGGGCCACTTCCAGGTTCGGGTTTCCCGTTTGGTGATAGCGAGCGTACTCATGCACTGCATTGCCAGCACATAAAACATCATCAGCGATAAAGCGGTTGCCAGTGTATAAACCGGTGTGCCATCTTCGCGCTTTGCATTGAGCATTTTTTCTTTTAAAGTAGCATCGTCTTTTTCATCAACGCTGTACAAGGTTGCCATTGTGCCTACAAACACTTCGCGCGCAGCAAACGAAGTAATGAGTGCAATGCCTATTTTCCAGTCGAAACCAAGCGGTTTTATTACAGGTTCAATGGCTCTGCCGGCAATACCGGCAAATGAATTTTGCAGCTTTTCGGTTTTGTATTGTTTTTCTAAAAGGTCTTTATTCACCGGCGTTGCCGATTGTTCTATCCTTGCATATTTGGCATCAATAGTTTTCATTCTTGATGAAGGTCCGTAGCTACTTAAAAACCAAAGCAGCAAACTGATGAGGATGATGATTCTACCCGCATCCTTCACAAATATTTTCGCTTTTTCAATCATGGTGATGCCAACGTTTTTCCAGCGTGGCGCACGATACACAGGCAACTCCAAAATAAAAAAACTTTTTTCTTTTATGTTGATGATCCACTTCAACACATAGCTAACAATGAGCGCCATTACAATGCCTACGAGATACAATGTCATCATCACCAAACCTTGCTCACTTAAAACATGAAGATAATAATGGTTAGGAACAACCAGCGCAATGAGAATGGTGTACACCGGCAAACGCGCGCTGCAACTCATTAAGGGCGTAACCAAAATGGTAAGCAAACGCTCCTTTCGGTTTTCAATGTTCCGGGTGCTCATAATGGCGGGCACGGCGCAGGCAAAGCCGCTGATCATCGGCATTACACTCTTTCCGTTGAGCCCTACTTTCCGCATCAGTTTATCGCTTAAAAATGAAATGCGCGCCATGTAGCCAACGTCTTCCAGCATAGTAATCAACCCAAACAAAATCATGATTTGAGGCACAAAAACAAGAATGCCGCTCAAACCTGCAAGCACACCGTTTACCAGCAAATTGCTCCACCATGCCTGCGGCAACGTATTGCCCAGCCAGCCACTGAATTTAGAAAAACTCCAGTCAATGGCATTCATAGGAAATTGTGCCAGCCAAAAAATGCTTTGAAAGAGGAGGAACAAAACCACCAGCAGAATTACGTTGCCCCAAACACGATGCAGAAGAATATTATCGAGCTTTTCGGTAAACAATTTTTTTTGCAGCGGATCGGGTTCTACCACGCTTTGCAGCATGATTTGTCGGATGCGCGAATAACGCTGCACAATTTCGTCTGCCTGCGTTTTGGTAGGATTAAAATCGTTGGTTATTTCAACATGTTCAATGGCATTTTGCGTAAGGGTATCGAGCGGAAAATTTTCGTGATTGATGAGATAATGCACTGCCGCATAATTGCTGATGTTAGGCACTAATTTTTTAGCTCCTTCAATAGCAAAAGGCGCCAGTTCTTTATTCGGAATAAAATCAAACTGCGGTGCGCTAAACGTTTGCTTTGCTGTGTGTGCCAACGCTTTTTTTAATTGAACGATGCCTTTGTTTTTGCGTGGATTTACAGGAATGACCGGCACACCCAACTCGCGTTCCAGTTGCGATACATCAATGCTCAAACCCTTGCTGCGCGCAATGTCCATCATGGTAAGGGCAATAACAACAGGACGTTTCAAATCAATTACCTGGCTGCAAAACAGAAGGTTACGTTTCAAATTGCTGGCATCGGCAACGGCAAGAATGACATCGGGTTTGGTTTCATCCACATTCATCATCACTTTATAAGCCACCCACTCATCAGCGCGGCGCGGATACAAGCTGTATGTGCCCGGCAGGTCAATAACTTTTGCATCAAAATCATCTTCCAAATGCGTTGTGCCCGTTTTTTTATCAACCGTTACACCCGGAAAATTACCTACCTTTTGGTTTAAACCGGTAAGTGAATTGAATAAAGATGTTTTGCCGCAGTTGGGGTTGCCAACCAATGCAATGTTTACCTGTTTGCCAGTCAATTTGCGTAAAGTTTCAATCTACAAAAATAGGTACCAACAAGGGCCGGCGATTTGCGAAACAAGGAACATTCTTGAACAAGTGTGTTAAAATGAAGTTCGAAACCAGAATAGAACTGCTTTGAATTGTTATGACAAATCAATAAAGCAATGCGAATGAGACGATAACAGCCACTTACATTTTGTGCTGTTGCATTCTTTTACATACTGCTGCAATTTTTCTTTTACTTCTATCTGTCGTTTTTCTTCTTCAGTTAATTTTTTTGTCATTAGTGAAATCATACAATACTTTTAAGTGTTTTGTAAGTCGGAACATGGATTAAAAAGAGCAACAGTTTTGTTACGAATTTTTTGTTGCTTTTGGTTTTGCACGAATATTTTTTTTGTGCAGCTTGTGAAAAATGTGCAAAGGAATGCAGTACAATGACTGCATGAAAGATCTTGTTTTTACTTTTGCCTCCATTCAGAAAACTTTTTGTTTTTGCATGAAAAACCGGGTTGCTATACTGTTGTGTTGTTTGTATTTCTGCGCTTTTTCGGGTGCAACAATAACGGTGCATTATTGCATGAACTCGGTTGCTTCTGTAAGCTTTGATAAACCTTATAAAAGCAAAGACTGCCGTGTATGTGAAAAGAAGAAAAAAGCTTGCTGCGAGGAAAGACAAACATTGTTGAAATCTGCTGAACAGCACGAAGCGGCTCTTCAAACCATTTCTTTTAAAAAATACTTTGCGGCTTTTGTTAGCAACCGCTATCAACTCGTTTTTTTACTTTCTCATTCGCATCTTTTTTCTTACAAAAACAAAAACGCAAACTTTAGTCCGCCTGTGCCGTTATACCAGGCGCAATGTGTTTATCGCATTTGAGCCCATTTATTGTTACTTCAATTTTCTACCTGAACAATGCAAACCAAACCTTGCATTTGTTTTTGCCCGTTTTTTATTTCCACTTTTTTAATTTTTTACAGTGAAGTACATTTTATTTCTATTCGCATTGCTGTTTACAACAGTAGATACAATTGCACAACATCAACATAACACCGATACAATTCGGATGAACGCCAGTCATGATTCTATGATGAATATGAACATGGATAACATGAATATGGATAACATGGATGAGGACGAAATGCGGGGGATGAGTCATTCCTTTTCCCGCTCACTTCCCATGACGCGCAATGGTTCGGGTACTGCATGGTCGCCCGACAACAACCCGATGTATATGATAATGAAGCACACAAAAAAGGGAATGTGGATGTTTCATGGAAGCGTTTTTTTGCGGTATGATAATCAGCAGTTAACCCAAAAAACATCGCGCAGCAGCGCACAGTTTAATGCGCCCAATTGGTTTATGGCAATGTACAATCGCCCCGTTGGGAAAAACGGGTTGTTCAATTTTACTGCAATGATCAGCCTTGATCCAGTAACGGTTACAGAACGTGGTTATCCTTTGCTGTTTCAGTCAGGAGAATCGTACAAAGGAAATCCGATAGTTGACCGTCAGCATCCACACGATTTATTTTCCGGATTAAGCATTGGTTACACCCAACGGCTCAACAAAAACGTAGATGTTTTTGCTTACATTGGTTATCCTGGCGAGCCAGCCATCAGCGCACCTACTTTCATGCACCGCACTATTGCGTTGAATGACCCTGATGCACCATTAAGCCATCACTGGCAGGATGCCACTCACATCACTTATGGCGTGGCAACAGCAGGTGTAAGAATAGGGAAATGGAAAGGTGAATTTTCATCGTTTACCGGGCGTGAGCCGGATGAAAACCGTTATGATTTTGATAAGCCGAAATTTGATAGTTATTCGTGGCGGTTATCGTTCAATCCTTCCAATGCATGGGCTTTGCAGGTGTCACAGGCATTTATAAAAAGTCCTGAAGCATTGCATCCAAATGAAAATGTAATGCGATATACTGCATCGGTTTTGTATGGCACGCCGGTTACAGCAAAAGGAAGCTACTTTTCTTCAGCAGCCGTGTGGGGAATGAATGGTGAAGGTGCAGGTCATCATAACGAAAATTCATTCCTGGTAGAAGGGACACAACAACTGCAAAAGCAGGCGATTTATGGGCGGTATGAATTTGTACAAAAATCAACCGAAGAGTTGAACCTTGAACAGCAATATGGTGAAAGGAGTTTTGACATCCACAAGCTTACTATCGGCACCAACCGGCGCCTGTTTTCGTTTGGAAAATTTGAATGGATTGGTGGTTTGCAATCGTCTGTTAATCTTCCTCCGCCATCATTGCAAAGCTTATATGGAAAAGCGCCAATGAGCGGACAGATTTATGTAGAGATAAGACCAAAGCTGATGAAAATGTAATTCGATGTACTATATTAGATGTGGGATGTGAGTTGGCGTCATTCCGCACCAACAGTATTGTTGGGGCGGAATGACGATAATTGCTTTTAAAATGATTATCGCTTAAAATAACAACTCAAATTTTTTATCGCACTTACCTTTGCCCATTATTTGTTTTTATGGCAAAAATTGGAATTAACATTGCGACCGGCAGTTTGCAAAAAGAGGATATGATTGTTGGCATTGACTTAGGAACCACCAATAGTTTGGTTGCTATTATTCATCCTGAAACGGGCAAGCCTGTGGCATTGAAAGAGCACGACAGCAGTAGTCTTGTGCCCAGTGTTGTTCATTTTGATAATGGCAATGTGGTAGTTGGAAATGAGGCAAAACAATATTTTGAAACTGACCCTGCCAACACCATTTTCAGCGCAAAGCGATTGATGGGAAAAAGCTACAATGATCTAAAAGAGCACGCTAATTTTTACAGTTATAAAATTATTGATGATAATGAAGAAAGCCTGGTAAAAGTGCAGGTGGGCAACACATTTTATTCGCCGGTTGAGCTTTCATCTTTTATTTTAAAAGAACTGAAAGAACGTGCTGAACACATTTTAAAAACGTCTGTAAACCGTGCTGTGATTACGGTTCCCGCTTATTTTAATGATGCGCAACGGCAAGCTACGCGTGATGCCGGAAAGCTTGCAGGGCTTGATGTGTTACGCATTGTAAACGAACCTACCGCTGCCAGTTTAGCGTATGGTTTAGGCTTGCGCAAAGACGAAGAAAAAACCATTGCAGTATATGATTTAGGCGGCGGCACATTTGATATTTCGATACTTAAAATTAACAATGGCATTTTCGAAGTGCTGAGCACGCATGGCGATACTTATTTAGGTGGCGATGATTTTGATAGACTGATTGTTCAGCATTGGATAGAACAAAATGAATTTACAAAGGAAGAATTTGAGCAGAACAATACATTGATGCAAACGCTTCGCATCAAAGCCGAAGAAGCAAAGAAAAAACTGAGTACTGAAGATGCTTATTTAACCGGCGTTGGCAAACATGCGCTCCGTATTTCACGAAACAAATTTGAAGAATTGATTCAGCCTTTACTCCATAAAACCATTGATAGTTGCAAAGCTGCTTTGAAGGATGCAAGCTTGCAAACGGAAGACATTGATGTTATTGTGATGGTGGGTGGCAGTACGCGTGTTCCGGCAGTAAAAAATGCAGTGAGCCAATTTTTTAGAAAGCCGGTAAATGATGATGTTAATCCGGATGAAGTGGTGGCTTTGGGTGCGGCGGTGCAAGCCGATATTTTAGCCGGTAACAATAAAGAGTTCCTGCTTCTTGATATCACTCCTTTAAGCCTTGGTATTGAAACAATGGGCGGTTTAATGGATGTATTAATTCCACGCAACAGCAAGATTCCATCGAAAGCCGGACGGCAATACACTACACAAAAAGATGGTCAGGGAAGTATGCGGATTTCGGTGTTTCAGGGCGAACGGGATTTGGTAAAAGACAATCGTAAATTGGCTGAATTTAATTTAACCGGCATACCTGGAATGCCAGCGGGTTTGCCTAAAGTAGAAGTGAGCTTCTTAATTAATGCGGATGGCATTTTATCGGTAAAAGCAAAAGAGCTGCGCAGCGGTGTTGAACAACAAATTGAAGTGAAACCGCAATACGGATTGACCGATTACGAAGTAGAAAACATGTTGCTCGATAGTATTACTCATGCTAAAGCCGACATGCTGGAACGCGCGTTGATAGAGGCTCGCAGCGAAGGCGAGCAATTGTTGCAAACGACTGAAAACTTTATCACCAAAAACGCATCATTGCTTATTCCTGATGAAATGACGGCAACTGCATTGGCAATGCAAGCGCTGCAAATGGCATTAACAATGACAGATAAAAATCTCATTCGAACCAAAACGGAAGAGTTGAATGAAGTAACCAAACCCTTCGCCGAACGCGCAATGGACAAAGCGGTAAGCGAGGCATTGAAAGGGAGAAAAATATAGGCAAAAACAAACGTCTGTGTATTCTTCTTAGAAATTATTAGTATCAAGTTTATGGATGAATTTGATATAGCATTAATCGTAGTAGGAATTGTATTTCTAATAGGTCTATTTGGTCTTATTAGAAAAATTCGAATGTCGTTTCGTGCAACGGCTCTTCTTAAAAAACTTTTCTCATTTGTAGGTTCAGTGTTAGTTGTTGTAGCGATTCTTTTTCACTTCGATATCTACTTGCGTGGATATTGGACAACAAAAATTTTTATTTGGTTTTTTATTCTGATAGCGTCTTTATTATTCACATTTGGAAACAGAAACGCCCTTGGAAAGGCAGTGAAAGTAATAACAGGCATCACTTTTTGTTTTCCGGTGGCAAGTGTTCTTTGGTTATTTATCGTTCCTTTTATGGGGCCGGTATTAACCCTCACGATTTGGGGACATATTTTGGGCAATAAAGATGACGTTCTTTATGATGATAATGAAATTAGATTACAAAGAGTATTTAAAGGTGCCTTAGGCTCTTCTGGACCACCATACTATTTTAAGAAAAGCGGTATTTTAGAATTCAGTAAAGGGGCTTTGTCTGTAAACTTTTATGAAAACCCTGATAGTTTAAAAGTTGACAAAACCAAAGACACGATTATCATTTATTTTTATCATAACAGTAAAGACGACGCAATCAATCCGGTTTCATTTAAGTTTAAAAGGTAATTTTACTATCACATCCCTACCACCTTAGACACCAGTATTTTCTTACTAATCAATTAATCTTATCATTCATTTATAAGCTGTATGGTTTTCTTTCAGCATCTTAGTTTGTACCTTAGCGCGCCTGAAAAATTATGAAATACGAAAAAGAAATAGCTCGCCGTAAAACATTTGCCATCATATCTCACCCTGATGCCGGTAAAACCACGTTAACTGAAAAGCTATTGCTGTTTGGCGGCGCCATCCAGGTTGCCGGTGCAGTAAAAAGCAATAAAATAAAAAAGCACGCCACAAGCGATTTTATGGAGATAGAACGCCAGCGTGGCATCTCCGTTGCTACGAGCGTAATGACGTTTGAATACAAAGGCTTTTTAATTAATTTATTAGATACACCGGGTCACAAAGACTTTGCAGAAGATACCTACCGCACGCTTACGGCAGTGGATAGCGTTGTGTTGGTTATTGATAGCGTAAACGGGGTGGAAGAACAAACGCGCCGCCTGATGGAAGTGTGCCGGATGCGCGATACGCCAGTGATTGTTTTTGTCAATAAAATGGATCGCGACGGTAAGAATCGCTTTGATTTGTTGGAAGAAATTGAAAAGGAACTGAATATCAGTTTGCATCCGATGACATGGCCGATCAACAGTGGTAAAGACTTTAAAGGCGTGTACAATTTAGATAATAAAAGCCTTCGTTTGTTTTCTGCAAATACCAAAGCCGATGAAGAAGATGTGATTTCGATTGATGACATCAATCATTCTCTTTTAGATGAAAAAATTGGCTACCGCGATGCCGCTACTTTGCGTGAAGATGTTGAACTGATTGATGGCGTTTACGGCAAACTGAATGTGGACGATTATTTAAACGGGGAAGTGGCGCCAGTATTTTTTGGCAGTGCTGTAAACAACTTTGGCGTGAAAGAAATGCTGGATACCTTCATCAACATTGCGCCTGTGCCGCGCGACCGTGAAACCAATGAACGCGAAGTAGGCGTGGATGAAGAAAAGTTTAGTGGCTTTGTGTTTAAAATTCATGCTAACCTCGACCCTAAACACCGCGACAGGATTGCGTTTCTGCGCGTTTGCAGTGGCAGGTTTCAGCGCAACCGTTACTATCGTCATGTACGACTTGAAAAGGACGTTCGCTTCAGCAATCCGTATAGTTTTTTGGCGCGTAGTAAAGATGTAATTGAAGATGCGTACCCCGGCGATGTAGTGGGTTTGTTTGATACCGGAAATTTTAAAATCGGTGACACTTTAACCGAAGGAGAAAAGTTTTATTTTACAGGTATTCCTTCTTTTTCACCGGAAATATTTAAAGAGCTGGTGAATAAAGATCCAATGAAAACAAAACAGTTGGAAAAAGGCATTTCGCAGTTAACTGATGAAGGTGTTGCGCAGTTGTTTACCCAATTCGGCGGCAACAAAAAAATCATTGGTTGTGTGGGTGATTTGCAGTTTGAAGTGATACAATATCGCTTGCTGCACGAATATGGCGCGGCTTGTGAATTCAGAACCCTGCCTTTTTACAAAGCTTGTTGGTTAACAAGCAACGACCAAAAAAAACTGGAAGATTTTCTTCGTTTTAAACAGCAAAATTCGGCTGCCGATAAAGATGGCAATCCTGTTTATTTAGCGCAAAGCGAATGGTTTTTAAATACCGAAATTCAGAACAATCCCGACATACAATTTCATTTTACAAGCGAGATAAACAAGTAGGATGATTTTAGATTTGTGATTTAGGATTGCTGAAAATTGCACCCGCAAAAGGCTTCATTGAAATGCGATAAAGGTTTCTTCAAGTTAAAGTGGTATAAACCGATTCGTTTATATTTGTAAGGAATGATGTTGTTATGATTACAGATGTATCGCAGCTTGATCCGAATAAAACCTATTCTTATGCCGATTATTTGACCTGGCAGTTTGAAGATATGGTAGAATTGATAGAGGGGAAACTGTTTATTCAATCTCCCGCACCTGCAGAAAGGCATCAACGGACAGCTGGAAACTTATACGGAGAGATTTATAATTGTTTTGGCAAGCATGAATGCAAATCTTATTTTGCTCCATTTGATGTTCGGTTGATTAAAGACAAAAGGAGCGATAATGAAATTACAACCGTTGTTCAGCCCGACATTTGTGTGATTTGCGACAAAACAAAAATTGATGAAAAAGGTTGCGTTGGTGCACCTGACTTGATTGTTGAAATTGTTTCTCCATATTCGGTAAAAAAAGACTTAAACGATAAGTTTAATCTCTATGAAGAAAATGAAGTAAAAGAATACTGGGTTGTTTTGCCCGACAGCAATGCTTTGAACCTCTATTATTTAAGCAACGGGAAATACGAATGGAAAGGTGTATTTATAAATGGACAGAAGTTTAGTAGTGTTGTATTCCCTCATTTGCAAATTAACTTGGAAGACATCTTTTATTCGTAAGCTGGTTGAACACCAACATAGCTTTGCGGTGTAATGTTTTTCAATTCTTTTTTTACTTCATCACTTACTGTTAGCCCTTCAATAAATTCGTGTATCGTTTCTTTGGAAATGGCATTATTTCCTCTTGTCAAATCTTTCAACGCTTCATAAGGATTTGGATAATTTTCTCTTCTCAAAATGGTTTGAATTGCTTCTGCCACTACCGCCCAATTGGCTTCTAAATCTTCATTCAATTTAGCCTCGTTCAACACCAGTTTTGACACCCCTTTTTGTAACGATTTTACTGCAATGGCAATGTGCGCAGCAGGCACACCAAGGTTGCGCAAAACGGTTGAATCCGTTAAGTCTCGCTGCAAACGGCTAATGGGCAGTTTGGCTGAAAGATGCTCCAACATTGCATTTGCGATGCCTAAGTTGCCTTCGGCGTTTTCAAAGTCAATCGGGTTCACTTTGTGCGGCATTGCCGAAGAACCGACTTCACCCCGCTTGGTTTTTTGTTTAAAATAATCCATGCTGATGTATGTCCATAAATCTCTGCACAAGTCAATCAGAATTGTATTAATTCTTTTTATAGCATCGAAGTGTGCAGCCAGCGAATCGTAATGTTCAATTTGCGTAGTGAACTGTTTGCGTTGCAAGCCTAAAATATCATTCACAAAACGATTGGCAAATGTTATCCAATCATAATTGGGAAACGCAATTTTATGTGCGTTGAAATTGCCGGTGGCGCCACCAAACTTTGCTGCAAACGGAATGTTTTGAAATGCAGCAATTTGGTTTTGTATTCGTTCAACAAACACCATCATTTCTTTGCCTAAAATGGTTGGCGATGCAGGCTGTCCGTGCGTTCTGGCAAGCATCGGCACGGCTTTCCATTGCGCTGCAAGTTCTTCAATTTGTTTTTGCACCAATTTCAGAGAAGGCAAATATTCTTTCGCAACATACTCTTTCCAAAGCAGCGGAATGGCGGTGTTGTTAATGTCTTGTGAGGTCAACCCAAAATGAATCCATTCTTTCACATCGCTTCTTCCCAATCCGTTCACTTTTTCTTTTACAAAATACTCAACAGCTTTTACATCGTGGTTGGTAGTAAGTTCTGTTTTTTTTATTTCTTCTGCATCAGTCAAATTAAAATTAGCAACCACATCGCATAGCTGTTGAACTTCGTTTTGTGATAGCGGAAAGAATTTGTTTTGCGCTAAAAAAATGAAATATTCAACTTCAACCTGCACGCGGTATTTTATTAAGGCCCATTCGGAAAACCATTGCGATAAATGTTTTGTTTGATGATGATAACGTCCGTCAATAGGAGAGATGGCAGTAAGAGGTTGTAAATTCATTTTAACAGTAAATAAGATGATAGAACGAGAAGCCGATTGCTGTTTCTTTGCACGCAAAAATAAAAGGATTGAAGAAGATAAAGGTGGGCGCTGTAAGTTATTTAAACACGAAGCCATTGCTGTATGGCATTGAAAGAAGCGAAACCCTGATGAACAGGATGGAATTGATTACCGATTATCCTTCCTCTATAGCCAAAATGTTGCTCGAAGATAAGATAGATGTAGGCCTCGTTCCTGTGGCTGTTATACCCAAAATGCAGCAGCATTTTATTATTGGCGATTATTGCATTGGCGCTGAAGGCGATGTGGCAAGCGTTTGTTTGTTTAGTGATGTACCATTAGAAAATATTACAACCATTTTACTCGATTATCAAAGTCGTACCTCAGTAAACCTTTGTAAAGTATTATTGAAAAATTACTGGAAAATTGATCCGCAACTGCAGGATGCAAAAGAAGATTTCCGCAATGACATCAGCGGCACAACGGCTGGCGTAGTGATTGGCGACAGAGCGCTGGAACAGAGACAACAATCGAAGTATAGTTATGACTTGGCCGGAACGTGGAAAGCCTTTACGGGCTTGCCTTTTGTGTTTGCTGCGTGGATTGCCAACAAAGAATTGCCGGGCTATTTTTGTACTGAGTTTAATGAAGCGAACGGCATTGGTTTAGAGCAGTTGGACAATGTGATAAAAGAAAACCCGTTTGCTGCTTATGATTTGCAAACGTATTATACAAAAAACATTAGTTATTTACTCACCGATGAAAAGAGAAAAGGGTTGCGTTTGTTTTTGGAGATGTTAAATGATGTGTAAAAGGTATTTGTGCAATAAATCAGAATAAACAAATTTGCTTTTAGAAACCTTACCTCTTCAAAGTTTTTTTATTAAAATTGTTTAAGCTTTTTGTGTTTTCAATTGTTGAAACATACATTCGCAAAAAAAGCTTATGAGGTTTGTTTTTGCTCTATTATTTCTTTGTTTTGTAATTTCTTTTTCTACCCAATCCTGTCAAAAAGATAATACTCCTCCCAGAACGGATACGCTGGTGATTAATCATTTAGATACAGTTGTACACTTAGACACACTTTATCATTCTGATACTGTCTATGTCAAAAATCCTACTTCGATATTAGGTTTGTGGATTGGTACTTACAGTGTTACGAACGGCCCCACAATTGGTAACCAAAATCTATACTATAGTTACGAATTACATAAAGACAATACTATACAAATGGTTGGTACAGGAGGATTAGGTCAAACAAATTACGGTTCAGGTACCTGGAGCTTAAGCGGCACCAATTTTTCCGCTCATATTGTAACTACAAATTTAAACGATGCTGGTACTGCACAAACCATTTCCGGAACTTATGATAGTACCAATTATAAGTTATCTGGAATTGTTACCGACGATGGCATCAGCAGCAGTACTTATAAAGTAAATTTCACTTTAGATAAAGTGCAGTAAAGAATGGCTGTAGAAGGTAAGAATCAAATTTTATAAATAGATTTTGAACTTCATCAGTGTATTTAATCATTCGTTGTTTTTCTTAGTTGTTTTCTTATACTCAAGAAACAGCCACAGGAACGAATACAATTTGATATTTATCTCTCTGTTTTGGTTTTATTTGCATTTATGAGAACACTAAGAGAAATATTTGATCAACTTGACAATCGGCTGATTCACAAGTGGAATCATTACATAGAAATATATGACCAGTATTTATCTAAATATAGAAATACTGAAGTTACTGTTTTAGAAATAGGTGTATCGCAGGGTGGTTCCATTGATATGTGGAAAGAATATTTTGGATCAAAGCTTAGGTTTTATGGAATTGACATTAATCCCCAAAGCACGAAATTTAACGAATCAAATATTGAAATATTAATTGGCCGCCAGGAAGACAGAGATTTTTGGCGTGAGGTAAAAAATAAAATCCCTAAAGTTGACATTTTGATTGATGATGGCGGCCATACCATGATACAGCAAATAACAACGTTTGAGGAAATGTTTGACCATGTAAAAGACGATGGTATTTACATTTGTGAGGATACCCATACATCTTACTTGTATGCATATCATGGCGCTTACAAAAGAAAAGACACTTTTATTGAGTACAGTAAAAATTTTATTGATTATTTACACGCCTGGTTTTCGGAAAATAAGCTTCGATTGAGTGTAAACAATTTTACGAAGCACGTCTATGGCATTCATTATTATACCAACATGGTAGTTATTGAAAAGAAGAACATGTTGCAACCTCTGGATATAGAAAAAGGTAAAGTTACAGTAGGTTATGATGTAATAGGTTTGGATGCTCAACGTGAAAAACTATATCCCAAGCTCAGAAGAAAAATCAGGAAGTTAATCAAGGGGTAGTTTATAGAACTTTCCGTTATTGTAATCAACAACCGCTTTAACGATGTAGCGAATCGTTTTCAATCGGTTATCACCATACAGCAAATTATTTTTTATTCTGTTCAACAAGGCTTCGCGCCTGTGTTTGTCATTTTCCGCGAATTGATTTCCATATTTCTTTTGTACATACAAATAGTTTCTTATCATGTAATACAACCGTACCGGCGAATGTAAAACCCTCGGTGTGGTTGCCAGATTTTTTAATGATTTGTGATAGCTGACACTTCCCAAATGATGATGCAAAAAGATATTTGGAAACTGAATTATTTTATATCCCTTCGTTATGGACCGATAGCAATATTCCAGATCAACTTCATCAATAAAAAGCGCTTCATCAAAACCGCCAATAATATTGAACAGACTGAGGTTTACAATACTTCCCGAAGTAATTAGCTGAACTTTTCTTTTGGCAATACAGTCGGGTAAAGAAGATTTCTCCTCATATTCCACTCCAAACATGGCTGTTTTGTTTTTGTGCAAATAATTGTTTGCGCAGGAAAAATAATTTTGTACTTCACTTTCTTCAAACCTCGAATCCTGATCCATTGTCAGCAGCCATTGAAAGCCTTCATTCATCGCTACTGTTACTGCTTCGTTTAAGCGTTTGGCAATGCCTTCATTGCTGCCATCGTGCAATATCTGTGTTTTGTTTTGTGCTTTTAATTGCAGGGAAACACCACTCATTTTTCCTTCTGTGTTATCGGCTACATACAGCTTTTCAACATAAGGTAAATACGATTGTATGTTTTCAATTACTGTATCATCGGGATGATATAAAATAACAACACCGGCAACCAGCATAAGCCTTTTTGCGGTCAAATGTAGCAACTGTCACAACAATCTTCCTCACCATTTTTTTACTGTTGAGTTAAGCGATAATCCACAACAACAAAGCCCCGCATTTGCAGGGCTTTGTTAAACATCACAATAATTAATGCTTTACTAATGAGATGCTATCACCGCACCAATTACTCCACCAATCACCAAACCGGTTCCTAACAAACCCCAACCTCTGCGATGATTTCTTCTCCAATCGTCTCTGTCGTGATAACGATCAGCATAACCAAAATTATGATCGCGATGAAAATCATCCATTCGGCCGCGTTCATCTCTTCGGCGATCAAAATCGTCTTTATGGCCATAAGATTGAAAAGCACCATCATTGTGTACAGGCGCAGCTTGCTGAGGTATATAATTGCCATTGTTTTCGCCATAATTTCCGCCGCCATAATTTGCATTTCGATTGTTGTAATAGCGGTTGTCATCCGGCTTTTGATACTGGGCGAAAAGAGCAGAGAAAGCCATCAAACTCAGCAATAAGGTAAACATCTTTTTCATATTCTGTCGTTTTAAAAGTGATGAATATAAGATGTTGATTGTGCTGCTGCGTTTAGTAATAAAGTGTTAATGAATAAGAATATTTTGATGAAATAAAACCCGCAGTTTATTGATAAAACTGCGGGTTTGTTTTCGTCCTTTTTTTGTTTTATAGCTTAATAAATTTCTTCTCTGATGTAGTTGTATTATCATCTGTAAAATGCAGCACATACATGCCTGCAGGCAAAGCTGAAGTATTGAAGGAAACGTTGGCTCCGCTTACCATTGGCACACTTTGCTGATACCATTTTTTACCAGTCATATCAACAATACTGAACGTTGCTTTACCACTATAGTTGCTGACTCTAACCCTTAATAAATTCTTTACAGGGTTGGGTAACAGTAGCAAAGCCATAGCGTTTGTTTTTACCGTAAAACTGACAATGGAACTGGTTGTGCTCAATCCATTTTTATCGGTGATAGTAAGCCTGTAATAAACGGTTTTCACATTTTGCAAAACTGTTGCTGTGCCATCATTGTACTGATAAGCATGAGCATTGCTACCTGCAGCTGCAACAGAGCCAATCGTGGTAAAATGAACGCCATCGGTGCTGCGTTCAACTGTATAAGAATATGTATTCACTTCGTTGGCAGTTTGCCATTGCAACTGTACGTTGTTGTTTACATCTGAAGCTGTAAAACGTGTTAACTTAACCGGAAGCACACCATTGCTGCCAATAAATCTGCCAATGGCAACCGGGTTAAAGCCAACCTTAATGTATGTCATCACTTCGTTGGTTGAAGTATTGATAACCGCTACTTTTCCATCAACAAAACAAACCGCATACACCTTGCTGCCGTCGGGCGTAATAGCAATGCCGTAGGGATGTTGATAGGGTAACTTTATTTTTTTAATGAGTGTGTCTGCATTGCCATCCACAATACATACAGTGCTATCCTGATAATTGGTGGCATATACCCTGGTTCCGTCGGGGCTAACACAAACGCAATCTGTTGCAGTAGTACTTAGCGATATAGCTTTATTGGTTCTCGCTTTCAGGTCAAAAATATTAAGGTTTCCATTAAGCTTATCGGCTGCATACAACTTTGTATTTTGATAGTTGATGGCGAGCTGAAGAAAGTTGGCACCAACGGCAGGAAGACTATCCGTTACAGCATTTTTTGCCGTGCTGATGTCATAAATTTTATTATAACCGTTGATGTAGATATGCAGGTTGTCCGGCGAGATGGCAATGCCTTGTATAGAGCTGCTTGGAGTTCGTATTTTCGCTTTTATATTCAGCGTAACAGCATCAATCACTACCACCGTGTCTTTACAACCAGCGTAAATGGTGTTACCATCAGGACTGATGTCCAAAATACCTCCAAAACTGGCTCCGGTATTCAAAGGCAATTCTCCAATAATTGTATTGGTTATTGTATTGATAACTGTTACCGCGTTTAAATTGGTTTGGTCTTGCGTATAATAACTGATGTAAGCCCGCAAACCATCGTGGCTTACAATAACACCGCTGGGATGTGCATACTTAACCGGAATGGTAGCGACTACTTTGTTGGTTTGTGTATTGATAACAGATATGGTGTTATCATTGCGATTGGTGATGTAAGCGTTTTGAGAAAACGCCGAAGAAGTGATGAGTAAGCTGAAGATTGCGATTATCCAGGAGGAAAGTAATTTTGGATTCATATACGATTTTGAGCCATAAAAATAGAAGATAAAACGGGCTGAAACGCTTACTCCTCTTTGCTTTCCACATTCTTAATCGTATTTTAAGCGGCTCTTGTTTTATCTTAAAATTTCATTAATAAGTTTTGATAATAAAAGGCATTGCAATCATTCTTCGATAAATGATTCAAGCCATTTATTTTACCATTGTAATTGTAATGGAGTAAAGAAATAAGAATGACTTTTGGTTTTGCCTATATTTTCTTTTATTAAAAACAATACCCGTTACATTGTGCAACGGGTATTGTTTTACAGGTGAATGAATTTGGTTTTACTTCATTCTTTCTTTGATAAAAGCATTTGCTTTTGCATTGGCATCGGCAGTAGCTTCTTTGTTATAAACCGGGTTGCTTGGATTGGCAAACGCATGGTTGGCGTCATATTCATAAGTGGTTACTTTTTTACCGGCAGCTTTCATGTTGTCTTCAAATCCCTTTACCACTTCCGGGTTTATCCATTGGTCTTTCCTTGCAAAAAAACCAATCACATCACAATCCAGTGTTTTTAATCGGGCTACATCTTTTTCAGGCATACCATAATACATTACACAACCCTTTACCTGGCTACCGCCAAGCAGTGCTGCCTGCAGGCTCCAGCCGCCGCCAAAGCACCAGCCCAGCGTAAGTACTTTTGCATTGCTGCCTGCATAAGTAAACGCGCCTTTAATAATGTTCATAGCTCTGTTATTGTCAACCGACTGCATGAGTTTGGCAGCCGAATCGCGGTTGCTGCTTACTTTGCCATCATACAAATCCAGCGCAAGAACATTTACGCCCAGTTCGGTTGAAAGTCGTTCCGACTGTTGCTTTACATAATCGTTCAAACCCCAGTATTCATGAATTACAAACAAATAATAAGGCGTTTCCTTATCGGCTTTTATTTCGAACGCATGTGCCGTTGTGCCATCAGCCAAATTGTAATTGATGTCTTTGCCTTTTACACTTTCATACACAAAAGGAAGCGGCTCATCGTGAGACATTACAAATGCTTTGTCTTTTCCTAAAGCTGCAAACTGATCAGTAGCTTTTACGCAACAAGCCGCTATTTGCGCGTGCAAACAACCAAAGGTCATTACTAAAAGAACAGTGAATACAATGTTTTTCATATTGTTTTGATTTAAAGTAAAAAAGAGAACGAATGTAGGGCTGAAACCATCACGAAACAAAAAGTGGCAAAACCAAACATGGGAGCAACATAAATTTTCATACCCAAAAAAAATGGCTTTAAAATTGAACAGCAGATTGCAATCAATTTGTATAGCTTAGCCATGCTTTTTAAACCAATTTGATCTTAATTTTTTATGAATACTCCTTTACCAAGAGCAATCCCTTTTTATATAAAATTATCTCTTATTTTATTAACCTTAATTGCGTTGTGCTTTATTGCTATCGAAGTAAAAGAAGTGCTTTGCCCGCTTATTTTTGCGCTTCTTTTTTCAGTAGCCTTGCTTCCGCTGGTTAATTTTTTTGAGAAAAGGGCGCGCTTTCCCGGTGGCATGGCGGCTGGAGTTTCAGTTATCCTGTTGGTAATTGTTTTGTTCTCGTTGTTTTATTTTTTAGGCTCGCAAATCAGTCGTTTGTCAGAAGACTGGCCACAGTTTCAAAGCCAGATGGATGTTACCATAAAAAATCTTCAGGCATGGATTGATGCCAAACTGAACATTGGCATCCGGGAGCAAATGAAATATGTGAACAAAGCCACTACGCAAGTAATTAATTCCAGTTCGAGTGTGATTGGAACAACTGTAGTGTCAATTTCATCTATCCTTTTCTTCATTATTCTGACAATGATTTATACCTTCTTTCTTATTTTTTACAGGCATCATTTACTTAAATTTTTAATTGCTGTTTGCAAGGAAGAAAACTCGGTTACGGTGTACGATATTGCACAACAGGTTCAGTACATTGTTCGCAAATACATTTTGGGTTTGATGCTTGAAATGCTGATTGTATCAGCGGTTTTGTGTATTGCTTTTTTAATTTTAGGAGTGAAGTATGCCTTGCTGCTGGGCATTATGACAGGCATCCTCAACATGATTCCTTACATTGGAATTTTTACTTCGTTGTTACTGGGCACATTCATCACTTTTGCCACCGGCGCAACCACCACCAAAGTGTTGCTGGTGCTGATTGTTTTCATTGTAGTGCACCTGATTGACAGCAATGTTTTATTGCCTTTGATAGTGGGTTCAAAAGTGCGCATCAATGCGTTGATTACAGTGTTGGGCGTAATAGGAGGAGAGATGACCTGGGGCATTGCCGGTATGTTTTTATCCATCCCTGTTATTGCTATTGCCAAAATTATTTTTGATAGGGTAGATACTTTGCAACCCTGGGGTTTATTGCTGGGTGATGAAAAAGAAGAGAAGCCAAAAAGCAAACGAAAAATTATTACCGAAGCCGAACAGAAAAAGCCGGAAATATAAAAATCCCTTTCAAACCATTACTTTAGCCCAACGTTTGCTATTCATCCATTCAATCAATTTCTTCAACAAAACTATTACACATGCGCGACTGGTTACGAACTTTAATTGCAGGTTACGGTGCTTACCGCTGGGGCGGAGGCTGCTTAAGCACCATTCTTATTTTTGTAGCTATTTATTGGGCACTGGGGCATTGCCATTAATGGTTGTACGCTTCTTTTACTTTTACGATTTCTAATAAGACCTATAAGGTTTCGCAAACCTTATAGGTCTTTATAGCAATTAAGACGCGAAGAAAATGGGCAAAACCAAACTTCGCGTCTTAGCGTCTTCGCGGTTCAATAAAATTACAAATACATCTGCACCATTACACGCCAATGGCGAGGGCGATGGGCTTCTTCATTCCAAACATACAAGGTGTTGCAAATTCCTTTTTCGGAAAGCGCATTGCTCAACAGCACATTGCTTTCAAAAAAAGGATCTTCTTTGCCAATCACAAATACAATTTTTACTTTTTTCAACGCTCTGATAATTGCTTCATCCTTCAGGTTAGGCACAAACATCGTGGGCGTGTTGTAGTAGATGTTCTCATCAATATAGCCGTCAAATAAATCTCTGAAATTTTGAACCGCTTTAGTTAAATCGTATCTCCCGCTCATGCCTACAATTTTGCTCCACTGCCTGGGATGTTTGAGCCCGATGTTCAACGCATGATATGCACCCAGGCTGCATCCTGCCACAATGCGATATTTGTGTATGTTCTTTTTTTTAATAAACGGCAGCACTTCATCCATGATGTATTTTTCGTATTGCCCATACCGGATTATCCTTTCCGCCGGATGAATATTGGGGTTGTAAAAGCTGTCAATATCCGTACTGTCTACGCAATACACCTGGAGATAACCGGCATTAATTTTATCCTGCATGGCTTCAATAATCTTCCAGTTCTCATAATCATAAAACCTTGCTGTGCGCGTTGGAAAAAGCAGCACCGGCACGCCGGCGTGGCCAAACACCAGCAGCTCAATTTCTTTGTTCACATGCTTGCTATACCAACGGTAGTATTCTCGTTTCATGATGCGTTTTCATACAGGGTGAAAAATGAGAATCGGTGCCAATTATGAAAGAGCAAAAATGCGTTGCTGCAAAATTTGTTTCCAAACCTCGTATCCTTTTTTGCTTAAGTGCAATCCATCTTCTTCAAAGTAATCTTTATCCGGATAACCGTCTTCATTCAACATCGCATTGTAAATATCAACAAAAACAAACTGGTTGTTTTTATTAATTTCATCGTTGATTAAAGCATTGGTTTGTTTGATGTTGTTGTTGATGTTCCAGCGGCTGATGCTGGGTTTAATGGAAATGTAATAACAATTGACGTTTGCAAAATGCTGTTGTATCAAGGTTTGTAATTGCCTGAAAAAATAGAGCACATCGTCCGGCGATTTGCCATCGCCCAAATCGTTATCACCTGCATACACAATTAGTTTTTTTGCACTTTGCACCGGCGCAACAATTCCGATCAAAAAAATAAACACAGGCTTCGAGCGTTGAGCCGCCAAAGCCTAAGTTAAGGGGCAAAAACGGTTTGAAATCATCGTACAAACTATCCCACATTCTGATAGAAGAACTACCATAAAAAACGGTTTGTGGCTTATATTGCAATTCATCTCTTCTTCGTATCAGTCGCTTTTACTTCCTCTTCGTACCAATCCATGAAACTAATGGTTAAATGATGTTGTTGTAGTATTGCTTTTTTGCAACAATACGATATTCTATAAACTTGCCTGCCGGTTTGGTGCAAAGCTAATTTTCGCAGTAGTGCAGATAAATTTGAGTTATACTCCTGTTCACTGAACGCGGAAGGTTTGTTTTTGGTTTTGCCCATTTTTCTGTGCCCGTTTGCGGAATAGAAACAAATTTCTACGTTTAATAATCAACAATTTCTTATCAATATTCTTCTTCTATCTTCTTAAAAAACCGTTCTATCCCTTACCTTCGCGGCCTGCCTACCGGACAGGCAGGCGAGAATTTTTTATCAACTTCATATTCCATTCAACCATAAAACAAATATGGCAACAACAGGAAAAATAAAACAAATTATTGGTGCTGTGGTAGATGTGCAATTTGAGGAAGGACAGCTTCCTGAAATTTACAACGCATTGGAACTTAAAAGAGACAATGGCGATAAACTGGTGCTTGAAGTGCAGCAGCATTTAGGCGAAGATAGTGTGCGCACCATTGCAATGGATGGCACCGAAGGTTTGGTGCGCGGTATGGCTGTAACTGATACAGGAAAAGCCATTGCCATGCCCGTTGGAGATGCTATTAACGGGCGTTTGTTTAACGTAACCGGCGACCCGATTGATGGATTACCGCCTGTTAGTAAAGAAGGCGGCAGACCGATTCATGCCTTGCCTCCACGCTTTGAAAACTTAAGCACAGCTTCAGAAATTTTATTCACCGGCATTAAAGTAATTGACCTCATTGAGCCGTATGCAAAAGGTGGAAAAATTGGGCTGTTTGGCGGTGCGGGCGTAGGTAAAACCGTGTTGATTCAGGAGTTGATTAATAATATTGCGAAAGGCTACGGCGGTTTATCAGTGTTTGCAGGTGTGGGCGAAAGAACGCGCGAAGGAAATGATTTGCTGCGCGAAATGATTGAAGCCGGAATTATGAATTATGGCGAAAAATTCAGGCACAGCATGGAAGAAGGCGGCTGGGATTTAAGCTTAGTGAATATGGAAGGTTTGAGAGAGTCCAAAGCTACTTTTGTTTTTGGACAAATGAACGAACCGCCCGGTGCGCGCGCGCGCGTGGCGTTAAGTGGTTTAACCATTGCTGAATATTTCCGCGATGGAGATGGTACCGGAAAAGGACGGGACATTTTGTTTTTTGTTGATAACATCTTCCGCTTTACGCAAGCGGGTTCTGAAGTATCGGCGCTGCTGGGGCGTATGCCTTCTGCGGTGGGCTATCAGCCAACATTAGCAACTGAAATGGGTTTGATGCAGGAACGCATTACGTCAACCAAAAATGGTTCTATCACTTCTGTACAAGCGGTGTATGTGCCTGCGGATGACTTAACCGATCCGGCTCCTGCAACTACATTTGCCCACTTAGATGCTACTACTGTATTGAGCCGTAAAATATCTGACTTGGGTATTTATCCTGCCGTTGACCCGTTGGATTCTACTTCACGCATCCTGACGCCGGCTATCGTTGGCGACAAGCATTACGATACTGCCAACCGTGTAAAATTGATTTTACAACGATACAAAGAGTTGCAGGATATTATCGCTATCCTCGGTATTGATGAATTGAGTGATGAAGATAAAACGACGGTGCAACGCGCCCGCAGAGTGCAGCGCTTCTTATCGCAGCCATTCTTTGTGGCAGAACAGTTTACGGGTTTGAAAGGTGTGTTTGTTGATATCAGTGATACCATCAAAGGCTTTAATGCCATTATGGATGGTGAAGTGGATGAATATCCCGAAGCTGCTTTTAACCTCGTTGGTACCATTGAAGATGCAATGGAAAAAGGCAAGAAACTGATTGCACAGGCGCAGGGATAAATTAATTTGAATTTATTATGACATTAGAAATACTAACGCCAGAAAAAAGATTTTACAGCGGTGACGTATATGGTGTTCAACTACCCGGCATTGACGGATTATTTGAAGTGCTTGATAAACATGCGCCGCTTGTAAGCGCATTGGGGAAAGGCAACATTAAAGTGTTGCAGAATAAAAATACAACCGAGCGATTTTCCATTGAAGGCGGATTTGTAGAAGTGTTCAACAACAAAGCCACCGTGCTAGTTGAAGGCGCATCTGCTTTGGATTAGACTGATTTTTCGATAAAAACAAAAAGCCGTTGATTACACAATCAACGGCTTTTTGTTTTGCCCATTTTTCAATATAACATTTCCTTGTTCCGGTTCTCTTGTCTTTAATCGTCTTTGCAATTATTATCTTTGACGCTTACTATTTTCACATGAGCACAGAATTACAAAAGCCGGTTATTGGTTTTACAAGCGGCGACATTAACGGCATTGGTTTGGAAATCATCATCAAAGCCCTAAGCAATCCTCTCATTTTAGAGATGTGTGTGCCGGTTATTTTCGCCAGCCAGAAAAGTATTTTATTTTATAAAAAAACAATACCGGAGAACAATATCCATTTTCAGATTGTAAAAGATTTTATCAAATTGCCGCAAAAACAAATCTGCCTCATGTCCTGCTGGGAAGAAGATATTCCCATTGAACCCGGCAAGTTGAGCGATAACGGCGGCAAATATGCCTGGCGTTCCTTACAGCAAGCAACGCAGGCATTAAAGGACGGTCATATTCAGGGTTTGGTAACGGCGCCCATTCATAAGAAGAACATACAAAGCGAGGAGTTTAATTTCAGCGGGCATACGCCTTTTTTAAAATCGTTTTTTGGTGTGGAAGATGTGGTAATGATACTCGCTGCCGATAACATGCGCGTGGCTCCTTTAACTGAACATGTACCAATAAAAGATGTTTCTCAATATATTACCAAAGACAATATTTTGCGCAAGCTGAAAATACTGAATGGCAGCCTGCAAAAAGACTTTGATATCAACAAACCGAAAATTGCTGTACTGGGTTTGAATCCACATGCAGGTGATGAAGGTTTGATTGGCACGGAAGAAGAAACCATTATCAAACCTGCCATTAAAGAAGCGAAACAAAACAACATGATGGTGTATGGTCCGTACAGTGCCGATGCGTTTTTTGCCCGCGGTACCTACGAAAAGTTCGATGCTGTGCTTTCCATGTATCACGACCAGGGATTGATTCCATTTAAATCGTTAGCCATGGGAGATACGGTGAATTACACAGCCGGTTTGCCTGCTGTGCGCACTTCGCCCGATCATGGAACTGCCTTTGATATTGCCGGAAAAGGAACGGCAGACGCAACGGCAATGATGTCGGCTATTTTTAATTGTATAGATATTATCCGTCGCAGAAATGATTATGAAGAAGCGCATAGCAATCCGGTTCGCCGCATGAGCGGACGTATTCTTGCCAACGCAGAAGATGAAAGAGTGGAAGGAAATTTATAATTGAATAATGTTTAATTGAGAGTAAAGTGTAGAAGTGTATTTCTAAAAATCATACAAAACCAAATCCAGAACATCCGTGCATGAAGTCCGTGTCATCCGTGTTCTATAAATCTACCCAAATCTCCGTGCAAGCCATTCTCAAATATTTCGATGATATTTCTCCTCTTCAAGTAGAGCAATTGCAAGCGTTGCAGGAAATTTATAATAATTGGAATGCTAAAATCAATGTCATCTCCCGAAAAGACATTGATGCCTTATACGAGAAGCATGTATTGCATTCGGTAAGCATTGCTACTCTTGTATCTTTTGATGCAAAAACAAACATCATTGACATCGGTACGGGTGGCGGTTTTCCGGGCATTCCGCTGGCTATTTTTTTTCCCGATGCACAGTTTCATTTGGTGGATAGCATCGCTAAAAAACTAACCGTTGTAAAAGAAGTGGTATCTGCCATCGGTTTGCACAACGTTACCACGCAACATACACGCGCCGAAGACATCAAAAACCGCAAGTTTGATTTTGCCGTATCGCGTGCCGTAGCGCCATTGAAAGACTTATGGCAATGGAGCAAGCCCTTGCTGAAAAAAGGCAACACACAACAATTATCCAACGGCTTGATTTGCCTGAAAGGTGGTGATTTGGCAAAAGAAATTGCCGAAAGCGGAACCCGCCCGCATGTATATGAGATAGAGAAAATTTTTAAAGAAGATTATTTTAAAGAGAAATACATCTTGTATGTGCCGGCATAGTTCTTTAACCGCAGAGAAAAGAAGTTGAGAGAGTTTGCGCGGAGGATAATACTCTGCGTAAACTCCTGTTTCTTTCTTCTCTGCGGTTAAATTCTCTTACCTTAAAAATGCCTTAAAACCAAAGCTATTCCTCTGCTTAAAAATTAAAGAAGAATAAAGATGCTTGTATCAGTTTCGATTCTTTAGTTATATGCCTCTAAATGCTGCAATCCTTTACTGGAGCGGTTTCCAGCCATCTTACATCATAAATCGTAAATCTGAAATCACATTATATCTGCCTTAAAATTGCGGATTGCGGTTGCATGGATGCTTTTATTGAACAATTTTGTTAAGCGGTTGCAATAGAGTGGCAGCCATGGAAAGCAAATTCTTTATCATCCAATATCCAAATTTTGAAACCTGTTTTACATTCATCCAAAATTATAATTGTTGCGGTCTTGTTCCTGCTTGCGCAAAGAGCAACGGCACAGGTAAAAGCAGCTTTTTCAAGCGATGTGAAAAATGGCTGTTCGCCCCTGCTGGTGAACTTTAAAAACATATCTGCCGGCATTGACAGCACTACCAATTATTACTGGGATTTGGGAAATGGAAGCACACCTTCACAACAGCCAAATCCTTCTGCTTTGTTCCTGAATCCTGGCAGCGGAAGCGTTACCTACACCATTAAATTAGTAGTGAAAAGCAGCAAGGGAAGCGACTCGGTTACAAAGAAAAGCTACATCACCGTTTATGCAAATCCAAAAGTTGCGTTTACGTCAGATGTTACGCAAGGTTGCCCGCCGTTTGATGTGAAATTTAAAGATGCTTCCAAAGCCGGTTCAGGCACCATTACCAATTGGTTGTGGGATTTTGGTGAAGGCGAATTGTCTGCAAAACAAAACCCTACCACCACGTATCATTATTCCAGCACTTACAATGTTTCGCTATCGGTGGTGAATAGTTTTGGTTGTAAGCAAACGGCAAACGGCGCAATACCCGTACACGTGCTGGATACGGTTCATGCGGCTTTCAATTATCAGTATAATAATATCTGTCAATCGCCCGCACCTATTACGTTTCAGAACACATCTCAATCGGCTTCCAATATTATCAACTACAACTGGAATTTTGGTGACGGAAACAGCGATGGCACTGCGTCGCCAACGCATACATTTGCCAACAAAGGCACTTACAAAGTGCAGTTAATCGCAACCAATTCGCAGGGCTGTAAAGACACACTTTTGCAAAACATAACCATCGGGAAGGCCGGTGCTGATTTTAGTTTTGGCGCCACTTGCGCAAACAGCTTAGTACAGTTTTCTGATTCGTCATCTGCGGTTCCGGTTTCATCCGTTTGGACGTTTGGTGATGGCACAACTGCGAATATCATTTCGCCTCAACATACGTTTGCGGCCGCAGGCACTTACAATGTTACTCTGCAAGCCAATTTTGGAAGCTGTGTAGGAAGCATTACCAAACAAGTTATGGTAGTCAATCGTCCCAAATCGTCTTTCACGGCATCCGCATCCAGCGTGTGCAAACTACCGTATAACATAAGCTTTACCAACACTTCTGCAGGCGCTGCGTCCTATCAATGGAGCTTTGGCGATACAGCAACTTCATCTTCACAAAACCCATCTCATACTTACACAAAAGGTGGTTTTTTTGATGTGAGATTAATAGCCACTGCAGGCATCGGCTGCTCTGATACAAGCGTTATGCAAAGCGCTGTAAAATTAGGGCCGCCCATTATTGATTCAATTCAAAACCTGTTTACAGTGGGCTGCGTTCCGCAAACCATTGCTCCCGTTGCTTTTATCAAATCTGCTGAACCCATCGCCACCTACCAATGGAACTGGGGTGATAACAGTCCTGTTTCCAATGATACGACTCCCCGGCATAGTTACACACAAACAGGATCTTACACAGTGTCGTTAATAGTAGCCACAGCCGGTGGTTGCAGCGATACATTTGTCGCCCAAAAACCAATGGTAGTAGGTGTTGCGCCGAAAGCTGATTTTAATGCCGCCCCTTTGAATACCTGTGCCAGAATATCGGTAAGTTTTGCCGATGCTTCGCAAGGCGCAGCCAATACCTGGTTGTGGAAGTTTGGCGATGGAGGAGAATCGAATGTAAAAAACACCTTGCATCATTACATGGATACGGGCTGGTTTACGGTAACGCTGATAGCCGGATACAATGGTTGTAAAGACACCGTTGTGAAGAAAAATTATGTAGATATAAAAGCTCCGGTTGCCAACTACAACACAGCTTTTAATTGCTCGCAACCTTACAACCGTGTGTTTACGGATCAATCCATAGACGCACACACCTGGCAATGGGATTTTGGTGATGGTGGCAGCAGCACAACACAAAATCCAACACATACGTTTCCAAAGCCAGGAACTTATCTGGTAAAACTAAAAGTAACCAACAGCCAGTGCTTTGATACGCTGCAGGTAAAGATGCAGGTGGTTGACGAGCATCCGAATTTTACAACTTCTGCACAAGCTGCTGCTGCCTGCCGCAACGATGCGATTGCGTTTAACATCACCAATGTAAACGCTAACAACATCAGTTCTTACAACTGGAATTTTGGTGATAAAACGGCAACAGGATTTGTATCAAGCGGTGCTTATGTAACACACACCTATACATCAACGGGTACGTTTACCCCAACGCTGATTACGCAGGATATTTTGGGTTGCATGGATACTGTTGTGAACGGCGTAAAAACAACGGTTTACGGACCGAAAGCAGCTTTTAGTAACGATACCGGTTTATGCATCAATGGAACAGCAAACTTTTACGATTCATCAAAAACGGATGGCACACATGCTATACAAAAATGGTTGTGGACGTATGAGCCTGCTGTAACGCAAACGTACGCCAGCACTGCATCCTACACGCATCAATATACTACCGCTGGTTTGTATGATATAAAATTGGTAGTGTATGATTCGTATGGCTGTAAAGATTCTATAGTAAAAACAAAAGCAGTAGAAGTAACGGCTCCTGTTGCTCAGTTTTCAACCCTCGACTCTATTAAATGTTCTAAAAACAAAATAAGTTTTACCAACAATTCAACGGGTAAAAATGCAAAGTATGTATGGGATTTTGGTGATGGTACAACATCAACCGATACCTCGTCAACCATCATGCATTCTTACACTATCGAAGGTATTTATTCTGTAGCACTGACGATAACTGATAAATACAAATGTACATCCGTTGCCACGAAGCAAAACGGCGTTATCATATCCAATCCGAAAGCTGTTATGTTGATTAACGGACCTACATCAACTACATGCCCGCCCTTGTTGGTAAAACCACAAAATCAATCGGTTCGTTACACATCGTTGTCATGGAGCTTTGGTGATGGTGGTGTTTCCAAAATAGATACGCCTTCTCACAATTACATCATGGGTGGTAACTACGATTTGATACTGGTGGCGAAAGGCTATGGTGAATGTTATGATACGGCTCATCAAGCCATTACTTTAAAAGGACCTTCGGGTAAATTCACTTACAATCCACTGCTACATTGCAATCCATCAACGGTTTCTTTTGTGTGCGAAACCAAAGATGCGGTAAAAGTAACCTGGGATTTTAATGATGGTGTTGTGGAACAAGACAAAGGAAACAATAGCGCAACGCATGTTTACAAAAACAATGGTTTGTATTTGCCCAAATTATTGATGACGGATAAAGATGGTTGCTTTGTAGGTTTGGAAAATCTGGATACGCTTTACATAAGTGGAGCAAAAGCAAACTTCGTAGCTACTTCGCAGGCTGCGTGCGATTCTTCACTGGCAGCATTTGTACAAACCTCTGTGCCTTATTACGACCAGATTCAATCGTACCAATGGAACTTTGGTGATGGTACTACTTCATCGGAAGGTGTGCCTATGCACTACTATAAAGCATCGGGTAATTATCAAGCTAAATTATGGGTAAAAACAACAGGTGGCTGTACCGATTCAATAACTTATCCGATTGATGTTGTGGTTCACCAAACGCCAAAAGTGAGCATTGCTGCAACAGATTCTGTTTGTGCAAACACATTGGTAACTTACTCCGGTACTGATAAATTGAATGAGCCTGGAAGCCAGTGGCAATGGAACTTTGATGATAATACAACAGACAATAGTGCCAACCATACACAACATAGCTTTAGCATTAGCGGCGCTTACAATGTGGCTGCGATTGTAACAACGCCAAGCGGCTGTGCCGATACGGCAACGCGCATTTTAAATGTGATTGCCTTGCCCAATGTTTCCGCAGGTATGGATTCGTTTGTTTGTAAAGGCGGTGCTATTCTACTCACAGCAACCGGCGCTGCAACGTATAGCTGGAAAGCCAATAGCACATTGAGTTGTATAGCTTGTGCAACGCCGTTGGCTGCACCTTCTGTAAACACAATGTATAGTGTAGTTGGGAAAAATACATTTGGTTGTGTGGCGCAGGATTCTGTTGCGGTTGAAGTGATCAATCCGCAAACCATAACGGTTAGCAACGATACGCTTTGTATGGGTGAAAATGCAACGCTGCAGGTTTCTGGTGCTGATCAATACTCGTGGTCACCGGCTTTGTATTTGGACAATCCAACTTCATCGGCACCACAATTTCATGCGGCAAAAGACACAACTATTATTTATACGGTAACAGGTATGGATAGAAAAAAATGTTTTAGCGATACCAAAACCTTAGCTGTAAAAGTGTACCCGATTCCGCACATTGAAATTTCGGAACACGACATTAATCTGAACGTTGGTTTTTCAACAAAACTGAATACTACAAGCTCCTCAGATGTTACACAATGGCGTTGGGAACCGCAGGCATTTTTAAGTGATGCACGTGTGCAAAGTCCGGTTGCATCGCCACGACAGACCATCACTTACAGTTGTGTGGCAACCAATAATGGTTCGTGCTTTGCGCGCGACCAAGTAACGGTGCATGTGATGTGCAATGGTGCGAATTTGTTTGTTCCGAATACTTTCTCACCCAATGGTGATGGTGTGAATGATAAGTTCTTCCCGCATGGAACAGGCGTGTTCAACATTAAGTCGTTGCGCGTTTTTAATCGCTGGGGACAGGAAGTGTTTACGCGAGCCAACTTCACAGCCAATGATGAAAGCGCTGGTTGGGATGGCAAGTTCAAAGGTCAGCCTTTAGAGTCAGATGTGTATGTGTATATGTTGGAAATTATTTGCGAAAACAATTCGGTGATTCCGTTTAAAGGCAACGTAACCTTGTTACGATAAGATGCTTTTTGTGATGGTGATATAAGGTGCAATGGTAACACATTGCGCCTTTTTTGTTTTTGGGCATTTTTTTGAACTATAAAGGCTAACAGAGTACAAAGATTTCACAAAGGATCTTTTGCCTTTTTAAGTTGAACGAAAGAGCCGTTTGCTATTAAAAGTTATCTTCTCTTACTTTTTTCCCTTGATGGAAAAAAGTAACAAAAAAGATCAATGACGGCATGATCGCTCCGCGCATCCGTCCGGCTTGCGCACCTTTACGTGCTACGTATTTTGTTTTCTGTTTGATGGATTGTGCGCGAGTTTGGTTTTGCATATTTTATAAAAAAGCCTTTATGAAGCTTTGTGTTTTTTGGGCTTTTAAAAATGCTTCATTCATTTCAGAACGTACAAGTGAGTGACACAACAGACGATACATCGGAATTACAAATGCCCGTACCATAAAACTGTATTTTGTAATTTGTTTTTGCCTTAAAAAACATTAATGTGCAAAGCGTTTTCTTAATCGTTTTCTAATTTATTATTTCAAACACACATAGTAGTTTTACGCTGTAATTCAATATCAGTTATCCTCTTTATCACGGGATACTTACCGCGAACTCCATTCGCACAACATCCAATATCATGAAAAAAAATTTACTCCTCGCAGTAATGCTATTGTCAGCATTTACAAGCTCCCTGTTCGCACAAGATGTTCACTTCTCGCAATTTTTTGAAACGCCGTTATTGCGCAATCCATCATTGGCTGGTTTGTTTGCAGGTGATGTTCGGGTGCAGGGTGTGTATCGCTCGCAATGGCAAAATGTAACCGTTCCGTTTGTTACGCAATCAGTGAATGCCGAATACAAAATGCCCATTGGCAACAGCAACGATTTTGTTACTGCCGGAATGCAGATTCTGCACGACCAGGCAGGCACAACGGCATTGACCACAACCAATGTTTATCCGGCTATTAACTACCATAAAGCGTTGAGTGGAGACAAATCAACGTACTTATCGTTGGGGTTTATGGGCGGATATGTACAGCGCAGTATTGACCGTTCAAAAATAACTACTGATGCTACTTACACGCATGGCGGTGATGGCGAAACCTTTGCCAATACAAAATATGGTTATTTAGATGGAAGTGCCGGTATATCGTTCAATTCAACGTTGGGCGATGAAGGACAAACAACCTATTTTGTTGGGCTTGCGTATCATCATTTCAACAAACCGCACGCTTCTTTTTATGATGATTATACACTTCCCGTCTCACCCAAAACAGTTGTATCTGGTGGTATTAAATTTCCGGTGGATGAAACCTCGTATCTCACGCTGGAAGCGGATTACAGCCAGCAGTCGGCAAACAAAGAATTCATTGGTGGACTGATGTTTTCGCGCAAGATTGGAACTGATTACGAGCATCCTATGTACACCATTCATTTTGGCGGATATGTGCGTTATAAAGATGCGTTTATACCTGTTGTAAAACTCGATTATCATCCTTTCTCTATTGCATTAAGTTATGATGTAAACACATCGGCTTTACAAACCGCAAGCAATTCACGCGGCGGCTTTGAATTGTCCATTTCTTATTTGGGATTTTTAGACAGAGACAACTCAAGCAAGAATGCTGTGCTGTGTCCACACTTTTGATAAATTGTTTGCAACAAATTTTTTGAACCACTAAGTCGCAAGACACAAAGATTCACAAAGAGTGAATAAAGAATACTTCGTGTAACTTTATTTCTTCGTTCCTTTGTGGTTCAAAAGCTCTTTATCAAATTTAATCTTTTTTAAATGTTATAATTTGGCAAACATTTGGTTTCGTTATAATTTAGCATGAACGATGAAAAAATTTCTACTTTGTAATTTTACTTTTTTACGAACAACCGGCACGCTTCTGCTGATAGCAATGTTTTGCTTTTTTGCTTTCAGCTTTAAGGAAGATCAAAATCCTTATACGAAAGTGCAGGCGGTAAAATGTTATCCCAACCCGGCTACTTCATTTGTAAACTTTGAGTTTCCTAAGAATATTGATAAAACCAACACGTTGTTTGTTTTTAGTTTCGTGGGTAAGAAAATGACCGAAGTTCCCTTGAGCAACGTAAACAACAATATACTAACGATTACGCTTACCGATTATTATAGAGGATTGTATGTGTTTCAGCTTCGCGGTAAAGGTGGCAACATCATTGAGTCGGGTAAGTTTTCGGTAAATAAATAATACATTAGTTTTTGTGTTGAAAGCAGCAAACCGTTTGGTTTTGCTGCTTTTTTGTTTGTAGCAATACCGTCAACGTTATCCTCATTCCGCAAATGCCGCCGTTTGGTTTTGCCCATATTTGCTGATAGCAGGCGGCTTTGTGCGGAATCTGATCTTAATAGTTGGAACCAGTTGTTATGTTGTAAAGATGTTTATTGCATTGTAACATCTTCATACTTCAATGTTGTATAACCAATTCCCTTTTTCTTTGTAAAAAAAAGAGTGTACACCATTGCTACCATTGCTGAAGTTATCAATGCGAAAGCTGTGCTGGTAAACGGTTCTGCTTCTGTTGAACATTTGCTTACGGATAGTCGCCGCATTGCTTTTCCCACTACCTCTTTATTTTTTGCATTAACGTCTTCGCACCGCGATGGACATGATTTTATAGAAGAGCTTTATGCGCAAGGCGTTCAAAATTTTGTGGTAAAACATGGGTTTGAAAAAGCCCTATTTCCAAACGCTAATTTTTTATTGGTTGATAACACCTTGCTGGCTTTGCAACAGTTGGCAGCCTGGCACAGAAACCATTTCCATTATCCGGTGATTGGCATTACTGGCAGCAATGGAAAAACCATTGTAAAAGAATGGCTGTATGGCTTGCTTTCCTCTCAATATAATATTGTGAGAAGCCCAAGAAGTTACAACTCGCAAATTGGTGTTCCCTTAAGCGTTTGGCAGATGACAGCGGAAAATAACCTTGCCATTTTTGAAGCTGGTATTTCGATGCCGGATGAAATGAACGCACTGCAAAATATCATTCAACCCACCATCGGAATTTTGACTAACATCGGTGAAGCGCACAGCGAAAATTTTAAGAGCAAAGAAGAAAAAACAAAAGAAAAAATAAAGCTGTTTTCCAATTCCGAAATTGTGTTTTACAACAGCGATAACGCTATCATTCAAAAGGAAATGGCGCAGCTTGTGAAGCCCCGATTGTTTTCTTGGGGAAGTTCAGCGAACAACAATGGGCTTCAAATTGTATCGGTTGAAAAAAGGGCAAAACAAACAATCATCACAGCAGTTTATCAAAACAAAAATATCACACTCACCATTCCTTTTACCGATGATGCTTCCATCGAAAATGCTATTACCTGCTGGTGTGTGTGTTTGTATTTTGGTTTGGATGAAGCTGAATGGCAGCAAGGCTTCCAGCAGTTACGTGCGATGAACATGCGATTGCAATTGGTAAAAGCAACCAATGGCTGCTCATTAATTGATGACAGTTACAGCTTTGATATTTACTCATTCAATATCGCACTCGATTTTTTATTGCAGCAGAATCAATTCTCAAAAAAAACAGTTATCATTTCAGACTTTGCTGTTGAAGTTGACGATAAAATGTATCAACAGATTGCTGATGTTTTAGGGAGTAAGAAAATCACTCGCGTAATCACAGTTGGTGAAGTTTGGTTTCGCCTGAAGAATTTGCTGCGTAAAATTGAACAAACACATCATTTCATTACTACACAATCTTTCATTGAGGAATTGAATGTTGTACCTTTTCATAACGAAGCTATTTTATTAAAGGGTGCACGCAGATTTCAGTTTGAAAACATTGTAGCGCAGTTAGAAGAAAAAGTGCATCGCACGGTGATGGAAATTAATTTAACGGCACTTGCTCACAATCTCAAACAATACCAGCAACAATTGCAGCCCGGAACGAAACTAATGGCAATGATAAAAGCCGGTGGCTATGGCAGCGGCAGTGCTGAAGTTGCCAACGTATTGCAGTTTCATAAAGTGGATTATGTAGCGGTGGCGTATGCTGATGAAGGCACCGAATTGCGCAAAGCCGGAATTCGTTTGCCGGTAATGGTTTTGAATGTAGATGAAGCTGCATTTGAAACCATCATTGAAAACAATCTGGAACCCGAATTGTTTTCTTTTGCCATAATTTCTAAGTTCGATGAATACCTTTTGCAGCAAGGCATTCAGCAATATCCTGTGCATATAAAATTAGATACAGGTATGCACCGTTTGGGTTTTGAAGAAGGAGATATACCCCAGCTAATTTCGTTTTTACAAAACACAAATCGGTTGGCTGTTAAATCTGTTTTAAGTCATTTGGCAGCGAGCGAAGCGCATGAAGAAGATAAGTTCACTTTGCATCAGTATGAAGTTTTCGCCCGTTGTTGCAATCAAATTGAAGCCGCTTTGGGGTATCATTTTATAAGACACATTGCTAACTCGGCTGCTATCTTTCGTCATCCTAACATTCAATTGGATATGGTACGATTGGGCATTGGCATGTATGGCGTTGACAGTGCCAACGAACATCAACTTCAATTGCAAACAGTTTGCACTTTAAAAACTACAATTGCACAACTTCGCAAAGTAAAAAAAGAAGATACCGTTGGATACAACAGGCGCGGAGTGTTAGGCAGAGATTCAATCATAGCAACCATTCGCATTGGCTATGCCGATGGCTTTAGCAGACGATTGAGCAATGGGGCTGGTTTTGTTTATTTGCGGGGCAAAAAAGCGCCTGTTGTTGGTGCCGTTTGTATGGATATGACAATGGTTGATGTTACGGATATTGATGGCGTGCAGGAAGGTGATGAAGTAGAAGTATTTGGTAATAACATTCCGGTGCAGGAAGTTGCCAAGAAATGTGGCACCATTGCTTACGAAATTCTAACAGGCATCAGCCAGCGTGTGAAACGCATTTACATTGAAGAATAAAATTTGTTTTATGTTGCTTAACCGCATTGCTTCACTTTTGTTTTTGCCTCTTTTTTTTATCTCATCGCTGAGTAGTTTTTCACAGTCAACGCAACGCCCCAAGCCATCGCCGGTGCAACAACAATGGATGGGGATGGAGTTTTACTTATTTGCTCATTTCGGTCCCAATACATTTACCGATTTGGAATGGGGCAAAGGCAGCGAAAAAGAAGAGGTATTCAACCCCACAAATTTAGATTGCAGACAATGGTGCCGCATTGCTAAAGCGGCCGGTGCAAAAGGCATTATCATTACTGCCAAACACCACGATGGTTTTTGTTTATGGCCCAGCCAGTACAGCACGCATACAGTGAAAGAAAGTTCATGGAGAGGGGGCAAAGGAGATGTATTGAAAGAACTCTCCGACGCTTGTAAAGAATACGGTTTGAAGATGGGTGTTTATTTATCGCCCTGGGACAGAAACCATCCCAAATACGGCACTGCCGAATACAATGAAGTGTTCATCAACATGATGAAAGAAGTGGTGAGCCGTTATGGCCCTTTCTTTGAATTTTGGTGGGATGGCGCTAATGGAGAAGGACCCAATGGAAAGAAGCAGGTGTATGAGTGGAAGAAGTTTATTCAAACGATGAGAAAGATTGCACCAAACACAGCCCTGTTTAGCGATATTGGCCCTGACATTCGCTGGGTAGGAAATGAGCGGGGCTTTGCCGGTGAAACCGATTGGAATATGTTAGATACGGCTGGCTTTACCCGCGGAGCAGGCGCGCCGCCGCAGGATACTTTAAACAAGGGCAACCGTTATGGAGCCGCGTGGATACCCGCCGAATGTGATGTAAGTATTCGCCCCGGATGGTTTTATCATGCTGCAGAAGACACGGCTGTAAAAACGCCACAGCAGTTGTTTAATTTGTATTTAAAATCAGTAGGCAGAGGTGCAGCACTGTTCTTGAATGTGCCGCCCGACAGAAGGGGTTTGTTTACGTCTTACGATTCTTCTGCACTCATCAATTTTAAAAAATTAAGAGACGAAAGCTTTGCCAATAATCTTTGTAAGGGAATTGTAGTTACTTCGTCAAATAGTGGCAAAATAAAAGAGCTTACCGATGGAAATAACAATAGCTTTTTTTGCTGTAAAAGAAGCTGAGCCAATCAGCATTGCATTTCCTCAATCAACCAATATCAATTGCATTGTATTAAGAGAGTATCTGTTGCAAGGGCAAAGCATTGCACAGTTTCATGTTTCTTTTTACGATGAAAACAACAATGTCATTAAAACAATTGGGGGTACAACCATTGGCAACAAACGCATTCTTACCTTTCCAACGGTAAATGCAAAGCGCATGGAAATAATAGTTGATAAAGAAGATGCCCCCGCTTCCTTATCGGAAGCAGAGGCATATAAAATTGATGACGCGTTGATTGAACAATAAACAACGGTTATCTCCAGCCGCCACGATGCCAGTAATAGCCGCGCGAACCATGTTGCCAGCCACCCGGAGCATACGTTCTGCCATAGTGTGGACGCGCCCAATAGCCGTTGCGATATTGGTAACGACCGCCGCTCCAATAGTAATCGCCGCCAATCCAAACATAGCCGGGGCCGGGTGCCATAGGTCTTGCATAGGCAACAGGGGGCGGAGGTGACTGCACATAATAACCGCCGTAGCAACTGTATAGCGATGTTATCAATAATAAGAAAACAACAGCATAAACAATCTTTTTCATAATGTCTTTATTTCATCAATGTTGAAACTTTTTGTTAAACGATTGGTTTAATATCAGCAGTTGTAAAAAGAACATTTAACATTCATCGTATTTGCGGCGGCAAAGCACTTTCCTCAAAAAAATTATCTTCGCGGCTCATACATTTGTTCAATGAAAAAAGGATGGCAGGTTGCTTTGTTTATTTTTCTTATTCTCTTAGCCGACCAACTGCTGAAAGTTTACATTAAAACACATTACTCTTTAGGTGAACAGCATAGGGTGATAGGAAATTTCTTTTTCCTGCATTTTGTTGAAAATCCAGGTATGGCATGGGGCTGGAGATTTGGTGGCGAATGGGGTAAAATCATACTCTCGCTCTTTCGATTGATAGCGGTTATTCTTGGTATTTTTTATTTGCGCAGCATCATTCAAAAAAAATATCATCCCGGCTTTATTATTTGTGCAGCACTCATTTTTGCAGGTGCTGCGGGCAACTTAATTGACAGCATGTTTTATGGAATGATTTTCAGCTTTAGCGACCAAAACTTCCACAATATTGCTGTGATGTTTCCGCGCAGCGGAGGCTATGCTGGCTTCCTTCACGGGCAGGTAGTTGACATGCTTTATTTCCCGCTTATTGATTCGCATTTTCCTTCATGGATGCCCGTTTGGGGCGGCGAAGAGTTTGAATTTTTCAGTCCTGTTTTTAATATCGCCGATGCTTCTATTTCGTTTGGTGTAATCGCCATTTTGCTATGGCAAAAAAGGTTCTTTCCAAAACATATAAGCCCATCAACAGGCAACCCCACGGTTATTACTACATCTTCCGATGGAACACAAATGACACGCATTTAATACACGTATGTTCTGAAAATTTGTATAAAAACAAAATACAGTTTTATGTACCCGGCTTTTATCACTCCGTTCGAGCATCGTTGCGTCGCACTCTTCAACGCCTTGTTATCAATGAAGCATTTAAGCGAGTGCTAATTTCAACCGCAAAGTTGCTAAGACGCTAAGAAAATGGGCAAAACCAAACTTCGCGCCTTCGTGCCTTTATGGTTTAACAAACAAACTCAATCATGTTGCAAGCTACTACCATCAAACAACAATGGATTCAGTTCATTCAAACATTACAGGATGATATTTGCGCTGCTTTAGAAGCCTGCGATGGAGCTGCCGTTTTTAAAGAAGATGACTGGCAAAGAGAAGAAGGCGGTGGTGGCAAAACAAGAATCATTGCCAATGGAAAGGTGTGGGAAAAAGGCGGCGTGAATACCTCTGTTGTGTTTGGAAAGACAACGCCTCAAATGCGCACTGCGCTTGCCATTGACGGCGACAAATGGTTTGCCTGCGGGTTAAGTTTGGTAATACATCCGGTCAACCCGTTTGTGCCAACGGTTCACGCTAATTACAGAATGTTTGAACTGTATGATGAACACGACAAAGTGATAGACAGATGGTGGGGCGGCGGTACCGATCTTACACCCTTTTATTTGTTTGAAGAAGATGCGGTCCACTTTCATCAAACCTATAAAAACACATTGGATGCATTCGATAAAAGCCTATATCCATCTTTTAAAAAGCACTGCGATGATTACTTTGTAAACACGCATCGGATGGACGAACGGCGTGGCATCGGTGGTATCTTTTATGATTATCAAAAAGCAACCGAACAACACGATGCAGCCTTTTGGATGAACCTTGCGGAAGCCTGCGGTTATGCATTTATGGATGCTTATGTGCCAATTGCAAATAAGCACAAAAACAAACCTTTTACCCAACATCACAAACATTGGCAGGAGATACGCCGTGGCAGGTATGTTGAATTCAATCTGGTGCACGACAGAGGCACTTTGTTTGGTTTAAAAACGGCTGGCAGAACAGAAAGTATTTTGATGAGCCTGCCGCCAACCGTGCGTTTTGAATACAACTACCAACCACCACCCAACAGCGAAGAAGACAAACTCTTACAGGTATGTTTGCATCCAAAAGAATGGGCAGGTGAAGGTTGAGCGTTGAATATGGTTAATGGTTAATTGTATTGCTTCTCGTTTTTTAGTTCCTTTTGCTTGCTTCTTGTATTTTGAACCTTGTATGTATCTTGATCCTTGAAACTTGAAACCTGTGTTCTTGCAACCCCTATCTTTATTGCATGTCATACCTCGTACTGATTGCCGGCATTGTTTTGCTCATTGTTCTCATTGCCTGGGCTCGTATCAATGCATTTATTGCCTTTTTGTTGGTAGCGATATTGATTGGTTTGTTTGGCGGTTTACCTATTGCATCGGTTGTTACATCCATACAAAAAGGACTTGGAGATATTTTAAGCAGCCTGCTTATTATCATTGCATTGGGAGCCATGCTGGGCAAATTGGTTGCCGATAGCGGTGCGGCGCTGCGCATTTCAACAGGATTAATTGGCGCTTTTGGAAAGAAATATATTGTATGGGCATTAGTGCTTACCTGTTTCATTATTGGCGTGCCTTTGTTTTATAATGTGGCGTTTGTACTGGCAGTTCCGTTGGTAATCACCATTGCTGCCCGATATAAAATTCCTGCTGTTTACATTGGTTTGCCTGCCTTGTCTGCGTTATCGGTTACGCATGGTTATTTACCTCCGCATCCGTCGCCAGTGGCATTGGTGCAACAGTTTCATGCCGACATGGGTGTTACGTTGTTGTATGGAGTTTTGATTGCTGTTCCGGCTATCGTGCTGGCAGGTCCGGTGTTTGCCACAACATTAAAAAAATACAAGAATGAACCGTTGCAGGCATTCGCATCCAAAGACATGGAAGAAAGCAAAATGCCTTCGCTTTTTATCAGCATTGTAGCTTCTTTTTTGCCGGTTATTTTAATTGGTTTCAGCTCTCTCATTTCTTCTTCTGTTACTTCGCATACCAAAATAGCTGCTTTCATCAAAGCGATAGGCGACCCTGTGGTTGCTATGCTCATCAGCGTGTTGTTTGCTACATTCACATTGGGTTTACGAAATGGAAAACGCATGAGTGCTGTAATGGCAACGATGGGAGAAGCGGTCAAAGATGTAGCTATGATTATCTGCATCATTGGCGGTGCAGGTGCTTTAAAACAGGTGCTAACCGATACCGGCATCAGCGCACAAATAGGAGGCGGTTTAAGCCATTTATCCATTCATCCATTGCTGCTGGCATGGAGCATCAGCGCCGTCATTCGTGTATGTGTAGGATCGGCTACTGTTGCGGGTTTAACAACGGCTGGCATTATTGCACCGCTGATTGCAACAACGGGCGTAAATGCAAGCCTGATGGTGCTGGCAACCGGCGCTGGAAGCCTTATGTTTTCGCATGTGAACGACCCGGGCTTTTGGATGTTTAAAGAGTATTTTAATTTGTCGGTAAAAGATACACTCAAAACATGGTCAGTCATGGAAACCATTGTTTCGGTGGTAGGATTGATTGGAGTTTTTGTGATTAATTTTTTTGTGTGATGAACGGATTGCAACCCTGCATCAACCATTGATTATCGTTTTGTTTTTCTACCCTTCAAATCAAACGTGTATTCCAAACTTAACCTTGCAATACCCGCTATCACCGGTTCGGTTTCATAATGTTTTGGTGAAATCAAAGGAATTGAAAGTCCGAGCTGCCCATTGATGGAAAATCTTTTAAAAACATAGCCATAGCAAACAGCCGGATCAAAATTCAATCCCTTCGCGTTCGTTTTATTCATTTTTTCGCTAATCCTGAATTCAGTTGAATCGTAGAACAAGATATTTTTGTAAGTGAAATAAGAAAACCTGCCCATAAAGCTCCACTCGCGTTTGGCTGTTTTTCTGCCCACATTAACCTGCCAGAAAACGTTTGTGTAGTTTGCTTGTGTAAAACTAACAATGTCAGGTTCAGTGGTAAAATACCGGTAATTGTTTACTTTATTAGTTCCATAACCGGCATAGCTTTCTAAAACATTCAGTTTTCCTTTTGGTTGTTTAAAATAACCTATCCCATAGGTAAGCACCTGGTCGTGTTTTATTATGTTATATCTGTCAGAGAAAAAACTGGTTCTTTTTCTAACACCGTTGTTGAATGTACCTGTTGTAAAAAGTGCAAAATGATTAGACATAGAGTAAGATACATTGATGTCGTAACCGCCACCAAAACCAGCCGACACATACAATTGCTGCTTGTGATTGTGAAAAGGCATAAGTAAAGCTTTGGGTATAAAGAATTCTGTTTGAGAGAAGACAACAGAAGATATACAAACCAAAAAGCAACCGGAGCAAAAACGGAGAATTTGATTTTTCATAGCTCAATCGTTTTTAGCATTCATATGATTGCTACTATATAATGAAATTTGACGCACATTACACTACAGCTTTGCTGCTGTAAAATTGAGCCTTGTTCATGATTGTCTTCTTGACAAAAGTCAAAAAAAGTTTATCTCATTTTGTTTCTTACGCGGCTTAATGTCTCCTGGTTAATGCCTAAAAAAGAAGCGATGTATTTTAAAGGTATTTCATTTACAAGGCCGGGATATTCATCCAGAAAGAACTTGTATTTATTGGCAGCTTTTTGTTTTCGCAAAAGGAACAAACGTTTTTCCATTAAAAACAAATATCGCTCTGTTAGCCTTCTGCCGGTATAGTTAAAATAAGGGAACTGATGATACAGATTGTTTAACTGTTGATAATGTATGCAAGCTAACACAGACGGCTGCAAAGCTTGCATGCTTTCAAAAGCAGGTGTTTGTCTATGAAAGCTTTCGATAGAAATAATGATGTGATAGGGTTTCATGAAGCTGGATGTAACTTCTGTATCTCCTACATAATGAAACGACCTGATGAGACCTTGTAAAACAACCCATGCATATTTATCTATCTCTCCTTCCGATAGAATAACCGTATCTTTCTCAATGTGCATAATTGTACAACTGTTCACCAGGGCTGCTTTCAGATCAGCTTGCAAAGGCTGAATCTTTTCCAGTTCAAGCAGGAATGGCGTCAGTAATTGAATTTTATTAATAGTATCCAAAGCAGTTCGTTTTGTAATGACATAATAAGAGAAAGGCAACTATTAGTAAGCGCAAGTTTCGTTTTATTTTTTAACCTTTACAACTGCTTTGATTAACTAATCATAACCAGATTCTCTATTGTGCCATTTTAATTGTTTTGCTCTGTAAGAGCCGTTCCGTTTTCATTCACTTCCAAAGTGTGCACAACGCCATGTTTTAATGCATAGTTTTCTTTTGCATGACCAACAGGAAAACCATACTCCACAGGATAATTATACCCTTTCACTTTGTCGCTTATCACTTCGTAAACATTTTGTCCGAAGGGAAGGGTTGTGTCTTTCATATCGGTAAAAGAGCCAATCAATAAGCCTGCTAATTCATGTAATTGCCCTGCTCTTTTCAATTGTATCATCAATCTGTCAATGTTGTAAATGTATTCACCTACATCTTCAATAAATAAAATTTTTCCTTTTGTTTTTGCACTACTTTTTGAACCAATGATATGCGCCAGCAAAGATAAATTTCCGCCCACCAGTTCGCCGGTTGCTGTTCCTTCTTTATTCAAAGGATGTGCTTCGCATTGATAGCTGTAAGCCTCACCCAGCAAAGCTTTGCGCAACGATTGCACATACACCGTTTCGCTGCCACCATCATTAAACGCTGCCGCCATTGGCGAATGCAACGAAGCAATATTATAGTTTTGAAGCAAGTGCGAATGAAGGATGGTAATATCGCTAAAACCAATAATCCACTTTGGTTTCAGGAGGAACTTATCCCAGTTCATTTTATCAATAATTCTACTTACACCATAACCACCGCGTGCGCATAGAATGGCTTTGATATTGTCATCATCCAGCATTGTTTGTAAGTCGTTTAACCGCTCTTTATCTTTTCCAGAAAAATAATTGAACTGCGTGTGTAAAGTGATTCCTTCTTTTACTGTAAAGCCCCATTGCTCAAGCGTTTGTAAACAGGTTTGCACCTTTTCATAAGGCATAAAACCAGAAGGACAAACAACACCAATGGTATCGCCTTGTTGCAAGTAAGGAGGAGTGATGATCATGCAGCAATATTAAGGAATAAGTATTGGTGATATAAAGATGCCATCATCTCTTAAGAAGAGACAGTATCACAACACAAAGCGGTTGCTTCAATATCCTCTGTCATCGTACAAGATGAGTTGCAAATTTGTTGTTCAAAAAATGCTGAATGATATACCCAACTTGTGAAGGTTGCCTTGCAACTTAGCTTTAAAGATAGCATAGTACCTGATTACATTATTTCTCTCTACTTACATTCTTATTCACCAAAGGCACGTTTGTTTTTACCCATATTTTTTCAGAGACGCTATGAACGATTTTTATTTCACCTTTACTGTATGCCAACAGAAGAAATAATTGCTGTTACCAAAAAATGGATTGCAGATGTTGTTATCGGTTGCAACTTCTGCCCATTTGCCGCACGCGAAGTGGAACGCAATTCTATTGATTACAGAGTTGAAGAAAGCAACAACAAAGCAACTTGCATAAGTACTCTTCTACAGCAATGCGAACAGCTTCATAACGATAGCACCATCGAAACCACTTTTATTATTTTGCCCAATGCCGTTCCGTTGTTTGACAGTTTCCTCAAGTTGGTTGCGTTGTCTGAAAAGCGATTACAACAAAACGGGTACGAAGGCATTTACCAGGTAGCTAGCTTTCATCCGCAGTATCGTTTCAGCAGTGCATCGGCAAACGATGCTGCGAATTATACCAACAGGTCACCTTATCCGATGTTACAATTATTGCGCGAAGAAAGTGTAGCAAAAGCAATCGCCCACTATCCGGGCACTGTTGCCTCTATTCCGTTACAAAATATTGCGTTTGCACGGAAGAAAGGTTTAACTTATATGAAGGCGTTATGCAAGTAGCAAACCAACACAAAATGATGATGAATTACGAAGGGAAAGGTAAATGAGTGATTCTGTGTTCAGGTATTGTAAGAGGTTTTGTATTTATTGCAATGCAGATGAGTGTATCGAAAACGTGGATGATAAGATTGAAGGTAGAAGCAAGTCTGGAGATTTGTTTTTGCTTATAATTGTATTGTTCTATTTGAAACAATTGTATAAAAAAGTGTCCAACACAAAACAGGTTGGACACTTTTTTATACAATGCATTTTTATTCTTTTACAAACATTTTCTTTTGCATTGATTGTCCTTTTACTACAATAAAATAGGAACCTTTGACTAACGGATTTACATTTAAAAATAAAGTGGTAATACCCGGCTGAAGCTGATAGCTTTTCTGTTGTACAACTTTACCCTGTATATCCATTATTTGTATAATTACTTGTTCGGCAATAGCGTGCTGAATCTTGACAAACAAGTAATCTTTTACCGGATTTGGATAAATAGCAAATGGCTGCTTGATTATAATGTTCACTGGTAATACTTTACTGTAAGTGAGTTTACCATCCTTATCTACCATTTGCAGGCGATAATAGTTGATGCCATTGTTAGGTGATTTATCAACGAAGCTATAGCTCTTGTTCAGGCTGCTGTTGCCTGCCGCATGTATTGTGTTGATGTTACTGAATGTAATGCCATCGTTGCTCCGCTGAATATTGAAATAATTGGTATTGATTTCATTGGATGTTTGCCATGTGCAGTTGACAACGTTGTTTGAAAGCGTAGCTCCGAAATTAAGAAGAGTAAGAGGAAGAACTGGCACAGGATCATTGCAAAAAAATGCATCGGCAACAAAAGGCATATAATTTACTCCTTTGCTTACCGAATCGCCAGCCCCAGTTGGATTTGTTGTTTTTTGAAGCGGACCGGAGCCGTCTCCCCAGTAACAATTTTGAGCATCAATTGTTTCGGTCGCGCTTGTATTGTTTATACCTGATGTATTTCCTGAAAAATTACAAGTTGAAAAGGAAGGGCTGCCACTCACAGAAAGTACAGCACCGTTTATATTATTGTAAAAACAACTCCGTATAAATTGCGGTGAAGCTGAGTTTGTAACTTCTACGGCCAATCCCTGGCTGTTTTGAATGATGGTGTTAACGATCTGGCAAGAAGATGATCGCAATATAACCGTTGGTGTTGTATTATTGTGGTAATAATAGCCGAATCCATCTATCAGCACAAATTGTAATAGCGAATTTACACTTCCCGTATCTATCACCACCGGGGCCACTTGATTACCAGAAAGTCCTCCATAACGTGCGAAATTGACATAATTGCCGTTTGCGCCTGTTGCCTTCAAAGTTCCCTGAATAATGAACTGCGTACCTCCGCTTGGAAATTGCATATTCACTCCTGCAGCCATAACCAATGTTCTGGATTTTGGAATGGTTAACGTAGTTAGTAAACGATACAATAAATTATTCGGGATAAGGGTATCGGTAAGTGCCATAGGAATGTTGTTGGTCAAGCCAATATTCAATGCGTTATTGTTGACAAGCTTTCTAAGTAAATCAGGGTCAAGATCAACATCTAAATTTGAGTTGTTATAAAACGTCGTATTGCTTATCGTTGGCTTTCCGCCTTTTGCAATTAATATTCCTGTTCCTTCTATGTTTTGAATCACACAGCTATCCACAGTACACTGACTCGACTGAATAACTAAAGCTGCGGTTTGATCATTATGGTAATAAAATCCTAAACCATCTATAGTTACATGCCTTAAAACAGAACCCTGACTGTTTGATTCAATCAATACAGGGGTTATCTGACTACCTGAAATGCCTCCATTAGGAAGAAGTTTAATATTTTGTCCGCTGGGAGCTACAGCCGTTAAAGTCCCTTGCACATCCAATTGAATACCGCCCGTTTGAAACTCTACAGTAACATAAGGATTAATGGTGAAATTTCTTCCTGTTGGAATGGTAATCGTTGTAAGCAAGCGATAAAAATTATTATTAGCTGTTAATACATCACCTGCTGCAATGGAAACCGAAGTGGTAAACAGCCCTACGTTTAAAGAATCATTACCCGTTATATTCTTAAGCTCATTTGGATGTATTACTATATCCAAATTGGAGTTCCCAGCAAAATCATTTTTACTTATGAGCGGTGAAGCATTTTCATCTATTCCTACTCCGGTGCCTTGTGTATTTTGAATGGTGGAATTGGATATTGTGCAACTGCTTGAACTAATCAGAATAGCATAAGTTTGAGCATTATGATAATAAAAGCCGAGACCATCAACCTTTACAAATTGCAATACCGAATTTTGGCTGGAAGCCTGGAAATTAATTGGGACAATTTGACTGGCGGAAATCCCATCTTTTCTAAAGAAGAAAATGCTATCGGTGCTTGTGCCAATAGCACTCAATGTTCCCTGAATGGTTAATTGAACAGAACCCGAAGTAATGTTAACAGTTACTCCGGCATCAATGGTAAGCGTTTGACCAGAAGGCACGGTTGCGGTTGCCGTAATTACATAAGGGCTATTGGCTTTCGTCCATTCGCCGCTTACATTACCACTAACGTTTGTGGGAGCTGCTAATAACCTACTTACACAGATAAGACTTAGTAAGCAAATCAGGAGTATTTTACTAATTGAATGAGGATACAAATTTTTCATGGTTTTTGTTTTTATATGAGAATAAATGAAGAATAAAATGAGACTATGGGATGTTTATGAAGAACGAAAATTTATTACTTCACAGCCAATGTTGCACCATCTGTCGTTACGGTTTGAACACCAAGCCGTACACCAGTATTCGATTGCATAATTTTAGCAATCAGGTCTTTCATTTTTAATTTATGATCAACCACAAGCGTAGCGGTAGATCCATCAAATTGATCGCTGTTCACAGAGGAAACGCCCGGTATTTTTTCTATCGCAGAAGCCAGTTGCGAAACCTTTTCGTACTGAATGTTTTGAACGATGATATTCGATTCGGTGGCACCTTCTGCCAGGTTGCTTTCGGGCATGGGTATCTTGTCCCTTTCATTTGAAATATAATAAACTGCCGCATTAATAGCATCCTGCACAGCCCCTTGCACAGCCGGGTTCTTCATAGCACTGCTCATGGCATTGATGCCGCCTATATAAGGTATATAAGTTCCTACATTCATACCTCCGTTTATTTTCTTCTCCGCGCTAAAGGTGTGCTGGTCAATCACATCCCTAGTTTCGGGGTCAACCAGCTTAATATTAATTTCAATTTTCGCTGTGCTTTTTGTGGTGTGCACCAGTGCTACACCCAGGTTTTTAGAGCTTTCCTCATAGGTAATGACTTCGCCGGTTACAATTACATTGGCACCCAGCATTTTATTTTTCTTCACTGCTCCTTTTCCTACGTTTCCGCTGCTTTGAAATTTTTGCTCGTCCAGCATGTCGCTTGAGTCTTTTAATCTTTCCAGTATGCGGTAGCAATTCACGCCCTGCAAAGCATTGCTAAGCATGGTGGCAAGGTTATCGCCAAACTGGTCTTGTGGAGCATTGGGAGCGGTTACACTAAACCGGGCAACGGTAAGACGCGGTCTCTTTTCACGGGGAATATCAGGACACATCACTTTTACAGAGTCGAAAGCTAATTTGTCTTTGTCTGCCTTCGTCACCGTTTTTTGCGCATGGGCTTGAAAGTAAAGAAAGGATGCCAAAATGAAGAAGGAGCAATTGAAAATTTTGTTCATAATGATGGTTTTAAAATGGTTAGTATAAAAAGTAAATTCTTCTACTGCCAATAACTAATAATAGTGATTTGATAAAATAAAGATTTGATTTTACTTTGTAAGCTCTCTTATAAGAAACAAGTTTTACTGCTTTACCAATAATAAACCCGATGCTTTAAAATCGTATGATTGCTTTGTCTTTTTGGCTTCTTCCAAATAAGGCAATGAGCTTGCTATACACAACTATTAGTTGTATAGTAACCAAATCGCAAAAAAAATCTACAAGACAGATTTGTTTTTTTGGAAAATTTTTTGGAGGAATCCTCGAAGTAAATCGTGCAGAATTATTGTATCAATACAAAGCCAGCCCAATAGTAAGGCGGATACTTTTTTTGCAGCGTTAATTCAGCCATGCGTAAAGCTTCGCTGTACGTTTTACCCTTTAGCAAACGGGAATAGAATAGGGAGAGAAGTTCAGAAGTTTGCATAGCAGGCACTTGCCATAAACTTACCAGCATATTGCGCACGCCAGCCATTTTAAAAGCACGTTGCAAACCTAAATCGCCTTCGTTGTTGGTAACATCACCCAAGCCGGTTTCGCAGGCGCTCAACGTTACCAAATCAACGTTGTGCAAGTCAAGCTGCGACACTTCGTAACCGGTTAAAATACCGTCTTCATGGTAGCCTTTTGTATTACCTGTCCGCCAATAATTGTTTACACCGGCAAATGCAAGTCCGCAGCGAAACAAAGGGTTGGTATTGGAAGAAATATAGCTGGAAGGGTGTGATGAGGTTGCATTGCTTTTATTAAAAGGCAAGTAAAAACCATGTGTAGAAATATGAAGAATGCCACGTACAGTTGAGGCTTGCTGCTTGAAAATATCTTCGGTTGCATTTGCATTTTCAAGGCTATGAATTGTAATATTATTGTTAGAAAAAAGCTTCTTTAGGTTACGGATTTCATCGGTATTAAAAGATGCCAACGGCTTGTTGGAAACCCCTTTGCTTGTAGTAACAAACGAAGTGTATAAAGAGGTTGAACGGGCAGGTTTATCTTTTACTTTTGCCTTAGCAAAAGCATTATTATAATTGGCAAAGTTGTAGTTCACATTACCCCAAAGGCTTACCTGCTGCGGCTTAGCGCTTGCATTGTTGTTAGAAAACGTCTCCTGCAAACTAAAATATCTGTTGAATGTAAAACGATTCATCAGGTAGTTTTCACCATCGTAAATAGCAGAGAATGAAATATTATTCAGAAGGTTGGCGGTAGAATAATTTACCTTCTTTATATTGACGAGATGAGAGTTCAATCGCTTCCAAACACAACTGTACAGCTTGGCGCTAAAGCTGCTGCTTTTATCGTATAATTTTTGGGTAAGCTGATTTTCATTTATCCATTTTCCGTTGTTATCTTTCAATAAACTCAGCAATTGTTTTTCACTGCATAAATCAACGAAATGTGGAATGGTATCGGTTGCTGTTGTAACAAAAGCAGCATACCATGCGTTTTTTCCGGTTGAATCTGCCGTTTCATCATCGTAACGAACAAACCCGATGTTCGCGGTTAAAGCACTTGGTTGTAACGAAGATGGCAAAGCGTTTTTATCTATGCTGGTTAGGGAACTCATTTCTCCCAAATGCTTCTCCAAACCATTATTTACTTCTTCAAGACTATCAATTGCAAACATCCGCTGATTATACGGAAGTGAATACTGTTTCGAAAGGATTTCTTTGTTAGCTACCCATTTATTATAAAGGTTTAGTAAAGCCGAATCTTTTGAATTTCTTATTGTAGTTAACTCTGCCAACTGGCTTCGCAATACCAAACTTTTCCTTTGCAGCTCTGCTTTATAAACTTTATAAAGAGTGCTTTGCGGAAGCATTTTATCGTTGTGTACACATACATACATAAGGTCAAAAACTTTGTCGGCTTCGGATTGGTATTGCAGCTTATCGGCTTCGGTCATACTTTCAAAGCTTTTGTCCATCGCATCAAAGTCAAGTTGAATCAATGCTACAAGGCTATCCGCAGCTTCCTCATATTTTTTTTCTTTTACCAAATCAGCACACAATTCTTTCTTTGCATTCAGCAAGGTATAAGAATACATAAGACCCGAATCCTGTAGTTTGATAATTACGCTTCTGAATATCGAATCGGCAGTTTCGTAATTTTTTACTGCTGAATAATTAACGCCAAGATTAACCAGCGTAGGGTAATAAATATCAAGTACCCCAGGCAGTGTATCTGCCATAGTTATAAACTGTTTATCAAGTGCGATGGCTATTGTATATTGTTTTTGTTGCTGGCACAAAAATGCCTTCACCTGTATAATAAGAGCTTTTAGCGTATTGGTATCAGAAAAAACATGCAAGCTATCTTCTGCCTGCCTGCAAGCCTTCCAGGCACTATCCAGTTGGTTATTCAGTGCATAAGTTTGGGCAAGATTTACGCAAAGTCTTATGTAATCGTCTGTAGGGTAATTGCCAGCCTTAGCAGCTATCTCATACTCCAAAGATTTATGTAATAATTGCAACGACTTTATATAATTGCCGGTTTCAGTATAAATGCTTGCTTCATTTCCAAAAAGGGATGCCTGCAGATAAAGTAAGAAACTATTCTGTGGCATAGTATCGAGTATAGATTTTACTTCCGAATAAATAGAATCTGCTTTTGTATATTGTCCTTTACTGGCATAAATACCTGCAAGCGTCATGTACATCTGCTCGTTACTTTCTATATAGTTTTCTGGATGAAATTTATTATTTAGTTCTATTGCCTTCAGGAAATATTGACTTTGTACTTCTCTGATTCCCAATTCATAATACATGTAACCGGTTCTGGATAGTGCGAGGGTATACATAGCATTGTTCTGTATTTTTGAACCCAGCGAATCAAATACTTCTACAGATTTTTTGAAATAACCAAAAGCCATACGAAAATTGTCCTGCACGCGATAAACTTCGCCAATCAGGAAAAAAACATTCGCGCAACGTTCACTCCATCCACCGTCCGCTTTTATTGCAATCCGTTCTATCATTTTTGCATAATGCAAAGCAGAATCCCATTGATTTTTATTGCCGTAGTCGGTGCAGATTTTCAGATTGATTGCAAAGGAATCGGTTTCAGGTTTAGCAACGGGCTGAGAATAAATTTTACATAGAGAAAAAAGCAAAACACAAAAAGTTATGCTTATCTTATATTTAGTTCCAGGCATATACAGTGTAATGAAGTACGTGTAAACTTATAAAAAATAAATTTTTTGTAGAAATTTTTAGGTTTACAGGTACTCTAAAGAAGCGGTACTGAAATGTTTCTTTAATTTGTACATCTGATTTTTTAACCAGCCCCTACAAATGGAAATACAAACCAGTAACGAGTATCTATTGAGCGCTACTGCTATCCGTGTATGGAAAGCAAATGATAAGGAAGGAGAGAACACAATGCTTGTTGCAGTCTCAACTATTTGCAAGGGTAAATGGTTTAAGAGCATCATTTATAAATCTGATACTATTCCTGCCTATCGCTTAGAAGAAATTGCTGAAGAGGCTTTTTACATCTCGTGGCAGCGGTTTAATGCGAGAGGAAAAGCTGGTGCTATAATTTTTACGGATGTTGAATACACGGGCTATTTAAAACAAGCTTTTCACCGTACTTTTATCAGGATGTATAAAAAAGAGATAAAAGAAAATGAAGAGAAAAAATTATTTTTTGAATACTATAAAACCATGAATAAAAATGGTGATGATGCTATTCGAAAAGAACTGTTGAAACAAAAACTACAACGCGTATTACAAACGTTGCCTGCCGAAAGTGTATCGCTGATGAAATGGCGGTATATAAATAAATTAAGCTATAAAGTTATAGCAGAAAAGATGCAAATTTTAGAACAATCCTGCACGCAAAAACTTTACAGAGCAAAAAAGGAATTTAAAGAAGCCTGGAAAAAATATAACAAACAACTGTAGTATTATGGAACCATGGGAAGAAAATGAAGAAAAAATAGAGCAATACTTAGAAGGAAAGATGAGCCTTGATGAAGAAGAATTGTTTATGCAGGAGCTAAATACAAATGAAGAGCTGCGCAAACAGTATGAAGAAGAATTGCTGATAAGCGCTTTGCTAAATGATGAAAATGATGAAAAAGATGAAATAAAAATATCTGTTACAAACAGCAATGCTAATAACGATGTTGCTGAAAAGAAAGAAAAAAGGAAATACAACTTATCGTTCCTTGGTAAACATTCTCTGGCAATTGCAGCTATAGTAGTAATCATTATCGTCACTGCTATTTTTTTTGCTGTAAAAACGCAACGTCCTGTTCAGCAAACAGTTTCTGCAGATACAAATGCAAAACAACCATCAATTACCTCTGTTGATTCAGTAAATAACCAACCTTCTTTGCATACGCATACTGCTTCATATGTATCAGAGTTATATCAAAAATTTTATGCGCCTTATGTTGCCAAAAATGATCCTGTAGAAGTCAGTGCTTATTACACCGATTACAAACAAAAAAACTATAAAAAAGTATTGACAGCTTCGGATGGCGATTACCAGATAATGGGTGCGGAATCCAACCAGCTAACACTGAACAACTACATGCACCTTTATAAAGGCTTGTGCTTTTTAGAAAAAGAAGAGCCTGAGAATGCAGTTAAGCAGTTTGATTCTTTATTAAAAAGAGTGGTTAATGTATCTCCTTCATATGAAGCCAAATGGTACAAAGCACTTAGTTATACAAAGCTGAATGAGATAGATTCTGCAACGAACACTTTATCATCTATTTTAAAAACTCATTCACCCTATAAAAAACAAGCAGAACAATTGTTGAATGAACTTAAAAAAACCAAATAAGGCTATAACTTTTTATTTTCGCTATTCATGGCTCTGGCGCGAGCGTCCGCTCGTGCTTGTCTTCTCTGTCCGCTCAACACCGATCTATTTCTTCATCTCAAACGATCTTCATACTTCAATAACAAGAAACGTGTAAAAACAAAACCATTCATTTCATTCATCTTTATTGTACGATCTTCGTTCTGCTAGTTTAATATAGCTTTCCAAACAACAGCAGAATCTTTTTACTCCAATCTCACCCAATCTTATCTTTAATTTTTATTTCTTTTTTATGAAGCTAACATCTTTTGTTTTCATCGCTTTTTTACTTCTCATCACTTCTAACATCTTCTCTCAAAACACACCGTTGTGGCTGCGCTATCCGGCGATTTCACCCGATGGCAAAACCATTGCCTTTGGCTACAAAGGTGATATTTACATTGTACCAACCAATGGCGGTGTTGCAGTTCCATTAACCATACACGAAGCGCAGGATATGATGCCCGTTTGGAGCCACGATAGCAAGTCCATTGCGTTTGCATCCGACCGCTATGGCAACTTCGATGTGTTTGTAATGCCTGCTACCGGCGGCACTCCTATACGGCTAACTTACAACAGCGCAGCAGATTATCCAACCGATTTTACGCCCGATAACAAATATGTCATCTTCGGCAGCGCACGCAATGCGCCTGCGGAAAGTGTGCGCTTTAGCATCAAACTGTTTCGCAATGTGTACAAAGTGCCGGTTGATGGCGGTCGTTCTATTTTGCTAAGTGCAGCAGGTATGGAAAATGCACATTTCAATAGCAACGGTTCGCAGATTGTGTTTCAGGATACCAAAGGTTATGAAGACGAATGGCGTAAGCATCACACATCTGCCGTAACCAAAGACATTTGGCTGATGGATGTAAAAGCCGCTACCTACAAGCAATTGAGCAATTTTAATGGCGAAGACAGAGAGCCCCTTTTTTCGCATGATGATCAAAGCGTGTATTATCTAAGTGAAAAGGGAGGCTCACAAAATGTATTCAAACTTGCTCTGCAGGGAAGCGGAGAAAAGCAATTGACGCAGTTTACAAAAAATCCGGTACGACACCTAAGCGCATCCAACGACAACACGTTATGCTTTACTTACGATGGTGAAATTTATACCATGAAAGAAGGAAGCCAGCCGCAAAAAATTGCCATTCAAATCATCAACGATGGCAGGGCAGGAGTGGAAAAAAACGTAAATGTAAACGGCAACGTTACCGAGTTTGCCCTTAACCCAAACGGAAAAGAAATTGCCTTTGTAACACGCGGTGAAGTTTTTGTTTCGGCGGTGGATGGCAGTCAAACGAAACGCATCACCAACACGCCGCAGCAAGAGCGCATGGTGCAATGGAGTCCCGATGGTAAAACCTTGATTTATGCTGCCGAACGTAACGACAATTGGGACATTTATAAAACCACCATTGCACGTGCCGATGAACCTTATTTTTTTGCATCTACGGTATTAAAAGAAGAGCCGGTGATTGCTACTTCTGCCGAAGAATTTCAGCCCCGTTTTTCGCCTGATGGAAAGGAAATTGGGTACATAGAAAACCGCAACATTTTAAAAGTATATAACATCGCTACGAAGAAAACAAGAACACTTTTGCCCGAAGGTCACAACTATTCGTACAGCGATGGCGACTGGGATTTTCATTGGAGCCCTGATAGTAAATATGTATTAACTGATGACCAAAAAGGTTATTTTGGAAACACCAATACTTCGTTGATTGATGCTGTAACCGATACAAGTATCTATCCCATCAACAGCGGCTTTGGTGAGAATGGAAGCAAATGGTATCTGGGTGGTAAAATGATGACGTGGCTGAGCAATAAAGAAGGAAGAAAATCGCTTGCCAACCAGGGCAGCAGCGAGTTAGACGTGTATGCCGTATTTTTTGATAAAGATTTGTATGACCAATACAAATTGAGCGATGATGATTATAAATTGTGGAAAGAACAAAAAGACAAAGCGAAAAAAGATTCAACCGAAGCAGGCAAGAAAAGTACGGCACAAAAAAAGAAAGACACACTTATCAAACTCGATTTGGAAAATCTTGACCAGCGCATTGTAAGGCTTACCATTAACAGTTCTTCCATTTCAGATTATGAATTGAACAAAGATGCCAGCAAGCTGTATTATTTATCCAATTTTGAAAAAGGATATGATTTGTGGGTAACCGAACCTCGTACTAAAGAGACTAAAATTCTTGCTAAACTCGGCGGCACGCCAAGCGGCATTGAAATCAGCGATGATGGCAAAAGTTTGTTTGTAAGCAATGGCGGGCATTTGGTGAAAGTGGACGCCGACAATGGTAAGATAACGCCTATCAACATCAACGGTGAAATGACGCTGGATGCCGCAGCAGAACGGCAATACATCTTTGACCATGTATGGCGGCAAACCAAAGAAAAATTTTATGACCCGAAAATGCAGGGCGTTGATTGGGCTTATTACAAAACGGAGTATCAAAAATTTCTTCCCCACATCAGCAACAACTATGATTTTCAGGAGTTGCTGAGCGAAATGCTTGGCGAATTGAATGCTTCGCATACAGGTGGAAGATACCGTCCGCAAAACTCAACAGGCGATGTTACACCATCGCTCGGTTTGTTGTTTGATGAAACGTACACCGGCAATGGGTTAAAAATAAGTGAAGTGATTGCAGGCGGTCCGGCCGATAAAGCAGCGAGTAAAATAAAGGGCGGTTCCATCATACAAAAAATCAACGGAGAACCCATTACTGATACGGTTGATTGGGCAAAATACCTCAACCGCATGGTTGGCGATAACACGTTGCTTACGGTGTACAATCCTTCAACCAAAACAACTGTTGAAGAAGTAATAAAACCCATTACAGCCGGCGAGGAAAGCGGCCTGATGTATAAGCGATGGATTAAGCGCGAAGCCGAAATGGTAAACAAATTAAGCGGTGGTAAAATTGGTTATGTACATGTAGAAGGGATGAACGATGAAAGCCTGCGCGAAGTGTTCGACAAAGTGATGGGTGAAAACTTAGACAAAGAAGCTCTCATTGTAGATACACGCTTCAACGGCGGCGGTTGGCTGCACGACGATTTGAATACCTTTTTAACCGGAAAAACATACCTGCGATTTGCACCGCAAAGTCATTTGTTGAAAGGCGGCGAGCCCATCGGAAGATGGCAAAAACCGAGCTGCGTTGTTACCAGCGAAAGCAATTACAGCGATGCGTTTATTTTCCCTTACATCTACAAGCAAAACGGCGATGGTAAACTGATTGGTATGCCTGTTCCGGGCACAGGTACTGCCGTTTGGTGGGAAACGCAAATTGACCCGACGGTTGTGTTTGGCATCCCGATGGTGGCAACCATTGGCAAGGAAAACCGCCCGACAGAAAACCTGCAGGTGAACCCCGACATTCGCGTTCCTTTGCCTTACGAAGATTTCTTAAAAGGAAAAGATGATCAACTCGAAGCTGCTGTAAAAGAAATGCTGCAGGAAGTAAGCGGGCAGCAACAAGCAAAGCAATAAAAACGGGTAAAAACAAAAACAGCGTGTGAGGTTTTAAGCAACTTCATACGCTGTTTTTGTGAATGGTGAGAAGTGAGTTGTGAGTAGAAAATACAGAACACAAAATACAGTTTTATGTACCGAACTCTAACGCTCCGATTGAACATCGTTGCGTCGCACTCTTCAACGCTTTGTAAATAATTGAGCATTGTTCGAACCACGAAGAATAAAGGACACAAAGCTTCACAAAGACGATTTTAAAAAGATACAAAACCAAACTCACGTACATTCCACTAAACAAAAACAAATCCTGTTACACATAAAGGTGCGCAGGCACGGACGGATGCGCGGAGCGATCATGCCGTCCTTGATCTTTTTTGTTACTTTTTTCCATCAAGGGAAAAAAGTAAGAGAAGATGATAATGAGTAGTGGGCAAAGCTTTCATCTTTGAAAAACATTTTCTTCGTAAGCTCAACCTTCTTTCTTCACTCCATCATTACAACTCTGTATAAAATTCGATATTTCATCTCGTCCCGTTTTGTTATTTGCGCTACTGATAAAATGCTGCGGAAGAAACTGCCAAGTTTGACGCATCGCATCTAAAAAAGCATCTGCATTTCGCTGCGCCGCAAGTGGTTTTTCCTTATCAGCTTTTGTAAAAATTAAAGAAAAAGGAACCTGCCATTTATCCAACTGATTTACAAAATCCAGGTCAATTTGTTGTGGTTGCAAACGCACATCAAGCAATACAAACACCTGAGCAATATTTTCGCGCTTGCGCAAATAATTTTCAATCATTTGTTCCCATCTTCTCCGGCTGCTTTGCGATACTTTGGCAAAGCCATATCCGGGCAAATCAACCAAATACCATTTTACCGTTGGCGATTTTTCTTTTGCACTACTTTCAATTTCAAAATGATTAATCAATTGCGTTTTGCCAGGCGCAGCCGATGTTTTAGCCAGCTTGCTGTTGTTGCAAAGCATATTGATGAGCGATGATTTGCCCACATTGCTTCGACCGATAAATGCAAACTCTGGCCGGTCAGGTTTCGGGCATTGTTCATACGTTGCACTCGACGTTAAGTAAGCTGCTTTTTTAATAATCATAAGGTGCAAATTTGAGCAAAAACAAAGCAAGAAGTATTATCATTTTTTAATGGTACAGATGACCAATGACGCAACATTACTTTCTACTTCACCAGATAAACGTTGTCACTTTTATCAGTGTCTGGTGTGTACAAACTGCCCAATTCAATGCTGTTTAGCTTTTTATTAGACACTAAAGAAAACGTTGCACTTTTCTCTTCATTCTTCCAACATGCAATACTCGAATGAAGTGTTGAAGTGATGTTATCACTAAAATGAAATGTGAGATCAACCGGCACAGGCTTGCCGCCTTTGTTAGCAATGGTTATTGCGTATCCATCTTTGGTTTTGGCAACATTTTCAATTCCTAAATTTGGTACACCTGAATCAAAAAACCAGCGTTTCCAAAACCAGTTCATGTTTTGATTTGCACCTTCATTCATGCAGTTAAAAAAATCAAATGGTATCGGATGTTTGCCATGCCATTGTGAAATGTAGTTGTGTATTGCTTTAGTAAACAAAACATCGCCCAGCATATCTTTCACATACAAATATCCAAAGGCAGGTTTGGGATAAGAGTTTAAAAAATAAGCCGTTCCGGTTTGCTGCGTTGACAATATTGCAATGGGCAAATCCTCTTCGGTTCCGGCAGCTTGTTCGTAAGGAAATACGCCATAATCATCTTTGATAATGCTATCAATCATCGGCGAAATCAGCCACTCCCCAATGGTTGCCCAGCCTTCATCCATCCATGCATATTTGGTTTCGTTAGTGCCCATGTAAAAAGGAAACATTGTATGGAAAATTTCATGGTCGGTTAGCTCAATGGTTTCATCTTTTTGTTCGAGTGGATTATCATCCACCATCATCGGATATTCCATTTGATCCAAGCCATCAAACACGGTTTCATGCGGATATGGATAAGGCCATTTGGGAAAGACAAAGCTCATAGCCTCTACTGTTTTACGGGCAAAATTTATTACTTCAAAATAATCTTTGTGCTTCGGAGCAAACACAGCATCCACGCGGGTTCGGCGCTTTGTTAGGCTATCAACATTAAGACTTGATGATTGCCATACATAATGATTGCTTACTGCAAAAGCAACATCGGTAACATCAGTTGCTTCGTATTGCCAGGTTAGCGTTGGCTGGTCAACGGTAATGTCATTTTTAGTGACATCATTACTGTCAATGATTGTTGTGAGGTTATCGTTTTTCTCTGCATTTTTCAATCGCTGAAGATATTTTTCCTGCAGAACATTTTTGCTATTTTTTAAATCACCGGTACACCAAACCACATAGTTTTTTGGAACCGAAATATTGATGGTGAAGTGGCAGAAATCGTTATAAAATTCCTGTGTGCCGATGTAAGGATTTACATTCCATCCATCAATGTCATCATACACGGCAATGCGCGGAAAAAAGTAAGCAATGAAATCGGCGCCAGGTTCTATTTCGCCGGTGCGAATGTGTGAGCCTTTATTAAGCGTATAATGATAAGCAATAGTAAAATGCACTTTTGTTTTTGGCAATATTTTTACATGCCTGATAAAGAAGTTAGTGCCTTGCCCGATGGTATCTTTTGCGCTTAATTCATCCGCTTTAAGGGTATCAAATTGTAACCCTTCGCTCACATCTTCTGTATTTATTTTCATCATCCTCTGTGAGCCGCTCTTGTACAAATTTGGATACAGCTTAAACACAATTTCAGTTAAGGTATCGGGGCTGTTATTAAAGTATTCGATCTTCTCAAATGCTTGCAGCACGCGAGTTTCGGGATTGAATTGAATGTCTAATTTATAATTCGCTGTATTCTGCCAATAGCTTTTTCCAGGCTTACCATCCGTTGAACGGGTTTGTTTTTGATACGCTTCTTTTATGTTTCGTGGAATGGGCAATGTTGTTTGCGCATTTGTTTTTATGGCAAAAACAAAAGCCCAAATTATAAGAAGATAAACGGATACATATTTCATACAATAAAGATCTGTTATTTTAATCTGAAGGTTTATGTAATGACTATGCAATTCATTTTCAAACCAAAAGCGCATAAAAAAACGAGGTGAAAGTACATTATCCTTCACCTCGTTTATTGCAATGTTTTTAAACTTATAACAAAGTAAAACCAACGCCAACCTGTAGTTGCTGGTTCTTCCATTTGTTGGCATTATCAGCATCGCTGATGTTAGCCAAACCAATGTTGTAACGTCCGTAAATGCGCAGCTTACTTATATTGATCTGTGCACCCAACACGGCTGCAAAATCACCACTTTTAAAAGCATCTTTGCTGTTCGCCAATAAGTTTTTGTTGTTATTCATTAAGATGCTGAACTGCGGTCCTACATGAAAGGTAAGAAACCTTCCTGCATTCAAACGCAGTAAAACCGGGATGTTCAGGTAGTTTAGTTTTACATCTTTTTTCAGCAGGCTGCTGGCTGCATCCTGATAGACGGATTTAAAACCGCTGGTATCAACCGTTGAAGAGGACTGGCTGAATAAAAGCTCAGGTTGAATACCAATGTTTTTAGTAAAATCTATCTCGCCATAAAAGCCTAACTGGTAATTCAAACGGAATGCATCGCTAAAACTTTCACCGTTAATCTTTGTCATGTTCGCACCAATCTTGGCACCAAAATCAAGACGTTGCGCTTGAGCCATCGCAACACAAAATAATACGACGCAGAGGCTTACAATTCTTTTCTTCATAATCTTGTTTTTGATTGATAAATCTATTGCCTTTCGACAACCATTTTTTGATAACGTTTAATTGTTGAAGATTGTTACGTGCCTTTCTACATTTCAGTAAACGTTTGGTTTTAACAGGTGTTTGGTTTTGCAAAAAAAGACCGCGGAGGCGCAAAGACGCGAAGAAAAAATGGGCAAAACCAAACTTCGCGTCTCCGCGGTTACCTGTATTTCTTCACACAAAATCAATCACTGTAATTTCCGGCAATATTCCAACCCGTCCCGGATAGCCAATAAAACCATACCCACGATTTACATATAGATGTTGTTTTCCTTCAACATACAAGCCAGCCCATTGTTTGTAAACCCATTGCACAGGGCTCCAGCGAAACCAGGGCGTTTCAATGCCAAACTGCATTCCATGTGTGTGTCCTGATAGCATTAAATCTATATCTCCATACTTTGGTCGCACTTCGGCATCCCAATGGCTTGGATCGTGGCTCATCAACAATTTGAATGAATATTTCTCTGTGCCAGGATACGCTAAATCCATCCTGCCATATTTTGGAAAGCCTGCTTTTGCGCCCCAGTTTTCAATACCGATTAAAGCAAACGCTTCACCCTCTTTTTCAATGGCTATATGCTCATTCATCATCAGCCGCCAGCCCAATTGTTTGTGTGTATTAATTACGCGCTGATGATTTTTTTGTTTTTCTACAAATGCCTCTCCGGTTGGGTTTGAGCCCCATTTGTAATCGCCGTAATCGTGGTTACCCAGGGTGCTGTAAACGCCATAAGGTGCTTTGATTCTTTTAAAAACATCAATGTAATCAATCATCTCTTTGGCATCGTCATTTACAATATCGCCGGTAAATAAAATGAGATCAGCTTTTTGTTGTAAAATCATATCAACACCTTTGCTCACTGCTTCTTTATTGTGAAAAGAGCCGCTGTGAATGTCGCTGATCTGCACAATGCGAAAGCCTTTAAAAGCTTTGGGAAGATTGTCGAACGACAGCTTTATATTCCTTGCTTTGTAATCGTATTTGTTGGAAAATCCATAGATCAATGAGCCGAACAAAGTAGTGCCTGCGGCAAAACCAAACCAGCTTAAAAATTGTGAGCGGGGAATGGCAGGATCATCCTGCACATAATCTGCGCCGGTCCGGTGAAACAACTTACTCATCAGCCACATGGCGCCTCGCCGGATGTCATCAAACAAAAAGAAAACAACGGCAATGAGTTTTGCAAAAACCAACCCCAATACTATGGCAAACACATACTCACGTGTTTCTTTCATCCACGACGATTGCCGCCAGTAAGGAAATGTAAGCAAAACCAAAATCACCGAAATACTGATTGCCCAATAGCCAATGTAGATTGTCATTCTGAAACGTTCGCTGTTGTGTTGAGTAAGCGTGCGAACTACAAAAAAAATATAGGTGTCGAGCAGCACCATTACCAACGCCACTATCCATAAAAACGAAGCATTTCTCATTGTAATGAAATCCTATTGTTTGATGTTAAAATGCGATTGTAAAAACAATATATTTAAAAAAAAGGTTGGGGTTTACTTTACTATTCATTTTGTTTTTGTCTATTTCATGAAAATAGCAAACAATTTCCTGTTACTCAATTACTTTATTAATTTTCAAACTTATCTTCAAAAATAGAGCCCGACTATTTCCGGCTCTTGTTTATAAAGCAATGAATGAAAAATTGTGGCAAAAACAAAACGCTTACTTTAGATCCTTCATGCAACGAAAACCAATATTATTGCTGCAAAATGTGCTTTCGCCTGAATGCCTGCTTTGTAACGAATGCGCTATTCATTACTGCATAAAAAAGAACCACCACGCTGTACATGCTTTTGTGGGCCGGCTCCTCAGGATCATAACTATCTTTTGGTCCTTGCGGATTGAGAGAAACGCTGTGTGCATAAGTATCCGGGCGATACCAATCATTGCACCATTCCCACACATTGCCTTCCATATCGTACAACCAAATGCATTCGGTGGAAACGATTTAACCGGCGCTACGCCTGCATAGCCATCTTCTTTTTTGTTGTTCCAGGGAAAACTGCCCTGAAAAATATTGGCTGCCCATTTACCATTTGGCTTCAATTCAGTTCCCCAATAATAGTCTTTGTATTGCTTGCCTGAACGCGCCGCATATTCCCACTCAGCTTCGGTTGGCAAACGCTTGCCCGCCCATTTTGCATACGCCACTGCATCAGTATAACACACTTGCACAACCGGCTCTATTTCTTTGCCAACAATAGAGCTTTGCGGGCCTTGCGGATGCATCCAGTCGGCACCGTTTTTATAGTCCCACCATTGCATGGGATCGTCTAACGAAACTGGGTGGGAGGGCGGCGTAAACACTGCCGAACCAGGTTGCAATTTATCCGCAGGAATGTTGGGAAAATCAGCCGGATTGAGTGGTTGCTCGGCAACAGTTTTGTATCCTGTGGCTTTTACAAATTGGGCAAATTGCGCATTGGTAACTTCGTGTTCATCCATGTAAAAAGAATTGACCGTAACTGCATGAACCGGCTTTGCATCGGGGAAGTTATCCGAACCCATTTGAAAGGTTCCGCCCCTAATCAGCACCATTTCTTTTTGATCTGGATTGGTTGCAACAATGCTAGATGTTTTATAAGAAGCGTTCAGCAATGCCGCGCGTGATGAAGGCGATTTGCAGGCGGCACATTTTGTTTTTGCTGTTGTAACTGATGCCAATGTTTGATTTCCCCTTTTCTCTTTGCATGAAAAAATGAACAAAAACAAAAAGCCGGCAATAGTAGAAGCGAGATAGCAATATTTTTTATTTAGAATAAACACCAACGATAACGATTTAATGAATGAATGCAAATGTAGGCTTGCTAATTTTTAGTGTAAAAACAAACTTATGTTGTAGCCTGCGCAAAGGGACGTGGCGAAACAATAGCAACTTTGATGTCATCTCTTTTATTAGCATCTTCAACTGCATCGCCAACCATTGGACCATGCTGGTGCAACTCGCTGCCTTCTTTCTTCGATTTGAAAATAGGCCATAAAAATTGCGCATACCATTCTTCTTCCTTGTAAAAATTGATGCCATAGGCTTTGGGATATTTGCGACTGATGTGGGCTGTTTTAAAGATAATATCCCAGATAAAAAACATGTTGCCAAAATTGCCTTTGTAATAACCAATACCATCCTCGTTGGTATCTGCATGATGCGCGTGGTGCGTTGCGGGTGTTGAAATCAATCTCTCCATCACCCAACCAATCGGCTTCAGCCATTTTTTTGTATAAAAAGGTTTGTCCCATTTGATACTGCTGTGCGCGCCGGTTGTAATCAACGCTTTTATGCCGGTTACAAACAGCACAGGATAACCGAGTCCTAAATACACCATGGTGGTTGTAAAATAAATTTGTGAGAAGAAAATAGTGTACAAAAAATTTTGCCGGCTTGCCATTGCCATACCCATGTAAGGCGCAGAGTGATGCGTGCGATGAAACCGCCACAACCAGGGCAATTGATGATGGATGCGATGATACCAATATTGCGTTAAATCATCGCCTACTGCAATGATGAAAAAGCTCCACCAAAATGGAATCCAGGCGAATACATCTTTTGTATGAGGAAACACTTTCGGAAGTATCAGCAAACCGAAATAAGCAATCACCGGTTTTACTAAAATCTTCGGTACCACAAAGCACACAATGTCTAATAATCGCTCGCTTTTTGTCCAGTGATTCTCGTATAAACCGTAGGCAAATTCAACAATCCCTATCACAACCATGATCGCGGGCAAACCCCATGTGTTGAGGTGCTGAAAAATCTGCGATAAAAGGTCATTGCCCGTAACTGTTGTTGGAACATAAGTTTGCCCGGGTCTGGCTCCGCTTAAATAAAAAGATAAGAACATCAGCAAGATTGGCGTTGTGTACAAGAAGATGCTAATGAAAAGGTCCCTCTTTACTTTTTGCACTGTTTTTTTATCAACTTTCATAACCGCATTTTTTATAAAATGAATAAGGAGGTTTACTTAAAGAAGAAAAACTGAATGAGCCATAACAATCCGCCTACAATAAGGACCGGAAAGATGAATAAGAGGATGCCGATTGTTATCTTTTTAATCAGCAACCAAATGTCTTGTATCAACATAATAACCATTTTAAGAATGAAAATTTGTCTATCTGTTTTTCGTGTAAAAACAAACCTTGCAAACGCATCATTTGGACGGTTTGTCGTGATTGAGTTGCAAGCCTTTTGGCATCACTGAAACATCTTTGATTTTATCAGCCACATCATCCCAGGTAATCAAAGGATAGAGATGATTCTTTGTAGCTTCTTCATCATACAAAGCTTTTAATTCGGCTAATTTTTGAGGGTTCTTTTTTGCCAGGTCAACGCGCTCGTTAAAGTCTTCATTCAGGTTGTACAACTGCCAGTCGTTGTGCGCTGTGTCTGCAACGGCGTAGTTGCTCATCAATGCATTATGATTCGCAGATTGAAAGGCAAAGCCTGCTTTCCAGCCATCTTTATAAATGCTTCTCGAACCAAAAATGTAATAGTACTGCGTGTTGTGGCGCGAAGGCGCTTTGGCATCGTTGAATGTAAAGAACAAAGAATTGCCCTGCAAACTATCTTGTTGTATGCCTTTGATAACAGCCGGTGCTTTGATGCCAACAATATCAAGTGTGGTTGGAAGAATGTCGGTAACATAAGAATATTGATTGCGATAACTTCCTTTATCTGTAATGACTTTTGGATAAAAGAGGATCAATGGATTGTGTGTGCCACCTTCGCTGTTGGCATCCTGCTTCCAGTATTTAAACGGCGTGTTGCAAGCCTGCGCCCAGCCTAATGGATAGTTGCCTTCAACGCCTTCTGGCTTGCCAATTTTATCGATGTTGGCTAAGTTGTATTTGATGCTTTCTTCTTCAGAAACCGGCTTGCCAAATATTGGCTTATCAACGTCTCCATACAATGTGCCTTCCTTGCTTGCGCCGTTATCGCCAATCATTATAAAAATGGCAGTGTTGTCTAACCCATTTACTTTTTTCAGTTCATCAATTACTCTTTTCATTTCATAATCGGTATAAGCTAAATAAGCGGCATACACTTCCATAAAACGGGCATACAGTCTCTTCTCATCAGCCGACAATTTATTCCATGCTTTTATGTTGGGATTGCGTTCGGGCAATTGCGCATACGCAGGCAACAAACCCAGCTTCTTTTGATTGGCAAAAACTTTTTCTCTGAATACATCCCAGCCTTCGTCAAACTTGCCTTTGTATAAGTCGCGCCAATCATCAGGAACCTGGTGCGGTGCATGTGTGGCACCGGGTGCGTAATACAAAAAGAAAGGCTTGTCCGGTGCAGCTTTCTTTTGGCGTTCTATGTAAAAAATAGCTTTGTCTGTTATCTGTTCACTTAAGTGCCTTCGATCGGGAGCCACTTTCGCATCATCTTCTGCCAAATCGGGTTTGTATTGATCAGTTTGTGAACCCAAAAATCCAAAGAAATGCTCAAAGCCTTTTGCGCTGGGCTAATGATCAAAGGGACCCGCACTGTTGTTTTCTTCATCGGGCGTTACACCATATTTACCCACAGCAAATGTGTTGTAACCGTTGGCTTTTAGTATTTCAGCAATCGTTCCATCGCTTGATGGAATCTTGCCATCCCAGCCGGGAAAGCCTGCCGATAAAATTTTGTGCGCAAAGCCAGCCATGTGTACATACGAACTGTTTCTTCCGGTTAGTAAGGCTGCACGGGTAGGTGCGCAAATCGCCGTTGTATGAAAATTGGTGTATCGCAAACCGTTGTTGGCAAGACTGTCAATGGTGGGTGTACTGATCAATCCACCAAATGCACTGGAGGCGCCAAAGCCAACATCATCCAATAAAATCCAGATGACGTTGGGCGCTCCTTTGGGTGCGGTTGCATAGGGAATGCGATACTCTTTTGATTCAGCCAAAGTTTTACCAACGGTTCCATGGTAAGCTGTGTCTTGCTGCGCATTCGTAGAAAATATTGCAAACGCGCCTATTACCGTAAGGCTCTGTTGTGCTTTTTTTACAATGAATTTTCTCAATATCATGTTGTTTGTTTTTGCGTTATTTTTTATTTGGAAGCACGGGAAGTGTTGCTCTTTAAGAGATTAGCCAACACTTGCTGTTCTTGTTCAACAGTGGATGTTTTAAGACTAAAAAACCAAAAGCACGATTGTATTGCTGACCTTTGGTAATGAGCCGGTTTAGAAAATCAATCGCATCCGTTTAGTTATTGTTGTTTACCGGCTGGCGGCGGAGGTGCAGCAAATGTGATCGCCTTCTTCGAGTTGATAAATTTTTGCTGATATACATCCTGCCAGTCAATCAACGGATAGAGGTTGTTCTTCTTTGCTTCTTCATCAAAAAGGGCTTTTAATTCAGCTAATTTTTGTGGATTCTTTTTTGCCAGATCATTGCGCTCGTTAAAGTCTTCGTTCAGGTTATATAATTCCCAAACGTCTTTATCAAAATCTCTTTGCGGTGGTGGTGTATTGCCAAATGCAGCCAGGTCAACCGCATCGGGATGATGCGCTGCGCCTGCTTTCCAGCCATCTTTATAAATGGCGCGCGAACCAAAGATGTAATAGTATTGCACAGTGTGGCGTGATGGCGCTTTGGCATCGCTGAAAGAATACACGAGAGAAGCGCCTTGCAACGAATCTTGCTGAACGCCACGAATGGTTTTTGGTGGTGCAATACCAATGGCTTCTAATGTGGTGGGTAGTATATCATTCACATGACCATACTGCGTGCGTATAGCGCCTTTGTCTTTTATCAATGCCGGGTAAAAAACGATGAGCGGATTGTGTGTGCCGCCTTCGCTGTTGGCATCCTGCTTCCAGTATTTAAACGGCGTATTACAAGCCTGCGCCCAGCCTAATGGATAGTTAGGTTCTGTTTCCGGCGTACCAATGCGGTTGATGGCTTCTTCATTCTTTTTAATGTATAGTTCGCGTGTTACATTCTTGTCGTAACGTGGTCCCCAGGCTTTTTCAACCACACCATTATCGCTGCCTTCCTTGCTCGCGCCGTTGTCGCCTATCATCACAATAATGAGCGTATTGTTAAGCTGGTTGATTTCTCTTAATTTGTTGATAACCCTGCTTACCTGGTAATCCGTATAGGTTAAGTAAGCCGCATACACTTCCATGAAGCGGGCATATAATTTTTGTTCATCTTTTGGCAAAGAACTCCAGGCTTCCACCCGCGGATTTCGTTCGGGCAATTGTGCATAGGAAGGAATATAACCAAGCTTCTTTTGGTTTGCAAAAACCTTTTGCCTGAAAGCATCCCATCCATCATCAAATTGGCCTTTGTATTTGTCTCTCCAGTCAGCAGGAACTTGGTGCGGCGCATGTGTAGCCGCAGGTGCATAGTATAAGAAGAATGGTTTGTTTGGATCTGCCTTTTTTTCTTTGTCAATATAAGAAATGGCTTTGTGGGTAAGCTGCTCGCTGAAGTGGCGACCATCGGGTGCAATGAATGCATTGTCTTCCACCAAAGCCGGTTTGTATTGATCTGTCTCCGAACCCAAAAAACCAAAGAAATGCTCAAAGCCTTTGCCTAAGGGCCAATGGTCAAAAGGCCCCGCGTCGGTGGCTTCTGCATCAGGTGTTACACCGTACTTACCAACAGCAAAAGTGGCATAGCCGGCTTGTTTAAGTATCTCTGCAATGGTGCCGTCTTTTTCAGGGATGTAACCATCCCAACCCGGAAAACCTGCGCTTCCCCAATAATGGGCAAAACCAGACATGTGAGCTGTGCCACTATTTCTTCCTGTGAGCAAAGCAGCACGGGTAGGTGCGCAAATGGCGCAGGTGTGAAAGTTGGTGTAGCGCAAACCATTGTTGGCAAGAGAATCAAATGAAGGTGTGGGAATAATGCCGCCGAATGCTGAGGAAGCACCAAAGCCTACATCATCCAGCAAAATCCAAACAATATTGGGCGCGCCGGCTGATGGTTTGATTGGTGCTGGCCACCATTCTTTAGAATCATTTAATGTTTTACCAATGGTACCCTTGTAGGTTTGGCTTTGCTGCGCTTCAACGGTCAACATAGCCAAGCCAAAAGTTGCCGTGAGAAGTACGTGCAATAAAAGTTTGTTTTTGTTCATATTTTTTTTTCTTTGGTTTTACACTAATTTTTTATTGCTTGTAAGAGTTTGTCTAATTGTTGTTTTTCTTCTTCAACAATTTTTTTATCAAGATTGAAAAAGCCATAACTGCGATTGTATTGCTGCCCTTGCGTGAGGATCCAATTCAAAAAATCAATTTCTTTTTTATTGATTTTATTTTTATCGAAAATGATGTTTACGTTGTCTTGCGGAATGGTGTTGTTGTTCTTATCACTGCTCAAATAATCCAAAGCATCATCGAGCGTTGCATAGATGTTTTCGCCTTTATCTATCTTTCCGCTGCCGTTCAAATCAATCGGTACAACAGCAATGCTGTCGGCAACTTTGCGGGTTCCTAAATTGTAAATCAAGCCAAGGTTGTTGTAAGAAATTCCGTTCACATCTTCTTTTACCGCAGTTGATAAAGCACGGTCATCTCCATTCACCAAAATGCCATTCACGTCGGACTGAGAGCCGGTAACATTTTCTGCAAATGACCGCGAAGCGCAAACATTTTTATTGCGTTTGTAAACGGTAGATTGAAACAAAGCGTTTGTTTTTGCCTCTTTTTTATTGAAGTAAATTTCCTGTAAGTCTTCTTTGCTGAAACCCTTATTCTGTAAGGCTTTCAGGTCCTTGCGGTTGCTATTCACAATGGGCAATTGGGCATATCGGTTCACAGCTATCTTTTCCTGGTTGTCTTTCAATTCACCTTCCTTAAAGCCATGTGCTGCTATCAGCAAATCAGCATTATCAACCGGTATTGCTTTACTCAATTGAAAGTGACCATTGGGATGTATTTTTTGATAAGAAGTGATCCATTGCTGTACGATTTCAAATGGAAAGCGTGTACCTGTTATCCTGATCGTATCGTTTGTTTGCGCATATGCTGAAACAGCGAGTACACAAAAAGCGATAAAACCAAACCCTTTTTTCATAGTGATGTATTTGTGTTTGATGGATGATAGCCTCCTGCCTTCATGGGTTGCTGCCGATGGATAAAGAATCATCGGTAAACCGTATTCATTGTGGCTGCATCCCGAACGCAGGAGAATATCACCCTACTTTGTTTTTGCCCAATTTTTTACCATCCCGGATTTTGTTCAAACGCTACATTGCTTGTACTATACAATTGAATCTCTGTGTAGGGAATGGGGAACAGTGTGTCTTTTAAAGTGGCAGCCGCTTTTGGATTGCCAAACTGACTCTGCACTTTACTTAGATAAAATTGCCCTTGACCATATTCTGCATCCGGAGAGCGTCTTACCAAATCGAACCAGCGATTGGCTTCAAAGAAAAATTCTCGTCTTCTTTCATTATAAACAAAATCTTTAAAATCTAAGTAGGATAATCCTTCGGGTAAATCAAAAGAATGATCGGTGTAGTTGCCACTACCGGTATAGTTGTAACTGTTGTAGGTAATGGTTTGCGGATTGTAATTGATTACCGACGCATACGCTCTGCCTCTCACAATGTTAATGGCTGCATACGCTTCGGCGGTAGGACCACCGTTGAGTTCATTCAATGCTTCTGCATACAACAACAACACATCAGCATAGCGGATGATAGGAAAATTCATTTTGCTTTTTGCACTTTGATTGCCTTGCAAAGCCGTTGTAAAGCCACCGCTTTGATCAACCCATTTCAGATAATTAAAGAAGGGCCATTTCACCCATTTGCCGGTTGTAGTGTTATACAACGAATCATAAAAAGTAGCACTTCTGCGCTGGTCGTTAATGTCGAATAACTTAATAGGCAACGCATTGCTATCTACTGTGAGGGGCCAGGGCGAATCGGCGGTATAAGATGCATTGCTCCATGTGAACGAACCCAAAATATTGGTAGCCGTAAAACCACCGCCAACATTGCCGTTAAACTGAGCTGAGAAGATGTGTTCTTGTCCGTTTTTGGTTGCAGGCTGAAAGGCATCTGAGAACTTGGGAAATAAATCGTAACCATAACTTCCGGTGCCCCATAATCCTGCAGTTCCGGCTGTGATTACCTTTTGCAATTCGATGACTGCATTTGCCCAATCGTGTTTGGTGGCATACACTTTACCCAGCAACGCATGAGCCGCGCCAGAGGTAACTCTGCCTGTATTCGCGCCCGTTTGTGTTGCAGGAAGATGGGTAGCTGAATCCAAATCAGCAATGATTTGTGCATACACCGAATCTCTGGAAGTACGTGGCGGAAGTACATTGGCTTTCGCAATCGTACCTGCATCGTGTAATACCAGTGGCACACCTCCAAAAAAACGCACAAGATCAAAGTAACATAAGGCTCTGATGAAGCGGGCTTCTCTTACCAGATTGTACTTGTTGTAAGTGGAAAACTGGTTGTCAGGAATAGACGTAATACCATCAATTGCAAGATTGGCTTTGTTAATTCCCCAATACAATTGCGAATAAACTTTATGTATGCGGTCGTTGGTATTTACATACGTTGCCGTTCCCATCGCTCTTACATCGGGATTGGTATTCGATGGACTGTATTGCTCGTCATCACTTGGATTATCGGTTAGCAGATTAATGTTTCTTCCATAAATCGGGAAGTCATTATTAATGTCAGTAACCAGCGTGCTGTAAACCGCTGTAACAGCAGAAGCCGCATCGGTTTGCGTTTTGAAAAACTCAGTTGTTGTTAAGCTGCTTTGTGGTGATTCTGTCAACTTTTTGCAGGAAGTAACCGTGGTTACAATTGCCGTAAAAGTTGTTAGCGCACCTACTATAATTTTTGTTTTCATCGTAATTTTTTTTGTTGATTAAAAGGTTACATCAATACCACCCTGGAAGGTTCTGAAAGTTGGATAGATGCCAAGGTCTATTCCTGGCTGAAGATTATTCTGATCATAGAAATTCGCCTCAGGGTCTAAGCCAGGATACTTGGTAATGGTAAATAAGTTTTGCGCTGTAACATAAATGCGCACTTGCTTGGCTAATATTTTTGATGCGGCTGAAGCAGGTAATACATAACCCAGTGTAACGGTTTTTAAACGCAGGTAAGAACCGTTATGAATGTAAGAATCTTCTACCTGCATCACCGGTGCATTTACAATTTTAGGGAACGTTCCGTTGGGGTTGGAAACAGGATCGTATCTATTCAGCAAGTTGCTGCTTACATTGTTGTTGACCGTTGTTTTGCTTAAATTTTGTTCCTGCAAGTCGAATATCTTATTGCCATATGATCCCACAAAAAACACGGTCAGATCAAGGCTTTTGTAAGCAAACCGGTTGGAGATGCTTCCTGTGAATTTGGGTTGTGCGCTGCCTAAGTTTTGCTTATCAGCCGTAGTGATAACGGCTCCCGTTCTGCCGGGCGCATGTAAGTATTTGCGGTCGCCCACTTGCTGAGATACGCCGGCCAATTTTCCTGCAGGCTCTGAACCGTTTACATCTTTATCGGTTAATAAACCATCAGTTTTATATCCCCAGAAAGTTCCTACCGGCAAACCTACTTTTACAATTACAGGCGATACATTGCCGGTTTGCGCTACAGGCTGAAACGAAGAACTCGGACCGAGACTCAATATTTTATTTGCATTGGTTGAATAAATAAAAGTGGTTCTCCAGCTAAAGTTTCTCGATTCGATGTTGGCTGTAGTCAACGTAAGTTCCAGCCCTTTGTTTTCAATACTTCCAATGTTCTCAGCACCCGAAGCATAGCCTGTAGAAAGTGGTATCAATCCACTTGTGTTTATAAACAGGTTCGTTGTTTTTTTGTAATAAACATCAGCTGTTAAGTTGATGCGGTTTTTTATAAAACCTGCATCCAAACCCAAATTGTATTGTGTTGTGGTTTCCCAGGTTAAATCAGGATTTGCCAATTGTGTTTGCGATAAACCATTCACTGCAGTAATCGGGTTGCCAAAATAATATCCCGATGTATTGATGGTTGCCAAAGAACTGAAAGCAGGGAAGTTGGCGTTGCCAATGCTTCCGGCAGAAAATCTTAGTTTCAGATTGTTCACTGTATTCTTTATTGCCGAAAAAAACTTTTCCTGAGAAGCATTCCACGACAAACCGACTGCCGGAAAGAAGCCCCATTTGTTATTTACGCCCGCTGCCGAAGCGCCATCTGCTCTGCCCGATAACGTTACATTGTACAGGTGTTTATAAGAATAATTCACTCTTCCCAACCATGACCTAAATACAGTTTGCGATTCACCCGAACCGGTTACCTGCTGTGCAGAGCCGGAATATAAATTTTGATAGGTTGTATGATCGGAAGGAAAAGAAGCAGCGGCTGCAAAAGCATTCTCTGCATGTTGATATTGCGTTGTATAACCTACCAGCGCATCAACAAAATGTGTGTTGTTGATGGCATGATTATACGTTAACGTGTTCTCGTTCAGCCAGCTTATATACTGGATATTTCCTACAGAGCCATAGCCCGAAATGGTGCCCGTTGCATTGCCATTTGCTGTATAAGAAGGCGCGTAATAATTGAGTTTGGTGCTAATGACGTCAGTGCCGAAGGTGGCTTTAAATGTAAGCTCTCTTAGTAGTTTGTATTCGCCCCCAAAGTTTCCCAATACACGAGTGATATTGGATTGATTGATGGTAGAAGTAATGTCCTGCAAGGGATTGTCGGTTTGCAATTGCCCGTTCACTGTATTGAAAGTGTTCGACACCGCTGGCTGATAAGTTGTGTTGTAGGAACCATCACTGTTTTTAATGACTTCTAAAGGATTAATAGCATACAATGAGCTAAACGCATTCGAGTTGTTGATCGAACTGTAAGCTGAGCCGGTCAATTTGTTTTCAACCGAATTGCTGCCATAAATGCTGCTAGTAATTTTGAATTTGCTGGTAATGTTTCTATCATAATTAAAGCGGGCTGAATAGCGTTTAAAATCGGTGTTCAAAACGCCGCCAACCTGGTCAAAATAATTGCCTGATAAAGCATATCTCGATTTATCATCTCCGCCATAAATGGATATTTCATGACTTTGAACCCGGCTGGTTCGCAAGGCTGCATCTACCCAATCATTGCTCACGCCTGTGGCTCCCAAGGAGTCAATAATTTTTTTGTTTGATGCCAACGCTGTTTGAATACTGGGTGTGTTGTTGTATAAATCATCATAGTATTTTGCCCATTGCGGTCCATTCAATACGCCTACTTTTTTTGCGGCGTTTCCAAACCCATAATAGCCGCTGTATTCAATGTTGTTTTTGCCTCGCACACCTCTTTTGGTAGTGATGATCACCACGCCGTTTGCACCTCTCGAACCATAGATAGCTGTTGCAGACGCATCTTTCAAAATGTCTATTGATTCAATATCATTAGGATTGATGGTGGATAACGCGTTGATGGTTGCGCCTGTAACGCTTGTTCCCGATGGCGGTGCCAGATTGGTAAGGTTGTTATCGTTGTAATAGATGAATCCATCAATTACATACAGCGGATCATTGCCAAAGCTGAGCGAATTGCCGCCGCGTATTCTTACAGTAGATGGAGAACCAGGCTGGCCTGAGCTTTGGCTCACCTGAACACCGGCTACTGCGCCTTGCAGCATGTTATCAAAAGAGGGAACCGGTTGCGCTAACAACTCTTTCGATACACTTGCTACTGAGCCCGTAACATCGGTTCTGCGCTGCGTGCCATAACCAACGATAACCACATCGCTCAACTGCGTTTGTTCATCCTGCAATTGAATGTTTATGGTGCTCGAAGTGGCTTCAGTTTCCAGCTTCTTATAACCTACATAACTCACTTCTAAAATAAAGGGCAGTTTTTGTCCGGTTTTTAAAACGAAGCCGCCCCGATTATCGGTTAGGGTTTGATTGGTAACGCCTTTAATTTTTACCAGCGCACCTTCTAACGGGGCTCCGGTTTTTGCGTCTTTTACAGTGCCCGAAACAGAAGAATTAATAACATAAGATGGCTCTGTTTGTGCCATCATAAAAAGGGGAGTTGCTACGAGTAAACTAAAAAGCCATACGAACTTTTTCATTAGCTTTGATTTGTGATTAAATAATAAGGTGTACAGCCGGTGGCGTGCCATCGCACTGTATTTTGTCAAGCCTGATTTTTTGATTGCAAGACCGGAGCTGCGCCAACAGTATCCGGTCGCTTTTTTAGTCAAATTCTTATATCATAGTACAACAGTTTTTATTATTAAAAATGGGTTGCTTACTATACAGTTTCTTTTCGCCTGAATGTTTCATGTGTTTTCTTTTTGGTTGATATGATTGATTTGCCAGCTCTCTTTTATAAAAAAGCTGCACTAAAAAAAGCGGTAAAAACAAATTTGAGTAGCGCGAAGCTTTTAAATACAACAACAAAGTTGTGCTGACAGAGAGCAACAACAAGGGGTGCTCTCTACAGACTTTGAAAAATAAAAGCTGGTATGCAGAATAGATGAGCTCACGAATGTTGGTGTTGAATGTGTGTGGTTTATTTCGGCACAAAAGTATAAGGTTTCATAATTCCTACCATATCTGTAAGAATTATATTTTGAAATTTTTTTTGTTGTTTTTATATCCACTAAACAGCAATGCTTTGCTGTATGGATTTGATGATTTTATTTTAGCCACTTAAAACTGAGTTACTCATGCGCATCATCTCATACAATGTAAACGGTATCCGATCTGCAATTAATAAAGGGTTTGTAGATTGGCTGAAAAGCGATCCTGCTGACATCATTTGTTTGCAGGAAATAAAAGCAATGAAAGAAAATGTTGCTATTGAAAACATAGAAGCTTTGGGCTTTGAAACCTATTGGTATCCGGCACAAAAAAAAGGCTATAGTGGCGTTGCTATTTTTACCAAAATAAAACCTGATAGTGTTGAGTATGGCAGCAGCATTGAGCAAAGCGATTATGAAGGCAGAGTGATACGCGCCGACTTTGGCAACCTGAGTGTGTTCAGCGCTTATTTTCCTTCGGGAACGAGTGGCGATGAACGACAAACGTACAAGTATCAATGGCTGAAAGAGTTTCATGAATACTTAGAAAATTTGCGCAAAACCAAACATCAGCTTGTGATTTGCGGCGATTACAATATCGCTCATAAAGAAATAGACATTCACGACCCGAAAGGCAATAAAAAATCATCGGGTTTTTTACCCGAAGAACGCGAGTGGCTCACACAGTTTTTGAGCAGCGGCTATGTAGATACTTTCCGGCACATTCATCCCGATAAAGCGCATCATTATTCATGGTGGAGTCAGCGTTTTCCTCAGGTGCGACTGCAAAACAAAGGCTGGCGCATTGATTACATCAGCGTAACTGACAATTTAAAAGACAACATAAAAGACGCGCAGATTTTGCCGCACATCAAGCACAGCGATCATTGTCCCATTTATGTTGAAATTTAATAAGTGTTTGTTTGAACCACAGAGACACAAAGTACACAGAGCTACACGAAGAGTTTTAAACAGGGTTCTTATTATGTATTGCTCCGTGTTCTTTGTGTCTCTGTGGTTTAATCAATTCTACAATAAGTTTAAACAGTTTGTTATTCGTTCCTGTTTTATCTTTCCTTAAAATCGTATATGAAAAAACTTCTCTCCTTACTGTTTGGTTTTGCCACAATTTTCATAGCTCAATCTCAGCCTTCTTTTGTTAAAGACAGTTTGGATAATTACATCAAACAAGGTATGAAAGACTGGAACATTCCAGGGCTTGCCATTGCCATTATAAAGAATGACAGCATTGTGTTGATGAAAGGATACGGTGTAAAAAGTATCGAAAATGGAGAGCCGGTTGATGAGAATACTTTGTTTATGATTGCCAGCAATAGCAAACTGTTTACAGGCACCGCATTAGCGCAATTAGACTATGATAAACAGCTTTCGTTGAATGATAAGATTACAAAATATTTTCCTCAATTCCGTGTTTACGATTCAACCACAACAAGCTTAGTTACGATAAAAGACATGGTTGGTCATCATTTAGGAACCAAAACATTCGAGGGCGATTTTACCTTCTGGAACTCAACGCTGTCGCGCGATTCCATTATGTATAAGATGCGCTACGTGAAGCCGCCGTTTGGCTTTCGTGCATCTTATGGCTATTGCAACAGTTGCTTTTTAACTGCCGGGCAAGTGATACAAAAAGTAACCGGCAAACCCTGGGAAGTGTATGTATATGATAGCATTGTTGCACCATTGAACATGACGCACACGCATACTTTGGGCGCCAACATGGAAAGTATGCCCAATGCTGCAACACCTTACACAACGGCATTTACAGGCACATTGCAACAACTGCCTTACGACAATGTTGACAACCTTGCACCGGCAGGCAGCATAATAAGTTGTGTGAACGATTTAAGCCATTGGATAATGATGCAATTGGACAGTGGAAAATATGGGCAAAAACAAATTCTTCCCTGGAAAGTGGTGCAGCAAACGCGTGGTGTGAATACATTGATCAACACGCAAAAGAATGAATTAAATGGTCATTTTGTAGCGTATGGATTGGGCGTTTTTATAAGAGACATGGCGGGCCGACAAGTGTACGACCACACCGGCGGCGCAGATGGTTTTGTTACCAATGTTTGTTTTGTGCCCGAAGAAAAATTAGGCATCACTATTCTCACCAACAACGATAACCAGGAGTTTTTTGAATTGCTGCGTTATCAAATTCTGGCTTCTTACTTAAACATGCCTTATGTGAATTACAGTGCTGCTTCATTGCCTAATTTTAAAGAAGAACAAACAGGCATCGTAAACAATATTACCGCTTTACAAAAAAGGGTAAAAGGTGCGAAGCCGCAATTGCCTTTGCATAGTTATGAAGGCACTTACACCAACCAACTGTTTGGTACCCTTCAAATTGTGGCGAAAGGGACGGACTTGCAAATCAACTTTGGCAATCATAACAACCTCACAGCTTCATTGCGATACATGGACAACGGTGAATGGTTGATGACTTATAATAATCTTGCGTATGGCATCTTTCCGTTGAAGTTTAAGATTGAAAGGGATAAAGTGATTTCAACCGATGTGAAAGTGAACAACTTTTTGGAGTATGACCCCTATACGTTTGCGAAGGAGTGATGAGCCTTTTTACCGCGAAGGCGCGAGGACGCTAAGTTTGTTTTTGCACAAATTTTCTTAGCGTCTTTGCGTCCCTGCGGTTATAAAAAGCTTCCTTACAATCGCAATCAAAATGTTAGTACAAATCTTCCAAACCGACAACTTACTTTGCAACAAAATCATTCCATGCAGTCATCTTTCACAATAAAAGGAAACTTAGTTGATGTTTGGAACAAAAAAATTTATACGGCTGAAATTTCGGTTGCGGATTCAAAAATTACAGCCATTGATGAACTTGAAGAAGACAAGAGCTTGCCTTTTGTTTTGCCTCCTTTTACCGATGCGCATGTGCACATCGAAAGCAGCATGTTGCTGCCATCAGAGTTTGCACGACTGGCGGTTGTGCATGGTACTGTAGCCACTGTTAGCGACCCGCATGAAATCGCCAATGTGTGCGGCATGAAAGGTATTCAATACATGATTGACAATGGAAAGAAAGTGCCGTTTCGTTTTTATTTTGGTGCACCGAGTTGCGTGCCTGCTACCTCTTTTGAAACGGCCGGAGCAACGCTTGACAGCAACGATGTAAAAACCTTGCTGCAACAGGATGATATTCATTATTTAAGCGAGATGATGAACTTTCCCGGTGTGCTGAATGGTGATGAAGAAGTGACGAAAAAGATAAACATCGCTCATCAGTTAAACAAACCCATTGATGGTCATGCGCCGGGCTTGCGTGGCAAAGAAGCAAAGCAATACATTGATGCCGGAATCAGTACTGACCATGAATGTGTAACTTCTGAAGAAGCATTAGAGAAATTGAGTTATGGAATGAAAATTATCATTCGCGAAGGCAGTGCTGCCCGCAATTTCGAAGCCCTGATTCCTTTGTTGAATGATCATGTTGAAAACATAATGTTTTGCAGTGATGACAAGCATCCCGATAGTTTGGTAGAAGGTCATATTAACACACTTTGCAAACGCGCTGTTGCTAAAGGCATTGATGTATTTAAAGTGTTGCAGGCGGCTTGCATCAACCCGGTTTTGCATTACAAATTGGATAACGGTTTGTTGCGTGTTGGTGATGCAGCCGATTTTATTTTTGTAAATAATCTTATCGATTTTACTGTCATCAAAACCTACATCAATGGTGAGTTGGTTGCTGAGAACGGAACTTCATTTATTAAGAGCGTTAAAGAGAAAATAATCAACAATTTTTCTTGCAAAACAATCAATATAAAAGACTTACTTATTCCGATCCAAGATTATCCCCACAACGCCGGAACCCTACCTGTTATTGAGGCGTTGGATGGTGAATTAATCACCAATAAAATATGGGCAAAAACAAAACAGCAAAACGGTTTTTGGGTAAGCGATGTGCAAAGCGATATTTTAAAAATGGTGGTCGTCAACCGCTATCAAAATGCACCTGTTGCTAAATGTTTCGTCAAAAATTTTGGGTTGAAAAAGGGCGCCATTGCTTCTTCTGTTGCGCATGACAGCCATAACATTATTGCAGTTGGTGTTGATGATGAAAGTCTTGTTTCTGCTATCAATAGCATCATCAAAAATAGGGGTGGAATTAGCTGTGCTGATGAAAACAAGATTGACGTTTTGCCTTTGCCGGTTGGTGGCTTAATGAGTAAGGAAGATGGCTATGAAGTAGCAAAGCAATATACAGCCATCAGCAATAAAGCCAAATCGCTGGGAAGCAAGCTGGCTGCACCTTTCATGACGTTGAGCTTTATGGCATTGCTTGTGATTCCGCATCTGAAGCTGAGTGACAAGGGTTTGTTTGATGGTGATACTTTTAGTTTTATTAGCTGATTGTAATTTATCATTTTCTATTACTCTTTCTTCTGCCTTACAAACAATCTCAACTTTACTTTATTTTGCCTTCTCAAACGATTGTTTATGCGATGGCTTTTTTGTTTTTTCATTTCGGTGTGCTTTTGTTTTTGCTCATATTCCCAGTCGTTATTTACACATGGGCGATTACAGGTAAGCAAGGATGGACATGATCTTCAGTTTGCCGATGGAACACCTTTTTTCTGGTTAGGAGATACGGGTTGGGAACTGTTTCACCGTTTGAATTTTGATGAAATCAAACTCTATCTTGACAATCGTTCTACAAAGGGTTTTAACGTAATTCAAGCCGTTGCTTTGGCAGAGTTTGATGGCTTACGCAAACCCAATCAATATGGTGAATTGCCGTTTAAAAGTTTAGATCCAAAGCAGCCTAACGAAAAGTATTTTGCTCTGATAGATACCGTTGTTCACATGGCGCGGCAACGGAATTTGTTCATTGCTTTGCTGCCAACCTGGGGTGATAAAGTAACCAAAAACTGGGGCGCGGGTCCGGTGGTTTTTGATAGCACAAACGCTTACAGCTATGGTAAATGGATTGGCAACCGTTACAAAAACGAACCTAATATTATTTGGATGTTGGGTGGCGACCGTCCTGCAGTAAAAGATAGTATGGACTGGCGACCTGTGTGGCGTGCAATGGCAAAGGGAATTATTAATGCCACCAATCATCAATGCTTTATCACTTATCATCCTTCGGGCGGTACTTATTCTACTTCACAATTTCTTCAAAACGAAAGTTGGTTGGATATGAACACATTCCAATCAGGTCATGGTGGCGGACACGATGTAGCTTGTTGGGATTTGGTGAAACGGGACAGGAGTTATCTTCCGGCAAAACCAACATTGGATGCCGAACCCAATTATGAAGATCATCCTGTAAATCCTTGGCCCAAATGGAACCCCGACAATGGTTATTACCGCGATTATGATGTGCGAAAACAAACTTACCGCTCGGTGTTTGCCGGTGCCTGCGGCGTAACATACGGACATCATGCAGTATGGCAGTTTATGAGCGCCAGGGAAGAAGCGATTAACTATCCCGATCGTGGCTGGATGAATGCGATTGACCGTCCCGGTGCTTACCAGGTTGGTTATTTGAAAGAGTTGATACAATCACGACCAATGTTGAAGCTCATACCCGATAATTCCATCGTTATCAGAGGTCAGGGTGAAAAAGGTGAACACATAGAGGCTTTCAGGGGAAGCGATAACAGCTACGCAATGATTTATTTGCCCGTTGGCAAAACCATCACCATTAGCACAACCAACCTGGCTAAACAATTAGCAGGATGGTGGTTCAATCCAAAAGACAACAAGGCACAACAAATAGATGTGTTTGCAAAACAAAATGAGATGAATTTTACACCACCAACCATGGGAGTTGGCAACGATTGGGTGTTGGTTCTGGATGATGCTTCAAAAAATTATAAAGCGCCGTGATGCTAAGGTTACTTTGCTATTCATTACCTAAACAATTTGCATTAGCTTATTACTCTTAAAACATAAATTATGGCTACCAACAAAACGGTTGAAACGGATGAAAGTGTTGATAATTATACCAGGAACATTGCTGACGAAACAAAGCGAAAGGATACTGGTGAAGTAATAAATTTGATGCAAAAACAAACCGGCTTTCCACCAAAGATGTGGGGAACAAGTATTGTAGGTTTTGGCAGTTACCATTACAAATATGAAAGCGGTCGTGAAGGTGATGCTCCGTTTGCAGCACTGTCAGCAAGAGCCAATGCTATTACACTTTATCTTGCTGACTTTGATGGAAGAGAACAGTTATTGAAAGAATTGGGTAAATACAAAATCGGCAAGGGATGTATTTATATTCAAAAGCTTACTGACATTAACGCAGAAGTACTGCAAACTATCATCAGGCAATCGGTAGTTCATCGTAAGAATGAGAATTTAAGATAAAAGTAGTGATACTAACTTTTTATCCTTCTTCCTAGTAATGAAAACCCTATTGATGTAAGCAAACAAATAGCGGCAAGTTGCCACCACACTACATTGTAGCCATGTTTGGCTGCCAATTGACTACCTAAGATAGGCGATGCAATCTGCGCGATGCTCCATGCCATCGCATACATGGCAGCATACTGGCCACGATTATTTTCACTTGTTCGGTTGATCCAGAAAGAATTCATAAACGGCATGGATAGGATTTCACCCATTGTGATAACGACAATGGCAACAACGGCTGTGATAGCAGAAGGAGGAAGAATATTAATGATGGCGAATGATGTACCGATTAATAAAACACCCAATCGGATAAACACTGTCAATGGTTTTGTGCCTTCGAGAGAATATACAATTATCATTTCAACAAACACAATAATTAACCCATTTATCGCCATTAAAATGCCAATAAACCGCACATTCAAATGCCATTCTGTTTTATAAAAAAGGGGTAGAATGGAAAAAAAATGAAAGAAACAATAACCCAGTAAAATGGTAAGAGCAATAAAAATTAAATACACTTTATCCTTGTAAGCAGAAGGGGCTGTAACCTTTACTGCTTCTGTGTTTCGTCTTGTTCCTCCTTTTACAAAAGGCAACATTTTTAATAACAAAAAAGCGGCAATAATGTTGGTGCAGCCATCAACCCAAAATAACAAGCTGTAATTGACAGAAGCCAAAAAGCCGCCCAGTGCGCCACCTACCGACCAGCCTAAATTTACTGCCAACCGGTTCATAGAATACGAGCGTGTTCGGTTGTCGGGCGTACTGTAAAATGCAATTGCGGTAGCATTGGCAGGTCGGAACGATTCGTTGCAAACACTTAAAATAAAAGCACCGGCGCACAACGAAAGATAAGTGTGTAAATAGCCGGTAACAATAAACATAATTCCACCCAATAACAAGGCTGCAACCTGTTGCGGATAAAAGCCAAAGCGGTCAGTGATGCGTCCTCCTAAAGCCGCACCCACAATGGCTCCCAGCCCAAATAAACCCATTACAAAACCAGCTTGCGTAAGGCTGAAATGAAGTTTCTGCGTACAATAAATGGTAATAAACGGTACCACCATGGTACCGCTCCGGTTAATAAGCATAACAATGGATAAATACCATGTGTTGCGCGATAAACCGGTGTAGGCGTTTTTGTATAACTGGCGTGTAGAGGACAGCATAAGAAGGGAACGAAAATAAAACAAAGCGCTTCAAAGAAGCGACTTGTTTGTGTAAATGATGGCTGTGTTGTAGTTGGATTACTATACTGGTTTAAAAACAGATTAGGTGTTGACGTCATTCCGCAATTGCCCTTGGCACGAAGATGAATTGGAATCAATTTTACGAGGGCTTTGTGCGGAATCTGTTCTTATTCATGTGAATAAATTATTATTGTGTAAACAACTTTATTTCATTTCAAAATCATCATTTTTCAATCATCAGATTCCGCACAAAGCCGCCTGCAAGAGTGATTACAGCAAAGTCCTCATGTTGGCGGCAATTGCGGAATGACGGAAGGCTGCATTCGTGCAATGAATGAATACTTACAATTTATTAATAGCAACAAATTCATCTTTCAGTTTCGCATACAAAGATTGAAAAATGCGGAACAAAGAATCGTATGTCTTACCTGTGGAAGCATCAGGAGAAAACGTTTGCTGCACAGAAAACAGCTTCTTCGTTTCTTGGAGATTCTTGATATAACCTAACGCATACAGCCCAATCATAGCGGCACCTGTAGCCGATGCATCAGCGCTGTTATTCATCTTGATTTCTTTACCCAAAACATCACTCATTACCTGTACCCAAAATTGAGACTTGGTAAAGCCACCGCTTGCATAAATGTTGGTTATCGTTCCATTCACTTCTTCAATTGCGTGCATTACATCCCGCAAAGCAAAACAAATTCCTTCCACAGTTGCACGGGCAATATCAGCCTTAGTATGTTGGTGTGTTAACCCAAACAAAACGCCTTTGGCAGCCGCATCCCACATCGGTGCACGCTCACCTAATAAATACGGCAAAAACAAAAGCCGGTTCGCGCCAGGCGACGATGTTTGCGCTATTTGCAACAGTTCCTGAATGTCTTCAGTCATTACAATTTTGCTCAACCATTCCAGTGTAACGCCACCGTTGTTAATGGCCCCGCCTCTGATGTAAATATCTTCCGTAAGAAGATAAATAAAGGTTCGCTCTTGTTCATCAACGCAAAACTGATGCGTTGTCATTCTGATGGCTCCGCTTGTGCCAACGGTTAATGATGCATCGCCATGCGCAATCACGCCACTGCCAAGGTTAGCAAGACAGCCATCGTTGCCGCCAACAACAAACTGTAACGGCTGGTTTGTTTTTGCCCAATTTTTATATTGAGGTGACAGTTCAGTTTCACTATGTGTTACTTCCACAGGAGTTGATAATGCATCGGCTGTAATGCCTGTAGTAGCCAATGCTTCGCTGCACCATGCCTTTTGTTTTACATCAAATAATCCGGTTGCCGAAGCGATGGAATAATCAATTATGTACTTACCGAAAAATTGGGCAAAAACAAACTCTTTTAATGAAATGAATTTACGCGTTTGCTTAAATACTTCGGGCATGTTTTCTTTCAACCAGATTATTTTACACAACGGCGACATGGGATGAATGGGCGTGCCTGTTTTTGCATAAATTAATTTTCCAACTTCAGTTGATTTTAGTTGTTCAGCTTGCCTGGCTGCTCTTATATCAGACCAAAGTATGGCATTGGTTAAAGGCTTCCCCTTTTCATCAATTGCAATCAGGCTGTGCATAGCAGCACTAAAACAGACTGCAACAATGTTGTTATTCTTCTGTGTTGATTCTTGTATGAGTTGCGTTACTGCTTCAAGAACTTCTGTTGGATTTTGCTCACTTTTGCCACCTGCTTCGCTGATGGTTTCATAGGTTTTGTTTTGCGAAGAAATGACGTTTCCCACTACATCAAATACAACTGCCTTGCAGTTGGTGGTGCCCATATCAATTGCCAGAATACAATCCATTGTCAAGTTGTTGAAAATGTAAATGTATCAGCTTTGCAGCACAAAGCGCATGTAGATAAATCAAGTATCAATTGTATAAAAACTATTTTGATGAACCGCAATACAATTTTGATTTTACCATTAAAAATTGGTAAGTGAATAAGAGAATGCACTACATTTAGCCCAACAAAACGATTCGTTACATGCCTGATTTACAAATCAAGAAAAGCTCTAAAAAATACGATGCCATTATCATTGGTTCTGGTGCGGGCGGCGGAATGGCGGCTTACGTGCTTGCCAATGCCGGTCTGAAAGTTTGCCTGTTGGAAGCCGGTCCGATGTTCGATCCAAAAGTGAATTCATTGCAGTTAAAACATCCGTGGGATTCGCCCCGGCGTGGTGCGAGCACCAAGTATCGTCCCTTCGGTGATTTTGATGGTTGCTACCACGGATGGGAAATTGATGGCGAACCTTATACACAAACAAAAGGCACGGAATGGGATTGGTTTCGTGCCCGTATGCTGGGTGGACGTACCAACCACTGGGGCAGAATTTCTTTACGTTTTGGACCTAAAGATTTTAAAGCCAAAAGTATTGATGGTTTGGGCGACGATTGGCCTATTGGCTATGACGATGTAAAGCCTTATTATGATAAAATAGACAGGCTTCTTGGTGTGTTTGGAACCAACGAAGGATTGCCCGATGCGCCCGATGGTATTTTTTTACCACCTCCCAAGCCGCGTCTGCACGAATTAATGATTAAGAAAGCGGGAACGGCTGCGGGTGTTCCTGTCATTCCATCTCGTTTATCTATTCTTACCAAGCCTATTAATAAAGAACGCGGCTCTTGTTTTTATTGTTCGCAATGCGGACGGAGCTGTAAAGTATATGCCGACTTTTCTGCTTCATCTTGTTTGGTAATTCCGGCATTGCACACCGGCAATGTAGATCTTGTTACCAATGCTATGGCACGCGAGATATTGACCGATCAGAATACGGGTTTGGCAACTGCAGTATCTTATGTAAATAAAGACGACATGCAGGAATACCAGGTGTCTGGACGTACGGTTATATTAGCTGCCAGCGCCTGCGAATCGGCTCGTTTGTTATTGAATTCAAAATCTGCCCGTCATCCCAATGGTTTAGCTAACTCAAGCAATGTAGTAGGTAAATACCTGCACGATTCTACAGGCTCAGGCATGGGTGGTATTATTCCGGAATTGTTCGGCAGAAAGCGTTATAACGAAGATGGTGTTGGTGGTATGCACGTGTATTCTCCGTGGTGGTTGGATAATAAGAAGCTAGACTTTCCACGTGGTTATCATATTGAATATGGCGGTGGTATGGGAATGCCATTATATGGCTTTAGCTGGGGCATCGAAAGCCTGAATGGTAAGTATGCGGTAAAGGGTATGCAGAAAGAAGGTGGTGGTTATGGCAAATCTTTAAAAGAGGATTACCGTTTCTTTTATGGCGCTGGCGTAGGTATGGCAGGCAGGGGAGAAGCATTGGCTTTAGAAAGCAATTACTGCGAAATCGATCCTACTGTTGTTGATAAATATGGCATCCCGGTATTGCGCTTTAATGTAAAATATACCGATTACGAAATCAACCAGGCAAAGCACATGACGGAAACCTTCTCTGAAATTCTGCACAATATGGGTGCGGTAATTACCTGGGGCGCTGATAATAATAAAGAAAACAACTGGGGATTGGAACCGCCCGGCAAAATCATTCACGAAGCCGGTACTGTGCGTATGGGTAGCGACCCAAAGAAGGCCGCATTGAACGGATGGAGCCAGGCACACGATGCTAAAAATGTATTGTGTGTAGACGGTGGCCAGTTTGTATCGCAGGGAGATAAAAATATTACATGGACCATTCTTGCACTTTCAATGCGTGCTTCTGAACATTTGATTGATGAAATGAAGAAGAATAATGTGTAGAGAAGCTATAAGATTCAAGGTACAATATGCAAGATTTTGTAACCATAACAAATCAAAAATCATAATTCACAAATCATAAATCATAAATCTAAGATTGATTATGAACAGACGTCATTCTTTAAAAGCATTACTGGCAGGCAGCATGGCAGCAGGCGCCGTTTTGGAAGCCTGTAATTCTGATATTAAAACAGACAACAGAAAAGAACTGCCTTCGGAAAAAGCGGTTGAAACCAAAGGCAAAGACTTTGACCGGATGAAGGAAGAACAAGCGCATTATGATGATGTAACAAAAGAGAAATTTTTTACGGATCATGAAATGGCAACCATCGCAGTTCTGGCAGATATTATTATACCCAAAGATGAAGTAAGCGGCAGTGCTACCGATGCGAAAGTGCCCGATTTTATTGAATTTATCGTGAAGGACATTCCTGAACATAAAACGCCGATGCGTGGTGGCTTGCGCTGGTTAGATATGCAGTGCTTAACGCGCTACAACCAATCGTTCCGCGATTGCGATGACAAGCAACGCATTGCCATGGTTGATGAAATTGCTTATCCCAAAAAAGCAAAGCCGGGCATGGAGCCAGGCGTTTCATTTTTTAATTTGATGCGAAACCTTACTGCCACTGGTTTTTACACTTCGGAGATTGGCGTAAAAGACATTGGCTATGTAGGCAATATTCCCAATCAATGGAACGGTGTGCCTGCCGACGTGTTGAAGCAATACAATATGGCTTATACAGATAAAGAGTTGAAGGAGTGTGTGAGTTATTGATGCTTCGGTTCTTACATAAAGTTTCATTTGATATTGCATATAATGAAAATTGACACTTCTTATCTTGAACGATGTATTTTAACGTTAGAAAAAGCATTGTCGTTACTGCATCAATCGCAATCCGATACCATTGACCATGATATGTATCGTTCGGCCTGTGTAAAAGAATTTGAAATCATTTTAGAGCAAAGCGGTAAATTATTACGCAAAGCACTAAAGCCATATTTTCATTCTTCCAAAGCGGTTGATCAGCTGGCTTTTAAGGATGTGTTTCGCCATGGAGTTTTGCGTAATATTATCACTTTTGATGAAAGTGAACGATGGATAAAATATCGTGACAATCGAAACAATACAGCACATGATTATGGTGTTAATTTCGCTGAAGAAACCCTTTTGTTTTTGCCTCAATTTATTATAGATGCTAATGAATTGGTGGCTTCTATAAAACGACTAAACAATTGATATGCTTTTGCGCGACAAAGACAAACAAACGCTCAACGCTATTTTTTCAAAACTAAAAATGCCGGTGGAAGTGTGGGCGTATGGAAGTCGTGTAAACGGCACCGCACATGAAGGCAGCGATTTGGATTTAGTGATACGAACGGCTGATGTAAGTCCTTTGCCTTATGATGCTTATGCTTTGTTGCGCGAACAAATAACCGATAGCAACATACCCATTTTGGTTGATATATTTGACTGGACCAGACTTCCGGCAAGCTTTCAACAAAACATTCTGCAGCAATATGAAGTGTTATTTGATAACCGCGATGAGTTTGTTTATAATGAATAAAACGGAATGATATTTTTACCCAATGATGTCCCCTTTTTCAAACACACAAATTTTGATTGCAACGCCTGCTGATATTCCTGCCATCAAAAACTTACTCAACGCTGCTTATCGTGGCGAAGTCATCAAAGCAAGGCTGGACAACCGAAGCGCATTTAATAGGTGGCGAGCAACGAACCAATGAAGAACAACTTTTGAAAACGATGCAATTGCCAGGCAGCGTCTTTTTAAAATATATCAATCAGCAAAACGAAATCATTGGTTGTGTGAATTTGCAACAGCATCAACAAAAATTATACTTGGGCATGTTTTCCGTAAGTCCTTATTCGCAAGGTACTGGCATTGGTAAACAGCTTTTACAAGCCGCAGAAGAACGGGCAAAACATTTGTATTGTACAACCATTTACATGTCGGTAATTTCTGTTCGGGACGAGTTAATCAATTGGTACAAACGGCATGGATATGAAGAGAATGGCGAAAGAAAATTTTTTCAGGAAGATAACGTTACCGGTAAGCATTTGCAGCCGTTAGAGTTTATGATGATGGAGAAGAAGCTAAAACAATAATATGATTTAAGAATTGCGACATCATCAATTGTCATTATAAAATAAAGTTGTTGTTCTGTTCTCATTTATCGTCTTTAACAACCTGCAGCAACACCGGATGTTTATTTTGTTTCAACCAGTAAACCAGCTTCATAATATTTTGTTTCGACATTGCTGTGCAACCAGATGTGCCTCTGTTTTCATCTTTCCAAACATGAATAAAAATGCAGGATCCGTTGCCCGCAACAACAGGATGACTATTATACAAAACCCACACACCATATTCATAAAAATCGTCTCTGCGCTTCATGTATTCAAAGCTTTTGTACCGTTGTTTTGCTGTGTCGGCAACAAGGAGTGTGTTATAGTAAGAAGATGCTGTATCATCCACACAATGGCAAAGCGTATCTACCTGCTTGAATGGCATTTTTATATGCTTTAAATCATGATAACTAAACACAATACCCAACGGAAAAATGCCAGCCGGCGATTTGCCATCGCCTTCTTTTTTCGTAGGCAAATCTGGTAAATGAAATCGGGCTGCGAGCATCTTTCGCCAAGCCGTTTTTCCCAACGACAATTGCAAATGAATCGGTTAGTTTCCATGCAGCTTTGTTGTTTTTTCTTTCATACAAAAACATGGTTCCTCTTACCGAATCAACGCCTCCGGTTTTTACAAACAAAACCTGGTTGGTGTTAACAAGATAAGCGTTAAAAGAACCGATGCTTTGCGATTGCGCGTTTAAAAAATGGGCAAAAACAAAAGCGGATAAAATAAGGAAATGCTTCATGCTGAATAATTGCAATGAAAACCGTTACACGTTCTAATGATATTTTTACACCGCAAAGAACAAGAGAAACATGAGATAATGAGGAGATGAAAGTTAAACTCTCGTAAACTTCTTTTCCTTCTTTGTCACCTGTGGTAAAAAAAGGGCAAAAACAAACTTTGTTATATCTTCTTCAGGGCTCCATCCTTTGCGGTATTCTCTGCTTAAATATTGGTTGGCTTCCGGCGCATTGGTGATGGTAAGATTTGCCGCATCATATTTCAGCAATTTGTTCGTACGCAAAGCCACAGCATACAAGTTCACCGCTTCGGTTAAGTATTCGGCTTGCCTGAAATTGCCATCGTACTGCTGTCCGGTTTTGCAGGCATTTACAAAAAGCGGCAACGCTTCCGAGGTTTGCTCTACCTGGCTTCTTGCATCTTTTTTGCCGGAAGGCGCATCCATTTTTTTACCCGAAATAATCTGCGGATCCTGCACGTTAAAGCCAGCGAGTATTTTACCGCTTGTGCCAACAAACATCATCCCTTCCTGTGGTAGTTCTTTGTTTTCATTCAATAATTCAACAGGCGTTGGCGGACGCATTCCTCCATCGTACCAACACAAATCAACCGGCCCACGATTGCCGTTGGCCGGATATACAAAGCGTACCATACTTGCCATTGGAAAAGAAAAATCATTGTTGATACGGAAAGGTACGCTGCCATTGAAATCACACACATGACTGCGGTTTGGGATTACCATTGTTGGCGAGGTTAACTGCAACGCATTAAACACCGTCCACAAGCTATAATGACCCATGTCTGCCATTGAGCCGCCACCGAAATCGTACCAGCCGCGAAATACCATGTTAGTATAATCGGGCGAGTAATCGCGTTCAGCTTCAGGTCCTAACCACAAATCCCAGTAAAAGCCTTGCGGAACAGGTGGTTTGTCTTTTGGCAGTTCGGCATATTGCGGCCATACAGGTCGGTTCGTCCAGTTATGTACTTCGGTTAATGTGCCAATGGCGCCACCATTTATCCAAGCCATTACGGTTTCCATCGAGCCATTGGAATCCCAGGGCACAAGGTGTGTGATTACTTTGCTGTTGCGTGCCGTGTTAATTACATCTTTTCCTTCTTTTAAGCGGTTCGAAATCGGCTTGTGCACGATTACGTGCTTGCCCTTTTTCATTGCTGCAAGACATAAAATGCCATGCAGATGATCAGGCGTCATAATTTTTACAGCATCTACATCTTTTTCTTTTGCCAATAATTCCCGAACATCGGCATACGCTGTGCAACCTTTGTAAGCCGGTTGCTTGCGAACACTAGCGTAATAAGCATCCACAATGTCTTTTCCATTGTCTCTTCCGCCAGGTATGGTGTTATCTCCACCGGGTTGCCAGTTTGGATTGTTTATGGTTTTTCTTATCTGATCACGCAAGCCATTCTGACTCCAGTCTCTGTATCCTTTGGCTTCCTTATTGGGATCGCAAACGGCAACAATTTGTATGTCAGGAACAGCAAGCATGGGCAGCATTTCATTAATGCCCTGCGTGCCTATTCCTATGTAGGCAAGTGTTATTTTATCACTTGGCGCAACAAAGTTTTTTCCGCCTAACACATGACGCGGCAAAATGGTAAATGCAATAGCAGCCGAGGAAGCCATCTCTACAAATTTGCGTCGGTTCATGTTGTTAGTGTTGTCTTCGGTTTCGTTTGAATTGTTGTTGCATTCTATGGCGATTGAAGATTCTGGTTTCATTATGGCAGCTTTTTGTTTTGAAAGAAGAAATTAAAAGTAAGGAATATGAGGATGCAATCAACACCCAAAAAGAAGCATAATGCTATATTAAAAATAATAAAAAATTAATTATTTTTAATATAATAACTATTGTGTTGGTTTTGGAACAAACTTTATCAATTTTTATTTTTGCAGGATATATTGGTTTTTAAAAAAGGTGAATATTTTATAAACTTGGCTATTACTTTGCAAAGAATTTTCTGTTATGAGCAAAACCCACTACCACAAGCTTTCGTTTGCCGGTTTACTAATTGCGTTGGGAATTATTTATGGCGATATAGGTACTTCGCCACTTTACACATTTCAAACGATACTTACAGAAGGCGGAGCTATTAATGAGAGTCTTGTTTTTGGCGCTATTTCGTGCGTGTTTTGGACGCTTACGCTACAAACCACTTTTAAGTATGTTGTTATCACGCTGCAAGCCGATAACCACGGTGAAGGCGGTGTTTTCTCGTTGTATGCCCTGGTGCGCCGGTACGGCAAAAAACTGGTGTATCCTGCCATCATTGGTGCGGGCACTTTGCTGGCAGATGGTATCATCACACCACCTATTACCGTTACTTCGGCAATTGAGGGTTTGAACATGGTGCCAAGCATGGCAGAGCATATTATACCTGGTAACAGTTTGGTTATAGAAATTGTGCTGGTCATATTGTTGCTGCTCTTTACGTTTCAGCGCTTTGGAACCAAAGTGGTTGGCGGCTCTTTTGGTCCGATAATGTTGTTATGGTTTACGATGCTGAGTGTATTGGGCATTGTTCAGATTGCTCATTATCCCCGCATCTTCGAAGCTCTTAATCCAATATATGGTATCAGGTTGTTAACCGAACATCCACGCGGGTTTTGGCTGTTGGGTGCTGTATTTCTGTGTACAACGGGTGCCGAAGCTTTGTATTCCGATTTAGGGCATTGCGGCAGGCGAAACATTCAATACAGCTGGATATTTGTTAAAGTAGCTTTGGTTCTCAATTATCTTGGGCAGGGTGCCTGGGCGTTGCTTCGTAACAAACCCGAACTAAACGGGCTGAACCCGTTTTTTGCCATTGTTCCTTCATGGTTTTTGGTACCCAGTGTTATCATTGCAACAATGGCTTCCATTATTGCCAGCCAGGCCCTAATCAGTGGTTCGTTTACATTAATCAGCGAAGCCATCAGTCTTAATTTCTGGCCTCGCGTGAAAGTAAAATACCCAACGCTTGTGCGAGGTCAGATTTACATTCCCAGCATCAACTGGATTTTATTTATAGGGTGCATATTAGTAGTGCTGTACTTCCGCACCAGCGAAGCCATGACGGCAGCTTATGGTTTTTCTATCACTGTTGCCATGCTGATGACAACCGTTTTAATGTATTATTACCTGCGGTATGTGCGGCACATTCCGTTTTGGATTGTGGGTGCAATCCTAACCGTATTTGTTTGCGTGGAATCAAGTTTTTTTGTTGCCAATGCAGTAAAAATTGTAAAGCGTTTGTTTTTCCTTGTTTTTGAAATTGGCTTGATTGGAACGATGTACGTGTGGTTCAATGCACGGAAAATCATCAATCGTTATTTGGTATTTGCGAACCTAAAAGATTACCTGCAGCAGCTGAAAGATTTGAGTGAAGATACTTCGGTGCCGAAATACGCTTCTCATCTTATTTATCTTTCCAAAGCGAACAATCCACGCCAGATTGAAAAGCGTGTTATCAATTCAATTTTTGGGAATAATCCAAAGCGTGCCGACTTGTATTGGTTTGTGCATATTGACAGAACCGATGATCCTTACACAATGGAATACGGTGTAGAAGAAGTGTTGGAAGATAAAGTAATACGAATTGATTTTAGACTTGGATTCCGCATTCAGCCGCGCATTGGCGTGATGCTTCGCAAAGTGGTAGAAGAAATGATAGATAATAAGGAGATTGATATTGCCAGCCGCTATCGCGCTTTAAACATAGAAGACTTACACAATTTCCGTTTCGTGTTGCTGGATCGTTTTCTTTCGTATGACAATGAGTTACCGGTTAAAGAAGGCTTTATTTTAAACAGTTATTTTACCATCAACCGCATGGCGCAATCTGATAGCAAAGCGTATGGCTTGGACAGCAATCAAACGGTGGTTGAAAAGTTGCCATTGGTAGTGGCACCTATTGCCAACATTCATTTGCACAGGGCGTTTTATAAAATTGACGGAGACGAGAATCTTCATTTAAAAAGATAATGAAATTGATGCATTTTAAAGCATCAACCTCATTTTTACATCGTCAGTTTATCAATTGCGGCTGCTAATTTTCTGTCTTTTTCGGTAACCATATTGCCGGCATCATGCGTTGACAAATGAATGTCAACTTTATTATACACATTACTCCAGTTCGGATGATGGTCCATGCTTTCTGCGAGTAAAGCTACGCGCGTCATAAACGCAAAAGCCTCAGAAAAATCAGCAAAAACAAAACTGCGTTGTAGCTCGTTGTTTTCTTCTTTCCACATGATTTTAATGAGTGAATTGTTCTGAAATGATGTTTGATAATTCTGTATGTATTTGCGGAATGGCATTGCACAATTGCTCGAATGATTCCATTACAAAGAAGCGCGGCTGCAAAGTATCAATGCGATAAGGTGTTGCCAGCATTTGATGAACATCGAAAGGCGTTTTTTCGGAATCATGGCTATACACATGTGCTGTTTCACCGATTGATGAAATGATGCCTGCCCCAAAAATTTTATGTTCGCCATTTTCATTCAACAAACCAAACTCGATAGTGTACCAATACACGCGTGCAAGTATGGCAATGGCATCTGCGTTATCAATCCACTTCATGGCAAGTTTGCCAAAACTTTGCATGAACTGCGCATAAGCCGGATTCACCAACAAAGGAATGTGCCCGAACACATCATGAAACATATCCGGTTCTTCAATGTAGTTCAGCTCTTCCATCGTGCGTAGCCAGCAAGTGGCTGGAAAGGTTTTATTGGTAAGCATTTCAAAAAACTCTTTCTGCGGCACTAACTCAGGCACCACCCCAATTTTCCAGCCGGTTTGTTTTTGCAGCTTTTTTGTAGTTTCTTCAAAATGAGGAATTTCATCAGCAGTAAAACCGATGATGTTTAATGCTTCTAAATATAGTTCACTTGCATTTTCTTTTACATGTGGCATCTGTCTTTCAAACAACAATTTCCACACACTAAAATCTTCCGGTGTGTAAGTGCTGTAATCTTGTATTGTTGGCTTGTTTCGTTGCATGGTTAGAAATTGTAATTGTGTTATTGTAAATGGTTAATCGCGAGGGCTTGTTCAACCGTTCTATCAACACGAAGCAATACCTGCCATGCATCATTCACCAATCCATTGTTTAAAAGCTGTGCGGCAAGCTTATGTAATTCGTGGTTTGTTTTTGCCGCATTTTTCCGGTATTGTTTTAGAATGAATGTCATTGCCATATTAGTAAACTGCTCGACTTCATCCGGTATCTTTTCTACATTGGCGAGCTGCGCGAGATGATTGCCCGTTAAGATTTTGCTGTGCAGAATGGACTGCGGCAGATTATCGAACCCGATGCCCAGCTTACTATTGGGCTTTGCTACTTCAAACAAATTGCTCGTATCTACTTTGCAATACCAATTGCCGCCCAAACGCGCAACATGATTGATTTTGGCTTGATCAATCATGCTTTTGTTTTCGTTCAATATTTCATCATCAATGTGCATGCAAAGCACTTCACAAATCACGAGGTTGCCTGCGCCTTTGTCGTTGCCCAACACTTTTATCTCATTCACTCTGCATTCCAATTTGATGGGACTTTCCTTTACCATCGGCGGCTGCACAAGCGTTGCTTCTTCTTTGGTAAAACCGGTTTTGATAAATTCATCAACGTCTTTTTCATACTCACAACTTGCCAACGATACCTGGTGCACCATGTTGTAAGTAACAATGTTTATGACCACTTCGGGTACTTCTTTCATGTTTTCCAATGTGTGCTTCGTAGTGTTGTCTCTTACCCTTCGGGATGGTGAAAAAATAACAATTGGTGGGTGGGTTGAAAACAAATTGAAGAAGGAAAAAGGAGAGAGATTTACATTTCCTTCGCTGTCTATTGTACTTGCCAATGCGATGGGTCGCGGTGCAATGGCATGTTGCAAAAAATGCTGTCGCTCCGGCAGTGATATTGCATTCAAATCAATTATCATAGTCGTTTGTTTTTAAGGATAGAAAACTCGCTTTCTTCTCTTACAATCGTATTCTTCAACACACCTAAACCTTCTACTTCCATTTCAATCACATCACCTTCCTGTAACCATTGCTCCTGATAATTTGCATCATTTAATTTGCCCGTTCCGTTCAATTCCAAAAAGCAACCTGTGCCAACAGTGCCGCTGCCAATCATATCTCCAGGATACAAGGTAACGCCATAACTACAACGCTCAATGATCTCAGCAAACGTCCAGTCCATATCACTCAGATTGCCTTCGCTAACCTGTTCACCGTTTACAAAACATTGCATTCCCAAATTCCAGCTTTTGCCAACATGACCTCCTTTTGGTTTTACCTCAAATTCTTCCAATTCATCCAACGTAACCAGGCAAGGACCGACTGCCGTAGCAAAATCTTTTCCTTTTGCTGGGCCGAGGTTCAGCATCATTTCTTCCATTTGCAAAGTGCGTGCGCTCAGATCGTTCATGATCATCAAACCGCCAATGTATTCATCAGCTTCTTCCGCTTTGATGTTTCTGCCTCCTTTGCAAATGACAATGGCAACTTCGAGTTCAAAATCTAATTTTTGAAAATGATCCGGCATACACAGCACATCGCCTGCGCCTTGTATGCTGTTGTGATTGGTGAAATAAAAAACAGGATACTGATCGAACTCCGGTATCATCGGCACACCACGATTTCTGCGGGCTGCTGCCACATGCTGCCGAAATGCATATCCATCGCGGCAGGAAGTAGGAAAGGGCACCGGCGATAAGAGCTTTACTTCATCCAAGGTTATGTTGTTGCCTTGCTGCTGATACCCTTCCCGAATGGCTCTTTCCGTTTGCTGCGCAATAGGAAGCATGTCGCTCCAAAAGTTCAGCATCATGCTCATCGTTGATGGCAATTCAGGGTTCATCAAATCGCAATCATACAAATAACCATCTACCAAAAAAGCAAGCTGCTCTGTGTCGTTGTGTAAGTAAGATACCAGTTTCATACCCTCATCCCTACCCCTTCTCCACAGGTGGAGAAGGAAATTTGTTTTTATTAAAATTTTATATGCAGCTAAATTATAGCAATCATCTTTTACATTCCCCTCTCCATTTATGGAGAGGGGTTAGGGGTGAGGTTACAAGTTTCCTCTCGCGGCCTGTTCTCTTTCAATGGCTTCAAATAAGGCTTTGAAATTGCCTTTGCCAAAGCTTTTTGCACCTTTTCTCTGAATAATTTCAAAGAACAATGTAGGCCTGTCTTCAACAGGTCTCGTGAAGATTTGCAGAAGATAACCTTCCTCATCTTTATCAACCAAAATACCCAGTTCTTTCAGCGGTTGCAGGTCTTCATCAATGTGCCCAACCCTGTCAAGCAAATCATCATAATAAGAAGAAGGCACTTTTAAAAATTCAATACCACGGCTTTGTAAAGCCTTTACCGTTTCAATAATGTTGTGTGTTGCCAATGCCACATGCTGAACACCTTCGCCATTGTAAAAGTCTAAATATTCTTCTACCTGCGATTTCTTTTTGCCTTCTGCCGGTTCGTTGATGGGGAATTTTACATAGCCGTTGCCATTGCTCATTACCTTGCTCATCAGGGCAGAATAGTCAGTAGAAATATCATTGTCATCAAAAGATAAAATATTGCGGAAGCCCATCACATTTTCATAAAACGAAACCCATTTGTTCATCTGGTTCCAGCCCACATTTCCCACACAATGGTCAACATACAGCAAGCCTGTTTCCGTTGGGTTGTAAGCCGAACCCCATTCAACATAGCCCGGCATAAAAGGACCACGATAATTTTTTCTTTCGATGAACAAATGCACTGTATCGCCGTAGGTATGAATGCCACTCAGTACCAGTTCGCCCCAATTATCATGAAGTGTTACCGGCTTTCCGCTGCTCTTTGCGCCGCGCATAGTGGTTTGCTGCCAGGCATCCACCGCATCATCAACACGTAGGGCAAGATGCTTCACACCATCGCCATGCTTTTGAATGTGCCTCGCAATTTCGTTATTGTTGTGAAGAGGAGTGGTAAAAACAAACGTAAGCTTGTTTTGCCTTACCACATAAGAAACTTTTTCTTTTACACCGGTTTCAGGACCCGCATACGCGAGGCTTTGAAAGCCAAAAGCCGTTTTATAAAAATGGGCAGCCTGCTTTGCATTGCCTACATAAAATTCAACATAATCAGTGCCTTGCAGGGGAAGAAAATCTATAGATTGATTAGAAGCCTGCACTCTGCGCGGGGCTTGCATTTCAGAGATCATGGTATTGTCGGTTGTAGATAATTAATTTTTAATTTTTGAGTAGTGAGTTGTGAATGGTGAGTGAAGAAGATTAGGATCAACTTCAATTCGCCATTAGCAATTAAAAATTAGCCATCGCATCTGTGGCAAGCGTCTCCATCAGGCAAGCGTAATGGTTGCAATGATCGTTAAAAATTTTATGGGCATAATCGGGACGCATGACACAAAAATAAAAAACTTCCTCAAAATAATAACAGTTGTTAGTTTTTATAACAAATTACTTTTCACAACATCTTTATCTTAGCTAAATAATTAAAATAGAAGCGATGCTTGCCAACAAAGAAATAAAAGCTTTTGTGCCTACTTTGATGCCTGCAAAAGCAAAGACATTTTACAAAGATGTTTTAGGTTTGCAACTATTATCAGAAGATAATTATGCGTTAGAATTCGACGCTAATGGAACACGTCTCCGTGTGATAACTGTATCTGAATTGAAGCCACACAATTTTACTGCCTTAGGTTGGAATGTAGGTGATATTAAAGCCACTATAAAGGAGTTAAATGAAAAGGGAATTATTTGTGAACAATATGACTATGACTTTATGAAGCAAGATGAGTTGGGAATCTGGACATCACCAAGTGGTGCAAAAGTGGCCTGGTTTAAAGATTCCGATGGAAACATTTTATCACTCACCCAACAGTAATCCAGTAAAATAAAAACGGGTTGTACACTTATAAATCATAAATCGTTTATGGCACATTATACTTCACTCGGTTCCATTCCGCACAAGCGTCATACACAGTTTCGTAAGCCCGATGGAAAGCTGTATTCCGAACAATTGTTTTCCACTGAAGGTTTCAGCAACGATTATTCGTTGTTGTATCATGCACATCCTCCAACCGCAATCATCAAAACGGATGAACCAATCAATATTGCGCCGCAAATTGCGGAAGAAAAAATGCTGAAGCACCGCAGCTTTGAAGGATTTACAATCGCGCCGGAAAAGGATTATTTGCAAAGCCGCAAACCTGTTTTAGTGAACAACGATTGCTGCATCAGTTTGGCTGCACCGCAGGAAAGTGTGAAGGATTATTTTTTTAAAAATGCTGATGCCGATGAATTGATTTTCGTGCATGAAGGCAGTGGTAAACTGCTCACACAATATGGCGAATTGAAGTTTGGTTATGGCGATTATTTGCATATTCCGAGAGGCACCATTTACCAGATTGATTTTGATAGCAAGGATAATCGTTTGTTTATTGTAGAATCCTTTTCGCCCATCCGGTTTCCTAAAAAATATTTGAGCAAATATGGTCAGTTGATGGAACATTCGCCTTATTGCGAACGCGATATTCGAACACCGCAAAACTTGCAAACAATTGATGAAAAGGGCGATTTTTTACTACAGGTAAAAAAGAAAGGAGTGCAGTATGGCTTGCATTATGCGCATCACCCGTTTGATGTTGTAGGATGGGATGGTTGCTGCTATCCGTTTGCATTCAGCATTCACGATTTTGAACCGATAACCGGGCGTGTGCATCAACCGCCTCCGGTGCATCAAACGTTTGAAGCAAACAACTTTGTAGTGTGTTCGTTTGTGCCGCGCTTGTTCGATTATCATCCGCTTTCCATACCTGCACCTTATAACCACAGCAACATTGACAGCGATGAAGTATTGTACTATGTGGATGGCGATTTTATGAGCCGTAAAAATGTAACGCGCGGTATGATAACGCTTCATCCTGCGGGCATTCCGCATGGCCCGCATCCCGGAACAGTGGAGAAAAGTATCGGTGCAAAAGAAACCAAAGAATTAGCGGTGATGGTGGACACCTTTCATCCTTTGATGCTTACCCAACAAGCGTTGGAAATTGAGAATGCAAATTATACGATGAGCTGGATAGAATGATGGTATTAGTTTAACGTCATTCCGCAAATCGCGCCGTTTGGTTTTGCACAAAAATCGCTGATGCAGGCGGCTTTGTGCAGAATCTGATGATAATATTATGAAGATGATAAAACACAAATAACAAGTTTGCCACATAGCAACTTGTTCAAACTAAGGAAAGCAGATTCCGCACAAAGCCCTCGTGAGTTTGATTATATACTTTTATCATCGTGTTGAGGACATTTGCGGAATGACGAAATCACCTTCTAAAATCTATTTTTGGTTATCGTACATTAATCGCTAACACCACTCATGCTCTTCCCATCTCTCTCAAGAAAGAAACATGCGATGCCACTGCCTGGTACATTCGTTTGTATTCAACATACACAACACCATGTTCAACACAAGCCTGCTTGATGATTTTGGAAATAGCAGGATAATGAATATGAGAAATTTTAGGAAACAAGTGATGTTCAATTTGAAAATTCAATCCGCCTACATACCACGAAATCAAACGGTTTCTTGTAGCAAAGTTGGCAGTTGTTTTTAACTGATGAATAGCCCATTCATCCTCCAACTTATGCGTTTTTTCATCAGGCACCGGGAACTCTGTATGTTCAACAGTATGCGCTAATTGAAACACAATGCTGATGGTGAAGCCAACGCAAACTGTGAAAACAGTATAGCCAATCAGCCAGTCAATGACACCTACTTTTACAATTGGTAATACTATGAACAAACCATAATGCAGTATTTTAAAACTCCAGAAAGCAATATGGTCTTTGGGGCTCATTTTTTTTAAAGGAAAATCACCAATTTTCTTTGTAAAATATTTGCGGTAATCGCTCATCATCGTCCAGTACAAATGCAGGAACGCATAAAAAATCCAGAAGTACAAATGCTGGAAACGATGAATTTTATAACGCTTCTGCGTAGGCGCCATGCGCAAAATTGGTTTTGCATCAATATCATCATCAATGCCATCAATGTTAGCATATGCATGATGAATTACATTGTGCTTCATGTTCCACATGAACTGGCTGGCACCCACAAATTCAGCAATGGTAGAAGCGGTTTTGTTTAGCCATTTGTATTTACTGAAACTGCCGTGGCTTCCATCGTGCATAATATTAAAACCAATCGCTGCCGTGGTAAAGCCAAGCAAAGCACTTAATGCAATTGCATAAGGCCAGGCTGGTGTAAAAAACACAAGAGTAGTGTAAGTCGTAATTAGAATCGTTACCAAAATAATTGCTTTCGTAACCAATCGCCAGCCGCCGGTCATTTCCTTTCCGGTAGTGGCAAAATAATGGTTGATTCTTTTCTTTAGTTCAACGTGAAACGATGGCGTTGTGTTGGCAAACTTGGGAGTCATTTTGTAATGCGGTGCTTTATAGTTGGAACAATAAGTTGTGATGAAAAACTAAGTAACGTTTTGAATGATGTTATCAAAAGAGGCAATGCCAATCATTTTTTGTGTAATGTAACCTTCGGCAAAGGTAACTCCGATGCGCTTGCCAAACATCAACGCGCGGGCTTTGATAACATCTAAAAAATCGGGCGTTGAGATATACGTAGATGGCTCTTTTGTATCCGTTGCGTTAAACTGTGTTGTGTAGCACAGAACCGCTTTCATCTTCTGCTCAAAATAGGGCGAAATATCATATACAAAATCCGGCTTTAAATACCGGTCTTGTATGTAATGAAACACATTGGCAGGTCGCCAGTGCTCTTGTAATTCACCGTTTGTTTTTGTCTCTATTTTTCTCAATCCTGAAAGAAAAGCTGCATCCGAAATCAGCTTTGCACTTCTGCCATGATCGGGGTGCCTGTCTTCGGGTGCGCTGCACAAAACAACAGTTGGCTGGTATTTGCGAATGGCAACAATTACCTTGTTAAGATTCTCTTCGTCATTTTGAAAAAAGCCATCTTTCATATCGAGATTTTCGCGAACAGAAACGCCCAGCACTTTTCCTGCATTCAATGCTTCTTCCGTTCTGATTTCGGCAGAACCCCGTGTGCCCAGTTCGCCGCGTGTTAAATCAACCACGGCTACTTTTTTACCTTCTGCGATGGCTGCTATCAGTGTGCCGCCGCAGCCCAATTCCAAATCATCCGGGTGAACACCAAACGCAAGAATATCCACTTTCATGTTGTGCAAAAGTAAACGTTCAAGCAGGTGTAAAACTGATGTTGAAGGCGAATTAAATTAATATTAGTGTTTGAAAAGAAGAAGTGTAGGCAGGCATCAGAAACACTTTGCATTTTTCTCGCAGATTTTCGCAAATATGTTTGTATAGATAGCGCCAATTGCGAGGAATAGTTTTCAAAAAAAGCAACAAAAACAAACTACATCGTTTGCCTTCGCACGCCATACATTCTTTCAACATCCTGAACAATGCTTTCCATCGCACGATCGCTGCCTTGCGGGTCGTATTGTTGTTTTAAATTCGAACCAAAAACAACAGCCACTGTTTGCCAGAAGCCAGCCGTAAAGCCGCCTTTGTATTCGTCAATAATTTCGTAACAGTTGTTGCCGGTTTGCCGGTAAATCAGTTTCATCAATACCTTTCCCTGGTAAACGGAAAGTTGGGTGAGCTTATCGGCAAATTCTTTTTTCAAATCTTTTTCGCGCGAGCGGATGATTTCACGCCGTTTGTTTTTGTCGGTAACGCCAGCCAGCTTTGCATTGATTTCGTTCATCACGCGGCTTGCTGTTATTGCGTAAGGATAGGTTACATACACAGCATTGCGCAAACGTGTCCATTCGGCAGCCATACGGCGGCTTTTTGCGGTTTCTCTGGTGAATAAATAAACGGAAGGTAACCATGAACAAGGTATAGTGTCTCCATTGGCTTCAATGCAAGATTCTACCTTAATGGTATCGTACACGCCATGTCCATTTTGCGCGTGCCCTTTTATAGCGCACAACACGCAACACAAAGCCACAATCATCTTACAGAATAATAAACGCCGCACTTCGTAAAAGTAATGAGATTTTGTTTTGCTGATATTTTAAGGAGGATTATAAAAATGATAAATTGATGTTATGATTGGAAGAAGAAAGATTTGGTTTTGCCCCAATTTTTAGCTCAGGCATCTTCCTTAACGAGAACGATGCGTTGCAGTAGTACGATTTAATTCATCCGATTGTTCCTTCTAATATATAAAACATGGAGCGAAGTTGTATGATACGCCGCATTTTTGCCGATTTGATGATCAGCGGCTATCTTTAATATTGTGATGAAAACCTTAACTGTCATTTCAAGAATAGTGCTCGGGGCTATTTACGTCATTTTCGGGTTAGATTATTTCCTGCATTTTATTCCTTATCAACCGGCTCATACGGGCGCAGCCGCAGCATTTAAAAACGGACTCATGGCAACAGGATATTTATATCCTATGATGAAATGGATTCAGATTGTTGGAGGCTTATCCCTTATCATGAACAGATATGCTCCATTTTCCGCCGTTGTTTTATTTCCTATCAGTCTCAATGTGTTTTTGTTTCACACCATTTTAGCTCCGTCTGGTTGGTTTATGGGCGTATTGCTACTCTTCCCCAATTTATTTTTAGGCTACGCTTACCGGAAATATTATAGTGGAATGTTTGTACGAAAAGCTGAAGTATAAACTTGTGAGTGTTGACGTTCGTGTTTGTTTGATACTATCTTACAACGATGAAGCTGTTATGAAGGCAGAGTGTTTCGCGTTCCATCACAATGAGAACTAAAGCGAATTGGTGTTACTACTTATTGATATTGTCTGTTCAACCCGCTTGCAGCAATAGATTTGTTGGTGGCGTTGTTTTTTTGTTACTCATTTATCAGATTCATTAGCAATTCCCGAAGCATTTTTGCCTTCCCGTTTATTTCGTTGCTTTCAATGTTAGTTACCGAAAGTATGGGTGAAAGTTTTGGATACAGGTCGGGTTGGTTGAGCCATTTTACAACTTGTTCATTAAGCCATTTATTGTAAGCAATCGGATACGTTTTGTTTGCAATAAAAAGAGCTTGTAAGTATTCTTGAAACGCCTTATATAAAATGTCAAACGCCTGAAAATAAAGTTCTCTTTTAATAAACAGTGGAATATGGTCTAAATCATAAAGGCAAGCGTTAGTTACCATTTTTAAACGGTGTAAACGCAAATCATTAGCATAGTATGGAAGCCATTTCTTTTGCAGCTCCTGAAAGTAAGAACCTGCATTGCCCATGGGTGCCGAATAGCAAATTTGATTTCCGATTTCAATTTCAAAATAGTCGATAGGCTCACCTGCTTCAATGGTTGCGGGTGTATAATTTCCATCAATAACGTCTAAATGCAAATGAGCATAAGGTGTTGACTGCTTATATTTTATAACTGTTGGTTGAGCGGCTGAATACGTAAGCCAGGCTGTGTAGATATTTTTTATTTCATCGGCTGTAGTATTTGGTTTTATCAATATCGCAAAGTCAAGGTCGCTTTCAGGAACTGCTCTTCTACGGGCACAGGAATTTACAACTAAAACTGTGTCAACTTTTGAAATGGCTGAGAAGTAATCGCTGATTAATTCAGCCGTGTCTTGATGTAGGCTGGTCGGAAATTTTGGTAGAAGAGTCATGTAAGAGGAATTGTGTTGTCTAATACTGCCATTGTAAGATTGCCTGTACACTTGCAGCTAACGAACAGAGTTTAGCGTTTGTGGCGGCATTTCGTATTCCGTCTACCGACAACTGAAGCGGAATAAAGAACTAAAAGTACAAAACATATTTACTGCTTTTTGCCGTTGTTGGTGTTCTTCACCAACACGATGTTGTGTGGAATTTTGCTGGTGAAGAACACTAACAAAGGCGAAAGCCTCCATGTTGTACGTTCATCCTTTGCCTTGGTATATCACCAGAATGTATTTGCCGATGAAGTTGGGTCTTACCAGAAGCGTTGGAACAGGGCGGCTCTTTTGCGAGGTTGGCATTTGTGTGTCGGCTCTGTGTGCCTTGCAAATGTGCCTGCCTTGGTGTGGGTTATCTTGGCCCCATAAAACGGTCGCCATTAAAGTGTATCATGTGTTCTGGAAAGTCAACAACCCAAACTTAGTTTCCCAAGCGATGTTTGTCGAATGCTTTTTAAATTCTGCAAAGTCAGGAAAGGCTGAAATATAAACTTTACCTGCTTTACAATTTTTGAGCAGTTCTTCTAATTCAATTATTCGCTTTGGAGAAACTGGTCCGTGTGAAGTAACTGCTTCAATCAGATAAAGCCAATTCTTTTTCTCATCATACAGAACAACGTCGGGAAGTTTGCTGTGTTCATCAATGGGAATATCCAACTCTTTTAATTTTTTCTTGTCAATGTGCAAATCCTTGTTTGCTGCATCACCCAAATAAAGAACTTCACTTCCGTGTGCAAAACGTGCAGCGAAATCTTGTACAATTGCAGCTTGCACAACATTGTGTTTTACTGCTGATAATTTCAAAGTCTTGCCACTACTTAATTTTATTGGAATAAGCGTTTGCTCTCTCTCCTTAAAATACTTTTTAGATAGTTCACCAACTTCGGACTTGAAACGTTCTACTTCTTCTTTCCATGCGTTTGTCCCAAAGGCTTTTATTGCTTCACGGGCTTCATTCGTTATTGCGTAATGAGCATTCGGACTGTTAACTGGCAAACTTGGATTGTCGGGGTTGTAATCTATTATTCTTGCTTGAATAAATTGATGCAAAACCTGTCTGCGAAAAGTTTCTCTCGTGTTTGGTGCATATTCTTTGTTGTAAACATCTTTACAAAAAGCCATAATGCCTTTTGAAACCTTCAAACTTGTTCTTCTTGTTTTGCTCCAACTGTCTCTTGGTTTGATGCCACAAAGAGCCAATAAAGTGTAAGCTGATATTTCGTTTTGTTGTGCAGGTGGAAGTCCTAATTCTTTCAGTATTTTTTGTGCGTCATCAATTTTGCCCATAAGCGAATATATGCTCCAAGTTAAAATAGTCGTTTACAAGATCGTCAACTACAGATTGAGAGAAGTTGTTAGTTAATATCATTTGGTTGCCAATTTCTTTTATGTCTTCAAGTGGTGGCAAAGGCATTTCTCGTAGTTCGGTTGCACTCACATTTATGTTGCCATTGAAAGTTCTAAAGTAAGTATCAAATAATTTACTGTTCAATAAAGCTGCAAGTCCTAATATCTCGTTTCTTGCTAAATGTCCTTTTGGTCTGTAGATGTAATTCAAATGATTTTCTACGCCAATAAATTCAGCTTGTGAAATGTCAACAAAGTAAGGCGTTGCAACCAGTCTGCTTTTATCATCCTTAGCACTGAACCGACGAAGAAAAACATAGCTTTTATTGGATAACAATAATGGTTTAGTTTCTTCGCAATATCGAATGTATTGCGGTTTACCTTTTTTGAATACAGGATATTCAAAAGTCATTTGACCTGTATTAATAAGTTGATATAGCGGAACCAAAACATTTGTTCCGTTCTCATATTGTTCGTACAAATATTCTGTTGCTCTGAATGTGACGACTGGACCAGTTGAAATTTGCATATCGTATTTATGCAGACTGCCACTCCATGATTTAAAAAGCTTTATAACTTTATCTTCCATTTCGTTACTTGGAAGATGTAAGATTTTTTCTTTAGTATTGAAATCAATTAATTCATTTGCCTGATATTCTTTTTCAGTTGGTTGGTCAAGGTCACTTACTCCATTGGAATGAGTGAGCAATATTGTAGGCAAATGTCCATTCAGCTTTCGCTTTTTCCCCTTAAGAATTAATGTTTCCTGCAAAACATTATCTCGGTTAAATGCATCCGTTCGTGAATTGAAAAGATGTATTTATTCAATCTTGACTTCAGTAAAAAATGCTTCTCGGAATACTCTAAAATAATTCCCTGCTGCAAAACTTCTTGGGATAATGAAAATGAGTTCTCCGTTATTTTTTAAAAGTTTAGCAGCCGTCATTAAAAAGATTGAATAAATGTTTGGTTGTCCCCAAACGATTGATTTTGCAACAACTGCTCTTTTATCTTCTTTGCCAATTTTAAAATATGGTGGATTGCAAATTACAATATCGTAAATAGCATTCTTCGGCTCGTAAAAAAGTGTGCTTGATTGCTCAAAGCAATCTTTGTTTTCTAAAATAAAGTCATTTGTTTCAAAAGTTGATGTGAAATGAATTTTTCTTTGTTGAAGCCATGCATTTAAATAATCAAGCGTTGCCTGTGTGTATGGAAGAATGTCCTTGTCAGTCTCGTAAACTACAAGTTCAATTTCTTTAATTGCGTCACTTTGTAAAGCGATTGCTTCAATAAGACAACTTGATAATATCGCTGTCCCACAACCCGGGTCAAGAATTTTTAGACTGCCCTTAGTTTGCTTAACAAGTCTTGCCATGAAATGAGCAATTTTTGTTGAAGTAAAAAATTATCCATTGTCTTTTTTATGTTGTGGCGTAACAGTCTTGGCATATAACACACCCAACCTGTCAGCAAAATGACTCGGTAGCTCTTTGTCAAAAGGTTGAAGATTTATAGCCTGTGTCATGTTAACAAATTTAGTAAAATCGGGTGGGTCTTGCTAATGAATGTTGAGCTGTGGGAAAGTTTTGGCTCTTTTGCGAGGTTGGCTTTTTGTGCCTTTTTATATTCTTTCAGTTCGTCAATGAAAACAAAAACGTAACAATGCATCTTAGCATTGGCCTAAGTATCTGTTCTCAAAGGGAAGGATGCGATGCCTCGAAACCTCATGATTTTTACATATTCCCTCTAACACAGAATACTTGAATCGAAAAAATAATTTGCTCTTTCTCAATCAACACCACCTTTCCGCGTTGGTGATTTTGGTTCCGGCCATTTATTCAACGCACCGTTTTCTTATTGTAAGGCAACACTATTTTTTCCCTTGATGTTGTTTCCGGATCTTCCGAAGCCATGTAAGCAAGAATGGCAGTAAGAACCGCATTGTTTTTTACATCATCAAAAACAATCTTATCGTATGTATCACGGTTGGTGTGCCATGTATAAATTCCATACGACCAATCCAAACTGCTCAATGAAAAAGCCGGTGCGCCCGCCGCCACAAAAGAAGCAAAATCACTTCCGCCACCGCCCGGCATATCCGGGAAAGCTGGTTTTGATAAATTGCTTTATGGTATCAGGCACGGCACTCAGCCAACGCCCCAAATAATTGTAAGCATTTACAAAACCTTGCCCGGCAAGATCAGTTACCCTTCCGGTTCCGTTGTCCTGGTTAAAAAGCGCCTGTATGTTTTTTACTATCTCAGGATGATCTTCTACAAACGCTCTTGAGCCATTCAGGCCTTCTTCTTCACCAGCCCAATGCCCAACCAAAATGGTTCGTTTTGGATTTGGATATATCTTTTTCAAAATGCGCATCGCTTCCAGCATCGTAATGGTTCCTGTTCCATTGTCAGTTGCGCCGGTAGCGCCATCCCATGAATCCAAATGTGCTGATAACATCACATATTCATTCGGCTTTTCGCTGCCTTTAATTTCTGCAATCGTATTAAACGTTGGCACCATTCCCGTTTCTTTCGAATCGGCATAAATGCTCACTTTTGGTTTTGCCCCATTTTGGATCAACCGATACAACAAGCTATAATCTTCAACCGAAATATCAACCGTTGGAATTCTTTTGGTATTGGCATAAAATATTTTATCTACGCCAAAGCCATTGGACCATGTGTTGGTAATAATACCCGCTGCGCCTGCGCTGTCAATGGCTCTTGCCAATTGTTTATTGGTATAGCCTGTGTTGCTAATGCGCTTTTTCCAGGCAGCCATAGAATCGTCTCTTTCTCTTTTCATGTTTTCAAAAGAAGGTTTGGTAGCGTATTGTTCCCAGTTGTCGTTGGACCTGCCTGTTGGTTGCGGCATTGAAATCATTACTAATTTGCCCTTTACATTCGGCAGCCATTTTTGAAAAGAAAGACTGTCGGGCGTATTGCCTAACACGATCACTTCAGCTATGATGGTTTTGCCCTTGGTGCTTGGGCTCCACGCTAATTGTGTGCCTTCTAACGATTTTACCCAGGGCGCAATCATGTCAATGTGCGAGATGCCTCTTTCCCAACCGCGCCATTCGCCCCATTTTTCATTCCTGGCATCAACGCCCCAGCTTTTGTATTTCGATACCAGCCAATCGTTGGCTTTTTGCAATTTGGAGGTTCCGATGAGGCGTGGACCAATTTCATCCATCAGTTCATGCGCAAACGTTTTCAATTGTGAGTTATCAAATCCTTCTTTCATCATGGCGGCAATAAGAGCGCTATCACCGTATTGCGCTTGTGTGCAAACACCTGATAAAATGAGCAAAACAAAAAGCAACGATTTTAATGGTTTCATAGATAAAGAATTGAGAGTTTGGTATCGCCTAAAAATGCTCAGCGAAGTAATGACAAACAAAACAAAACGATTTACAGATGGCTCTTTTTTCAAGCAATAAGACCTTCACCTTTTGAATTGGGCAGCGTTGCATTCAGCCAAACAAAACCCAAGGTTCCTGCCAGCACCGATGCAACAATGGTGGCAATTTTAGAGCTGTCTATAATATTGCTATCGCTAAACGCTAAAAGCGTGATGAAAATAGACATGGTGAAACCAATGCCTGCTAACAATCCGACACCAAATAAATGTGTTTTTTTCACATCACCAGGCATTACACACAAACCCGTGCTAACGCCCAGGATCGAAAATAAAAAAATACCCAGCGGCTTGCCCAACAACAAGCCAAGCATAATACCCAAACTGTTTGATGTGAGTAAGCTATTGGCAAACGAAGGAGGAATAAAAATGGCAGTATTCGCCAACGCAAAAAGGGGCAAAACCAAAAATGAAACCGGCTTGTGAAGTGCGTGCTCCAAACGGTGAGAAGCCGATGCTGTACTGTCTTTTCGGAGAGGGATAGCAAATGCCAGCAACACACCGCTGATGGTTGCATGTATGCCCGAACGATAAGTGCAAAACCACAATCCGCAGCCCAATAACAAATATATCCAAAGGCTGTCTACTTTCAACTTGTTAAGCAATAACATCAATACAAAAAGAAGAAGAGCCAAACCGAGATACAACAACGAAATGTGTGAAGAATAAAAAATGGCGATGATAAGAATGGCTCCCAAATCGTCAATGATAGCCAATGCCGTTAAAAACACTTTGAGTGAAGTTGGAACTTTATTGCCCAGCAACGATAAAATACCCAACGAAAAAGCAATGTCGGTTGCCATAGGAATGCCAAAGCCGTTTTGTGTGGATGTGTTTTTGTTGAACAAAAAATGAATGAGAGCCGGCAGCAACATGCCGCCAATGGCTGCCAGTAAAGGCAGTGTTGCTTTTTGTAAAGAAGACAGTTCGCCAACGTACAATTCGCGTTTGATTTCAAGACCAACAAGCAAAAAGAAAACCGCCATCAAACCATCGTTTATCCAAAATTCAACGGGTTTCTTCAGCAACTCCGAATGCCAAAGATGCACATATTGATTGCCCAACTGTGTGTTGGCAAGCACTAACGAAACTGCAGTGCAAATGATTAAAATAAAGCCTGCGGCTTTTTCGCTTTTAAAAAAATCGAGAACTGATTTTGTTGGCTGCATAAGAGTTAAACGATGGTAAGATTTTTCTTTCGTAAATAATCAAATATCACTTTTGAAATTTCGCTTTTGGCGGTATCTACTTTCGTAACATCAAGGCACCAAAACAAAAACGAAAGCTGAATGCTTTTAGCCCCAATGTTGTTCACCATCATTTGCGGCTCTTTTGTTTTTACCACATTTTCATTCTCTTTAATGAGAGAAGCTACATCGTTTCTTACTTCATCTTCATTGGGTAAATCTTCAACTGAAACTGTAACGGCAGCACGAATTTGGTTGTTGCTCAACGTCCAGTTTACAATGTTTTTGGAAAGAATATCGCCATTCGGAATAATCACTTCAGCGCCATCGGGCGTTAGCAGTGTGCAGGCGCGAATGCCAATTTCTTTTACTCTTCCTTTTTTATCGCCAAGTTCAACTATATCGCCAATGCGCAGCGGACGATCAAAAATTAAAATTACGCCCGAAACAAAATTGTTCACTATGTTTTGCAAACCCAGGCCAATGCCCACACTCAATGCACCGAGAATAACGGTTACCCTGTCAACCGGCAAACCCGAAGCAATGACGGCAATAAAAAAGCCGCCGGTTATTAAAATCAACCGGGCTATCAGCAATCGCGAGCGTGCGCCATGCCGGTCAAGCGTAGTTTCGTCGCCCGTATCTCCAAAAAAATAGGCAATGTATTTTTGAATGAAATTGGCAAGCCAGATAATACCAACAAACAAAACAATTTCCCAGAAAGTAAATGTATAACTGCCGATTTGCCGCGTTTGAGTAAAGAAGCTTCGCAAGGCATCCGTAATGGTATCGTACAAGTTTAGATTGGTGGTAAAAACAATGAGCCAAAGCAGCACAGAAAGCCCGGTGGCAGCGGCATTCAGCTTCTTTTGTATTTTGACAAAATCAAACTGGGGCGGATAATTTTTGCGAATGCGACTGGCGAAAATCTGTAACAAAAATGCTTCAGTTATAATTCGTACAAAAACCGTTAAGCTTATCATTTGTGCAAAGCCGTAAACAGCCGTTGTGCCTAAGATTTTTGTAAGTGTTAACCTGCCAAAAATGTTTGCAAGAACAGCAGCAAAATTGAAGACTGCATAAAAGCCGGAAGCGGCTAATAAGTTAGGCCGGATGCGCAGATCGGCTTTGTAAATGTGCCTGAAAAAATACACGCCAAACAAGCCTGCTGCAGCATCGTCGAGAAACATAAGCCAGCGTTGTACAGCAAAAGGAATGTTGAAAACACTTGCCAATGAAACCATCACAAATAACGCAATAATGATGCACCAGGGATAAAACAAATCTTTGGGCCATCGCTTGTAAAAAACGCCGGTTAAAATGATCATCAAAACAAACTGCACAATCTCAAGATAAAGAGCCGGTGCATTTAAATCGAGCAACGGCGCAATGGTTAGCATTACAATAAACGATGTGGCTATGGGCAAAGGGTTTACAAAAATGAAGTGAAACACGCTTATCGCTTCCAGCTTGCCTTTTCTTTTGATACTAAAAAAATTGTAAACCATCCAACAAAAAAACACAATGCCTCCCACCAGCAGCCAAAGCCTGTCGCTTCGTGTATTGATAAAGTAATAATGACCGGCTGTATTTAAATTGTCGGCTGCTTTTTTATAATCGGCAATCAACACATCACCCTGCCGTTCAAAAGTAGATTGCCACAAATAAGGTATTTCTTTTGTAAAAGCACGCGGACCGATTTTTTGCAGCCGTAAATCGGTTTGATATTCTAACTCTTTTAAAACAATAGCGTTGGCCGAAAGTTGTGCATCCAAGCTGTTGAGCAGGAGCGTGGCTTTGCGCACCAGCGTATCTGTTATCTTCCATTTTTCGCGGATGGGTTGCAGTTGTTGCGAAAAGCTTTTTCGTAAAACCGTATCTCTGAATAAATTTTTTAAAATGCTGTCTCTTCTTATGGTAAGAATATCTTTTTTCAGCGTATCGAGGTGCTGAATATAAGCATCGAGCGTTTGTTTATACTTGTTATTGTTTTGCTGTAAATTATCAATCAGCGTTTGAAACATTTGTATGTTGCGAAGGCTCAGCACACGAATGTCGAAAGCAAGACCTTGTTTGATGACGAAAATAGCAGAATCGGTTTCGTTGATGTTGTTTTGAATGGTTTTGGTTGTAGTAAAAGAAGAAGTGATTAAAGGAACTTCATTCAGCGTTTCCTGCATTTTTTCAATTGCAGTTAAGTAATCGCTTGTGGTGAGAATGTTGGCATCGGAAAACAATGCGCTATCAAAATAACGGTTGGGATGTTTGACAGAATCGGCACGCCTGGCTTCTTCTCTGCTTCGCTTTGTTGAATCCTGCGCATGAAGCCACATTGCGCTGCATAAAAAAAAGAGGCAAAAACAAAAACGCATGTGCAATATTAAACAACTTTCAAATGTTCACTCTTGATTTTGTGTGTTTAAGAATGTTGTTTTTATAACCGAGGAAACAAATGTATTACTCGGCAGGAATGTTTTTAAAGACATCTCTCAAACTGGCGATGGATAAGGGTTTGATGATATAATTTTTTATCTCTTTGTAAGAAGCGGCTTTTAAAATATCGGCATTATCAACCGATGAAGTAACCATATAAATGGTAATTTTTTTAGGAGGAAGCGAAAGATGTACAAACGATTCTAAAAACTGCCAGCCATTCATTATGGGCATGTTAATATCGAGAAAAATAATATCAGGCAGGCTGTTTTTGTCCTTGTGATGCTGCAAATATTCAATGGCTTGTAACCCGTTTCCAAACTCCACAATTTCGGTATTTATATTCAGATGATGAAGCATCCGCTTCATAGCAAACTGATACAGTTTGTCGTCATCAATGATAAAGGTTACCAACATGGGGATTGTTTTTGAAGTTTAAAAAAGTACAGTAAAGGTAGTGCCTTCGTTTACAACACTGGTTACTTCTATTGTGCCTCCTAAACTCTCAACCTGGTTTTTTGTAATATACAAGCCAATGCCTCGCGCGTCGGAATTGTTATGAAAGGTTTGATTGATTTTAAACAGCCGGTGTCTATACGCTTTCAAATCAATACCCAAACCGTTGTCTTTTACTTCCATAAATGGCCTTCCATCTTTTAGGTTTGTTTTTATCTCAATAACGGCGCTTCGTTCCGGATTTTTATATTTTATGGCATTGGTAATCAAATTCAGCATAATACTTTCTAAATAAGCAGGTACATAATTTATGTACTCGCACTCCTTAAAATCAGTTATGATTTTCGTTCCGTCATACATTAATTTGTAAGTTAACGATTGGCTGATAATACCAAATACTTTTGCAAACGACACCTGTTGTTTTGCTTTTGTGTTCAGGTTTACCAAACCGTTTAAATTATTCACCGTTTCGTTTAACGCTAACGATACATCTTTAATTAAATCAACCCAATAAAGTTTTGCATTCATTTCAGTTTCAAGTTCTACCATTTCAGTTATCATTCCTAAGTTGCCGGTGTGCGAACGAAGATTGTGCGAAACGATATGGGTAAACTCTCTTAGCTTTTGGTTTTGTTCGTCTATGATATTAAATGAAGCGGTTAAGTCGAGCTCTTTTTGTTTTTGCTCTGTTATGTTTTGAATGATGCCTCTTATCCGAACAATTTTACCCAAATGATAAACCGGCTTGCCAATGGTGCGAATCCATAATTTTTTTGCATTGGCAGTTATAAGTTCCAACTGCAGGTCAAAGGGTTTGCCTTTTTCCATCAGGTCTATGAGGTGTTCTGAAAAAATTTTTTGCGAAGGAAGGGTATAAAACTGGACGGCTTCATCAAAGGTGGTAACATAACTGCTATCTACTTCATGAATTTTCTTGGTTTGTTCCGACCAAAAGGCATCACCGCTTTCTAAATCAACTTCCCAACCACCAACATCAGCCATTGAAGAGGTTTCATCCAAAAAAAATTTTTGTTCCCGAATTTTGTCTCTTATGTCTATTAAAAAATTCTCTTTCATCTTTTGCGCTTCTATCTGTTGACAGCTACCGCGCATACCGCAAACATTTTCATTTTTATCAAATATTGGCTTTGCAGTTATCCGAACCCAACAAATATTTTTTTTGGCAGTTTGCAAGCGCAAATCCAAATCGAAAGGTTTTTTATAATTGCGCAATTCAGCAATGGCTTTTACTACAATGTGGCAATTTTTTTCATCACAAAATTCGTTTAGTTGCAGTTTATTAATATTGGTTTGAAGAGGCAGTTCAAAAATTCGATACATCTGATTTGTCCAATGTCTTTCACCGGTTTCAAAATTGGTTTCAAACATGCCAATGCCAGCCGATTCTTCAATGACATCAATAAAGAAATTCATTCGCTTTGATTGTTCTTCAAAAGCTTTCTTTTCATTGATGTTGATGATGCGGCCAAAAATGTATTGGATAGCATTGTTCTCATCATACTTTGCTTCGCTAAAGGCTTGATACCAATTGTAACTGCCTTTTGCGTTCATCAATCGCATCTCAAACGTATGGGTGGATTTGGCTTGATGATAAACATAATCTTTAAAGGATGCCGATACCAGATGTCTGTCTTCGGGATGAACGGTTATGTTTAAAAAATCATCAAAAGATTGTACTTCGTTTTCATCTTCAATACCCAGCATTTTATTATAGCTGTCAGACACCCACCAGCGATTGTTATTGTTTATGTCGAGAACCCAGCAGCCAACATTTGTCTGTGCAAAAATCAATTTAAAAAAATCATCCAGTGGTATTTGTAATGTGGAAACGTCCATATCTCATGTGTAATATCAGCCTTACAATACTAAACCATTTATAAAAACAAAATAAATTGCTTTTGCATTTTAATCACGACTTAATAATGAGGTAAAAAAGAACGTAAATTTGGTTTTGAATAAAGCCTGAAACATGTCTCGTTATTCCGTCCCGATAAAGTGTTGGAACAGAATAGCGAGACTATAAAAAATGCGCAAAAACAAACCTTACTTATGCTTCCTGCATAAAAGCGTATTTATAGTTGGGTGGCGCATCAAAAGTTTCTTTGATGGTTCGTGCACTTAACCAGCGATACAAGTTCAACTGACTTCCGGCTTTATCGTTAGTGCCGCTGGCACGCGCGCCACCAAAAGGCTGCTGACCCACAACGGCGCCGGTGGGTTTATCATTTATATAAAAATTACCGGCTGCATTGCGCAACTTGTGTGTAGCCACAACAATGGCATTTCTGTCTTGTGCAAGTACAGAGCCTGTCAATGCATAAGGTGAAGTTGAATTAACCAATTCAATGGTTTCCTCCCATTGGTTCTCATCATAAACATAAAGCGTAAGCACAGGTCCAAAAATTTCTTCGCACATGCTTGCATACTTTGGATTGGTTGTTTCAATAACCGTTGGCTCGATAAAGTAACCTTTGGTTTTATCGTAATTTCCACCCCCAATAATTTTAGCATCAGGGCTGGCCTTTGCAGCATCAATGTATTTACTTATTTTATCGAAACTGCGTTCATCAATTACAGCATTGATGAAGTTGGTAAAATCTTCCACCGTTCCCATCTTCATGCTTTTTACATGCGATACTAATTGTTCTTTGATTTCGTCAGCAATATTCGATGGCAGATACGCTCTTGATGCGGCCGAACACTTTTGACCCTGGAACTCAAACGCACCACGCGCCAGAGCAACAGCAGCCACTTTTACATCGGCGCTTTTGTGTATCAAAACAAAATCTTTACCGCCGGTTTCGCCCACAATGCGCGGATAGCTTTTGTAGTTAGGAATGTTATTGCCAATGGTTTGATACATGTTGTTAAACGCCGCCGTAGAGCCGGTAAAATGAAGCCCTGCAAAGTCGGGATGATTAAAACAAACATTGCCCAATACCGGTCCATCAACATAAATTAAATTGATGACACCGGGGGGCAAACCGGCTTCTATTAAAATGCGCATAAACATTTGTGCGCTGTAAATTTGTGTGTAAGCAGGTTTCCAAACAACCGTGTTGCCACAAAGCGCTGGCGCAGTAGGTAAGTTGCCGCCAATGGCTGTAAAATTAAAAGGCGTAATGGCCAGCACAAAGCCTTCTAAGGGCCGCCATTCCAAACGGTTGTGAACGCCTGATGCGTTGAGAGGCTGTTGCTTGTAAATCTCACTCAGATAATGAACATTGAAGCGTAGGAAATCGGCAAGCTCACACGCACTGTCAATCTCTGCCTGGTAAGCATTTTTGCTTTGGCCCAGCATGGTGGTTCCGTTCATGTAAGCGCGGTATTTTCCGGCAACCAAATCGGCAGCTTTTAAAAAGATGTGCGCCCTGTCTTCCCAAGGTATATTCGCCCAGGCATCTTTCGCTTCTAATGCAGCTTCAACGGCTTGCCGGACATGTGTTTCATCACCTTCATGAAAATAGCCCAGTGTATGTGCTTTTTCGTGTGGCGGGTGAATGGCTATTTTTTTATTGGTTCTTACTTCTTTTCCACCAATAAACATGGGCACATCGGTTTCCTTATTTTTCAACTCGTTCAATGCCGCTTTCAGCTTTATTTTTTCAGAAGAATTGGGAGCGTATTGATGCACAATTTCGTTGGCTGGCAAAGGGTAATTGAAATAACCTAAACTCATCTTTTTTATTTTGCCGCAAAATTAGAAGAAAAGCAACAAGGTTCAAGTGAGAAGGAACAAGGTTTAAGGTTTTAGGAAACAAGGAACAAGAAGCAAGAGCCAAGTTACAAGAGACTAGGTTGGAGAACCAAGTTACAAGGAACAAGTTATAAGAGACAAGAGTGAAGGAACAAAATACAAGGGGCACGATTCACTAATCAGGAAAAAGGGTTTAAATTACAACAGCCAAAAATGGAGTAAAAACAAACGCATTATCTATCAATTTCCTAAATCTTACATCCTACCTCTTAAATCTTACATTCTAACAGGGGCTTCTTTACTTTTGTTTATGCTGAAAAAAACATTTCCTGTAATTGTAGTGCTCATAGCACTGTCGGTGCTGGGTGTTATTTATCTACAAATTTCATGGTTGAAAAACCAGTTTTTAGTGCAGGAAGAACGCTATTTTGAGCGTGCCGGTGCAGCGGCTTTTACAGTAAAAGAAGAGCTGACAAGCCAAACGCTTTCCAACACGTTTCCCCTTTCGCGCAACCCCTGGATGTCGCCCGATTTAGGTCCGCTTTTGATAACGCGACCTTCTGTTGCCAGCCGGTTTTCATCTTCCGAAATCGCCCAAAAAATAAGAAAGGCTTTGAATGAAAAAAGCTTGCAGGATGTATCGTTTGAGTTTGCCGTTACACGTGGGCAAGGTATGAGTGTTGAAGTACAATCTAAAAACTTTGAAACTGCCAATGCCGACTCGATGAACAAACGAATGTTCATACCTTTGTTGCCGGATACCTATAAAGACATGCCAATAGTAATGGCTGATGAATATCTGTTCATTACCTTTCCCAATCTTCATTCAGAAGTTCGCCGCTCGCTGATACCGCAAATGCTGGCTTCGGCTGCCTTCACGCTTGTTATCATCGCTGCCTTTTTTCTCACTGTAAAAACCATTTTGGACCAAAGAAAATTAAGCAAAATCAAAAGCGATTTTGTAAACAACATGACGCACGAACTGAAGACGCCGCTGGCAACCATTTCGCTTGCGGTAGATGCTTTGCAAAACAGCAAAGTAATGGGCAATGCCGAGAAGAGCACCTATTTTAGTAACATCATAAAGCAGGAAAACAAGCGCATGAACAAACACGTGGAAACCATATTGCAAGCGGCTTTGATGGACAAGCAGGACATGAAACTAAACTTTGCTCCGCTTCATGCGCACGAAATTGTTGAGAAAGTGGTGAACACATTTACACTTCAACTGGCTGAAAAAGGAGGCAAAGCGGTACTGCATCTCAATGCAAAAAACGACCTGATTCAGGCTGATGAAACGCACTTCACAAATCTGGTGAATAACCTCATTGATAATGCTGTAAAGTATGCAAAAGAAAACCTGCAGATTATGATTACCACGCATTGCACAAGTAAATTCTTCATTATGCAGGTAGCCGACAATGGCATTGGAATGAGTAAGGAAACGGTAAAAAGAATCTTTGAAAAGTTTTATCGTGCGCACACCGGCAACGTTCACAATGTAAAAGGCTTTGGCTTAGGAATGAGCTATGTGAAATCGGTGGTAGATGCACACCAGGGCAGAATTAAAGTGGAAAGTATGCAAGGCAAGGGAAGCACATTTACCATTGAAATTCCATTGTATAAACAAGAGCAATGATTGCGATTCATTCAATAAAGTTCATTCAGTACTGTATGCTTATAACTAACTCATAAAACATCGCTATTTTAGGAGCATGATTCAATGGTTGAACTGGAGAAATGGATTGGCGTTGGTTGCCATCCTTATTGTATCGGGTACCATTATTTATTCGCAATATCTATCCAAAAAAATTGCAGCCGATGAAACCGGCAAAATAAAAACATGGGTGAATGCGCAACGCACCCTGATGAACAGCAACGATCCCACAACAATAACACTTGCTTCTGTTATCAGCCAGGAAAACAGCGCCATTCCCATCATCGAAACGAACGAAAGGGACAGCATTACCAACTATCGCAATTTAGATAGTAATCTGGTGAAAAAGAATCCTCAGTATTTATCTCAAAAGCTATCCGTTTTTAAAAGACAGCACCAGCGCATCTCGCTTGTAATGTCTGAGCGGCCACTCATTGCCAATTATTATTATTATGGCGAAAGTCGCTTGCAGCAAGAGGTTCGGTATTATCCCATCGTGCAATTGATCATTGTAACGTTCTTTATTGTGGTGGTAGTGGTTGCGCAACGAAGCAGTTATCGCAGCACGCAAAACCAGTTGTGGGCGGGCATGGCAAAAGAAACGGCGCATCAGTTGGGCACGCCGGTTACCAGCTTACAAGGCTGGGTTGAAATGTTGAAGGAAACAAAAGATGCACACCTGCTGGCACCTGAAATCGAAAAGGATGTAAACCGTTTGTTGTTGATAACCGACCGGTTTGGAAAGATAGGAAGCAGCCCCAAATTAGAATGGCACAATTTGGTGGAGCAAGTATCGAACATGATAGAATACATGCGCAAACGAGCCGGTGGGAAAGTGAAATTCATTATGAATGCAAATGGAAAAACTGCCATTCCTGCCCTCATTTCGCCGCCTCTTTTTGATTGGGTGATAGAAAATTTATTAAAAAACGGGCTGGATGCGATGGATGGCAAAGGCACCATTCGCGTTGATGTAAGCGAAACAGCAACGCACAACATTGTTGAAGTTGCCGACACAGGCAAAGGTATTGCCCGCGCCAACCTAGGCAAGGTTTTCAAACCGGGCTTCACTACAAAAAAGCGGGGCTGGGGCTTAGGCTTAACCTTAACCAAACGCATTGTTGAGCAGTACCATCATGGTGTTATTTTTATCAAGCACAGCGAATTGGGCAAAGGCACTACGTTTCGGATTGAGTTGAAGAAAGAGAATGTTTGAACTGAGATGAAAATAGAACCTGCCTGACGGCAGACAGGCACGGATGACACGGACTGCGTGCTCGGATTGTCAGGATAATCTGAACTGGGATGAATTGGATAGGTGGGATACGGATGAACTTTGGTTTTGCTATAATATTCAGTCTTACTTCTTCAATATTCAATCCTGTAAATCCGTGCACGCAGTCCGTGTCATCCGTGTTCTATTTTCAGGCGAAACATTTACATTTGCCAGCCCAAAGTTGCGGAGGTGGCGAAACTGGTAGACGCACTACTTTGAGGTGGTAGCGCCTTCACGGGCGTGGGAGTTCGAATCTCCTCTTCCGCACAGCAAAAGATGAAGTGAACGCTTCATCTTTTTTGTTTTTGCCTCTTTTTTGTAAACGAATTGATAAGCATTTGGGAAGAGGCAAAACAAAATTTGATTGCTATTCAAGATTCAATACTTTTAAGCAAAATTTTATTATGAAGAAACTAACCGTTCTCCTTACATCTTTGATTGTATTGGCTGCCCAGCAAACCGTTAATGCACAAACGTCGCCGGCTACAAGCACAAGCAAGCAGACCACCACAACACAGCAAACAAAAGTGAAGAAGACAAAGGCAGACAAAGCAACTACCGCTGCACCAACTACCACGCCCCCAATGTCAACTTCTAAAACGAAGGCAGACATGAAGGCAAGTAGCACCACTGCCACTACAACCACTACCGCACAAACGCCTGCAAGTAAAACCGCTACTTCTAAAACAACAACTTCAACCGCTTCCACAACCACCGACGCTAAAGTAGGCACCGATGCAAAAGGTAGAACCATTTACCAGGGAAAGAAAGGCGGTAAGTACACATTAACCGCCAATGGCAACAAAGAATACATTAAGCAATAAGGTTTCAAAGAGCTAAACTTTTATAAGCACCGATGTTGAAAAAGCATCGGTGCTTTTTTATTGATGAGGTTTGTTTTTACCGCTTTTCTTGCGGGTATTCTTCAAGCGTTATGGGTATGCTTTTGCTGCGCAAGTAATCAAGGGAAACATATAGGGTGCCTTCGCCTGCAATGACATGATCGCTTTCCCGGTAAGCAATGTAATCGTCAATCGTTTGCGGAATCACTTCGAGTTCTATATCCGTTTCTTCATAAATAGGATGCTCGTCGTGTTTTACCTGTTTAAAAAAGAATGTGTCCATATTAGTGAAAAGGCTGTCTCTGTTATACGATAGATTTCCGTTATTATAGTCTGCATTGAAACCATCGAGCAATGGTTTTTCTACAATGTTCTGATAACTGCCATTGTCATCGTAGGTGTAATAAAGAAGCCGGAAACCATGCGTAAAATTGAGAATGATGAGCGTGTCTTCGCCTTCATCCTGCCCGTTATTGTATCGTTGCAAATAAGCTCTTTGCATCCGGTCGTGATGATAGTAATCATGTTTGCTGATTTTGTAATGCATGGTTTTAAAGCTTCAAAATCAGCAGCATACTGTATGTGCTTTTGGTTTTGCAACATTGCAGGAAAGCTTTCACTTTCAGCAATGGAATAATTGATAAAGTGAGGGTACGCATTGAAAAAATAGAGAACCAGACAAGCGGCAAAGCGTTCTCCATATCATTGAATATTTCAATTGTTTGCTACGAGAGAACACGAATTATGTGTAACAACAGATATTTTGCTGGAGTATCATGAGAAGTTTACTGAACCTATTGGTGCCGATAGAGCCAATGGTGTGATAGCAGCTATAGTTGAATGAACCAATCTGATTCGTGTAAACGCTTATTATAATTTCAACTTGATTACAAAAGACCCTGACGATAACAAGTTCATAGATTGCGCTATCGCTTCGGGTGCTGTTTACATTGTAAGTGAAGACAATGATTTTAAAGTTCTAAATACAACTGATTTTCCGAGAATGAGAGTGTTGAAAATAGCAGAGTTAAAAGCTTTGCTGCATAAATGACATATTGAACAAGTAGCACTTAAAAGATGCAAAAACAAAAACGCCGCTCACATTCCTGCAAGCGGCGTTTGTATTTTCACTCCCTTCTCCACTCGTGGAGAAGGGTTGGGGATGAGGTCTTACTCAAATTTCAAATCCAATCCCAAACCTCTCAGTTCATGAACCAATACATTGAAAGATTCAGGAATGCCGGCTCTTGGAATATTTTCGCCTTTTACAATGGCTTCATACGTTTTTGCACGACCAATGATGTCATCCGACTTAATGGTTAACAATTCCTGCAAAATGTTAGAAGCACCGTAAGCTTCGAGTGCCCACACTTCCATTTCACCAAAACGCTGACCACCAAACTGCGCTTTACCACCCAACGGTTGTTGCGTAATTAAACTGTATGGCCCGATTGAACGCGCGTGCATCTTATCATCCACCATGTGGTGCAACTTAATCATATAAATCACGCCCACCGTGGCTTTCTGATGGAAGCGTTCGCCGGTTTCACCATCGTACAGGTGCGTATGACCCATAGAAGGAATGCCTGCATCTTCGCAGTATTGAGCAATTTCTTCCGGTGTAGCACCATCGAAAATTGGCGTTGCGAATTTCACGCCCAGCTTCTTGCCCGTCCAGCCCAAGATGGTTTCATAAATCTGTCCGAGGTTCATACGGCTTGGTACACCCAATGGATTCAGTACAATGTCAACCGGAGTACCATCTTCCATGAACGGCATGTCTTCGGCGCGTACAATCTTTGCCACGATGCCTTTGTTCCCATGACGACCCGCCATTTTATCACCCACTTTCAGCTTGCGCTTTACAGCTAAGTAAACTTTGGCAAGCTTCAACACACCTGCAGGCAATTCATCTCCAATGGAGATGTTGAACTTCTCTCTTTTATAACGACCTAATTCTTCGTTGTACTTGATGCTGTAATTGTGAAGCAGAACGTTAATTTGATTGTCAATCACCGCATCACCAGTCCAGCCCAACGGATTTACACTTGTATAATCAATAGAAGCTAAATTCTTTGGATTGAACTTCGCGCTCTTGCCAATCAGCATTTCACCAAAATTGTTGCTAACACCGGCAGAAGATCTGTCTTTCAACACCAACTGCAGCTTTTCCAGCAACAGGTTCTTGATGTCTTCTTCATTCTTTTCGTGAACTTTTTCAACTTTTTCAAGCTGTGCTTTTTCCCGAATTTTTCCGTTCTTATCTTTTTTTGCGCGCTGGAACAATTTCTTATCAATCACCACACCTTCTGTACCGTTTGGCGCTTTTAGAGAAGCATCTTTTGCATCACCGGCTTTATCGCCAAAAATGGCACGCAACAACTTCTCTTCCGGTGTAGGATCGCTTTCACCTTTCGGTGTGATTTTACCAATTAAAATATCGCCTTCCCGAACCTGTGCACCAATACGGATAATACCATGCTCATCCAAATCTTTCGTAGCTTCTTCAGATACATTCGGAATGTCGGAAGTCAATTCTTCTTCACCCAATTTGGTATCGCGCACTTCCAGTTCATATTCTTCAATATGAATAGAAGTAAACAAGTCTTCACGAACTACTTTTTCGTTGATAACGATAGCATCTTCAAAGTTGTAACCTTTCCAGGGCATGAAAGCTACCTGTAAGTTTCTACCTAACGCCAATTCACCATCTTTGGTTGCATAACCTTCAGTGAGAAAATCGCCTTTTACTACCTTTTGTCCTTTCTTCACGGCAGGGCGTAAATTGATAGAAGTTGACTGGTTGGTTTTGATGAACTTGGTTAATCTGTAAACCACCAAATCATCTTCAAACGAAACCAAACGGTCGGCATCGTTACGGTTGTAACGAACGTGAATTTCTTTCGCATCAACAAACTCAACTACGCCGTTTCCTTCTGCGTGGATTTGAATGCGGGCATCGCGGGCTGCTTTGCCTTCCAAACCAGTACCTACAATTGGAGCTTGCGGAAGAATTAGGGGAACCGCCTGGCGTTGCATGTTCGAACCCATCAGGGCACGGTTGGCATCATCGTGTTCCAGAAACGGAATCAATGAAGCACTTAAACCTACAATCTGGTTAGGTGCCACGTCCATGTACTGAACATCGTTTCTTTCAAGAATCGGGAAATCACCGGTTTCGCGGCTAATGATTTTATCTTCTACGAAGTTGCCTTTCTCATCCAGAACCGTATTGCTCTGGGCAATCTTAGCTGTATCTTCTTCTTCGGCACTTAAAAACTTCAGATTTTTCAAATCCACTTTACCATCATTCACGCGGTGATACGGCGTTTCAATAAAGCCCATATCATTAATCTTCGCATGAACACAAAGTGTAGAAATCAAACCGATATTCGGTCCTTCCGGCGTTTCAATGGTGCACAAACGTCCGTAGTGAGAATAGTGTACGTCGCGCACTTCAAAACCAGCACGTTCACGACTTAAACCGCCGGGTCCGAGTGCGGAAATACGACGTTTGTGCGTGATTTCAGATAACGGATTGGTTTGGTCTAAGAACTGCGAAAGCTGAGAGGTTCCAAAGAACGAATTGATAACAGAAGATAATGTACGCGCGTTGATCAGATCAACGGGCGTAAATACTTCATTGTCTCTTACGTTCATTCTTTCACGAATGGTACGCGCCATACGCGCCAGACCTACGCCGAACTGTGCATACAATTGTTCGCCAACAGTGCGCACACGACGATTGCTTAAATGATCAATATCATCAATATCGGCTTTGCCATTGGTTAAGCGAACGAGATATTTGATGATTTCAATAATGTCTTCTTTTGTCAATACTTTGTTTTCCAGCTTCTGCGTAACGCCAAGTTTGCGGTTGATTTTATAACGACCTACCTCTCCCAAATCGTAGCGCTTATCGCTGAAGAACAGTTTATCAATGATGCCGCGAGCCGTTTCATTGTCGGGCGCATCAGCACCGCGTAACTGGCGGTAAATGTGTTGCACCGCTTCCAACTCGCTGTTGGAAGTATCTTTATTAAGTGTATTGTAGATGATGGCATAATCGCCGCCTACATCTTCGCGTTGTACGAAAATGCTTTTCGCTTCCACATCTATGATGGTTGCAATGGCATCTTCATCCAATACCGTATCACGTTCCATCACAATTTCGTTACGCTCAATAGAAACCACTTCACCAGTATCTTCATCCACAAAATCTTCTACCCATGTTCTTAACACACGAGCAGCTAATTTCTTCCCAAATTGTTTTTGCAGAGATTTTTTATCGGCAGGAACTTCTGTAGCCATTCCGAACAATTCGAGAATGTCCTTGTCAGTTTCAAAACCAATAGAGCGCAACAATGTGGTTACGGGGAATTTCTTTTTGCGGTCAATGTACGCATACATCACATTATTGATGTCGGTGGCAAATTCCATCCACGCGCCTTTAAACGGAATCACGCGGGCAGAATAAATTTTAGTACCATTCGGGTGGATAGACTGACCAAAGAAAACACCGGGAGAGCGATGTAATTGTGAAACCACAACGCGTTCAGCGCCGTTGATAACAAATGTGCCGCGTGGCGTCATGTATGGAATGTTTCCAAGAAACACATCCTGCACAATGGTTTGGAAATCCACGTGTTCTTCGTCGTTACAGCTTAAGCGGAGTTTAGCTTTCAGCGGTACGGCATAAGTCAAGCCACGCTCCATACATTCTTCAATGGTGTAACGTGGAGGATCAATAAAATAGTCTAAAAATTCGAGCACGAAAATGTTTCTCGTGTCGGTAATGGGAAAATTTTCCTTAAACACACGGAACAAGCCTTCTACGTTGCGCTTGTCGGGCGTGGTTTCTAACTGGAAAAACTCCCGGAAAGATTGTAACTGAATGTCTAATAAATCAGGCGTTTCAGCAAGGTGTTTGGTTTTACCGAAGCTGACCCTGTTTTGTACTTGTGTTGATGACATATCTGAATTTAACCGGTTTTTTGCTTATTGATTCTTCTTCAGTCTTTTGAAGAAAGGTGTAAGGCATCACAAAGCGGCAGGCATTTCGTGTCTGCGCAATTGGGATTCTTTTGTTTGCTATAGCTGTTCAATTGAAAAGGAGGGCAAAGTTACGCATCAGCGGGGAAAAGTACAACAAATGAATAAGGGTTTTTGTTGGTTTAACAAAATTTGACAAAAGAATTAGAAAAAGTTTTCGTTTAGAAAAATTTATGAACAAAAAATTCTCATCAGTGGTGTAGTTGTCAGGCAAGCTATTCTTTGCTTTGCCCATAAAAAAAGCGCAAAAACAAACTTGCGCTTTTTGTTTTCATCAATAAAATTCTATTTCAGTATTGGCAACACAATATTGGATGGATATTCTGTGCTGTGATAAATTTTAATATCTGCCTTTTGAAAGTCTTTTGCCGAAGCCTCGTAAATGTTGACAAACTTCTGCGGATTTCTGTCAACCAACGGAAACCAACTGCTTTGGATTTGTATCATCATACGGTGACCTTTTAAAAAGGTATGGGCAATATCAGCCAGTTTAAAACTTACTTTTTCTATTTTATTAGGTGTAAATGCTTCCGGCTTTTCAAAGCTGTTGCGATACCTGCCTCTGAAAATTTCGCCATGCACCAGCATTTCATAACCACCAACCGGATAGCTTCGCGATAATTCTTTATCACCAGATGCTTCGTCTTGTTTATAAGAAAACATATCGGGAAATACATCTATTACTTTTACTACAAAATCGGCGTCCGTTGTGGAAAGGCTGGTAAAAATATTGGCTACCACATTGCCGGTTACAGTTACATCATCGGTTAAAGTATCGCTCTGAAAAACGAGCACATCAGGTCTTCTCGCAGCAAAGCGTTGGTCATCTGTCATGTACTCGCGTGTGCGTTCAAAATGAACTTCATCGGTGTAAGGAACAGGCTTCGCCGGATCGCTGATGTATTCATCAAAGCTGTTGTTGCTGCCACCAGGTTTGTTAAAGCCCAACCTACCACTATCCAGTAAGTAAATGGGAGTGTTTGCAGCGCCTTCAGGAGGCCATTGGCTAAACTGCTTCCATTCATTTTTCCCCGTAATGAAAATAGTGGCTTCCGCAAGATTTGATACATCTCCTTTACCCAATAAAAAAGAATTGAAGAAAGGAATTTCAATGTTTTGCTGGTACCAGGTTGAAGTGTTGGAACCCCATTGCACATTGCCCATGTGTGTGCCGTCTTTGCTTGCCCATTGCCCGTGATACCAGGGACCCATTACAATTTTATTAAACGCTTTGCCGGGATTATTTTGTTCGGCGGCACGATACGCATTCCATGCGCCCCAGTTGTCTTCTGCATCAAAGTTGCCACCTACCCAAAGCATGGCAGGATTCAGATGCACCGTGGCTTTGCGGGCGTCTCTTGCCTGCCACCACGCATCATAGTTCGGATGCTGATACAATTCTTTCCAAAAAGCAACACTATCACCTATCAATGTAGCCATTTGCTTCAGCGTTCCGGTTTCCAAATAAAATTTATAATTGTCGTGCGTGTTATAATTAAAGCCTGTGGGCCCAACCGAAGTGGGCAGCGGGCGAGGCTTTCCAAACGAAGAATAAAAAGCAAAGCCATCCATCGCAAAGAAAGCTCCGTTGTGATGAAAATCATCTCCCAAAAACCAATTCGTAACCGGCGCCTGCGGGCTAACCGCTTTCAATGCAGGATGATTGGAAGCCGCCGCCATGGTTGAATAAAAACCTGGATACGAAATACCAAACACACCTATATTTCCATTGTTGCCCGATATCTTTTTTACCAGCCAGTCAATGGCATCGTAAGTGTCGCTGGCTTCATCAATTTCGGTTTCTTTCTTAGTTGCATTAAAAGGACGAACATCTACAAAATTGCCTTCGCTCATCCATCTCCCGCGCACATCCTGCGTTACCATAATGAAGCCTTCTTTCAGGTAAGCCATCACATAACTTTTCCAGTACGGTTTCCATTTGTCTTCGCCATAAGGCGCACACGAATACGGTGTGCGCGTTAATAAAATAGGATGTTTTTCAGTTGTGTCTATCGGCATATAAACCGAAGTAAACAAGCGCACGCCATCGCGCATTTTTATATACACTTCTTTTTTTGTGTAGTGCTCGCGAAGCCAGGTGCTGTCGGCATTTTGCGCTTGTAATGAGATGAAGAAAAAAAGCGCAAAAACAAAAGACAAGAGTTTGTTCATCATGTGTTGGTTAGGAAAATGAAGATAACCAAAAGTAGGTTTAGTGAGTAAGATTTTTGAAACAAGATAACGATCAATATATCTTATTCCGGTTCGTTGGCAACTGTATGAATGTTATCCATTGCCTGTTCATCTTTCGTTGCATTAGACAATATTTTTATCTTTTTTCGGATAACATCGGCTGTAGGATACTTTTTTAGTTTATCGTCTAAATGGGTATACAAACTTTCTATTGTATTCAAATCATAAGCCTGGCTATAATAATTGAGAAAGTACAAGCTTATAAAAGAATGCGGTTTCTCTTTAATAAATATAAGCGTTGAATCGGGTACATGAACAAACAAAGAAGATTGAAGCTTGTTGAGTGAGTCTATTTGTGGCTGATGTGTTGAATCGAGGTGTTCCAATGCTTTGTTCACAATTGTCAATTCGCTCATCAGCGGTGCAATCCATCGGTTGAAATAATAATCGTAATCATTGGTAAGCGGTGAACCTGTTATTATTATTTCTCCGGTTGTACTGTCTTTTTCAGTTACCGTAATGGTTTCATTGCCAACAAACATTATGCTCCTTCTTTCGCCTGCCTGGAGCATAAAGCTTTTGGGTTCATCCAGCGTTCCGTTTATTATAAAAACGCCGTTTTTTATATCCACCGAATCAAAGGGAACAAACTCGCTATTGTTGTTATAAAGCAGTAGTCTTGCTTCTCCCTTTTTTTGTAAAACATGACCTGTTATTGTAAACTTTACTGCGGTTTGCGCGGAAAGAGAAAGCGATAAAATGGGCAAAAACAAAAACAGGCAGAAGTATAATTTCTTCATAAAAACGAATTTGAAAAAAGAGGCAAAACCAAATACTGTGTTGTAAAACATAAGATGTACAAAGAAGACGTTTTTTCCAGCATCGTCTCTCAACGAGGACGATGCGCCAGAAAATGAGCCAGTTACGTCTTCACAAACACATTTGGCGCCGCACCGTCCCTTTCAGGAGACGGTGCTTGAACCGAAAAAATTAAGATTAAAAGTTCATGATTTATTCTATTGCTAAATTTATAACGTCAAGCTTGGAACTGCTGCTGGGTCAGCGAAAAAAAGTTGAGGTTGCGTTTCGTCAAGTCCGCATTTTGCCAAACCTTTTGTTGGCTGATGGCATATATGTCTTGTAAACATTTTTTTGTTTTAAGTTAGCAAAGAACTGTAAACTCATAAGTCATTGTCATTTCTACCGGCACTGGAATAAAAAATAAACCTAATAAAACGACTATTAAACGCCAATTATATTTCCCAAACTTTTCCTTGTCTTTATTAATAATTTTTTGAATTAACTGTCCTGTTGCAATAGCAGTCAACGTTGTTGCTGCAAGTAATAAAGCTAAGTCCCAAAAATTACCTTTCCACATACAAGGTCCGATGTTGCTTTTTGCCATCAAATAACTTCCGGGAACATATAATGGAGTTTCAAATGCCCAGTTAATTCCTCCTAACTCTGTCCATCGTCCATTTGGATAGTTTCTTATTCCACCTGCAAGTCCAAATAACCAATAACCAACTCCTAACTCATAAAAAATATGTCCTATGAAAAGCAATGGATTTAATACACTGTCGCGAATTTGGTTTGTCATTATCTTTTACTAATTATAGTGTCTGTAGGTCTAAGGTTAAGATGTCGCTGAAATGCTTGCAGCCAACGACGACGGATTAGGTATTTATGCAGGTGTGGTATTGGCAGCACTACTGCTGATTGAAATTTTATTGATGCCATGATATTCTTCCGCCCAATTTATAACGTCCTGCCACACTTGCATAAATACCCATGTTGTACGTTCGCCCTTCTTTCGTGTGTCACTATAATCCATGTGTCCACCGAAGCAGGGTGTGTCCAAGAAGCGTGGGAACAAGGCAGGCTCTTTTGCAAGGTTAGCTTTGTGTGTCGGATGTGTGTGCCTTGCAAATGTGCCTGACTTGGTGCGTTGGCTGTCTGTGTTTGTCCACCTGATTATGCAATTAAAAACCATAGATGCCTTTTATCTTTTCGTAAATGCCACCTTCAATTGCTTCATCAAAAGTTCCGTTTGATTTGATTGAGGATAAAATCTCTTTCACTTGTTCTGTAATAGTTTTGAGTGTTTTATCGTCAGGCATTATGAAAGGGATTTTTTTTATATAGTTTGCAGGATTATTAGCCGAAGGATTAATTGTTCGGATAATCGTATTGCAAGTTGGTGAATTGAAAAATGCCAATAGATAATAAGTAAGTGCTTCGTCTTTAGGAAAAATTCCTACAATGGATTGGTCAAATATTTTGTTCTCAATAAGCGATGCAGTAATGCTTGAACTGCTTATCATGGGAACTCCAATGCCAAATTTGAAATAGAATTGTGGATTTTGAAACCTTGCTTTCTTGTTAGTCTTATAATGCTGCACCGCTTCTTTACTCCAATTCATAAACCACCCTTCAGGCTTCAAATATTTTATATTGCCACCTTTCACTATCGGTAGAAAATGCTGTTCTCCATCAATGCCATTAAGGATGTTTGGGATACGTTGGTATTCTCTGTTTATTGATTTGAGGTCAACTAAATCATAATTCTTTCCGTTTTTCAGGTCAACGCTATTCACCTTTAAAAACGTTTTGTCGTCTCCTGAATAAAAACCAGTAACACAACTGGCAATGTCACCAACTTTAACCTTACTATTGTTAATTGATTTTGCAACTTTAGAATTATCAGCAATAAAAAAGGCATGGTCAGGGTTTGCAAGAATTTCACATTGCAGAAACAAAAATGATTTAAGCTGATTGCTTGCAGTGTCTGAAAGTTGCTCAACACTTGTAAAGCCATTTATAACTCTGAATTGATTATTCAGATTATCTTGTTTGCTAATAGATTTTTGGAGTGTAATTATTGAAAGGTTAGCATAGCCAAAATTTACTCCAGGAAAAAATGATGAGGGAAATAATGCTAACTCAACAACTTTTGTTTTTGTCAAAATGTGATGCCTGATTGCCTTGTGCATGTGCAGGTTCAAAAATGTGTCAGGAATAATAAAAGACAAAACTCCGCCTTCTTTTAAAAGCTCAATGCACCTGTAAAGAAATAAAGCATAAGTTTCTTTAGCATAAAGATTAGGGTAAAGCTTTTTTAATGTATCTCTTTTTTCATAATCCTGCCAAGCACCGTAGGGCGGGTTGGCAATTATCTTATCATAAACGCCACCGAAATGTGAGTTAAAACTTAAATCATCATCAAGCAAGGTGTCACACTGTCGAACATGAACGGTAGAATATTTTTCAAACTTGTCCTGTAAGGTATTATATGCTAACTCGTTTAATTCGCAAACATCAATATTCGCAAACTCATTGGTTTCTAAAATTGCTTCGACAAATACACCATCACCCCCACATGGTTCAAATATTTTATCCTTATTAATCAATGACAATTTGTTGACCATGTAGTCAACTATTGGTGTTGACTTTGTATAAAAGGCTTGATATTTTCTTGCTTCTTGTATCATCACCATAATAAGTATTGAAGTAATTTCTGTTCTTCAAAATGACTTACGGTTTCTTGATTAAAGTCAGTTACCCAAGCCGCATTTGTGTCAATCCATGCTTTCAAATCATAACCCGAATACTCTTTGATTTTTGAATATGCTTCATTTCCACAATAAGCTTCCCAGATACCAGAATTTTTCAGAGTATTGAAATAGCTGTTGTTTTCTTCGGCACGGACAAACAACAAACATTGATAATTTTCAGGAAGGCTTTTATAAATACTCGCTACCAGTAAAAGGCGATTAGTATTACCTTTTTCATTTGAGCCGAAGCCGCTCTTAAAATCTACTACATACTTCTGCCCATTATGAATAAAATGAAGGTCAAGTTCTAACTGAATTTCTCCGGAAGTAACCAAACTCCAAACTTTTTCATAGTATTTTTTGAGTTCGGCTTTTTGCTCGTCAGTAATGTTTAGTTGGTCTATGTAAGCCACTATCTCGTCAGTAAGATTTTTTTTCACTTCTGAAAAAAGTGGCGGGATAAAGAGTGATATATCATTTATAGGATAACGAAAACAGATTTTGCAAAATGGGTCCCAAAGTTCACCAACTCGCCTTGAAAAATCCATGTATTCATAAGGTCTAAGAGAATTTCTGCTTTCTATCATTACTACGATATTGCAGTAAGTTATAAGTAAATGAGCTTCAAGTTTTTCTTGATTTGTCCAGGCTTCTTTTTCTGCTGTTTGTAGTAAAGTGCTGATAAGCTTTGACTTTGTTTCATTCAATGCTTCATTGATAGCCCGTGCCCTTTTATCAGATTGGGTTTCAGCAAACTTTTCTTTAATAACAGTTATAAATTCACTTGCTCTATCTCTGAAGTAAGAAAGTAATTCTGCTTTTCTGTCTTTTATAGATTTATCTATGTTCATTTATGTTTCTTTAAATATTCAACTTTTTCTTCTGCAACTTTTAATGTGTCAAGGTCTGCTTCTTCTTCAATTATTTTATAAGCAAACTGGTCGCTAAGCATTTCCTTTATCAGTTGTTTTTCATTGACTTTAAAGAATGTCGCAACTTGTTTTATTTGCTCTTTTGTTGGTTGTCTTTCGTTGCGTTCAATTTTACCGAGCAAAGAGGTGTCAATACCAATATTACTGGCAACTTCTCTTAAAGAAAGATTTGCGTTCTCTCTCAAGGTTCTTAATTGTTCGCCTATTGTTGAGATGCTCCTTTTAGCTGTTGGCATTTAGGACGTATTTTGTCCAAATTTAGTAAATGCAAACTTTATGGACGTATTTTGTCCACGAAAAGTTATTAACAAATTGTGGGTGTTGAATAATGTATTTGGCTGATGTTTAAAGGGTCAAGCTGATAAGTATTCCGTACGCTGGGGTGCGTGGGTTGTGCGTTGGCATTTTTAGCTCTTTGCAAGGTTAGCTTTCGTGTTTAGCTTTTGTGCGCCTTGCAATGTGCTAAAAATAGCGTGGGCAGCGTCGGCAAATTCTTAGGGTGTGTCCAACAGTTACGATGTGTGCAAATAGGGTGACGTACAACGTGAAAATGCTTTATGCAGTTTTTGAATTATACCTACAAAAGTTGAAAATGAGTAACGAAAGACAAATAGCAAAACAACTGTTTGATGAACGCTTTATGTTCAAAGATAATCCTATTGCTTGGACTGCTTGGAAAATGGCTTTTCAACTTGGCATTGAACATCAGCAAAAATTGCATAAAGCAGGTGTTAGGTATCAGTTGCCGCTCTCTGAAAGTTTTGCTGTATGGTGTAAAGAGACAAAACAAGGTGGTGTGGTGATTATGGGATCAAGTCTTCGGGAGTTTTTTAGTTGGTACGAGGCTAAGAATTTAGAGATTGATTAGCGGCAATTATACCTAACACAATATTATACGCAATCATTCATACAACCAAAAAATCAATTGCGTTTGATTATCAATGCTCTTGGTATGCGCTTTTTGTATTGTAGTTGCGCCAATACAATTTTTGTATTCGCATTGTTGGCAGGCTTAGCTTCCTCCAGCCTTCCCGCTTCTTATCTCAATCATTCCCTCATCCACCAACTCTCAATTATATTTGCTTTCTATGGCAAAAGCAGGTTCGGAAACACCATTGATGCAGCAACATCTGGCTATCAAACAAAAGTATCCCGATGCTATTTTGTTGTTTCGCGTGGGCGATTTTTATGAAACGTTTGGTGAAGATGCCATCAAAGCTTCGCAGGTGTTGGGCATTACACTTACCAAGCGCAACAACAGTGCGCCATCGTCGAGCGAACTGGCTGGTTTTCCGCATCATGCACTCGATACGTATTTGCATAAATTAGTAAAAGCCGGTTACCGTGTTGCCATCTGCGATCAACTCGAAGATCCTAAGCTTGCCAAAGGCATTGTAAAGCGTGGCGTAACCGAAATGGTAACGCCCGGAACGGCAACCAACGATAAGCTGCTTGAACACAACAGCAACAACTTTTTAGCAGCCGTTCATTTTGCGCAAAGCGGTATTGGCATTGCGTTTCTCGATATTTCGACCGGCGAATTTTTTGTTGCCGAAGGCGATGTGGAATATGCTGATAAACTGCTGCAAAGCTTAAAACCTGCCGAGGTGATTTTTCAAAGAAATTTACAAAAACATTTTAAAGAAACCTTTGGCGTAAAATGGTACACGTACACACTGGAAAGCTGGATTTGGGAAGAAGGTTTCGCGAGTGAAAATTTATTAAAACATTTTGGAACGCATTCACTGAAAGGCTTTGGTATTGAAGGTTTAAAATGGGGCATTGTTGCTGCCGGTGCGGTGCTTCATTATTTGAAAGAAACAGAGCATCCCAACCTGCAACATATCACCGCTGTGCAACGCATTGAGCGTGATGATTTTTTATGGATGGATCGCTTTACCATTCGCAATCTTGAAATCATTAATACAACAGAGAATGGCAATAGTTTATTAAAAGTGTTGGACAATACAGCAAGCCCGATGGGTGCGCGACTGCTGCGAAGATGGATTGTTATGCCACTGAAAGACATCGCAAAAATAAACGAGCGGTTAGGGGCAGTTGAATATTTTATAAAAGAAACTGATACAAAAAAGCAACTGCAATCACTCATCAAACAATGCGGTGATATTGAACGCCTGGCAAGCAAAATTCCCACGCACAAAATCAATCCGCGCGAAGTGTTGCATCTTGCCAAAGGCTTGCAGCATACGGCGAGTATCAAACAAATTTGTGCATCATCCACCAACGATTATATCAAACGCTTGGGCGATGCGTTGAACAACTGTTTTTATTTGGTTGAAAAAATCATTCACGATATAATGCCCGATGCGCCCGTTTCATCATCACAAAGGAAACGTGATTAACAAAGGTGTGAATGAAGAACTGGACAGGCTTCGCAACATTGCAACCAAGGGAAAAGATTATCTCATCAACATACAGCAGCGCGAAGCGGAAGCAACGGGCATTTCAACGCTCAAAATCAGCTACAATAATGTGTTTGGCTATTATCTGGAAGTAACCAATTCGCATAAGAACAAAGTGCCACTGGAATGGATACGAAAACAAACTCTCACCACTGCTGAACGATATATAACGCCCGAATTAAAAGAGTACGAAGAAAGCATTACCGGCGCGGAAGAAAAAATGTTAGCAATAGAAGCTGAGTTATACAACAAGCTGTTGTTGGAAATGCAGGATTATATTGCCTCTTTACAAGTGAATGGAAGCGTTCTGGCGACGCTCGATTGCTTGTTGTGTTTTGCAGGTAATGCAATTCAGTTCAATTATAAAAAGCCGCATGTACACAACGGTTTGCAGTTGGAACTGAAAGAAAGCCGCCATCCGGTAATTGAACGCAATTTGCCAACCGGAGAACAGTATGTTGCCAACGATATAACACTCGACCCGAATAACGAGCAAATCATCATTCTCACAGGTCCAAACATGAGTGGAAAAAGTGCCCTGTTGCGGCAGGCAGCACTCATTACATTGATGGCTCATCTCGGAAGTTTTGTGCCTGCTAGTCGAAGCAAATATTCCGTTAACCGACAAGATATTTACACGTGTTGGCGCAAGCGATAATGTAAGCGGCGGCGAAAGCACATTTATGGTGGAGATGAACGAAACGGCAAGCATCATCAACAACATTTCACAACGCAGTTTGTTGTTATTGGATGAAATTGGCAGAGGCACTTCTACTTATGATGGCATATCTATCGCATGGAGCATTGCTGAATATTTGCACAATTCACCAATGGCGCCCAAAACATTATTTGCCACGCATTATCATGAATTGAATGAATTGGAAAACAAGTTGCCGCGTGTAAAAAATTATCACATCACCAACAAAGAAATTAACAACCGTGTTATCTTTTTGCGCAAGCTGGCGCCCGGTGGCAGCACGCATAGTTTTGGTATTCATGTGGCTAAAATGGCTGGAATGCCTCCGGAGTTGATCAACCGTGCGAATGAAATTCTGCAACAGTTGGAAAGCAGGGAAGAAGAGTCCGAAAAGTCGGAAAGCCGGGAAGACCGGAAGACCGAAAGATTTGAAGTAAGTAAGCTGGAAAATAATATGAAAAAACTTTCATCGCAGCGAATGCAGCTTTCCATTTTTGATGCGCATAGTGAAACATTCAACGAAATCAGGAACCTGCTGCAAGCCATAGACATTAACCGTTTAACGCCGGTGGAAGCCTTGCTGAAGCTCAATGAAATCAAGGGTTTGCTGAAGTAAGACGGTTTGGTTTTGTCCCTTTTTTAAGTGGTGTAAAACAATGAAATATGAGTAAAAACAAAGAAGTAAAACTGCTATAGCTTTACTTCTTTGAATAATAACCAAGTTTATTTATTGCGAATAATCAACAAACTGCTTACTGTTTGTTTTTGTTCTTCTTTTTAAAATATCCGCGCAACAAAAAATTATGCTGCGCCGCTTTTAAGTCTTCATTCAAATTGAAGCTGCTCGTTTCTAAATTGAATATCGTTTGCTTTAACGAAGCGGCGGTTTGTTTGTCCTTTAAAAGCATGCCGGGTGCTGTTGAAGTATCGTTCAAATTATCGGTGGCATGTTTTAAATTATCCGTTGCTTGCCCCGCAGTAATTGCTACATCGCGAAGTTGAGTAACCGTTCCTTTTAATACGGTGAACATGGTGGTATCGGTTGTCAGTTGGTCTGCCAATGAACCTTTGGTGTTGAGTTTTGCAGTAAATTCATTCAGGTTGTCAATTACGGCTTTGCTGCGTTGCGTAACTGATTGTAGATTGCTCATCGCTGATTGCAAACTGCCGAGTGAAGCATTGATTTTTCGGGAAGTTGATTGATCGTTAATTAAGGAAGCAAGCAAGCCATTACCACTATCAATGTTATGACTGATGCGGGCAAACGAACCTGTGATTGTCAACAGGTTTTTATTGTTGGCTTGCAAGGTGGTAAGCATTTCATCCGTGCTGATGACTTTTTGCATAGTTAGATAATCACCGTCTTTCACGATGGGTGCAGCTCCGGTTCCGCCGGTGATCACTACTATTTTATTGCCAATCAAACCATCGGAACCGATTTTAGCGAGCGCATCTTTGTGAATGTTTTTTTCGAGCGATTGTTGCAGCGTCATTGTTACCAACACTCTTGAATTGGATAGGAAAGTTATCTTTTTTACCGTACCAATTTTTACACCCGACAGCCATACATTATTGCCCGGCACCAAACCGTTTACATCGTCAAACACGGCGTTTACAGTAAAGCCTTTTACAAACGTTTTCTTTTGTCCGCCCAAAGTAAATACGGCTAAAACCAATATGGCGATGCCGATGATAATAAATAATCCTACAATAACAGGTCGGGTATTTTTTGTTGCTTTCATATTCGTTGTATTCTATTTTGAAAACATGGTTTTCAATCGCTTCCTGTTTGTTTTTGCCCTTTTTCTTCCTGCTTAAAATCAGCTTCATCTTTAGTGAAGTTGTAATTATAAAAGTTTTGGATTCGCTCGTCGGGGTTGGCAAACACTTCTTCAAAGGTGCCGTGCGCCAAAAACTTTCCATCTAACAACATGGAAACACGGTTTCCTACTGTACGGGCACAGGTAAGATCGTGTGTGATGATGATGGCGCTTGTGTTGTATCGCTCCTGAACTTCATTAATAAGATGATTGATCTCGATGCATGTAATCGGGTCAAGCCCTGCTGTGGGTTCGTCGTACATCATAATATCAGGCTTTAAAATGAGCGTTCGTGCAATGCCAATTCGTTTGCGCTGACCACCAGATAATTCAGAAGGCATTTGATTGATGGCTTGCGATAGTCCGACGCCATCCAGCACTTCTTCAACGGCCTCTGTTATTTCGGCACGCGTTAATTTTCGCTTGTTTCTTACCAATGGAAATTCTAAGTTTTCGCGTACCGACATGCTATCGTACAAGGCGCTGTTCTGAAACGAAAAACCAATGCGCAGGCGCATAGCGTCCCATTGTTTTTGCGTAAAGTTTGCTACTTCTTCGTCTAACACTTTTACAGTGCCGCTATCGGCTTTTAGCAAGCCTGAAATAATTTTTATTAGTACTGATTTACCCGTTCCTGAACGTCCTAATATTACTACATTTTCGCCCTGATACACATCCAAATCAACACCGTTCAACACATGAAGCTGCCCAAACGATTTGTGCAAATCGCGGATGTAAATCACCGCATTGTTTTTATCAATAGAAGCCATAATTGTAAGCTACAAGCTATTAGCAGCAAGCTGCAAGTGTTTAAAGTTTTTTACTGTCATCATCATCTATTTACTGTCATCTATCTTCTATCGTATCGCATTTACAAACTGCACCACAATCATCTCTTCCACAAAAATTAAAAACATAGATATGACCACCGCCGCATTTGCCGATTTGCCAACTCCCTGCGTTCCATTACTTGCATTAAAGCCCTGATAGCAACCTGTAACGCCGATGGTAAAACCATATAGTAACGATTTAAAAACGGAAGAAAAAATATCCAAAAAAGAAATGGTGCTGAACGCATTTTCAAAGAAGGCGGTCATGCTGGTTTGCTCGTTGGCATATACATTTATAAACGAACCCATCATACCAACAAAACCGGAATACATCATTAACATCGGCAGCATAAAAGTAGTTGCCAATACGCGTGTTACCACCAAAAATTTAAACGGATTGGTGGCAGAAACTTCCATCGCATCAATCTGTTCGGTTACTTTCATCGAACCGAGTTCTGCACCGATGTTTGAGCCTACTTTGCCTGCTGCAATCAATGCTGTAACCAAGGGTGCCAATGCGCGGATGATGGCAATAGAAACCAACGAAGGCAGCCACGAACTGGCGCCAAAAGTAGAAAGCGAAGGGCGCGATTGTTTGGTGAAAACTATACCTGTGATAAAACCTGTAAGCGTGATTAACCCTAAGGAACGATAGCCCACTTCAAAGCATTGCCGGACGATTTCTCTGCCTTCGTAAGGTGGTGTAACGCTTTCTTTAAAAAAGCGTCCGATGAACTGAAAGACATTAAAAACCGACTGGAAAAATTCATCTGCCTTTCTTGAAATGACGTACTTTTTTTTAGGCAGCGATTCTACCTCTTCGCTCTGTGTATTCATATTCAATTGCTGGTTACAGCCGTTAATGGCAGAATACCAGAACTAATTTAATGCCATGTTCTTAGCGTGGTTGTCAGGTTTGTTTTTACCGGAAAAAGGAAGAAAGAAAATTTGCTCTTAATTTCCATTTTATTTATAAGCAATAACTTTTACTTTTAGTGCGAAACAAAAACAAACGATGTCAATATCCACATTGCAACAACCAAGGCACAGATTGGTTTCACTCGATTTTTTTCGCGGCTTAACCGTTGCCAGCATGATACTGGTAAACAACCCGGGCGATTGGGCGCATGTGTATCCGCCGCTTGAACATTCGAAATGGAACGGCTGCACGCCAACCGATTTAATTTTTCCGTCGTTTTTATTTATGGTTGGCGCTTCCATTGCTTATGCCATTGGCGGTAAAAAAGAAAGCAACATGCCCCAGGGAAGAATACTTTGGGCAGCACTAAAACGCTCACTCACCTTGTATTTGATATTTGCTTTGCTGGTGCTGGTGCCACGTTTTGATTTTGCACATTTTCGCATTTTAGGTGTGTTGCCACGAATTGCTATTGTATTTTTTATTACAGTCGTTTTGTTTCTGAAAACATCTTATAGAGCACAGTGGTGGATTTTATTTTCGATATTAATCGTGTACTATATTCTAATGTGCTTTGTTCCGGTTCCCGGTGTTGGCTATGCCAATTTAGAACCAGCAACCAATTTGGGTGCATGGCTCGACACTACTATTTTAACCCAAAATCACATGTGGCGCGGCTCAAAGGTTTACGATCCCGAAGGCTTGCTGAGTACGCTACCTGCCATTGGTACTTGCCTGATGGGAGTGCTTACCGGAACGTACCTGCGCAGTAAAGACAAAACTGGAAATGATAAAGTAGCGTGCCTGTTTACTATGGGCATTTTTTCGGTGCTGGCGGGTTTAATATGGGATTCTTTTTTTCCTGTTAACAAAGCCTTGTGGACGAGTTCGTTTGTATTGTATGCAGGCGGCATCGGCATCCTTGCACTTACACTTTCGTATTGGCTGATTGATGTACAGCATCATCGCAAATACATCACACCGTTTCTTGCATTCGGTGCCAATGCAATCACAGCTTATGTTTCAGCCGATGTCGTTCTTATCCTGCTCGATTTTATTAAAGTGAACTGGAACGGCAAGACCATAGGAGCGCAGCAGTATTTGTATCAAACGTTTTTCGTTCCTCATTTTTCTCCCGCCAACGCATCGCTCTTTGGCGCACTTACTTTTGTTTTGATTTTATTGATACCGATGTGGATTTTATACAAAAAGAAAATCTTTATTAAAGTATAGAGAAAGCTACGAGCGATGAGCTTCGAGCTGCGAGCAATAAGCCTCAAGCTACACAAGCTGCAAGTAAAAATCAAAAAGAAGGATTGTACTAAACTCACTGCTCGAGGCTCATAGCTCGTAGCTCACAGCTTACTGCTCGCTGTTCTCATGGCATATCGTTTGTAAACCTAATACACAAATCATTCATTGTATGGAAAAAAGAGTTTTTGGTATTATCCTAACTTTACTCGGCATCGGCGGATTGATTTTCGCAGCCGTTTCTATCACGCAAAAAAGTTCTTCAGTGACCTATATTGCGGTTTATGGCATTTTGGGTTTGATATTTTTCTTAACCGGAATTGGCTTGATTCGCAATACAAACGATAAAGCAAGTTAGCCAACTGGCGACGTTTGTTTTTGCCTTAAAAATCGCCTTTTGGTTTTACGCTTTTTTTCTTCTATTTTTTCAACATACAGCTTTAGCCACCTCAATGGCTAAAGCTTTTTATAATTTATGATTGAAGGTTGGATGGCAATATCATTCGCATGAATTATAATTTCGTCGCCAGCTTTTATATTTCGGGTTTCATCACTGTTGATAGATAGAACCTGAATTTGATTTCCAACTTTTACTTCGATTAAAGCATGACTGCCATTGGATTTGACAGAAATTACATACGCCATGAGTTGCAATTTGTTTTGAGAAGAAAGAGAAAAAAACAAGTGCTGTGGTGTTCCTTCAAATATCACTTTGCCTTCCTGTAGTTGAATCAAATGATGCGATAATGCACACACTTCTTCTTTGTTGTGGCTAACCAAAACAGCGGTAAACCCCAACTCATTTTGCAACTGTTTCAAAGCCTCATGCAATTGATACCGAAGCTCTGTATCCAATGCCGAAAGAGGCTCATCAAGCAACAACATCTTTGGCTTGCGAACCAAAGCTCTTATGAGTGCTACACGCTGTTGCTGTCCGCCCGATAAACGGGATGGCTTAACATGAAGAAACGCCCGCATAGAAGCGGTTTCCACAAGATGATAAATAAATGCATCATCCTCTTTTGGTTTTGCCGCATATTGCAGGTTTTGCAGCACCGTCATATTGGGAAATAATGCATAATCCTGAAACACAAAGCCAATGCTTCGTTGTTGGGGCGGTACATTCTTTCTTTGTTTTGCATCAAACCAAACGGCATCATTAATTTGAATAAAACCGGCATCCGGCTTCAACAAGCCTGCTATCAATTTCAGCAACGTGGTTTTGCCCGCACCACTTTCGCCCCATAAGGTTGTGATCTTGTTTTGCGGCAAATGAATGTTTATCTCCAATGCTTTTTTTCCTGATGAAAACTGGAGTTGTTTGCTGAGGTTAATGTGTATCATAAAGGTATCACGCTGCGATGCAGCCGCTTGTTAATGGAATAAACCAGCAGCAAAATAAAAAATGAAAGGATGAGCAATGCAGCCGCATAAATATGAGCCGTATGATAGTTGAGCGCTTCCACCTCATCGTAAACGGCGATGGATGCGGTGCGTGTTTGTCCGGCTATGTTTCCGCCAATCATCAGCACCAATCCAAACTCGCCAATGGTATGTGCAAAAGTGAGTACAATGCCGGTTAATAAGGAAGGTTTGATATTGGGCAATAACACATGTAATAACGTTTGCCGGCGCGATTTTCCAAGCGTGTAAGAAGCTTGTGAAAGATGCGAAGGCAAAGATTGCAAACCTGCCTGAACGGGTTGTATCATAAACGGGAAACTGTAAATAACCGATGCCACAACAAGACCTGAAAATGAAAACAAAAGACGAACATTAAACCACGACTGCAGCCAATGCCCAAACCCATTGGCAGGACTTAAAAAAAGGAGCAAATAAAAGCCTAATACCGAAGGCGGCAACACCAATGACAGGCTGAAAACCGCTTCCAGTAAAGGTTTCAGCCGTGATGAAGTAAGGGCCAACCACGCAGCCAACGGCACCCCAAGAAGGAACAGCACTACCGTTGTTACCGTTGCCAGTTGCAAGGAAAGAAGAAATGGTTGCCAGTCAACGCCCATGTTTGTTTTTGTTATAAAAATGAATCTATCTCAATTGTTTACCGATAACCATACTTTTTAAAAATGGCTTTTGCGGTTGGCGTAAATAAAAACTTATACCATTGTTGCGCCGCTTTTAAATGTGGAGATGATTTGATAACTACCACGCCTTGTGCAATGGGTTGGTACAATTTCTCATCTACTTCTTTCCAAACACCTATGTTGGCAAAAGCCGAATCGAGCACCACGGACTTTGCTGTGAAAGCCACATCCACTGCACCACTTAACAAATATTGATTCACTACCGAAATGCTTTCGCCGTACACTATTTTCGGTTGCATGGTTTGCAACACATTTTGTTTTGTCAACGCTTCTAAAGCTGCTTCACCGTACGGAGCAAGTTTTGGATTGGCAATGGCTATTTTTTGTACATCATTGTTCAAAACAACCTTTACACCCTTTGATAAATTACGCTTGTGCAAGCTCCACATTACCAGCGTTCCGTAAGCAAACACAGCAGCTTTATCCCTCACAAATCCTTTGCTGTACAGCTCTTGCGGATATTTCATATCAGCCGACATAAATACATCAAACGGTGCGCCCTGCTCAATCTGCGCAGTGAGTTTCCCAGACGAGCTTACAGTTACATCAACATCAATTTGGGTTTGTTTTACAAAGGCTTCTTTTAGTCTGACAACTACAAATTGAGCGTTGGCGGCTACCGCAATTCTAAGCTGTTGTGCATTTGAAAAAACGCATAAAAACAAAAAGGAAATAAGCAGACGATACTTCATTACAATAACATTTTTACTGCGAAAACAAAAATGCAATTTATAATTATTATCACCGGCATAAAACAACAGTTACCACTTCATTTTTGTGCCATTGATTGGTTTCATTCGTAAACGAAACAATGCCATCGGCATGTATCAATGAAATCACATCGCCTGAAGTGGATGTTTGTATAGGTTGCGCAAAACATTCACCATCTTTATAAAATAATTTCACCAAAAGGTGCAAACTAAGCGTTGCGGGAACGGTAACATCTTCACACAACTTAGCGGTTATTGTTTGGGGTGATTGATGCAAACATAGTTGCAGCCAATGTCTGAAAAACAAATGAAAACAAACAAATGTGGAAACCGGATTGCCAGGAAAGCCGAACACCAGTTTGTTATCCATACTCGCAAACAAAAGGGGTTTGCCCGGGCGTTGCGCCACGCGATGAAACACTGTTTGGAATCCAATGCTGGTAAGGGTTTGAGGCAGATAATCCCTTTTGCCTTTTGATACTGCGCCTGATAACAAAATCACATCATTGGTTTGCAAAATGGAAAACAATTCTTCTTCCATTTGTTCTTTGTTATCCGGCAAATGATGAAGCCTTACAATGATATTTTCTTTTTCCAAACCGGCTGCCATAAAGTAAACATTTGATTGCCTGATTTGATGTAGAAATGGTGTTTGGTCAACCCCAACCAATTCATCGCCGGTTGAACAGATTGCAATTGTGGGAAGCTTGTAAACTTCAACTTGATGCAACCCAACGGTTGCTAAAATGCTGATGTGCGCTGCTGTAATACGAGTATTTTTGGTAAGCAATACAGTGCCTTTTTTTTCATCGCTGCCTTGCCTGTGCACGTTTTGAAACGGCTCCGTTTCATCAATGAGTATCGTTGCAGTATTGTCTTCAATTATGCAATCTTCATAAGGTATCACAACGTTGGTATTCATGGGTAAAACCGCGCCAGTCATCACTTCAATACAATGTTCCTCGTTTGATAAAGAGCGAACCGAAGCACCCGCAACACTTTCATTTTCGATAACAAAACGCTGTTGAGCATTTGCAAATGAATCGCTGTTAATAGCAATGCCATCCATCATCACACGGTCGAAAGGAGGGAAGTCTCTGTCGGCAAGTACCTCTTCAGCCAACACACGGTTCAAAGTTTTTTGAAACGGCACTTTTTCTGTACCAAAATTTCTTTGGTGAGATGAAATAAGGTTATAAGCTTCGCTAACTGTAATCATGTGAATGGTTGGTTTGAACCACGAAGACTCAAAGGAAAGAAGTTGCACAAAGTAATCTTTTTGTTTTCGCGCATCTTTGCGTCTTGGTGTCTTTTCGATGTAATTATATTGATGAATACAAAGATTGTTTGGCAAATTTTTTTGACGTTGCAACAAATTATCATCCACCCAAAACCGACATGGAATCATGCACTTGTTTGTGATCCATTCTTTCGGCTTCAAAACCATTTTCTGCACGGTTAGCAATTGCATTGATAATAATATTGCTCAACTCATTTTCATTCGCTCCATCACGTAATGCATCTCTCAAATTCGCTGCCGGCGCGGCATACAGGCAGGTTCTCAATTCGCCGGTGGCCGACAAACGAATGCGGTTGCAGGTGCCGCAAAAGGTTCGGCTAAACGCAGGAATGATGCCGAAGGTGCCTGCATAATTGTCTATTTTATAGTTGAGTGATGTTGAATTTTTTGGATTGATTAAAGCAATAATTTTATCTTCATAACGCTCGCTGATGTGCTGATAAATTTGGTGATAATCCCAGTTGGTGTTATCAAAATGAGAGCTTCCGTTAAATGGCATTTCTTCTAGAAACCGTACCGATAAGTTCTGATGTTTTGTAAGCTCAACAAAGGGAATAATATCATTTATATTTTGCATTGCCGATACCACACAATTGAGCTTTATTTGAAAGCCTTTGTCTAATAATCTGTAAATGGTTTTATGAACTCTATTAAAGCAATCGCGCCTTGTAATTTGATGAAATCGCTGCCCGTTCAACGAATCCAAACTAACATTAAGCTGCGTGATGTTTAGCCTTTTTAATTCATCAATGTGGGGCTCAATAAGAGTTGCATTGGTTGTGATGGTTACCTCGTTCAAACTATGTAACGCTTTTATATTTTGCAGGAATGGGAGCAAGCCTTTTCGGGCAAAAGGTTCGCCGCCGGTTATTCTTATTTTGGTAACACCCAACGATGTAAAAACGGAAGAAAGCAAATACATTTCTTCCCAGGTTAGCAGCTCTTTTTTGGGCGAAAACAAAACACCTTCTTCGGGCATACAGTAATAGCACCGCAGGTTGCAACGGTCGGTTACCGAAAGCCGCAGGTAATTCAGTTCCCTTCCGTATTTATCTATTAAAATGCTTTGCATGTTGTGTTTGTTTATTTCACCCCATAAATGAGGTGGCTATGGATGCGCATTGATCCAAACGTTTCCGTCTTCATACCATTCCTGCTTCCAGATCGGAACTCTTTTTTTAAGTTCATCAATTAAAAATTCGCACCCTTCAAACGATGCCTTGCGATGCGTTGAGGAAACACCAGTTATCACTGCAATTTCGCCGGGTAGTTTTTCTCCAACGGCATGCATCATTGCTATGTTGTGCAGGTTCCATTTTTGTTTTGCTTGCTGTGCAATTTTTTCCATTTCTTTTATCGCCATTGCCTCATAGGCTTCAAATACTAACTTCGTTACCCTTTTGTTTTTGTTCAAATTTCGAACCGTGCCCACAAACAAATTTACTGCACCGCAATCCGGCGTTTGTAAATAGTTATATGCTTCTTCTACATGAATCGTATCCTTAATTTTTATCAGCATTTTTATCCTCCGCTTACAGGTGGCAACAAAGCAATTTCGCTCATGTTATCAAGCCTTGTATCATCATTAGCATATTCATTATCTACTGCAATGGCCCACGATTGCAATGTTTGCAATTGAGGAAATTGTTTTGATAGATGCTCCTTCAATGCGCTAACGTTGTTGATGTTTGTATCATCAGTTAGCGTAAGCTTTTTATCACCTATCATTTCTTTGGCAATGCCAAATAGTTGTATCGTCATCATCTCATATCCTTTTAAAACAATGAATGAATTAAACTCTTATTTCACTTTTTTTTAGCCCTTTCATGGTTGATTCATATTCATCTTTTGTATTGATATTTCTAAAGCGGTAGGCGTCTGGCGCAGTGAGCATTTCAACATCATTTTGAATCAAAAACTTGCGCGGGCAATGGGCTCCATTAGTCATAAATTGCTGCAAAAACAAATGGGCTTTCGGTTCCCAAACCGCAATCAAAGGCTCAGGAAATTCACCCGTTTCATTCCAAAAAGCAGTTGCTATTTTTTGTGGATTGCGATGCTCAATTAAGTAAGCGATTGTTTCTTTATTTAAATAAGGCAAATCGCACGCAACCACAAGCCACGCAGCATTTGGATTGTGCTCAAATGTACTGAGAATGCCGCCTGCAGGTCCTTTATCAATTACTGTATCCTGAATATAGGGCAAATTTTCAACACTGTGTACCTGCTGTTCATTCACCGATAAAAATACTTCATCACAAAACGGCAACAACAGTTCAAACATATACTCACGCTGGCTTTTATTGTGATAATGAATGCTTCCTTTGTCGGTGCCCATGCGCTTGCTCTTTCCACCGCACAACACCAGCCCGTTTACGCCTGTTGTAACTGGCTGAAGCGTTTGGTTTTGCCCCCTTTTATCGTGCATTAAAATCATGTTTGCCTCCCGTTTTTGAAACGAGCTTTGTTTCTTTAATTACTATCGCATGGCTCATTGCTTTGCACATATCATAAATGGTAAGCGCGGCGATGCTTGCGCCAGTTAAGGCTTCCATTTCCACGCCGGTTTTTGAAGTGATGGAAACGGTGCATTCAATTACAACTTCTCTTTGTTCATTGACACCGATATTCAGCTTACAATTTTCCAATGCCAGCGGATGACAAAGCGGTATCAGTTCGCTTGTTTTTTTCGCAGCCATCGTTCCGGCGATGATAGCGGTATGAAATACAGAACCTTTCTTCGTTTGAATGTCATTATCCTTTAATTGCTCCATAATTTCTTCGCCCAACACTACAATGCTTTGCGCGGTGGCAGTGCGTTTGGTTAGCCGCTTTTCGCTTACATCTACCATCGCAGCATTGCCATTGGCATCAACATGAGTTAAGGTAAATTCTTTCATTGTTATCTTCGCTTTTTGCAAAGTGAAATTACTTTGTAAGATGGTGTTATTATCACGCGCCGAAGGAAATAACACGACTTTGTTTTTGTTCAAAAAATATTATCCACCATGAAAGCCGCCGTTTTGCATCAATTAGGACAAGTTCCAAAATACGAAGATTATAAAGAACCTGCACCGCGAAAAGATTCTGACGTTGTAATGACAGTAAAAGCTGCAGCCATTAAAAATATTGATAAAGCCAGGGCAAGCGGACAGCATTATGCAAGCTACCAGCACTTGCCGGTTGTAGTGGGCATTGATGGTGTGGGTGTTTTGGAAGATGGCAGACGCGTGTATGCCAACGGTATAACCGGAACGATGGCAGAGAAGGCTTTAGTTGATAAAAGCAAACTAACTGTTTTGCCCCATGGTATTGATGACATTACAGCGGCTGCCTTGCCCAATGCCGTGCTGGGTGCGGATTTGGCGTTGCGTTACCGTGCACAAATTCAAAATGGAGCTGTGGTATTAATAAATGGAGCAACGGGAATTACGGGTAAAATTGCGGTTCAGTTGGCGAAGCATTATGGTGCTGCAAAAATTATAGCAACAGGCAGAAATGAAAAAGTATTGGAACAATTGCAAAGCCTCGGCGCGGATGAAATTATCAATTTAAAGCAACCTGATGAAACGATAATTCACCAAATCAAAACGGCACATACTGCTACGCCAATTGATGTTGTAATTGATTATTTGTGGGCACATCCGTTTGAATTGATTGTGGCTGCATTGCAAGGTGGTGGCGGCTTACAACAGAATGTTCATACGATAAGAATGGTAACTGTTGGCGAAATGGCTGGTGCAACCATCCGTTTGCAATCCGGCGTTTTGAGAAGTTCGGGCATAGAAATTTTGGGCTCGGGTTTTGGAAGTTTGCCCAAGGAAGCGTTTGAAAAGTTCAATGTTGAAACCTTACCAGCCATGATGCAATTAGTAATTGATAAAAAACTACATATAGATACACAAGCGGTTCCATTGACAAATGTTGAAGAAGCATGGCAACGAAAAAGCAGTGAAAAGAGGCTTGTGCTTGTAATGTAATGCTCTTTCAAGTAAGTAGCATTATGAACGCTGACAGGTTTTTAAAGCCTGTTAGCGTTATATTGAAATTGTTGTTGAGACTGTTTAAAATTTGATATTAGAAATCATATTTTCAACTTTAAAAGCGCATCTGCATTGCCATGTGCAATCTTTTCTTTGTCTTCAGGCGATAGTTTCATTTCGTCTAAAAACTGTCTTCCTATTTTATTCGGGCTATAAGGATAATCAACCGAAAACAAAACCCTTTCAACGCCAAACGTATCCAATGCAAGTTGTAGAGGCGGTTGCGTAAACAGGCCGCTTGTTGTAATCCATACATTGCTTTTCAGCACTTCGGCTATGGTTCGTTTGAAACCGGCATCTTTATAAATCTTATTGATACGTTCCATCATCATCGGCAACATTTCTCCCATGTGACCAATGATGATTTTTAATCTTGGATACTTGTCAAATGTGCCTGTCAGTATCAATCTTAAAACATGAATGGCAGTTTCTGAATGCCAGCCCCAACCCGCGATGGAAAGCATAAAACCTGAAGTACCGGGCAGATTGTTATAGTAAACATCGTTTACGGCTTTGATAGGAAGATTGGGATGAATATAAACCGGCACATCCAATGCTTCTGCAGTAGATAGGATGGGTGCAAATTGTTCATCATCCAGAAACTTCTCGTTTGTAGTTCCGTTAATCATCGTTCCGCAGAAACCCAATGTTTTTACGGCCCTTTCCAACTCTTCTGCGGCTGCAGAAGGAACTGTCACGGGCAGCACTGCAAACCCTGCAAAACGTTGCGGATATTTGGCAACAATGTTGGCTATTTCGTTGTTATAATCATGAGCATAGCTGATAGCTTCTTCGCCTTCGAGCAGGTCGCCACCAGGCGCTGTAACTGATAATACCTGCTGCGTAATTCCGCTTTCATCCATGTCTTTGATTCTCTCCTTATCTACTTCTTCCAATTGTTGTTGCACGCGTTTCATAAGCGATGCATCACCATCCGGGTCGGGCCATCCTCTTTTCATCCGGGCTTCTTTGCTAATCCGGTTATCAAACTGAGGCAAGCTAATGTGTTCTTCTAATGTTACAATTCGCATATAATGTAATCTTTTTTGCAATAAATGTTCTTGCTTGTTTTGAATATTTGGAATTGAATCAATTTCATAAACCGTGCTGAAAACTAAGAAGCAGATTTCGATACTGCGATGATGTCTTTTCCTTCCAGAATATTTTTTGAATATCCGTATTGTGCCAAATGAATCATGCACAAAGCCAGTTCTTCCATTGTACAAAAACCATTGGGAAATAAACCCCGGCCAATGGGAAACAACCAACCGATGTAGTTGTAAAATTTATGCGTGTGCTGCAAGCCTGTGATGGGCTTGATAAAACCGGGGCGCAATCCGAATGCGTTTGCAAAGGGCAGCGTTTGCAAATCATCTTCTACTTTCGCTTTTGTTTTTGCCCAACTTTGCCGGCTGTTTGCGCCCGTTCCGGTTCCGGAAATGTAACAGAAGGTCATATCATTATTCAGCTTACTTACTGTTTGGGCAACGTGCATCGTAAGTGTGTAAGTGATTTTAAAATAGTCTTCTTTCGCAATGCCAATGGAAGAAATGCCCAAACAAAAAAAGCACGCGTTGTAGCTACTCAATTTATCTTCGATGGATGATAAATTGTAAAAATCGTTGTGAATGATTTCAGTAAGTTTCGGATGCGTTACGCCACAAGGTTTCCGGTTGATGACGAGTACTTTTTCCACATCGGGATGTTGCAAACTCACATGCAATACGCCTTCGCCAACCATGCCGGTTGCGCCGGTAATGATGGGCCTTATTTTTTTATTCATAATTGTGTTTTGTTGAGGTATGTTTGTTTTTGCCGCTTTTTATTCACCTATAAAAATAAAGGATAGAAGTCAACGCATTCATAAATGATGAAAACAAGTTGATGCTCTTTTTGTTTGAAGCAAGTCATCATTCACTCAATGAACTGCTGCCAGGAAGAAGGAAGTCAATAAAATTTTTATAAAACGCATTACTTTAGCCAACTATTTACTTACTAAAATAAATAACTATGAGACGATTCTTTACCATGTTCATTGTTGCTGCTACAGCGTTTGCATGTAACAGCAATGCTTCTTCGGGCACCACGACCGATTCTACTTCTTCTGCTAAAGATTCTGCTTCTTCCTCCACGTCAAAAGGCAGCACTGGCGGCTTTAAACTGGGCGTACAAATGTGGACGTTCCGAATGTTTACGTTTGCACAGGCACTGGATAAAGTGGATAGCACCGGCATTAAAAACATTGAAGCGTTTTGGGGACAAAAGCTTGGCAATGATATGCCTGGCGAATTTGGTGCGGATATGAATGCCGACACGCGCAACAAGCTGAAACAATTGTTGCAAAAGAAAGGCATCAGCATTGTGGCAATGGGCGTGATTGCACCAAATGGTAAAAACGAATGGATAAAAGCTTTTGATCTTGCTAAGGATTTCGGTTTGCAATACATCACCTGCGAACCTGTTAAAACGCAATGGGATATGATTGACTCTCTTGCCGGTGTATACAATATTAAACTTGCTATTCACGATCATCCTCGTCCCAATGCTTACTGGGAGCCCGATTCTGTGCTGGCTGCCATTAAAGGACATAAGAATATTGGCGATTGTGCCGACATCGGACATTGGGCTCGCAATGGCTTGAACCCGGTGGATTGTTTAAAGAAATTAGAAGGCCATATTATTGGTGTGCATTTAAAAGACATTGTAAAGTTTAACGACCCCAAAGCAGAAGATACGGTTGTTTCAAAAGGTGTAATTGATTGGCCTGCGGTGCTGGCTGAATTGAAGCGACAAAATTTCAACGGCATGTTGTCCATCGAGCATGAATCGAACTGGTATCACAGCACGCCCGATGTTATTTTTACAAAGCAATATTTTGATGAGCAGGTAGCGAAGCTGAATAAATAATAATTCAAAAATTCGCAAAAAACAAAACCGTCCTCACAGTGTTGTGGAGACGGTTTTGTTTTTGCATAAAAAGCAACTTTTTATTTCACGCCTTTCTTATCATCCCACCAGCCTTTCATTTTGCGGATGTATAAAATTTGCCCTGTATGATAAGCGTTGTGCGTGCCAATGTGTGCAATGGTCGAATACCATTTCGCCAGCTTTTGTTCATCGGCTGCCTGCACAGCTTCTTCCCATTGTGTAAGCGTATTGTCTAACTCTTTTACCGTTGTTGCCCATGTGGCTTCTGTTACGGGGCTAAACGTTTCTTTATTGTTACCATTAAAAGCATCGGGTTTGGTGCCTTTGAATTTATCGAGCAATTGCTTATTCCAAAAAATAAGATGCGTGGTAAGCTGCGCAATCGAATGGTTTTCGCTGCTGTCTTTCCAGTTGGCTTGTTGTGCGGTTAAGCCTTGTACAGCAAGCACCGGCGGCACAAACCAATCCTGTTGATTGTGCGTGGTTTTGAGTTGTTCAAGCAAGATAGATTGTAAGGTTGGGGCTGTATCTTTTTGTGCATAAAGAGAAAAGGAGATACAACCAGCCAGCAAAAACAGAAGCAGTCGTTTCAAGGCATTTTATTTTATGAATGAAGAAAAAGGAAAGATAAAACGAAGCCAACAAACGATAAGCTTTGATATGATAAACGGCATATCACTATCACGCTTGTTATATTCTTCATTCAACAAATAACAGGTCTTGTCTTTTACTGTTCGTGTTTACAAACCGGCTATCAGCTCATCCGCGAAGCTGGTATCTTTTCTTCGCTCATAAATGAGCATTTTGCAATCGGGTTGTTGCATAATCAAACTGTCTTCTGTTATAATCTTAATCGTTGCATTCGATACATATTGGCTATCGCCGATCAAGGCATAAATTTCGCCCGTAGGGCAGATACCAAGCAGATAATAATCGGAGCGTGCGATGCCATCTCTTATTATTAGCACATTGTTGGCTTCCAACGGTTCCTTAGCAGGAGAAAATACCAGAACTTCATCTGTGGCAAAATTGTACCATCTTCCCTGTAAGCTATTGGCTACTGTGGTAAAGAGTTTTTTGTTTTGTGGGTTTCTCATACTGTCTTAGTCGTATTTTTCGTGTTTAGGTAATGCCGGTATTAACACAACTATTATAATGCCGTAAGTATGGGTTGCTTTAAATTTTTCTTTAGGTAAGAAACTTTTTCCGGTGAAATAAAAAGGAGTACAACAATGAAGATTTGTTCGGGTCGTATCTGTTTCTGCTAACCTGTGGCAAGTGAATTGCACTCGATTCATCTCTTCTTCTGTTTTCGTTTTGCAGAAAAAGTAAAATCAATTTTCTTTGTTCGGAGTATGAAACACAAGCGCATAAACAATCGATTGAATTGCTGGCTGCTAATCGCATTAATCACTTTGTTTTTCTTTCCTCTGTTGCCTGTTCATGCACAGGATAACTATGAAATTCAGGTATATGAATCGCCTACGGTTCCTAAGAATTATACAATGGTTGAGTTGCACAGCAACTTCACAACAAGCGGTACAACAACCAAGATAAACGATGTGTATCCCACCAGTCATAATCTTCACGAAACGATTGAAATCACACATGGTTTTGCACCTAATTTTGAGATTGGTTTTTATTTTTTCAACTCGATTGGCAGCGATGGCAGAACGGCTTATGTAGGTAGCCATATTCGTCCGCGCTTTACAGCCCCTGATCGTTGGAATCTCCCGTTTGGCGCCAGTTTGAGCACAGAAGTCGGATATCAGAAAAGAAGTTTTTCAGAAGACGACTGGACGCTGGAAATCCGACCTATTATTGACAAAACATTGGGGAATCTTTACATCTCTATCAACCCGACTGTTGATAAATCTCTTCATGGATTAAACAGCCATCAGGGCTTCGTGTTTTCGCCCAATGTGATGGCTCAGTATTCAATTAATAAAGTGGTTTCGCCTGCACTGGAGTATTATGGTTCGATTGGACCTTTCCGGCAGTTCTTGCCCTGGGGACAACAAGATGAACAATTGTTTGTGGCTGTGAATGTAGATGTATCGCCCGACTGGGAATTGAACGCTGGTTACGGTTTTGGTTTTACCAGTTTGGCAGACAAAAAAATCATCAAATGTATTGTTGGCTATCGCATCAAACCATCAAAAAAGCAGCGGGTTGCTGTAGCGCCGGTAGCCAATTGATAGATTTGTTTGTAATGAAATAAACAGAAAGAATTTTGAATTGGCTGCAACCGAATGCTTTCCTAACTTATTAGCCATTATAAGTGCTGATATCAGTCTTTTCAGAAGGCAGGCGTTTTCTTCCTCCTAAAAAAACAAGGAGCGCTACTACCACCGATGCTGCCATACTTAAAGCAAGTGGCAAGCTTCCTTTTTGTTGCAATAAACCCACAGCCGAAGATACCAGGCCACCAATGCCAATTTGTATAAAACCTAATAGTGCTGATGCGCTGCCAGCTGTTTTTGCGAATGGCGACATAGCAATAGCGGTTGCATTAGGTCCGCTGATTCCAACGCAGGACAGTATAATAAAAAGAAAGATAAGATGTCCTGTCAGAGATAAAACACTCAGCCATACAACTGCAAAAAACAAAAGGCTTGCAATGGTTTGCACAAAAAGAGCAACTGAAAAAATGCGGGCACTACTGTATCGCTTTGTAAGCAAATGATTGAGTTGACTGCCACCAATAAAACCCACCGAAAGCAAGGCAAACACACCACCGTATTGGTGCGCTGTTAAATGGAAAAAATTCATAAACACTGCAGGCGAACCGGCAACATAAATGAATAATCCGGCAAACGCAAACGTGCCTGCAAACGCATACAAAAAGAATTGAGGCTCTGTAATGATTTGCCAAAATACGTTCACGATGGGCTTTGGCATAAGCGAAACACTTTTATCTGGAGCTGCACCTGTCGGAAGAAAAAAAATGGCTATTAAAAGAAGAATGGCAGCAATTATAGCCAGTACGATAAACACGCCATGCCATCCCCAAAGTGTGAGCACAAAGGAGCCAACGGAAGGTGCTAATAATGGTGACAAACCAATTACCAAAATCAGAAACGAAATAATCGAAGCACTTTTTTCGGGCGGAAACAAATCCTGCACCATCGCAATGGCAGCCACTGAACCCACACATCCACCCAATGCCTGAACAAAACGCATAAGTAACAAAGCATTCAACGTGTGGCAGGCAGTACAACCAAGCGTAGCAAAAATGTACAAAACCAAACCTATGTAAAGCGGTATCTTTCTGCCAAAGCGGTCGAGTAAAGGGCCATAAATAATTTGCCCGATGGCAAAGCCCAGAAAATAAGAGGAAACGCTCAGCGACATGTTTTCAACCGTGGTATGCAAGTCCTTTGCAATGGGCGGAAAGGCAGGCAGATACATATCTATTGAAAACGGCGTGAGTGTATCCAGCAAGCCCAATATTAATATCAGAAAAAAAGTTTGTTGCGCAGTTCGTTGCGGTACAATTGCATTATTTGCAGAAGCTGGTTTGTTGGGTGCAAATGTTTCCATAGGATTGTGGTGTTGCTTTGTTTTTGCAGCAAAAATAAAAGCGTTAATGTAAGAGTTGCTTTTATTGTTGATTTCTCAAAACAAAAAATTATTCATTGCATTGTTTGTAATCTTCAACAAAAGACAAGTTTGTTTTTGGCTTTATGTTTGTCTTCTGCTACGGACGTATGAAAAAAATAAAAGCCGTAATTTTTGATATTGATGGAACATTGGCAAACACAGTTCCACTCTGCATTGCAGCGTTTCGCAAAGCAGTAGAGCCGTTGGTGCATCGCCCTTTGTCGGACGAAGAAATCATGTCTCATTTCGGACCTGATGAAGAAGGGACAATCAAATCATTAGCACCGGATGATTATAAAAAAGGCACTTCCGATTTCTTGCGGTTTTACGAAGCGATGCACGATGAGTACGCTTCTGTTTTTGAGGGCATTCCCGAATTATTAAATGAACTAAAACAAAAAGGGGTGCATCTTACCATTGCCACCGGGAAAGGTAAATATACAACGGGCTTAACCCTGCATCGGTTGGAGCTTCAACCTTATTTTGAAGTGATTGAAAATGGCTCACCTGAAGGTTCAAAAAAAGCAGAATCCATCACTTCCATTTTGCAAACGTTGAACATGAGTAAAGAAGCAGCGGTTTATGTTGGCGATGCAACGAGCGATATTAAAGAAAGCCGAAAAGCCCGTGTGGGCGTAGTTTCTGCTGCATGGTCGAAAACAGCAAAAGTAGAAGAGTTGAAAAAAGAACATCCCGATCATTTGTTTGCTTCCGTTGGTGCTTTTGCAAAATGGATAAAAGATAACACCTAAGCTCTCTTTGGTAAGGTTTGTTTTTGCCTCTTTTTTCTTTATATTCACAGAATGGCATTGGAAAAAAGAGGTGAAAACAAAAGCACGCAACGCAGCGCGCAGCAACAGCTTAATTTCAAAGACAAACTTTCCTCACTCCGCAACCTGCCGCGCTTTTTTAGTTTGGTATGGCAAACCAACAAGTGGATGACGATTATAAACGCATTGCTGCGCATCATCCGTTCTGCAACGCCGGTTGCAATCTTATATGTTGGTAAGTTAATTATTGATGAAGTCATTCACATGGCAAGGCTGCATGGCGCTGCTTCTCATACGCATTTGTGGTGGTTGGTGGGCGCCGAATTTGTTCTTGCCATTGCTTCCGATGCACTGAGCCGGGCTATTACTTTGATGGATAGTTTGTTGGGCGATTTGTTCTCCAACTATACTTCCGTAAAACTCATGAAACACGCTGCCACATTGGATTTAGACCAATTTGAAAACAGCGAGTTTTACGATAAATTAGAAAGAGCCAGAGTGCAAACTACTGGCCGCACCATTTTGCTTTCGCAGGTGTTGAGCCAGATGCAGGATTTAATTACGATGGGCTTTTTAGCAGCGGGTTTGCTGGCGTTTAACGCGTGGCTCATCTTACTTCTTTTGGTGGCTGTCATTCCTGCGTTTATTGGCGAGTCTTATTTTAATGATCGCTCGTATGCGTTATCAAGAAGGCAAACGCCGCAACGTCGCGAACTGGATTATATGCGTTACATCGCTGCGAGCGATGAAACTGCAAAAGAAGTAAAGTTGTTCGGCTTGTCTTCATTTTTAATTGAACGTTTTCAAACCCTGGCGAATCAGTTTTTTAACGATAACAAACGACTTGCTATCAGCCGTTCTTCATGGGGAACAGTGTTGTCAATGCTGGGCAGCGCAGGTTATTATGGCGCTTATATTTTCATCATTTTACAAGCTATTGGAGGCGCTATAACCATTGGTACGCTTACCTTTCTGGCAGGTTCGTTCCGGCAATTGCGCAGCTTATTGGAAGGCATTTTCATTCGCTTTACTTCTGTATCGCAGGGCGCAGTTTATCTTACTGATTTCTTTGATTTTTTTACCATTCAATCAGCCATCATACAACCGAAACATCCATTGCCTTTTCCAAGCCCAATCCGGCAAGGGTTTGTTTTTGAAGATGTTGGTTTCAAATACAGCAATAGTAACAAATGGGCAAACCGTCATCTCTCTTTTACGCTTCATCCTGACGAAAAGCTGGCGTTGGTAGGAGAGAACGGCGCCGGCAAAACCACGCTGGTAAAGCTTTTGGCGCGTTTGTACGATCCCACAGAAGGTTGTATTTTATTAGAAGGAATTGATTTAAAAGAATACGATTTGAACGAATTGAGGTTACATATCGGCGTTATTTTTCAGGACTTTATCCGCTATCAATTGAGCGTTGCGCAGAATATTGCGGTGGGGCATATTAAGCAACAAAATGATCGTCCGTTAATTCAATCTTCTGCTGAGCAAAGTCTTGCCCATCCGGTGATTGAAGCACTGCCTTTGCAATACGACCAGGCTTTAGGTAGACGCTTTAATGAAGGTGTGGAATTATCAGGCGGTGAATGGCAAAAAATTGCGTTGGCAAGGGCTTACATGAAAGATGCGCAACTCTTGATTTTAGATGAGCCAACGGCAGCCTTGGATGCGCGTGCCGAGTATGAAGTGTTTCAACGCTTTGCCGATTTAACTAAGGGAAAAATGGCAGTGTTGATTTCGCATCGTTTCTCTACAGTGCGCATGGCTGACCGGATTTTGGTGTTGGATAAAGGACAACAATTAGAGATCGGGAGTCATGAAGAATTGTTGAAGAAAAACGGGCGTTATGCTGAATTGTTTTACTTGCAGGCGGCGGGTTATCGGTAAAGTTGTAAATTGAATTGATTAAGTAAGGTGAACAAAAATCTGAATTGTTCCGAATGGCTTTTTGTAGTGTTGTAGTTGTTTATGGCAATTAAGTACCAAAAGTGCGTTAATTACAAATGAAAAAGAGCAGTTTTTCAACTGCTCTTTTCTGCAAGAGTTAACTCGTAAAGGCGAAATAATGAATCTAAATGACTAAAAAAATGAAACTAACTAAAGTAAAATTTAAATAAACAAATAAAAAGACTAAAACGAGACGAGAGTTAACCGGTTGCGGTGTGAAGGTATGCAATAGAAATTAAAAATGAGATAAATGTTTTCAAACAAGCAGTAGTTTGTAATACTTCTATAAGACCATATCACAAAACAAAAGCCTTGCAGAATGTGCAAGGCTTTTGTTTTGTGATCCGGATTGGATTCGAACCAATGACCTACTGCTTAGAAGGCAGTTGCTCTATCCAGCTGAGCTACCGAACCTTATTTTGTTTTTGTGATCCGGATTGGATTCGAACTATTCTTAAGATATTTAAGACTCTTCAGTGTTCTAACTACTGAACCAAAATTGGCGGCAAAACTAATTATTCATTCCTTTGTAACCAAACGGTTTTGCTATGGATGTAAAAATAGAAGAAAGCTGGAAGGGAGTGCTGAAAGACGAATTTGACAAACCTTATTTTCATCAGATTACTGCGCATTTAAAAACCGAGCGGGCCACGAGCGCTACTATTTATCCACCTGGCCCGCTCATCTTTAATGCGTTTAACACCACGCCGTTTGATGACGTAAAAGTTGTGCTGTTGGGACAAGACCCGTATCATGGAAAAGGGCAGGCGATGGGCTTGAGCTTTTCTGTTCCCGATGGTGTAAAACCACCGCCTTCATTGGAAAATATTTTTAAAGAATTGCATACCGATGTTGGCATGAACATACCGCACGCGGGCAACCTTACGCCATGGGCAAACCAGGGTGTGTTTTTATTGAATTCTATTTTAACGGTTCGCGCTAAAGAACCAGCATCACATCAAAAAATAGGCTGGCAACAGTTTACGGATAAAGTGATACAGGTGATTTCTGACAAAAAAGAAGGCGTAGTGTTTTTGTTGTGGGGCAAGTTTGCACAGGAAAAACAAGTGCTGATTGATGAAACCAAACACTTTGTTTTAAAAGCCGCACACCCTTCTCCCTACAGTGCAGATAAAGGCTTTTTTGGATGCCGCCATTTCAGCAAAGCCAACGATTTATTAATCAAACAGGGCAAAGACCCGATTGATTGGAGCTTGCCATAGTTTACAGGTTAACAGCTTTACTTTGCGCTAAAATTGAAGTAGTTAACGGCATTATGATAACAAATATCCCGGATGATTTTACCTGTCCATTCTACATCGTTCGGTAATTCACCTTGCTCTATTTCTTCACCCAAAAGATTACATAAAATGCGACGAAAATATTCATGTCGCGGATACGATAAAAAGCTTCTCGAATCGGTAAGCATACCAACAAAACACGAAAGCAAACCTGCGTTGGATAAGGTGTTCAACTGGTTGGTCATGCCGTCTTTCTGATCTAAAAACCACCATGCCGAACCCCATTGCATTTTACCTCTTACCGAGCCATCATTAAAGTTGCCAATCATCGTTGCCATCACTTCATTATCGGCAGGATTAAGGTTGTACAAAATGGTTTTCGCAAGTTTGTTTTTGCTGTTTAATTGATCAAGAAAAAGGGATAATGATTTTGCCTGCTGAAAATCGCCAATCGAATCCCATCCTGTATCTGCACCCAGGGTTCTCATCGCCCTTGAATTGTTGTTTCGCAAAGCGCCCAAATGAAACTGCTGCACCCAGTTTTTCTCACTATCCCATTCGGCGAAGTAGAGCAGCATTGCGCTTTTAAATTGCCGTTGTTGTTGCATAGAAATATTGTTGCCTGAACGAAGCTGAGTGAATGTAAGTTGAATATCATTCTCTGTAAAATCAGCGGCATAAATTTCTTCCAACCCATGATCTGAAATACAACAACCAAAGCTTGCAAAAAAATCATGACGACTTTTTAAAGCGTCTAAAAAATCGGCAAAAACAAAGATCGAGATATTCGAAACCGCTTCTAATTTTTCGATGTAAGAGTTGAATGTTCTTGCGTCGCTCACATCCATTGCTTTATCGGGACGAAACGTAGGCAGCACGCGGATTTCAAAGCTGTCATCTTTTATTTTTTGATGATGTTTCAACGTGTCAATTGGGTCATCGGTAGTACAAACCACCTGTACCTTCATGCGGCGCAGAAGATTGCGAATAGAATATTCTTTTGTTCCTAATTTTTGAGAACATTCATCATAAATTTTTCTCGCGGAAGCAGGTTTTAGAATGTCATCAATACCAAAATATCGTTGCAATTCTAAATGCGTCCAGTGATAGAGTGGATTGCGCAATGTGTAAGGCACAGTTGTCGCCCATTGTTCAAACTTTTGCCAATCGCTTTTATTGCCGGTTATAAAATGTTCATCCACACCATTGGTTCGCATGGCACGCCATTTATAGTGGTCGCCATATAACCAGGCTTGTGTGAGGTTTTCAAACTGCATGTCATCTGCAATTTGTTGTGGCGAAAGATGACAGTGATAATCTATAATCGGCATCGGCGCAGCATACTCGTGATATAACGTCTGCGCCGTTCCATTTTGCAGTAAAAACTGATTGTCTAAAAATGCTTTCATAGCGGTTGATGTTAACGTAGCTTGCTCATAATTCTATTGTAGAAATTGTAATGCCAACGTTCTCTTTCAAACCCTTTACCCGAAAATAGTGTTCAATACTTTTGCCAGATGGATACCGCCTTTCAACAGTTGCTCGTTTAAAGTATCTATATGGTTGTAGTTGTAGAGATAGCTTAACTTTTCATGTTCTCCATTCACTTCCTGCACCAGTTCTTCACCTATTGAATAGGAATCGAACAACCATTGACTGATGGGCTGTTGCTTCCACAATTTGATTTGCGCAGCTTTTGCATGATCAATGGCAGCCGCATATTCGGTATAACTCAATTGCTGAAAGTTGATCAAATCCGTATCCCACACTTTGTGCAGGTTGGAAGATTCATTAAACCACGAAACTTTAATGCCATTGCCGCCTTTTTCCGTACCAATGGTATGAAGCGGTTGATGAATGTCTTCAACAATATGAATAAGCAACTTTAAGTACATTACCTTTTTATCTTTTGGCAGTTGTTTGTTTTTTAATTGCGCCGATAAAAAGTTGATTTTAGTGTAAGCATCGGTAGCGGTATCTTCTTTTAAAAACGATTGCAAAGACGCGTAATTCAGGTTATCCGGCAAGTCAATATAATGCCATGAGCTTAAGTAATTATAAACCGTATCAGCTTTGATAAAATCTGCCCAGTTGCTTGCCATGGCAATGCTTTCATCACCCAGAATAGAAGCTATGGCAAGCTGCGCTTTTTTGGTAAGATGGTGCGATGCAATTTCGCCGCAAACGCGGTGTCCTTGCGTACCCCACGCAAAACAAAAATGAGGCAAATACAAAATTGTGCAGAATAAAAATGCTCTTATCGCTTTCATAAAAACTTGATTGTAGTTTGAAACGATAAAAGTAAAGCAGGAAGGCTTTATGTGATATGATTTGAATGTTATTTATACAACACTCAATTCATTTTTGTTTTTACAATTATTTTATGCCTGCGCCGAAGGTCCGCCAAAATTCAAGGGAAGTTCAATCTGCTCAAGGTCTTTAATCTTACCATGCGCAGCTTCGTATCGCTCTACATTTTCCTGCAGGGCTTTCATAAAACGCTTAGCGTGCATGGGCGTAAAAATTACTCTCGATTTTACACGGCTTTTGGGCGTGCCGGGCATCACATTTACAAAGTCAATTACAAACTCAGCGTGGCTATGAGTGATGATGGCAAGATTGGCATAAGAACCTTCAGCCACTTCTTCAGAAATCTCAATGTTCAACTGGTTTTGCTGCGGTTGTTCAGGCATGAAATATTTTTAAAATGAACGCAAAATTAGCCTCTTTTCAGTTTACAAAATAAGATTGTTGCCAAACTTAATTTTTGAATTTATAGGCAAAAATAAATGGGTAAGAGGCGATACTGAAATTAACACCGTATCTTTTTATTTTATAAATATTTTCGGCTTATGCTTTCTATTCATTCTTATTCAGGCTTCCTCATTGTTATTGCGTTGCGTTACTTTTTGGTGGCAGGCATTGCATGGCTGGTTTGGTATGTTTTGCTTCGCGATCAATTGTTGTATAAAAAAATTCAGCAACGGTTTCCAAAAGGAGAAGATTACCGGCGCGAATTGGGGTATTCGCTTCTTACCATTTTTGTTTTTACCTGTGTTCCTTCTCTTCTTTTACTAACACCAATTAAACAGTACACACAATTTTATACTAATGCAAAGCAACATGGCAGCTTTTATTTTTGGCTTGCTTTTCCGCTGATGTTTATCATTCACGATACCTATTTTTATTTCACGCACCGCCTGATGCATCATCGTAAGTTGTTCCGTTATTTTCATTTGGTGCATCATCAGTCAACCAATCCTTCGCCCTGGGCGGCGTTTGCGTTTCATCCGCTGGAAGCCTTTGTTGAAGCCGGTATTTTTGCTGTATTGTTGTTTTCTATTCCCTTAACTTCTATCCACTTTGTTATTTTTTTTGCTTTTATGATGTTGTATAACGTGTACGGGCATTTGGGCTGGGAGTTATATCCCAAAGGCTTTTCCAAACACTGGCTTGGCAAGTGGGTAAACACATCGGTGAACCACAATCAGCATCATCAATACTTCACCGGCAACTATGGTTTGTATTTTTTGTTTTGGGATAGAATGTTGCACACCATCCGGCCTGATTACGAGAAACGTTTTGAAGAAATTACTTCGTTGCAAAAGACGAAAGCACAACCTGCCACTTTGAACTTGGCGGCACAAACAAAGGAAAGAGAATGTGCTGAAGGTTGACAAGTACACTAAAATATAATTTGCAAGCTTTTTTTGAGAATCGTTCAGCTTCAAAATGATGAATTCAATCATTCCATTTTATTGGCGTTTCAAAAAGTTCTTAAAGAGTGATTTTTTATAAAATCTATATCGTAATATTGCAATATTAAATTAAGATATGGGAGCCACAAAGACTGAACATTTTACCGATAAGCAAAACGCTATTGCAACTTTAACCAAAGCATTGGGGCATCCTGCAAGAATTGCTATTATTGAATACTTGATAAAGGTTGACACTTGCATTTGCGGTGATATTGTAAACGAATTACCTCTTGCGCAACCAACCATTTCACAACACTTAAAGGAATTGAAAAATGCAGGGTTGATAAAAGGTAATGTTGAAGGCAACAGTATTTGCTATTGCATTGATGAAAAAGCAATCGCCAGGTTGCAAAACTATTTTACCGGCATTGCTGCAAAACTTGAAAAGAAAAACAATTGTTGTTAATCATATAAAAATTAAAAATGGAAAATTCAGAACAACTTAAAGAAATTGTAAGGCAGAAATACAGCGAAATTGCTTTGCAGGACAAAGAAACCAATCAATCATCTTGCTGCGGTTCAAGTTGCTGTTCAACCGAAGTTTACAATATAATGAGCGATGATTACAGCACTTTAGAAGGTTACAATCCAGATGCTGATTTAGGTTTAGGCTGCGGTTTGCCAACACAATTTGCCAAAATAAAAAGGGGTAACACAGTAATTGATTTGGGTAGCGGTGCAGGCAACGATTGTTTCATTGCAAGGGCTGAAACAGGCGATGACGGCAGAGTGATTGGCATTGACTTTACATCTGCCATGATTGACAAAGCGAGAGCTAATGCACAAAAATTAGGTTTTGCAAACGTTGAATTCAGACAAGGCGATATTGAAAACATTCCTGTTTCTGCAAATGTTGCTGATGTAATTGTAAGCAACTGTGTGCTAAATCTAGTGCCTGACAAAGACGCTGTATTCAAAGAAATTTCACGGGTGCTAAAACCCGGCGGGCATTTCAGTATTTCAGATGTTGTGTTAATCGGTGAACTTCCTGAGGGCTTACGCAAAGATGCTGAAATGTATGCAGGTTGTGTATCAGGAGCGATACAAAAAGAAACTTATCTGGAATTAATCAAAACAAATGGTTTCAGTAACATCACCGTTCAAAAGGAAAAACCCATCCATATTCCAGACGACATTTTAAAAAATTATCTGAACGAAGAAGAACTCATTAAATTTAAAACAGGCAACACAGGCATTTTTAGTATTACAGTTTATGCAGAAAAATCTGAATCCTGCTGCGGCACGGATTGTTGCAATTAGTAGCTATGATAAATACATAGCCGAATTGTTAGGCACTTTTGCTTTGGTATTTTGCGGTACGGGTGCAATAATTATCAATCAACAAACCAAGGGAGAAGTGTCTCATGTTGGAATCGCTATAACGTTTGGATTGATTGTAATGGCAATGATTTATAGCTTAGGCAATATTTCAGGAGCACACTTGAACCCTGCTGTAACCATTGCCTTTACATTGGCTAAACGCTTCAAAGTTAAACAGGTATTACCTTATATAGTAAGTCAATTATCAGGGGCTTTTTTAGCAAGCTTTGTACTTCATTATCTTTTTCCTGCAAACGACACATTAGGTACAACGTTGCCATCAGGATCAGAAATGCAATCTTTTATTTTAGAATTTATTCTTACCTTCTTTTTAATGCTCGTGATTATAAATGTAGCGACAGGCAGCAAAGAACAAGGAATGTTTGCAGGGCTTGCTATTGGTTCTACCGTTTTGTTAGAGGCAATGTTTGCAGGTCCCGTTTGCGGAGCAAGTATGAACCCTGCACGCTCAATTGCGCCTGCCTTTGTAAGTGGTCATATTGAACATCTCTGGATTTATATAATTGCTACTGTTTTAGGGGCAGCATCGGCAATACCGGTTTGGAAATTTCTTAATTATAAACAATCTCAAAATAATATCGAATGAAAAAAATTTTAGTGCTTTGCACCGGCAACAGTTGCAGAAGTCAGATTGCCGAAGGTTACCTGCGATACTTTGCGGGCGACAAAGCAGAAGTATATAGCGCAGGTATTGAAACACACGGTGTAAACCCGAGAGCAATTGAAACAATGAAAGAAGATGGCATTGACATTTCAAAGCACACTTCAAATAACATTGATGAATACCGCAATGTTGATTTCGATTTTGTAATTACCGTTTGCGACAATGCAAAAGAGCGTTGTCCTTATTTTCCGGCAAAAGCAAAAAAGTTCCACCAAAATTTTACAGACCCCGCAAAAGCAACGGGAACAGAAGAAGAAATAAAAGAAAAGTTCCGCCAGGTGCGGCAACAAATAAAAGACTACTGCAAAAATTTTGTTGCTGATAATTTATAGCAGGCATCAAGTATCACAAGGCAAATCGTGCTGTAGCAAGAACATTATCATACGTACCCGTTTTTCTTTTTACACAACCATTACTTTACCATTATTCCTTTTCCACTACGGCGGCTTATTTTTATCGTTTAAAAAAAGGAGCAAAAACAAACAATGAAAATTCTTTACCGATACTTACTGCCTTACAAATGGCTGGTAATATTAGCTTTGGGGCTGGCGGCCATCAACACATCCTTCTCTTTGATTGACCCCATCATCTTTGGAAGGCTTGTTAACATTGCCTATGATTATAAAAGTCATCCCAACAAATTTCCTCTGTTTAAAACATTTGCCGTGCCTGTGTTGTGGTTGTTGCTGGCGTCAATTGGCGTGGCAATGGTGAGCCGTATTGCCAAAAATTTTCAGGACTATTTTACCAATGTAGTGGTGCAAAAATTCGGGGCAAGAATTTTTACCGATGGTTTGCGGCACGTGATGAAACTACCCTACGCCGATTTTGAAGACCGGCGTAGCGGCGAAACCTTAAGCACGCTAACCAAGGTGCGCACCGATACAGAAAAGTTCATCAACAACTTTGTGAACCTGATGTTCAGTGTGTTGGTAGGCGTTGTGTTCATCACCATTTATTCGGCACGCATTCATTGGTCGGTGCCGTTTGTTTATTTCGGTGGTATTGCCGTGCTGGTTTGGGTAACCGGCATCTTAAGCCGGAAAATAAAGACGATTCAAAAATCAATTGTCGCACAAACCAATGCCCTGGCGGGCGCCAGTACCGAATCGCTTCGCAATATTGAACTCATTAAAAGTCTTGGGCTGGCTACACAGGAAGTGGAACGACTGAATAAAAACACGTACAAAATTTTGGGTCTTGAATTGGATAAAGTAAAGCGCATTCGCTCTATTTCGTTTGTGCAAGGCACGTTTGTAAACACATTGCGGCAGGCCATTTTATTCATCCTTATGTATCTCATTTATGGTAAACTAATGGATGCGAGCCAACTGGTAACGATGCAGATTTTTTCGTTCTTTATTTTCACGCCTCTGCAGGAAATCGGCAATATTATTTTATCGTATCGCGAAGCGCAGGCATCGCTCAACAACTTTGAAAGTGTGATGGAACGACCTGTGGAACGCAAACCCGAATTGCCTGCACAGGTGGCAGATATTGAAACGCTGGAATTCGACCACGTTTCTTTTCAATACCAAACCGCGAACTACAAAGCATTGGATGATATTAGCTTTGAAGTGAACAAGGGCGAAACCATTGCCTTTGTTGGTCCTTCAGGTTCGGGCAAAAGCACGTTGGTAAAGTTGTTGGTTGGCTTGTATCACCCGCAGGAAGGAAGCATTTTTTACAATGGCGTGAATGAGCATGAAGTGGACTTTGATGAACTGCGCAGCCAGATTGGTTTTGTAACGCAGGACACACAATTCTTTGCAGGAACGATAAAAGAAAACCTGTTGTTTGTAAATCCAACGGCAACCGATGATGAGATAAAAGAAGTGCTTCGACAGGCAAGCACACAAAGCTTACTGATGCGGACAGAGAAAGGCATTGATACGGTGCTGGGTGAAGGCGGATTGAAGTTAAGTGGTGGCGAAAAGCAACGCATTTCCATTGCCCGTTCGTTACTACGGAATCCACGATTGCTGATTTTTGATGAAGCTACATCGTCATTGGATTCTATCACCGAAGAAGAGATTACATCAACCATAAAAAAGGTGTCATCGCAACGCGAACAAATTACCGTTTTAATTGCACACCGGCTAAGCACCATCATGCACGCCGATAGAATTTATGTGCTGGAAAAAGGGCGCATTGCTGAAACCGGAACGCACGGGCAATTGCTTGCTGAACGTGGTTTGTATTACGCCATGTGGCGGCAGCAAATTGGCGAAAGAAAATATGCGGAAGCAGGCGCTGGTGTCAGGTAATAGGTGAGCTGTAAGCAAAACATTCGGTTTTAATGAGTATAGGTTTTTATCTGTATTAACTCTCGGCTCACAGCTAATAGCTCATGGCTTCATCCGTGGCATAATTCGTGCGAAAACAAAAGGGTTAACCTATTTATTCATTTTAAAAACACTCAATCATGTCGGGACGTGGAGATCATAACAAGCGTGGCACATCAGGACAAGGTGCCTCTAATCAAAGCAACGAGGCGTTTTCTACTGATGGTCAAAAAGAGCCAAAATCAAATCATAACAAAGGAGACAAAATAACTGGCGGAGAACCGTCGCAAAAACAAGAGGCAACGGAAGACCAGTCTGCTAACCGCGACCATAGCACGGAAGGGCAAACAGAAAAATACAAATGAGTGAGAGAAAGTGTGAGCGATGAAAAGAGGCGTTGTACAAACAACGTCTCTTTTGTTTTTATAGCTTTTACTTTTGTTCATTTTATCTTGCTTTTATAAATTGATTTTCAAAACTATTTATGTTCAGAGATTACCACTTCACCGCAGCCGAGCGCTTCATGCGTTATGTGCAGATTGACACACAAAGCGATCCTTACAGCAATACGTTTCCCTCATCGGAAAAACAAAAAAATTTAAGCCATCTTCTTTGCAAAGAATTAAAGGCAATGGGTATTAAAGATGTTGAAGTGAGTGAGTATGGTTATGTGTATGCAACGCTTCCTTCCAACACTGATAAACAAGTTCCAACGACTTGTTTTTGCAGTCATATTGATACTGCTCCGGATTGCAGTGGCACTAATGTGAAACCATTGCTGCACAAGGCCTACAGCGGAGAAGACATTGTGTTGCCTGATGATAAAACACAGGTGATTTCTGTGCAACAATATCCCTATTTAAAAGAACATATTGGCAGCGATATAATTACCGCAAGCGGGCTTACTTTATTAGGAGCAGATGATAAAAGCGGCGTTGCCGAAATTATGGATGCAGCGAATTTTTTATTGCTTCATCCTGAAATAAAAAGAGGCGAAATTAGGCTTGTTTTTACGCCCGATGAAGAAGTAGGCAAAGGCACAACAAAAATTGATTTGAACAAGCTCAACGCGCAGTTTGCTTATACATTGGATGGCGGTGAAAAGGGCGTGATAGAAGATGAAACGTTTAGTGCTGATGGTGTTCGCATTACAGTGAATGGCGTGATTGCACATCCCGGTTATGCCAAAAACAAATTAGTGAATGCACTGAAAATTGTGGGTGAAATTTTGGATCATTTACCAACATCGGAATGGAGCCCGGAAACAACAGAAAACCGGCAGGGGTTTGTGCATCCGGTGGCCATTGGTGGTTTGGCTGAAAAGGCAACGGTTGATTTTATCATCAGAGATTTCGAAACGGCAAAACTTGCGGAACATGAAAAACGCCTGAAAGCGATTGCAGAAGAGGTTGTAAAAAAACACCCAAAAGCAACTCTGCAGTTTGATGTGCAGGAACAGTATCGCAACATGAAGGAAATCATCAATCAGCATCCACAGTTGATTGAATATGCAGAAGAAGCGGTAAAGCGAACCGGGTTGCAACCCAAAAAAGAACTGGTGCGTGGCGGCACTGATGGCAGCCGGTTAAGTTTTATGGGCTTGCCCTGCCCAAATTTATTTACAGGTATGCAAGCTATTCACAGCAGGCACGAATGGATTGGTGTGAGCGACATGAACAAAGCCGTTGAAACCATTGTTTATCTCGCGCAGATATGGGAAGAGCGAAGTGGAAACGAGTAAACGGTATTCATTTCAAAATCGCAATAAAACCAAACCATCAACCAACAAGAAGATTGTATTATTTTGATTATTTTTCTTTCCGGTTCATTGAAAATTGAATTATACCTTTTAAAAAATGCGTAAAAGTTCAAATTATATGACGATGTTTTTTAAGTATAAAATACTTTTTCTAATGATTCAATCTGAAAAACCGGCTTTGTTTGAGCTATGTTTTTTTACAACAAAATAAAGGTTAAACAGTATGCTGTACCACCTTCTACTCCTCTTCTTGATTAAATGTTTCAATACCAATAACAACTTTGTAATTACATCTTTGCCTAAGCAGAGTGATCATTTTGTTCCTTATTGAATGCACTTCTTATTATTGTAACAAAACCAAAACGCTCATTTTAGTGCCGTTTAAATTACTGCTCGGCAGAGTGATATTTTTTTAGCTTTTAAAAATATTATTTCAATTTTTTGCAGCATTCATCATCCTTTTGTTGCCCATAGCAGATATGTTTGTAGAGTTATCGTGTTATAAACGAAGAAAAAATTGAAAATATTTGATTGCCCATTGATAAAGCGGAATGAGAGAGTAAGACCATCAAAACATAACAAGGAAGCTTACCATTGAGAACAATTCACAGAAAATGCTATCCTTAAAAGGTTAGCTATACTAACAAACAAATTACTGCAAAAACATATAGAATTATAAAAACGCTTACCTAACAAAATGTTTTGTCTGGACCTGATTACTTGCTGCTATTGTTTTCATTCAATTTTATACATAGAATCAGCAATACCATACCGGTTTACCACTAACACTTAGTTACATTTAACCACCAATAACAATCGCAAAAAGATGAAGAACCATTTACTTACTCTCAAAAAAAATTGCACTAAAAGAGCCTGGTTGCTGCTTTTGTTTGTTGTATCGGCAGCAGCCCTCCGTGCGCAAAGCGGACAGGTTACCGGCCGTGTAACAGCAGCCAACAGCGACAGTGCTTTATCGGGTGTTTCTATCCGCGTTAAAGGAACCAATGTTGGCACCGTTACCAACGATGCCGGTAATTTCTCTATCAGCGCAGCACATAATGCAACACTTACTTTTAGTGTTGTTGGTTATGATGAGCTGGAAGTGCCGGTTAACAATCGCAGCACGCTTACTGTATCAATGACAGCTAATATACAATCGTTGCAGCAGGTGGTAGTAATCGGTTATGGCACGCAGAAAAGAAAAGACTTAACCGGCTCGGTTGCCTCCGTTACATCGGCACAAATTGACAGAGTGCCCGTTACTACAGTAGAGCAATCGTTGCAGGGCAGAGCAGCCGGTGTGCAGATTACCAACAACGATGCTGCGCCAGGTGGCAATATCAGTATTTTAATACGCGGTGTTGGTAGCCTTGCCAGCGGTGGCAACGCACCTTTGTTTGTAATTGATGGGTATCCAACTACCGGAGGACTTAATAATGTGAACCCAAATGACATTGCTTCGATAGATGTATTGAAAGATGCTTCGGCAACGTCTATTTATGGTATTCGCGCTGCCAACGGTGTGGTGATTATCACCACAAAAAAAGGAAGTAAAAACGGGGTAAAGGTTTCGTTGGACGCCTACGAAGCGTTTCAAAGCAAACCCAAAGAATACAAAGTATTGAATGCACAGCAGTTTGCAACTTTGGCAAACGAAGTGCAGGCAGCCGATTCGCAACATAATTTTCTTGTTTTCGGTCCCTGGAAAAATCCTTCTTCACTTACCAATGTTGACTGGCAGAACGCAGTGTATCGCCCGGGCATAACGCAAAACTATACCGTTGGAATCCGCGGTGGCAGCGATAAAGTTCAATCGGCTGCATCGGTAGGTTACTACGATCAAAAGGGAATTGTAACGGGTTCGTACTTTAAAAGATATACCTTAAGCCTCAATTTAGATTATACGCCTGTTACATGGCTTCGCTCTTCAACCAGTGCGAAGTATTCTTACCAGGATCAGAACAATCCGTTTGGTACCGGCTCGCTGGTGCAGTTAAGCGAATTGCCACCCACATTAGACAGTGGCAGCAATGTAACCAACCAGATAAGTGATGGCAAAGGCAATTATGGCTTTTACAATCCTATTTATACTTACGTGGCTAAATACGGTAATCCCTTGTATAGCATTAATACCAACCAATACCAAAACATTACCAATTACCTGTTAGCTACCTCTTCCCTGGAAGTTACTTTAGTAAAAGGTTTAAGGGTAAAAACAAATGCCGGTATCAATACCAGCAATTATTCCGGTTCTTATTTTCAGCCGGAAGATGACCGTTTGGTTCAGCAATATGGCGGGGCAGCAGGTGCAACAGCCAATGCTTATTATTCGCAGCATCTGAATCAAACTTTTGAATGGTTGTGGGAAAACACCATCGCTTATGATAAAACGTTTGGTCAACATACCATCAATTTTGTGGGTGGTATTTCTGCGCAAAAAAATACATACACTTCGATGGGTGGCCATGGCATTCCGCCAAACAGTGTAATCAGAGATTTATCGCAGGTTACCAACCTCACTTTAGAACCAAATACAAACGGCCAGGTTGTACAAACACTGGCATCTGAATTTGCGCGACTCACTTATAATTTTGGCGACAGATACTTAATTACAGGTACTATCAGAAGAGACGGTTCTTCTAAATTCGATACAGGTCATCAGTACGGCGTGTTTCCTTCAGGAGCAATCGCCTGGCGGGCAAAAGAAGAATCGTTTTTAAAGAACGTTGACTGGCTAAGCGATCTAAAAATCAGGGGTAGTTATGGTGAGTTGGGTAATCAACAACCCATCAGCCCGTTCCAATACCAGGCATTGTATTCAACCGGTGCAACGGCAACTGTTTCTCCGGGCAATTTGGGCTATCCGTTTAATAAACTCTATCAGCGTGGCTACGCACAAACACAGCCGGCCAATCCGAAATTGAAATGGGAAACAGATTACGAAACGGATATTGGTTTGGATGCCGGATTCATGCGGGGTAATTTAACCTTAACGGTTGATTATTTCGATAGGAAATCAAAAGACTTTTTATTGCAATTGGCTGCACCAGCGCAAACCGGCTATAACTATATAACCCGAAACGTAGGTAGCATGGAAAACAAAGGTTTTGAATTTGCAGTCAACTACAATCATACGGTAAATAAGGATTTCAATTTTGGAGTGGTTGCCACCTTAACTACGGTAAGCAACAAGCTAACCAGCTTAACCTCAGGCACCAACTACATCACCAATTTTGGTGGTTTAACGGTAGCGGGCAATGGCTGGAGCACCTTTACTGAAACATTCGTAGGTGGTCCTGTTGGAGAATTTTACGGTTATAAATCGTTAGGCGTATTTCAATCCCAAGCTCAAATTAATGCGTTGAATGCAGCTTCTGCAGCTAAGAACCCGGCTTTTCCTTACTATCAAAGATCTGTTACACGACCCGGCGACCGTTACTTCGCCGATGTAAACGGCGATGGACATGTGGATGCCACCGACCAAACCAGTTTAGGCAGCCCGCTTCCTAAATTTTATGGTGGTTTGGACTTGACAGCTTCTTACAAATCATTCGACTTCAATGCTTATTTCTATGGCGTTTATGGAAACAAAATTTTCAACTATGAAAAAAGCAATTTGCAGAGTTTCCAGAACCGCAGTTTTGTAGGCGTTCAAAATGTTAGTTATGAATACTATGTGAATCACTGGACACCAACGAACCCTTCCAATACCGAAACAAGGGCTTCCTACAACGATGACGCTACCGGCAGCAATGTTCCATCAAGCGCATGGATTGAAGATGGCAGCTTCTTAAAATTAAAGAACCTTACTATCGGATATACTTTGCCTATAACGTTTACACAACGCTTTGCCATTTCAAAAGTGAGAGCTTATGTTTCATCTCAAAACCTGTTTACCATTACCAAATACAGCGGTCTTGATCCGGAAATTGGCATACAGGGCGGCAATGCAACACAGAACGGTTTGGATAACGGCACCTATCCTTCTTCACGGTATTACACCATTGGCTTAAACGTAACTTTTTAAATAAAGAAAGATGAAACACATTCAAAATATAAAGACAAAAACAAAAGTGGTTATTATCGCTGCGATGTTGAGCGGTGTGCTGATTCCTTTGGCGTGTAAAAAAAGCTTTTTGGTGCAAACCAATACATTCCAATCTACACAGCAAGCAACTTTCCAAAAATCCGCTGATGTGGTATCGCTGGTAAACGCCATTTACGATACCTATCAGAACAGTAATTTAGTGAAGAAATCCATTTGGTATTATGCCAATTTCCAAACGCATGATTGGTTCAATTATGGCAACGACATCATTTGGAATTACTATGCCATACCTGCCGATTTTTATGCACTTCCCGATTTTTGGAATAACATGTACATTGGTATCGCCAGAGCCAATTCTGCATTTGAGATTATAAAAGCAGCACAACAAAAAGGCATCGTTACTGCCGACTTAGCACAACGCTTAACCGGCGAAGCTTACTTTTTAAGAGGATCGTTTTATTATTATTTGGCGGGTTCTTTTGGAGGTGTTCCGTTGGAAACAGATACCGTTTTAAGCAAGCCAACCACCGGCTTAAAACCCCGATCTACGCAGGATTCTGTATTTATGCAGGTGGTATCTGATATGGCGAATGCAGCCAATTTGTTGCCATGGAAAGAAGATTTACCGCAAAGCGAATTGGGTAGGGCTACCAAAGGTGCTGCCATAGGTTATGAAGGTGCAGCAAGAATGTGGCTAAAAGATTATGCCGGTGCCATCACCAATTTTAATGCCCTGAATGGTAAATATCATTTATTGTCCAACTTTGTTGATGTTGATGAATTTGATCATCAAAACAATGACGAATCGCTTTTTGAAATTCAGTTTGAACTACCCCAGGGTGGCTCTCAAAGCTGGGATGGAAGCTGGCAAATACCTGGTGGCGAACTGTCTTGGATTGATGCGTTTGACCAGCCCTGGGAAATCAGCGGGGAAGGTTACGATTATGGCAATCCGGGGCTTTGGCTTTCCTATCAGCCCGGCGATTTGCGCAAACTGGCTACCATCATTGGTCCCGGCGATTCAAGCGTAAGCCCCGGCATCGTTGCCAGAGGCGGCATTAAAAGCTATACACCAGTCAAGTCAGGCTTTGCAGCCGGCAACATGGCATATATTGGTGATGATGGTAAAATCATCAACACCTGTGGAAGTCTTAAGCATCCATGGTATGGCGATGATGGAAAACGCACCGGATATTATAGTACCAAGCATTGGAGAGACCCGAGCATTACCGGAAGCAATTCAGATGATAATGGTGTGCAAAAAATCTTCGGTTCTCAAAACCAGATTATGTTGCGCTATGCAGAAATTTTGTTAGACAGAGCGGAATGTAAAATTCATACCGGCGATGTTACCGGGGCGATGGCAGACATTAAAATGGTAAGAGACCGCGCCTTTGGCGGAACTGCACCAGCCGTAATGCAGGACGGAGCCAATTACGATGGAAGCCCGGCTTCTCCCATCACCGATCCTTTGCAAATGGTATTGAGCGAATACAGACATGAACTGACCGGCGACTACTCTTTATTTTACGATTTGCGCCGCGCCGGTTCTGATGTTGCACGAGCTTTCATCAAGCAAGCGTATGGTACGGTGGATGGCAATACCAACCCGATACCGAATCCGGCACCTGGACCCACTCATGATGGTAAAGTGCATGGATTGTTCAATGCATCATTGCCACCCAATCGGGACGTGTTACCCATTCCACAAATTGCTATTGGATTGAACCCGAACTTAACACAAAATCCGGGTTACTAATTTCAATAATAGAATAAAAAAGAAGCCGTCCCCAAAGCACTGTGGGGACGGCTTTTTGTTTTGCACTACAATGTACGCATGAGTGATTACCGGAGAGAACACAGAGCTTCTGCAGAGAAAAAATAAACTCTGCGAAGACTCAACCATCTCATTTCTCTGCGGTAAAATTCATCTCATACTTATAAAACATTCATTTCAAAACCTGTTTTCAATACCTTTATTTTTTACTTCATTATAAAAACGAAAACAAAGGTCCGAATGCAATTAAACCAACAAACACTTTCATCTTTACATTCAAAAAAAGGCATTCAGCTTCCTCGTCAAAACGTTTTGGATTTACCCGAAAAAGTGCTTCAGTTTGGAACCGGCGTTTTGCTTCGCGGCTTGCCCGACTACTACATCAACAAAGCCAATGACGAAGGCGTTTTCAATGGTCGTATTGTTGTTGTAAAATCAACAAGTAGTGGCAATAACAGAGACGCATTTGCAACACAAAACAATTTATACACGCATTGTATTAAAGGTGTTGAAGAAGGCGCAATCAAAGAAAGCTACATCATCAATGCAGCCATCAGCCGTGTTATTAATGCAAATGAGGCCTGGCAAACAGTGCTGCAATGCGCTCACAATCCGCAATTGCAAATCATCATTTCTAATACTACAGAAGTGGGCATTGCATTGCAGGAAAACGATGATGTGAACGCTTTGCCGCCGCGATCGTTTCCTGGAAAATTGCTTTCTTTTTTATACGAACGATACAAAGCGTTTGAGGGAAGTGATGAAAGCGGAATGGTCATCATCCCAACCGAATTATTGGTTGATAATGGTGCAAAACTAAAAGCAGTTGTAGTTGATTTGGCGAAGATAAATAATCTCCAAAATTCATTCGTTACATGGTTACAAGAAGCCAATGATTGGTGCAGTTCGTTGGTGGATAGGATTGTGCCCGGCGCTTTGACAGAAGAGGACAAAAACAAACTTCAAACCCAATTTGGTTTTACTGATGAACTGGCAATCATGAGTGAGCCATACAATTTGTGGGCAATTGAAACAAATAACGAACGCACAAAAGAATTGCTTTCGTTTAACACCGTGAATCGCAATGTCATCATCACTAATAACATTGAAAAATACCGCGAATTAAAATTGCGCTTACTGAACGCAACGCATACATTTAGTTGTGCTCTTGCTTATTTAAACGGATTTGAAACGGTAACTAAAGCCATGCAGAATGAAAGCTTTTTGCATTTTATGAAAGATATGATGTTTGATGAAATTGTTCCTTGCATTGTTGGAAATGACATTACAAAAGAACAAGCCGAAGCGTTTGCAAATGATGTTATCAACCGATTTCAAAATCCATTTATTCAGCATCAATGGCTTTCCATTTCTATGCAGTACACCAACAAAATGAAACAACGTTGTGTGCCGTTAATCATGAAATATCGGCAAAACCAAACATTCTTACAAAGCCGGATGGCGCTTGGGTTTGCGGCTTATCTCTTATTCATGAAGCCGGTGGCTGTAAAAAAGAATTTGTATTATGGAAAACGTGGCAATACAGAATATTTACTTCAGGATCAGGAAGCTCCAAAATTTTATGAATTGTGGCAAAACAAAACGATTGAAGAAGTGGTAACACAAACGCTTTCAAGTGTTGATTTGTGGGGCGAAGACTTAACTGCATTAACTCGTTTTAAGGATGATGTGCTCCTTTATTTACAACAACTTTTGTCCGATGTTAGTTTGAGTGAACTAATTCGATAAGAAGTGAAGTTGTATCTGATTAGCTTATAGCTTGCAACTTACTCATCATTTATTTCTCTCAAAAAAGTTATGCATAAACAGCATTTGATAACCCACAGCATTCGACCAATACTCCCAACTATGCGAACCGGGACGGCTTATAAAATCGTGCGGAATATGATCGGCTAATAACTTCTCGTGCAGCTTTTTATTTACCGGATAAAAGAAATCTTCGGTACCACAATCGAACAGCAAAGGGAAGTTTTTGTTTTGCACTAAATAGGTAAGATTGATAACTGAATTTAATTTCCATCGTTCAGGATAATCAGCATACTTGCCCAGCTTTTGCGCAATGTCCCAATTGGCAGGAAACGGTTGCAAATCAACGCCGCCACTCATACTGCCGGCTGCACCAAATACATCCTGGTGGCGAAAAGCAAGATACAAAGCGCCGTGCCCACCCATGCTCAAACCCGCAATGGCTCTGCCTTTGGCGCTGGTAAGTGTTGCGTAATGTTCGTCAATCCAACTTACTAATTCTTTGGAAACATACGTTTCATAGCGTTTGGTGCTGTCAACTGGACTATCAAAATACCAACTGTTGTAATCGCCATCCGGGCAAACAATGATGAGGTTGTATTCATCGGAATACATAGTTATTGAAGGCACTTTTGTTATCCAGTCGGCATAGTTGCCGCTGTATCCATGCAGCAAATAAACAACCGGATACGGTTTTGTTTTGCTGTAATTATTCGGCGTAATTACAACCGCTTTAATTTGTTTTTGCATGGAATAACTAAACGTAGAAACCGTATCAACTGCGGCTGCATGGGCAACGTTTGTAATAGAAAGCCACAACAAAAAAACAAAAACAACTTGCTTCATTATTATAAATATTTCTTTCTGAAATTACATCCGTTTACAAACAGGCATCCCGTCATTCCGCAAATGCCCTCAACACGAACTCAAACCTCATCGTAACTGCGAGGGCTTTGTGCGGAATCTGATCTTACAAGTTTGAACCAGTTATTATGTTGTAGATCACTTTATATCATTTCAACGTCTTCATTTTTCCATCATCAGAGCTGCGTGTCGGCAGACAGGTTCCGCACAAAGCCCTCGTGAAAGCGTAAAGGTGCTGCATTGTGTTGAGGGCAATTGCGGAATGACGGGATGCTTGTTCGCAAGCCATAAACAATTAAGTTTTTTTGTTTTGCAGATATTTATAAACGTGCACTCACAGTAACACCATACGTTCTTGGATCACCCAAATGCACGGCACCAAAGTCATACGCATACGCAATATAATGGGTGTTGGATAAATTACGTCCCCAAACATAAACGCCAAAATGTTTTGCTTCTACGCCCACCTTTGCGTGAAGCAAATTGTAACCATCCTGCGCAATGGTATTGGCAAAGTCGAAGTACATCTTACCGCGGTATTGCCATTCACCCCTTAGCATCAATCTCGCATTCTTTCCCAACAAAAAATTATACTGCGCTGCAAGCATGGACGTGGCTGCCGGTGTGAAGATTTGCTTCTTACCATCCAGATTTACTTCAGAGCCATTTTGCGCTATTTTCAACGATGTATATTTGGTGTGAACGATGCCCGCATTATAATCAATCTGCAAGCCTTTTAGTGGCGTTGCAGCAACTTCAGCTTCAATGCCATCCGTTTGTAATTTGCCCGTATTTTTTATGATGGTAACCGCTTGTGGCAACACGAGCGTTGGCACTTGCGCATTGTTTACAAACGTGGTGTAAGCGGCAACATTCAATTGTAGTTTATCATCCCAAAACACATTCTTAGTGCCCACTTCATAGTTGTTGCTGTTTTCTGGAAGATAAGCGTATAAAGGTGGTTGAGATGGATCGGCTGCAAGTGGCGACAAACCACCTGTACGATAGCCACGACTGTACGTTGCATAAACATTGTTATTGTTAGAAATCAAATACTGCAGGCTGAACTTAGGAGAGAAGGCATGAAAGCGTGCTGTAGCAGAAGTATCGGGCAGTGTAACCATATTAAAGCTTTCTTTTTGATACTCGCCTTCTACCGATAACTTACGATGTTCATAATCGTAACGCAAACCGCCAACCACTTTTAACCTAGGCGTAATTGCGTATTGCAACTGACCATACGCCGCCGTTCCATAACCAATGCCTTTTGAAGTAGCGATGGATGTAAACATTGAGTCGCCAATGCCATATGCTGCGTTGGCATCTTTGCCGTAATACGTGCCTTGTTTGGTTGGATTATTTTGGTAAAAGAAATAAGCACCGGCAGTGTATTGCAGCTTTCTTTTTTCGTTGTTTGAATTTACGCGAAACTCTTGTGTGAGCACTTTTACATTGTTGTATTTTTTGCCATAATTGTTCACAATGGCAACCACATCAGCAGGCGAAAAATCACCATCCAACGGTGCATTGTAATAGCGGTAATTGTTTTGATAAGAAGAGATGGAGTTGAATAGCAACTTCACTACCTGAATGATTGATGACGAGCGAACTGTTGAAGGTGTTATCAATCATGGTTGCAGTTGCATTCTGGTTCAAATGAAAAGGATTTGCAAATGCTTCATCAATACCATTTACTAAGGGAAATGCACCATTGTTTCTATTTGACTGATGTTTGATATTAGCAGTAATCATCCAGTTCTTGCCGGGTAAAAATTTCAGGTAATAATTGCCATACAAAAGGTGTTGCTTATCATAGCTGGTGTTGTTGAAATCGTTGTGGTAATAACCATTTCTTCCATCATACAAAAGAGACACACCTAAAAACAATTTGTCTTTTACCAATGGTGTGCGAAAGCCTGCATTGTAGCGTTGCAAACCATAATTACCGATGCTGATTTCAGCAAAAGCATCGGTTTTATTGGTAGGCTGTTTCGTGATGATATTGATAACGCCACCCATCGCATTTCTTCCATACAAAGTACCTTGCGGACCGCGCAAAATTTCAATCCGTTCAACATCGGTTAAGGTGGAAATATAAGTGTCTAAAGAGAATTGGTTTACACCATCAATGTATGTAGCTACCGCTGGATCATAGGAAGTAGTAACAATGCCGCGGATGGAAGTTACATTGCGCATATCGCCCGAATTGTCTGAAAAAAGAGAAGGCACAATGGCTGTTAATTCCTTGCTATTCCATAGCTGGTAGTCAGCTACTTTTCGGGACGATAACACCGAAACGCTCAAGGGAACTTGCTCCACATTGTCCTCGCGTTTTTCTGCAGTAACGGTTACTGCATCCAATTGTTTGATGATGCTTTGCAATTGAATGGTGATGGATGCATTCTCATCTTTCACAACCATCATTTTCTGCACCGAAGCATAATTGCTTGCCGTAACAGAAAGCACATAATTGCCTTCTTTCACGTTGGTAAAAACAAACGAACCTTCCTTGTTGGTAAACAAAGTTGTGTTGGTGTTGAGAAGATGAATAGAGGCATCTTCAACGGGTTGCTGTTGTTCGTTCACAACCCTTCCTGAAACGCTTTTTGTTTGTGCGAAAGAATGGACAAAAATCAAAACTAAAAATGCGGTAAAAACAAACCCTCGAAGCATAAGTCTGCAATTATTAAGGCTGCAATGTTACAGAGAAAGAAGAAGGAAATTGTAACATCATTCTTGTCATAATGTAATTGCTTCATTGCCAATTTATCTGTTACTAAAAACTGTAAATTATTAATGATAACATTTTTAAACTTATCCGGCTTTGATAAAGGTTTCCATTTTAAAATGGTAGAAGTAAAGAAGTAGGGAAACGTAGAAAGACGTATGTGCGAAAGTAGATAGTTTTGTTGTTGGTGAAAAACACCAACAACGGCGGGGTAAAAGGTTGAGCAAACGGCGGGGTCAAAAAGTTGAGCATAATTCGTCGCCCCGCCATATTGCCAAACCGCCTGTAAGCTGCATACCCTTATCGTCGCTTAATTTTTGTTTTTCATTTTAATATAATCTTCAAATTTCATTTGTCCAACTTGTGGTGCAATTGTGTCCTCTTGCATTACAGCCGTGAAAAATGCAAACTTGTCGTACATGTTTTTTTTGAACACTTTTAGCATAGGCAATGAAAATTTGAAAAGCCATAGCGGAATATTTTTTGTCTTTTTTGCGGAACAGACTTCATTTTGGATTATTTCGTTTAATTGTCGTCTTGTGTAAATGGTTATACCGCCAATTTCTTTCGTAATATTTTCATCTTTTATTGAGCCGACACATTCGTTAGCCAGATCTGTTTCGTAAACAGGATTTGTTCTTCTATCGCCTTTTCCAATATTAAATAGTTGCCCTTTTTTCGCCATGTCAATCATGTCTAAATAGCCGCTAAATAAAGCAGGTGGTTTAATTATGGAATAGTTTATTCCTGATGATCTCAATCGTTCTGCAAATTCGTAATGAACCCTGAAATACTCTAAATGCAAATATTTTTCTGAGTGAAATGCTGAAACGTAAACAAATTTCTTTATACCACTTTTCTTTGCTTCGTCAAGAATATTTGAATTTGCAATTAGGTCAATGTCGTTAAACGATGGTTTGCTGTTATCGTTTGGTGATACGCTTTTTCCTAATGCAGATATTATAATGTCAAAACCGTTGCAAATGTTTGTCAATGCACTTGGGTCTGTAATGTCAGCTACAATAAACTTGTTTGTAATATTTGTCAATTGTTCTGCTTTTTTCTTACTTCTAACAACAGCAGTCAAGTCGTAACCCTGCTGTCTTGCAACTTTTGTAATTTCCTTTCCTAAGTTACCGGTTGCTCCGAACAATAATAATTTTTTCATCTGTTTAATGTCTTATGGAATGTTATTTAGGGTTACAGCTAACTCAAATATAGTCGCAATAATTACAATGAAACAAAAATGGATGGTTGCCTTATTCTCAATTACTTAACTCTGCTCTTTATTGCGACAATACAACATCATAACAAGCCTGCTATATTCTCTATTGGGCTCAATATACTTAGTAAAGCTTTTCTCTACGTGCTTAATGTTGTTCACTAACCACAGGATACAATCATATCCACCATACTTTTCCATCCATCTTTCTCTTTTCAAAAAAAATCCTTTATCAAGATTCTACACTCTTTATTTTTATGCAAATATTCTCCGCGTTTTATGAAAAGATTCTTGTCAGCCATTTTTGTTTTTGCCACTATTTGCTTCCTCATTACAAGCTGCCATTTGTTTTCATCCAAACCAAGGGTTCTGGTGTTTACGAAAACCGCAGGCTTTGTTCACGACTGCATTCCAACGGCAACATTAGCCGTGATGAAATTGGGTAAAGAAAACAATTTTGATGTGGATACCACCAGCAATGCCGACTGGTTTGCCGATGATAGTTTGAAGAAGTATGCGGCGGTTGTTTTTTTATGCAACACCGATCCCGATGATTCCTTGTTTACGAATTATCAGAAGAACGGTTTGCAGCGATACATTGAAGCCGGAGGCAATTTTGTGGGCGTTCATGCGGCAACGGATGCAGGCTATCATTGGGGTTGGTATCATCGTTTGGTGGGCGCTACATTTGATAGTCATCCTGCGCAACAGCAAGCCACCATTGATTTGGTAGATCCGAACAATGAATCAACCAAACATCTTCCGGCTAAATGGTCGCGCTTTGATGAATGGTACAATTTTAAAAATATGGACAGCGACCTGCATGTGTTGCTGAAGATTGATGAAAACAGTTACAAAGGCGGGAATATGCACGGTAATCACCCGATGGCATGGTATCATGAATACGATGGTGGAAGAGTGTGGTACACAGAGTTAGGTCATACAAAAGAATCGTACAGCGATCCTGCTTTTTTAATGCACTTGCTTGGCGGAATTAAATATGCCATCGGCGACAATGAAAGTATAAATTATGCAAAAGTAAAAACGCCTCGTACGCCGGATGATGACCGCTTTGTAAAAACACAACTGGTAACCGGAACTTTTTTTGAACCGACTGAAATAACGGTATTACCAAACTTAGATGTTTTGGTAACGCAACGCAGAGGTGAGATTATGCTGTATCAAAACAAGACAGGATCAGTAAAACAAGTGGGCTTTTTAAACGTGTATTGGAAAACATTGCATACACCCGGCGTGAATGCAGAGCAAGGTTTATTGGGCATTCAGAAAGACCCTGATTATGCGCATAATCATTACATTTATATGTATTACGCACCAACCGATACATCGGTGAATCGCTTGTCCCGCTTCACTTTTAATGGAGATACCATTGACAACAGCACCGAAAAAATTATCCTTCAGTTTCCTGATACAAGAGAGATTTGTTGCCACACCGGCGGCTCTATTACGTTTGGAAAAGACAGAACTTTATTCGTTTCAACAGGTGATAATTCTACACCGTTTGATGAGCCCAATCAAAATTATGCTTCGCATGGTTATGCGCCCCTGAATGATGCGCCGGGACATGCGCAATACGATTCAAGAAGAACGGCTGGCAACACCAACGACCTGCGTGGAAAAATTCTTCGTATTGTGATGAAAGAAGACGGTACGTATTCTATTCCGAAAGGCAATTTATTTGCCGAAGGAACCGATAAAACCAAACCTGAAATTTATGTGATGGGCGACAGAAATCCGTATCGCATTTCGGTTGATCAAAAGACAGGTTTTTTATATTGGGGTGAAGTAGGACCGGATGCTAACGCAGATAGTTTTGAAACGCGCGGTCCCCGCGGTTACGATGAAGTGAACCAGGCACGCGGGGCCGGAAACTTTGGCTGGCCTCTTTTCGTTGCCAACAATCAGCCTTATGTGTCTTACAATTATCTCACCGGCGAAAGTGGCCGACCTTTTGATCCGGCTCATCCTAAAAACACATCACTCAATAACACCGGCTTGCAGGATTTACCACCTGCGCAGGCTGCTTTTATCTGGTATCCGTATGGTACATCAAAAGATTTTCCGCAGGTAGGTTCCGGCGGCAGAACGGCAATGGCCGGACCTGTGTATCACAGCGAAATGTTCCCCGACAGCACGCGTTATCCTGATTATTATGATGGAAAATTATTTATTTACGAATGGATGCGCGGCTGGATAAAAGCCATCACCATGCAAGCGGAGGGCGACTTCGATAACATGGAACCGTTTATGAAAAATACAAAGTTCAACAATCCTTCCGACATGGAATTAGGACCTGACGGAAGATTGTATGTTGTAGAATATGGCAGCGGTTGGTTTGCCAAAAATCCGGATGCAGGTTTGGCAAGAATAGATTACAATAAAGGCAACCGTGCACCTAAAGTTACGGGCATTGATGTTGACAAAACATCGGGTGCTTTGCCGCTTGCCATCACAGCTTCTGTAGGTGCGAGAGACCCGGATAACGATAAGCTGACTTACATCTGGCATGTGGGTGGGAAAACCGTTGAAACCAAAGAACCGAAGTTACAAACCACGTTAAGCACGGCTGGCGATTATGCCATTTATGCCGAAGTAAAAGATGATAAAGGTGCCGTTTCCAAAAGCAATCTGGTGAGCGTGTATGCGGGTAATGAAGCACCGAATGTAAGCATCAATATTAAAGGCAATCAAACCTTTTATTTCCCGGGCAAGCCAGTCAATTATTCGGTTTCAGTAAGGGATAAAGAAGAAGGAACCACTATTGTTGACAGCAATCTGATGGTAACAGCGGATTACCGTGAAGGCAACGATAAAGCCGGTACGCCGCAAGGTCATCAGGTGGTGAGCCCTCAAATGATGGGCAAAAATTTAATGGAATCGCTCGATTGTAAAGCCTGTCATAAAGTAGCTGAAAAATCGGTAGGACCTGCGTTCACAGCCGTTTCTGAAAAATATAAAAACGATGCTGGTGCGATAGTGTATCTCGCTAATAAAATTATCAAAGGTGGCGGCGGCGTTTGGGGCGATGCGGTAATGTCGGCACACCCGAACCTGGCGGAAGGCGATGCAAAAACAATTGTTGGCTGGGTGCTGTCGTTGGCCAATCAGCAACATCAAAAATCGTTGCCGGCAACAGGTTCTGTTTCGCCAACCTTAAACAAGCCGGCAATACCGAATGGTGTGTTGTATCTCACCGCAAATTATACTGATAAAGGCGGACAAAACATCAAGCCATTAACCGGAACCGGTTATGCCTCTTTGCGCAGCAGCAACATTGCTTTAGGAACTGTAAAGCATGTAAACGATGCATCCAGTATGACTTACAACGGAATGCAAATCGTTCTTCTCTCCAACAACAATAGCTGGTTTGCCATTGATAGTGTTGATTTATCAGGCATTGCCAAAGCAACGGTGAACTATGGATGGCAGAACGAGCTTACGGGCAAAGTTGCATTTGAATTGCATTTGGATGCGCCTGATGGAAAACTGTTAGGCCAGTTTTCGGTTGAAAGCAACAAAGGCGTGACAGCACCATTTACGATGAAGTCGTCAACCATCAACTTACCACCTGTTACTGATGGTAAACTGCATACAGTTTATGTTGTAAAGAAATCGGAAGGAGAAAAAAGCGGGCAATCCATTGGCATTACCGGCTTTACTTTTTCTTTATAAAATCGTGCAAAAACAAAAGAGGAAGATGCATTTATAACTCCCTTTTAGGGGCTGGGGCTCTTCCTCTTTTTCTTTTCCTATGAAAGCTCCTTTGTCATTTGCAATTGTTGGATGTGGTAAGATTGGAAGCCGTCATGCAACGCACATCAATCGCCTTGCAAACCTGATTGCGGTTTGTGATATTGATGTTGACAAAGCGAAAGCAACCGCTCAGCAATATGTATGCTCGTATTATTCTTCTCTTCAAGAGTTGTTGCTTCATCATCAGCCAGATGTTGTGGCAGTTTGCACTCCGAACGGACTTCACGCAACGCACACCATTGCTGCTTTGCAGGCAGGTTGCCATGTAGTTTGCGAAAAGCCAATGGCAATCAGCAGCCACGATTGCAGGCAGATGATAGAAGCATCGGAAAAAGCCAACCGGATATTATTCATTGTAAAACAAAACCGTTTTAACGATGCCGTAGTGCAGGTAAAAGAATTATTGAACAAAAACAAACTGGGTACAATTTATAGTTTTCAAATTAATGGTTTTTGGAACCGGAATGATGACTATTACCGCGATAGCTGGCATGGCACAAAGCCGTTGGATGGCGGCACATTGTTTACACAGTTCAGCCATTTTATTGATATTTTGTATTGGTTGCTGGGTGATGTGTCAAGTGTAAAATCTTATCTCGCCAATGCTGCACATCAATCCGTAATGGAAATAGAAGATACCGGCGTTGCTATACTCAAAATGCGAAACGGCGCCATCGGAACATTGAATTATACGGTAAACAGTTTTGGGCAAAATATGGAAGGCTCTATCACATTGTTTGGAGAGAAGGGAACGGTAAAAATTGGCGGGCAATATCTCAATACCATTGCTTATCAAAACATAAGAACCGTTGTGCTGCGGGAAGCAAAACAATCGCCCGTTAATGATTATGGCAGCTATAAGGGCAGCATGAGCAACCACGATAAAGTGTATCAAAATGTGATTGATGTATTGTGCCGTGGTGCAGCCGTAAGTACCAATGCTTATGAAGGTTTGAAAACGGTTGAAATTATTGAGAAGATTTATGCGGCGAATGAGATGATGTAAGCGTAAGGTAAGCAAGATTGTTGTTTCTCTATTGTAGAATGAATGGCTGTTAACAACGGCTTTGCGTTTTTAGCAGATTTTCTTTATTCACCAGCCGAAGAATAGAACAAAAAGCTCAATAGAATTGCTGCAAGTGATTGACTTCCCTCAAGCTGCCATAACGCAAAACCAAATATTGGCAGTAGTGGTTGTTGGTTCAGCCTCTCAGGCAGGCGTATTGCTTTGACTAAATGTTTTTGTTACAAGGTCTGTGTCCATATACTCTCTCAACTCGTGTATTTTTTCGTCCGCAATACAGCATACCCAGCAATAATTATTTTCGTATTTTTTGCCGTCAGGTGTCGTGTTCTGTCCAATGGCTTCCACTACCACATAGTCATCGTCTGCAATGAAACGCTGCGCATTTACTTTATATGGTGGAACTAAAGTTTGTCTTACTGCACTCCAAAGTTCATCAAGAACGGACTTCTTTCCGTTAAATGTTTTTGCCCATTGTCCCGAGCCCATCCAAATCCATTTCATGTCTTCTGCCATTGCATTGATAAAGGGTTCATCATTATCTACTGCCAGTTCAGAAAAGATATTCTGTATTAGTTGTTTGTTCTTGATTGCATTCATTTTATTACTATTTTATGTTTAGCAGTTATACTCAGGTGTGTTGGAAAACTGCTCATTTGTGATATATTTTTCTAAATGCACTGTCCATCTATGACTTTACAAATTGTGAAAATAGAAAGTTCTATAGTATTCCCATAACGGATTAGGTATTTGCGATGTGGCGGAAATATAAATACAATAGCCGAATTTTTTTCGCCCATGTTGGTGTTCTTCACCAACTTTCTGCCTTTGCTGGTGAAGAACACCAACCTGGCAGAAAGTTATGAATTTGGACTTTTAGTTATAGCATCGTCTCTCAACTAGGACGATGCGTTGTACTTAGACCATTTTATTTTATCGTATCGTCCCTTTCAGGAGACGATGCTTGAATCAGAAATACTCGTGTTGTATGCAGCTATTAGTTTGATTTTAGCTTTTTAACATGTACCTGCAACATAAGTTTTATTGGCTGTTGTAAAAGGATTCATTTCACAAACTACTTCTCTGACGAACTGTTATTGCAAATATCTTAGTTCATACCATCACCTATATCAACCTTAAGAAATGGTTTATAGGCTGCTAATCTTTTCAACAATTCTTCATCATCCTTTAAAATTTTTGCTCTCTCAGTTTTACCGGCAGCCATACCGATGTAATTGAAAATAGAATGAGCTTTATCCAGCGCATTTCCGGTACTTATTATGAAAGGCTGGTGGATGTCCAAACCTTCACCAAGGTCAGCATCATCGATATAAGGGGCATAAAACATATAATGCGGCATCACCATTGTCATAATACCTTGACCTGGATTTGAACGCATCAATGGCCCCAGCATATAGCAAACGCCGGTTCTCGGCGGGGCTTTATAAGTGTCATCTTTCACTCGTTTTATAACAATATCTTTTAATTGCAGCGCAGTATATTTTCCCGAGGCTCTCATAGCAGCTATTTCAAAAAATATGGGCATGAGTGTTTTTGAGCCCATTGAATCGAAACCTTCAGCGGCATACATATCCTGTGCAAATTCTCCTCTTGACCAATCGGTGCGTTCTACATAAGCAGAGAAACCATTGCTTCCTTTACGTGCCATATAGTAACCTTTTGTAGGGTCGAGCAAATAAACAGTTGCACCATCACGAAGATTGGGTGGCAATGCGCTTAAAGCGTAATCGGTTTCTAAATCAGGCGGCATTTTTTCAAGCATCCAGTCTTTTGTTTGTTGTCCAAAAATTGCAGAAGAATACAAAACCATCCCTGCCATAATGAATTGAACAACATGCTTAATAATTTTCATGTTTATTGATTTTTGAGTTGTGACAAATATTTTATAAGCTTTTCTCCGCTTTGCTTGAGGCCTGCAACGATGCCATATGTTTTAGCAGATTGAATTAAAAATTCTTTGCTTTCAAAAAGCATTGTCCAGTTAATAAAGGTTTTATCCTGTATGCTTTCAAATTCAATGGTAGCAATGCATTTAAAATGGTTCAATTGCTCATACACAATTTTTTTATGTTTCACAATTTCCCGGAACTCAATTTCTAATTCATGGATTCTGTTATCCGGATTATGCATAATTACCCTGAATTCGCCACAGGGTTTTATATTCATTTCTTTTATCGTATTGGTAACACCATCGGGGCCCCACCACAGTTTTAAATGTTCAGGATTCGTCCAAACCTCCCAAACCAATTCAATGGGCGCATTGAGCATTCGTGAAAATTTTAATTCCCTGTCTGATAAATTATCTTTTACGCTTTGCATGCCTTTTTGTTTTTTGGATTTTAGCCAAATAGTTTTCTAATGAATCCAGTTTGCTTTCAAAATGTTGTTTGAATTGCTCTATCCATTCGGCAACTTCATTTAACCCGTCAAGTTTAGCTTCACAAAATCTTTCCCGTCCGTCTTGTTTGATGACTATAAGCCCGCACTCGGTTAAAATTTTTACATGCAGCGACACAGCCTGTCGGCTCATATCAAATTGTTCTGCTACCGAATTAAGATTAAGAGGTTGCTGCACCACCATGTTGATGATGGCTCTTCTTGTTGGGTCGGCAATTGCCTGAAAAACATCTCGTCTTACCACCATATTGCGCAAGTATATGCTTGCAAATATAAGCGCAAGCATATACTTGCGCTAATTTTTTTCAGAAATTTTATGGTGGAAATTAAAATTAAAAGCTATTAAGTTGGTGATTATTTAGATTTGCATACAACGGGTGCGGCTTTCTGCTGTGCTGACATTCTTAGTTCGTCAGCCGAATGTCAAACGAAAGATAAATAGAATTACCAATGATGAGGTGAGAAGTGTCAGCCAGCATAGCAGAAAAGTTTATGTTGTGCGTAACTAAAATGGTCACATGACGTGTATATCATTAAGTTCTAACGTAAAATATTTGTCTGCCTGTAAAATGCTGAAGATAACAGTCAGGTCGCTTCTTATACCGTTCATCGGTAAGTCGTAATGTACGATTCCAATTCTTTTAAACATTTCCTTATCGTCAGTCTTTAGATTGTCAAACAGTAGGATATCCATAGGATTCCTTTCTCCATTATCTACGTCTCTCCAATCAGTCACTTTATGGATTATATCTCCTTCTTCATAAGGCAGTCCATAGCCGTTTATATAGTCTTCTATAGATGCAGGTGTCCACTGATAATAAGGGTCGTGCTCTGTCAAATTGTAAGCTTCGTTGTAGTCTTCTTTTGACAATAAGTCAAGCCAATATTGAATAACCTTCTCTACTTTATCCGGGTCAAATGGCAAACTGATTTCTACTGGCATGTGTCAACTTAGTTACGCATAACATTTAAATATACGAAAGTTTGCTTTCTTCATTCAAGCTATACAAATAGCTGTTTTCCATTCATTTTCAATGCTTGCGTCTTTCGTTTTGGGAGTATTTCGATTCAACATACGAAAGACTGTGTAACATTCAAATACCCAAAAAACGAAAGGATAATTCCAAAACGCTGACAGGGGTTGGAACCCTGTCAGCGTTCTATCTTCTTTTAATGATAGCTGTTGTTTTATTAAAAACTCTTATTGCCAGCCACCACCCAAAGCCGATATAAATCAACCACAGCCTGCAACTGTTGCAACTTATCGTTAATACCACTAAGCTGGGCTGATAACAAAAACTGTTCTGAAGTTAATACATCGGTATAGTTGGTTGCAGAGCTATATTCCAACAATTGTTTTGTATAATCAACCGCTTTTTCCAAGGCATCTATCTGTCGGGTTCTGCTGGCTTGTTTTTCCAAAGAGGTTTGATACGCATACAAAGCATTCGACACTTCTTCACCGGCATTCAATAATGTTTGTTGATAACTGTAATAAGCTTCTTTTTGTTGCGCTACTGCAATCCGCAAACGGGCTTTGTTTTGCCCTTGGTGAAAAATCGGTTGTGTAAGTCCGGCAACGATGTTATAAAACACCGACATGTTGAACAGGTCTTTGATTTGCAAACTCGAAGCACCGCCTTGCGCAGTTAACGTAAGTTGTGGATAAAAGTAAGTGCGTGCCACATTGGTGTTTTCAAATGCAGTTCTAAAAGATAGCTCCGCCCCTTGTACATCCGGCCGGTTTTTTAAAAGGAGAGATGATACGCCGGTTGTTAAGTTTTGATAGATTATTTGGTCTTCTAAAGAACTGCGTTGAATATTGCCTGGTGTTCTCGCGAGCAATACACTTAACGCATTTTCTGTTTCGCGGATGCTTCTTTTTAAATCGGGAATCAGCACCTGTGCTGCAGCCAAATTGGCTTCACTTTGCACCACCGCAGCACCGGTTACAACGGCACTTTCTTTTAGTGCTTTCATGGTTTCAACATCTGTTATTCTATTCTTAACTGTTTGCTCTGTAATCTTCAATTGCTGGTCTAACGAAAGCAACTGATAATAATAACCTGCAATGTTGGCAACCAATTGTGTTTGAATTGTGCGCCTGGCTGCATCGCTTTGCAACCAATTGGCAAAAGCTGCCCGCTTTGCACTTTTTAATTTGCCCCAAATATCTGCTTCCCAACTGGAGCTGAAATACAACTGATAGTTGGAAGTCGTCAACTGAAACGTATTGGCAATATCCGGTGGAAAGTTCAACGATGCAACAGATTGTTTGCTGCGACTGTAAGCCGCATTGGCATCAACACTTGGATAAAAAGCCGCTTTGCTTTGTTTGAAGCTTGCATACGCTTGATTGATGCGCTGCACTGCTGTTTTCAAATTCAAGTTTTGGCTTATTCCTTCCGCAATTAAGTTTTGCAAAACCGTATCTGAAAACAATTGCGTGTAGGGCAGTGTTGCAATGGATGATGTATCAGCGGTATTCAAACTATAACTCAATGCTTTCTTGTTGCTTGCTATTGTATCTCTGAACAATTGCCCCTGCACTGCCATGCCTGGCTGGCCATATTTCTGCGTAACACAAGAGGATACAATCAGTATCGTTATCAAAATGGGATACCGGTGTTGAGAAAAATATATGGTCATGTTTGGTGAAGCGATTAGTTAAATGATGATGGTTGTAAAGCGGGCTGATGATCAGGTTGCTCTTGTTGAGCAACCGGCAAAGGTTTACTGCTGATGCGTTCCTGTAACGATTGAAAAATAACGAACAATACAGGTATAACAAACACGCCGAAAATGGTTCCGATTAACATACCGCCAACCGCACCCGTGCCGATGGAGGTATTGCCTGCAGCGCCTGCGCCTGTTGCAAACATTAAAGGCATGATACCAAATATGAATGCGAGTGATGTCATTAAGATAGGACGAAGGCGTGCAACAGCACCATTGATAGCAGCCTGTACAATGCTTTGTCCTTCGCGCCGTCTCGCAACCGCAAACTGAACAATTAAGATAGCATTTTTAGCCAGCAAACCAATGAGCATAATTAATGTAATTTGCAGGTAAATATTATTTTGAACGCCAAATAATCGGGCAAAAACAAACGCGCCGGCCAAGCCTATTGGCAATGATAATAAAACAGCAAAAGGAAGGATATAACTTTCGTATTGTGCGCTTAGTAAAAAATACACAAAAACAAGACACAATAAAAAGATATAAACCGTTTGGCTGCCGCTTCCTATTTCTTCGCGACTTAATCCTGAAAATTCATAACCATATCCCGCAGGCAATGTTTTGGCAGCCGTTTCCTGGATGGCTTTGATTGCATCACCTGAACTGTAACCTTCTTTCGGTGCGCCAGATATAGAAATGGACGTAAACATATTAAAGCGGTTAATGAACTCGGGTCCATACACCCTGTTCAATGTAACAAACTCAGATACTGGCGCCATTACATTGTTGGCTGTGCGCACGTAAATGTTGTTGAGGCTTTGCGCACTACCACGATACGCTGCATCTGCCTGCACCATTACGCGGTATTGCTTGCCGAACTCGTTAAAGTTAGACGCATACAATCCGCCATAATAACCCTGCAAAGTGCTTAACACAGCGGCAGGCGAAACATTGGCTTCTTTGCATTTGGCAACATTCACATCAACCTGGTATTGCGGAAAATTGGTATTGAAAAAAGAAGTGGCATATTGTATTTCGGGTCTTTTATTTAGTGCTGAAAGAAAGTTTTTATTTACTTCCACAAACCTGCTGATGTCGCCACCTGTTCTGTCCTGCAACTGAAATTCAAAACCACTGGTATTGCCAAAGCCTTCGAGTGTAGGCGGTGCAAAGAACAAAACATTAGCGCCTTTGATGGACGATGTTTTTTCGAATAGCTTTTTAATGACGGCATTTACATCATGGTCTTTGCCTTTGCGCTTGTCCCACGATTTTAACTGCATGAAAAGCGCAGCGTAAGAACCGCCGTTGCCACCACTCATCAAACCCATCCCGCCTACCTGTGTTACCGATCCCATTTCGGGTAAACTCCTTGCCATACTTACTACCTGGTCAGTAATAACCGAAGTACGTTCCAGGGATGAGGCGGGCGGTAACGAAATGTCAGCCATAATAAAACTTTGGTCTTCATTCGGTACAAAACCACCCGGCGTTGTTTTCATTAAAAACCACAACAAACCCCCAAACACAGCGATGCCGCCAATCGCTATCCATTTTCTTCTTGATAAAAAAGTAACAGAGCGTTTGTATTTGCTTGTCATTGCTTCGAAGCCCGCATTGAATGCACTGTAAAAGCGATTCATAAAACCTTTGCGCAATTTGTTGTCATCATGCGGCTTCAATAACAAAGCGCAAAGTGCAGGGCTAAGCGTTAATGCGTTGATTGCAGAAATGATAATAGACACAGCTAAGGTTAAACCAAACTGTTTATAAAACACACCGGTAGAACCTGTGATAAACGTAACTGGCAGAAACACCGCAGACATTACCAATGTGATAGAGATGACTGCACCGCTGATTTCGCTCATTGCTTCAAGCGTTGCTGTTCTGGCAGAGCGAGCACCATGATCTAATTTGGAATGAACTGCTTCTACTACTACAATCGCATCATCCACCACAATACCAATTGCTAACACCAAGGCAAACAAGGTGAGAAGATTTATGGTAAAACCAAACAGGCGCAAAAAGAAAAAGGTGCCGATGATAGCAACAGGTACAGCAATGGCAGGTATTAATGTAGAGCGTAAATCCTGCAGGAAAAGAAAAACAACAATGAACACAAGAATGAATGCTTCAATCAAAGTGCTGATTACTTTTTCGATGGAAACATTCAAAAAATCATTCGCTGAAAATATGGGTGTGAAAGATATACCCGGCGGGAATGTTTTAGAAGCATCTTTTATAGCGCCCTCTATATTTCCAATCATTTCATGCGCATTGGAACCCGCTGTTTGAAATATGCCAAGCACTACTGCGGGGTTGCCATTGGTAAGAGTAGTGATGTTGTAAGAAAGTGAACCGAGTTCAACACGTGCCACATCTTTTAATCGTAACAACTGACCATTTTCTGCTGAACGGATAACGATGTTGTCATACTCTTCCGGCTTTTGGAGCCTGCCTTTGTACTTCAATACATATTCAAAAGATTGATTGCTGTTCTCGCCCAGTTTACCAGGTGCCGCTTCAATATTTTGTTCAGCCAATGCAGCCGTAATATCATCCGGCACCAAACCATAAATTGCCATCGCGTCGGGTTTCAGCCAAATGCGCATCGAGTAATCGCCTGTGCCCCATGCCTGCGCATCACCTACACCATTGATTCTTTTTACAACCGGCACCATATTGATGTTTGCATAATTTTGCAGGAAGTTGGCATCAAAAGATTTGTTAGTGCTGTTGATAGAAAACACCATCACCATACTGCTTTGTTGTTTGCTTGTAGTAACACCTGAACGGGTAACTTCTGCGGGTAAAAGCGGCGTTGCTCTTGATACGCGGTTTTGTACATTCACCGCTGCTAAATCGGGGTTGGTGCCTTGTTTAAAATAAATGGTGATACCTGCTGAACCATCATTACCGGCAGAAGAAGTCATGTATGTCATGTTCTCCACGCCGTTGATTTGTTCTTCCAGCGGAACTACTACACTTCTCATCACCACATCTGCATTCGCGCCCTGGTAAAAAGCCGACACATGCACGGTTGGCGGCGCAATATCAGGATATAAAGTGATAGGAAGCGTAACGATGCCAATGATACCGAGTATCACCAGAATCACCGAAATCACCGTTGATAACACCGGTCGTTCTATAAATGTTTTGAGCATAAAAGAGATTGAATGAGATTGATTATTTCAGACCGTCGTACACTTTGTTTTGGGGCTGCAAATCGGGCTTGATAACAGAACTATCCTGTAAGGAAGAAGTGCTTTCATAAATAATGGTATCGCCTGCTTTCAATCCTTTGGTTACAACAAAATATTGTCCGGCTGCCACACTCATCATTTCAATTTCGGTACTGATCACTTTGTTTGAATCATTTACTTGATAAACAAATTTTTTACCCTGCAATTCATACGTTGATCTTTGTGGAATAACAATCGCGTTGTTTACCGTTACCGGAATTTCAACAGTCGCACTTGCCCCACTTCTCAACAACCCAACCGGGTTTGGAAACGTAGCACGAAAACTTGCAGAGCCTGTTTGTGTATTGATTAAACCTGCAATGGTTTCTACCTTTCCCTTTTCAGGGTATTCGCTGCCATCTGCGAGCAACAAGGTTACAGGTGGTAGTTGTTTCAGCTTCTCTTCAAGAGTACTGCCTTTGTATTCGCGCGAAAAATCGAGCAATTCTTTTTCGTTCAAAGAAAAATAAGCATACACCCTTCCGATGTTTGAAACGGTTGTCAGCGGCATTGTGGTAGTGCCGCTTACTAAGCTTCCCAACCGGTAAGGAATGGTTCCTACAACGCCATTTACCGGGCTTGTAACAGTTGTATAGCCAAGGTTTGTTTTTGCATTAAAAAAACTTGCTTTTGCCTGCGCCAACGCTGCTTTACGCGCCTGCAATGTATATTCTGCCGATTCTAGTTCGTATTTGCTGATGATTTCTTTATCTACCAGCGGCTTTGTTTTTTTTACCTGCATTTCTGCTGCGCTTACATCGGCTTCTGCGCTGTTGATAGCCGCATTTGCCGTATTTACATCCTGCTGATATTGCGGTGCACTAATGCGAAAAAGCAATTGCCCTTTTTTTACAGCAGCGCCTTCATCTACATATATCTTGTCAACATAACCATCAATCTTGGGACGGATTTCAATGTTTTGCTCGCCCTGCAAAGTGGCAGGATACTCTGTCTTTAATGTAGCAGTTTGCGATGCCACTTTGAATACAGGATAAACAGGCGGTGGTGCATCTTCAGGTTTGGTTTCGCCATTATTTTTATTTTGATTGCCGCAGGCAAAAAGAAACAATGAAGCCAGAGTTACAACAATAAAAGTAACTGCATTGGTACGGGAGTATTTGAAATTTATTTTAAGATTCATATTCGGTTGCATCTGTGTTAAGTAGTGCTCGGGTTGGCAAAGTTGTCAAGGTTTTTGAAACAAAAATTGATTTTGTGATGAAATTGATGAACGGCAAAACGATATACTTTTTACGCAATGCTTATAAAGTTTTGAAACCGGCTGAAGTAAAAGAAATTATTCAGCAAACGGAAAACTAAGCTGAGAGGATGTTTAGTGTCGGACATGTGAATAGCCTATTGCCTAACATCAAAGCGTAGCAAAGGCAAAGTATTTGAAAACCGTCTGCCCTGCCTTTGCTACGCTTTGATGTTAGGCGTTTGTTGTTTTCTGTCAGTCACATTTGCCCGTTCTATCTTGGGTCAAAGTCCACCATCCATTCAATACCGTACTTGTCTCTAAAACATGCCAAAATATGAACCCCAGGGACTATCGCCAATAGGCCCTTCTATTTGTCCTCCTGCTGAGAGCCCATTGAATAATTTGTCTGCTTCTTCTTTACTCTCTGCACTTATCGAAATTTTACTTCTGTTTTCATTTTCGTTTACTCGTCCCATAATTTCGGGAACATCATTTGCCATCAACATATTACTTTTACCAATAGGCAAAGCAATATGCATAATTTTATTTTCTTCTTTCTCGGCTACAGGAAATTCAGGGCTTGCGAGTTCTTTGAAACGTATTACTTTTGTGAACTCTCCGCCAAATACTGATTTGTAAAAAGTAAATGCTTCTTCGGCATTGCCGTTAAAGTTAATGTGAGGATTGATAAGAGCCATAAGTTTTGTTTTTGATTGTTTAATTGATTTTTTTATAAAATTTCAGCCAAAGCTTTTCCAGTAAAAATTATTTTTGCGATAAGGTTGCCAAGAGATTTTCCAGGTTGCTCAATGACATTTTCATTCCTTGTGTAAAGCCATCCAATATTCGCTCTAACCTTTCCAAAGATTCATTGTAAATACTGATGCTCACTTTTGTAGTTCCGGCCTGCTCGCTGAAAGTATGGTCCCATTCAGAACCGGGCAATTCAGGGTTTTCATCCTTGTCGGCAAAAGCGTTATACATTTTAAAGGCCGTTTTCGGGGTAATGGAAGTATATTCCTGTATTGCCCAACGCTCTTGTCCATCAGGACTAATCATAGCATAAAATCGTTTGCCACCCACTTTAAAATCCTGGTATTTTGTTTTGGCTGTCATTGGTTTAGGAGCCAGCCATTGGTCAAGAAGCTCTTTTTTTGTAAAAGCATCCCATACCAGCGAAAGCTCTGCATCGAATTCCCTGGTGATGAATACTGTTTTTGCCTCTTTGTCAACCGTAAAATCGAATAGCAAATTGTTGTTCATTTTTTTCCTTTTTTAATAGTTGATAATACATGGTCGAGTTGATTGAACCTGGTTTCCCAAAGCTTTCTGTATTGATTAAGCCATTTGTCAATTTCTTTCAGTCTTTCAATTTCGAGAGAGTAATAAATTTCCCTGCCCTGGTATTCTTGTTTTACAAGTTCACATTCTGTCAGAATGCGTAAATGTTTAGACACCGCTTGTCGTGTCGAGTTGAAGTTTTCAGCAATGGCGTTCGGTGTCATTGCGTGCAATGCAATTAAGGCGATAATAGCTCGCCTTGTCGGGTCGGCAATGGCTTGAAAAATGTCTCTCCTCATATCACTTACTATTTTTAGCAACCAATCGGTTGCAAATATATGTGCAACTATTCGGTTTCGCAAATATTTTTTTAGATTAAATAAATTCAGTTGAAAGAGTTGCTTTACACTGTTATTATGAATTTGCCACTAACAATGATTAAAAAGGTTTGAAATCGGTTGAAACAATCGAAAAGATTTATGCGGCGAATGGAAAGCGGTATTGATTTGTTTTTGCCCAAATTTTTAATGTTCGAGATGTTTGTTCATCTGTTTATTATTCTCTTCCAACTACATCAATCATTTGTTATTTCACAACAACAATCACTCGCTGATAGCTGGTCAATGCCGGTGTTCCACTATCGGTTGCTTCCAGTATTACATGAATGGTTTGACCTGCCACTGCATCTTTAGGAATTGCCACTTTTGTTTGTAGTGAAGTGGGCGTTATTATATCAACTTTGTTAGTATAAGTTCCCACGCCAAACTGCCACCACTTCACTGAAACGGTATTTCCATCCGGATCAGAAACGGCACCGTTGAGTCGTATGGTTTCTCCTGCAGAAGCCAAAACACTCAAAGGACCTTCAATCTTCACAATGGGTTCATGGTTGGCGTCTGCATATTTGGGTGTTACGCTCCATTTCAACCGCGCAGCAAAATCTTGTTGTGCCGCCGGAAAGAAATCAGGATACGCATTTGCAGTTTTGTTCATCTGGCTCGTTAGTGAACTCAATGCAGAAGCCATCGCTCCTTGCGATGTATCGCTCATTTGAAAAGAAACACCTTTTGTTCCATTCACTACACGACCACCCCAGCCGCCATAAGAGCCCTCTTCATAAGCACGCAATCCGTTGCCCAGCATGTTCATAAAAGTAAAGTCGTCGCCTTCTCCCAGCCAGGCACCTTTCGGTTGCACAGGCATCCACACCACATAGCCCATTTGCCGTAACTGCTCGTTGGTATAACCCGAAAAACCAAAGTAGTCCAACCTGTCGCCCTTTACCATTTGTTTGCCATCTCCCCACACACGATACAAAGCTCCAAAAGCACCGCGACCTGATACATTTTCTTTCATCCATGCTGCGGTTACATACACCGAATCTTCTCCTTTTGCACCCAATTGCGCACCATAGCCGTAATTAGGTCCGCCGCTGAATTGCCTGTACTCAATCTGTGGCCAATTCGGTTTGATATACTTGGCATACGTATCATCCTGGTCACCGGAAGGCAACAGCACTACTTTGCGCGAGATTTTCTTTTTAATCGCATCCCATTCGTTTGTGTTTTCATATTGTTCTCCAATAGATTTCAATGCCCGCGCAATGGTACTTTGTCCGCCCCAGGCTGTAATAAAAAGTGGCCCGGGTTTATCATCCAGCATCAGAGATTTGATGAGATCTGAGCCGGGTGAATTTTTAGAAATGTCTCCATCAAATTCAATATTTCCGTACCGGATTTTCGATTTCAATTCATCCGGCGATGGATAATTTGGGTTGTGTATTTTCAGGTTGGAATAAACCTTTGCATAAGCATCAACAGCCGTATGAATAAAGTGCTCATCTTTCGCCCAGCGCCACGATGTACAAGGGCAGGTATCCAACCCAAACCTTGCATATTCCCGTCCCGGAACAAACCATTTCGTGCCCCTTCCATCTCCTTTCCAATGAAAGCCACTGCTGGCATAAATTAATCCTTCAATCTGCACATCGCTGCTATAAAGTAGGAAGCGGATTAGAGAGTTGTTATCATCGAGTTCAGGATCAGCCGTAATTACAATGCGTGGTCGTGTTGGGTTGTAAGTAGATTGCGCGATTGAATGGTTGCACTGAAGGCAATGCAATAGCTAATAAAATGGCGTAAAAACAAACATGGCTGTGTGTGGCTTTTGGATTTGAACTCATGGCTTTGTGTTGGGTGATTTTTGTGCAAAAAATTTATCTGGATTAGTATGGCTATACACAATATGTTTGTGAAACGGCAACGCGCTCAAAAGCAAGGAAACGTTTTTTATTATTATATCTCTTCGTCATGTATTGTTAGAATACTTTTATCAAAAAACATGAATTCTGCATTCTCAATTTTGCTTAAAGCATCTATCACTTCTTCGCTATCGTCGTAATTTTTTAAGTAAAAAACAGTCAGTTTCTTCTTTACATGTCTAATAACAATTTGCATTTGATTCTTTGGTTGTTTAAATGCGTCTGTTAAATCGGCAACATAAATTTTAGAAATCAGTTTGTTCTTAATTGTTAAATCAATTTGATCGCCTTTGATGTAAATATTTTCATCACGGATGATTAACAAAGCAGGTTTTCGAAGGCGGGTAATATTGTATAATGGAATGGTTATTATCATTCCAATCAAAGCTATAGCTGAAATATTTTTTAACCATTCAGGAACTACCAGAATATAATAAACAGTTGCCACCTCGTCCGAAGAATTTTTTGTAGGAGACATGACTGTATAAAAAAGAAGAAGGATTAAAAACAAAACCAACATTATGTACATAAGTCCGTTGCTTACATACGGGAGCTTTCGCTTTACTAGAAATCTTGAAACTCTTTTGGTTGATCCATTCGAAGGCAACTGTTATGGCTGCTGATCCAAAAATAACCAAAACCTATTAAAACAAAATCTGTCAACATATTCTCAATCATCCATACAAACAACCGCTCAACAAAACAATCAAAACCACCTACTTTTTTCAACTTATCTTTCCTCATTAAAAAGGAAATATGGACGTACTTTCCGTTCAACAACTGGCTAAAAGTTATGGTAAAATACGCGCTTTAAATGGCGTATCGTTCGTTGTTCCCGAAGGCAGCGTGTTTGGCATTTTGGGTCCCAATGGCAGCGGCAAAACTACATTGCTTGGCATTGTGACGGACATCATCAAAGCCACATCCGGCGCAGTTTTGTTCAATGGAGGAGCACCTTCTGCCGACGGGCGAAAGCATATCGGTACTCTTTTGGAAACGCCCAATTTTTATCATTATTTATCAGCCGAACGCAACCTTCGCATTGCCGCCGAAATCAAGCAAAAAGGGAAAGAGCAAATTGGTGATGTGTTGCAAAAAGTGGCGTTGTATGAGCGGCGCGACAGCAAATTCAGCACGTACTCATTGGGCATGAAGCAACGGCTTGCCATTGCGTCTGCTTTACTTGGCAATCCTGATGTTCTCATTTTTGATGAACCCACTAATGGATTGGATCCTGTTGGCATTGCTGAAATCCGTGAACTGATTTTGCGCCTTGCAAATGAAGGTAAAACCATTATCATGGCAAGCCATTTATTAGATGAAGTGGAAAAGGTTTGCACGCATGTAGCCATCTTAAAAAAGGGCAATTTACTAACCGCCGGTGCCGTAAATGAAGTGCTGGTAAGTGAAGATGTGGTGGAAGTTACTGCCAACGATAAAATCGCTTTGCAAACTACATTGCAACAAATGAATGGCTACAAAAACATTCATCAAAACGGAAGCTCATTTGATATTAGTTATGCAGCAGGAACTGCCAACCTGGAAGCTATCAACCAATATTGTTTTCAACATGGTGTTGTGTTGAATCATTTAAGCTTAAAAAAGAAAAGCCTCGAAACCAAATTTCTTGAACTTACCAACAACTGATTTCCTTATGCTTCATCTTTTAAAAATTGAATGGCTGAAATTGAAAAACTACCGCACGTTTTGGATATTAAGTGTGTTGTTCATGATCAGCTTGTACGGTGTGAATTACATCGCTTATGAAATTCAAATCAACGCGTTTGCCAGAGCACCGATTGCACAAGCTGTTGCGGGTGCGCCACCATTTCAGTTTCCCGAAGTTTGGAACACGGTTACATGGATCAGCGGCTTCCTGCTTTTCTTTCCAGGCTTAATTATCATCATCTTAATGACGAATGAATTTTCTTACAAAACGCATCGCCAAAACATTATTGATGGATTAAGCCGAACACAATTTATTTATGTAAAAATGATGATGTGCATTCTCATCGCCTTGTTCTCAACCATTATTGTTTTCATTGTTGCGCTGCTGTTTGGTTTTACGGAAGGACATGCTGGCTTTAGCTTTCATAATAGCGTTTATCTTCCCCTATTTTTTCTTCAAACGTTAAGCTATACTTCGCTGGCATTGGTGATTGCAACTTTGTTCAGAAGGTCGGGCATTGCCATCGGCGTTTATTTTTTATATGCTGAAATTATTGACCAGATGTTATCTTCTATTTGCAGTCATTACTTCAATAATATCGGTCGCTATTTTCCGTTGGAAAGTAACGATAATTTAATTCCGTTGCCCCTTTTCCGAAACATTATTGGCAGAATGATTGAACCGCCAAATGCGTATTATATGCTGATAACAGCCGCTATTTATTTATGTATCTATTTTTTTATTTGCAGGCAAAAATTTCAAACTGCCGATCTGTAAATTGTCGGAAGTAAAGTGTCTGACAACTCTTAGTTGCCTGACACTTTACCAACAAATAATCATGTCATCTCAACAACGATATATTGCTCATTTCGATCTCGATTCTTTCTTTGTAAGCGTTGAGGTGTTGAACAATCCTTCACTCAAAGGAAAGCCCGTAATTGTTGGCGGTAGCCGTGAGCGAGGCGTGGTATCGGCTGCGTCTTACGAAGCAAGGAAGTTTGGCGTTCACAGTGCAATGCCAATGGGCAAAGCAATGCAATTATGTCCTCATGCGGTTGTGATAAAAGGAACGTATAGCGAATATAGCCGCTATTCAAAAATGGTTACGGACATCATTGCCTTACGCGCGCCCCTGTTTCAGAAAGCATCGGTGGATGAATTTTATATTGACCTTACCGGCATGGATGCTCACTTCGATGTGTATCAGTGGACGATTCAATTAAGAGAAGAAATTATTGCAAAAACGGCCCTGCCCATTTCGTTTGGTTTGGCATCGAATAAACTCGTGGCGAAAATAGCTACCGATGAAGCCAAGCCAAATGGTTATTTGTTTGTGCAGCCAGGCTCCGAGAGGGACTTTTTAGGTGCATTAACAGTGAATAAGATTCCGGGTGTTGGCAAGCAAACGCATCATCAATTGAATGCAATGGGCATTCATTTTATCCGCGACATTCTTCTTTTTTCGAAAGAAAACCTGGAAGAAAAATTAGGCAAATGGGGCTGCGATTTGTGGTACAAAGCGCAAGGCATTTCAGATGGTGAAGTAAACAATGAACGCGAAGCAAAATCTATCTCTACCGAAAATACATTTCATGAGTTTACCGATGATACTAATTTTTTAATTGGCGAAATCGTTCGCATGACAGAAAAAATTGCGCATGAGTTGCGGCACGATAGTAAAACAGCAGGCTGCATTACCGTTAAAATAAGGTACAATAATTTTGAAACGGTATCGCGCCAAACATCTATCCCTGCTACGTTTGGTGATGATGAACTCATTCCGGTTGCCAAACAATTATTTCATTTATTGTATGATAATAAGCGTTTGGTAAGATTGATTGGCGTGCGCTTAAGCGATTTAACTTCAGATGCAATGCAAGGCAATTTGTTTACTGATGCAGATAAGAAAAAGGAGCTTTACAAAGCCATTGATGCGGTAAAAAATAAGTGGGGCAATCCATTCTTGCAAAAGGGAAGAGTTGTGAAGAAAAAATAATGGCAAAAACAAACGTCAGCGTTTGGTTTTTATTAGTTTCATCGTAATGAATTGCTGCCACGAAGTATCGTTCACTTTAAATTCACCCCCTTCCAAAAACTCACCGTTGCTGCTAAGATTCGCTTTGTAACGAACTGCTTTGCCCTCTTCTTTTGTTGTATATTCAAACGAATGATCGCCCACAATAAAAGGCTCTTCTTCATAATCTCTGCCATTGGTTCGCCAACTTGTCCACCTGTATTTTTTATCCGCAGCATCGTACGATACCACAGAAAAAGAAGTATAAGCCAACGATTGTTTACGGGTGATGGAATCAGCATCCATAGCTCTTACGTTGATTAATAAAATGGTGCCATCCAAAGAAGGTTGTACGGTTTCGTGAATGTGTGTAACGCGTTTTTCCATATCAATGTTTGCAAAACTTTTGCCTGTCCAGTTGCCAATCATCCATCTCAATTTCTGCATGGCTTCTATTTGTTCTTTATTGCCTTTTTGTGCAAGCAATGCTGATGTAGAAAAAAGTGTAAAAACAAAAAGCAACCTTTTCATTTTGCATTTATTTTGTTTGTGCATTTGCAAATACGATGCTATAAAAATGTTAGTGGTTAATTCTAAAGATAAGGTCTCTCGTCATCCTATGTTTATTACCAATAACAAACATAGGATGACGAGAGACCTTATTTACTAAAAACGTGTAATATAATTCGTGCGAAAATAAACTACGCTTATTGCATTACAGCAACGATTTGTTTTTTAAATCCACATTTTGCAGCAAATCATAGAACTCTTTTTTGGTAGCTAAATTCATCAGGGCTTCTTTGTGTTTTTCGTGGTGCATATCGGTTCCCACAAACTGAACCATGTTGTTTTTAATGAGCTTCTCGGCTGCTTTTTTTACATAACCTCCATAATATCCCGACAGCGATAAAAGATTTACCTGCAACACACAACCGAGGTCAATGAGGCGTTGGTATTTATCAAAAGAATCATGAAAATAAATATAGCGTTCAGGGTGCGCCATCACGGGTTGCAAGCCTTTAATGCAAAGCTCAAAAATGGCACTTTCAATGTTGGGTGATGGAGCAATAAAGCTCATCTCAATCAAAATATAATTGGAACCAAATGTTAGCAACGGCTCTTCTTTCTGAAGCAGTTCTTCAAAGTCCATATCCACCAGATATTCAGCCGCAGCTTCAATTTGAACCGGAATATTATGTGCAGCAATTTGTTTTTGCACTTCTTTCAATCGAGGCAAAATGGTTTGTGGTGAATTGGGATGAAGGTCGGAAATAATATGCGGCGTGCATATTAGTTTGCTGTAGCCCAATTGATGCAAGCCTGATACAAATTCGATGGTTTGTTCCATCGTTTGCAAGCCATCGTCCAAAGCCGGCAACAAGTGCGAGTGCATATCAGCACCAATGAAAGAAAGATCGGCACTTACCTTCTTATTAAACAACGAAAACATGCGCAAAGGTACGGAATCATTAATCGTAGCGTTTTACTTTGGTGTACCAGATGTCGCGATAGAAAAGAATAAAGCCAATGCGCGTGTAGTTTTGTTTTAGCACATTTCCGCCCGATGCACCTCGTGTGCCTTCCTGAAGATAAAGCTGATAACCAAGTGTACTACGTTTGGTATTTCCACCGATGCCGAATGTAAATCCTTTGTCGGTAAGCTGCTGACCATTTACAACAAGATAACTGTTGCCATAATATACGCCGCCTTGCAAAAAGAAGTTTTCGAAAGTGAAGTTGGAAACTTTTTTCTGGTTCGAATATTCAAAACCAAGCGAAGCGCGGTTACTGTTGGCAAGCGAATAACCCAAACCTGTGAATTTGTTATTGCCCCATTGCTGCGCACTATAATCGGCTGCAATGGTAAAGCTGTTATTGTAATTGATTGATGCGCCACCGGTATAACTATAAGGTAATGTAAAATGTTGATTGGAGATCGTTTTATTTGTTACCAGTGAAACACCTGCCTGCGTTACATCCAAGGTATAATTCGCGTTCAAATTTGCGGTAGGAGAAGCCGAACCACCGATAGCAAATTTCAGATTTTTGGAAAGTTTGGCTTTGTATTGAAAGCCTGCTTTCGGAACAAATTTGCTCAAAAACAAATTGCGCGACGTGGTAATGGAATCGGAGATGATACTGGTGAGCAGAGTTTCGTTTTGAATTAATGAACCAAACAACAGTGTAGCCTGTACGCCTATTGAAAGGTTTTTGCCCAACGCAAAACCATTACCAAAATAAAACTGGTACAAGCCACCGGTTCCGTCGTAATGCGCTTGTGTGGTTTGGTCGGTTCCGTAAATAGATTTATTGCTGTAAAAAGAATAATTGCTGGTGCTGTAAGGCATCAAACCAATGGAAGAGCCCCACCACTTTTTTACTTTAATGGCCATTGCAAGCCGCATCATTTGCATATCAACCGAATTCTTATTATCGGTTGAAACATTGCTGCCAACATAATTGATAGCCTGCATTCGACCGCTTAATTCAACTGAAAAAAAATGATCGTCCAAACCTGTATAAGAAGCCGGATTGGAGTGATACAAATTTCGCCTCGATGATAAACTTACACCTGCATCAGCCATGCCTGCCGATCTATCGGAATAACTTTGTTCAATGTCGCCAATGCCAATAATAGAGTAGGGCGATGTATTGGTTTGTGCAAACGTAGCAGCCGTTATCAGCAACAAGGAGCCACAAAGCAATAACAGCATCTTTTGCATAATCTGTTTCTTAATTTTGTTTTACAGTAAGATAATACACCTGTAACTGAAGTGCGCTCGTTTTGTTTTGCTGGTCGCCTAAAACTACGCGTTGAAAAGACGTAACATTTTTCGTGTTATTACCAAGCCTCACCAGTAAGCCGTTTTCGTTGGCGTTAGCAACGCTCAATTGCGAAATCAGGTAATTGGTAACATCGTAAGAATACCGCGTATTTTGCTCATACAAATAATCTCTTTCAAACGAGCCATACTGAACAGCATTGTTGAAGTAAGTTAAATCAGTTCCGATGGCATTGTTAATGTCGGTAGTAGTGAGCCGCAAACTGTCGGGCAATGTATAATAACCTGTATAAGTGCCAGCCACCGGCTTCACCACAAGCAGTGCTCGTTCAATTTTTAAGAAGTTAGGTATGTTAAGTAACTCGCGTATATTGGGGATTCTAATTTTGGCTATGCAATTGGTAGTGGGCTGCGTATAACCTGCATTGCTGGTAAGCAGGCTGGGCAATGCTTTGGTTTGCATGTTTAAATTGGCTAATGCAGTGCCGGTGCGGTTTACATCAATATGGTTAAACTGTCGCTGGTTGTTGTACAAACTGAAATCAGCCGTTTTACTGGTTGATAATATATCGGATGTTTCATGATAATACAAGCGCATGGTAACGCTGTCTTTGAAACCAAAAACAAAAGCATTGGTTTGCTGGGGAACGATGCTAATGCCATTGAAGTAATTTACAAAATTGTCGTCTGAAGAAGAGTACTGTGTGCTGTCTTTTAAAATCTGAAGAAGTTGTTTTCCCAAATCGTCCGACAAGCGAATCGGAACCGTATCTGTAACGGACGGGTAATATTGCAATGTGGTTTCGCCAAGCGGTGTTGCATAATGCGAAATGGCATCGTAGTTATAGAAGTATGTGTTGTACGTTTTAAAAATCAAATTGGAAAGACGATACACATCCCAATTGCAACGGCTTTGTAGTATCACCATAATAATTGCGGTTGCACTTGAGAAGCAATTTCAGCGAATCGAAAGCCACAGATTGATTGGAAAGAGAAGACGGTGGTTTCAACTGGTAACAAGACGATACATTCACTTGTCCAAATGCGTTGTCGTTATACGATCCTGCCAAACCGGTTCCGGTGCCTGATGTAACAAATGAATCAATGTAAACAGTGCTTAATTTTACCGAAAACGTATCGGTCATTACAATTTGTGTGAATTGATCATCGGCGAGTTGTGTGCCCACATTTACATCAGCTTTGGTGCAGGCGTGTAAAGAAAAAAGGAATGCAAGAAAAGCAATTATTTTTGCCCCGCTTATTGCTTCTTCTTTACATTTAAATTGTAGCATGATGCAATGTTATAGGCAGCCGCTGTTACAAATTTGTTAGTATTTATCACTGTTTTGTTTTTATCTGCCATTGCGTTCTTTGTCTCGATTTGCCAATGTAAAAATATAGATGAATTGAAGTTTTTAAAAAGCCCTTAATTTGTAAAAAAGAGGCAAAACCAAACGCTCTTCATTTCTTCGCTAACGGATAAAATAAAGCAGTTCATCTTTACAATTATCGGGATAATCCATTTTAACGAAACCACCCAAATTGCACCGGATAATTTCAGCCGCAAAACATTCTTTCTTTTATGTACAGCGCAAAAAATTGGGTAAGCATTTCTTTGGTTTCTCTGCTGTTTCTAACTGCTTGTAAAAAGAGTAGCACTGACACGAGTACTTCTAATGTTGGTAACTGGATTAACCGTTACGAAATGAACGGTAATGTGCGCGGTGAAGCGGCTGGATTTGTAATTGGCGATACTTCTTATGTTGGCTCCGGCTTTGATGGCGTAGAGCGGTTGAGCGATTTCTATGCTTTTGATGCTACTACCAATTCGTGGTATCAAACTGCTAACTTTCCCGGAACTCCGCGCAACTCCGCGGTTGCTTTTGCAGCAGCGGGCAAAGGCTATTTTGGAACCGGTTTCGATGGTATCAACCGGTTAAATGATTTCTGGCAGTACGATCCTGCTACTAACGTATGGATGCAAAAAGCCAATTTTGGAGGCAGTGCGCGTTACGATGCAGTGGCTTTCGCGCTGAACAATAAAGGATATGTTACTACGGGTTTTGATGGTTCGTACTTAAAAGATTTCTGGCAATACGACCCTGCCGCCGATACATGGGCGCAAAAGCCTGATGGCATTGGCTCAAAACGCAGTGCGGCTGTGGCTTTCGTGTATAACAATGCTGCTTATGTAGTTACCGGAACCAACAACGGTACGCTGGTAAACGATTTTTGGAAATATGATGGCACAAGCTGGACTGAACTGCGCAAGATTGCCAACGTATCTACGGCTAGTTATGACGATGATTATACCGACATTGTTCGTTCTAACGCGGCTGCATTTGTAATGGGCGATACTGCCTTTATCTCAACCGGCGAAAACAGTGGTTACATCAGCAAAACATGGGCTTATATTATTTCAAACGATACATGGATAAGAAGAACCGCTTTTGAAGGATCGGCCCGCAGTGGCGCAGTTGGTTTTGCAATAAAAAACAGAGGTTATATCGTTTGCGGAAAAAGCAGTTCACAATACTTTGATGATGTATGGGAATTTCATCCTGATGAAGCTTACAATTCACAAGATTAAGGTTTGTTTTTGCCTGTTTTTTCTCTCGTTATGTTTGGCAGGTTGTCAGTCATCCACCAATAACGAAAAGCAAAACCCATCGCACGAAGGGCAGATGTATGTTACCGTAGAACCTTTTAAAACGCCAACTGGCTGGGGTTATAAAATATACACTGATAAAAAGCTTTATATTCAACAAACCTACATTCCCTCGGTAGAAGGCAATCATTCGTTCGCAACGCGCGAAGACGCTGAAAAAGTGGGTAAACTGGCAGTGCAAAAAATGGCGGCTTATCATAAAATGCCTTACATCTCGCCACAGGATTTACAGCAACTGAACATTCAGTTACCTCATTAATTCTCTTTCATACTTTTTCAAAAAGCATCCGCGGCAACGGATGCTTTTTGTTTTTTAACAGTTGCCTTGCATTCTTTATTTTATTCTTGTTGTCATTGTGTTGTTGTAAAAGAGACGGGTACCTTTTGTTTTGTGTATATATTAATCTGCCATTTTTGTTTTTGATTGAAAATAAAACGCATTCATGATTCCATGCATTATTGTAGATGATGAGCCGCTGGCTTTGGATTTACTGGAAGACTACATCCATCAGGTTCCTGATCTGAAACTGGTAGCTCGTTGCCATAATGCAGCTTCTGCTCACAAAGCATTGGAAAAACAGGATGTGCAATTGATGTTTCTCGATATTAATATGCCCGAAACGGATGGCATTGCTTTTTTGCAATCCTTAAAAATGAAGAACCGGCCGCTGGTGGTTTTTACAACAGCGCATAGCCAGCACGCATTGGAAAGCTATGAATTGGATGCAACCGATTATTTACTGAAGCCTTTTTCTTTTGAACGATTTTTAAGAACGGTTCATAAGGTGAACATGCGTTTACAGCCGGCAACCAATGGCGTTGCGGCATTGAATTATTCAACTCAAAAACACATTTTCATCAAATCGGAATACAAAACTTACCGCATTGATTTGCCTGATATTATTTATGTGGAAGGATTAAAAGACTATTCAAAAATTTATACCACATCAGGTAATGTGCTTACTTTAAAAAGTTTAAAAGCCATTGAAAGTTTGCTTCCAAAACACGAATTTATAAGAGTGCATCGGTCATATATCATCGCTATTCATAAAATAAAAGTGGTAAGCAAAAGCCAGATCACAACAGTGAACGATGTAAACATTCCTATCAGCGAAAGCTTCCGCGATAATTTTAATGCGATGATGAACGCGGCTCACATTTGAAGCTTCATTAAAACCTAACCACCGGGCATTTTAATTGCTTGCCACCACCACCATAGGTTCCGGTTTTTACAAGAGATAATTCATAAGCACCGTATGTGCCGTTATAAGTTCCCAGCGATGAAATGGTAGCATCGTAGCTGAAGGTTAATTTAAAATCATTCAACTGAAAACCAACCATTGGTATTGCCGCATCCTGGTAACGATAATAAATGCCGCCAATCATTTGCTTACTTCCATCGCCGCTCAAATTATAGTTGGCATTTACGCCGCCTACTACTTCGTAAGCGTTTCCCATTCTACTTACATAAGCATTCGGGTTGATGATCCATTGGTTGTTTAACTTGTAAGCTGCATTTAAGAACGCGGTGTAGCGAACGTCAATGCGCGAATCAATATCGTTTTTGGCTGAAAAAAAACTTTCGCGCGGGCGGTTGATGTGCGAAATGCTAACGCCTGCATTCACATACGTGTTGTCGTTTGGAAAATAAGCATAATTCAATCCGGTTTGCAAATCGAAATAACCCACCTGACTGTATGCAAACTGTTCACCCGACGGAATGGTTACATCAAAAAACTGTCCTTCATCATTCCATTGATTGTTGAAAGTGAGTTTTGTAAAATCAACTTTTTTGGTAACATAACCAACATTAAAACCGATGCTTAACAACGAAGCCATTCCTACCAGTTGGTGATAGGCAACCGACGCGTAAGCTCTTGTAGAAGAAAGACTTCCCGCACCAGCCACATCTTTCATTATCGTTCCGCCAATGCCCATCCAGCCGTTTTCAAAACGATTGTTGAATAACTGCGCATCACCCCAGGCATTCATTGTTTTATACGGGTTGGATGTGAGACTCGAGTATTGGTTTCGATAGTTAACGCCAGCGCGCCAATCCACATCGGGCGAGAAGCCTGTGTTTGCAGGATTCACCAGCAGCGGCGCGTTGAAATATTGCGAGAAATGAAGGTCTTGTGCATCAATTTTTTCAAATAAAAATTGTGCAAAAACAAACATGAAGCATGTAAAAAGAACAGTGTTGGGTTTCATAGCTTTTTCTTTTATCACATTATCTTATCAAAGTAATATCCCCGGTTTTTTTGTATTTTTTTCCATCAGTAAATTCAACATTTAAAACATAGGTATATACTTCCTGGGGTTGAAGCACACCTTTGTAAGTGCCATTCCAGCCCATCTTTTGGCTGGTTGAAATGAACACCATTGTGCCCCAGCGGTTGTAAATGCGCCAGTCCATTTTGGCAATACCATATCCTTTTACATTGATGGTGCGGTTTACGCCGGTGGGCGCAATTGCATTCGGAACATCAACCAACGGCGTTACCAAAGCAGAAACTACATGCGTAACGGTATCGGTACAGCCATATTGATTGTAGGCAATCAACGTTACTAAAAACGTATCGGTAACGTTATACATGTGTTGAAGAACCGAATCGGAGTTAGAAGTTACATAGTCGTTGCCATCGCCCCAAAGCCATTTGTAAGAAGTAGCTCCGGTAGAGGTATTAAAGAAGGAAGTAGGTGTATTGTTTTGCGCCTGCAACGGGCTGAAAGTAAAGCTGGCAGTGGGTTTGTCGCTCACAACAATGGTTAGTGAAGTTGAATCTTCCTTATTACACGTAGCGCTATCGGTAGCTTTGAGCGATACGTTGTAAGTGCCAGGTGTACTGTACAAATGCGTTGGTGAATCGTCGGTTGACGTAGCGCCATCACCAAAATTCCATAAAAAGCTTTGCCCTGCCAGCGAAGTGTTGTTAAATGTAGCTGTGTAAGGTGCGCATCCTGAAGGCGGTGTGGTAAACTGCGCTTTTACATTTGCTGCAATTCTTATGGTATCAACCACTTCATCAGGTGCATTGCAATAATTAGAATCTATTAAACTCAGCTTCACAATGTAAGTTCCCTGTGCGGCGTAAGTATGCGGCTTAGGCTGAATGGCGGTATCGAATGTGCCATCGCCAAAATCCCACACAAAAGATTGGTTGGTGAATGGCTTACCGGCAGGAGCAGTTGAAGTATTGGTAAATTGAAACGCAAGCGAAGTGCAAGGCGGAAGTTTTGCTGATGTAAATCCTAAGTCAGCTTTATCCTTTCTTACACGAATGGTGGTATAGGAAGTATCTGCAATGTTGCAGGCAGAAGAATCAATCGAAATTAATCTCACTCTGTAATCTCCAATTTGTGTATAGATGTGAGAAATAGAATCGGTAAGCGTAGTAACATCTGCGGAGCCATCACCAAAATTCCAAACATACTGCTTACCCAAAGCAAGGGTATCAATAAAGTTTACTGTAACCGGCACACAACCCGTAGTATCATATTCCCTTCCTAAAATGCTGGCGCGAACACCGTTTCCGATACCTGCCAGGTTAAACGCGATTTTTACCGCAGCTTCATTGCAATAAGCTCCTCCTATGGCACCATTGTTAGGAGATACTACACCTAATGTTGTAGGGAAGCGACTTTCGGGAGGATTGGTTTTGAACTCACAATTGGCACAAATTGCCTGGTAGATAACGCCTTGTTTATCAAAGCGACTGGTTCCACCATCTACATGGTCGCCAAACCCGCCTTTCTGCCCAAAAAATTGTGCATATAAAGGCGCAGAGGCATTGCGTTCCAACACAAAAAAATAAAAGTCCTGACCATCGGTTGAACGAAACTGCGCCGGTGCACTTGGAGATACATACAAACCGATCGAACTTTGTCCATGCTGGTAATTTTGGTTGATACCGCCCGACCAACCTGAAACATATACATTTTCGCATCGGTCAACCAGGAAGGCATCCGGTGAAATATCAGGAATGGTACTGCCTTTGCCAAACGTTGTAGAATATACCCAATCGCTCAAATCGGTTTTTAATTTGGCAATAAATTGTTTTCCGCCTGCCTGGCTCCAGGCTGCATTAATAACCGGCCAGCTTCCGGTGGTGGTGCCCATGATGTAAGGGAAACTAAATTTATCGAACTGAATGCCATAAATCAAATCAATACCCGACGTTCCAAAGTATGATGTTTTGATAAGCCCGTAAGTGTTGTTGTCAATCACAGAAATAAAACCATCCGCAGCACCGTTGAATTTATTAAAAGCTGCACTGCTGCCCGTGAGGCCTGGCATATCGTTGCTTTCCGTGGCACCTGCCGTATAAATATTGTTATCGGTAGGATTTAAGGCTAAAACAAAAGCTGCATCGTTATTTGAGCCACCTAAGTAAGATGATAAATAAACCGTTTTTAAATCGGGCGATGTTTTGATGATAACACCATCCTGACTGCCTGAATTGCTTCCGTTATTGAAGCTTTTTTGAAAAGCATTATCCGTGACCGGAAAATTTTTAGATTGAGTACAGGAAGCGAGGTAAATGTTACGTTTACCATCCACAATTACTTCACTTCGGGCATCATCACCATAATTCTGCCGGATGCTGATAGCAGTAACGCCTTCATCAATGTCTTTCGGTTTTATATTTACACCGTCATTGTTGTCTCCTCCAAACCGCCGGGACGCTATTAAACCACCGCTGCTGTTGAGTTTGGTAAGAAAAATATCAATATCAGCAGCGTTGTTATCGGGGCCATATTTATCAACAGTAGATGGATAGTTTTTAGAAGAGGTTCTGCCGCTGATGATAAGGTTATCCTCGGCATCAACAATTAAGCTATGTGGCTGCTCATCTCCAAACCCCCCTAAGTAAGTGCCAAATAAAAGCTTACTTCCGGTTTTACTAAATTTTACAATGCCTACATCAATGGGTTCTGTGCCTTCCAGCCCGTAGCTGCCTGGAGTGAATGTTTTGCTATAGGCGCCTAAAGTAGTTGGATAACCATTATCGAATACAATGCCGCCAGCATAAAAATTTCCTTGCCCATCATAAGTGGCAGTATAGCCCCAATTGTCTGCTGAACTTCCTGTGAAAGAGCAAAACACAATTTGCGGATCAATGATGAGTGTGATGTTTTTATCGTAATTATCTGCTTTGAAACGAACCGTATTGCTGCTCACAACATAACTTACATTCACATTTGTTTTTGCCGTATTTGATGTTTGATACGATTCGGGCGATAACTCGGTTACATCGCCCAAAGAGGTTGACACCAGCAAATCGCCTTTCTTTATACGCAAACCATTGGTGCCATCAAACCGCATCGCAATCTGGCTCACATCGCCGCCAGGATGCACAATAATATCATACTTTAATTGGCTGTTGGCAGTATAGTACCGAACATCAATGTTAGGATACATGTTTTTATAAACCACAGCTCCGTAAATTTTACAACCTGTTGCCCATTTGCTTTTATCGTTGCCGATAAAATAATTGTTGTATGTGTCCAAAGCCTTGTCCGGCGCGGTTTCCGGCGATGTGGCAGCGTTTACAAACGTTACTTCGTAAGCATGAGAATGAAGAACAAGATTGCTATTTGCATTGTTATTAGCAACGGCTTTTGTTGCATTTTGTGTTTGCCACGACTTACCATTGCTTTTTAAAACAGCCAGTGTTGCTGAATCGTTATGACCGCCATAATAATTGGCTATCTTTTGCCAGTCGCTGCTGCTATTGAGCAAAACGCGGTAGCCATTTTTTTGGAGAAAGAAACCGCCGCCGTTAATTTGACCTGCATAGTTTACGCGGGCATCCCATTGCCCTTTATTTTGAACAAACTGAATGTATTGCGCTTTTGAGGCAAAAACAAAAAGCAAGATGGCTGAGAGAAAAAGTATAGTAGATTTCAAGGCAATTGTTTTCATTATTCTTCTTTAAATCAAAACAGCTTTATCAATTTTAATCTATCCATTCAATCTAAATTGTCAAAACCAATTTCTTACCGAATAAAGCAAGAAGTCAGTAGTAAAAATCTCTTTATTAAGAACGAATGCAACCGCGTATTTATTAGGTTTACTACTTGCAAAACAGAGATGCTTTTTTGTGCAAAAACAAACGAAGCGTAAATGTTGAAGTTATTTGTCTTGCTCCATAAATTTAGACATTTTTACAAAGCAGCGGACTTTTTATTTCTCTTTCCGTTTAATGCGTTGCTGTTATTTTTTCTTTACTAAAAAAGGGCAAAAACAAACAATTGATTTACGAAATTTTACTCCACGCCGTTTTGCCTTGTTGCGTACCCAGAAAGGCCTGCAAAGCTTTGTGTTCGTCATGTTGCAATTGCGGATCGGCTTCAATGATGTTTTCAGCGTAGGTTCGGGCACTAAAAAGTAAATCTTTATCATCTACTAAACTTGCCAGCTTAAAATTCAATGCGCCGCTTTGCCTTGTGCCTTCAATCTCGCCGGGCCCGCGTAGTTCCAAATCTTTTTCGGCAATTTTAAAACCATCGTTTGTGCTACACATCATTTCAATACGTTGCCGCGCGTCCGTTCCGGTTTTCGAGCCGGTTAAAAGAATGCAAAAACTTTGCTCGCTTCCCCTGCCAACCCTGCCGCGCAACTGGTGCAGTTGCGACAAGCCGAATTTCTCCGCGCTTTCTATCACCATCACACTTGCGTTGGGTACGTTTACGCCCACTTCAATTACCGTTGTGCTCACCATGATGTTGGTATCGCCCGAAACAAAACGTTGCATGTTGGTTTCTTTTTGTTCAGATGTTTGCCTGCCATGCACCATGCTGATGTAAAACTTCGGTTCGGGGAAAAAGCTCTTTACCTGTTCATAGCCTTGCATCAAATCTTCATAGCTTAATTTTTCGCTTTCCTCTATTAACGGATAAATTATGTAAGCCTGTCTGCCTTTGTCAATTTCACTACGAATAAAACTCATAATATTCGCGCGGTGCATTTCGCTGCGATGCACAGTGGTAACGGGTTTGCGGCCTGGCGGCAATTCGTCAATCACACTATAATCCAAATCGCCGTAAGCCGTCATAGCAAGCGTGCGCGGGATGGGTGTTGCTGTCATGACCAGCACGTGCGGATGAATGTTTGATTTGTTCCAAAGCTTTGCCCGTTGCGCCACACCAAAGCGGTGTTGCTCGTCAACAATGGCAAGACCGAAGTTGTGAAACCGAACGCTGTCTTCAATCAGCGCATGTGTTCCGATGATGATGTGCAAAATGCCATCTACCAATTGTTGCAGAATTTCTTTCCGTGCTTTTGTTTTTGTGCTTCCTGTCAGCAGAGCAATGTTTACCGGCATATCTTTCAATAGATGCGATATACCATGAAAGTGTTGGGTGGCTAAAATTTCGGTGGGCGCCATCAAACAACTTTGATAGCCGTTATCGGTGGCAAGCAGCATGGAAAGCAATGCCACAATGGTTTTACCGCTACCCACATCGCCTTGCAGTAAGCGGTTCATTTGATGTCCATGCGCCGTGTCATTTCTGATTTCGCGAAGCACGCGTTTTTGTGCGCCGGTTAATTCAAAAGGCAAATGGTTTGTATAAAAATGGTTGAACAAATCGCCCACTTTTTCAAACACAATGCCTTTGCTGGTTTTATGGCGATTGATGCGGATGATGTTCAAGCGAATTTGTGCCAAAAACAATTCTTCAAATTTCAATCGTCGCAAGGCTTCGGAATAATGTTGTGCAGAAGGAGGGAAGTGGATGTTTTGAAACGCCGTAAAACGTGATACAAGGTTTAGATTTTTAATAATGAAATCCGGCAATATTTCGGGCACATCTTTTACTGAAAGCTGTGATAGCAATGTGTAAGAGAGCTTGCCAATTTGCCTGCCGTTTAAGCTGCGGGCTTTTAGTTTTTCGGTAGTTGAATAAATGGGTTCTAAAAATGCTTTGCCATCGGCTTTGGCATCGGTTACAGCTTCAATTTCGGGATGCGTCATTTGTGGCTTGCCGTTGAAAAACGATGGTTTTCCATACACTAAATAATATTCGCCTTCTTTCAGCAGCTTCTCGATCCAGTTAATGCCCTGAAACCACGTTAGCTCAAGCGTTCCGCTGCTGTCTTTCAGGTGTGCTATTAAACGCCTTGAGCCTTTTTCGCCCATGACTTCCACATACACTAACCTGCCGCTGACTTGTGTGAATTCTGTTTCAGAATCAATGGATGAAATGAGCGAAACTTTGGTTTTATCAATGTGGCGGATGGGATAATATTCCAGCAGGTCGCGAAAGGTTAGAATGTTCAGGTCTTTGCGCAGCATATCACCGCGCAAGGGACCTACACCTTTCAGGTATTCGATGGGCGAATTAAGTATGGATGGCGTGAGTGAAATTGCTAAAATCTTTGGTTACAAATATCGGAAAAGAGTGTTGGTAAATTGCAAGATTAACAAGTGGGGTTGAGCAGTGAACAAAGGTTTGTTTTTGCCTCTTTTTTAACCCATTTGAAAAGTTCAAAAAAATTAAGTCAATGTTTGTAACCTTTGGGGTTACATCCTATCTTTGTAGTGTGATTGTATCCATAGCGCATAAAGGCTTGCGACTTCTTTGGGAAAAAGATGATTCTTCAAAGTTGCCGCCCGCGCATGTTGATAAAATCAGGCGCGTTCTGACAGCTTTAGATACTGCAAAAACAGTTGATATATTTCGTGCTATTCCCGGTTATAAGTTGCACCAGTTAAGTGGAGATTTAAAAGGCTTTTACTCAATTACAATAACCGGCAATTATTGTATTGTTTTTCAGTTCAAAGACGGAAGCGCTTATCTTATTGATTACAGAGATTATCATTAAAACGAATTGAGCATGAAACGGACAATGAAACCAGTTCATCCCGGAGCGATACTTCGGGATGATATTTTGAAAGAGATGAACTTATCCATCACCAAAGCTGCCGAGGGAATACATGTCAGTCGCAAACAACTGTCTGAAGTGGTGAACGAAACATCTTCTATTACTGCAGAAATGGCTTTGCGTTTGCAAAGTGCTTTTGGTGTGGATGCTACATTTTGGCTTGACTTACAAAGGAACTTCGATTTGTGGAAAGTGCAGGAAAGTGGTAAAGTAAAAGACATTCAAGTTTTTAAAACAGCCTCTTAAAATTTGTTTATTGAACTATAGATTTTCAACTCTCTGGTGAAGGTTCAATAAAAACAAACCTACTCACTGCACTACCACATTCGTAATTACTTTTTCGCCCATGGCTTCATTTACGCGCTCCATAATTTTTTCTTTCTGATAAAGCAGTTCGTTTTTTAATGGACCGACTGATGTGTTGATAAACAACGTGCCATTAAGAATTTGAACACTATCCGTGTATTTGGAAATGGTGCTGCCCATAATTTGCTGCCACACTTCTTCAATTTGAACGGAACGAATGCCGTTTTTCAGATTGCTTTTGCTGACTAAATTTTTAATGGCTGCGCCGATGTGATATTCGCCCATGGTTAGATGACAGATGATTGATGAAAGTTGAAGGTAGTTTGTTTTTGCTCAATTATTTTCAGAACGTACAAGTGAGTGACACAACGATGTTCAACCGGAGTTACAGACGCTCGTAACATAAAACTGTATTTATCGTTGATAAAAAAAGGCAAAAACAAATTTGAACTTCTCTTCGTAAACCTTGTCTGCCGACAGGCAGGCTTTGCGTCTTCATACCCCTGCCTAACGGCAGGCAGGTTCGCGGTTTAAAAAACCGCAAAAACAAACTTTATATTTTCAGGTAATTCATCAATAAATCGTAGTTCTCGCGCAGTTCGTTTTCGTAAGCTTCTTCACCGAAAAAATAACGAATGACGTAATCGTACCGCTGCAAAGTTGCCAGCACATCCGATACTTCGGTTTTGTTTAATTTTAGAGTAACAATAAACAAACCCGTGCCGCTTTCTGTAAATGTGTTCAGTTGCAGGATGCTTGCATTATTGGTTTCGATAAGGCGTGAAAGTTCTCCAACTGAATAATTAATGCGTTTCATTTCGAGCACAATAATGGCGCCCGGCTCTTCCACATTTTGAAATGACGCTGTTGCTTTTAATAATTCAGTATTGGTAATAATTCCCTGCAATTGTCCCTCTGTACTGACAACAGGCAAAAGCGTCAAATCGTTGCCCGCTGCGGCTTTCAGCGCGGATAGAAAATGTTCCCCAGGCTGCACCGATGTTTTGATGATGTTTAAGGATAACGCAGCGAGTGTTGCCGATTCATCTTCATCAAACAAATCAGTTTTTGAAATGACGCCGGTAAACGTTTCATCGTCTTCAAGAGGCAGATGTTGCACATCATAATCGTCCATCAACTGCAGGGCAAGGGAAACGGTATCGCTGAAATGAAGCACAGGGTAATTCACAATCGGAAGCTGGCTTACAAGCATTGCATCTTTTTTTAGTGAGACAAAAAAAATTACACCATAGTTGCAGCAGGTTGTTTTAATTTTTTTAAGAAGGCTTCGAGTATTTCGTTGAACTCATGGGGCACTTCCATCATGGGAGCGTGCCCGCATTTGTCAATAAAATGCAATTCACTATTTGGAATCAGCTTGTTAAATTCTTCTGCAACAAATGGTGGCGTAATAGTGTCGTTCTTTCCCCAAATTAACAGCGTTGGCTGTTGTATCTGGTTCAGTTCTTCGCCCAAATTGTTACGGATGGCACTTTTGGCAAGCGATATAATTTTGATCACTTTCAAACGGTTGTTGGTGATTTCAAACACTTCGTTTACCAACTCATCTGTTGCCATCTTTGGATCATAAAACGTAAGCTGCGTCTTGTTTCGTATGTATTCGAGGTTGCCGCGTTTCGGATAACTATCGCCCATGCCATTTTCAAACAAGCCGGAACTGCCGGTAAGCGTGAGCGATTTGATTCGCTCGGGGTGCTTCAAAACATGCACGAGTCCTACATGACCACCGAGCGAATTGCCCAACAGATGGATGCCATTGTAATTGCGGGCTTCAATGAATCTATAGACGTACTTTTCGATGCCGCCAACAGTAGTGTGAAATATGTCCAAATCAAAAAGTGGTAGTATGGGAACAATTACCTGGTAGTGCGATTTGAAATGGTCTATCAAATCCTGAAAATTGCTTAATGCGCCAAACAAACCATGCAACAGCAGCAACGGCTCGCCGGCCCCTTCTTCAATAAATTTAAACTTGTCGTGCTGTTTTATTTCATACATGATAAATCCTCTTTGTAAAAATAGCTGTTCGTCAAAATTAAGTAAGTAGTGCTAAAGTAGCCGTTTTGATTTGATGAATGTTCATTTGTTGTGAAGAACATCATTGTCAAAGAAATGTTCCAACTTGTGAAACATATTTTGAAGCGGTGGAATAAAGCTGCTGAAAGCATTGATGGCCTTAGGTCCTATCGGTTCGATAAAAGAATAGGTGCGGGAAGCCTCAATGACGGGTTGTTTGAGTAATGAAATGTTGGTTGCAAAAAACAAAACAATACTAAAGATGATGGTGTAAAGAAGCACATACAGTAAGATCCCTGCCAATCGGTTGACGAATCCTAACATAGCTATCTGCAATGCTTTTTCAATAAGGGCTGCAATGAGCCGGGTAAGCAAAGCAACGCCAATTAAAATAATGGCAAAAGCAAAAATGGGCAACAATCGCTCACCAATGTTTGTGCTTTTCCCCAGCCATGCTGCAACGCTTGCCGATAATTTTAACGCGGCTGCCAAACCAATAAAAATGGCAAACAACGAAAATACAGCCACAACAAAACCTTTGCTGTAACCTTTGAAAATGGCAAGAATCAGAATGATAATATAGGCAACGTCAATGAGCAATGGATGATTGTTAATGGGTAATGGGTAATGGTTAGTTTCAAATAGCTATAATCGGCAATTAACCGTTAACCATTAAAAATATTACTTTGATAGTTGTTCTTTTACAATCGCTGAAATGGCTTTACCATCGGCTTTTCCGGCAAGTTGTTTAGTGGCAACGCCCATTACTTTGCCCATGTCGGCAGGCGATGAAGCACCGGTTTCTCTAATTATTTTTTGTACCGCGTCTTTCAATTCATCAGCGCTTAGTTGAGCGGGCATAAATTTTTCAATAATGACCAATTCTTCCTGTTCTTTTTGCGCCAGATCATTACGGTTTTGTTGCGTAAAGATTTCGAGTGAATCTTTGCGTTGCTTGATAAGACGTTGCAGCAATTTGAGTTCGCCATCTTCCAAAATTTGTCCGTTGGCACCGGGTTCGGTTTTGGCTTTTATAATTTCAGCTTTGATGGCACGAAGTCCGCGCAAAGCCGCTTCATCCTTCGCTTTCATCGCGTCTTTCATTTCGTTCATTACCCTTGTTTCTAAGCTCATTGTATGTTTTGTTTTGAATTGAAAAGTTTGAAAAGTTACCGGTTACCGGAATCTGGCAACGTTTTCATTTCGCTTCTTTCATTTGCAGTTCACGGAACTTTTTCATCCATTCCTTCGCAAATGTTTTCATGTCGTTGGATAAGCTTTCATAACGCGTGGCGCGGTTGTACGTGTCAGCCATTGTTATCATGGTTTGATAAAAAAAATCGGTCATTTCATCCACCATCATAGTCTTTGTCCAAAGGTCAATGCGCAAAGCCGTTTTATCGGCATTGTCCCAAAACGCAAGCATCATTGCTTTTGCTTTTTGGGTGTCTTCCACCAGGCTGTCGGTAGCGTTCCAGTTGATAGTTTCAACCATTTTATCATCGTCTCTCAGTACGTCAATTGTTATTTTCGATTGGGTCATGCACTCTTTTGTTAAGCCGCAAAAGTAGCAACTCTTTTCTACCCAAACGATTGAGAAGGCAAAGCGGCTTGCAACAATTGCATCGCTTTTGTTTTTGCATGAATTTTACTTTGCCGTTTGCCATCTTCTATTAAAGCGTTTCGAAGCGTTTCATCTTTGTACAACAATATCATCTTCTCGCCAAGTTGTCCATAGTTGTTGGTTTCAATCCATATTGCAGCTTCTTTTGCATACTCTTTTGCACTTTCTGTAGTGAAAGAAATAGGGGGTGTCTCGCAGCCCATCGCTTGTAGCAACGGCATCACATCTTCATCATACAAAGGTGTATGAATATAAGCATAAGCCGAAGCCAGCAAAGCCGCGTGGTTATTCACTTCTGCTTCGCGCAACAATAGAACATCATCGCGGTATTTGTATGTGTTCAGTTTCTCCATCCATTCTTCTTTTTGTGCAAAAAAGAAGCTTCCATAAAGCAACAGCTTCATGTTGCTGTGCTGCCATTTTTTAAAGGTTGAAAACGCTTTCAGCAAGCCCATTAAGGTTTCATAATTTGTACCTTCAACATTGCACATAAAAAACTCTTTGCCCTGCGTGTATTGCATTTTCTGCGATTGTTTTTCAGGCCAGTCAATCGCTCTGAAATATTCAACCGTTGCAAAAGGAATCACCTCAATATTTTGATCCGGTACTTGCTGATTTGAAATTAAGTTTTGTTTTGCGTGATCGGAAGCAACCACAATTTTTACAGATGATGGAAGTGGTTTTTTAGAATTCCATTTTGCAACATCGTTCACAACATACAATTGTTGACCAGGGAAAGAATAAACTTTATTAAAGTTGAACAAGACAAGCTTTTGAAATTTGTTTTTTTTAATGATAGAACGAAGCTGTAACAGGTTAATAAATGAAAGTGAAGACTTGTTTTGATGAATAAGGATGGCGTCATTTCTATCATTGATCACTACTTTTTTTGCATCAGTTATGCTGCTGCATTCATGAACAGCGATGTTTTGTTTTGCCACATTTTCTAAAAGCAATTGCAGCAAAAAATGCGGGTAACTATTTGGTTTTGTTTTGTTTGAAAGAATTAAAAATGGCATAAAAACAAATTGATTCAAAAGCTGCAAAAGTGCAACTTAAAATCGGTCGCATCACAACAACAATTTTTGGTAGAAAACTTAAGAAAATAAGTCTTCAGCAACTGCAATGCTTTGGGGCTTGCCTACATCAACAAACTGATATTCGTCATGCGCAAAGCCTTGTATTTCCTGTGTTGTAGCCAGCTGAAGATAAATGTCAATCATCGAAAATTTGCCCGAAAACAAAGGTTGTAGTAATGAAAATATTTTGCGGTTGATAACATGAATGCCGCTAAAGGCTTTCTGGTTCAAATGCTCAGAATGTTTCGCCATTTTTACTTCGCCGGTGGCGATGTTTCGCCAGCCGCACAGCTCGTTTTCGTTCGTAAACAAAAGATAACGTGAAGTGCTACGGTCGCTTATTGCAAGCGTTGCCAAAGGATGATTTCGCAGGTGCTGTTGTATCATTTCGTTCAGGGGCATGTCCGTAAGCACATCTGCATTCATCAGCACAAAGTTCTCTTCGTTTTCAAAATATCGCGAAGCAAATAACAGTCCGCCGCCCGTTTCCAAAACATCTTTTTCAAACGATAAAGTTACCCGGCTTCCCCAGCCTTTATTTTTTGTAACGGCTTCTTCAATTTGTTCTGCAAAATGATGTGTGTTTACGACTACATCTTCAATTCCAAAGCTTTGCAAATATTCAATATTGCGCTGTAGCAAACTTTTGCCATTTACCAATGCTAAAGCCTTGGGATGCTCATTGGTAAAGGGTTTCAGCCGCGTGCCCAAACCGGCAGCGAGTATCATCGCTCTTCGAACAGAGGTTTGTAAACGATTAGGATTCAAGTGTTGAAAGTCTGTTTGTATGAAGTTGTCGTTTGCTGCGTCGTTGTAGGTTTGTAGTTTCTTTCACTTCCTTCACCCAATTGTTTTGGTTAAGATGAACCACTTCAACTTTTACCTTGTATTTGTTTTTGAGATGTCGTGCCGTTTGTTCGGCGGCATATACGCTGCGATGCTGACCGCCGGTGCATCCAAACGAAACGGACAAATGATCGAAACCGCGTTTGATATAGTCTTCCACCGAAATATCAACCAGATTATAAACGTTTGCTAAAAACTCGTTCATCTTTGTTTTTTCTTCTAAAAATTTTTCAACATTTTTATCCAAACCGCTGCTGCATTTGAACTCTTCGTATCGTCCCGGATTGAGCAATCCACGACAATCGAACACAAAGCCGCCGCCATGACCTGAAGTATCTTTCGGTAACTTCTTTTTAAACGAAAAACTGCTGATGCTGATAACCAGCGGCGTGTTTTCATTCGCCTGGATATTTTCAAAACGGCTGATGATGTCGTCGCTTACAATGGCTTTTAAAATGCGTGCAAACTCAGGTGTGGCTTCGTTACTATAATGCGCATCCAGAAAGGTTTTCAGGTTTTTTAATGCCAGTGGAATGCTGGTTAAAAAATGCGCTTTTCGTTCAAACAAACCGCGAAAGCCATAAGCACCGAGAACCTGCAACAAGCGCAACAAAACATAACCATTGTATTGCTCAACAAACAAATTCCGATCTAATTTTTGGGGCAATAAAGCATCGGCTTTATCCATGTAGTAATGCAACAAATTGTTCTTCCATTCGTTGCTCAATTCGGCTTTTGCCTGCCAAAGCAAACTGGCTACATCGTACTGCAACGCGCCGCGCATTCCACCCTGGTAATCTATAAAGCAAAGCTTGTTTTCGCTCACAATAATGTTACGGCTTTGAAAGTCGCGAAACATAAAATATTTGTTGTCGTCCTTAACTAAAAGCTCCCCAATGTTTTCAAACTCTGCATACAAAGCCTGCTTGTCGTATGGCAGCTTTAATGTGTCTAAAAAATAATATTTAAAGTACAATAAATCGCTCATGATTGCCTGCCTGCCAAACTCTTTTGCAGTAAGACACAAGCTATAATCCAGATCTTCATCGCCTATTATTTGCAAACGAGCCAATTGTTGTAAGCTTTTTTGAAACAGGCGGTAAACAATATCATTATGTCCATGTTCAGTTAGTTTATCCAACAACGATTCTGTTCCTGCGTCTTCCTGAATATACAACGTGCCTTCCTCATTCAATGCAATCACCTGCGGAACCGGAAGATTTTTTTGTTTGAAATGATTCGAGAATGCGATGAACGTTTTGTTTTCCTGAACGTTGCTGTTGTAAGTTATGATGAACGTTTTATCGCTTGTATAAACGCGATAATAAACGCGGTCGCTACCGCTCTGTGGCAGCTTTACAATGCGTTCAACCGCACTGTTAGATATGGTAAAAAGCAAGTTCGTTATTGCAGCTTCTATTGTCATAAAAATTGTATAGGGCTGGTAAAAATAAGATAGTTTTTACTCACGTCAAACGCATCTTTTTTAGCGAAAAAGATAAGAATGGAGAAGATGTTTTTTGAGTATTCCGTAGAAACGTTATGTAGGTAGAAAATCGTGCAATACACGAAGAGCACTTTTAATTGAAAACAAAAACGGATATGCAATGTGAATCTTAATTGTTTTCGAAACCTTTTCATTACCCGGAATTGGCGTTTATTTTTGCGCCGAAATTTTGTTCCGCCTGCAACGGAATCTATCATTCATCATAGAACATTGTGTATGGAGAAGCACGATGTCTGAAATTTGTTTTTATGGCAATTTTACACAACCGCATCAGCGGCGAAGAACTGAAGCAGCGTTTGCTTCAGGAAACGGAAGCCCGTACTACCATTAGCTTTTACCGCTATTTGCAAATTCAAAATCCATTAGAATTTCGCAATTTTCTTTACAAACAATTAGATGAGTTGAAGGTATTCGGTCGCATTTATGTGGCGAAAGAAGGTATCAACGCGCAGATAAGCGTTCCGCAAAGTAAGTTTGAATTGTTCAAAAAAACTTTGTATACAATCAACGATTTGGAAGGCGTAAGATTGAACATTGCTGTGGATGACGACGGCAAGTCGTTCTGGGTATTAAAAATAAAAGTTCGCGATAAAATTGTAGCGGATGGAATTGAAGATGAATCGTTCAGCATGAATAAGAAAGGTAAATATGTAAATGCTGCACAAATGAATGAGTATTTGCAAAGCGACGATACCATTGTAATAGACATGCGTAACCATTACGAGTATGAAGTAGGACATTTTAAAAATGCGCGGGAAGTGCCTTCCGATACATTCCGCGACCAACTGCCAATGGCTGTGGATATGCTGAAAGGAAAAGAAGAGAAAAATATCATTATGTATTGCACTGGTGGCATTCGTTGCGAAAAGGCAAGTGCTTATTTGTTGCACAACGGTTTCAACAATGTGTTTCATTTGGAAGGTGGCATTATTAACTATGCAAAAGAGGTAAAAGAACAGGGATTGGAAAGTGAATTCATCGGTAAAAATTTTGTGTTTGATAACCGTCTTGGTGAACGCATTACGGAAGATGTGATTGCGCATTGTCATCAATGCAAAAAGCCTTGCGATGCGCATACCAACTGCAAAAACAATGGCTGTCATTTGTTGTTTATTCAATGCGAAGAATGTGCTGCGAAATACAATGGCTGTTGCAGCATTGAATGTAAAGAAACCATTGACTTACCTCTGCAACGGCAAGCTGAATTGCGAAAAGGAATAGACAAAGGCAGGCATGTTTTTAATAAGTCCAAACAAAGATTACGACCGGGATTAGATGACAGATGTTAGATGACGGATGACAGAGGCTGTAGTACAATCAAAATGATTTTTTATAATAAACAAAACCTCAATTATTTGTTATCCGTCATCTAATCTCTCATCTGCCATCTGTCAATTGTCATCTCTTCTCCAGCCATTCTTCTACTTTAGTATACACTTCTTCGTCACTCATATCAACAGGCTGAAACGCTTGTCCGGTAACGTTTTCATACAGTTCAATGTATCGCTGGCTGATGGTGGCCACCCATTCATCGCTCATGTGGGGAACCGTTTGTCCTTCTTTTCCCATGAAGTTGTTTTCGATAAGCCATTCGCGTACAAATTCTTTGCTTAATTGCTTTTGCCGCTCGCCTCTTTGCTGACGTTCTTTAAATCCATCTGCATAAAAATAACGGGATGAATCCGGTGTGTGAATTTCATCCATCAAATAAATATCGCCTCCAATTTTACCAAACTCATATTTGGTATCCACCAAAATTAAACCGTGCTCTGCAGCAATCTCTTTGCCCCTTTCAAACAACCGCAACGCATAGCTTTCTAATACGTTCCATTCTTCGGCTGTAGCCAAACCTGTCTTTATAATTTCCTCTTTAGAAATGTCTTCATCATGTCCTTCCGATGCTTTGGTTGAAGGTGTAATGATTGGGTTTGGAAATGCATCATTTTCTTTCATTCCATCGGGCATTGTAACGCCGCACAATGTGCGGCCGCCGCTGTTATAAGTGCGCCACGCATGACCCGTTAGGTTGCCACGCACTACCATTTCAATTTTGAAAGGCACACATTTTTTACCCACAGCAGCCACTGGCGCCGGGGTTGCCAATAACCAGTTTGGACAAATGTCTCCAGTTTGCCGGAGCATATAAGCTGCAAGCTGATTGAGCACCTGACCTTTGTAGGGAATGGGCGCTGGCAGAATGACATCAAAAGCAGAAATGCGGTTACTGGCAATCATTACCAATGTTTCGTTGCCAATGGTGTAAACATCTCTTACTTTGCCTTTGTAAAATGCGGTCTGGTTTGAAAATGTGTGCGGTATCATGCAACAAAAATAGAAGAACAATTGTTTGCATAGAAATGCTAAATCCTTTTATATTTACCTGTTGGAATCTGGCTAAGTTTGGTTTTACTCATTTTTTCAACAGCATCCTGCAACGCTTATTTGCCAATTAAAATGTTTTAATAATGAAAAAATACTGTTGTTTTTTTCCTGTCAATTCAATATAACTTTCTTTCTTTACTAAATCATCTAAACAAAGCTATGTATGAGAACTTCTGTAGTTTGTTTTCTCTTTCTTTTATTTGCCTTTACCACCCAAGCACAAACTAATGTTGTGGTTTCGGGAAGCGTAAAAAATGCTTCAACAAACGAGCCTGTAGCATCGGCTTCCGTGCTGATAAAAGGCAGCAATGCAACCGGAACTTTTACCGATGAAAAGGGAAACTTTAAATTATCGGCAAAACAAAATCCCCCCTTTACTTTAGTGATTTCATCAGTGGGCTTTGCAACGCAGGAAATCCCCATTAGCAATGCAACAGAGCCGGTGAACGTAAGCCTGCAAACGGCGTATGTGTTAGGGCAAGATGTTGTAGTATCTGCCAGCCGCACACCGGAACGCATTTTAGAATCGCCGGTAACCATCCAACGGGTAAGTGCTGCCAACATCGCCGCGTCGCCCGCGTCAACTTATTATGACGTGATCGGTAATTTAAACGGAGTTGATTTAACCACATCAAGCTTAACTTTTAAAACGCCCAGCACACGCGGTTTTAACGGCAGCGGCAACGTTCGGTTTAACCAGTTGGTTGATGGTATGGATAACCAGGCGCCGGGTTTAAATTTTCCTGTTGGAGCCATTGTTGGACCTACTGAATTGGATGTTGACAACATGGAGTTGTTGAATGGAGCTTCATCGGCTTTGTACGGACCTGGTGGAATGAACGGAACGTTGTTAATTAGCAGTAAAGATCCTTTTAAATACCAGGGATTGAGCGTGCAGATAAAAGGTGGCGTGAATCATATCAACGATTACAGCCGCAGTGCATCGCCTTATTATGATTTTGCTTTGCGTTTTGGCAAGAAGATAAGCGACAAGTTTGCGTTTAAAATATCAGGCGAATACATTGAAGCGAAAGATTGGGTGGCACACGATACCAGCAATTTTTTGCGCAGTCCAACAAGCCCTGGTAAACTAATTTCAGGCACACGAGCCAGCGATGCAAACTATAATGGCGTAAATGTTTACGGCGATGAAACATCATTAAATATTACCAATCCTGCAACTCCTTTTTTACAAAGCGTGGCTGCTGCGATTAACCAAACAGGAATTCCAGCTACAGCAATTTTGTCACCTTACTTCAATTCATCTTTGAATGTTTCCCGAACCGGTTACAAAGAAAGTGACGTGATTGACCCAACCACCCGCAACATTAAAGCCAGTGGCGGTTTGTACTATATGATTACACCCAGCACCGAACTCTCTTTTATTGCTAACTTAGGTTATGGAACTTCGGTTTACACAGGCAGTGACAGGTATTCTCTCAAAAATTTTATGATCTCGCAATACAAGCTCGAAGCCCGTAGCAAAAACTGGTTTTTACGAGCATATACAACACAGGAAGATGCAGGACAATCATTCAATGCAACGGTAACCATGCAATTATTTAATGAAGCCTGGAAGCCAAGTTTCAATGGTGCTAATGCTGCGGCAAGCTGGTATCCTCAATTTACAGGTGCATTTGCCCAAGGCGCATTAACCACTTACTTAACTGCCTATCAGGCAGCTATATCTGGGCCGGGTGCAACTCCTGCCACCGCTGCGGCAGCTGCTCAATCAGTTATGCAGGCACACACCCAAGATTTTCTAAACGGCGCACGTGCTTATGCTGATGCGGGACGACCTGTAGCTGGTACGGCTGCTTTCAAAACTATATTTGACCAGGTACGCTCAAAGCCAATACCACAAGGCGGTTTGTTTGTTGATCATACAGCTTTGTACATGGCAGAAGGTCAATACAACCTGACCAATTTATTGAATATTGATTCGGTAAACCGCAGTACCGATGTTTTGATTGGCGGCAATTACAAACGATATGAATTGAACTCAAAAGGTACTTTGTTTATTGATACAGCCGGCAAAATTCCCATTAACGAATACGGTGCTTACCTTCAATTACAACAGCGTTTATTTCATGATGTTTTAAAGTTAACCGCATCAGGACGATATGATAAAAATGATAATTTCAAAGGTAATTTTACACCACGCATTTCGGCTGTTATTTCAGTTGCAAAAAATCACAACATACGGTTATCCTATCAAACGGCTTATCGTTTCCCAACTACACAACAGCAATACATTAATTTAAATATTGGCGGAGGTACAGAGTTAATTGGCGGCTTGCCTCTTTTTAGAAAGCTCAATCATTTTGATACGAATCCTATTTACACATTAGCAAGTTATGGGGTTTATAGTTCTACTCCGGCAAGCATTCCTAAAAACACATCACTTTTGGTGGTGCAACAATTGGGTGAATTCAAACCTGAAACCTGTGCTTCTTACGAAGTTGGTTACAAAGGTTTGATTGCAAATAAACTACTGATTGATGTATATGGTTACTATTCCGAATATAAAAATTTCTTGGGACGAATATATGCCGTACAATCATCAACAGTTCCACTTGATACTGTTGTTGGGCTTGCCAATCCAAAAACATATTCCATTGCCGTAAATAGCACGGGCAAAGTAAAAACGGATGGATGGGGCGTAGCGATACAATATCTTTTGCCCCACAATTTTAATATTAGCGCCAACTTATTTTCGGATGAATTAAAAAGCAGTTCTGCTAATTTTGAAACCGACTTCAATACGCCGAAATACCGCGCCAACATTGGCTTTGGCAACACCGGCTTTTTAGCCAAAAATGCATTTGGTTTTAATGTGGTGTATCGCTGGCAAGACAAGTTTTTTTATGAAGGCGATTTTACTTCCGGCAATATTGGTGCTTTTGGAACGCTTGATGCGCAACTCACTTACAAGCTTTCGCAAAGCAAAATTTTGTTGAAGCTTGGCGGCACCAATCTTACCAATCATTATTACATCAATGCGTATGGCAATCCATCAATTGGCGGCTTATATTATGTAAGCGCTACGTTGAATATTTTGTAAGATTTTAGGGCAAAAACAAAAGCTCTTTCTTAAAAAAAGAAGGAGCTTTTTTGTTATAAATATACATTCTTTCAACATTCTCAAACCTGTGTTTTTACTTCCCGTTCCATTACCGATATTCGCACAACGAACCCGCGCATTATGGAATTATCTTTCGACAATACAAAGGTTGCTTTTGCCTACAAAAATGATAAAGAATTAAAGAGTGGTCGCTTCTTGTTCAGCACCATGAATTATCCCATGTTCTCGGCTATAGGAGTGAGGCTTACTCCCTTTTTAATGAAGACAGGCCTGCCGATTAACGGCATCATTCGCAGCACCATTTTTAAACAATTTGTGGGTGGCGAAATGCTCGAACAAACAGCAGATGTAGCAAGCAGGCTTGATGAATATCATGTAAAAGTAATACTCGATTATGGTGTGGAAGGAAAAGAAGGTGAAGCGAATTTTGAAGGAGCAACACAGCAATTTATAAAGGTGATTGATTATGCGGCTTCGCAAAAAAACATTCCCTTCATTAGCGTAAAAGTTACAGGCATCGCAAGGTTTGGTTTGTTAGAAAACTTAAACGAAGCGCCACGTTTGCGTAGTGGCATTCATGATAATGAAGCCGAAAAAGAAGAATGGACAAAAGTAAAAGAGCGCATGTACCGCATCTGTGAAGAAGCCGCCAGCCAAGGCATTGGTGTGTTGATAGATGCTGAAGAAAGCTGGATTCAAGACCCTATTGACAGGATTACAATTGAGATGATGGAAGAGTTTAATAAAGAAAACGCTGTTGTGTACAATACTATTCAACTGTACCGGCACGACAGGCTCCAGTTTATGAAACTATCACACCGCATCGCAAAAGAAAAAGGATTTATTCTGGGTGTGAAGCTGGTGCGTGGTGCTTACATGGAAAAAGAACGGGCGCGGGCGGCACAAAAGCGCTATCCATCACCCATACAAAAAGACAAATCGTTTACAGACGGCGATTATAATGAAGCGGTTGAATATTGCATTAATAACATTAATACCATTGCTGCCATCGTTGCTACGCACAACGAATACAGCAACCTTCATGCAGCCGAATTGATGGATAGTAAAGGCATTCCGCACGAACATCCGCATGTTCATTTTTCGCAGTTGTATGGCATGAGCGATAACATCACATTCAACCTTGCTAAAGCCGGTTATTCGGTAAGCAAGTATGTGCCGTTTGGCCCTATACGCGATGTGATTCCCTACCTCATGCGACGTGCGCAGGAAAACAGCAGCATCAACGGACAAACGAATAGAGAGCTAATGCTAATCAGCAAGGAATTGAAGCGAAGGAAGAAGGAGAAGGAAGCCCCTGGCCTCTAAAGGGGGGGTGGAGCAAGGGCCCCTAACCCCTAAAGGGTAACAGAGGCAGAAGATTGCAAAGTAAAGTATTTATCCATAAACGATTTTAAAACTTCCGCCGCGGCGGATTAGGGTCATGCAACAATACCATCAATTACTTCAGCATATTTTAGACAACGGCGTAACAAAAACCGATCGCACCGGAACAGGAACTATCTCTTGTTTTGGCTATCAAATGAGGTTTAATTTAAGCAAAGGTTTTCCGTTGGTAACAACAAAAAAGCTGCATATCAAAAGCATCATTTACGAACTGCTTTGGTTTTTGCAGGGCGATACCAACATCAAATATTTGACCGACCATAACGTAAGTATCTGGAACGAATGGGCAGATGAAAACGGCAACTTAGGACCTGTGTATGGCAAGCAATGGCGTAGCTGGGAAGGTGCTGATGGAACGACAATTGACCAAATCGGCGAAGCAATAAAACTAATCAAACACTCACCCGATAGCCGCCGCATTTTGGTGAGCGCATGGAATGTTGCCGATCTGCCTAAGATGGCGTTGATGCCTTGTCATGCTTTGTTCCAGTTTTATGTTGCGGATGGAAAATTAAGCTGCCAGTTATACCAGCGCAGTGCCGATGTGTTTCTGGGCGTGCCGTTCAACATTGCATCGTATGCTTTGCTTACGATGATGATGGCGCAGGTTTGCGGTTTGGAATTGGGCGATTTTGTTCACACATTTGGTGATGTGCATTTATACAGCAATCACATTGAACAGGCAAAGCTGCAATTAACGCGTGACCCGTATCCATTGTCCGTCATGAAAATCAATCCGGCTGTGAAAGACATTTTCTCTTTTCAGTTCGAAGATTTTGAATTGGAAAATTATCAGTTTCATCCACACATTAAAGCACCTGTGGCAGTGTGAGTTTATGTATGATGTTAGATGTGCGAAGTACGATGTAACCATCTACTTTTTCAAAACATCTAACACTGTACATCGCACATCTAACATCGAATCACATCTAACATCCCATATCTTACATCGTAAATATGACCATTTCTCTCGTTGTTGCGGCTGCTGAAAATGGCGCCATTGGTAAGGAAAATAAAATGCTTTGGCATTTGCCAAACGACCTAAAATATTTTAAAAATATTACTTGGGGCTTGCCTGTGTTGATGGGAAGAAAAACATTTGATTCGTTCGGCGGTGGCAAGCCATTGCAGGGCAGAGCCAATATTATTCTAACAAGAAAAAAAAATTATCATCCTGAAGGAACTGTTGTTGTAAACAATTTGGAGGATGCTTTTTTCTTTGTGAAAGAGGCTGATTACAATGAGTTAATGGTAATAGGCGGCGGTGAAGTTTATAACCTGCTACTACCAAAGGCTGATAGAATTTATCTCACACGAGTGCATCATAGCTTCACCGATGCCGATGCGTTTTTCCCTTCGATAGATGAAGCAAAATGGGGCCGAAAAAGTAAGCAGGATTTTTCAACCGATGAGAAACACAAGTTCGCATACAGCTTCGAAGTATGGGAAAGAAAATAAGTTGTTTGCTCAAGACCTATAAGGTTTTTAAAACCTTATAGGTCTGTTTACTTCAAATTTCACTATTCACCACTCACTACTTTCACATTCATTCGCTAACATTGCCCGATGTACGGCAAGCTGCAACTTTCTTTCAAATATTTATACTATTGGGTAAGGGCTTCCAACGGAAAAGGGCACGGCGTTCATTCGCCGTTTGTCTTCAGTTTTGTAAAAGAGGTATTGAATGATCATCGTGGCTTTTATTGCTTTAAAACAATTGAAGCCTTGCGTGAAGAATTAAAGCAAAACCAAACTTTACTTACGGTTGAGGATTTCGGTGCCGGTTCCAACTTTACCAAATTCAGACAGCGCAGCGTTTCTTCTATTGCAGCTTCAGCGTTGAAGACAAAAAAGTTTAGCCAGCTTCTGTTTAGAATGGTAAATTACTATCAACCCAAAACTATTTTAGAATTGGGCACTTCGCTTGGCATTACCACCTCGTATTTGGCTTGTGCGAAGAGTGATGCAAAAGTAATAACGATGGAAGGTTCACCCGAAATTGCATCTGTAGCCAGGCAAAACTTTGCGCAATTGGGAATACAAAATATTCAATTGATTGAAGGCAATTTTGATGTTACGCTTCCACAAACTTTACAAACTTTATCATCTCTTGATTTTGCTTTTGTTGATGGCAATCATCGCAAAGAACCCACACTGGCTTACTTTCAACAATTGTTGCAAAAACAAAATGAACATTCCATTTTTGTTTTTGACGATATTTATTGGAGTGAAGAAATGGAGGAAGCCTGGAATGAAATCAAGTCTCATCCTGCAGTAACCCTAACCGTTGATTTGTTTTTTATAGGATTGGTTTTTTTTAGAAAAGAAAACAAAGCGAAACAACACTTTGCGATTCGCCATTAAGTTTTTGAACCACGAAGGCGCAAAGAGAAGAAGTTACACGAAATATTCTTTGTGAACCTTTGTTTCTTACTGTCTTTGTGATTTAAACAATCATTTATCTTTAAAATATTCTTCCTGTTCTTTATAGAGTTGATAAGCAAATCTGCCTTCCGGCATTATCACATCGTCAAAGGACAAAGTAGCATCGCGCGGTATATCTTTTTTCAACACACAACCTTCCGCAAAGCCAAGCGGCAATAGGTTTTCAGCCATTCTGATGTCAGCATTTTCACATTCGCCATAGGTCATATAGCCACCAATGCCATCAATGGTTTCACCCTTTTTTAAATCGCGTTTGGCAGTAGCCACCACTTCTACATACGGCTTGCCCAACGGCGCCAATGCAGCATCGTTCAGCAACACAGCGCGCGCAATGGTGTTGGGTGCTAACAAATGACACAAATGATACGGTTCGTAAAACAAATACAAAGGCCCATCGCCCAATTTATACAACTTTAAAAACCACTGCTGCACCGGATCATCGGTGGTAGCTAACACAAACACGCCAGGCGCCGGTTCGCTGATGCCAACTGCGTAATCAACAATGCCATCGCCTTTCAATATATCTTCCAAAGGAAATAAATTCACCACTTCTTTTATAGTAGTGTTGGGCGGAACCGTGCAACCGTGCATGCCGCGTTTGGCAACGCGCATACCGGTTGCGTTGGCAACAATTGCTTGCTCATAGCTCATCTTGCTGCCATCGGCAAACGATGCTACCATAGCTGGTTTTTGATTCCACTGTCTGGCAAAAGATTCCTGTGTGGCAGGCGTGCGATAGGGGTCCTGCAAACCTTTGATGTTGCCGCACAACACAGGTTTCAAACCCATGCCTTTTACCATGCGGTAAACGTTCATAATAACGACTGGCTGGTCGCCATCAACATTGGTGTAAACCACACCCATTTTATCGGCCTGAACTTTTAAATAGGGACCGATTGTACAATCCAATTCAGCATTCATTAAGATGATGTGCTTTCGGTTTTGAATGGCACGCCAAATGATTTGCGCACTCAATTCGATGGTGCCTGTGATGTCCATAATGGCATCAATGTTTTGTGCGTCGGTAAGCAATGTCGCATCATCTGTAACGCTAAATTTTCCTGCTGCTATGTTTTCTTCTAATTCAGCAACTGTAGTCGGCTGTTCTATATCTTTTATGTCTGCCTTTAGATATGCGTCTCTTGCTTTTTCGGGATGACGATTGTAAACAGCAACCGCTTTAATACCGGGTTTGTATTTACAAATTTGTCTGATAACAGCCGCACCCATAAAGCCTGCACCCATCACACCTACTTTAATAGGGTTGTTTTCTTTTGCTCTTTTTTGCAGCAGCGTATCAACAATAATCATGTTGTGTTTATTTATGATGAAAAGCAAAAGAAGCTGGTTGAAATAAAGGAATGGCCTTGTCTTTTTCTGACATGACCAAAGGTTGTAAAGGCCAGTGAATATTGAAGAAAGAATCGTTCCAAAGAAGCGGTTGCTCGGCTCCCGGCTTGTAAAATTCCGACATCATGTACAACACTTTTGTATCATCTTCCAAGGTGATATAGCCATGTGCAAAGCCTTCGGGAATGTAAAGCAAAGCATTGTTACTGGCTGATAATTCTGTAGCAACCCACTGATACAAAGTCGGAGAGTTGGCGCGCATGTCAACAATCACATCATACAAACTTCCGCAAATACATTGCACCAGTTTGGCTTCTTTATGTGGCGCTCCCTGCATGTGCATTCCGCGCAGCGTAGCTTTCTTTTTGTTGTATCCGATGTTCGATTGTGCAATACTGAAATCAATGCCGTGCTCTGCAAATTCTTCCCTGCAATACATTCTTCCAAAAAATCCCCGCTCATCATCTTTTGTTTCGATGGCAATCTGGAAAGCGCCTTTCAATTTGGTTTCGGTGAAAATCATCGGTTTGGTTTTGCCGCTTTTTTGCAAACTGTGCGAAAATGAATGTTAACCGCTAAGACGCTAAGTTTCACAGATAAATTTTCTTTGCGCCCTCGTGTCACTGGCGACATGCAGGCTCGCTATAAAAAATTCTGCCAAAAACAAACTTACAAGGTAGCTGCCGCTACTGCTTTCTTATCTGTCTTTTTATTTGTTCTGTTGGTCCATTCCAGTCTTTCGTTCAACAAACCTCTGTTTTGAAATGCGGTTAATTCTTTTAAGCGAATGAAATGTGAGGATCTGAAATCAGCGTTATTAAAATTCATAGCAGTTAAGTTTTCTTCCAACTCTTTTACCGCTTCTGCCAAGGTTACTTTGGGTTGATGATCGGGCGCCAATGATGCAAACAAATTGAAGTTGATGAGATAAGAACGCTTATCCGGTGTCGCTTCTTTGTTAATGGAAATTTGTGTGCCGCAAATTACATCGGCTACGGTTTGCGCCAGGTCTTTAATCTGGTAATTCCAGGTGTGCGTGCCGGTGTTTACAGCAAGAAATTGTCCTCCGTTTTCTTCTTTTCGTTCAATTGCCCATTCGATAGCGCGCGACATATCTTTGACGTGAATAAGTGGTCGCCACGGTGTGCCATCGCTCAAAATATTGATTTGTTTTGTTACGACTGCACTTGCTACAAAATCGTTCAAAACCAAATCGAGCCGTAAGCGGGAACTCATACCGCAGGCCGTTGCAAAACGAAGACAGGTAACGGTGAAGTTTTCATCTGACAACAACTTCAATTCCTGTTCGGTAAACACTTTGGAACGCGCATACGCCGTAAGCGGACTTACTTCTGATTGTTCTGTTTTGGGTGCATCGCCGGCAGCGCCGTAAATACTGCAACTTGAGGCAAAAACAAACGCACGCGCACCGGCTTTCTTTGCCAGTTTTGCTACACGCATGCTCGATTCAAAATTGATAGCAATGGTAACATCTTCAAAGTGTTTGCCCATCGGATCGTTCGAGATAGCTGCCAGGTGAACCACTGCGTCAACGCCTTCTAACACATCTGCAGATATATTTCTAATGTCGCCAAAATATTGTTGATTCAACAAGCTTTCCGGCAGAATAGAAGCGTTGGTAAGATTAGCAGCAAAATAACCGGCATCGTAACCAATTAAAATGGCGGAAGGATATAAGTTTCGCAAATGAGCTGTGAGAACCGGACCTATATAACCCATGTTGCCGGTAATTAAAATCTTCATACACTGAATTTATAAATAAGGTTAAAAACAAACTTGTATAAACGTAAACAGTATAAACGAGCCGCTTTCATTTTAGAAAAGAGAAAATAGATGAAGTGCAGAAAAAAATCGTTGAAAACAAACGTGATAATTATACCAGTTGCTTGTTCCAGATGTGCCAGGGAGCGGTTCCTTTTTCCCACAAATCTTCTAAAAAATTTTTATCGCGCAAGGTATCCATCGGCTGCCAGAAACCTGTGTGCCGGAATGCCGATAGTTCGCCATCGCGCGATAAATTTTCAAGAGGTTCGCGTTCCCAGGTTGTACTTTCATCTTCAATATAATCCATCACACCTGGCTCTAAAACAAAAAAACCTCCGTTAATCCAAGGCATTTCATTGTTGGTATTTGGCTTTTCCTGAAAGCTTTTAATAACGGTATCTTCCGGTGCTAAATTAAACACGCCAAACCTGCCGGGCTGTTGCACAGCAGTGAGCGTTGCCAAGGTTTTGTTTTGCTTATGAAACGCGATGGATGCAGTGATGTCAATATCGCTAACGCCATCGCCATAGGTCATGCAAAATGTTTCATCACCAATGTAATCGCGCACGCGCAGCATTCGTCCGCCCGTCATAGAATGATAACCGGTGTTTACCAGCGTTACCCGCCAGTCTTCTGTTTGATTTCGGTGAATTTCCATACTGCCTTTGTGCATGTCGAACGTAACATCGGAGTTGTTCATGCAATAGTTGGCAAAATATTCTTTGATGATGTATCCTTTGTAGCCACAGCAAATAACGAAATCGTTAATGCCATGTGCTGAATAAATTTTAAGGATGTGCCAAAGGATGGGCCTGCCACCAACTTCAACCATAGGTTTAGGTCGGATGCCGCTTTCTTCGGAAATGCGTGTACCAAAGCCGCCGGCGAGGATAACTGCTTTCATAACGGTTATTGTTTGGTTAAAGTAGATAAATGTCAAGCTTGCAAAACATGAAACGCGAGTTAGAGCTTGATATTGGTAAAACTATGAAAATTTTTTAAGTGGCTGCAAGTTTTGAGCTGCAAGTTGTTAGCTGCAAGAAAAGAAACGAAATTGAGTGAATACAACTTGAAGCTTGCAGCTAACAACTTGCAGCTTTCTAAACAACATGCACATGCGGAATAGGAATTACAAATTGTCCGCTCCAGTCTTTTACGTAATGCAATTGCTTCATTACTTCTTCCTGCAAATTCCAGGGAAAAATCACAACGTAATCAGGCTTGTTTTCTTTTAAAACATTTTCATTTACCACGGGTATATGACTGCCTGGCAACCATTTGTTTTGCTTGTAAGGGTTTGCATCTACCACAAAATCAATCAGGTCGTTTTTAATACCGCAATAATTGAGTAAAGTGTTGCCTTTTGCTGCGGCGCCATAACCGGCAACTTTCTTTCCTTCCTTTTTTTGATGAATTAAAAAGTCAGTAAAATCCAACTTAATTTGAAACGATGCCTGGGCAAAACGGTTGTAATAAGCTAAGGTGTTCATGCTTATGCTCATTTCTTTATCCAACAACTTTTGAACGTTTTCTGAAATGGGTTTTGATTCGTCGTTTTCATGTTTTGCATAAATACGCAGCGAGCCGCCATGCACCGGTACTTCTTCTACATCAAACATTTCCAAACCTTGCGCTTTGAATATTTGTTGAACAGTATAAAATGATAAATAAGAAAAGTGTTCGTGATAAATGGTATCAAACTGATTGTTGTCAACCAACTGCATCAGGTGCGGAAACTCCATTGTAATCACACCATCGTCTTTCAACACCATTTTCATTCCCCTTACAAAATCAACAATATCGGGCACATGCGCGAGCACGTTATTGCCTAACAATAAATCGGCTTTGCGGTTGGTGTCAACCAATTTTTTTGCGAGTGGTGTTCCAAAAAATTCGGAGATGTTTTCAATGCCTTTGCTACGTGATACTTCAGCCGTATTGCCTGTAGGTTCGATGCCTAAAACCGGAACCTTTTTCTCTTTAAAATATTGTAACAAATAACCGTCGTTAGATGCAATTTCAATGACCTGGCTGTTCTCATTAAAATGAAAACGATCCATCATCTTCTCAACGTATTGCTTGGCATGTTGCAATGCCGTAGTTGAATAAGAAGAAAAATAAACATACTCATTGTTAAAGATGCTATCGCTTTTTTTGTATTCATCAACTTGCACTAAAAAGCAATTGTGGCAAGTGAACACTTTTAAAGGATAGTACGTTTCGGGTTCGTTGAGTTGTTCTTCGGTAAGAAAAGAATTGGAAGCAGGAGCATTGATTAAATCAATAAAAATATTGGAAAGAGGCGTAGCACAAAAACGACAATTCATAACGTTGATTGATTGGTTTGGTTTAAGTTGAAAAATGTTTTTGGTAATGAAGTAGTTGCAATTGAAAAGCAATATTACAAAAAATCGCTGGTTGAAAGAAAACACTTACAATCTGCCATCTACAATACTTTTGTCCAACACCGATTTCACATCATACAATACCGATTTGTTTTTGCACAAATTTATTATCACATCCTCTGTAAACTGACGATGCGCAACGGCAACTATTACAACATCGTATTGTTGTTTTGGCAACTCATTCAAAGGAGACATGTTGTATTCTTCTTTCACTTGTTCGCTCTTTACCCAGGGGTCATAAACATCTACTTCAATGCCGTTACGTTGTAATTCATCAACAATATCAATCACTTTGGTATTGCGGAAGTCAGCACAATTTTCTTTAAAAGCAAAACCCAAAACCAAGGCTTTGCTTTCATTCAAAATGAGGGTTTTATTTTGCATCAATTTCATCACTTCGCCTGCAATGTAAGCGCCCATGCCATCGTTCAATTTTCTGCCAGCCAAAATAATTTCTGGCTGAAACCCAACATCCATCGCCCTTTGCGCGAGATAGTAAGGATCAACACCAATGCAATGACCACCAACAAGTCCGGGCCTGAACGGTAAAAAGTTCCACTTGGTAGAAGCGGCCTGCAACACTTCGGTAGTATCAATATTCAGATAACGAAAGATTTTAGAAAGCTCATTCATAAACGCAATGTTGATGTCGCGCTGTGCATTTTCAATCACTTTCGCGGCTTCTGCAACTTTGATGGAAGGAGCAATGTGCGTTCCCGCAGTGATGATGCTTTGATATAGTTGATTGATGGTTTCAGTAGCTTCAACTGTTGAGCCGGAAATCACTTTTTTTATGTTGGTAAGAGTGTGTGTTGTATCACCCGGATTGATGCGTTCAGGCGAATAACCAACAAAGAAATCCCGATTGAAAATGAGCTTTGAACCTTGTTCCAATATCGGCACACAAACATCTTCGGTTACGCCCGGATAAACGGTAGATTCATAAATAACGACGCTGTTTTTTGTAATGAAACGGCTTACGGTTTCGGTTGCTTCTTTTAATAAAGTAAGATCGGGATGATGATGAGTATCAACGGGAGTAGGAACGGTAATAATAAAAATATTGGCTCCTTGCAAAGCTTGTTCATCGCTTGTTACAAACAAACCAACTACATCATCATTGTTTGTTTTTATAGCTTTTTGTAAAGGCTTTTTTTTCACTTCTCCATTCGCATCATAACCGTTCTTGAGTTTGTTGATGCGTTCTGCTTTTACATCAAGACCAACTACTGCATATTTCTTTGCAAAAGCAACCGCCAATGGCAATCCAACATAACCCAAACCGATAATCGCAAGTTTTGTTTTTGCCATAAAAAGATGTTATAAAAACATTTTGTAAGCCGCAAAAGTATAATGCAGTGTTTGTAAGCCTTTCCTACAACCAAAGAATCTCCATTCTTTTTTCTCTTTGTTATCACCGTTGTCATAGTAAAAGCCTAACTTATTTCATTCGCCTTTTATCTTTTTATCAATATCAAACATTCTAATTATCGAATTTGATTTTAAAATTATTTTATCGAAAACAAACTTACTCATCGAATCCTCTTTTACTCCTTTTCTCCGCGGTAAAAATCCTCAATCTTATAACTTAAAATCAAACAGCGTTGCTGTAAATTCTCCCCGTTCGCGGTCATGAAAAATAGCATGGAAATCGCCTTTGTAGCGCAGCGTTTGCGGCAATAAAATGTTGTTGATTCTGGTGAGTTCAACCTGCATGTTCACATTAAAATCATACACGCCGGCTTTATAACTGAGCTGATAATTTCTTGCCAGCACTTCCATTGTTTTCGGGTCGAACCAGGTTGTCATTTCATCTATCACTATATCGCCGGAAGGCGCGTCTGGCTTAGGTTTGATGGAGAACACATAAGCATACGAACCGCGATAGTTTATATAATCCAAACGGTAATTGTATAGTTGATGTGCACGTGCATCGTACAAATCCAGCTTGTTACCAATAAAAGGAACACCCGGAATTTTTTTTCCCGGATTAAAGAACAGCATTTTCAATTGCGCCTTGTGTTTTTCCATGCCGGTTTTACTGTCGGCATCAAAGTCCATATTGCCAACAATATTGGTTTCACCGCAAGCCGTTCCATTCGTAAAAAATAGCGAAGCATACATCTGCGCCGTCATGTAATTATAATCGCCTTTTTTGTCGTAAAAATCTCCGGTTGTTGTTTTATTTCCTTCCGTCATCGTACGACAACCATTGCTTACCTGCTGCACTGTTTTGCTGTTGTAAGTAGCTTCGGGCTTGCTTTCTTTATCCAACATAGTAATGTTGTTGTAAGCCGAAAAGCCTATTGTATGCAGTGTTTTAAATGCCTTATAAAACGTTGTGTCTTTTTGAATGCGGCGAAGAATATCGGCATAGTTGCTATCCCGAACAAACACTTCCGGCAAAATATAAACCTGATCTTCCACTGTAACCGAAGTATCCTGGGAGAAAGAAAAAAAATGGACAAAAACAAAAAGAACTACTAAGCAACCCTTCATTTTGCAAATGACATTTTATAATCCGTTTTGATCTTTCCCTTGCTGATATCGTTTAATTTTCCCAACAACAATTTTCTGCGTAAGGGCTTCATATAATCAATAAACAGCTTGCCTTCGGTGTGGTCGTATTCATGTTGAATCACTCTGCCGGTTATGCCATTGAATGTTTCAGTGTGCGGTGCAAAATGTTCATCCAAATATTCTAATGTAACCGTTTGTGGACGCACTACATCTTCCCGTATTTTCGGGATGCTTAAGCAACCTTCATTGTATGTCCATTCGTTGCCTGTAAGCTCTTTTATTTTGGCATTAATAAATACCTTTTTAATGCCGGGCTCATCAGGATATTTTCCCTTGTCTTCTTCATCCTGATTGTTAAAAATAGTCGTGCTGTCAACCACAAACAATCGAATGTCTTTGTTGATTTGCGGAGCCGCCAAACCCACGCCATTGCTGGCATACATGGTTTCCCACATATCGGTAATCAGCTTATCCAACTGTGGATAATCAGGCGTTGTATCAATTGCTTTTTTTCTAAGAATCGGAGCACCGTAGGCAACAATGGGTAAAATCATTCCTGTTTTTTTGCAAACCGCAAATGTAATTTATCGGTTTAGAAAAAGATGTGTTGTAAATATTAAAACTGAGTAGTGTTTTAATTTGGAAATCAAACCACTCGTCATTCCGCCACAACAATATTGTTGGGGCCCTCAACACGATGCTAAAATATAATTAAATTAGCGAGGGCTTTGTGCGGAATCTACTCTCCAAAACTTGAACGAGTTGTTATGTTCGTAGCAATGAGTTTTATTCAGTAAACAACAGTATTTTCAGTCATCAGATCCCGCACAAAGCCGCTTGCAAGATGCTCAAATTATATAGACGATGTAGCGGCAATTGCGGAATGACGACATGCTGTATTTCAAACAGACACTTTTACACAAACCTGAAAGGCTTTATTGCCTTATGAAATCCCATTCAAATGTTCCTGCAACATCAGCGTTGCGGCAATGCTGTCAATATTTTCTTTTTTGCGACGATCTTTTTTTTTCATGCCCATGTCTATCATTGCCCGTACTGCCATTTTCGATGTATAACGTTCATCAATTGTTTTTACCGGAATATTGGCAAATTCTTTTTTTAAACGATTGATAAACTGCTGAACCCCGCTTGTGGCGTGGGTTTGCGAATCATCAAGGTTTAGGGGCATTCCAACCAAAATAGTCTCAACAGCTTCCTGCCGGATATAATTTTTTAAAAAAGAAAAAAGCTCTTTTGTTTCCACCGTTGTTAATGCCGAAGCAATAATTTTCAGCGGATCGGTAACGGCAATGCCGGTTCGTTTAGCACCCCAATCAATGCACAAAATTCTCATAGGCATCAAACCTACGTCCTTTTGTTTTTGCACAAAAAATTAACGTTCATCTTTTATCATTGCGTTTGTAGGTTTGCAATATGAATACACTTGCCATCAGCCACCGCGCACAGGTTATGCCGCCATCACCCATCCGGAAACTGGTTCCGTATGCCGAAGCGGCTAAAAAACGAGGCATTCATGTATATCATTTGAACATTGGTCAGCCCGATATTGAAACGCCGAAACCGATACTGGATGCGGTTCGGCATTCCGATTTTAAAATTTTGGAGTACAGCCACAGCGCAGGCAATGAAAGCTACCGGCGCAAGTTGGTAGAGTATTATAGCCGCAATAACATTACCGTAAATGTAGGTGATATACTGGTAACTACCGGCGGTTCGGAAGCCATTTTATTTGCATTTATGTGTTGCATGGATGCAGGCGATGAAGTGATTATACCCGAACCATTTTATGCAAACTATAACGGCTTTGCAGTAGAAGCGGGCGTGAAAATCGTTCCGGTTACGTCTTATATCGAAACGGGTTTTGCCCTGCCGCCTATAGAAGATTTTGAAACAAAAATTACGGCAAAAACAAAAGCTATTCTCATTTGCAATCCTAACAATCCGACGGGTTATTTATATAGCCGTCAAGAACTGGAAACGTTGAAAGAGATTGCAGTAAGGCACAACTTGTATATCATTTCAGACGAAGCGTACCGCGAGTTTTGTTATGATGGCGAACACTTTAGTGCCTTACAATTAACAGATGTAGAAGATAATGTAATTGTGGTTGACACGATCAGCAAAAGATATAGCGCCTGTGGGGGAAGAATCGGAGCTTTTGTTTCGCGCAATACGAAGCTTACTGATGCGGCTTTAAAATTTGCACAGGCTCGGTTAAGTCCGCCTTCAATGGCACAGATGATGGGTGAAGCGGCAGTTGACTTGCCCGCCGATTATTTTGAGCATACGAAAGAAGAATACAAAAGCCGGCGCGATACATTAATAAAAGGGCTGAATGAGATACGGGGTGTGTTTTGCCCAAATCCAGGAGGCGCTTTTTACGCAATGGCAAAACTGCCGGTGAAAGATACCGATGTCTTTTGTCAATGGTTATTAGAAAAATTTTCATATCAAAACCAAACCATCATGTTAGCTCCTGCAAGCGGGTTCTATAGTGATTTAAATTTAGGCAAAAACGAAGTTCGTTTGGCTTATGTAATTAACAATGAAGATATTATGAAAGCTCTAACCTGTCTGCGCGAAGCCTTAACAATTTATAAAGAATAAATTAATATTAATTTATTGTTGCTCAAATGCTCTTTCGGTTTTATATTTGCACTATAAATAAAACGAAATATAACAAAGTAAGATTTTAAATAATAAGAGATTTTGTAACTTTTTCATATGGCAAGCAATCGAAGACGCCCGTTGTTTCTACAATGGGTTTTTTCTTTTTTACACAATTGTTTTGCGTTTCATTTCCTTTTCTTCATTCATCAATCTGCCCTATATTTGCACCCCATTTGGCGAGATAGCTCAGGCGGTTAGAGCGTTGGATTCATAACCCAAAGGTCAAGGGTTCAACTCCCTTTCTCGCTACGAAGAAAGCCGTTCTAACAGTATTGTTAGGACGGCTTTTGTTTTTATATACTCAGAGGATATAGTTCTTAAAGACAGTCGTGAATGGCAGGAGATTATTACTTCAAATTATTCCTTTGACCTATGTAGTGCTCTCTATCATATAGAAATAAATTTCTTACCTCTGATCTTCTATAAATATTTTCAAAAGCTGTAGGGTCTTTTAATGCTCTGCTAAATTGACCATTTGACATTACTTGTCCAAGAACCAAAATGTAATCCTCCTTTCGAAAACAGAAATACCCTTGAATGACAATTGTATTTTTTTGAGATATATCAATACTTAAAGCAACATTTCCTTTGTTATCTATAACTTCAAATCCCTTTGAATCATAGTTAAATTTACTGGATACATTAGGATTCCTTCTCCAATAATTTTTTCTGACATCCACCATCCAATTTCCATTAAGATCATAGCAAATACATGTGACTTCAGGCTTGTCATCGTTGATATGCCACTCAATTGGATAAATATCATCGCCCACACAAATTGGACTCGAACTGTTTATCATCGAAAAAGGAACTTGCATTGACATTCCAGTCGTTATTGTGATATATGCATTAGGATCAATCAAATTCTTATCAAAGACTAGCGTACCATCCAATCTGTTTTCATCAATAAACTGGTCAATGCTAGAGCCAGTCTTTTGTGTATTTTCTAGTATTTTATTTGACTTTTCCGAAGATGCAAGGTCTTGCAGTCTTTTACCAAACGCTCCGAATAGAACTCCTATAGCAGCTATAATTGCTGCCCACAGGACAAAATCTGCAGGCTTCATGCTTTTTATTCCAAATAACAATCCAGCGATCAGAATCAGCAAGCCGACTATGATTAAAAATATTGCCATTTTATGCTTCATATTATTCTTGAAAAATGACCGATAAAATAGAATTTAAAAAAGCTTTGTTATTCTACTTTTAATATTCTCAAATATACATAGCCAATCTATTTTACAAATAGAAATGGGCAAAAACAAATCAACAAAGTCACTTTACTTTCATTCGCTGAAAGAATAGACCAATTGTTCAGCTCTTCAAAGAAGAATCAATTCCGCCGTTTCTCTATACTTTTAAACCTTCATACTTTCTTCAAACTACCAACTACTCAATATGAAATACCCGCTTTATTTTACATGTCTTTTGTTTTGCTTAGCCAGTTGCCACAATACATCAACCCAGACGGCCCAAACTTCTACAGCCAATCCTTCATTCGATTCAATTGCCAACGATTACATCAACGGTTATTTAGCCTGGCGACCCTTGCAAGCCGTTAGCCTTGGCTTTCATGAATACGATGGTAAAACCACCGATTACAGCAAAGCCTCGCTGGATAAGGAATTGAGCCGTTTGCACGGCTTTGAAAATAAGCTTGCGCAATTGGATACAACTGGCTTGAGTGAAAAGGATTGGTATGATTACCGCATTCTTCGCTCCGCCATTGAAGGTGAAATTTTTTCGTTTGAAAACCTGAAAGTTTACAGCCATAATCCTATGACATACGCAGGTGCTGTGGATGTAAGTGTGTATGTGAAAAGAAATTTTGCTCCATTGGATGAACGTTTGAAAGATTTGATTCAAACCGAACAATCCATTCCCTCTTTATTTATTGCGGCAAAACAAAACTTAGATGATTCGTTGCCCAAACCTTTTATCGAAACAGCTATACAAATAGCAGGCGGCAATGCTGCTTTTATGAAAGGCGATTTGTTGCTCGCTTTGAAAGATGTAAAGAACGATACTTTAATGAAAGCCTTTACCAGCGCGAACGACAGCGCTGTGGCTGCTTACAATTCTTTCATAGCATGGCTTCAAAAAGAAAAGACGCCAAAAGCAAATAATAGCTATGCAATTGGAAAGGGTAACTACAAAAAAATGTTGACTGATTGATGAAGGCATCACGATGGAGCCGGAACAAATTCTATCCATCGGCTTGCAAAAATTAAAAGAAGAACAGGAACGTTTTAATGCGGCTGCAAAAATCATCAACCCGAATAAAAAACCAACCGAAGTGTATGCGGATATACAAAAAGAACATCCATCTGCAGATAGTCTTATACCTACAGCCAAACACCATTTGGAAGCGATACGGCAATTTTTAATAGATAAAAATATTTGCACAATGCCATCCGAAGTTCGTGTGCAGGTAAAGGAAACGCCGCAGTTTGCCCGCGCTACCAGTACAGCTTCGATGGATGTGGTAGGGCCTTTTGAAAAGAAAGCCACTGAATCGTATTACTACATTACGCCGGTTGATGCTTCATGGAATGCAAAACAAAAAGAAGACTGGCTGCGCCAGTTTGATTATTATACTACCGACAATATTACGGTTCATGAGGCTTATCCGGGTCATTACACCCAGTTCCTTCATCTCAATGCATCGACTGCAACCAAGCTCGAAAAGATGTTTGGTAACTATGCTTTTGTAGAAGGCTGGGCGCATTATTGCGAGCAAATGATGATAGAGCAAGGCTTTGGCAACAACGGCGATTCTGTTACGGCTGCCAAATATAAACTTGCACAATCCGGCGATGCTTTGTTACGCTTGTGCCGTTTGTGCAATTCGATCAGCATTCACTGTGGAGGTGCAACGATTGATGGAGGAACGAAATTTTTTATGAACAATTGGTACCAGGGCGAAAAGCCATCTTACCAGGAAGCCTTGCGTGGCTCTTTCGATCCGGGTTATTTGTTTTATACATTGGGAAAATTAGAGATTTTAAAATTGCGCAATGACTATCAAAAACAACAAGGCGATAAGTTTTCTTTAAAAGATTTTAATGATAAAATGATGGACAACGGTATGCCACCTGTGCGCTTGTTAAGAGAACGGTTGTTGAAAGATAAAAGTGGATGGGATGCGATATTGTAAAACAAATTTTTCTGTAAAACCAAAGGGATATTGTTGTGATAGCCCGCCCCTTTGGTTTTATTGATATTTAGAAAAGCTCATCTTATTATTTAAGTATGAATTTTACATTGACAGTTGAAAACACTTTAATTTTTTCAAAGTCAATTTTAGGTAAATCCTGTGCTTGCTTTCTTGCAGTTCCGTAGCCTGTTACAACCACTTCATTTAACTGCGTTCCACGTATTACATTGAAATCATTGTTTGCAGCTTCACTTATATAAATCGCAGCTCCTAATGTTTGATTCAATGGTTTTGTTAATGCCAAAGCTCTTGCTCGTGCATTTTCAACTGCTTTTGTTCTAAGTTTATTTTTAAGTTCTTCCATATCAGAATAATCAACTCGTTCAATAGAGGTATTTGAGATGTTCAAATCTTCCAACAGCCCGATTACTTTTGTTGCCGTTATAGCATCGGTTACTTTCAAACTATATTGTTTTGTTTTTATAACATCTTTACTTTTCAACAAATAATATTTGAAATTACTTCCTATGTCGCTTGCTGTTAAATCCTTTTCAGTATTAATCCCTGAAGATTTTAGAGCATCAAACATTTTCACTTCTAAATCTTCGACAGATACTTTGTTTTTAGTATCGCTCTCAGAGATAACTATTTTAATATAAATTTCATTTGGGGTAACAGAGGTGTCTGTATTTCCATTTACGTCAATGTAAGGTTGATCTATAAAGTTTTTGGTTTGCGATTGTGCCGCAAAAAACAAGGCAAGGAACAAAGTTGTCGTTAGAATTTTTTTCATAGCAGTTTGTTTAATTGATGATAATTTAAACCATGATGCTAATCCGCTCATCATTACATAAAAAAGCTGCTTCAAATTTGAAGCAGCTTTAAAATATCGGTAAAACCAAACTTAATTACACATCCAGCTTCGCGTACTTCGCATGGGTTTCAATGAACTCTCTGCGTGGTGCTACATCATCGCCCATGAGCATACTAAAAACGCGGTCGGCTTCGGCGGCGCTTTCTATCGTTACCTGTTTCAATGTTCTGCGTGCAGGATCCATCGTAGTTTCCCACAACTGATCAGCATTCATTTCACCCAAACCTTTATACCGCTGAATGCCAACACTATCATCTTTACCGTTCGACATCCTTTCTATCCACATCTTGCGCTGCTCTTCACTGTACGCATAATGCGCTTCTTTCCCTTTCTTTACAAGATACAATGGGGGCTGCGCGATATAAATATAACCATGCTGCACCAGTTCTTTCATGTACCGGAAAATAAAAGTAAGAATCAACGTTGCAATGTGCGAGCCGTCCACATCAGCATCCGTCATGATGATCAATTTATGATAACGCAGCTTTACAATATTCAATGCTTTCGGGTCTTCCGGCGTGCCCACCGTTACGCCCATCGCGGTAAAAATGTTGCGGATTTCTTCGTTCTCATAAATCTTATGCTCCATTGCTTTTTCCACGTTTAGTATCTTACCACGCAGCGGAAGAATAGCCTGAAAGCTTCTTTCACTACCTTGCTTGGCAGTGCCACCGGCACTATCACCTTCTACCAAATACAACTCGCAACGTTCGGGATCGCGTTCGCTGCAATCGGCTAGTTTGCCAGGCAATCCGCTTCCGCTTAACACCGTTTTGCGCTGCACCATTTCACGGGCTTTCTTAGCTGCCACACGGGCTTGCGCTGCCAGTACCACTTTGCTAATGATGTTCTTCGCTTCCTTTGGATTTTCTTCTAAGTAATGCTCCAATGCACGCGCCACCGTAGTTTGCACCACGCCGCTTACATCGCTATTGCCAAGTTTTGTTTTGGTTTGTCCTTCAAACTGCGGCTCGGGTACTTTCACCGAAATAATGGCGCTCAAACCTTCACGAAAATCATCGCCTTCCACCGCTACTTTGGCTTTTTCAAACAAACCTTGCTTATCGCCATAAGTTTTAAAAACACGCGTTAACGCCTGCCGGAAACCCGTAACATGCGTGCCGCCTTCGATGGTGTTGATGTTGTTAACGTAAGAGAAAATATGCTCTTTAAAATCATCGTTGTAAGTCAACGCAACTTCAACAGCAATATTACTTGAAGCGTCGTGTCCGTCAACATACAAAGGCTTGCCAATAAGCGAGGAACGGTTGCCGTTTTTATCGAGCATTTCTACAAATTCAATAATGCCACCTTCGCTGTAAAACGTTTTGCAGTAATAAGCACCGGCTTCATCTTTCTCGCGATAATCGTTTAGTGTAATGTTTATCTTTTTGTTGAGATAAGCCAGTTCACGTAAACGGCCTTCCAGAATTTCTTTATTGAAAACACTAACCTGGAAAATAGATAAATCAGGCCAAAAGCGAACGTAGGTTCCTGTTTTATCAGAAACGCCAATTTCCCGAACCTGGTATTCAGGAATACCGGTATGATATTCCTGCTCAAATACTTTGCCTTCGCGGTGAACGACCACATGGCAGACAGTGCTTAATGCGTTAACGCAGCTTACGCCCACACCATGCAAGCCACCCGATACTTTATAAGTGTCTTTATCAAATTTGCCACCCGCATGAAGCACCGTCATTACAATCTCTAACGCGCTTCGTTGTTCCTTTGTATTGATTCCGGTAGGAATTCCGCGTCCATCGTCCTGAACAGAAATCGAATTGTCTTCATGAATGTTAACGATAATGTTTTTGCAATAACCCGCCATTGCTTCATCAATCGAGTTATCTACTACTTCATAAACTAAGTGGTGCAAGCCTTTCACGCCTACATCGCCAATGTACATGGCCGGGCGTTTGCGCACGGCTTCCAAACCTTCTAAAACCTGAATGCTGTCTGCGCCATAAGTTTTGGGTTGAGGCGCTTCTACTGTAAGTGTTTCTTCGTTCATATTTTATTAACTAAAAGCAGTGTAAAAACAATATTTTACATTCTGGCGAAACTACTAAAAAGCAGCGGTTTTTCCATGCCGGGAATTTTGGTTTTGCCCTTATTTTTTGTTATAAATTGTTGTGACTGATTGATTGCAATTTTTTCCTTTAGCAAATTGCTAAACAAGTTGTTACCAACGCTTATTTTCGCCATACGAAAACAAACAGCATGAAGGCTGCAGGTACGCAGGAGATAAAGGAAGAACTGAAGAGCTTATCACAAAAAGAAGTAGTTGAATTGTGCCTGCGGCTCGCCCGTTTTAAAAAAGAAAACAAAGAACTTCTGAGTTTTGTTTTGTTCGATTCCGGCGATAAGCAAGCCTACGTTGATACCATCAAACATGACATTACTGATGCGTTTGCTTCCCTGCCTTCCAGCCGATATTTTATTCAAAAAGGATTGCGCAGGATGTTGAAAGATATTTCCAAATACTGTCGGTATATGGCTGATAAAGAAGCTGAAACGCAGATGCGGCTGCATTTTTGCCGCACCATGAAGTTGTACGGAATGGCATCGCACAAACACCAGGCAACGATGAATCTTTATAAATCGCAATTAGATAAAATCCAGGAACTGATACCGCAATTGCACGAAGATTTGCAATACGATTATCAGAAACTTTTGAATGAACTTACAGATTAAACTTTTTGGGCAAAAACAAACTTTTGAATATGCAATTACACATCGCCAAAAGCACAACGGAACTCAACACGCAGACCGCTGATTTTATTGTTGAACACATCAACCAAACACTGCAAAAACAATCCCGTTATACGTTTGCTTTAACGGGTGGAAGCACTCCCAAAGACTTGTACAAGTTGCTTGCGAGCGATGTTTATAAACCTCATATTGATTGGAACAGAATCCATTTTTTTTGGGGTGATGAGCGCTTCGTGCCTTTTACCGATGAGCAAAACAATGCTAAGATGGCGTTTGAAACTTTGCTGGATAAAGTGCCGGTAAAAAAAGAGAACATACACATCATGCAAACCGACAACATAACGCCACAGGAATCGGCTGCTGCTTATGAAAAATTGTTGCACGAATACTTTCCTTTGGTGCATACACATCATCCCGACGACCATCCTGAAAATACACCTTTTACAACGTTTGATTTGCTGATGTTAGGGCTTGGTGATAACTCGCATACGTTATCCCTCTTTCCGCATTATCCTATTATTTTTGAGGTAAACAAATGGGTGGATTCTTTTTATTTAGATGAGCAGAGTATGTACCGTATTACCATTACTCACCCGGTTGCCAACCACTCGGCTGTTGTTCTGTTTCTGGCGGCTGGCAAGGGAAAAGCAGAGGCGGTGAAGCATATTTTGAAAGATGAGTACAATCCAGATGAGTATCCGGCACAAATCATAAAACCAAAAGGGGAACTGCATTGGTTTTTAGATGAAGCCGCGGCAGCACAGGTGATGTAGATGCACTCGTCTTTGCGAGGAACGAAGCAATCTATGGATTACAATAAAAGCATGTAGGTGAGTTGTAAGCAGTTATTTTCATTCATAGATTTTCACCATTCAAAAACGACCTTACTAAGGCTGGCACAGCTTGCTTCGTACTTCGTAAAGACGGAGCAGCGTTTGATGGTTCATACAGTCTCACAATTTTAACCGATTTCTGCGATCTTGCTTCTTGAATCTTGTTACTTGCTTCTTAATCCTTGTCTCCCATTCTCCCTTCTTCTTAACATTCGCCATTGTATTTTTGCATCTGCAAAAGAAAAGATATGGAGTTAGATCAGTTGTACGATAAAGCCATCAATTTTGAATTTTTAACCGTTGAAGAAGGCGTGCATCTCTTTCATCATGCACCACTTACAGAACTGATGTATGTGGCTGATGAATTGCGCAAAAAGCAAGTGCCACATGGCAAAGTAACCTGGCAGATTGACCGCAATGTGAACACCACCAACGTGTGCATCGCCAATTGTAAGTTCTGTAATTTTTACCGCATTCCCGGCAGCCCGGATGCTTACATTACCGACATGGATACCTATCGCCGTAAAATACACGAAACCTTCAAATACGGTGGTGAGCAGTTGTTGCTGCAAGGCGGTCATCATCCGCAATTAGGGTTGGATTTTTATACCAAAACATTCAGCCAGCTAAAACAAGAATTTCCAACACTCAAGCTTCACACACTCGGGCCACCGGAAATCGCACACATCTGCAAGCTTGAAAAGATGAGTCATCACGATGTGATTAAAGCCTTGCGCGAAGCTGGTATGGATTCGTTACCAGGTGCGGGCGCGGAAATTTTAGTTGATCGTGTACGACGGTTAATCAGCAAAGGAAAATGTGGTGCTGATGAATGGCTTGCCATTATGCACGAAGCGCATGAGCAAGGCATAACCACAAGCGCAACGATGATGTTTGGTCATGTAGAAACCATTGAAGAACGTTTTATTCATTTGGTTCGCCTGCGCGATACGCAAGCCATCAAACCTGCAACAGCAAAGGGCTTTCTGGCTTTTATCCCGTGGACATTTCAGGACGTTGATACGTTACTTACGCGCATTCGCGGCGTGCACAATTTGACAACCGCAGAAGAATACATCCGTATGATTGCCTTAAGTCGCATTATGCTTCCGAATGTATTAAACATACAGGCAAGCTGGCTTACGGTTGGCAAACAAACTGCGCAACTTTGTTTGAATGCTGGGTCTAACGATTGGGGCAGTATTATGATAGAAGAAAACGTAGTAAGTGCTGCCGGTGCACCGCATCGCTTTACGTCAACTACTATTCAGCAAGCCATTCGCGAAGCGGGTTTCGAACCGCAACTTCGCAACCAGCAATACGAGTGGCGAAAGATTCCGGATGCAATTGTAGAACAGGTAATTGATTATTAGTAATAAGCTTTGAGTTATGAAATTTGTGCAAAAACAAAGAATACAAAATACAGTTTTTATGTTGCCAGCTTTTGCAACTTGCATGTATCGTCTCTTGCGTCGCACTCTTCAACGTTCCGAACAACAATGGAACAATGTGTAACTGTATCATCAATTCATAACAATAAATAAGCAAAAGGCTCATAGCTCGCAGCTAACACCTCAAAGCTTTTCCTCATGGCACGCATACAAACTAACAAAGACACATCGCGCAAAGACATCATTGTGCAGGCAGCTGCCGGTTTGTTTTTAGAGAAAGGCTACAAAGCAGCAAGCATGCGCGACTTAGCTGAAAAAGTGGGCGTAGAAGCGGCAAGTTTATATAATCATATCCGCAGCAAAACCGACTTGCTGCACGACATTTGTTTTGAAGTTGCCAATCGTTATTGGGAAGAAATGAGCCGCATAGAAGGAGAAGAAATTGGGGCAATTCAAAAGATAGAAGCTTTGCTTCGTTTTTTAATTCACCAGATGATTTTTCACTGGGATGAAGTGCATGTAAGTGACCGCGAGTGGCGACATCTTGCAGAGCCATATTTGTCTAATTTTCAAACACAGAGAAGAAACTTTCGCAAACGTTTTGCTGCTATTGTAGAGCAAGGAATTGACGCCAAAGAAATCAAGCCCATTGATGCTTCTACAGCCGTGCTGATTATGCTTCATGCCATCAGCGGCATTGAAAGCTGGCACCGCAGCCAACGGAAAATCAATGATAAAGAGTTGGAAGAAAATATGATTACGATTATGCTGGATGGGTTGCGCAAATAGCCTGAACAGGGATGAATGAGATAGGTGGGTAGGGATGAAGTAGCAAGTTTGGTTTTACAAGAATATTCAATCTTAAATTCAATAAATCTGTGCATGTCAATCGGTGTCATCCGTGTTCCAATGCGCTCACCATTGCTCTTACTTCTTCTTCACCGGCAATATAAACATTGCCATAATCGCTCACTTCTCCATTTAAAAACGTAACCCGGTTGGGCGCAATTCTTCTTGCCGAAGAATGAAACTCTGTTGCGCCGGTTTCGTCTTTTAGTTTTGCAATGTTTGATGAATTTATGCCCGCTCCGGGCATGATGACAATGCGATTGTTGGCTTGTTGTACCAACTGTTTTAGCAATGCGCTTCCTTTAGGTGCGGCACTTTGCAGGCCGGAGGTGAGTATCCGTTCGCAACCGCAAGCGATAATTTCTTCCAAAGCTTGAAACGGTTCAGGCGCACAATCAAACACGCGGTTACAGGTAACGCCCATCGGGTAAGCCCACTCAACAATTTGTTTCAATCGCTCAACATCTATGTCACCATTTATTTTTTGTATGCCGATAGAAATGCCATCACAATTCAATTCCTTGCACATTTGTATGTCTTCTTTTATAATGGCAAATTCATCATCCGAATACAAATAATTACCGGAACGCGGACGAAGAATCGGATACAATAAAATCGAAATTTTTTCTCTTACTTTTTTAATGGTTCCATAACTGGGCGTAGTGCCACCTTCCATTGGATTGTCGCACAATTCTACCCGCGCTGCACCAGCTCGTTCTGCAATAAGGCAAGACTCGATATGAAAGGCGCACACTTCAAGGATGGGTTTGTTTTTGCTCATTTTTTTGTTTTACTGCTCACAACTTACCACTCATTGATAATGGCTCTCCGCTTTAAAAATATTCTCGACATCATTGCTCCTCACCGAATACGTAAAGCCCGGTTGCAAGGCGTAACCACCATATTCGCCTTCTTTATTCAACGCAATAAAACCCACTTGTATGTCCTTCGATTTTTCAGGACTACGTTGTATGATGCGCTCCACGGCTGCTTTACAGGCCTCTTTTGGTTTTAATCCCTGTCGCATTAATTCAACCACAAGATGAGAACCAACAATGCGGATCACTTCTTCACCAACGCCTGATGAAGTGGCAGCGCCAACTTCATTATCAACATACAAACCAGCACCAATGATGGGCGAATCACCAACCCTGCCACGCATTTTAAACGCCATGCCACTGGTTGTACAAGCGCCACTTACATTGCCATTGATGTCCATTGCCATCATGCCAATGGTATCGTGGTTGTCGTGCCCACCGGGCATCGGGTCTTTGCCTTTTTGATACAACCTGTTTTCAATGTTCACTTCGGGTTTATATTTCGATGTTTTCAGCCATTCCTTCCAGGCTTTTTCACTTTCGGGCGTTAATAAATTCTGTTTTTTAAAACCATTCGCCAACGCAAACTGCAACGCACCATCGCTCACCAAAATCACATGCGGCGTTTTTTCCATTACCAACCGTGCAACAGAGATAGGATGCATAATATGCTCGAGGCACATTACTGCGCCACAGTTATAATTTTCATCCATAATGCAGGCATCCAATGTTACATGTCCATCTCTATCGGGCAAGCCGCCATAGCCAATGGTTTGAATAGTAGGATCGGCTTCAGGAATTTTTACACCCGCTTCTACTGCATCCAACGAACGTCCTCCGCTGCTTAATGTTTTCCAGGCTTCGGAATTGGCAGTTTTTCCAAAGTCCCAGGTAGAAATCACAATGGGCTTGTTTTTTACAATGTTTGGTTTTGCCTCTTTTTTTGCAAAAACAGATTGGCTGCCCAACAAAGCGAGCGAACTTAGAAACGAACTTCCAATAAACTTACGGCGGGATGTTGACATAACTTGTATGGATTAAAAAGGCTTTGAATTGCAAACATAGACTATCTTCTAAGTTGTATTGTTATTCCTTCACCGCAGAGAAAAGGAGTAAAAGAGTTTTCGCAGAGTTTACTTTTTTGTTTGAGACAACGAAAATTTCAGTACGAAAAATGAGTGTTGTAAAAGCTATGAATTATGATCTTACAACAAGAGACGGTCTTTTTTAATACTCACTGCAAAACCTTTTTCTCCATCGTTCTCTGTGGTGAAATCTTTTTCCTTATTTCAGCCATTTTTCAAACCAATCAAACGTGCGTGTACAAACATCTATCATGTCTTCATACTTATAAAAGCTATGGCCTTCATCAGCATAAACTTTTAATTGTGTAGGAACACCCAATTCCTTCAATGCGTGCCAGTATTGAAACGATTGTGGGGGCGGGCATTCTCCGTCACGTTCACCCACCAATAGTAAAGTTGGTGTTTGGGTTTGTTTGATGTACGTCATGGCCGATACTTTTGTATATGGCGCAGGATCATCATAAGGCGATACGTTGAAGTAAGAATTCATCCATTTGTCAATGCTGTTTTGCCCATAATAACTTAGCCAATCGCCCGCTCCTGCGCCAACCACCGAAGCTTTAAAACGATGTGTTAGCGTGGGCGCCATCATTGCCATTGAGCCACCATAACTCCAACCTAACAAACCAATTCGGGCAGCATCAACCGGCACTTTAGCAATCACGGTATCAATGCCTTTTAGGATGTCTCTCAAATCGCCAAAGCCCCAATCGCGACGGTTTGCTTTTGTAAAAAGTTCGCCTTGTCCGTAACTGCCGCGCGGATTAGGAAAGAATACAAAATAACCCAACTGCGGGTAAACGGTGGTGTTGAAATCGGGTGCACTCCAGGCAGGCAAACTTATCCATGCAGGACCGCCATGAACGCACACCAGCATCGGATACTTTTGAGTGGAATCGTAGTTCTGCGGATACAATAACCAACCTTGCACATGCAGGTTTTCATTTGTCCATGTTATGTTGCTTGCTCTTACAAAAGGCTTATTAATAGCGTCGTTGAGATGAGAGATCTGAGTAAGATGAGCCACCGTTCCCGCCCATACTTCCGGCACACGATTCCATGATGAACGAATCATCGCAAAGCGAAACCCTGCTTGGGTTTCAGAAATTGACAAACTCGTTTCTTCGTTGCCCGCGCGGATGGCTTCATCTCCTTTGTAAACACTTTTTATTTCACCATTGTTTGTATTTAAATGGCTGATGGCAACTGAGCCACCAACAAACTCAGTGAATAGCATATTGCCATCTTTCGTCCACTTGAACCACGATGGTGTTGATGTACGATTGGGCGTAAGGTTCGTTTTGTTTTTGCCCAAAAAATCAACTACAAAAATTTCTCCGCCGGTGCCGCCCTGATCGCTCATCAAACCTTCAATGAAAGCAAGCCTTTTTCCATCGGGCGACCATCGTGGCAATGCTGTTTGAAACTGTGGTTGATACAACAAAACTGTATCCTTATCGCTCACATTTTGCTTGTACAATTTGGCAATATACCAGTTGTCGTCGCCTGGTGACAAAGCCGCGAGATACGCCAATTGCTTACTGTTGGGAGACCAGTCGTATTCAAAAATGTACAACCCTTTTGGCGTAGCCATTTTGGTTTCGCCGTTATTTCTGCTGATGATGGCAACACGTTGTACATCGTTGTTTCGTAATGAATCAATCACGCCCACCGCGCGGTTTTCAGCCGCCATTGGTGAAGGTTCGCGGCTTGCTTTTTCAACATACAAAACACTCAACTGTTTGCCATCGGGCGACCATTGCAAGTGCGAAACATATCCATCAAAATGCGTAAGCGGTTGTTGTGTAAGCAATGCGCCGGTAGTTGCATCGGCAATAAAAATCTGAAGTTGATCCGCGCTTTGCGCATCCGATAAAAAAGCAAGTTCTTTTCCATCGGGCGACCATTGCGGTTCAATTTCGTTGCCCCGTTTGTTGTTGATGGAAGCCGTAATGCGTTTGTTTTTGCCGGAATTTAAAAGCGTTGCAAAATGAATGGATTGACCTTCGCTATCATCAGCACTCCATGCAACCCCAGTGCCGTCTGTGTTCATTGATGTTTGATAGATGTAGCGCACACTGGCCTGCAATGCAAAGAAACCGGTAATGGTTTTGCGGTTGGCAGATGTATCATTTTTAGATGATAATGATTCAATCTTTTGCGAAAATGACTGGCTTATGCAAACGAAAAAAAATGGCAAAACAGAAAACAATCGTTTCAAGCGGTATAAATTATTGTGTTTAACGAATGATGTGTAAAAGCAAATGTAAGGCTGGTTAAGTATGTTTCGTTATACGGTTTATTGCTAATGGGGTATGTTTGTTTTTTATTTAGAAAGCAATTGTTTTTATGATGAATCTCGATGACCTGAACGAACTGCCTGAATGGAAAAAAGACGATGATGAAGATGGCGAAGAGTGGAAGCCCAACCACACAAGAGAATTGTGCAAAGCCATGTATAAACAATGGAACACGGTATTGTTTGTGTTGAAAGCAGCCTTAGACAGTATGAAGGAACCAACTGCGGATAGTTTGTTTACACAGGAATACGTTGACGAGCACAAAGCGATGGTGTTAGGCGATGCTTATGAAGTTGGCGCCAAAATCAGAAGCTCTGAAGTAGGCTTGTACATCATACGGATGGAGAATGCGGCAATCATCAGGAAGAATGCGCAGTTCATTAAAATATCATCTAACAATTTTATAGCAGAAGAACTGATAAGCGAAGAATACAACAAAGTGGTAAGAAATGAAATAGACAAGTTTCGGGAATTGTTTAAACAATGGGTGGCTTCTTTTGAAAAAGATGAATACGAAGATGAATGGGGCTTGTTTGTATAATGTTCAGTTGGTTTCAATTGGTTTTTAAAAGCCGTGACCTTTGAGCAGAAAGAAACCTTTTAGCGAATTGAACTTTTATAAGAACGTGTTGTTCTGCTTTTGTTTTTGCCACAAAAAAACGGATGTGATATATTGAATCTTTATCCATCAAAAACAAATAGCAGCGCCGTTCGCAACACTTATGCATACGGCAATTAAGAAGTGCCATTCCGTTTTTGTATTCAGTGTGCAGAGTTTGTTTTCATTCAAAAAGACGCTTTGCCACTCTGCCAATGTACGGAATCATGTCAGATAACAATTTACCACCCACTGCAAAATCGGTAGGCGGATAAGAATGAAAACGGAAGTTGATATTATCGAAATCGGCAGGCGAAACAGCAAAGAGCTTTGCTACAAAAGGCGTCATTTGTGCGGCAATTTTTCTTTGTTGTCTCACGGACATAAACCAATCCGACAACTCGATGGTTATATCAGGATGTCCTCTTTGTGCAGGCGTTTTGGCGCCAATGTAAAACTCACCTTCTTTGTATGGAATGAAATGAACCGTTGTTCGTTCTCTCAATTCTTCCCTTGTTAAACGCGCTTTGGGGTTGTAGAACAAATCATTCACCATGTTAGTAAACTCCGAAGCAATTGTAGCATATTGAGCTGTTCCTAATTCAGGGCAAGAAACACGCAGGTAAGGCATGTGCTTTTGTTTTTGTGCAAATTCAGAAAGATTGGTAAGATGGCAAAATAGAGCAGCTTAGGTTTTTGTTGTGCGTAATCTACACTTGTTTGGAAACACGTTTTCAGTTTCACTTATTTCTTTAAGCCGGGTGCCTTTAATGAATAACCATAGCATAAATATAAGTTCTCCAAAACCTGTAATTATTACAACACGTAAATTAGTTGAAATATTATTTACGGTTGCTATTGTGTTGTCAAAATGTACCGGCTTCCCGAAAAGCATGAACTCAGCAGTGGAAGTGCCAAAGATGAAAACACAGTTTTATGTTTTCCATTTCAAAGTTTCCATTAACTTTTGCGGCGGGTTTTCTAAACATCAGCAATGGCAAAATTCAAAATAAATCGCTTTGTTTTCCTTTTTGTTTTTACCCTTTTTTCTGCGGGGTTGCAAGCGCAACATTCTTACACCATCAGCGGAACAATAAAAAGCAAAAGCACCGGCGAAACCATCATCGGCGCATCGGTACAAATCATCAATCAACAAGGAGGTACTTCTTCCAACGAATATGGTTTTTATTCGCTCACATTGCCCCAAGGTAGTTATCAACTGGAGTTTGGTTTTGTAGGAAAAAAACAGGACACATTCAATATCAATCTCAACAAAAACATCCAGCAAAATATTTTTTTGGATGATGAAATGGCTACTCTTCAAAACGTGCTGGTAAGCGCAACCTCAAAAGGCAGAAGCATCCAAGGAACACAAACCGGCGTGGAAAACATCAGCACAAAAGAAATAAAAAATATACCCGTTTTGTTTGGCGAAAAAGATGTACTGAAAACCATTCAACTCCTGCCCGGCATCAAGAGCGCGGGCGATGGTAATGCAGGCTTTTATGTGCGTGGCGGTTCTACCGATCAAAACCTGATCATGCTCGATGAAGCCAATGTGTACAATGCTTCGCACCTGCTGGGTTTCTTCTCTACGTTTAACTCCGATGCTATTAAAGACATTACGGTTTACAAAGCCGGAATGCCGGCGCAATACGGCGGCAGATTGTCGTCTGTTGTTGATATCAAAATGAACGATGGCAACAACCAGGATTATGATGTAAGCGGTGGCATCGGTTTGATTTCTTCACGGCTGAATGTAGAGGGTCCGATACAGAAAGACAAGTCTTCTTTTTTGATAACAGGACGAAGAACCTACGCCGATTTGTTTTTAAAAGCTTCCCACGATAGTTCGATTAATCAAAGCAGTTTGTATTTCTACGATTTGAATACAAAACTCAACTACGAATTAGGCGCAAAAGACAAGCTCTATCTGAGTGGTTATTTTGGAAAAGATCATTTAGGATTCAGCAACCAGTTTGGCATTGACTGGGGCAATGCCACCGGAACACTCAGATGGAATCACATCTTCAGCCCGCGTTTGTTTTCCAACACTTCTATCATTTACAGCAATTACGATTATCAGATTCAGATTAGAAACGGAGCAAACGATTTTAAAATCTTTTCTCAAATCAGAGACTGGAATATCAAACAAGATTACCAGTTGAATGCGAGTACAACGCACAACATTCGTTTTGGCTGGAGTTCTATTTATCACCATGTGCGCCCAGGCGAAATCACCGCTTCTCTAACCTCAAGTGTAAACAATGCAATTCAACCCAAACGGTACTCTTTAGAGAATGCCATATATGCCAGCGATACATGGAAAGCTACTTCTAAATTCACGCTCACTTATGGCGCAAGGTTTACGGCTTTCAGCGTATTGGGCAAAGGCGATTATTATAAAATTGACAGCAGCGGCAAACCCATTGATACGATGCATTACAACGCAGGACAAATTGTTACAACCTACTGGAATCTGGAGCCGCGCTTATCGGTTGGTTACTTGCTTAACAATACGGCTTCCATCAAAGCCTCGTATGTGCGCAATGTGCAAAACATGCACCTCATCAGCAACAGCACCAGCAATACGCCTACCGACAAATGGATCAGCAGCAGCAATTTAATAAAGCCTGAAATCTCCGACCAGGTATCGCTTGGCTATTATAAAAATTTGAGCGAAAACAAATACGAGCTTACCGTTGAAACCTACTATAAATGGATGCAAAACCAAATTGATTACCGCAATGGCGCTAATGTGTACACCAACGGCGCCATCGAAACGCAACTCTTGTACGGCATTGGCAGAGCTTATGGCATTGAATGGTTGTTGCGCAAAACAGGGGGGAAATTAACCGGATGGTTAAGTTATACCTTATCCAAAACAGAACGCAAAATTAATGGCATCAACAACAACGATTGGTACAATGCACGACAGGACAGAACCCACGACATTGCTGTTGTTGCTATGTATGAACTGAATAAAAAATGGACGCTTTCCGCCAATTGGGTTTATTATACCGGCGATGCCATTACATTTCCCAACGGCAAGTACACAGTAGGCGGGCAAACCGTTTATTATTACACCAACCGCAATGGCTACCGGATGCCTGCTTATCATCGGCTCGATTTAGGCGCCACTTTGCAACTAAAGAAAAAAAGGCGCTGGAGCAGTGAGCTGGCATTCAGCCTTTATAATGCGTATGGCAGAGAAAATGCTTACACCATCACGTTTCGCGACAACAAAGATGATCCTAATAAAACCGAAGCTGTTCAAACCTCTTTGTTTCGCTGGATTCCTTCCATTTCCTACAACTTCAAATGGTAAATGAATGAGAAGAAAATACAAAATACAGGTTATGGTACGAGCGTCTCTAACTCCGGTTGATCGTCTGTTGCGACGCTCCGTTCAGCGTTCTGAAAAGAATTGGGCAAAAACAAAAGCGGTTTGTTTTTGTGCATTTTTTTTACTCATGCTAAGCATTTCTTCCTGCACAAAAGTTATCCATGTACCACTGAAAGAAGCCGATAAACAATTGGTAATTGAAGGCATCGTGCCTTATGGTTACAATAGCTATCCTGAAGTAAGAATCTCTCAAACCAAAAGCTTTGAAGATGATAATAGCTTCGTGGGCGTTAGTGGTGCAACCGTTACAATTTTAAGGAATGATAGAGAACTGTACCATCTGACAGAAGATTCGACAGGAGTTTATTCAACTCCTTTACGTTTTGGCTTTCCCGGCGACACGTTTGCGCTTACTGTTACACTTAACGGTAAAACCTATACCTCCACTTCTACCATGCCAAAACAAATAGTTCCGCTTGATAGCATCTGGGGTGAATCGCTAACTTTTGGAGGCAAAACCAACATTACCATTTATCCTTCTTACAAAGATCCTCCCGGGCTTGGCAACAATTACCGTTTGGTAGAATACAAAAACGGAGTACAGGTAAAACATGTGTTTGAGCAAAACGATGAATTAAGCGATGGGCTTGTGGTTACACGGCCTTTGATTAACCCCGATGGCGATCTTGCCTATGGCGATGAGGTTCGTGTAGAGTTGCAGTGCATTGATGCTAATGTTTATAAGTATTGGTTTAGTTTAGATCAATCTGCCACCGGTGAGAACCAAAGTGCTTCGCCTGCCAATCCTGTAACAAATATTGTAGGGGGCGCATTGGGTTATTTTAGTGCGTATAGCTTTACCAGCCAAACCATCGCATTGTAATAGCAGTGGGAATAAAATGGTTTGGCTTTTTGTTTTCATGAACGTGTAAAATCACTGTTAAATCCTTTTTTGAATCATCCAGTAATGCCCGAAAGGATCTTTAATTTCTCCTTGCCGATAGCCATAATCATAGTCTTTTGCAGAGCTAATTTCAACGGCACCCGCAGCGATTGCGCATTGCATGACAGCATCAACATCATCAACAAAAAGTGCAATCAATGTTGTAGTGCCCTTCGCTTGATCCGGAGACAATTGCGTGGGTTGCATCACTTCATGCACATAAAAAACAGCGCCATCAATGGAAAGCTCCGCAACATGAATAGAACCATCATCGTTATAAAAGCATAGGTTCTCTGTTGTGCCAAATGCGTTAGTATAAAATGAAATGTCCTTCACGCCATTGTTAATGAACAACTGAGGAGCAAATTGTGGCTGGTTATTTTTGGTTGGCATATCCTGGAACTGTTTCTAATATTTTGTTAGATAAGTGAAAGATACGGTTCTCTTAAAAAGAGTTCATCTTTTTATTTGGCAATATTACTTCTTGAAAGTAAATTCATTCTCATTGCCTCAAAATTCACCCTTTGTTTTCGCATCCTTTCTTTACTTTGTCCTGTTCAATCACCATTTTATGAAAACCACTCTTTTGTCTTTCGCATTGCTGCTCCATCTTTTTGTTTTTGCACAATTAAACAGCGATTCTATTCCGCCGCGGGTAACCATCACCAATGGTACACTCGAAGGTATAAATGTTTCTGGCATCCGCGAGTTTAAAGGCGTTCCGTATGCGGCGGCGCCGGTAGCGAGTTTACGCTGGCGCGAACCACAGCCTGTGCAGAACTGGCCGGGCGTTCGTGCAGCCGATAAATTTGGTCCACGTGCTATGCAGTTGCCCGTTTTTGGCGATATGAATTTTCGCTCCAACGGCATGAGCGAAGATTGTTTATACCTGAACGTTTGGACACCTTCTAAAACCGGCAACGAACGCCTTCCAGTGCTCGTATATTTTTACGGTGGTGGCTTCATTGCCGGTGATGGTTCAGAGCCGCGCTATGATGGCGAAAGCATGGCAAGGCGCGGCATTGTTGCTATTACCGTGAATTACAGATTGGGTGTGTTTGGCTTTTTCTCTCATCCCGAACTCACCAAAGAATCGCCTAATCATGCTTCGGGAAACCAGGGTTTGTTAGATCAGTATGCTGCACTGCTTTGGGTTCAGCAAAACATTTCTGCCTTTGGCGGCGATCCTAAAAAAGTAACCATCGGCGGCGAATCGGCAGGCTCGTTTGCTGTGAGTGCACAAATGGCTTCGCCATTATCTAAAAATCTCTTTCGCGCAGCGATAGGAGAGAGCGGATCGTTATTAGGTTTAACGCCTACTGCTTCATTAGCAGATGGTGAAAAATCGGGCGTTCAGTTTGGAGATAGTGTAGGCGCAAAATCGTTGGCGCAACTCCGTGCGATGCCTGCAGAAGAAGTGCTGAAAGCCACTGCCAAAGCGGGTTTCGGGCGTTTTCCGGTAACAGTGGATGGATATTTCTTTCCAAAGCAACCATCTGATATTTTTAAAGGGGGCGAACAGGCACAAGTGCCGCTTTTAGTAGGCTGGAATTCGATGGAATCAGGCTATCAGGGTTTACTTGGAAGCGATGCGCCAACCGTTGAAAATTATACCAAAGCGGTACAAAAAAGGTTTGGAAATAATGCGAATGAGATACTGGTAAATTACCATGCAAATACTGATGCTGATGTGCCCTCAGTAGCTACGCAATTAGCAAGCGATTTATTCATTGGCTTTAGCACCTGGCGCTGGAGCGATCTGCAAGCGCAAACAAGTAAACAGCCCGTGTACCGGTATTTGTATGCGCGTCCGCGTCCGCTAATGCGTTCTGAAATGGGCGGCGCAAGGGCAGGTTTGGCTGGCGGAATCATTAGGGATACTGCTGCTTCAAAAACACCACCTCAGCCGTCAGTAAATGGTGCTGTGCATTCAGCAGAAATTGAATATGCGTTGGGAAATTTGCCAACCAATCTTGTGTTTGACTGGCACCCTGAACGATTATGAAGTATCAGCCATCATGCAGGCATTTTTTGCCAATTTCATCACCAATGCCAATCCCAATGGTTTGGGTGTTCCCGCCTGGCAGCCGGTTGAGAAAAACAAACCCGCTAATGTGATGCACATCGATGTGAACACAAAACAAATTACGGAACCCCAGCGGGATAATTATTTGTTTTTGGAAAATATGGGCAAAAACAAATAATGTTACTGCAAGCCGTACCGCAAGGCACGAAGCAGTCTGTGCCTTACAATAAAATATATTTGTCAGTTGTAAGGTTGGTTGCTTCATTCACTCACTACTCACAAACAACATCATTCAATAATTCACAGATTGTTTCGTGCCTTGCAGTACGGTATCAACTTCTTTGCAATTTTCTGGTATTGTTTTTATTCCTTCTTCACCCAAAATATCAATAAAAACGAACACCATTATGCTTGGACCTTTTTATGCAAACAACACTACTCATTTTACTGTTTGGGCACCTTTGAAAGAAACCATGTTTTTACACATCATTTCGCCCCAAGAAAGAAAAATAGAAATGACAAAAGATGCCAAAGGATATTTCACTGTTGAAGCACCCAATACGAAGCCTGGCTCGAAATATTTTTTCCGTCCGAATGACGAAAAAGATTTAGCTGATGTGGCATCTTATTATCAACCTGAAGATACCTTAGGACCTTCTGAAGTGGTTGACCACACTGCGTTTCAATGGAATGACTACAAGTGGAAAGGTGTTCCGTTAGAAGATTTGGTTTTGTATGAAATTCATGTCGGAACATTTACAAGCGAAGGCACTTTTGAAGCTATGATTCCTTTGTTGGATGACATTAAACAAACCGGAATCAATGCAATAGAATTAATGCCGGTTTGTCAATTTTCGGGTAGCCGAAATTGGGGTTATGATGGTGCATTTCCGTATGCTGTTCATCATTCTTACGGAGGGCCGGAAGGATTGAAAAAGCTGGTTGATGCCTGTCATCAAAAAGGCATTGCTGTTTTCCTTGATGTTGTGTACAATCACGTTGGTCCTGAAGGGGCCAACTTTGCAGAGTTTGCACCTTATTTTACCGATAAATACAAAGCGCCATGGGGTACTGCCATCAACTATGACGGAGAATACAGCGATGGTGTGAAAGAATATGTTTCGGAGAATGTAGTGTTTTGGTTTGAGCAATACCACATTGATGGTTTGCGCTTAGATGCCGTGCATGAAATGTATGACAGAAATGCAATTAACATCTGGCAAATCATTCATGATAAAGTAAAATTGTTAGAACAAAAAATGGGCAGGCGTTTGTATTTAACGGCTGAAAGCGACTATAACAGTCCGCGTGTAACCAAACATCCTGATGGTGGAGGAATGGGCTTTGATGCGCAATGGTTAGACGACTTTCACCACATCCTGTATGTGTTGCTCGATCCCGAAGGACAAGACCGTTATTCTGATTACAAAACAATGGAACAACTAGCAAAGGTTTATACTGATGGTTTCATTCACAGCGGTGAGTGGGTCGAATTTCGCAAGAGAACGCATGGTGCGTCATCAGCCGGCGTTCCGGGTTACAATTTTATTGTGTTCAACATGAACCACGACCAGGTAGGCAACCGCATCAAAGGAGAACGTTTGAGTATGTTGGTAAATTTTGAAAAACAAAAACTTGCAGCCGCAGCACTCATGTTATCGCCATACATACCGATGTTGTTTATGGGAGAAGAATATGGTGAAGACACGCCGTTTTATTTCTTCATCAGTCATCACGATAAGAATGCCGTGAAAGCGGTACAGGAAGGAAGGCGAAATGAATTTGCGAAATTTGGTTTGAAAGAAGATGAGCACTTTCCTGATCCTGCAGCCGATGAAACTTTCAACGACTGCAAATTGCAATGGCACAAAAGAAAAGAAGGCAAATACAAAATCTTACTCGAATGGAACAAACGTTTGATTCAGTTGAGACGTAATAATTCTATCCTTCACAACTTCAACAAATCAAACATCAAAGCCTTTCCGCTGGGTGAAGAAGCTTTGGTAATTCACCGGCAAAGTGATGATGGCAGAGAGCACCTATTTTGTTGTTTGAATTTGAGTGATAAAGAAGTTGCTTACAATTTGCCACCCTACACAAAACAGTGGAATAAGATTTTGGATTCAAAGGAAAAGCAATGGATGTGGGATGAAGAAGCGGCTCCTCATCCACAAGCAATAAGTTCTGAAACGCTGATGCTGCGGGCGTTTGGTGTGGTTGTGTATTGGATGTAAATGATGGTTTTTTAACCGAGAAGACACGGAGACGCGAAGTTTGGTTTTGCCCATTTTCTTTCGTCGTAGCGCCTTCGCGGTTAATATTATCGCTCGCATAAAAGCTCCATCATTGTTCAGAACGTACAAGTGTGCGACGCAACGGAAGACCAATCGGAGTTACAAAAGCCCGTAACATAAAACTGTATTTTGTATTTCCCTTTATGAACTTTATGAATTTCATGCAAAAACAAAAACCGGCATTTCAGCCGGTTTTTGTTTTTGCCTATTTTTTTGATTGTGATGTTATCCATGTACGTCCGTCCCTTGCAATGAGAGCTTCCGCATCTTCAGGTCCCCAACTGTCGGGTGCATAGTTGGGAAACGAAGTAGGAGCGCGGGTTCCCCAGGCTTCTATAATGGGCATTACAGCTTTCCAGCTTGCTTCTACCTGGTCGGCACGTAAGAATTGCGTTGCATTGCCTTCCATCGCATCCAGCAAAAGCGTTTCATAAGCTTCGGGTTGGTCGCTGCTATCTTCGTTATAGCTAAACACCATATCAACAGGAGTCAGCAACATGCTTTGTCCCGGGCGTTTGCTTTGGAAACGCAGCTTTATATCCATCTCGGGTTGTATGTTGATGGTAAGTCGGTTTCTGCGCCAGGTTTCTGCTGCTTCTTCAGGAAACGCGTAATGCGGTGCGGGTTTAAAAACAATATTGATGTTTGTTGTTTTTTGGTGAAGATATTTTCCGGTTCTTACATAAAACGGAACATTCTGCCAGCGCCAGTTATCAATGTAAAACTTAACAGCAGCAAAAGTTTCAACGGTTGAGTTAGGATCAACATTTTTTTCTTCGCGATAGCCTTTTACTTTTTCGCCTTTCATCCATCCGCTGCCGTACTGGCCACGCACTGCCATCTCATTCACTTCGTTTTTCGGTAACTGCCTAATGGCGTTCAGCACATCAACTTTTTTATTGCGGATTTCATTCGCATCAAAGGAAACCGGCGGCTCCATTGCTACCATGCACATGAGTTGTAGAATGTGGTTTTGCACCATATCTCTTAACGCACCACTTTGCTCATAGTAACCACCGCGATCTTCCACGCCAACGGTTTCGGCAGCGGTGATTTGAACATGATCAATGTACCGGTTATTCCATAGACGGTTCGAGCAACGCATTGGCAAAACGGAGTGCTAAAATATTCTGCACCGTTTCTTTTCCTAAGTAATGATCTATGCGATAGATCTGATCTTCATTAAACATGCTATTGAGCAACTGGTTCAATTGTTTTGCGCTTTGCAAATCGTGTCCAAACGGCTTTTCAACAATGATGCGTGTGCATTCGGATGGCAGGTGTAAATCGGCAATTTTTTTAGCAATGTCAGGCACTAATTGCGGCGCCACGGCCATGTAAAATAAGATGCTGATTTGTTCTAAATTCCAGTCTTGTTGTGTTTGTTTGATAAACGCTTCAATCTTATCAAACTGCCCGTCTTTTTCAGCGTCCATTTGCAGGTAATGATTGTGCTTGGCAAACTCTATCCATTTGCCATTGCCGTCATCTTTGCGCCGTGAAAAATCCTTGATTCCCTGCAAAAGATGCTCGTTGTACTTTGCATCATCATACGGACTTCTGCCTATGCCTGCAATAGCAAATTTATCGGGCATAAAACCATCCAGATACAGATTGTACAAAGCCGGTGTTAGCTTTGCGGTTGTTAAGGTCGCCACTGCCGCCAAAAATAAAGAGTATGGTTGCCGGCGGGCGTTTGTTGTTGTTTGCCATGATAGTGTAAATGTTTGCTGCGAGCTATGAGCCGTGAGCTTTTAGTTAGTGGATGTTTAGTATTGTTATTGTCTTAAACTCTTGAAACTTGAATCTTTACTCTTGTTTCTTTTCCTACACCGATTTATTTTCTTCGCTTTCCCAACCGGTGTGAAAGATGCCTTCTTTATCTATCCGTTGGTAGGTGTGTGCACCAAAAAAGTCACGCTGCGCTTGTATTAAATTGGTGGGCATGTTCTCGGTTGTATAAGCATCGAAGTAAGCTAATGCACTCATTAAACCGCCGGTTCCAATGTTAATATCAATTGCTTTTTTTACAACATCTCGTATGCTTTGTTCTTTGCTTTTAATGATGTCGGAAATGCCTTTATCCAGTAAAATGTTGGGTAATTCGTTGTTGCTTTTGAATGCATCGTACAGGTTATTTAAAAATAAGGAACGAATGATGCAGCCGCCGCGCCATATTTTTACCACATCATGTAACGGAATCTCCATCTTCAGTTCTGATGATGCTTCGTATAACATTGATAAGCCCTGCGCATAGCACATAATCATTCCAAAGTACAAAGCATCGCCCAATTGATTGATAAATCCTTCCTTGTTGATGTCAATTTTGTTGACATCATTTTTATAAATTTTAGCTGCTTGTATTCGCTCTTCTTTATAACCCGAAATGGTGCGGAATGAAACCGCCATGTCAATGGTTGGAACGGCAACAGGTAAGTCCATTGCATCCTGCGAGGTCCATTTGCCTGTGCCTTTGCTTCCTGCTTTGTCTAAAATCAAATCTACAAGACGGGTGTTTGAGTTTAGGTTTTGATCATCTTTTTGTAAGAAAATATCTCTCGTGATTTCGATCAGATAGGATTGCAATTCGCCATCGTTCCATTTTTCAAACACGTCGTGAAGTTCATCGTTGTTCAAGCCCAGCCCGCGTTTGAGTAAATCGTACACTTCGCTAATGAGTTGCATAAAAGCATACTCAATTCCGTTGTGCACCATTTTCACGTAATGGCCAGCTGCATCTTTACCCATATAAGCCACGCATGGTTCGCCGTTTACCTTCGCGGCAACAGCTTCCAGTATGGGTTTCACATTCATCCATGCTTCCACATTTCCGCCGGGCATCATGCTGGGGCCTGTGCGTGCACCATGCTCGCCGCCCGATACACCCATGCCCATAAAATTGATGCCTTTCGGTTCGAGGTATTGCAAACGTTTTAAGGTATCAATGTAATGCGAGTTGCCGCCATCAATCACCACATCGCCTTTATCTAAGAAAGGAAGAAGGCTTTCAATCACATCGTCCACCGGCTTTCCGGCAGGTACGAGCATCATCATCTTGCGTGGCTTTTTCAAACCGTTTACCATTGCTTCCATTGTGCTTACGCCGCGAACTTTTGTTTTATCATCGGCGCCTGCTTCAAGAGATTTTCCTTTTTCAACATCTCTGTCGAAACCAATAACATGAAAATTATGACCTGCCATGTTTAACAACAGGTTGCTGCCCATCACGCCCAAACCAATCATACCGAAATCGTACTGAACATTGTTTTCCATAGTTGGCAAAAGTTTTTAGATTGACAAAGATAGAAGAAGAAAAGAAACAAGAGTCAAGAGAAAAGAAACAAGAGTCAAGGAAAAAGAAACATCCATATAAAAGAAAAACTGCTTATGAAAATGCAAGAAGCAGTTTCAAAAAATGGCAAAAACAAATTCACTCTACTACCTGTAGTTTTGCGTAATTCAACATGATCTTTTTCTTGCCATTGTGTTCAAATTTTACAGTGACTACAGGATTGTGCACGCTGCCTTCCATCTTTAAAACTTCGCTAAAACAAACTTCTGAGGAACTACTGAGATGTCTGACACTTTCAAAGTGTTTAACATCTCACAAGATGTGCATCACAGCAGTTGAAGCATGAGATAAACTTGCAAACTTTAAGATACTTCTTCCCCAAGTTTATTTACTCTTAAAGATTGATAATTGAATTCTTATAAAGGTTATAAGTTTGCAATTAAATGATTATATTCTTCGTGCGAACCAATCCAAAACCAAATTATGGCGTCGTTTTGTTTAACGCCAAGCGCTCTGTAGGATAATCCAATTCTTACAGAATAGATTATCTCCGTGCTGTGTACTTGCTTGAAATGTAAACCCGGATGATTGTTATTTTCTTTCCAAAGCTGATAAGTTTTCCTGGCTCTTTGCTGAATGTCAGCAGGCAGCAGGCTCATGGCTTTTCTGAACCTTTCCGTAGTTTCTGATTTCATTACCAGTCCTGCTGTTTCGTTTCTCCTCTCTTGTGTTCTTCAATAGCTTCTTTTGCAAGTGATGCCAGTTTGTGTTGAGTTTTATGTAAAGTGTTATCCCATTCAAACTCGTCGCTGATGATCTTAGCTATTGACTGTTGCTCGCTTTCTGTAAGCTGCTCTACTTTTTGAAAGAGTTCTTTTAACTGAGCTATCATATTCAGTGTCTTAAACAGTAAAGATACAATATACAGGAGAAAATTATTCTTTACTCCACTACCCGCAGCTTCGCATAATTCAACATAATCTTCTTTTCGCCATTGTGTTCGAATTTTACAGTGGCAACAGGGTTGTGTGCGCTGCCTTCCATCTTAATTACTTCGCCAAAACCAAACTTCTGATGCTCTACTTTTTGCCCTGCCTGCAGGCCGCTGGTATCGCTTGCAACAAAGTTAGGCGAAGGTATATGTGTTACCGGTTGTGCCTTTGGTGCAGGCGATAAGTAAGAAGGTTTGCTGCTATTTGTTTGTCGTTTATCATCTGTGGAAGGAGTGAAGCCGCGATGCATTCTTTGAAAGGCAGTGCCCATGCTGCCTGCGCCGCTGCTATTGCGGGCACCACCTCCTGCATAGGTTCTGTCTAAAAAAGGTTCAGGCATTTCATCCAAAAAGCGACTGGGTTCGTTTTGTACAAGGCTACCGAAGCGATAGCGTGCATTGGCGTATGTAAGCCACAGCCTGTCTTTGGCACGTGTAACGGCAACATAAAACAACCGCCGTTCTTCTTCCAATTCTTCACGTGTGTTAATACTCATTGCGCTGGGAAAAAGCGTTTCTTCGATGCCGCCAACAAACACGCAACCGAATTCCAAACCTTTGGCAGCATGTATCGTCATTAGTTTTACGACATCGGCATTCATGTCTTTGTCGTCATCTGCATCGGTAAGCAAAGTAATTTGTTGCAGATAAGCGCCTAAGCCTTTATCGCCTACTTCGCCTTCTTCATTGGATGGACTTTCTGTCCATTCTTTGATGGAGTTCAACAACTCCTGGATGTTCTCGTATCTCGCAAGTCCTTCAGTCGTTTTATCGTTAAACAATTCTTTTACAATGCCTGTGTGCTTGCCAATTTGTTGCGCAACATTGTAAGCATCATTCGACAATAATAAACTTTGAAAGTACTGAATCATCGTAACGAAATTTTGAATCACTTCCAGCGTGTTGCCTTTTACAAAAGCATACGCCTGCTGCAATGCCTCAAACATCGAAATGTTTTTTTCATTGGCATAAATCACCGATTTTTCAATTGTTGTTTTACCAATGCCGCGCACAGGATAATTGATAATTCGCTTTAAGGCTTCTTCGTCTTTTGTATTGGCTATAATTCTTAGATAAGCTAAAAAGTCTTTGATTTCTTTTCGCTGATAAAACGAAATACCACCATAAATGCGATATGGAATGCCCATACGACGCAGGCTTTCTTCAAACGCACGGCTTTGTGCGTTGGTGCGATAGAGTATGGCAAAATCGGCGTTACGGTAGTGGTTGCGCAAGCGTTGTTCCTGAATGCTGTCGGCTACAAACTTGCCTTCATCATTATCGGTCATGGTACGGACCAGCTTTATTTTTTCACCAGTCTGATTATCGGTCCATAATACTTTTGGTATCTGGCCTTTGTTGTTTTTTATCACTTCATTGGCAACATTTAAAATGCTTTGACTGCTGCGATAATTCTGTTCCAGTTTCACCACTTTTACATCATCGTAATCCTTTTGGAATTGCAGGATATTTTCAATCGTCGCACCGCGAAAACTATAAATGCTTTGCGCATCATCGCCCACAACGCAAATGTTCTCATGAATGGCAGCCAACAGTTTGCTGATTTGGTATTGCACCGGGTTGGTATCCTGGTATTCATCAATCAAAATGTATTTAAACTTGTTCTGGTATTTGTACAACACTTCAGGAACGGTGTTCAACAGCTCGTACATCTTTAGCAACAAATCATCAAAATCCATCGCGCCGTTTTTAAAACAACGGGCTGCATACGCTTTGTAAATTTGCGTAATTGCTGGCCGGTTGGATCTTGCATCTTCTTGTTGTAAATAATAATCATTGGCATATTCAGCCGGACCCACCAACGCATTCTTAGCTGCTGAAATGCGGTTGTGCACTACGTTTGGCTTGTAATGCTTATCATCTAAATTCAATTCATTGATTACTGTTTTTAAAACCGAGCGACTATCATCGGTATCATAAATGGTAAAGCTTCGCGGATAGCCAATTCTGTCAGCTTCGCTTCGTAAAATTCTTGCAAATACGCTGTGAAATGTGCCGACGTATAAGTTGCGTGCTTCACTGCCGCCGAGCATTTTACCAATGCGTTCTTTCATCTCTGCAGCGGCTTTGTTGGTGAAGGTGAGGGCAAGTATGTTAAACGCATCTACACCATGTTTGCCCATTAGCCAGGCAATGCGTGTGGTAAGCACTTTTGTTTTGCCGCTGCCTGCGCCGGCAACTATCATCAAGGGTCCGTTTACATGTGTTACCGCTTCCTTTTGCGGCTCGTTCAATCCCTTCAGTAAGTCATCTACATTTTGCATTCAACAAAGGTAAGGAGGCAGAGTTTGTGATGAGAAATGCAATCAAAAAAATAGGCAAAACAAAACCCCGTAAGACAAAGACTTACTTATACTGCGCTGCCTGTTATTTTATTAATTGTCATTCGGTTAAGATAATGTTTGGTTAATCCGTTTTGCGCTCAACCGATTTTTGGTTTTGCACATTTATTTCGTGTCCTCACTAAAACATTATGTTATGAAAACAACACTTTTACTTTTGCCCGTTTTTTTGTTTGCAACTTTAGTTTCAGATGCACAAATTGATAAAGGAAGAGTTCAGATTGGAGGTGATTTAAATGTAACGGATATTCATTACAGTGAAACCAATTCTACTAACAACTTTACAAATCTTACGATTCGTCCATCAATCGGGCGATTTTATGCCATTAATAAATTAGCCGGTTTGTTTCTAAATTTTGCTTACTATAATACCAATGCGGGAAAAACGTACACTTATGGAGGAGGCGTTTATTTCAGGCAATATAAACAAGTTGTAAAATCATTATACGTTTTTGCGGAAGAACAAGGCGGCGTTACCTATAACCGGAACTCAAGTATTCCTACTTCTTCCGTACGGAACAGTTACCAGATAACAGCGGGTATAAGACCTGGTATTGCCTATGATCTTACCAAAAGAATGCAGCTTGAATTGGCTTATAACGATCTTCTCAGTGCATATTATAATTACTCAAAAAGTTCTCAAATATTTAATTTGAGGTCAAGTCTTGAAGGCAGTGGCTTACAAAACTTATTAGTGGGTTTTCGTTTCTATCTTAAGTAAGTAACCTTTTTCGGGCAAAAACAAAAGCGTTCAAACCTGAAACCTTTTTATGAATGTACCCAATAGCTATTCCTTTTGTCTTTGCTTTGATTGATAAAATTTGAATTACATTTGTTTGTACGAGGGGAAGTAACAAAAGAATTTCCATTTCTTTCTGTTATTTCCTTTTGTTTTTGTATAACTTTCTTTTGCGTTTATTCGTTGAATTAATTTATTCAATAAAAACAAACATTGTATTAAAGCGATCGTTTACATATATCAGAAGACCATTGGTTTGTTTTTGCTCTTTTTTATTATTTGCAACGTGGTGTTGGCGCAAAGCGATTCCGTAGTTGTAAAGAAAGATAATGCCGGAACAAAAAAAAAGCACAATATTTTTTTATGGGTGTATCATCTGGTTTCTAAAGGGCATCCCGATACGGCATCAACACCCATTGCACCTTCTTTAATTATAAAAGCGGAACAACCTTACCAGGAATATGAAGGAAAAATAATCAGGAACATAGAAATTAAGGAATTTGGCTTTGGTAAATCCTTTACTGATACTTCAAAACAAAGCAAATATTTTGGAACGCGGTTTTTAAATCAGCTTCACCGCAACACACGATCCTGGCAGATTCGCAATAACTTATTTATTGGAGAAAATACACCGTTAAACACGTATTTGATTTCAGAAAACGAACGCTACCTGCGCTCACTTGGTTATATACAAGATGCGCGCATCCTGGTAAAAGACATACCGGGAAATCCTGATTCTGTTGACCTGCAGGTGGTAACAAAGGATTTGTTCAGTATTATCGGCTCGTTAGGCAATCTATCGCCCAACGATATTCAGGCATCTGTTTCAGAAAATAATGTAATGGGTACTGGGCAAAGAATTCAACTCAACGGCTTGTATCAGGCCAACCGCCGACCCAGCTTTGGCTATTCGGTTTTGTATGGTATCAATAGCATTAAACACAGTTTTATTAATGCAACGCTTACCTACAGCGAAATTGATAATAACATCAGCCGGAACCGCAAAAATCAACAAGCTATCTTATTACAACTTGATCGCCCTCTTACTTCGGCTTATGGCAGAATTGCCGGCGGCCTTATTGCAGGCACCAGCGAAACCAGTAACGACTACATGCAACCCGACAGTATTTTTTATCATTACAAATACAATACAATTGATGGCTGGATTGGATATAACATTGGTGTAAAGCGGTTGATTACAGATAATACGTTGCACGACAGAAAGTTTGTTTCACTCCGGTATTTTAAAACAGATTTTTTAGAATCGCCTATGCAAGTTGGCGATCATTACAATCAACTCTATAACAACAAAAAAGGCATTCTTGGGCAGTTCACTTTTTTCAGGCAGGACTTTTATAAAACCAATTATATTTATGGTTTTGGAATTACGGAGGATATACCTACAGGTTACAACATTTCAGTTACTTCAGGCTGGTATCAGCAATTGGATTTAAAGCGAGCCTATGCGGGTATTGATGCCAATTTTTACAGCTTTACCAACAACGAACACTTTATTCAATATTTTTTTAGAGCAGGTGGTTTTTTAAGCAAAAACCAAATTCAGGATGCAGGTATATTACTGGGCACAAGCATCTTCAGTAAGTTGTATCTGTTCCGCAATTTTAAAATGCGGCAATATTTACGGTTCAGTTTTACAAGACAATTTAATCAGATTGCATTAGACCCTTTAAAAATAAACAACCCGTTTGGCATTCGTTATTTCGGGTCTGATTCAGCCATTGGAAATCGTCGCCTGAGTCTTCACGGGGAAACATTTATTTTCTTAAAGTACAAACTGTTTGGCTTTCAGTTTTCTCCTTTTGTTTTTAATGATGTTTCAGCACTAACAAGGTCAGCTGAGTCACTTAGCAAATCTGCATTTTATTGGAGCGTAGGCGCTGGTGTAAGGTTACGGAATGAGAATCTTTTGTTTGGAACCATAGAACTCCGCTTTGTTTATTTTCCACGACAAATTGCCAACATGCATCCTTATCTTGTAAACAGTAATGTAAACGTTCGGTTCCGTTACAACACAACTTATGTTCGTGCACCCGATTTGGTACAGTTAAATGCAGATTATTCAAACAGTATTTTCTAATATAAAATAGGGCAAAAACAAAAAGGTTTTTTAATAACGAAACCCAGTGTTTGTTTTTATCAATAATTATAAAAGGTCGCTTACTCATATATTAAAGTGGTAGCGCTATTAAAACAAAGCTGAAGAGAATGAAGCTGTTAAAGAAATAAAAATAAAGGCAGAGATTTCCAATATCATTTTGCTCGTAAACAAAGCGTCTTTATATTTGCAACCCCAATCAAAAAAAGGGAAGTTCTTTAAAAAATAAAAAGGTTCATAAAAGAGAAAAAAGTTCTTGTTTTTATAAGCAAAGTTTTTATTTTTGTCGCCCGATTCAAACAAGCATTTTTAAAGAAAAAGTCTATAAAAAAGAATCGAAAAAAGTTTGGCTGATAAACACGAAACACTTACTTTTGCACCCCGCTTTTGAAATAGAAAGCAAACAGAAAAGGCTCTTTGAAAAGTTATAATGAAAACAAAAATCGAAAAAAAGATTTGCCAGTTTCAAAATAGCTTTTACCTTTGCAACCCCAAACAAAAATAAGGCTCACATAGAGTCATCGTTCTTACACAAAATATCAAATGAGACAATAGGTCTGAAGGTTCAAAACCTTATCATTTGGCAGTATCAAATCAAGCAATTGATGAGATGAAGATCTTTGAAAGATTGGAAGCAACAGTACGTAAATTAGATGATTAATTCATTCTAACTACGGTAAGTTTTAAACGTAACAAACAAATTAATCCGACGTTAATTTCAAATCAATTTGAGACTAATAGTCAGATCAAACAACATTTACAATGGAGAGTTTGATCCTGGCTCAGGATGAACGCTAGCGGCAGGCTTAATACATGCAAGTCGAGGGGTAAATAGGTAGCAATACTTATGAGACCGGCAAACGGGTGCGGAACACGTACGCAACCTTCCTTCAAGCGGGGAATAGCCCAGAGAAATTTGGATTAATACCCCATAGAATTCTGAGAAAGCATTTTCTCTTTATTAAAGATTTATCACTTGAAGATGGGCGTGCGGCTGATTAGGTAGTTGGCGGGGTAACGGCCCACCAAGCCTGCGATCAGTAGCTGATGTGAGAGCATGATCAGCCACACGGGCACTGAGACACGGGCCCGACTCCTACGGGAGGCAGCAGTAAGGAATATTGGTCAATGGACGAAAGTCTGAACCAGCCATGCCGCGTGGAGGATGAAGGTCCTCTGGATTGTAAACTTCTTTTATTTGGGAAGAAATGTAGACATTCTTGTTTACTTGACGGTACCAGATGAATAAGCACCGGCTAACTCCGTGCCAGCAGCCGCGGTAATACGGAGGGTGCAAGCGTTATCCGGATTTACTGGGTTTAAAGGGTGCGTAGGCGGGTAGGTAAGTCAGTGGTGAAATCTTTGAGCTTAACTCGAAAACTGCCATTGATACTATTTATCTTGAATATTGTGGAGGTAAGCGGAATATGTCATGTAGCGGTGAAATGCTTAGATATGACATAGAACACCTATTGCGAAGGCAGCTTACTACGCATATATTGACGCTGAGGCACGAAAGCGTGGGGATCAAACAGGATTAGATACCCTGGTAGTCCACGCCCTAAACGATGATTACTCGACATACGCGATACACAGTGTGTGTCTGAGCGAAAGCATTAAGTAATCCACCTGGGAAGTACGACCGCAAGGTTGAAACTCAAAGGAATTGGCGGGGGTCCGCACAAGCGGTGGAGCATGTGGTTTAATTCGATGATACGCGAGGAACCTTACCTGGGCTAGAATGCGGTCTGACCGCAGGTGAAAGCTTGTTTTGTAGCAATACACAGATCGTAAGGTGCTGCATGGCTGTCGTCAGCTCGTGCCGTGAGGTGTTGGGTTAAGTCCCGCAACGAGCGCAACCCCTATCAGTAGTTGCCAACAGGTAATGCTGGGAACTCTACTGAAACTGCCGTCGTAAGACGTGAGGAAGGAGGGGATGATGTCAAGTCATCATGGCCTTTATGCCCAGGGCTACACACGTGCTACAATGGGGGGTACAAAGGGCTGCTACCTGGTGACAGGATGCTAATCTCAAAAAACCTCTCTCAGTTCAGATTGCAGGCTGCAACTCGCCTGCATGAAGCTGGAATCGCTAGTAATCGTATATCAGCAATGATACGGTGAATACGTTCCCGGACCTTGCACACACCGCCCGTCAAGCCATGGAAGCCGGGTGTACCTAAAGTCGGTAACCGAAAGGATCTGCCTAAGGTAAAACTGGTGACTGGGGCTAAGTCGTAACAAGGTAGCCGTACCGGAAGGTGCGGCTGGAATACCTCCTTTTTAGAGTACTGTTTACTACTTCACGCTGTTGCTTCCTTTTCTTTTAATGTTATTTTAAAAGTTCTTTTCTTTTTAGTTTGGCCCGTTCAGACCCGTAGCTCAGTTGGTTAGAGCGCTACACTGATAATGTAGAGGTCACCAGTTCAACTCTGGTCGGGTCTACTAAATAAAACAAGCTATGAGCGGTAAGCTATGAGCTATGAGCTTTTGCTCGCAACTCGAAGCTGATTCCTCGCAGCATAACAAGGGGGATTAGCTCAGCTGATAGAGCACCTGCTTTGCACGCAGGGGGTCAACGGTTTGAATCCGTTATCCTCCACTAACAATAAATATTGTTTCTTCTAAAAGTTCTTTTAATTGATAATTGACATAATGGTCATCGGATCGAATCCGGTTTATCAACACAATTACTGAAGTTGTTGTTTAATTTTAAATATTCAATCTTCAATAATTAAGCTCTTTGACATATTGGGAAAGCGAATTATAAATTAACTAGTATTAGTTTAGTGGTGGTAACATCACTACAATTTCAACTTTTTTAAAGCAACATAAGGGCGTATGGTGGATGCCTTGGGTCTGAGAGGCGATGAAGGACGTGGTAAGCTGCGATAAGCTATGGAAAGCTGCACACGAGCATTATATCCGTAGATTTCCGAATGAGACAACTCATCATGTTGAAGACATGATACTCGAAAGAGAGCCAACGCGGAGAACTGAAACATCTAAGTAACCGCAGGAAAAGAAAATAATAATGATTCCCCGAGTAGTGGCGAGCGAAACGGGAAGAGCCTAAACTTAGTCGGCGTGCCGATTAAGGGTTGTAGGACTGCATTTAGAAGCTGTTATCAAGTTGAATCTTCTGGAAAGAAGAGCCATAGCGGGTGATAGCCCCGTAAGCACAAATTAACAGTAACGAGCAGTATCCTGAGTAACGCGGGACCGGAGAAATCCTGCGCGAATCTGCCAGCACCATCTGGTAAGGCTAAATACTCCTCAGACACCGATAGTGAACCAGTACCGTAAGGGAAAGGTGAAAAGCACCCCGAACAGGGGAGTGAAATAGTACCTGAAACCGTACGCCTACAAGCGGTCGGAGTGGCGCAGTAATGCGGCTATGACGGCGTGCCTTTTGCATAATGAGCCTACGAGTTACTCCTCACTGGCAAGGTTAAGTTCTTATTTAACGGAGCCGTAGCGAAAGCAAGTCCAAACAGGGCGCTTAGTCAGTGGGGGTAGACGCGAAACTTTGTGATCTATCCATGAGCAGGTTGAAGGTGTGGTAACACACACTGGAGGACCGAACCCATTAACGTTGAAAAGTTCTGGGATGACTTGTGGATAGGGGTGAAAGGCCAATCAAACTGAGAGATAGCTCGTTCTCCCCGAAATGTTTTTAGGAACAGCCTCGTATTTTGAAGTGTGTTAGAGGTAGAGCTACTGATTGGGCTAGGGGGCTTCACCGCCTACCAAACCCTGACAAACTCCGAATGCTAACACATATCTACGGGAGTGAGGCTGCGGGCGCTAAGGTCCGTGGCCGAGAGGGAAATAACCCAGATTAGCAACTAAGGTCCCTAATAAGTAGTTAAGTTGATCAAACGCGGTGGGATTTCTATAACAGCCAGGATGTTTGCTTGGAAGCAGCCATTCATTTAAAGAGTGCGTAACAGCTCACTGGTCGAGAAATCCTGCACGGAAAATAATCGGGCATCAAACTACTAACCGAAGTTCTAAACTCAAGCTTAATTGCGCGAGTGGTAGGGGAGCATTGAAACCTGCGTTGAAGCTGTTGGGCGACCAATGGTGCAGCGGTTTCAAAAGAAAATGTAGGCATAAGTAACGATAATTAAAGTGAAAAACTTTAACGCCGAAAGTCTAAGGGTTCCTGATCAACGTTAATCGGATCAGGGTTAGTCTGGTCCTTAGGAAAACCCGAAAGGGGCATCTGATGGAAAGAGGGTTAATATTCCTTCACCTGCTATACATTAAAAGTGACGCAGAATCGTGGTGGCTACGTACTGACGGAATAGTACGTCTGAGCCGAACCTTCGGGGGAAGCAAAGCCATAAAAGTTCTGCCGAGAAAAGCGAGTATAGCAGCCAGTACCGCAAACCGACACAGGTAGACGGGATGAGTATTCTAAGGCGCTCGGGTGAGCCGTGGAGAAGGAACTAGGCAAATTGACGCTGTAACTTCGGGATAAAGCGTACCGCAGCGATGCGGTCTCAGTAAAATGGTTCAACCAACTGTTTAACAAAAACACAGGGCCCTGCAAAATCGTAAGATGACGTATAGAGCCTGATACCTGCCCGGTGCTGGAAGGTTAAGGAAGGGTGTTCGGCGCAAGCCAAAGCTCCTGACTGAAGCCCCAGTAAACGGCGGCCGTAACTATAACGGTCCTAAGGTAGCGAAATTCCTTGTCGGGTAAGTTCCGACCTGCACGAATGGTCTAATGAGTTGAACACTGTCTCCTCCACGAGCCCGGTGAAATTGTAGTATCGGTGAAGATGCCGGTTACCCGCCACGGGACGGAAAGACCCCGTGAACCTTCACTACAACTTTGCATTGATTTTGAACAACAAATGTGTAGGATAGTTGGGAGACTATGAAGCAGTGTCGCCAGGCATTGTGGAGTCAACGTTGAAATACCAACCTTTTGTTGTTTAGAACCTAACTCCTAACGGAGAACATTGCATGGTGGGTAGTTTGACTGGGGTGGTCGCCTCCTAAAAAGTAACGGAGGCTCGCAAAGGTACCCTCAGTACGGTTGGTAATCGTACATAGAGCGCATTAGTAAAAGGGTGCTTGACTGTGAGGCATACACGCCGAGCAGGTGCGAAAGCAGGCTAAAGTGATCCGGTGGTTCTGTATGGAAGGGCCATCGCTCAAAGGATAAAAGGTACTCCGGGGATAACAGGCTGATCTTACCCAAGAGCTCATATCGACGGTAAGGTTTGGCACCTCGATGTCGGTTCGTCACATCCTGGGGCTGGAGAAGGTCCCAAGGGTTCGGCTGTTCGCCGATTAAAGTGGCACGTGAACTGGGTTCAGAACGTCGCAAGACAGTTCGGTCCCTATCTGTGGTGGGCGCTAGTAAATTGAGAGGACATGACCTTAGTACGAGAGGACCGGGTCGTATGTACCGCTGGTGAATCGGTTGTGGTGCCAACTGCAGTGCCGAGTAGCTACGTACAGCCAGGATAAACGCTGAAAGCATCTAAGCGTGAAACCTTCCTCAAGATGAGTTTACTTTTAAGGGTCGTCAGAGACGATGACGTTGATAGGCTACAGGTCTACAGCTGGTAACAGCAAAGCCGAGTAGTACTAATTACCCGTAAGCTTTAATTTTTTATATTTATAATTCAGCTTTTCCAATATGATCTTATTTATGTTGACAATCGTCAATTACTTTTTTATGGTGGTTTTGCCGAGGGTGTTCACCTCTTCCCTTTCCGAACAGAGAAGTTAAGCCCCTCATGGCCAATGGTACTTGGGTTTTCCTGGGAGAGTAGGTAGCTGCCATATTTATTTTAAAACGCCTCACTATTTCTTTAGTGAGGCGTTTTTGTTTTTGATAAATAAATTAATTGTCTTCAATTAACTTTTTCGAAGTTTTTATGGAAAACACCGATCTAGATAAAATTAAAACTTTAAAGTAAATAGTTATCAGTTGTACAATCAAAAGAGTGATGCTTTTGCAAAATGCTCTTAAAGGATCGAAAAAAAGCTTCTTTCACTATGGTCATGAATATTAACTTTGATTTCTGCTGGTACAATCGTTTCAGGTTTAAGCAAAATTTTTGGTGCGAATTTCGGTCAATTACTCGCTGCATCGTTTACCTTAATTTCTAGTATTCTATCATTAAGAAACAATGTAAATTATACTGTAAAAGACACTGTTAATATTTTTGAATCTTCTTCTAAATATTATTCATTGAGTAGTAAAGTTCACAAGGTTCTAATAAATCCAAAAAAACAAAAAACTCAATTTTCGAAAATCTTCTGTTGCTGTTGGATGAATACAATGCATTAAACGAATCACATTCTAAATACGATATGTTTAGAATCGTAAGTTGAAAAGATCAAATTGGCGTTTCAGGAAAATCAACATTAATGGGGTTACATCAATACGGATATTCTTCCATTACTGAGTATGATATTTATACTTCAACTTAATAGTCAATCTTTCCTAATTAGATGGGAAAATTCCAATCGTTTTAGAAAATACAAGAATGTTACTAATGCAGTTAAGACGGAACTTGAAAGCTTGGATGAAGAAATAAATATAATATCTGATCTAAAAAGTATTTAGGAAATGTCGAGTATTGAAGGTTTTAAATCAATAATGAGGAAATCAGTACCAAATAAATTAAGCAAATAAAAAAATCTTCTTAGCTGTTTACATAAGAAAACCGCCTACTATTTATTCCAACGAAAAAAGTCCGGTTCATCACCAGACTTCAATTTATTTGTGTAAAACCAAATTTTAATAGCGATTGTATCCTCCACCGCCTTCACCACTTCCGCCGCCACGGTTGCCTTTGTAGCCACCACCTCCGCCAGAACCTCCACGGAAGCCACCGCCACCGCCGGAACCTCCGCGATAGCCGCCGCCACCGCCGGAGCCACCACCATAAGGCTTTTTCTTATAACCGCCACCACCGCCGGAGCCACCTTCGCCCGGGGCTTTGGGAGCCGATTCGTTTACAATAATTTTTCGCTGCAACACTTCCGTGTCATTCAAACTGCTAATGGCTGTGCGCGCCGCTTCATCATCGCTCATTTCAACAAAGCCAAACCCTTTGCTGCGGTTGTTGTTGAACTTATCACTAACAATTTTTGCCGATACTACTTCGCCGTAAGTAGCAAACAAATTGTAAAGGTCGTCACTGGTCATACCCCAGTTTAGGTTTCCAACGTAGATGTTCATTTTCTTTAAAAAATAAAATAGTAAATTTTAAAACAGCGAACCAAAACCAGAAACATCTTAGTTGAATGTTCAGGAAAATTGGAGTACTGATAATTGCCTTACGAAGAAAAACAAATTAATTTGTTCAGCAAATTTTTTTTAAAAATTTTTTAAGGAATCTTGTGTCATAAAAACAGCCATTAGCGAAAGGCTTATTTTTCCAGCAAAAACAAATGCGAGCCCAACCACTTCTTTCAGGAAACTTTTTTGCGCAAAAACAAAACAGAGGCTTTTTCTTGTATGGAAGCAGCAATAGCTGAATCTCTTTTCTCTTTTCTTTTTCTCCAACCCACGCCTTACTTTTGCCCACTACAAAAAATTAAACGAAATGGCAACAACGGCTGATATTAGTCGCGGTATGATACTCAAATTAGAAGGCAGCTTGTATTCTATAGTTGATTTTGGCGAAAATAAAACAGCACGTGCTGCGGCAAAAGTTTGGGCAAAACTAAAAGGCGTTGACAACAGCCGCACCATCGAAAAAACATGGAACAGTGGCGAAACAATTTTCCCTGTTCGGGTTGAAAAGAAAACCTATCAATATCTGTATAAAGATGAATCGGGCTACAACTTTATGGATAATGAAACCTTCGAGCAGATAGCACTTGCCGAAACCATGATTGATGCGCCGCAATTTTTAAAAGATGGATCGGAAGTGTTTGTTTTTATCAACACCGAAACAGATCAGCCAATTGGTGCTGAACTTCCCGAAAAAATTGTATTGCGCATTACCTATTGCGAACCAGGTTTGCGCGGCGATACCGCAACACGCGCATTAAAAGCAGCAACTGTTGAAACCGGAACTACCGTTATGGTGCCTCTGTTTGTTAATGAGAATGAACTGATTCGTGTGAATACAAAAACAGGCGAGTATGTAGAAAGAGTAAAAGAATAATGGTTACTTTGCCTTCCTAATAACGAACCTATTTGCTTACCCATTTAATTCATTTGTAGTATGGACTTTAAACAAATTCAGGAGCTCATTAAAACGGTTAACAAGAGTAATATTGGCGAACTGCAGATCGAGGACAAGGACTTTAAAATTATGATAAAACAAAAGCCAGACGCTGTTCAACAAACATCTACTGCATCTTCTGCAAGCCTTACTCAGCCTCAGTTCCAGACTACTCCTGTTCAGTCAACATTAGCTTCTTTGCCAACGCCCACACCTGAAGGTTCGGCGCAAACACCACCCCCAAAAACAGATAATCTTATCACTATAAAAAGTCCCATGATTGGTACCTTTTATCGCAAATCATCACCTGATAAACCTTCTATTGTAGAGGTAGGAGATGAGATAGTACCCGGTAAAGTGGTTTGCATTATTGAAGCAATGAAATTGTTCAACGAGATAGAAAGTGAAGTAAGTGGCAGGATTGTAAAAGTGTTGGTGGAAAATGCAAGCCCTGTTGAATATGACCAGCCCTTGTTTATGGTTGAGCCAATATAAAAAATTTTGAAAATGAGGCAATTTAAAAAGATGAAAATGTTATAGTGCATTTCCATTTTTAAATTGCTTTTTTTATTGGCATTTTTAAATTGATTCATCTTCAAATTCAATTCCTGTGTTTAAAAAAGTTTTGATAGCCAATCGTGGCGAAATTGCTTTGCGCGTGATTCGTACCTGTCGTGAGATGGGCATTAAAACCGTTTCTGTTTATTCTACCGCCGATAAAGATAGCCTTCATGTAAAGTTTGCCGATGAAGCTGTATGTATTGGCAAGCCGCAAAGTGCCGAGTCGTATCTTAACATTGCGCATATTATGGCGGCAGCCGAAATTACCAATGCAGATGCGATCCATCCTGGCTATGGCTTTCTTGCCGAGAATGCCAAGTTTTCAAAAATTTGTAACGATCATGGCATTAAATTCATCGGGCCTACCGCCGATATGATTAACGGGATGGGCGATAAAATAACGGCAAAAGAAACCATGATAAAAGCAGGCGTTCCTGTTGTACCGGGTGGGCAAGGTTTGCTGGAAAGTGTTGATGAAGCGAAAGTGCAGGCAAAGGATGTTGGTTATCCTATTATTTTGAAAGCCACGGCTGGCGGCGGCGGAAAAGGAATGCGCATTGTGTGGGAAGAAAGCGAAATGGAACGTGCTTACAACACCGCTAAAGCCGAAGCTGGCGCTGCGTTTAAGAACGATGGTGTGTACATGGAAAAGTTTGTGGAAGAACCCCGCCACATTGAGATACAGGTTGCCGGCGATCAGTATGGAACGATTTGTCATTTAAGTGAAAGAGATTGCTCTATACAACGCCGCCATCAGAAATTAGTGGAAGAAAGTCCTTCTCCTTTTATGACGGAAGAACTGCGCCAAAAAATGGGTGAAGCTGCCATCAAAGCGGCAAGTGCCATCAACTATGAAAGCGTTGGTACCATTGAGTTTTTGGTGGATAAGCATCGCAATTTTTATTTCATGGAAATGAACACGCGCATCCAGGTTGAGCATTGCGTTACAGAAGAAGTTGTCAATTTTGATCTGGTAAAAGAGCAGATTAAAATTGCGTATGGTGAAAAAATTTCGGGCAGAAACTATGAACCGCAAGGATGCGCTATTGAATGCCGCATTAATGCAGAAGACCCTTATAACGATTTTCGCCCATCGCCCGGAAAAATAACGGTGTTGCACACGCCTGGCGGTCATGGTGTGCGGGTGGATAGTCATGTGTATTCGGGTTATGTAATACCACCGTATTACGATTCGATGATCGGCAAGCTCATCGCCAGAGCACGTACCCGCGAAGAGGCGATTGATACCATGTATCGTGCGTTAAGCGAGTATGTAATTGAGGGTGTAAAAACAACCATCCCGTTTCATTTGCAACTAATGCAAAACGAAGATTTCCGAAGAGGAAATTTTACAACAAAATTTCTGGATGGTTTTAAAATGCAATAAAACCAGACGCCAGTAAAATTTTCCCCATGAAGCAGCCGCAGCAACGCTTGTATTCCATTGATGTGTTTCGGGCGGTTACTATGTTTCTGATGATTTTTGTGAACGATTTTGATGGCGTTCACAATGTGCCCGAATGGATAAAACATGCAAAAGCTACAGAAGATGCTCTTGGCTTCGCCGACACTATTTTTCCTGCCTTTCTTTTTATCATTGGCTTGTCTATTCCCATCGCATTGCAAAACCGGTTGAAGCGCGGGCAAACGGGAAAGCAGTTGCTTCTTTACATTTTGCTCCGTTCTCTTGCCTTGCTCGTCATGGGCTTCTTTCACGTGAACCTTGAGAATTACAGCAATAACGCTTTATTGCCCCGACCGGTTTGGGAAATCATCATAACCATTGCTTTCTTTTTAATTTGGTTAGACTATGGAACAGTAAAGAAAGCAACGCGCACCCTTTTGCAAAGCGTAGGTTTGGTTTTGCTGATAACGATGGCTGTGATCTACAAAGGTGAAAATGAGAGCCACATAATTCTACCGATGCAGCCGCAATGGTATGGCATTTTGGGCTTGCTGGGTTGGTCGTATCTCATCTGCGCTCCCTTGTATCTACTCTCAAAAGGTAAGGTTTGGTTTTGCCTTATTTCCTGGGCGTTTTTCTTTCTGTTTTCTGTTGCTGCTAAAGCAGATTTGCTGGATATTTTAGAGCCTGTTCATCATTACATCTGGATTGTTGGAAGCGGCTCTATGCCTGCCTTTACGATGGCTGGCGTGGTTGTTTTTGTTTTGTATAAAAAGTTAGTGAGCGAAAACAAAATGAACCAATTGTGGTTGCTTCTTAGCATGTTTGGTTTGTTGAATATTGCACTTGGTTTTTTGACTCGTCCACTCGGTGGCATTTCAAAAATTCATGATACGCCTTCTTGGATTGGACTCTGCACAGGCATATCTGTTTTTGTTTTTATACTTATCATTTATCTCGTTGATGTAAAGCATAAAAAAGAATGGTTCAACTTCATCAAACCTGCCGGAACAGTTACGTTGGTTTGCTATCTCATTCCCTATATTTTGTACCCGTTGTATGAAATTTTCCATTTTCACTTTCCCCAGTTTTTGAATGAAAGCTGGGGCGGATTGTTTAGATCAATCCTAATTTCTTTATTGGTCATTCAAATTGCAGGGTGGCTTGAAAGACGCCGGTTTCGGTTGAAGATATAAGTTGTACAAAACATCAAAATGATAGGCTGTAAAGCTTTTTATATTACTTATGCTCAATTAACAATCTTAAACAAGTTCATCATACACAACACAGATTGCTTTATGCCCTGCCTGCCGATAATCAGGCTTCCATTGAAGAACAACCAAAGCACCAAACTAAAATAAAACGTATGTTTGAAAGCCAACGTAAAACTATAAATCCACGCTATCTACATTATGAGTTTGTATGCCATTACCCAATACCGGAACGAGCTTCAAAAAATCATTCAGTTCGGCGGCAGTAAAAAAGAAACCGCCATCCGCAATGCGTTTTATTATTTGCTGAACGAATATGCCCGTGATAAAGACCTGATGCTGATTGCCGAAATATCTGCCAAAAACAAACAGGGCAAAATCATCACGCCCGATGGTACTTTAAAAGATTATATCCGCAACGATTGGGGCTATTGGGAAAGCAAGGATGAAAGCGACGACATCAACGAAGAAATCCGGAAGAAGTTTGATAAGGGCTATCCATCCGATAACATCTTGTTTGAAGATTCGCAAACCGCTGTGCTCTTTCAGCATGGGGGCGAAGTGGCACGTATCAACATGCACGATGATGAGCAGCTTCACGCCATTCTCACCCGCTTTTTAAGCTACGAGCGCCCCGATGTGCACAACTTTCGCGAGGCGATTGAACATTTTAAACAAGACATTCCCCTTGTTACCGAAGCCATCCGCAGCATTATTGAAAAAGAGGCAAAAACAAACACCGCGTTGAAGGCAGCGAAAGCCGGTTTTCTCGCCATGTGCAGGGAAGCTATTAACCCCGATATTACAGATGATGATGTAAAAGAAATGATGATTCAGCACATACTGAGTGCCGATATTTTCAACACCATTTTTGATGAGCCGCATTTTCACCAGGAAAACAACATTGCCCGTGAACTGAACAAAATGATTCAAACTTTCTTCACCGGCAATGTGCGCAAAAACACGCTCGGCAGCATCAAGCATTATTACGATACCATCAACGCCCGCGCCGCCGCCATTGCCGACCACCACGAAAAACAAAAGTTTTTGAAAGTGGTGTACGAAGCGTTTTACAAAGGCTACAATCCAAAAGCTGCCGACCGGCTGGGCATTATTTATACGCCCAACGAAATTGTGCAGTTTATGATACGCAGCACCGATTATCTTTTGCACAAACATTTTGGCAAAACACTCGGCGATAAAAATGTTGAAATCCTCGACCCTGCCACGGGCACCGGCACATTCATTTGCGATATTATTGATTACCTGCCCGCCGGCAAGCTAAAGCACAAATACAAGAACGAGCTGCACGCTAACGAAGTAGCCATTTTGCCTTACTACATTGCCAATTTGAACATTGAATTTACCTACAAACAAAAAACCGGCAATTACGAAGAGTTTGATGCGCTTTGTTTTGTGGATACGCTGGATAACACCGGCTTTCACTGGGCGGGCAAGCAAGGCAGCTTGTTTGGCGTAACCGCCGAAAACGCCGAGCGTATTAAAAAGCAAAATGAGCGAAAAATAAGCGTTATTATTGGCAACCCGCCTTACAATGCCAAGCAGGAGAATTACAATTTTCAAAACGCCAACAGAGCTTACAAAGAAATTGATAAGCGGATAAAAGATACTTACATTAAACAGGGAACCGCGCAAAACCAAATTGTTGTGTATGATATGTACACCCGCTTTTATCGCTGGGCGATGGATAGATTGAATGAGAATGGCATTATTGCTTTTATAACCAATCGCAGCTTTATTGATGCAAGAGCCTTTGATGGGTTCAGAAAAATAATCAAAGAAGAGTTCGATCATGCTTACATCATTGATACCAAAAGTGATGTACGCGCCAACCCAAAAATTGCCGGAACAACACACAATGTATTTGGCATCCAAACCGGCGTGTGCGTTATGTTTTTAGTAAAAAGTTCATTCAAGCAAGTAAAGCCGCATCCTTGCCGAATTAACTATATCGCAATGGATGATTTTTGGCGAAAAGAAGAAAAGTGGGCTTGGTTTGCTGAACATAAAATTGAAAATATAGAGTTTGATAATATCTCGCCGGATAAAAACAACAACTGGATTAATCAATCCCAAAATGATTGGGAAGAATTGATTCCTTTGATTGATAAAGAGGTGAAAGGCGGTGATAAAGAAGACGCCATTTTTAAATTGTTTTCACGAGGTGTTGCAACGCAAAGAGATGAATGGGTTTATGATTTTTCAAAAATTCATTTAGAAAAGAAAATACAATATTTTATTTCTATTTACGAAGAAACAAGAATCAATAATTCAAATCAAAATAAGAACAAAATAAAGTGGGATAGGGAATTGAATAATTACTTGCAAAGAAACATTGCTAAGAAGTATGATGAAGGTAAAATTGTTGAATCACTTTATCGTCCATTTTACAAACAAACATTATATTTTGACAAACACTTAAATGGAATGACTTATCAATGGTTTGATATAGTAAAACCAAATGAGAAACATAAAGTGATAATAGTTCCAGGCTTATCATCGCCAAAAGATTTTTTTCTTTTATCATCAAATGTGATAGTTGATTTAAACTGTTTGCCCGCAGGTTGCCAATGCCTTCCACTTTATCGTTACAACAAAGAAGGACAACAACAAGATAACATCACCGATTGGGCGTTGCAATTCTTCAACAAAAAATATGAGCAAAAACAAAACGAAAACGCATCGCCGGTTTGTTATGCCGGAAGCCCTGAGGTAAGAGAAGAATTTTTGAAGGATGTTGCCCCTGCGAATCTCATTACCAAAGAAGCCATCTTTCATTATGTGTATGCGGTGCTTCATCATCCGGCGTATCGCTCTAAATATGCGTTGAATTTGAAACGTGAGTTTCCGCGCATTCCCTTGTACGATAACTTTTACCAATGGGAGAGTTGGGGAAAGAGGTTGATGGACTTACACATAGCCTACGAAAGTGTTGCTCCGTTTGTTTTTGCACGAAAAGAAGTGGCCCATAAAAATATGCCCAAAACCAAACTTCGCGCATTGAAAGAAGAAGGCATTATTCAGCTGGATGAAAACACCGAACTGTACGGCATACCTGCTGAAGCGTGGCAGTACAAATTAGGCAACCGCAGCGCTTTGGAATGGATACTCGACCAATACAAAGAAAAGAAACCAACTGACCCAACCATTGCAGAGAAATTCAACACGTATCGCTTCGCAGATTATAAAGAACAAGTAATTGCCCTGTTACAAAAGGTTTGCACCGTTAGCCTCGAAACAATAAAAATAGTAGGAGAGATGCCCACAACCTGACAGGTTCTTGAACCTATCAGGTTGTTTTCAATCGTCTCACGCAAGTTCAATTTATCAATCAATTCTTAAAATCTGATGTTGCGAAAAGGGTTTCAACACTTTCCATTATGTTTGCCCGTCTTTATAAAAACTGCTATTTAACATGAACTTTAAACGGGTGAACAACATTACGGGCTGGGCGGTGTGCCTTATTGCCTGCTTGGTTTATATTTTAACGGCAGAAGCCGGCGGCAGCCTTTGGGATTGCGGCGAGTTTGTAAGCAGTTGTTTTAAAGTTCAGATTCCGCATCCGCCGGGTGCGCCCTTGTTCATCTTGCTCGGACGTTTCTTTATCATTTTGTTTGGCGACAACCCAATGACCGCTGCCAAAGCTGTGAACGTGATGAGTGCGCTGGCAAGCGGGTTTACCATTTTGTTTACCTTTTGGAGCATCACGCATTTTGCGCGGCGCATTGTGCAAAAAGGTAGTGTAGCCGATTTAACAACCGGGCAAATCATCAGCATCATGGGCGCTGGCATTGTGGGTGCGCTGGCTTATACATTTACCGATTCGTTTTGGTACAGCGCGGTAGAAGGTGAAGTGTATGCCATGTCGTCTTTTTTTACTGCGCTTATTTTTTGGGCGATGTTAAAATGGGAACACAATGCTGATCAGCCCGGCGCGGATCGTTGGATTGTATTCATCTTCTTTTTGATGGGCTTGTCAATTGGCGTTCACTTGCTGGGCTTGCTTACCATTCCTGCTATTGTAATGGTGTATTACTTCCGCAAGCAGCCAACGTTTAACTATGCTTTGCTTCGCAAATATTTCATTCGTGTGGTAATTGTGGGCGGTGTGCTGGCATTTATAGGCGCCTGGCTGGCAAGCAGAGGAGAAAACAATTTGCTGAACGAATATGCTTCTAACATTCAGCAACGTTACGGCGATGATGTTGCGCTAAGCGACAATACAGTTGCGGGTTTAATGATATTGGGAACGCTCGTTGCCATTGGTCTTTTGTACGGCATTGAAGCGCTTGGTAAAAACCGAAAAGAATATTATGGCGGCGCTTATATTTTCTTCATTATTGGTTGTGTTGTTACAGGCATCGTGCAGGTTGGCGTCATTCAGTTAACAGTAAAAGCGGCGGGTTATTTCGATATTTTCTTCGTTAATAACATAGGTCTTCCTTTCTTTTCGGGCTTCACCGTTTTCTTCGTTTTGCTTGCGATTGCCATCTGGTGGGGCTTGCGTTATGCAGCCAGAAAAGGCTTGAGCTATATGCGTCTTGGCTTGTGGTGTCTGGCATTTATGCTCATTGGCTACAGCAGCTACATTACCACTATGATTCGCAGCAATGCCGATCCTGCTGTGGATATGTTTAATGTTGACAATCCCATGAGTTTGGTGGGTTATCTCGGTCGCGATCAATATGGCGATTTCCCTATTTTATACGGACAGAAATTTACGGCTGATATTATTCAATATTTAGAAACTTCTACCAAATACCAAAAGAGCCAGGTAGATGGAAAAGACAAATACATTGAGTCGGGTAAAGATGGTCATTATGTGTATCTGCCAAAAGATAAAATGGTATTTCCGCGCATGTGGGACGCCAGCAATGAACAAAACCACGCCGACTATTATGCGATGTTTGCAAATATCGGCAAAACCAAAGATGGCACTTATGAACGATCGCCCGACTGGGGAGATAACATCAAGTTTTTTGTAGCGTATCAAAACTACTTTATGTACCTGCGGTATTTCCTTTGGAATTTTGCCGGTAAGCAGGATGATATTGAAGGTTTGTTTTTGGGCAATAAACGCGATGGCAACTGGATAACCGGCGTGAATGCCGTGGATAATGTTATGCTTGGCGACCAAAGCAAACTACCCGATAGTTTAAAAAACAACAAGGCGCACAACACTTTATTTGCCTTGCCCCTGATATTAGGCTTGATTGGTATGTTTTATCAATACAAGCGGCGAGGTGACGACTTCTTGGTTACGTTCCTGCTCTTCTTCATGACGGGCTTTGCAATTGTTATCTATTTGAATCAGCCCGGCTTTCAGCCGCGTGAGCGAGACTATGCGTATGCCGGTTCGTTCTACGCTTTTGCGTTTTGGATTGGGCTTGGCGTGTTGCAAGTGAATGATTGGTTGGCAAAGAAAATGGCCCAAAGAACAGCAGCCATTGCAGCAACGGTTATTTGCCTGCTGGCAGTTCCGGTGTTGATGGCGCAACAGGAATGGAACGACCACGACAGAAGCCGCAAGCAATTGGCCCGCGATGTTGCCAAAGATTACTTGGTTAGCTGTGCGCCCAATGCCATTTTGTTTACGTTTGGCGATAACGATACATACCCGCTTTGGTATGCACAGGAAGTAGAAGGCATCCGTCCCGACATTCGAGTTATCAATACAAGTTTGCTGGGCATTGATTGGTACATCAACCAGTTTCGCTATAAAGTAAACCAAAGCAATCCGATTGATGTAATCTGGTCGGCAAAACAAATTGAAGGCAGAACAAGAGACATTTCGGTGTACAAACCTGCGCCCGGCTATGGCGATAACAACAAGTATTACGACTTGTACACGATGATGAAAGATTATGTGGGCAATGATGCCAACCAGGACGAACGTGGTTATTATTTGTTTCCGGCTAAAAAAGTATCCCTGCCAGTTGATCCGGCTTTGGTAAAAAGCAATGGCACGGTAAATAAAAACGACAGTGTGGTAAATGCGGTGGATTTTGAAATACCTAAAAATGCTTTGTATAAAGGCGATCTGGCAATGCTGAACATTATCGCCGCTAACAAATGGCAACGCCCTATTTATTTTACCGTTCCTTATGGCGAATTGGGTTTTGGTAGTTATATAAGAAGAGATGGCTTGAGCTATCGTTTGATTCCTGTGCAAAATTCTACAGTGAATACCGATTGGATGTTTGATAAAGTGATGAACAAATTCGGGTTTGGAAACGCCAATGTTTTCAATGTTTATTATGATGAAGAAAACCGCAGGCATTTGAACATCATTCGTCGTGCCGATGCCGAACTGGCGTTGGATTTAGCTGCTAAAGACCGGAAAGATGATGCCAAACAGGTGTTGGAAAAAACCGATAAGATGATGCTGCAGAGCAACTTCCCTTATGGCATGGTGTCGCGCAACAACGAGCACAACCGCATTGCCTTGATGTTCCTCGAAGCTTGTTACCGCGCAGAAGACAAAACATTAGCTACGAAAGTTGCCAAAAGTGTAAAAACCGATTTGCAACAACAGCTAAAATATTACAACAGTCTCACCGGAACCGATGCCGAAAACATGGCTTACGACCTGCAGCAAACGCAAAGCCTTTTGCAAATGATGGATCAGATGGATAAAACATACAATGGCAAACAACCTGCTGTTCGAGAAAACGGTGCGATTGGAAAAGATTCAACTCCGATTGTTAATCCAGGGGATGCGGGGCAATAGTTTGAAATATGAATGCAACAAACTTTCAGACGAAGTAATAAGTTGGCAGACACCTTGGTGTTTTCAGTTGGTGTATTCATTCAATAAAGTAATTTTTTAGAGTTGAATATAAATTGAGCATAGAGTGATACAGCGATTTTATTTCGACACTTCGGTTTTTGGTGGTGTATTTGACAAAGAGTTTGAAGAAGCGACTTTGCAGCTTTTTGAAAGAGTCAAAACAGGAAATTTAATTTGCGTATATTCTGACTTGTCAGAAAGTCAACTTGTTGATGCTCCTGAAAAGGTAAGAGAATATTTTAAAAGTTTACCTAAAGAAAAACTTGAACGTATCATTGTTAATGACGAAATTCTTTCACTTGCAACAAAGTATATTCAGGAAAAAGTTGTAGGGCAAACTAGCTTGGGTGATTGCATACATATTGCATCTGCTACTATAAATAAAGCAGATATTTTAGTCAGTTGGAATTTTAAACACATAGTAAATGTTTATAGAATAAGAGGTTATAATTCCATAAACATCCGTTCAAACTATCAATCATTAGAAATACGTTCGCCAAAAGAAATTTTAGAATATGGAGACTGATAATAAAATAAAGGAAAAGGAGTTTGACACAGTAAAGACTTTTAGAGTAATAAAAGAAAAAATGTCGTTTGAAATGGCAAATATGACCTTTGAGCAAATCAAGGAATATTTGAAAGCAAAAAGTCAAAAGCTGGAAACAAAATAACGGGCTTTTGCAATACATGCAACGAATCTATTAGGTTGAGTAGCATTAATCATAGAAAGTATAGCAATAAAAAACCTGCGTTATTTCCAACGCAGGTTTTTTATTTATCGAAGTATTTTCGCTGCTTATTTATAAGCAACTGTATTTACCAAGCTTGCGTTTGTTTTTGCTGCTTTTTCCAGGCGGTATTCTTTTTTAATTTGGGTAGAATTGGTTGATGTTTTATTGCCCCAAACATGCGCTAATGTTGGTGCCACAACGAGAGATACAATGGACATCAGCTTAATCAAAATGTTCATCGAAGGACCGGAGGTATCTTTGAATGGATCACCAACCGTATCGCCGGTTACAGACGCTTTGTGCGGCTCTGATTTTTTGTAAAACATTTCACCGTTAATTTCAACACCTTTTTCAAAACTCTTCTTTGCATTGTCCCACGCGCCACCGGCATTGTTTTGAAAGATGCCCATCAACACACCGCTAACCGTTGCACCTGCTAAAAATCCCCCCAATGCTTCAGGTCCTAACAAAAAGCCAATGAGGAGAGGAGCAATGATTGTTATGGCACCGGGCAGCATCATTTTTCTGATAGAAGCATTGGTAGAAATGGCAACGCATTTATCATATTCCGGCTTGCCGGTTCCTTCCATAATGCCCGGTATAGTATGAAACTGGCGACGCACTTCCTGCACCATCGCCATTGCCGCTTCGCCTACCGCGCGAATGGCAAGCGATGAAAAGATAAATGGTATCATCCCGCCAATAAAAAGAGAAGCCAATACTTTCGCTTTGTAAATGTCAATGCCGGCCATTTCGTACCCATTGTGATTGATAACGCCTACATAAGCCGCGAACAGAGCCAGCGCAGTTAAGGCCGCCGATGCAATGGCAAAGCCTTTCCCGGTAGCAGCGGTTGTGTTTCCAACCGCATCCAGTACATCCGTTTTTTCACGAACTTCTTTCGGCAACTCGCTCATTTCAGCAATGCCTCCGGCATTGTCGGCAATCGGTCCGAAAGCATCAATGGCAAGCTGCATGGCAGTTGTAGCCATCATGCCAGCGGCAGCAATGGCAACGCCATACAATCCTGCAAAAGAATAAGAACCATAAATACCTGCGGCTAATACAAGAATAGGTAAACAGGTTGACTCCATGCCAATAGCCAAACCACCAATGATATTGGTAGCGTGGCCTGTGCCTGACTGACGGATAATCGTCATTACAGGACGCTTGCCCATAGCTGTATAGTATTCGGTAATGAGGCTCATTAATGTACCTACTGCCAAACCGGTCAAAATCGCACCCAGCACGCCGTTGCGCGTAATGGCAGTAGCGCCTTCAATTAGTTGAGCAGGATTGTTTTTGATATAATCTCTTTGCAAATACACGGGGGAATCAGGCAGAATATAATACACTAAGAAACCAGAAGCAATTGCAGTTAAAATGATAGAACCCCAGTTGCCCATATTTAAGGCTCTTTGTACAGGAGCTGTGCTGATGCCTGCGGTATCGCTGATTTTTACAAAGAAAGTTCCTATGATAGAGAACAAAATGCCCACACCGGCAATGGTCATTGGCAAAAGAATGGGAGCGTAGCCTCCAAAATTATCGCGCGAAACGGCTTCCTGACCTAACACCATGGTTGCTAAAACCGTAGCTACATAAGAGCCAAACAAATCGGCACCCATGCCGGCCACATCACCCACATTGTCACCCACATTATCTGCGATAGTCGCGGGGTTGCGGGGATCATCTTCCGGTATATCTTTTTCAACTTTACCCACCAAATCGGCGCCAACATCGGCTGCTTTGGTATAAATACCGCCACCCACGCGGGCAAAAAGGGCAATGGATTCAGCACCTAATGAAAAGCCGGTCAGCACTTCTATCGTGCGAACCATTTGTTCCGAATTGGCAGCCGCGCCCTGCGCAAAAAAATGATGCAAAACCAAATACAAACTTCCCAAGCCCAGCACCGCCAAACCGGCAACGCCCAAACCCATTACCGAGCCGCCACCAAAAGAAACATTCAGTGCTTTTGACAAACTTGTTTTGGCTGCCTGTGCCGTACGAACATTGGCTTTGGTGGCTACGCGCATCCCAATAAAACCTGCCAATGCGCTACTGATTGCGCCGATAATAAACGCGATGGCAATTGACCAATGCGAAGCCGGATTGCTTTGCGCCATAACAGCCAATAAAATAGCAACTATAATTACGAAGTAGCTTAAGATTTTCCATTCGGCACGCAGAAATGCCATCGCACCTTCGGCAATGTAGGTGCTGATCTCGCGCATTTTGCTATCGCCGGCATCTTGTTTGGAAACCCAATTGAATTTTAAAAAAGTGTAGATCAAACCAATGGCACCCATGAGTGGCACCGCATAAAAAAGCGAATGTTTCATACGCAAATAATAACAGAGAGAATAAGAAATTTGTTAATGAATTTGACAAATATAGGCGTTAATTAATTTCCCATTAAAAAGGTTTTCGATAATAAACCGTTTACCTAAAAAAACTCTACTTTCGTCTAAATAAGAAGGTGGCACAATTATTTGTGAGATAGGTTTGCAGCAGATAACAATTAAATAATTATAAATTTCTTTCCATAGGGGTATGGATTGTTTATGAAGGGTACAAAGGGGCTTATTCCTAAGCCCCTTTCTTATTTTCTAACTGGCTATCCACATGCAATTACCTGTACCGTCAATGCGAGGAACGAAGCAGTGTATGCCAGGCAACAAAGGATATTTATATGTCTTAAACCTGATTACTTCCTTATTGCTTCCTTCATCGTTCACTACTCAACACTCATAAACAACATCATTATGCAACTCACAGACTGCTTCGTTCCTCCCAGCAACGATTGCTCACAACAACGAATCACGAAACGTTATCACAAACGGGAACCTTATTTTGTAATTGTTTAAAGGCTTTTCCGAAATTCTGCACCACATCCATCGGCAACAAGCTTTCAAAAGATTGTTCGTCCAAACATAAATCGGCAGCTAAGCCATGCAGGTAAACACCAACAACAGCCGCTGCAAAAGGCTCATAATGTTGGGAAAGCAAACCTGTAATCAAACCCGTTAAAATATCACCCGAACCACCCGTTGCCAAACCATTGTTTCCCGTGCTGTTAAAATAGTTTCTGTTCCCATCGGTTACCAACGTATAAGCTCCTTTTAAAACAATGACCACTTTTTGTTTTGCCGCATTTTCAATCGCTTTGTTGGTTCTTTCAAAATCATCGTTGCTTTCACCAAACAAGCGGTCGAACTCTTTGGGATGCGGCGTAAGTATAGAACTTTGGGGCACATCCTTCCACCAATCGGGATGCTCCGATAAAATGTTCAGCGCATCGGCGTCAATCAACATCGGCTTTTTGAATTGTTGTAATAATTTGTGCAAAAGCAAAGCCGTCTCTTCTTCTTTGCCTAAACCCGGTCCGCAGCCAATTACGCTGTATTTGGAAACGTCATCTTCTTTGCCACGTTCCATCATCATGGCTTCTGGGATGGCGGTATGAAGAATGGCAAAATCGTTTGGCGGCAGCGAGCAGGTGAGCAAGCCCACGCCCGAACGAAGACAAGAGGTTGCGCACATAACGGCAGCGCCTACTTTGCCTTCATTCCCTGCCACAAGCAACGCATGACCATACGTGCCTTTGTTGGAAAATTGTTTTCGTTTTTTATAAAAAGAAGAGGCTATTATAATATCGGTAAAAACAAACTTCGATTGCAAAGACGTTTCAAACTCGTTACTCAAGCCGATAAGAAGCACATGAACATCGCCAAAATAATCGGCGTTTTCCGCCATCAAAAAACACAATTTCACTGTTTGAAATGTGAGTGTTGTAGCTGCTTTTATCATCACATTTCCTTTTGATGTAACATCGGTAAACATGCCTGCCGGAATGTCTATGGAAATAACGTTTGCGTTTTGGCCATTAATGTGATTAATAAATGCTGCATAACTTCCTTCTAACTTTCTATTCAAGCCAAAACCAAACAGGGCTTCAATTACAAGACTATCAGCATCAATAACGGGAAACTCGCTTTCATTTTTAATGAACACAATTTTTACATCCGTTTGCTGTAGTCTTTCTTTATTCTTTTTAAAATCATCACTTTCTTTTTCGTCCCAATCGGCGATAAAAACTTTTGGGTTAAAACTCTTTTGGTGTAACTGCCGCGCAATTGCCAACCCGTCACCGCCATTGTTGCCTTTGCCGCAGATAATCAGGATTTGTTTTTGCTCAAATTTGTAATGCCCAGCTATCCAGTCCGTGCATTGTTGTGCAGCACGTTCCATCAATTCCAAAGAAGTCATGTTTTCTTTTTCGATGGTGGCTTTGTCCCACCCGCGTAATTGGTTAGCATCAGGTATTTTCATAGCGATACATTTTTCCTGTAAAAGAAAAACATACCTGACAATATTTGTGCTATGAAATGAAGGAGGAAATTGCTATTTCTCTGTTGCGGTTAAACTTCGTTTAGCCAACCATGTGCTGATGATGAGCAACACCGCGCCCAACACAAACGGCGCACCGGCAAACTGAACCGGAGAACTTTTATTGGTAAAATAATAAAACAAAGATGTCATCAGCACAGGGCCTACAATGGATGTTGCGCTCATTAAACTGGTGAGTGCACCTTGTAGTTCGCCTTGCTCATTCGGCGGTATGCGCGCCGAAATGATGGCTTGCAAAGCCGGTCCTGCAATGCCGCCCAAACAATAGGGTACACAGAATAGGAACATCATCCATGATTTTGTGGCAAAAGCAAACAGGATCATTCCTATCGAATACAAGCCCAATCCGATATACACACTTTTTTCATTGCCAAGTTTTGGATTGATGTAACGGATGAGCCAGCCTTGCACCAATGCCGTTACTAAACCAACTACGCCAAGGGAGTAGCCAATCATGTGCGAATCCCATTTGAACTGATACGTGGTAAAAAAGCTCCAGTTGCTTTGCACGGCATGAGAAGCGATATAAATTAATGTAAGCGAAACCACAAGTCCGCTTAATGAAGGATGCTTTGTTAGCAATTTAAAGGAGCCTATAGGGTTGGCTCGCTTCCAGTTGAAGGGACGGCGATGTTGTATGTCTAACGATTCGGGCAAAATAAAAAAGCCATACAGCCAGTTGAGTGCGCACAAAATGGCGGCAGCATAAAACGGAACCCGTGCGCCCCATTGTCCTAACACACCGCCGATTACAGGACCAATAATAAAGCCCAGACCAAAGGCAGCACCAATCATCCCGAAGTTTTTTGCGCGGTTTTCTTGGTTGCTGATGTCGGCAATGTAAGCGGCGGCTGTGGTAAAACTTGCGCCGGTAATTCCTGAAATGCATCTGCCCACAAACAACCAGAAAATGGTAGGCGCGAAGGAAAGAAATAAATAATCCATCGAGAACCCAAACAGGGAAAAAAGAAGCACAGGCCGCCTTCCATATTTATCGCTCAAATTGCCAAGCACGGGCGCAAACAGCAACTGCATAATAGCATAACACATATTCAGCCAGCCTCCATACCGCGCTGCGGCGCTAACGTTGCCGTGTATCAGTTCTTCTATTAACTTAGGCATTACAGGAATAATAATGCCCCAGCCGGTAACATCAATCAATAAAGTGATAAAAATAAAACCTAAGGCGGCTTGCTTGTTGTGTTTCATAAAAAATGAAAGTGGAATGGTGGATGTCTTACAATGTTTACGAAGGCTTCCTGATTTCTGGTAATATATCAGTTAGAAACGATGTCAACAAAAACCTGTCAGGTTATACGTTTCGTTTGATAGAAAATGATAAGCAAACCTGACAGGTTATGACAATTATTTTTCAAATTGATACACTACTTGATTTATTCAAATCAATGCGGCTGCAAGTATAAACCGTATTTTCCTATTTTCGCAGCTTCAAAAAAATAACCTGATGGCAAGACAAAAGAAAGACCCGCAGTTAAACCCCAACCCAAATTCAGACAACAATTCACCTGTTGAAAAAAAGAAACCGGGCAGAAAAAAGAAGGCATCTGTGCATGAAGAAGTGGTTGCTGATGCAACAATCCAACAGCCCGATACAGAAACAACAACTGATACAACCAACGATGATACATCTGTAAAACAGGAAAAGAAAAGCCCAAAAAGGAAAACAAAAAAAGAAGAAACGGCTCAGTCAGGAGAAACTTCACAAGCACAGGAAAAACCCAAACGGACAAAAAAAGAGGCAAAACCAAAAACGGCTGTTGCTGAAGAAACAACCCAGCAGTATGAGTCTGTTGCACCAATGACGAATGATGCAGAAGCTGCGCCGAAGGCCATTGAACATGTAGAGCCGGTAACAGTTGCAGAGGAAAAGAACGAAGCTGTCGTACACCGTTTGGTTCATCACGGTGAAGTGGGACATCATCCTTCACAATTTCATAGTGAAACAGAAGAAAGAACAAACAAAGAAGAACCAACTGATACTGCTAAAGAAGAAACGACAACTCCTGCTTCTTCAGAAGAAGAAATGATAATTGATGCTTCTACTAAAAAAGAAACGACAGATGAAGTAACAAATATTGCTGCAAACAAAACGCTTCAACTTTCTTTTGTTGTAAATTATTATACTAAGCCCGGACAAAGTTTATACATAACAGCGCAGCATCCGTTGTTTGGCAACGGCAACGAGGATGAAGCTTTGCCCATGCAGTTTTTAGATGCGGAGCATTGGAAAGCTGAACTTACGATGAATGAAAATGAACTGAAAGAAGATATAGTATATCATTATCTATTGAAAGGAGAAGATGGCAGTTTTGTGCACGAAGGCGGAAAAGATAAAAAGATAACGCCTTCTTATCAAAATAAAAACATCAGTTTCGTTGATGCGTGGGATTTTGAAGGCTACTACGACAATGCTTTTTTTACAAAGCCTTTTACCAACATTCTGTTTGCAAACAACCAACCTTCTTTTCAAAGCGAAGAGCCACAAACGTATACGCACATCTTCAAAGTAAAAGCGCCGCTCTTAGTACAAGGTCAGGCAGTTTGTCTTACAGGAAGTTCTGATTCGCTGAAGAATTGGAACACAAGCGAACCCTTGTTGTTGAATAAGATAAAGGATGAAAATGTTTGGCAAATCAAAATTAATCTTACACAAAACGAACTGCCCCTATATTACAAATACGGCATTTATAATTGGGAAAAGAAAGAGCTGTTGCAATTAGAAAATGGCGATAACCGTGTGCTTGCAAATGGCTTTGAGGAAGAGAGCAAAACGGTTGTAAACGATGGATTTATTCGTACACCCGATAACACATGGAAAGGCGCAGGCGTAGTGATTCCCGTGTTTAGTTTGCGCAGCGAAAAGGGCTTCGGATGTGGCGAATTTAACGATATTAAAAAACTGGTTGACTGGAGTAAAAGTGTAGGCTTGCAACTGGTTCAACTGCTGCCGGTAAACGATACTACAGTTACCAAAACCTGGGTTGATTCTTATCCTTATGCTTCTATTTCTGCTTTTGCTTTGCACGCTATGTATTTAAATGTAGATGAAGTTGTAAATGAAGAAAACAAACATTTATTAGAACCGTATAAAGAAGAAGCGCAACGGCTGAATGCCTTGCCTGCATTGGATTATGAGGCGGTGAACGATTTGAAATGGAAGATCATTCACGAAATATACCCATTACAAAAAGAAGCCACGTTTGCTTCAGAAGATTATAAAAATTTCTTTCAGGAAGCTCAACACTGGTTAGTGCCTTATGCCGCTTTTTGTTGTTTGAGAGATGCCAACAACACGGCTGATTTCAGCAAGTGGAAAGAACACAAAACATACAATGCCGGAGCGGTTGAAGAATGGCTGAATTTGCCCGGGCAAAAGGACAGAGCAAGCATGTATTATTTCGTGCAATATCATCTGCATTTGCAGTTAAAACAAGCAACCGACTATGCACACGGCCAGGGCATTGTGGTGAAAGGCGATATTCCCATTGGCATCGCGCGCAATAGTGCCGATACCTGGCAGCATCCGCAACTGTTTCACATGGATATGCAAGCCGGTGCACCGCCCGATCCGTTTGCAGTAAAAGGTCAGAACTGGGGCTTTCCAACTTACAACTGGCAGCAGATGAAGGAAGACGGCTTTGCGTGGTGGAAGCAGCGTTTGCTGCAAATGGGCCATTATTTTGATGCGTTTAGAATTGACCATATTTTGGGATTCTTCCGCATCTGGAGCATTCCTTTAGAATCGGTTGAAGGCATCATGGGACATTTTGTTCCAGCCTTGCCGGTACACGTTGATGAGTTTGCACAATGGAACATTCATTTCGATTACAACCGCTTTTGCAAGCCTTTTATAAACGACCAGATTATAAACGATTTTTTTAGCAACCAGCAGCAGTATGCAAGAGATACTTTTGTAAACAAAGAAGAAGATGGTACTTATAGTTTGAAGCCTGAAGTAAATACGCAAAAACGTGTAGAAACCTGGTTTGCGCTGCAACAGCCAAACGAACATAACAATTGGCTGAAGCAAATTCTATTCGATCTCATCAGCAATGTGATTTTGTTTGAAGAAAAAGATTCGGACAAGCAGTTGTTTCATTTTCGTTTCAACATGGAAAAAACCGCGTCATATCAATACCTCGACGATCATACAAAGAACCAGTTGTATTACTTATCGCTTAATTATTTCTACGAACGTCAAAACGAATTCTGGCGTGGAGAAGCGATGCAGAAATTACCTGCTTTTAAAGAAGTAACTGATATGCTGATTTGCGGTGAAGATTTAGGTTTGGTGCCAACCAGTGTGCCGCGTGTAATGCAGGATTTAGGTTTGCTGAGCTTGGAAGTACAGCGTATGCCAAAAGACGAACAGGCACAGTTTACCAACATTGCCGCAGCCCCTTATTTAAGTGTTGTAATGCCTTCCACACATGACATGAGCACCATTCGCGGCTGGTGGGAAGAAGACAGAAAGGTTACGCAAAGTTTTTACCATCAGCAGCTTCATCAGCATGGCGAAGCGCCGTTTTATTGCGAACCGTGGCTTGTAAAACAAATCATCGAACAACATTTGTATTCGCCGGCCATGTGGAGCATTTTTCAATGGCAGGATTTGATGGGAATTGATGGTGATTTGCGCAGAGCCAATCCGCAGGAAGAACGTATTAATGTTCCTGCCATTCCTCAATATTACTGGAATTACCGGACGCACATTACGCTGGAAGAACTGGTTAACGCAAATGATTTCAATAGTGAGTTGAAAGAGATGATACAAAAAAGCGGAAGATAAATTTTTCTTCTTTACTAAAAAGGCTTTGAACGCATTTGCAACAATGCGTTCAAAGCCTTTTTCTTTTATTCAAAAAAATAAGCAAAACCAAAAACGGAAGCTTTACTACGATTTAACAAATGACTTCTTCAAAACAAACAACTGTGTAAGTGGCGACTTTGTTTTTGCCATAATTTTGTAATTGAATCACTGAACGTTTTTCATGAAAAAATCTCACATCATTGCTCTGGTTCTGGTTGCTGTTGCCATTGGCGCTTTAATTAGTATGATAACCGATGTTACGGGTTACGAAACCATTGCTTCTGCTAAACAGAAATCTGGTAAAACCGTTACGGTAATTGCCAAATTAGATAAGAGCACCGTGCAATACAATCCTGCCAAAAACCCCAACTACCTTACGTTTGAAGCGGTTGACACATTGGGCGATAGAATGAAAGTGGCTTACTATTACGAAAAGCCTTACGACATGGAAAAAAGCGAGCGTATTGTGCTGAAAGGCAAAATGGAAAACGGCGTATTTCAGATTCACGACCAGAAAGGGATTTTAATAAAATGTCCTTCCAAATATAAAGACGACCCGAATGCGATAAAGCAAAACCTGAATCAGCAGGCAATGAAATAACACAAACACAAACGGATGAAGTATATCGGTGAACATGTATTGCCAGGTGAGTTCGGTCATTTTTTTGCAGTGCTTGCGCTTTCGGCTTCCTTGGTAGCAATACTTTCGTTTTATTTTTCTTATAAAAACAAAGACTTTGTGCAAAAGCAGGGCTGGCTTCGCATTGCGCGGGCTGCTTTTGCTGTAGAAACGGTTTCGGTAATTGCCATCATCGGTTGCATTTATTATATTCTTGCCAACCATTTGTTCGAGTATAAATATGCATGGGAACACAGCGATAAAACGCTGCAAATTCAATACGTTTTCAGTTGTTTGTGGGAAGGGCAGGAGGGCAGTTTTTTGTTGTGGACGTTCTGGCATTGTGTGCTCGGCTGGCTCATTATCTGGCGCGTAAAAAAATGGGAAGCGCCAGTGATGACGATGATTTCGTTTGCACAATTTTGCCTCGCTACAATGTTGCTTGGCATTTACATTTTCAATGTGAAAGTGGGCAGCAATCCATTCGTGTTGCTGCGCAATGAAGGCTTGCTGGATGATGCACCTTTTTTAAAAGATATTACCACCGGAGCCTTACGCGCCGATTATGCATCAATGTTAAGCGGTTCTGGCTTAAACGCTTTGTTGCAGAATTACTGGATGGTCATTCATCCGCCAATATTATTCTTAGGTTTTGCATCCACCGTTGTTCCATTTGCATTTGCTTATGCGGGCCTGGTAACAAAAGACCAAAGCTGGGTAAAAGCGGTAATGCCCTGGGCTTTGTTTTCGATGGCCGTTGTTGGCTTAGGCATTATGATGGGCGCTGCCTGGGCTTATGAAAGTCTTACATTCGGTGGCTATTGGGCCTGGGATCCTGTTGAAAACGCATCGCTGGTGCCCTGGCTTATCATGGTGGCTGGTGTACATACGGCACTCATTTACCGACATTCGGGTTACTCATTAAGAAGTACCTACTTATTTTTTACACTTGCTTTTCTCCTTGTTTTATACGAAACCTTTTTAACGCGCAGCGGTATTCTTGGTGATACTTCTGTTCATGCCTTTACCAGTGCCGGAATGAATGGGCAACTTCTTCTTTTTTTAAGTGTATTTACGTGGCTGCCGCCCTTTGTAAAAGCGAATAAAAACGGCAAACTCATTATTGCCGGATTGATTGCCGCCATTCTTATTTCGTCTTTGTTTTTGCACGAAAATATAGTTGCCGGCATCTGGTTGTTTTCATTGTTAGGTTTTGTAGTTGCCTTTGGTATTCAGTTGAACCAGGATGCTTCTATTCCTACCATACACAAGGAAGAAAGCACTTACAGCCGTGAGTTCTGGATGTTTATTGGCGCACTGGTTTTTTTCCTCTCCGCAGTGCTTATAATCAGCCAAACTTCTTTGCCTGTTATCAATAAAGTGTTTGATAAAAAAATGGCTGAATCGGAAGACGCCGAATTTTCTTACAACCGCATTCAGGTGTTTATTGCCATCATCGTTGGTGTATTAACTGCCGTTATTCAATACCTCAAATACAAAAACACAAACAGAGAATTCTTTATAAAAAAGATAGCGGTGCCAACCATTGTTGCATTAACAATCAGTGTGTTGATAAGTGTGTTTGGTAACATCAGCTACGATAAAAAAGGTTTCGGTTTTTTGGGCGCCATTCATGTTGCCATATTCGCCGCGGTATATTCAGTGGTTGCCAATGGAAGCTACATTTGGCTTGGCTTTAAGGGCAAATTAAAACGCTCCGGTGCAGCCATTGCGCATGTGGGTTTTGGGCTTGTTTTGCTGGGCATTTTAATCTCTTCAAGTAAGAAAGAAATTTTAAGCTGGAACACGACCGGCATCTCTACTTTGCCCGATACGGAAGCGAGCAATAAAATTGTTGGTAAGCCGGCCGAGAATACAACTTTGTTTAAAGGCATTGCTACCGACATGGGTAAGTATGATGTTACTTACACGCGCGATACTTTAAATGATGTGAATCATAAAAAGTACTTTGAAGTCAATTTTAAAAGCAAGAATGGTCTTGAGAATTTTAATGTATATCCAGATGTAATGCACAATACCAAAGGGCAGGATGGCTTTGCGCCCAACCCAAGTTCGAAGCATTACTGGAACCGCGACATTTTTGTTTATGTTACTTCCTGGCTTGAAGGCCGCCAGCAGGACACGGCTACATTCCGACCGATTAAACTAAAACAAGGCGATACTTCTTTTTATTCCAATGGAATTATCATCTTCAAAAAAGTAGATGTAAACAAACCGGATGTAAAAGGTGTGCAGCCCGGCGAAACCAGCATGGTGCTTGACTTGCAGGTGATTGGTAAAAATGGCAGCCGCTATGGTGCGTTTCCTGGTGTAGCCATTCAAAACGACAGCGCGATGCGCAGCTTGCCTGATACAGTGGTTGCACAGAATTTGGTGTTGCGCTTCAATCGCATAGCGGATGCTAAAAACGGTGAGTTTGAAATTGGTGTAAAAGAAAGCAACCAGTTAAGTGATTTGCTTACGCTGAAAGTGCTTCAGTTTCCTTTTATCAATATTCTTTGGATTGGCGTTATCGTAATGGTGATTGGCACATTGATGAGCGTTGCCAAGTATGTGGGAAAGAAGGGGGAAGCCAGCATTCAGGATAATAAGATAGGAGTTGGCAAGATGAAAATAAACAAGGTCGGCAGCCGTATTTAAACTGTTGATTCTTTTCAGCAATTCATCATTGCGTCATCATACATTCTTATGTAAGGTATAGATATTTAATGTTTGTTTTTGCCGTATTTTGCCCTTACATCAAAACTTAACTTGTGCTTACCGAGCGGCTGCTGCAATTCATCTGGCAATTTCAATATTTCAATAAAAACAAATTGGTTACCACGAATGAAGAACCTCTTTCTATCATTCATCCGGGTACTTACAACACCAATCAAGGACCCGATTTTTTAAGTGCGAAAATAAAAAGAGACAATGCTATTTGGGCTGGGAACATCGAAATTCATATCAACGCTTCCGACTGGCTGGCGCATCAACATCAACATGATAACAACTACAACAATGTGATTCTTCACGTGGTTTGGAATGAAGATAAAAAGTTGATTGATGCCAACGGAACCTGCATTCCAACTCTTGTTATCGAGCCTCATGTTTCTAAAGCAATGCTCGAACATTATCAAACGTTGATGCACGAACAAGACTTTATTCCTTGTGAACATTATTTGCCTGTTTTGTCTTCGCTTGGCTGGCAAAGCTGGCTTGAACGTTTACTGATGGAACGGCTTCAAAGCCGCGCTAACATTGTGTTTCAGAAGTTAGAAAAGGCGGGCAATCATTGGGAGGAAGTGTTTTGGTACCTTCTTGCCCGCAACTTTGGAATGCCTGTAAATGCTGATGCATTTGAAAACATAGCGCAAACCATTCCTGTTGCAGTTTTGGCAAAACATAAAAATCAAATTCAACAATTGGAAGCCCTGTTATTGGGACAAGCTAATTTATTGCATGAAGAATCGAATGATGATTATGTGCTGTTGCTGCAACGCGAATATGCTTTTCTAAAGAACAAATACAAATTGGGAAAATCCCCCAGCACACCTCTTTTTTTGCGGATGCGACCGGCTAATTTTCCAACGGTTCGATTAGCGCAATTAGCAATGTTGGTGCATCAATCGGAGCATTTGTTTTCGAGGGTTTTGGAATCAAAACGGAGCAAAGATGTTATCGGTTTTTTAAACGTAACGGCTAATGATTTCTGGCATTATCATTATCAACTGCAAACAAAAAGCGATTACAAACCCAAAGTTTTAGGCGAGCAAATGGCAGAAAATATATTGATAAATACGGTTGTTCCGGTTGTGTTTGCGTATGGTTTGTATCACAAGAACCAGGCGTATAAAGACAAAGCAATGGAATGGCTGATGCAGACAAAAGGTGAACAAAACAGCATCATAAAAAGCTGGAAATTGTTTGGTGTGATGGCTGAAAATGCTTTGCAAACACAAGCGTTATTAGAATTGAAAAAGCATTATTGTGAAAGGAGGAAATGCCTGGATTGTGCTGTCGGAAATAAGATATTGAAACAGCAATAAATGAGAGTAAAGTTGCTGCCGTCATTTCAACCACATAATTGTTTAAAATAGCACTCGCATAAATGCTCAATTATTTTCAGAACGTACAAGTGTGCGACGCAAGAGACGATCAACCGGAGCGTTGCAGATGGCTACATAAAACTGTATTTTGTATTTTTGGTTTTGCCCAAATTCTCACTATTCACAACAATTATCGTTTCCATTTCCTGGCAGGCCGCTTGAACAATGCCGGTGCAAAAACAATGTAATACAAAAACATCCAGATATCAAACAACAGGAAGAATGGAAACAAATCTCCTTCGTTCATTTTTGCCATTGTTTTTTGCCATGTAAAGGCAACTACAAATAGCCGTACAATAAAGACGATGAGTGTTATCCACCAATTGAAAAAAAGGAGCGATAAAACAAAAAGCGGGTACACTAAAAAGTTAGACAAAGAAAACAATCCCAATAAAAACTTATACTTCGGTTTGTAATATTTTGCTGTTGTATAATGTCTTCCCTTTTGGCTCATCCACTCGCCCCACGTGGTTTTCGGCTCGCTTAAGGTGTGCGCATCAGCATCTAAAATAATAGCGGTATTTCGTTTATTAGCCACTTTATTGATAAACAAATCATCATCACCACCGGGAATGTGATTGATGGATGAGAAGCCTTTATTGTTCAAAAATAAACTTCGCTTGTAACTTAAATTTCTGCCAACACCCATGTAAGGATGCCCTGCCAACGCAAACGAAAAGTATTGCAATGCGGTTTGAAAGGTTTCAAAACGAATGAGCTTGTTTAGCAAGCCCGGCTTCTTTTTATACGCGCCATAACCCAACACAATTTCAATATTTGGCGCATAGGCTTCCTGCATTTTTTGCATCCAGAATTCAGACGCCGGAATGCAATCGGCGTCAGTTAATAACAACACTTCATATCTTGTGCTTTTGATGCCAATTGATAAAGGAAATTTTTTACCGGGAATCATCAAAGCTTCCTGCGTAAGCGGAATGATAACCAGATCTTTGAACGTTTTTTTAAACTCTTCCAACACATACCTGGTTTCATCTTCACTGTTATCATTCACCACAATTACTTCATGCGTTGTTTTGTATTGTTGAAGCAAAATACCCAGCAGGTTGTTGGCTAAATTTTGTGCTTCATCGCGGGCGCAAATAATAACAGAAACCGGGTATTCCTGCGATTGATTTTTAACCGGCGGTTTGTAAAAAATGAGTCTGAAGAAATAGAATAAATAATAGAACAACTGTATGGCAACCACCAAACAAAATGCGTAAAAACAAACGAGCGCAACTATAGATGAATTCATTAGAAAGCAGTAGCTATAAAATGGGCAAATTAAAGAAACGTGGCTAATATCAATCGTTCAAATTCTCGTCTTTTTCAACGTTGTCAGACGCAGTGATCAAAGCTCCTTCATTATTCACTGCAAACGATTCGTCGTTGGCTCTTTCATCGTTTACAACGGTTGGTTCAACGGTGGGTTCGGCAAGCACTTCTTTTATTTTGGGTAAATCAGCAACACTGTTCATCCCAAAATAATCCATGAAGTGGCGCGAAGTAGCGTACAGCAAGGGTTTGCCAGGCATCTCTTCATGTCGGCCCGAAATAATAATGAGCTCTTTTTCCAGCAATTTTTGAATGCTGTAATCGCTGTTTACACCACGGATGTTTTCAATTTCGCCTTTGGTAACAGGTTGTTTGTAAGCAATGATAGCAAGCGTTTCCATAGCGGCAGTTGACAATCGTTTTAAAAACTTTTCACCATTCAACTGCACGATGGTTTTGTGGTAAGCCGTTTTGGTTAAAAACTGCCATCCGCCGCCGGTTTCTTTTATGGTAAAAGCAAAGTCAGGAGAAGCATATTTGCCTTCAACCATTTTAATAATATCCTCAATTTGTTCTTCTGAAAACGACTGTTCTAAGAAAGCAAACGCATTGTTGATAAGCTCAGTAAGCTCGGGTGATGATAACGGTTTATCGGAGGCAAAAATAAGCGCCTCAACATGAAGCGCTATGTTTGAAAATTCAGTCATTCTTACTTCTGCATCAAAAAAATAGACAAAAACAAACTATCCTTCCAAAGCGGCTGCACCGCTTACAATTTCTGTAAGCTCAGTGGTAATGGCAGCCTGCCGTGCACGGTTGTAAGAGATGCGCAAGCTGCGCAGCAATTCGTTGGCGTTATCGCTCGCTTTGTCCATTGCCGTCATGCGTGCGCCATGCTCGCTGGCGTTGGCATCAAGTACAGCTTTGTACAATTGCGTGTTTAAAATTTTAGGCATCAGTTCGGCAATCAACTGAGCTTTGTTTGGCTCAAAAATAAAGTCGGCTTTCTTTGCGCCATCTTTTGCTTTTACTTTTGGTATCGGTAAAAAACGCTCTGTTTTAAATACTTGTGAAGCTGCATTTTGAAACTGACTGTACACAAGTTCAACTGCATCAAACGCGCCGTTTTCAAAGGCTTTCATTGCGGCAACAGATGCCTTTTGAACGTTTTCGAAATTTAAATTTAAGAAAATATCTTTGTAATCGGCATTGGTTTTATAACCGCTTTTCGACAATGATTCGTAACCTTTTTTTCCGATGTTCCAAATGACAACATTGCCTTTGGCGAATTGGCTTGCATACTTTTCGGCAATCGCAGCTTTTGCAGCCTTGATGATGTTGGAATTGTAAGCACCAGCAAGTCCGCGGTCTGATGTAATGACAATCAGCAACACTTTTTCAACAGGTCGTTCTGTTGCCAGTTTGATGTTGATTTCACTACTGTCAACATTGCTTACAATGTTACTTAGCATCTCCTGCAGCTTTTGTGCATACGGACGCATTTGCATAATACTATCCTGAGCACGGCGCAGTTTGGCAGCACTCACCATTTTCATGGCTTTTGTTATTTGCTGTGTGCTTTGAACGGATTTGATTCGGTTGCGAACTTCTTTTAACTGACCAGCCATTGCTCTTTTTTTGCGCTGCAAAGGTAAGGCTTCAAGGTTCAAGTTCCAAGATACAAGAACCAAGGTTCAAGATTCAAGAAGCAAGATTCAAGAACCAAGTTTCAAGAAACAAGATTCAAGAAACAAGGTTCAAGAAGCCAGATTGAGGAAAGACATCAAACATGAAATAAAATTTGGGCAAAAACAAACTGATTGATTCTGTTGCTGGTTGGCTCCTTCTGTCTTGTTTCTTGGGTTCGTGTATCTTGACCCTGATTCCTTGCTTCTTGAATCTTGTATCTTGAATCTTGCTTCTTGAAATCTTAATTCTGAAAACGTTTTATGGAAATGATGGGTTCTTTGCATCCTCATAAAGTTTTCGTTTTGATTCGTTTGTAAAGAAGAAATCTAACAATCTGTTTTCATTTTACTATTATTGCCGTTGAAATGAGATAAGTAAATTGCACAAACAAATTATTTCATTTCATTCAAAGCAAACTTGTGATAAACGATTATAAAGAAAGACAGCGAAAAAATGCAGCCGTTGCCCGAACCATTTACAACGTTAGCTTTGGCATAATAATTTTGGTTGTGGGTTTGGTAATGCTGTTTTTAGATAAAATCAATAACGATACGCTCAACGGTTATTTGGGTTATATAGATCCGTTGCTGAGGTATCTCTTTGGCGGGCTTTGCATTTTGTACGGTATTTTCAGGCTGTACCGTGGTTTAAAAAAGCAATGGTAATGAACGGAAAAATTGAATCAGTTTTTATCTTTTTTGTTTTTGCGCTTTTTTGTTTTTCGTGCAAAAACAAAAGCAAAGCGGTTGTGTACGATTCGCCCACCCAAGGCACCATTCATATTAGTGTTGATGAAAGTTTTAAACCCGTTATCTCCGAAGAAATCAAAGTGTATCAATCATCGTATCCTGAAGCTCATATTATTGCCAAATACAAATCGGAAGCAGAGTGTTTTAAAGATTTAGGGAACGATAGTGTAAGAATGATTATCACCACACAAGGCTTAACTGATGAGCAGGGAAAAGACCTTACAAAAGCCTGGGGCTTTCGTCCTAACTGGGATGCCATTGCTTATGATGCAGTAACGGTAATTGTAAACCGGAATGGAAAAGATTCGGTGTTCAGCATCAAAAAACTGCAACGCTTGCTTACCGATAGCACTTCAAAAAAGCAGGTAGTGGTTGATGGCAATCATGCTACAAGCACTGTCCGGTATTTGATGGATACAGTGTTGCGGGGAAAGCCATTTAGCTCTAATGTGCAGGCGGCAAACGGAAGCAAAGCCGTGATTGATTTTGTTTCGAAGAATGTGGATGTCATTGGCTTTGTTGGCTCAAGCTGGGTGGGCAATGATGAAGACCCTGAACAAGTAGAAGAAGCCAAAACCATAAAGATGGCATTGATAGAATGCCGGACATGTGGTGCCGGTTATTATGTACGCCCTTCTCAGGAAACGATTGAAAACGGACAATACCCGATGGTACGTCCTTTGTATTATATAATTAAGGAAAATAACACAGGTCTTGGTACAGGTTTTGTCAATTTCCTCACCCTCGAAAGAGGACAGTTGATATTCAGAAGGTCTTATCTTGTGCCCGGAAAAATGGATTTCAGCATTCGAAAAAGCGATTTTGAACAATAAATAACTAACGAGCAATTAATAACCATTTATAAAAAAACAAACATGAAGAAAACAATTTTATCGGTTGCATGTATTGTTATTGCCGCTGCCTTCGTACAAGCCCAATCGGTTGACGACGGCGTTCGTTTTTTGTATTACGGCAAAAACAAAAGTGCAAAAGATGCTTTGCAAAATGTAGTGAGCAAAAACCCAAAAGACGGACGCGCCATTTACTGGCTGGGCCAGGCTTTATTGGCGCCGGGTAACGATGATATAGCAGGCGCAAAAACATTGTATCAAAACGCATTGAACAGTGGTGTAAACGACCCTTACATATTGGTGGGTATGGGTGAATTGGATTTGATTCAAAACAACGATGTAAATGCTGCCAAACAAAAGTTTGAGCAGGCCATCACGGCTTCAAAAAATAAAAAAGGGCAGGACAATCCTGAAATTTTAGACGCCATTGGTCGCGCCAATGCATACGGTGGTAGTAAAATGGGTGATCCGGCTTATGCAGTTGATATTTTAAAAAGAGCCGCTCAACTCGATCCTAAAAATCCGGATATTGAGATGAATCTTGGCATCAACTATTTAAAACTCGGCAGCGATAAAGGCGGCGAAGCGGTTAGTGCTTTTCAGGATGCTGCTACCCGCGATCCTAAATATGCAGCAGCTGCTTACACCCGTATTGGTAATATTTATAAAAGCCAGGAAAATAAAGAAAGTATGGAGCAATGGTATGGCAAAGCAATAGCTGCCGACGCTGCTTATGCACCGGCTTATTATAACTGGTTTGATTATTATCAATATAGAGATATTAACGCGGCACAGGATTATTTAAACAACTATGTAAAATATGCCGACCAGGATTGTAACACCGATTACTACAAAGCCGATTATTTGTTTCGTGCCGGTAAATACGATCAATCAAAAGCGGCTGCAGATGCTATGGCCGCCGGACAGTGCAAAAACTTTCCGAAGTTGAATATCTTATATGCTTATAACTATGACAGGTTGGGAGATTCAGTAAATGCAAAAAACTATTTGGATAAATTTTTTGCAACACAAACAGCAGGCTCGCAGGCCGATCCTAACTACTACACTTTAGCTGCAAAAGTGTATTCAAAATTTCCTGGTGAAGAAGATACAGCTGCCAGTTATCTGATTAAAGCGATGGATGCTGATACCGTGCAAAAAAATAAAATCAAATACATTGATTCTATTGCATCTATTTACAAAAGAGCTAACCAGCCTCAAAAAAGGTTCGCTTATGTGAAGCAAGGATTTGCTATGAATACCGGTGATCCTTCAAGCCGTGCATTGTATGATTTAACGGACGCTGCAGTAGCTGCTAAAGACCCTTATGCTGATAGTGCTATTGCTTTATATAAAGCCAAGTTTCCTGACCAGGTATATCCTTATACTTTTGCTGTTAAGAGTGCACAAGCTTCTGATACCACAGGTAAGGCAGCAGTTGGTCCTATCAACGATTATATTGCGTTCTTATCAAAAGATACAGCCAAAAATGGCCAAACCATCGCTTATTACTATGCTTTGCAAGGTGGCTATTATGCTAACACAGCGAAAAATATGGATAGCGCCATTTATGCATTTCGTCAGGCAGTAAAGTACGATCCTAATCAGGCGCAATATCAACAGTATCTGAGTATTTTAGAGAAAGCACAGCAACGTCAAAACCAACCCCGTTCAACAGGCACGGCAACAAAATCGCCTGCCAATAAATCTACAAAAACAAAACCGCATAGTAAATAAGCTTTCATTCATCGTATATAAAAAACTCCTTCAAAACTGAAGGAGTTTTTTATTGGTTTTGCTACCTTATTTTTGCTTCATTCAATCAACAAAATATGTTACTGCTTTCAACACTTTTACAAGCCAAAACGGGAGTTGCAACAGGTGGCACGGCTACTGATTATCTCCCCATTGCTATTCAATTGATATTCGCTGCAGGCTTTGTAACGGTTATGTTGCTCGGCTCTAACTTTTTAGGACCGAAACGAAAAACAAGCGACAAGCTGGAAAACTTTGCAAGTGGTATTGAAACACATGGAACAGCAAGGCAGCCTATGGCGGTAAAGTATTTTTTAATTGCCATTTTGTTTGTGTTGTTTGACGTGGAAGTGATTTTCTTTTATCCTTATGCGGTAAATTTTAAAGCCCTTGGCTGGCAAGGCTTTGGTGAGGTTGTGTTGTTTGTTGCTTTCTTTTTAATTGGCTTTTATTACATTCTAAAAAAGGGTGCGCTTACCTGGGAAGATTAAAGAGGCAAGAATCAAGATTCAAGGTTTAAGAATCAAGAACCAAGATTCACGGGAGAAAGGACAAGAAGTAAAATATAAGTAAAACAAAAGGTTGATGGTATTGTACCATCAACCTTTTTATTTTTCTAAAAAAGGGCAAAACCAAAAAAGGACAACCAACTGGTAAGGATTGCTTTTACAACTTTACCCGGAACACTTTATAAGGCGTGGTTCGTTTGTTTACACCATTGTTGTAATCGGGTTGCTTGTTAATTTGCGAACAGGTGAAATACAAATATCCATCAGCGATAGAATAAGTGTCGGGCCAAATCAACGATGAATCTTTTACCAGCACCGTTTTGTGCAGGCTGCTATCGAGCTTTACAATTTCATACTTCTCTAAATCGCCCATGTACAAATTACCGCTTTTATCGAACATCATTCCGTCGGTTGTATTGATGTGTCCTAAGTCTTCAACGCTATGGCTCAAAGCAGTATCTTTCATTGTAAAATCGCGCAAATAAGAAGTTTTGATGCGATACAATTTATCGTCGGTTAACGGCTTATAATACAAATAACTTTTATCAGGAGAAAGCGCGATGCCATCTGAATTGAATTTTGCAACCTTGCCGTCTTTTACCAATTCTCTTCCATCAATGATGAAATGATAAGCCGGATCTGACACGGTTGATTTATCACCTTTTAAAACTTCCCGCATAGCACCCGTTGCAAGATTTACAATGATAATTCCTCCGGTTTTAGAATCGGTGATGTAAGCAAAATTGTTTTGCGTATCTATTCTTACATCATTGGCATAACTGGTATCGGTAATGGTTGCGGTAAGATTATAGCTTTTCAACACAGCACCGCTGCTTTTTTCCATCTTTACCAACTTCGCTCCTTTGCCTTGTACCGATTTTAGCATTGGTGCCGATGGGTCAATCACCCAAATATCACCTTTGTCATCAATGTACATGCTTTGTACGCAAACCCATTTGTTTTCGCCGGGTTGGCCCGGTTGCCATGCGTTCATTTCAGCCGTTGGATAAGGAGTAACGGTAGAAGAATCTTTAGCCGTTACCACTGCATAGCGATAAATGGGTGACCACCTGGGATAGATCAAAAACAAGCGCCCGCCCGGTTCTTTGGCGATACCTGTAAATTGATACGTACTGTCGGTAAAAACAGTCTCTAACTTGTAAGAATTGGTTGTGTTGTTGCTTCCCTTGCCGGCGGTGCTATCCGTTGTAGTAGTTGAAGTATTGGAATTGTTGCAGGCAAGAACAAACACAGCCATAAATGTGGTTAACAAAATGGTGTTTTTCATTATCAGTTTTGGAAGAAGAAAGCATAAAAATTATGCCGTTGTAAACAAAGTAAAACTCTTGTTACCTTGACACCTATCGGATGTGTTGCTAACAATAACAGAGTACCTGCCTTGAATTTCAAGGGAAGTGGGTTCTTGAAAAACAAAAAAGCGGCAAAAACAAAAAGAGAATAAAAACAGTTTAGGAATTGCAAAGCAGCCTAGGAAAAACAAAATTTATAATCAGCTTTTTTATTGTACATATTGACAACAAAAATGAACATAACGCAAAATTAGTGAAGCAAAGTTTATTGTTCTTTGTATGAAGCTATTCAAAAAAAAATTTGTTTTTAATTCAGCATATTTCTATGAAAAAAAATTCGGTTGTCAGAAAAATTGCCATGGTTGTGTTGATCTTTGTTTTTGTCGCAAAAATCTTTCCTTGCCAATCACAATCAACCAATCATCTCTTTTCGAAATGGGATACAGCATCCGTTCCAAAAGAAATCGAAGACCCTGAGTGCCTGGGCATCAACAAGGAAGCTGACCATGCTACTTTAATGCCTTATGGCTCGTTACAGGAAGCTTTGGCTGCTAATCGCCATGCGTCTTCTTTCAGTCAGAGTTTAAATGGAAAATGGAAGTTTAACTGGGTTGACTGGCCACAAAAACGCCCGGTTAATTTTTACAAAGCTGACTTCGATGTTTCTCATTGGGATGACATTGACGTTCCTTCCTGCTTCCAGGTGAAAGGCTATGGAACTCCCTATTACAGCAACTTTACTTACATCTTTCAAAAAGATTTTCCAAGGGTAATGAGCACGCCGCCTGTTAACTATACCGCTTATCAGGAAAGAAACCCGGTAGGCAGTTACAGAAGAGATTTTGAAGTGCCAGCCAATTGGAACGGCCGCCGCATCTTTATTACATTCGATGGTGTGGATGCCGGTTTTTTTATTTGGGTAAACGGACAAAAAGTGGGTTATAGTGTAAACAGTCGCAATGCAGCAGAGTTTGATTTAACCAAATATGTTCAGCCCGGCAAAAACACGTTGGCAGTTGAAGTGTATCGTTTCACAACCGGCAGTTATCTGGAAGACCAGGACATGTGGCGTTTAAGCGGCATTTTTAGAAACGTAACCTTATGGAGTTCGCCGCAGGAGCATATCAGGGATTATTTTATAAAAACAAATCTTGATAAACAGTTTCGCGATGCTGAACTGGTTGTGGCTGCTAAAATAAAAAATTATAGCACAACAGCCACTAAGCCAGGCAGCGTTGAGGTTTCTTTGTATAACGGAAATGAAAAGATAGCCGGTGCTACAGGCAAGAAAGAGGTTCCTGCCCTGCAACCCGGTGAAGAAGTAACAGTAAACATTTCTTTCCCTGTAAGCAATCCGCAAAAATGGACGGCTGAAACGCCAAAGCTTTATACGACGGTACTTACGCTCAACGATGGAAAAAGCACCATTGAAACCTTGTCTTCACGCACTGGCTTCCGACAGATTGAAATCAAGGATCGCTTGTTTACTGTGAACGGTGTTCCTATCAAATTAAAAGGCGTGAATCGCCACGAAAACTGGCCGGATGATGGCCATGCCATTACTGAAGAGCAGATGATCAGAGATATTGTACTCATCAAACAAGCTAACTGCAATCATGTGCGTACCTGCCATTATTCCGATGATCCGCGATGGTATGAACTCTGCGATGAATATGGAATTTATCTTGTAGCCGAAGCGAATTTGGAAAGCCATGGTTCCTGGGATGAGTTTAATGAAGAACCAAGAATAAAAGCTGCATTGATTGAAAGAAATAGGGCCAATGTAGAAAATTTTAAAAATCACCCATCGGTTATTATCTGGTCTTTGGGTAACGAATGTGGTAGCGGCGGTTCTAATTTCAGAGCCATTTTACAAACCATCAAAACGATTGACTCAACCCGCCCAACGCATTACCAGGGTTTTGGAATCGGCAACGATAATCCAGCAGATATTGACAGTGAAATGTACACCGATGTGAACAGTTTGGAAAAGAAGGCAAAAGATAAAACGCTGGTAAAGCCGTTTTACCTATGCGAGTATGCGCACGCCATGTTTAACTCCATGGGTTCGGTAGATGTTTACAACGAACTGTTTGATCAGTACCCGCAATTATTGGGTGGTGCCATCTGGGAATGGCAGGACCAGGGAATTTACAATGATCGCGATCCCAACCATCACATTACGGCTTATGGCGGCGGCTTTGGTGAAGTTCCCAACGACAAGTATTTCATTCACAAAGGCGTTGTGTTTTCCGACAGATCTCCGAAACCACATTATCCTGAATTAAAGCACGCGTATCAATGGATTAGCGTAAAAGCAAAAGACACTAAGAACCAAATTTTTACCATCAAAAACCGATACCAGTTCATCAACTTAAATGGTTTTGTTGCCAAATGGAAAATTAGCGAAAACGGAGACAGCCTGACATCCGGCACTATGCCGTTTGGACTCATCAATCCTGGCGAAGAGAAAGATATTAAAATTCCCTACAGCATAAAACCAAAGCCAGGAGCGGAATACTTTGTAAGGGTTTCATTTGATTTGGCAACCGATCAGTTGTGGGCTAAAAAAGGCTTTGAAGTAGCTGCTCAACAGATTGAATTGCCCGTTGTGAAACCTGATATAAAGGAGCAGGCGGAAGGTGGCAAACTCACTTTGCAGGATTCAAACAAAGAAGTTATCATAAAGGGAACCGATTTTAATCTTGTATTTGATAAAACAAAAGGAACCTTCTCCCAAATGGAAGCAAACGGTAAAGACATTCTGCAAAAGAACGGCGGACCCATGCTGCATCTCTGGCGGGCACCTCATCAAAAAGATGATATGTGGGCTTATGAAGGCTGGGAGAAATATGGTTTAAAACATATTGCCTGGACAACGGATGAAGTAAAAACAAAACAGATTTCTGATCATACCATCGAAATACAAGTAAGCCTAACGGGTACAGGAAAAGAAAATTTTGTTGTTCATCACCAGGTAGTTTATACTGTTATGGGCACAGGTACGATTAATGTGCAGAATAAGGTAAGTTTCAGCAATTCCAATCTGGCATTGGCAAGACTGGGTGTACGTATGTTTCTTTCAAAAGATTTAAACGGGTTTGATTACTTAGGTAGAGGCCCCATGGAAAACTACTCTGACCGCAAGCAAGGCTCGGATGTTGGCCATTATACAAGTTATGTAGCAGAGCAAATGACACCCTATGAAAAACCAATGGAATGCGGCAACCATGAAGATGTGCGCTGGGCAAAAGTTACTTCTCAGGATGGTTTTGGTATTGCCATAAAAAAAGATACTTCTTTTTTACAGGTATCTGCCTTGCCTTATAGCGACGAAGAAATGGAAAATGTAGCTTACAAAATAGACCTTCCACAAAGTAAAGGAACCGTGTTGTGCATCAGCCACAAGACGCTGGGTGTTGGTTCCAATGGCTGCGGACCAAGACCATTGGAGCAATGCAGGGTTTATGCAAACTCAACAAGCTTTGATTATCAAATTCAAATAATCAATAAATAATGTTTCGGGTAGAAGGAATTAAATGGGTGGAATATAGCAATCAATCATAATCGAATCTGTTTAAAGCTAAAAAACTATAATGGTTATTTGAAGAATATAAAAGAAATCAAATGGTTTTTTATAACTAATATGAGGAAAGCAAACTTAATTTTAGGTATAGCTTTATTGGCTGCGAATATCTTGACTATCCAAGCAAGCAGCCAGCAAACGTTTTGCAACCCACTTAACATAAGTTACAGGTTTCAATTAACGAAACCATCCCGTCGTACTGCCGCCGACCCGGTGATTGTTTTATACAAGGACAATTATTATTTATTCGCTACAGCATCCGGGGGATACTGGTATTCAAAAGACTTGCTAAAATGGAATTTTATTACAACGAAAGACTTGCCGTTTGAAAAAGACGCACCAGCCGTATCTGTAATCAATGGTTCGCTTTATTATTTGCCTATGGCAAGCCATGTTATCTACAAAACAGATGATCCGGTTAGCGGAAAATGGGAAATTTATAATGATTCGTTACCATTCACAGTAGGTGATCCGGATATATTTCAAGATACAGACGGCAGAGTGTATTTGTATTTTGGTTGCACCAATAACGCTTACATGGAGGCTATTGAACTTGATGTAAACAATAAACTCAACCCAATAGGAAAACCAGTGAATGTATTAAAAGGTAATCCATTACTACACGGCTGGGAAAGACCGGGCGACTACAACACAAGTACGGAAAGCCCATGGACTGAAGCTCGCGTGGATGACTAAGTACAACGGCAAGTATTATTATCAGTACTCTGCCCCGGGCACTCAATATAAAAGTTATGCCGATGGATATTATATGTCTGATAAGCCGCTTGGACCTTTTACTTATGCTGAAAACAGCCCGTTTTCGGCGAAACCCGAAGGTTTTATTGATGGTGCCGGACACAGTGCAACATTTCAGGATAAATTCAGTAATTACTGGCATATATCAACGATGACCATTTCTGTAAAAGACATCTTTGAGCGTAGACTGGGATTGTTCCCGGTAACCTTTGATAAGGAAGGCAACATGATTACACATACTGAGTTTGGTGATTATCCGATGGTGATGCCTGATCATAAAATAAAAGACGTCAGCGAACTTTTTCCAGGTTGGATGCTATTGTCTTACAAAAAAGCAGCCGAGGCATCTTCAAGCTTGGACAATCATCCCACAACACTGGCTTTTGATGAAGAAATCAGGGATTACTGGAGTGCCAAAACGGGTAATAATGGCGAATGGCTGAGTGTAGATCTTGGTGAAACAGCTACTGTTAGAGCCGTACAAATCAACTTTGCTGAAAACAACACACAGCTTTTTGGTCGTGATAGCATTTTAGCCCAGCAATATTTATTGGAATACTCAACCGATAACAAGAACTGGAAAACGCTGGCAGATGAAACGACAAATACTGAAGACCTCACGCATCAATATCACATAATGAAAATACCCTTACAAGCCAGGTACTTAAAAGTAACCAACTACCGTGTGCCAGATGGCACGTTCGCTATTTCAGGTTTCCGGGTGTTTGGAACAGGCACGGGTAAAACGCCAACAAAGGTAAACTCGTTTGAAGCTGTGAGAGATGTAAATGATCCGCGCAATGTTACACTAAGCTGGAAGAAAGCGGCAAATGCGATTGGATACAATATTAGGTTTGGAGTTCAAAAAGATAAATTATATCGTGTGTATCAGGTTTATGATGATACAAAAGTTACCATCCGAAGTTTAAATAAAGACCAAAAGTATTGGTTTGCGATAGATGCTTTTGGAGAAAACGGAGTTACACCAGGTGAGGTTCAGTAAAGTATTAGCTTTTTAGTAAATTTTAAAATCACCATGATGATAAAGTTTCTTTTCAGATTTACGGGTTTTCTTTTTTTACTTTCCCTATTATCAGTTCAAGGAATTGCACAAGATAAAAAAGTTGACCTTTTATCGCCTGAGGGCCACATAAAATTATCCATTAGTCTGGATGACAAAATATATTACACCGTATCAAATGACAATAAAGATTTGCTTACCAAAAATCACGTAACCCTTACACTAAGGGATGCGGTTCTTGGCGAAAACCCACAGCTTATTTCCACAAAAAAGAGAAAAGGTGATGAAATGATAACACCTTACATCAGTTTGAAATTTTCAACTGTAAAAAGTGTTTACAACGATTTGCTATTAAATTTTAGAGGTGATTATGCAGTTGAGTTTCGTGCCTTTAATGATGGTATTGCGTACCGTTTCATTACAAATAAAAAGAGCGATGTAGAGGTAATGAATGAAGATTTCGCCATTAACTTTCCTGAAGACGATACGCTGAACCTGCAACAAGTAAACAGTTTTAAAACCGCATATGAAGAGCCTTACACGCACATTGCCTCTGCAAACTGGAAACCAGATGATAAAATGTCAACATTGCCTATTTTAATCAGTACTAAAAGCGGCTCTAAAGTTTTAATCAGTGAATCTGACGTGATTGATTATCCATGTATGTTTTTGAAAGGCACTGGCGACAATGGTGCTCAGGCTGTCTTTCCTAAAGTGCCGATCGAGTTTGGTCCCGATGGTGACCGCAGTCTTAAAATATTACAACAAGCCGATTATATTGCCAAAACAAAAGGAAACAGAGCCTTTCCATGGCGCTATTTTGTGATTGTAAAAGATGACAAACAGCTAATGGAAAATACAATGACGTTAAGGCTGGCACCGAAAACTGAAATTGCTGATCCGTCGTGGATTAAGCCAGGCCAGGCAAGCTGGGAATGGTGGAATGGAGCTACACCTTACGGTCCCGATGTAAATTTTGTATCGGGCTTTAATACAGACACCTACAAATATTTTATTGATTTTGCATCCAAATATGGAATTGCGTTACATTGTAATGGATGAAGGCTGGGCGAAGAGCACCACGGACCCTTTTACGCCAAATCCAAATGTTGATGTGCATGAAATCATCCGGTATGGAAAAGAAAAGAACGTAGGAGTGGTATTGTGGTTAACATGGCTGACTGTGCACAATCACATGGATTTATTCAAAACGTTTAATGACTGGGGAGTGAAAGGTGTAAAAATTGACTTTATGGATCGCAGTGACCAATGGATGGTAAATTACTATGAAGCGGTAGCCAAAGAAGCGGCAAAATACCAGTTGTTTGTTGATTTTCATGGCGCGTTTAAACCGGCAGGATTAGAATACAAATATCCCAACCTGATTTCATACGAAGGCGTACGAGGCATGGAACAAATGGGCGGTTGCACACCGGATAACAGCCTTTATTTTCCTTTCATGAGAAATGCAGTTGGACCGATGGATTATACACCCGGTGCTATGTTCAGTGCACAGCCTGAAGCTTATTGCTCCCAGCGTCCCAATTCTGCAAGCATTGGAACACGGGCTTATCAAATGGCTTTGTTTGTTGTTTTTGAAAGCGGCATACAGATGCTTGCTGATAACCCCACGCTTTATTACCGCAATCCCGATTGTACTGAATTTATTACCAGTGTGCCGACTACCTGGGACGAAACTAAGGCGCTATCAGCAATCGCTGGTGAAGTGGCTGTTGTTGCCAAACGTAAAAATGAAGCGTGGTTTATTGGCGGTATTACCAATGGTAAAGAGAATACACGGGAAGTTGCTCTGAACTTTGACTTTCTGCCGAAGGGAAAGAATTACACCATGACCTATTTTGAAGATGGTATCAACGCTGGCAGGCAAGCGATGGATTATAGGAAAAAAACAAAGCAGGTGAAATGGGGCGATACCCTAACCATTACAATGGTTCGTAATGGTGGCTGGGCTGCACACATAGAACCTGTTCGATAAAAGTTATAAGGCAAGGGCAAGATCACTGAAGCAAAGCATTACAATTTGTACTTACGAAGTAATTTATACTGGTTTCACAATTTAATATAGACTTTCCATTTTTACACAAAAACAAACATTTGGTTTTGCACTATTCTTCATAAACTATCTATTTTAATTTTTGAGTGATAATTAAGCAATCCATACCTGGTATTTCTATATCGGGTATTATTTATCTGTTACTGTAAGTAGTTCTTTTTGGTTTTAGCAGAAATTGCCGTCTTATCAAAGCCGCACTATAGTATGAAAATTTTGCGAACAGGTATTAAAAAAGAACACGTTTTGGTAATAACAATCAATCTCTTTTTACAAGCCTTTGGTTTATACTATGGCTTTTGGTTTTGCCAAAAAAATAAGAAGTTTGATCAGCTTGTAATTTTATGAACTGCTTACTTCTTTTCCATTTTTTTTACTACCCATTCGCCCACTTCTTTCCCCTGCGCAACTCCCTGTTCAATGGCATCCATAAAATGAATTCCACCATAAAAGCGGGAGATGGCTGCTTCATCAGCCGCTTGCATAAACGAATTGAAGTGTCTTATTGGTAAACCATATCGTACTTCCGTAGTATCGGTAAAAGGAATATTGCTGCCAACATAATGAGAAAGTATAACGGCTGAAGTAGCAGAAATGCAGGAATGTCCGCTCAGGTATTCGGGAAAGGGCGGCGTTTGCAACAGCGGCTTCCAATGCACATCCATTAACTGGCGGATAGCTGTTTCGGGGCGAATGCGGTTGCTGCGGTATTTTTCATCCCAGCAAGCCATAAAGCTATCCATCAGCCCCATAGCTACAATTGTATGGATAAACATTGCTTCTTCAAACGACTTTTTGGTTTGCCCGCATACAATATTGGTAATTCCCAGCCAATGTGCTCCCGGCGAAATCTTTTTCAATCCTATCATGAGATGTCCTTCATCTTGAACAGCAAAAGGGTTGCAGTCCCAAAACGCTGCAATATTCCGGTGGTCATCAGACAAGCTATCTCCATCCTGCCGGTAGTTGGCATACATCAATTTATAAAAAGCACTGTTTTTAGCTTTCGAAAAAGGCGTCGGCGGCAGTACACGAAACTGGCTGGCTGAATCCAGCAAGAAGGGGCGTACTCTGTTAAAGTAAGGTTCAATAGCAGCTATGTAGGCAGGCGGTGTAGGATACCAGCAACCTTCTTTATTAATGGGAGTATAGCGCGGCAGGTTACTGATTTTATTGTAGCCGTCTGCTTTTGCATATTGCAGAATAGCTTTGCTGATTGCCTGTGCATATTTCAAAGATTGCTCAACCGTTTCGTTACTACAGCCTTTGTTTTTGCACGAATTTATAAAGCTGTCTTCATAATTATTGAGTAAGTTTCCCGAGGGCTGCATTTTTTTGGCTGTTTCAATCATTGCCAGAACAGCGGCTATTTGAGCGGAATATCCATGAATAGAATCTGGCTTTGTGATTTTAGGGTAATCGCGAACAATGCCATGCATAGATTGATAAGCTGAATTATTTTCTGCCACTACTTCGTAGCCGGCGAGACATGCATAACTAAAAAATCTTGCTGCCAATGGCGGGTTGGTGATGTCATGAATCATCAGCTCCGTCATTTGGTTGATGACTTTGCCTATTTCAACATTTGTTAAGTTGTGGGGCTTTTCTTTGCTGGCAACTGCAAGTTAGTAAGAGCAGTACCATCACACTAATTAGAATTTTTTTCATGAGAACGTAAATAAATACGGCAAAAACAAATTAGTGCGAAAACACTAATACACGTAGATTATATTTTAAAAGTGAATTGAATATACAACCGTTTACTGTTTTTGAGCCTTCGCCATTGTACTTTTATTATTTTCTATTTTGTACTGATAAGCTTTTACCGGAGCCCCGTTGATGCCAAACAACAAAGTGTTATGAATAGTAAGTACACTTCTTACATCGCCCCATAGGTTAAACCCCGATTGCCATTGCGGAACATATTCAAAACTACCTTTGCCATTGCCTTTTAATAAAACACCATAGTTGGCATCGTATTTACCAAAGCGCAACCTTGCCTTATTAATGTTGCCGCAAAGCAGCAAATCTTCTATTCCATCCTTGTTATAATCAAGCGGTGTGATGGTAAACACGGGCGATTCCTGAGCTTCTATGGGCAACGGTTTACTCTTGAATTTTCCATTGATTCCCATTTCAAAATAGGAAGTGCTTAAACAGTTCGCTGTTAAATGACCGGCATCTTTTAAATCGTCTTTATCGAATATATCGGTTACTGTTTGATCGGCATAATCAGCATAATTGGTATATTTAGTGCGCATGCTACTCATCTGATCCAACAGTTCATCTCTTGTTACGTAAGGGTAGCTTTTCCCCTGAATGTAAAAACAAAGTATCGGGTCTATAGAGCCGTTATTATCAAAGTCTTTGTAATACATTTCAGCGGGTTCTTTATCGCTCACTTTGCATTGCGTATTTAAACCCAGGTTTCCGATTACCAAATCAGGCTTGCCATCGCCATTCATATCCTGTACCAGCAGCTTATTCCACCAGCCGGAGTAGGGTTTGTCAAAATAAGCGTCTGTTTTATTTTCCAGTTTGCCATTTGCGTTGATAAAAACAGATACCGGCATCCATTCTCCAACCACCACCAAATCCTGTTTGTTATCTCCATTCAAATCAATCCATGCTGCATCGGTAATCATACCTGCATTTTGAAGGGTAGGAGCTATTGTTTTGATCTCATTTGTAAAATGACCTTTGCCATCGTTAATCAATAAAAAGCTTTGTGGTGTTTGCGGATAATTGCCCGGAATCACGCGACTGCCAACAAACACATCAGGATGGCCGTCGCCATTCACATCCGCTACACGCACACAACTTTTGCTGGTAAGCATCTTGGGTAATGCATCTTTGGTTTTGCTGAAATTTCCCTTGCCATCATTCAGGTACAAACGGTCTTGCAGCAAGGCATCTTCAGGCTCAAAATTGTGGTAGCCACCGCTTGCAACATACAAATCAGGAAAGCCATCTCCATTGGCATCAAAAAAAGCAGCATCGGCGTCTGCACTCATTTTGTCCTCCTCCAAAGCGGGTTGCGCAATAAGAGTGAATGCACCACCTTTTTGTTGTATAAAAATTGCGCCTGCTGTGCCTGGCTCACCGCCTACAAAGATATCTTCCAGTCCATCGCCGTTTACATCGCCTTTTATCATGCACGGGCCGGAAAAAGATACGGGATTAATCATTAATGGCTGGCGTTTAAAATCGTTGATATTGTTGGCTGTTTCCTGAAGCGAAATAGGTGATTTTGTTTCGGCAAAAAAAGTATTTGTTAATAAATTGTAATGATAAGGTGCGGTAGCGTTTTTCTCTTCTAAAGTAATCAGTTGATTTGTTTTTACCTCTTTTATTATTTGCTCCTTGCCGCTTAGCCACACAATACGTAAAGAATCAATCAGTGCATTATTTCCCATTCCAAAATGCAGGATAGGCGATACGGAAGATTGATAGCCGCGGGCAGGCATTTGTTCTTCATATTGCTCTGTGCCATTTGCATAAACAAAGACTTTCGCGCCTATGCCCTGCGTGTTTTTGTCTCCTCCTTTTAAGGCAATCTGCAAATAATTATGAGCATTTTTGGGAGCCGTATTATGATAAATAAAAGCCGGTTTGTTGATGTTGTTAATAATCAAATCAAGCGCACCATCATTGTCTAAATCGGCATAAGCCGCGCCATTGCTGTTGGATGGCTGGTTGAATCCCCAATCGTTACTCACATTGCTAAAACTGAGATTGCCATTGTTTTTGAAAAGATAATTGACAACATTGCTTGCCGGCATTTTTTGCACAAGGTCCAATACATTTTGCCTGCGAATATTGCCATTGTTGTTTTGGATATAATCATTCATGTATTTTAAAAAATCCAGGTTGGTATAATCACGCGTATAACCATTGGTTACGAGCAAATCTTTCCATCCATCATTATCATAATCCGCAAACAGCGCAGCCCAGCTCCAATCTGTGTTTGATATACCGGCTAACTGCCCCACTTCGCTAAATGTGCCGTTGCCGTTGTTTACCTGGAGCATATTGCGCATGTACTGATAATAAAATCCGCTTTGCAACATGAGGTCGTATTTCTCATAATTATCCGGTGCCATCAGCATCTTTTGGCGATGATTGTCTTCCGGCAGCATATCCAAAGAAAAAATATCAGGCAACCCATCATTGTTGATATCAGCCACATCGTTGCCCATCCCAAAATGGGTGGTATGGCCTAAGGCTGTTTTTTTTACATCGGTAAAGGTTCCGTTTTTATTATTGATATACAGGTAATCAGGAACGGTATAATCATCACAAATGTAAATATCCGGCCATCCATCGTTATTCAAATCGGCAATACCGGCACTTAATCCATACGTTAAAGCAGAACTGCTGATGCCTGATGTTGATGTGACATTTTTAAATACATTTTTATCGTTTCTGTATAACTTTATACCAATATTAGGATCAAGTTGTTTAAGTTGATTGGAAGTGCTTACAGAATCGAGCACCGGCAATGAATTTGGGTTGTGATTGAGTAGCAACATATCCAAATCACCGTCTCTATCGTAATCAAAAAAATATGCCTGTGTGCTGAATGAAGAATCGGCAAGACCGTACTTACTTGCTTCATCCTGAAAAGAAGGAATACCGTTTTTGTTATTGCCCTGGTTAATGAACAGTTGATTCACTCTTTTGTCTGGCCGCAGTTTCCCTGAATAGCAAACATAAATATCCAGTAAGCCATCCCCATTTACATCTGCCATAGTTACCCCGGTTTTCCATGGGCCGGGTCTGCCGGCAACACCAGCCTCGTCTGTAATATCTTCAAACTTCATGTTACCTTTATTCAGGTACAATTTATTATCAACTGTATTGCCTGAGAAATAGATATCAGGCAATCCATCACCATTTACATCACCCACAGCTACACCACCGCCGTTGTAAAAATATTCATACATCAGCACATTCATGTTCAGGTCTTCTTTTATTTCATTGTTGAAAGTGATACCCGTTTGATCAGCAGATAGCAATTCAAACACAGGGCTTTCTTTTTTAGAACTATTGCTGTTATCACTATTTGTAGTGCAACCGGATAGAAAATTGATAGCCAAAAAAGTGAGCAAAAACAAATCTCGGGAGAATCGAAGACAGCGTTGCAAGAGAAAATAATTAGAATGGAAAGATATATAAACTTAAAATCAATGCCGGTAGCTACCGGCATTGATTTTAAAAATTAGTGCAAAAACAAAGATTACACAACTCTATTGATAGCCTGGATTTTGAATGAGCTTACTGTTCCTGTTTATTTCATCTCTGCTGATAGGTCTGAAATACATTTTATCAATCCAGGTTCTGTTTTCCAGCGAATTGTCTATGAAAGTTACATATTTATAAGTGTAGATACTTTCATCATGACGGTAAGGCACTGGTGCTGTTTGGCCTGGTTTCAGTAAACCGGTTACATTGATGAATTCCAGCTTTCGTCCTAATGTTTGATCTGCTATCATCCATCTTCTTGCGTCATGATACCTTTGTTCTTCAAATGCCATTTCTACTCTTCTTTCGTTCCGGTATTCCTGCCTTAAAGCGTCGCCGCCCATCGTAATAGCAGGCATACCCGCACGGAACCTGATTTTGTTTATCCACGTTGTTGCTACATCTTCCTGTCCTAATTCAATAGAGGCTTCTACATAATTAAGCACGGCTTCGGTATAGCGGAAGAAGGGATAAGGTATGTATTGGCGTGTGTTGTTATCTACCACATTTGGATCGGGATCAATAAATTTACGCATGTAATAACCAGACCAGGAAGCATTCCAGTTCTCAACAACACTCTGTCTTGTATCTAAACCTGCTAACAAACTGCCCCCAGGAGCCGTTTCGTACGATCCTGACTGAATTTGGTTTACAGGATCGGGATTACTGGTGATTTTATTACGCGGCTTCCAGCCTGCGCCGTCATACAATATGGTTGCATACAAGCGGGGATCTCTGTTTTTGTAAGGTGCGGCTGCTTCAGTTGGATTTGTCCAGTCAAACTTAGTTCCGTCCATCATTTCATAATCATCCACCAACTCCTGAATAGGTACATTGCCAGCCCAGTTGTGATAACCGTTCGGTCCGTTATCCAAACCTACAGAAGTGCCATCTCCACCAGGACCTCCTGTATATAGATCAGCCGAGAACTGCCGCATGAAAAGCAATTCGCTGGAGGCGGCGGCATCTACGCCGGGTGCTTTACTGGCACCTCCCATAGCCATAGAAACATAAGCCTGCGTACCTGCTGCCGATGATAGGGGTGCAGATAGGTTTAGCATGTAGCCGCTTCCTAAATCCAATACTGCTTTTGCTGCTGCCTGTGCTGCCACCCATCTTGCATTGCGATCACCGCTTACATAACCCAGCAACTCAGGATTTGTAAATGCGCCTATGGTAGCAGACTTTACTTTAGCCGTTGGAATGTCGTGCAAGTCAGAAGCCGCATAAAGTAAGACTCTTGATTTTAAGGCTAGTGCAGATAATTGAGTAGCTCTGCCGGAGGCGAGTGTTCTGCCAGCGAGCAATAAGGCTGCGCTATCGCAATCGTTAACTATGAACTTTACACACTCTTCATAAGTATTTCGCGTTACAGAGTAATCCTGATTTAAACCATAAGAATGGCTAATCAAAGGCACGCCTCCGTAGTAACGAAGTAACTGCTGGTAATAGTAACCTCTTAAAAAGTGGGCTTCTCCCTGAAGTCTTTTGTTTAAAGCTGTATCGCTAAAAGTAGCTGTTCTTTAAATTTTCCAAAGCAAGATTACAGGGGCGGATGTAGTTGTACATATTGCCCCATTCGTAAGTATTGTCAACCCATCCGAGATTAGACGGCGACAAAGTACCTTCATTGATAGTATTTATTCCTCTGCCAGGGTGTACAAAAACTGCTTCATCACTTAAAGAAGCCAATTGTTGCTCATCCCATCCGCCGTTGCCTAAACCATTGTAAATGTTGGTTACAAAAGCTTCAGATAGACCACCATCTGTCCATGTTACGGCAGAGGAAATAGATGTTAACGGAGTTGTGTTTAGAAAATCCTTTTTACAAGAACCCATCAAAAACAAAAAGAGGGCAAAAGCAAATAGTTTATTGATTGTTATCTTTTTCATTGTTCATTTTTAAAATGTTACTCTAACACCGGCATTTAAAATTCTTGACTGAGGATAATAATGACCATCGCCCGCTGTTGATTCCGGATCATATATTTTCATCTTATCCCAGGTTGCAAGATTGAGCGCATTTACATAAACACGCAATCCATGAATGCCAGCCCTTTCACCAAGTTTTTCAGGCATGTTATATCCAAGTTCTATGTTCTTCAAACGCAGATAATCACTGCTTCTTAAATAATATGTATTGTTGCCTGTATAATAAGTATTGCCTCTGTTTGCAATACGGGGATCAACGCTGCTTGGGTGATCAATTGTCCATTGGTGATCATAACTGTACTGAAGATAGTTGCCGATATCGCCCGATTCTGTTCCAATGTAAAGCAAGCCACCGGTTGCACCCTGGAAGAGAATAGACAAATCAAAAGCTTTGTAAGCGAAATTAAAATTCACGCCACCCGTAAATGTAGGCTCATTGGTTTTATCCAATCTTATGCGGTCGTCACCATTTATTTTCCCGTCATGATTGATGTCTTTGAACTTCATATCCCCTGGTTTAAGTGCAGGAGTAACTCCAGAATAATCAATTTTATTTTTATCAATTTCTGCCTGGTCTTTAAAAACACCATCATATTCATAAGGAAGAAATGCGCCGCCACCGCCGCTGCTGAACGGATGCCCTGTTGCCAATTGCCATTTCGGTGCTCCGGGTGGTTCATCCTGAAATAAGATTTTGTTTTTTGCATAGCCACCGTTTACATTCACTGAAAATCTGAAATCCCGTGCACCAGTAGTATAACCTACGGAGAAATCGTAACCTTTGTTTTCAGATTTACCAATGTTCGTAGGAGGCAACAGGTTGGCTATACCAGATGTTTGAGGCGTAGAACCAGACTTTTGCCATAGAATGTGGTCGCGTTTGTTATAGAAATAATCAAACTCAAAATTGATACTGTTTTTTAGCAAGCTGCCTTCGATACCAATATCAGCTATTCTTAGCAACTTCCCATGTAAAATCCGGATTGGGTACAACATGTTCATATAAAGTTTTGAAAGCTGAGTGGTTGATGGTATAGCTATCTAAATCCGTAAGTTGACAGAAACTGGTATTCTTTCAAGCGCATTGTTGTAATACACCTGGTCGTTTCCTAATTTGCCATAAGAAGCGCGGAGTTTTAAAGAGTTAATGAATTTGATATTGTTCTTAAAAAATCCTTCTTCAGAAATGCGCCATCCGGCAAGAATACCTGGGAAAAATCCAAACTGATGTCCTTTCGGAAACAAGTAGGAACCATCATCACGCCACAAAAATTCGGCAAGGTATTTTTCTTTGTAATTATAAGCCACTCTTCCAAAGTAGCTTAATCTTGCACGGTTATAACCCGCGCCGCCAACTTGTTGGCCCAGCGTACCACCGGCAAACAACTGGGATAGAGCAGGAGAAATAAAATTTGTACGATAGGCATTAAAGTCGTCTTCTTTATCTGTTTCTTTTGTTACCGCAGCCATTAAAGCAATGGTATGAGGTCCAATTTTTTGGTCGTAATTAATAAAACCAGAGGTTAGGATATTCAAATAATTTGCGTCTGCCTGCGATAGCTGCGGACTTGTAAAAGTAGAACGCAGATTCCTGGTAAGAACAGGCGTTTTACCATCAGCTTCATAAGTGCTGTGATCCCAGAAATAGAGATACCATGGCGTTTGCCAATCTTTGGTACGCTGAATTTCTTTATCAACGGTAGCTGTTCCGGTTACTTTCAATCCTTCTACACCCGGTATCAGAAACTCAACTCTTCCGTTTACCTGAAAGTAATCTCTTTTATCATCAGCAAAACCTGTTTGACTGGTGGTAATTACAATCGGATTTTGTCCGTTTTCAATATCCGGCCCGGGTAATCCATTTGGCCATACCTCAGGATCGGTAGGTCGTCCGCGTTGCAACATTCTGAATATGGAGCCGGCACTTTCGAGTAGGAAAATGGCGATACTCTTCACGGGCTACTAAGTCTATGCTTGTTCTGATGTACTTATTTACATTCGCATCTAAGTTAATGCGCATGTCATATTGCTTATAACCAGTAGCAGAATTTTTATAATAACCATCCTGGTTTTCATAGCCCAAAGAGGCGAGATACTTTACATTGTCAGAACCACCACGCAACTGTAAAGAATGTTGTTCCTGAGGCGACCATGTTTTCAAAGTTGTCTTAAACCAGTCGGTATTTGGATGACCCCATGGATCTTTGCCATTCTTATATAGCTCCACATCGGCCGGCTGAAAAGGTGCACGCACAACGTTGCCGCCTTGAGTGGTATAACTTCCGGTCGCATTAAAAGCAGCTTCAGCAGCCGCCCATTCTGCAGGAGGCACACCATCAAATATCGTGGTCTCATTATTCATCTGGGTGTATTCCACAGCGTTTGCCATTTTAGGAACGCGGGTTGGCTGTGCCCAGCCATGATTGAAGTTATAAGACAGTTGCGGCTTGCCGGACTTGCCACGTTTGGTGGTTACCAGGATAACACCGTTAGCCGCTCTTGCTCCGTAGATAGCCGAAGAAGCATCTTTTAATACAGACATGCTTTCTATATCTGCCGGGTTAAGGCGCTCCAAACCACCAGCTACATCAGGCACCCCATCTACTACAACGAGAGCCGATGTGTTACCGAAGGTGTTGGTACCGCGTATGCGTATATTGGAGCCATCATAACCAGGCTCGCCGGACGATTGCACAGCACTAATGCCGGGCAAACGACCTACCAGCGAATTTGACAAATTTACAGTTGGTGTTTTTTCAAGTTCCGAACCTTTTACGGTAGATACAGCGCCTGTTACCGTTACTTTTCTCTGGGCTCCATAACCTACTACAATTACTTCATTCAGTTTGTTGGCTTCTCCGGCTTTAAGTGTAACATTAATAGTAGATTGATTTCCTACAGCTACTTCCTGCGATTGGAAGCCGATGGCTGAGAATTGTAGCACCGATGCGCTATTAGGAACTTTGATTAAAAAATCCCCGTTTTCGTCAGTTGTCGTTCCATTATGCGTATCCTTTATAAGGACAGTAATGTGAGGAACGGGTTCTGCTTTTTCGTTAGTTACCCTTCCTCTAACAGTAACCGACTGCGCAAAAAGTGTAGAAGTAAGAAAAAGCGATACGAATAGCAGTACAAAAATATTCTTCATATTGGCTTGATATTATTATTAGAAATGGTTATCTAAAGTAATCCATTGATCACTTCAATTTTGAGAGTTAGAAAATCATACATTCAGTTGTTTAGAGGAGACGTTAGGTTTGGCAGATTCTGCAGTACATTTTTTTCATGTGTTTTTGTTTTTGGCGTTAATAAATAAGGAAGCATCTAAATGGCAATCAGAAATTATCTGGGTAGATTAAGAACTATCTTTTTGAATCGCTCAGAAAGAATTTTATGGCTATATCCGCAAGCAATCTTACTTTCTCTTTATCCTTACTTTTTATTGAATACCCAAATCTAAAATTTATATGACAAATCTCCTATTAAAATAATTTTTGCAATAGTCAAATTGTACATGATTTTTTACCTGTGATACATTTGTCAGCTTGTTATTTCAAATTTCTATAAAAACAGGCTCTGCAAAAGAGATTCGGAAAGAAAACCGAAACTAAATAAATTAAAACCCAATTTGGAAATTATAAATATCTGCCGAGTATTTTATAATGTAGTAAGTAAGAATTTAAATTCCTGATTATTTTGCTATTTTTATTTTTCAAACGAACATTGTTGTCGGTAAGAGTGCAAGTTTGTTTTTGCCTATTTATTTGGTTGTTATTACCGGCCATACTTAAGATTCCAATTTATTAAAACGAAATTGCTTGAAACTTTCATTTCTTTTTTTACTGACCGCTTCACTCTTTATTATCAATAGTGGTAGATGCCAGCCAAGTCCTTATATATTTAAATACTTAACTGTTGATGCCGGTTTGTCGCATACCGATGCAAATGATATTGCCCAGGACAAAGAAGGTTATATTTGGATTGCAACTTATTTCGGCCTTGACAGATACGATGGTTACTCAATAAAAAAGTATTACAATAGCAGTTCACCTGTGCAAAATGCGTTTCGAAATCGCATTACTAATATTTATCCTGATCAATCTGGTATTATATGGCTGATTACCGAAGATGGTGTAGAAAGCTTTGATACGCACTCCGAGCAATACATCAGTTATAAAAACGATAGCAGACAAAACAATCCTCGCTTTGAAAAAATTTGTAAACCAGCCGGAAATTATTTCTACGGCATTATAAATGGCCAGCTTGGTTTGTATTCTATTGAAAAAGACACCATCAAACAACAAAATCTAACCCTTCCACACAATGTTGAATTCAGGGACATTATATCCAATGCGAAAGGATTAATTTATATGGCGACCAGTAAAGGTATTTGGATGGCAAACAAAAATGGAATACTTAAAAAGATAACCATCGAAGGACTTACTGATGATAATATTTCAACTATTTATTTTGATAACTCGGGTAATCTTTTGATAGCAAGTGGAAAGAACATAATTCAGGCAAAAACAAATGTAGAACCAACGAACGGAACAGGTAATGAAAATTGGGTTGTTGCTAATGAAATTGCCTGTGGTGATAACCGGAACGTTATAAAAAATATTGTACAGCAAGGCAAATCAGATTATTGGATCAACACCGGCAATGCTTTGATAAGACTGGATAATAACCTTACCTATATTCAAACTATCAACAAGACCAGTTCGTTACATAGCGTAAACGCAAGCTCGCTCAGCAAAATATTCATTGACCGTTCTGAGTGTCTATGGGTGGGCACTTTTGGTGGCGGAGTCAATTATTGCGACCTGAATCAAAAACGGTTTTATACTCTTCAACACAATCCTGAAGTGTCGAATTCATTAAGCGGCAATCACATACGATCTGTTTTGGAAGATAGCAGCAATCTCTGGATCGGCACAACGGCAAATGGATTGAATCTGTTGAATATTAACACAGGAAGATTTAGTTTTTATAATTCTTACAATTCGCCAGTACGTCTTCAAAACGATGTAATTACATCCCTGGCATTGGATAATAAAAGAAACTTGTGGATAGGAAGCGGTGCCGGTATTGAAATTTTAAAACCTGACAGACGGAAATTGTGGAAGCCATCAGGCTACGATTCGTTTCCAAAGTATATAATTGATGTTCTGGTAAAAGATTGTTTTGGAAACATCTGGTTTGGCAATCATACCAACCAGTTTGGCGTGATATGGAAAGATGATAAGAGCCACTTTCATGTAAAATATTATGGCGAGGGCTTTTTTATTCTTGCCGATAAAAAGAAGCCCCAATTGTTTGTTTCCAGTACGCATGGTTTGCAGCGTGCAATTATTGATGCTCAGGGAAACATTCTTCAAACCTTCAAATATGTAGCTTCTTCTAATCCCAATTCTTTAAGCTCGAACTACACATATCCAATTTGCCAGCAAAACGACAGTACTTACTGGATTGGCACCATTGGTGGCGGCTTAAACCGTCTTACTCTGCAAGAAAAAAACAATTCCTACCAAATCCAATCTTACAATGATAAATATGGAATTTTTAAGGATGTTGAAAGCTTGGAAATAGACAATGATGGAAACCTCTGGATGGGAGGAAACGGATTGGAATGTTTTAACCCTGTATCGGGAAAACTGGTAAGATATATAAAGGACGATGGTTTGCAGGGCAACAGCTTTAAAGTGGCGGCATCCTACAAAGGATCAGATGGCAGATTGTATTTTGGAGGCATCAATGGTCTTAATTATTTTTATCCTGCCCAGATTCAAAGAAATAATATTCCGGCAAGTCCAGCCATCACAGGTTTTCGTATCAACAATCAAAAATCAGATGATTTAGATTTATCTACCGCTGACATATCAATAAATAAAAAAGGGGGCGATTCCAAACATCTCACACTTGATTATTTAGATAACAATTTTGTCATCTTTTTTTCTTCCATGCACTATGCAAATCCGCTAAAGTGCAGGTATCGTTACAGATTGATAGACTTCGACAAAAACTGGAAATATACGGATGGAGCCAACCCAAGTGCTACGTACAATAATCTTGATTACAAAACGTACCAATTTATTGTTGGAGCTACAAACAATGATGGAACCTGGAGCCAGAATACAGCTCGAATATTTGTTACGATTACTCCTCCCTGGTGGAAATCGGATATAGCCAAAATTGTCTATCTTCTTTTAATCACATCAGGGTTGTTAGGTATTTATTTTTACCAGGCAAGATGGTATCGGCTGAAAAGGGAAATAGCCATTCGCGAGATTAATGAAAAAAAGAAAGAAGAAATACATAAACATAAAGAAGAATTGTATCAGCAGCAATTGGTTTTTTTTACGAACGTTTCTCATGAATTTCGTACACCTCTTACCTTAATACTCGGCCCATTACAAAATCTGATAAACCAAAACCGGGACGAAAAAGTTGATAGCTCATACCGGTTGATGCTTAAAAACGGCAAACGTCTCACCAACCTTATTAGTGAGTTGATGAATTTTAAAAAGGTTGCCGACAGCGTTATCAAATTACAGGTAGAGCCGGTAGAAGTAAATAAGTTCTGTGAAGACATAGCTTTGGAATTTCAAAACCTCGCTACCAGCAAAGACATTGCATTTAAAGTAATTGAAGATAAGAGCCAAACATCAGTAGGTTGGTTCGACATCCAGATTCTTGAAAAAATTCTTTTTAATCTTTTAATTAATTCTTTCAAATACACCAATGCGGGAGGCCACATCTCGTTACAAATCTTTTTCGACCTTGAGAAATGTAAGCCTTCTTACAAAAACAGTTTCCGGTTGCTACACGAAGGTTACCGCGGCTAAACAATACATTTATTTCTGCATATCCGATTCAGGAATCGGGATATCAAACGAATCTATCACAATGATATTTGACAGGTATTACCGCATTTCCAAAAATCACCTGGGGTCAGGCGTCGGTCTGGCGCTTGTAAAAAGCCTTACCCAATTACACAAAGGAGATATTTATGTTTACAGCGAGCGCTATAAAGGAACTGAAATTATAATAGGCATTCCTTTGGGCGAAGAGAATTATGATGAAGCCGAACGAAAAGCACCGGAAACGGAGCCCCAAATGCAATTGGAACCCATTGATACATCAACGCTATTAACTTATCAGTACAATGACAGCGAAATAAACACAGCGCCATCAAAAAGTAACAAGAGTATTTTGTTGGTAGATGATAATGAAGAGTTGCGTTTGTTTTTAAAACAAGCCCTCACCGCTTCTTATCAAATTTATGAAGCCAAAGATGGACATTCGGCCATAGAAATAGCTACCGAAAAAATACCGGATTTAATCATCAGCGATATTATGATGCCAGGAGGCATTAACGGAATAACGCTTTGTAAATTGATGAAAGAAAGATTTGAAACAAGCCATATACCATTCATTATTTTATCAGCGAAAGATGCATTGGATACCAAAATTGAAGGTATGGAATCGGGTGCCGATTTTTATTTTGCAAAGCCGTTAAGCGTACACTTTTTACTGCTAACGGTTCATAATATTTTTGAACAAAACCAAAAGCTGAAGCTTAGGTACACCAACGATTATTTATCAGAAGCCACAGAACTTGTGCAATCAGAAAAAGACAAGGAATTTCTTCATGAGCTTTTAACTCTGATTGAAGACAATATGCAGGAGCCTGATCTTGATGTTGAATTTTTATGCAAGCACCTGCACATTAGCCGTACAAAGCTTTATCAAAAAATAAAAAGCGTATCCGACCAGTCGGTAGGTGAGTTTATCAGAACCTTCCGTCTTAAAAAAGCGGTTCATATCATGACCCATGAAGACATATCCATGAATGAAATCGTGGATAGGATTGGAATGCAAAGCAGTTCTAATTTCTCAAGAGCCTTTAAAAAAGAATATGGAAAATCGCCTTTACAATTCATGCAGTCATTAAAGAAGGAACATGATTAAAAATTAAGAGAGGGGGCGTCTTATTGAACGCAGTAAATTGTGTCAGCAAGGGCAACCGATAATAAAAAAGGCTTGTAAATCAATGATTTACAAGCCTTGCGGTGTGCCCAGGACTGGATTCTTAATTTTTTGTAAATCAATTAATTAGATACAATTTGTGTCAAAATTGTGTCAGTCTAAAGAATAAAAGGACTACGATTCTTGTTTTCGCTTTTTATCGATTATTACCACTCAATAAAGGTAGCAAATTTATTATACAATGAATTTATCGTTTTTATTATAACTACGGTGCCTTACCACTGAAGATTGTATGGGGTAATGCACAAGACGATCTAGGTTTATTTATTACTGCTATTGCCAATAATACTGCTGATTAAAGGTATTTACCTTTCAAAGGTGCGGCAGGCGGTTACCTCGTGCTCCATCTTCACTTTCCAGGCAACCGCCCCTTCTTCGCGACGCCGGTTCCAGATATCTGATACCGCCACCACATCAAAATTCAGTTGTTTATAGTGGTTCATAAAGCAGGGCATATGCGTGCTTCTGTGCCGGTCCGAAAAGCCCACCACGCCTACGCGCACATGGTCGTTGGCACCCATGATTCTTCTATAGGAGGAAGCCGAAAAGGCACTGGCACCGAGCAGCGCGCCGGCAGATGTGAGTGACGTGTTTTTAATAAAATCGCTGCGGGAATGTGACATATGGAAATGGTATTCGTTAGTGGCGTGAAGATAAGGGTTTTGTGGGCTGGTGGTTATGATTTCGTGAGAGGAAGATATACGGATGTGAATGGAGATTGCAGGTAGGATGGATTATTTTGGAGAACGAAAAATTGGAGATTAGCATGAAAGGTGAGGCGTTCCAAGTATATGCCTAATTGGGGATGACTGCATGTTTCCTTGAATATTTGAACAATGTAATTTTTGCTAAAAATAAATGATACCAAAATTTAGTTTTTTTATACATTTCCGATAAAATTCTTTAGAAAAAGAAACTATGCAAGAAAAATACGAAGAGGGGCATTTAGAATTATTTACTGAACAGTTGACTCGCACGCGCATGTTAATTGTCACTGCTACTAAAATAGAAAAGGATGCTTTACACAATGTACTCAAACCATTAAATGGAAAAGAAAAAATAGTTCAGGTTTCAAAGGACAAGCAAACATATTATCTTGGAATTTTTGGTAGATATAACGTAGTTCATGTTGCTTGTGGCGATATGGGCTCTATTGGTAGAGCATCGTCGACGATAACTACTGCTGATGCGATAAGGGATTGCAATCCTAAGATTGTGATTGTGGTAGGTATTGCATTTGGGACTGATAGAAAAAAGCAAAGCATAGGTGATGTACTTATATCAGATCGAGTAATAATGTACGAAGCACAAAGACTTGGAAAAACAGTTACAATAAATAAGAGTAAAGAAGGGCCAGCAAGCTCTCTGCTTATAAATCGATTTGTAAATGCAAATGACTGGAAGTACGAAAGTCTAAAAGGTCGAGCAAAAACGGAAGTTGGAGCTATTTTATCAGGCGAAAAATTAGTAGATAACGCTGAAGAGAAAAGTAAGTTGCTAGCAATGCATCCGACTGCTATTGGCGGAGAAATGGAAGGAGGGGGTATATATTCCGCTTGTGATGGAAAAGAGAATCATTGGATCATGATTAAAGCTATTTGTGATTTTGCGGATGGTAATAAAGGCAAAAACAAAAAGGAAAATCAAGCTATTGCTTCAGCATCGGCGGTGAGTATATGTGAGTTTGTTTGTACTAAGAATCACGTTTTTGAAGATATTGGGGTTTACCCTTACGATAGTCCAAAAAATAACGATAAAGATCCAAAAGGAAATAAACAGTTGACACAAAAGCTTTTTGAGTTAGCTAAAAAGCAGATTTATGGTAAAACTTGAAAGAACCGAGTTGCTTAATGAGCTTTACGAATTTTCAATAAATGAAAGTGGAGTTGTAATAGGAAAACCAGGAATTGGGAAAAGTTATTTGTTAACACAACTTAGACAAAAACTTCACGAATCAGGAATCTTATCTTTAATTATTAGGATTGATAATACACTTGATTTTAGTGATGATGCAATACAGGAAGAATTAGAGATTACAGAAAACTGGATTGAAACTCTTCAAGATGTTTATCTTGAATATAACCAAAAGGCTGTATTAATTTTTGATGCGTTTGATGCAGCAAGAGATGAAAATATCAGAAGAGGGTTTTTAAGACAAATACAAAAAGCAAAAAATCATCTTTTTGAAAAGTGGAATATTCTTGTTAGTGTTCGAACATATGATGCTTTAAAATCTCCTGATTTAATCCATCTTTTTCCTTTAGAAGTAGGAACAGCAGATCCAATAAATTGCCAAAAAATTGAGATACCTTATTTAGAAGAAGGAGAAATTTTAAAAGCTATAAATAGTGATGAGGCATTATTAAAACTATATAACGATAGCAGCTTCGAACTCAAAGAAATTCTAAAAATTCCCTTTTTCCTCGTGTTGCTTGAAACGATTACTAATAGCTCTTCAACTTCAGAATTAGAAGAAATTAAACAATACAAATCTGAAACACAATTATTGAGAAGATTTTGGACAGACAAAATCGATAAGCCTTCTTTGGAAAAGTTTCTTTTAGAATTTACAAATGCTCTTGTTGACAATAGAAAATTAAACATTTCAAGAAATGAAGCTCTATCCAATTTTACACCTTACACCGACAGTACATTTACTTACTTAAGAAGTGAAAATATTATTGATGAAATATCAAGTAGCAAACGTCTAGCTTACTCACATAATATTCTTTTCGATTACGCGGTAAGCGTTTTCTGTATTTCAGAGGATTACAATGACTTAATTAGTTTTATAAATATCGATTCAAGTAGGCCATTCTTTTTACGCCCAAGTTTTATATACTTTTTTACAAATCTTTGGTATGAAGAAAGAGAAATGTTCTGGAAGCTGTACTGGAAACTTTATGAAAACAAAACAAAAGAAATTCAACTTCTGGTTAGGCTGGTTTTAAATGGTGTAATTGTCAGTGAATACACGACTACGGACGATTTTGCGCCAATTCTTTCTTATCCCTTTAAGAAAACAAAAATTGAGGTTTTAAGAAATATACTTCAATCTATAAAGTCACTTAGAAATCAAATTAATACTAAAGATATTGACTTTCTATTATTGTTATCAAATGCAATTGAGATAGAGCTTCTATTTGATCTTGCTTTCTTATTAGATAGAGCCGTTAATAGAAACTTAGGCAAAGATGAATTTGAAAAATGTGGTGTAGCTGCTAGAAATATTTTTTATTACATACTGACAAAAAGAAAATCAGAAAATAAATTTCATTTAGATCAAATTGGTGCAAGGCAATGTGTAGAATTAATTTCAAGAACATATTCAACAAATAAGATTGCCTCAAAGGAGATTCTTTCGGCTCTTTTTGACATTCAGAGAGAACCTGATTTTGAAATCCAATACTTTTCGCAATTGTGCGAGTATATAAAATACTTTGTTCACTACGATCCTGAATTCGTAGGCGAGATTTATGAAGTCGTTTTTGCACACATAGAAACAAGTGATCAACAAACTCGAATGGGATCATCTGTTCTAATGAATCTCATGAGTAGTAGAAGACAAGACTATGGCATGTGTTATTTCGCACTTGAAGAATTTTTTCCAACGTTTCTTGTTGCGGCGCCATTAATCGCAATACCTGTTGGGTTGAGAGTTGTTAATTATAGGATTGCATTAGAGAGGCGCGTTCCAAATTACTTTACTCATCAAGAGACATTCAACTACCACAAACTCGAATGTAAATACGTGGTTGACAGATCTCATAGTTGGGCAGAAGGATTACACTCTTTACAGTCCGAAAAAATCGTTTACAAAATCACCGATTACCTAGAGAAGTTAATCGCAGAAGATAATAGCCTTTATAGTGACATTGTTGTCCTGTATATTCAGCATGCCATAGTAGGCTTTATTTGGAAGCAACTACTGAAAATTGGCATTAAATACCCAAAACAGTTAACAGGTTTATTATACCCTTTGATCATTGTTCCACTAATAATGAAAAGTCCGGATACTTCTTATGAGGTTAGAAAACTTATAGAAAAAGCAATCGTTTTCTTAAGTAATGAAGAAATAGAAAAGATAGAGGAAACAATCTTTGAAGTGCATAATGAAGAGAATGAATACACCATCACATCAATTTTATCCAGTATTCCCAATAATAAATTACAACTAGAAAAGTCAAGAGAATTCACGCTTGACAAACAAAAAATTGAAAATGAGCCTGGCTTTGCCTCTACCTTTTCGTCAGGAATTCTTACTACCGAAATGTGGCTTGAGGAACATGGAGTTGATGTTAAAGACGTAAAGAACAAAGAGTTAATTGAAATAAGTAATCAATTAGAAAGATTCAATCAACAGCATTTAAATGACACCTTAAAAGTTTCGGATTCGTATGAGTATTTTATTCTAGCTAAAAAGTTGTATGATAAACTGATTGATTCAAATATCGACAAATCCGAAAGATTGTTTTATTCCATGCTTAATGCAGTTACAAAAACAATGGTGATTATTAGCAAAAACATGGATGGTTTGAGCGATGAAGATGTTGAGACCTTACGCAATATAATTGCTTACTCTTTCTCTTATAAAACTAAACATGAGAATGAATCTTCAAATTTTTCTGGTTCTCACATTTGGTCTCCGACTCCAAGAAATGATGCATCAGAAGGCTTGATTAATCTATTTCAGAAAAGCAAAGATGAAAAAGATTTAAACCTATTTCTAACAGCTTTACAAGATGAGCATTCTGTAGTAAGGCTTCATGCTGTTGTAGGATTAGAAAAATTAAAGGCGATCAATAAGGAAATTTATTGGCAAACATTATTAGATAGATTAAGTAAGGAAGAAGATGCATATGTTTATTCCCGCCTTTTTAGTCAAATGGAATTCGATATTGATAAAATCGAAAGTCAAGCAGAAAAAATAATTGATTTAATCAACAATAAAAAATCATTTTTTGTAAATGAAAAAAGCGAATTCATAAATAATTATGCGAATTTTTTGGTTTGGCTGTTATTAGCCCATAAGTCAAAGGTAGCAATAGAGGCTTTGATGAAAGCACATGACAATCCTACATTGTGCCATAGCATAATATTTCATGGATTTAAAAAAATGCACCCCTTTTATCCTCAGAATGATTTTATAAATAACCCTAAGCGCTTTGAATTATTTATTGAAGTGATTAGAAAATTTGTTGATGAAAGTGGAAAAATATTAATCAATACTACTGCTGCTGACTTGAATAAGGAAAATCCAAGCATAAAGAACGCTCTATCTACTTTAAATGAAATTATCACTAGAATTTATTTTCAACTCGACAATGAAAGAGTTGCAAACAACACTAAGTTGCCAATTAATGAAGAAAATCGAAGAGCTTTTTATTTTCTTATTAAACCAGTTTATACAGATGTCATTTCTCTTTCTTCAACAATTACAGATAAGGGATTGATTCTCGCCAGTACAGCTTACTACTTTCTCCAATCTTTAAACAAAGTTTTTCACTATGATCCGAAAAACATACTTCAAATGATTGCCGATATAACAAAGCTTGCATCATCGGCTAATTATACTTTCGATTACTCTGCCATCACCGAAATGGTTAGCTTAACTGAGAAGTTGCTAACTGATCATAGAGATTTGTTATTGGACAATACAGCTTTTAAAAACTTGATTGATCTACTCGATATTTATATAAATTCTGGTTGGGTTGAAGCCTTACAATTACTTTGGAGATTAGACGAAATTTTTGAATAGACTCCCGTATTTCGGAAGTAGCTCTCAGCTTCACATCTCTCTGTTAATCTGACTTATTCCGACCCAAAGTGTCGAATCCACACTATCAGAAAAGTTCCATAAAGCTTCTCTGGTTAGCAGCGTGAAATAAAAACTAAACTCTGTACCCTTATCGTTTTCATTCCATCGCATGGCATATTCTCATATCGTCCCATTTCCTGATTTACAATGTACAAACATCCATGTAATTTTATTGAATGGTTATTTACTTTCATTGAAGATGTGGTCACGAGCAATGAAGAAGTGGTCATCTTCATTGAACAACAGGTCATCGTCATTGAACGACTGTTCATGTTCATTGAAGGTGTGGTCATGAGCATTGAACACCATTTCATCCCCAGTGAATACAATTTCATGTGCGTTGTTTGACAATTGACCGTCATTGTGCAGTCATCCGGGCTATGGTGTGCAACGATTTGCGTCTGATGTAATGGGCTAATAAGCGATTCTGAGAAAACAACTATGTGTTTTCTCACCCTTTCGCTGTAGAGGTCATCCGGCATCGTCATCTTCGTCGTTGCTGTAACTGCGGGATGAAATGGGAATATAGCGGATTCAATCTTTGATCTACAAGTTCATTATGCTTCGAATTATGGTTTAGTTTTGGCAGATTTTGTACGATATATGTAAGCTGGATTGTATAGCATTAGGGTTAGCATCAAAAGCTTTCTTTGCTGTGCCTCGTTTTTGTCTGTCGATGCATAACTTCTTAATGGGTAAAGTAAAAGATGTCAGAGATTAATAAGCCGTTGTTCAAGTCCTTTATTATGGGTGGGTTCGAGTCTGCCTGTCACATCAACGGTCAGGGTAGGCGGTTGGATATGATTGGCCAGACACAACACGATATTCAGGCGGCACAGGATTATGCGCTGGTAAAAAGCCAGGGCATCGAAACTGTGCGTGATGGTGTGCGCTGGACGCTGATAGAAAAAGAACCCGGTGTATACGATTTTTCGTCGTTAGAGCCCATGGCGGCGGCTGCGCAGAAAGCGGGGATAAAGGTTATCTGGACGCTTTGCCATTACGGCTGGCCAGATTACCTAGATGTATTCAGACCCGAATTCGTCAGTCGCTTTGCAGCTTTTAGCAAGGCAGTGGCAACATTTCTGCAAAAGTACAATGATGATGTGCCTTTTTTTGCACCAGTTAATGAGATCTCTTATTTCTGCTGGGTGGGCGGCGAGGTGGGCACGGTGTATCCCTACGCGAAGGGGCGCGGCTATGAAATGAAGCTGCAATTGGTGCGGGTGACGCTGGCTTGCATGGATGCCATTTGGGAAGTGAACCCAAAGGCGCGTTTTGTGCATGTGGATCCTCTTATCAATGTCGTGGCTCCGCCTGACCGGCCGGATTTAAGGGAAGAAGCGGCAGCCGACCACGCTACCCAATTTGAAGCCTATGATATGATTGCAGGCATTACGCACCCTGAACTGGGTGGTGCAGCACATTACCTGGATATTATTGGCAGCAATTTTTACCACGAAAACCAATGGTTTTATTTGGGCGGTTACATCCCTTGGAACGACGAAATGCGTGATGAAAACTGGATGCCTTTGCATTGTTTGATCGAACAGGTGTACCTGCGCTACCGGCGACCGATTATCATCAGTGAAACAAGCCATTATGGTAGTCATCGCCCGGCATGGATGCGGATGGTTACTCGGGAAATAAAGAAAATTCTGGCTGGGGACATTCCGTTCATGGGTGTTTGTATTTACCCGATTATTGATCGCTTCGATTGGGAAAACGTCAATCACTGGCACAACAGCGGCCTCTGGGATTATCGTCTCGGAAACGACGGACAGCACTTACGGGTTTTGGCTCAGGATTATGCGGTTGAAATTCAACGGGCTGTGCAATTGTATTCACCAACTCGGCGAAGTATGTCGCATATAAGATCGGAAAATGCTTGCAACATTCTACTCCACCGCGTCGCCAGACTCAGGAAATAGTGGGATGAAAGGCTTAGCTGGGACAACAGTCCCACCTCAAATGCCCATTTAAATTATATTGAACTCATCCTTTTGTTTCTGCATATTGTTATGCTACATAAGCCTTGCATGTTGGAGAACCGTATGTAGAAAAATAACTTTACCGGCCGACCATTGAACTGGGGTAAAGTAGATTGTACAAATTAAGATTCTTGTTTGCCACCGGCGATGCAGGGAACTTCTTTTTTACAAAGCATCATCTTTTAACCATCAAAAGGGTTGCCTTCGCGGGATCATTTAAAACACTTTCTATTTCACTTTCAACGATATCTTGAACATCTTGTTTTATTTGCTGAAAATTGCGCTGAACGATAGAGGCAGTAACTTTCTTAAATGGTGGTATTGACTGGTATGAAGCCGCTTCTTTTTCCAATCCTTTATGGTCGTTTGTTACCTTGCAGTGAAACGCTTTCAAAATAATTTCTTCGCCCGGATTATCAGCCACAATACCCACAAATTCACCACTTGAAAGGGAGGAAATGACAGAAGGTGGAACGGCTTGCTCCAATTGCTTTGAACGACTAATAGAAGTATCACTGGCATTAATGGAAATGCTTTCCTTATCCTGCAAAATGCGACCAAATTTTTCTGATAAAAACTTAGCCGTATCACCGCTCACCTGTCCTGAAATAACATTGCCCATGATATTCATAATCACTTCTGCTCCTTCTCGTGAATATTCATTCTTTAACTGACTGTAATCCTGCACGGCAATCGTGGTAGCCACCTTGTTCGAACGTGCTGTTGCAATGAGGTTGTCAATGCCTCTGAAATAGATGGTTGGAAACTCATCAAAGATTAGACTGCTCTTTATCTTATCCCTTTGATTGACCAGCTTTGTCATACGTGAAATGTAAAGCGAAAGCACAGCACCATACACTTCACTTTTTTGCGGATTGTTCGCAAGGCAAACGATTTTTGGTACAGTTGGATTGTTGATGTCAAGCGTAAAATCATTGCCGGTCATAACATAGTATAAAATGGGAGAAGAAAGCCTTGCTATACCAATTTTAGCAGCATCTATTTGCCCTTCCAATTGCTCCTCTGCACCGCTCAGATAAGCAGAGATAAAAGGATTGATATAAGCTTCTATTTCGGGCTCTGTTCTCAGTATTGTAAACAGTTTTTCATGGTCAGTCTGCATGAGTTCAATGACATGTGGCAGCGTGCAGTATTCACCCCCTTTGTATTTGCGCAAAAACCAGATGATTGCCGTTACAAAATTGATGGGCGATTCAATAAAAAATTCACCTTGCTTTTTGATCCAGGAACGGTTTAAGCCAAGCAAGATAGTACGAGCCGATTCTACCGCATCGGTGATGTCATTCATGCCATCTGGATGCAATGGATTACAGCGATGGCAACGGCTTAAATCATCAAAGTTGATAATGTAAAATTTGGGCTCTATTGGATAGGCTTTCTTGTGCTTTAAAAAATGGTTATAGGCTATCTTAGTAAGGTCATCAAATTTAAAGTCGTAGATGAACATACAGAAGCCTTTTTCGATGTGCTGCCGGATGAGATGTTGAATGATAAAGTAAGATTTGCCAGAGCCAGGAGAACCCATCACCAGCAAGCCCCGCATCGGGTTGATGAAGTTAATCCAACTGTTCCTCTTTTTTCCTTTGAGGTTGTAAATGGCAGGCAGGTTTATGGAAAACTCGTTTTTCAACAATCGCTCCTCCTGGGGAAAGGTTTCATTTACCTTATTAAACACATCTTTTGATAGATTTACTTTAATGATTCTTGTCAGTAAACCTCCTCCTGTCAAAACCAAAATATAGCCCGCTGTTGTTACCGTTATATAGCTTATCGCCTGGTCAATGGGCGATTGTAATAAAGGAAAGCAAATTGTACTTCCGAAGTACAAAATGATCCCTGCAATGAAAAAAACACAAGCTGTTTTAAGCTTTACTTTTTCACTCTTTCTTCCCCTTACTCCAACCAAAGAAAGAAGAAGAAACGCAAGAGCTACCAGCTTCGATTTGCCGAACGATTGGAACAAACCTGTTTTACTCAAATTGGCGAGCAATCGGTTGCCTATTGGTGCTGTCATGTGCCACTCCTGGAACGCTCCATAACAGTAGTAATAATAGTGAAGCAAGAGCAATATAATA
>CAWBOI010000007.1:0-67806 GCA_963790435.1 uncultured Chitinophagaceae bacterium
GGAAAAATATTTTTTGGTTAAAGATCATATTCTCGTTTTGTTTTTGCCTTAATTTTTACCTCTTCTATCTTCTGCATTTTTGCATGGCATCAGAAACAGGATGTGTTTCATTTAAAAGTCCTTCTGTACTTCTTTATGCTTACTTTTTTTGTGTTCCATTCTTCTTTCAGTTCATGCAAATTGTCTAGATTTTTAGTACTTCTTTCAAAGCGGTGTCTTGCTAAAGCTTTATACGAGCGGATTGAAAAACAAATTACAGGATTTATGAATGATATTCAAAAAAGTAAAATTATCAACGCTCATCAAGATGTGAACTTGTGTACAGAATTCATTCGTAATCATATAGTAAGAGTGAGTGGAAATACCCTTACTATTCATTTCAAAAACAGTAATAAAGTGTTTGTCATTTTAGTCGTACAAGTATCCGCTGCTCTGTTTGTGCGAGCGTTGATTTAACGATTAGTGTATAATCATTCAATCTTTTCATCTCATCACTTATCTTTTTATCTAAAGGCTTTGCAGAATGCTGCGTTGTTTTAAAATTACAATGACCCAGCATTTTTGCGACATTCTCACATTAACTTCCTTTTTGATTCAACTACTTTCTGTTGAATTGTGTTGAGATAAGGATGAAAACTTTTTGCAAAAGTCTTATTTAAATTGAGGTAAAACCGTGTAAACTAAGGAAGTGCTACAAAATAAAAAAGGCCTGTCCACATTGTGTTTCACGAGCGTTCTTTTATTAATTGAAGTTAGACAAACTGTTTCCAGCGGTGAGGGAGGTATTCGATCCCTCGGTAAAAGCTAAAGTATTTTGGTCTACTAAATTGACTTGAGACATACTTACTTTACGTGACAACGAAATTTGCTAATCGCTTTAAATCTTCAATAAAATTATTCGAAAAATGTATCTGCGGGATCACATGGAAAAAAGCAGTTACAATCTTTGCTTTGTAGCTGCTTTTTTATTTGCGCCTGAACAGGAAACGGTGAGCAAAAAAGTGAATGGATTTTTTCAGCAAATGAATCATGCTGATTCTTAAAAGCGATTTATTCTAAATTAGTTCAGACATAAAATAATACGCAAAACCAAAAGCAGCCACTTCAGAAAACAAAGCTTATCGCTTGAAAACCCAATGTTTGCTTTATAGAAAGTAGCAATACCACATATTCTCGTTAGTGAGAATGTTTATGCTTAAGCACTTTGGCTTCCAGATAAAATATAATTTCTTCAGAAATATTTTTAGCATGATCGCCTACCCGTTCAAGCTTTCGTATGGTCGAATGGATATAGAGTGATTGATCAATATTTTGCGGATTGGTATTCAGATAGGCTTCAATCAATTCATTGGCACTTTGATTAACCTCGTTGAGAAACTCGTCTTTCTTGAAAATTCCCCTGGCAAGGACGGTATCTTCCTCCTCAAAAGCAGAAAGGGAATCTTCTAACACATTAATGGCTTCATCAAACATTTTGGCAATATGAGTAGCTGTCAGCAATTCTTTGTCAAAAGGCTCTTCAATGTTCACCACATATTTTGCAATGCCTTCTGCGATATCTCCTATACGCTCCAGGTTAGAATTGGTTTTAAGAACGGCGAGTACATAACGGAGGTCAACTGCTACAGGAGTAAACAAGGCAAAAATATTTTCACAGTCCCGGTCAATCTTCAATTCCTCCGCGTTCACACGTCTTTCTTTTGCCATTACTTCTCTTGCCAAATCTTTATCAAAATCAAACATGGCACTTCTTGCATTTACTAGTTGAGATCTAACAAGATCCCACATGTTAATGACTTCTGTTTTCAATTGCCCTAATTCTATTTCTAAATGCGTCATCGTAGTATTTACAATTTACTTTATAAAAATGTTTGTACTCAACAATAGCTTAACTGAATCTGCCTGTAATGTAATTCTGTGTTCGTTTATCACGTGGGCTGGTAAACATAGTTTTGGTTTCGTCATATTCTACCAGTTCGCCCATGTAAAAAAAAGCTGTTTTATCGCTTACTCTTGCGGCTTGCTGCATGTTGTGCGTTACAATAATCAGCGTGTAATTTTTCTTCAGTTCATGAAACAATTCTTCCACGGTTGATGTAGAGATAGGATCAAGCGCACTTGTCGGCTCGTCGAATAATAACACTTCGGGTTGCATCGCCACCGCACGTGCGATACATAAACGTTGCTGTTGCCCGCCGGAAAGGAAAGTTCCTTTTTTCATCAGTGAATCTTTCACTTCGTTCCAAAGCGCCACTTTGGTTAAGGATTCTTCTACAATCTTATCTTTTTCTCCCTTGGGAAGCCTCATACCATTCAGTTTGTAACCGGCAATTACATTATCGTAGATACTGAGATTGGGAAACGGATTCGGACGCTGGAAAACCATACCAATTTTCAACCGGACAAAGATGGGATGCATCTGCATTACATCTTCACTGTTCAATAAGATTTGCCCGTTTGCGGTGGCATTGGGTATCAATTCATGCATTCGATTGATACCACGCAAGAAAGTAGTTTTTCCACAACCCGATGGACCCATTACCGCAATCACATGGTTTTTCGGAATTTCCATGTTCACATTTTTTACCACATGATTGGTTCCGAAATATGCATTATAATCAACAGATTTTACAATTGTACTTTCCATCTTTTTGTTAACAGCTTTGTAGAAATGTTTAATACCAATACGAATACAAGTAATATCAACGAAGCGCCCCAGGCCAGGTCGTGCCAATCATTGTACGGGCTTGTTGCATAGTTAAAGATCAGCAGGGGCAGGCTTTGCATAGGTTTGGTAATATTTGCGGAAAGAAAAGGATTACCAAATGCAGTGAATAACAGTGGTGCCGTTTCACCGGCAACTCTTGCTACAGAAAGCATCACTCCGGAAAGAATGCCGCTGATGCCGCAGGGAACAATCACTTTCAAAATTACCCGATGAAAGGGCATACCCAGCGCAAACGCAGCCTCTTTGAGAGAATCGGGAAGCAGTTTTAAGGTTTCTTCTGTTGAACGGATAACAATTGGCAACATCATAATGGCCAATGCAACACTTCCCGATAATGCAGAAAATCCGCCGAGTGGTTTTACCAGCCAGAAATAGGCAACAATACCAATGACAATAGAAGGAACACCTTGCAAAATATCTACACACAAGCGGCTCCACTGAGCCAGTTTGCTCTTCCTGTTCTCACTGAGATACACACCGCACATGATTCCTACAGGAATAGCAATCATCGCTGCTACAACAATAATAATAAACGTACCGAGTAAAGCATTTGCAATACCACCACCCGTTTCACCAACCGGTTTGGGAACATTGACAAGAAAGTGCCAGTTGATTTTGGTTATGCCTGCTTTTATAATAAAAAATAAAATTGCGAACAAAGGAATAATGCAGCCAAATGCAAGCACAACAGTTAGCACCTGAAATGCCTTGCTCGTTCCAATCCGGTATTTTACTGGTGTATTCATGGTATCAATTTTTTTAAGCCGCAGATTCACAGAAAAAAGGATCACTCTGTAAATCCACAATACTTTTTATTCATTGGTAAATCTCGAGATCACACGTTTGCCTATCATATTAATGACAACTGTTACTAAAAACAATACAAGTCCAAGTTCGATTAGTGCAGAGAGATATACCGGCTTATCCGCTTCAGTAAATTCATTGGCAATCACACTTGCCATTGTATTGCCGGGAGCAAAAATGTTTTTAGGAATAATGCTCGTATTTCCAATCACCATCGTAACCGCCATTGTTTCACCCAACGCACGGCCAAGTGATAATAATATGCCGGCAAACAAACCGGATTTGGTATAGGGTATAACCACATTTTTAATCACTTCCCATCTTGTTGCTCCAAGCGAATAAGCGCCTTCTTTCAGCGAAGACGGCACCATTTGTATCACTGATCTTCCTAACGATGCTGCATAAGGAATGATCATCACGGCTAATATCAGTGATGAACTAAAAATGCCCACACCAAATGGCTCTACTCCTATCTTCACTTCAAAGCTGCGAACAATAGGTACCAATACAGCAAGCCCCCAGAAACCATAAATCACGGAGGGTACGGCTGCAATGAGTTCTACGGTACTTTTCAGAAAATCAGAAAGCCAGCCTTTAGGATAATATTCACCCAGGAAGATGGCAACAGCAATAGAAAAAGGAACAGAAATAATCAATGCAAGGAACGATGTTAGCAATGTTCCTAACAGGAATGGATAAGCACCGTAAACATCCTGCACCGGATCCCAGGTTTTTCCCCACAGATATTTTACGCCAAGCGCTTTGATGGAGGGAAGGGATTGTACAATCAACGTGAGCAAGATACCAAGCACAAGAACAATCATAACAACACCCATCAATGTCAACAAACGCTTGAATACATTTTCCGTGCGGATTTGCCGGTATAATCTTGTTACTTTCTGTTTTACATTAACGGGTGCCTTTACAGAATCAATTACCCCCAGCGAAACTTCGCCGAGGGTAAGCGCATCATTTTTTACGGTTGTTGAATCCATCACTGCTTCTTTTCTGATTGTAAATTTGAAACTGACAATTAAAAAGACCGAAAGCCATGAAGAAACATAGCTCGGTCTTTTCAGCACCAGACTTTCTGCATTATTGTAAAATCGGTTTTCCGTTAAATGTTGCTGACTTCAAAATAGCATCACCGGTAGATACTGCGGCAGGAGAAAGCGGTGCATAATTCAATGCTCCGCTGTACTGCTGTCCATCATGGATAGCCCAGGATAATAATTTCAGCAATTTGGTTGCTCTGTCTGCTGAACGATTGTTGTAGTTCTGTTCTTTGTAAATTAATACCCATGAAAAACCTGAGATCGGGTAACCATCAGCAGCCTCTGTATTTGTCAATGAAATTTTAGAGTCGGCGGGGATCGAAACATTTGCAGCAGCGGTAACACTTGCGATGCTTGGCGTGATGAAGTTGCCCCCTTTGTTCTGCACTTTTGCATACGCCATATTATTTTGAATCGCATAAGCCAGTTCAATATATCCGATGGCGCCGGGCGTTTGTTTAATCAAACCGGCAACACCTTCATTTCCTTTTCCACCTAAACCAACAGGCCAGTTTACTGATGAGCCTTTGCCCACTTTGGCATTCCAATCTTCGCTTACTTTTGAAAGGTAGGTAGTGAAAATGTTTGATGTGCCGCTTCCATCTGAACGGTGTGCAATTACAATTGATGTGGAAGGAAGCTTTACACCTTTGTTGATGGCAGCAATTTTGGCATCATCCCATTTGGTAATCTTGCCTAAGAAGATGTCAGCAAGAACAGCGGGTGATAACAGCAACGTATCTTTTACTTCAGGAAGATTGTAACTTAATACTACCGCACCGGCAGTAACAGGAATATGAAGAACAGGTGTAGAAACCGCCGAATCCTGTTTGCCGTTCATGGGAGCATCGGAAGCACCGAAATCAACCGTTTTATTGGTTAACTGGGATATGCCTGCGCCAGACCCAACCGACTGATAATTTACTTTTACCCCATTTGTTTTGTTATATTCAGCGAACATTTTTGAGAACAAAGGATTGTCGAAGGAACTGCCTGCACCAATCAAGGCATTGTCGTCACTGCTTGAAGAGGTAGTTGTATTGCCCGATTTTGTGTCAGCACCACCACAGGAAATGAGACTCATTACAGCAAATAAGACGAGTATAGTGAATGCGGTTTGTAAACGAAATAATTTCATATTAGTAGCTTTTGTTTTTCAAATAAAAATTGTCTTTAAATACTATTTACCAAACACATAATAGAAGGTTAACCGCCAAACCAAATCATGGTCTCCGTTTGCGGTTGACATTTGTGTGTTGTAATGGTTATACCATACGTTCGGCATGAAGTGTACATTCTTTGCCGGAGTAAAATCAAGACCAGCAGTCATAAACATTTGCTTGTTGGTTTGATCGCTTGTTGACTTTGTACCGCTGTATGAGTTATCATTGTAGTTTCCGGTGCTGCTTACATATTTACTATAAGTATTGTTATCCACTACGTTCATCGGTTTGTAAGTATCTACACGGGCAAAAAATCTTAGTTTATCCTTTACAATATTGCCATGCACATAAAATGAAACGGCGCTTGCTTTTGAATTCAATGTGTCTATGCCACCTTCTATTCTTGTTGCGAAGTTGTCATGCTTCAGGTTATTGATAAATCCTTCAACGCCAACTGTAAAACCAGGTGTATTGTAAGCGATAAAGCCTTTCAGCATTTGGCGGGAATGGTGCCAGGCTGGATTCCAGTTCAATCTTTCATAATCTGCATACAAATCAAATATCAGGCGCTTATCAAGAAACATTGCATATACATCACCATATAACCATTTAAAATTGTCGCCTTCCGGTTTTGCGCTGCTTCCGTTTCCAACCATCAGGTTGTAACCAAAGTTTGCTTTTGGATCAAAATGCCCCTGCAATGCCGCACCCATATCATAAGAAGGTGTTCTTCTGATATCCGCAACCGTTCTTTCAATTGAACGATAGGCCCAAACTTTTTCTGTTAACAATGGGAACGCAGGCGTAGCCATCTGCCCAACAACAAGATCAGTTCCTTTCCAGATATTTTTCCAGCGAATATTCGCCAGCTTTATGTAAAAAGAGAGTTTATTGTTCAACAGCTCATCGCCACTTGCTGCTACTGATGAAGGCGGGTCGCCGGCAGGAAAATTATCTTCTGCAGCCAACAATACCTCTGCGGAAAACTTCTTCGTAATATTATAATCGTAACCTAAATAAATACGGCGGAACTGAAAAGTGGTTCGGCTTTGCGGAATACCGGTATATTGGTTGCTTCCACCACGGGAAAGCGAATCTGAATGGCCTTTGTATGCAAAATCGCCAAACGCATATCCCCATAATCTGCCCGAATTTGCAGATCCTGCTTTAAAAGCTGAATCGGAATTCCACAAATACTGAGCGTTGATTGAACTGATACTTAAGAATAAAAACAAGAGGGTTGAGAGTAAAAACTTTAGATCAAATTGCTTCATGAAACTTTTGTTTGGTTCGAACAGCAAAAGAAAGCATGAGATATTACCAAAATGTTATTTAAAGATTATCTAAAGGTTAAGTGATATTGTAGAAATGTGAATTATCTGAAGATAATTGAATCAAAACTTTGTGATAAGCAGTGGAAAGAAAGCAGGGAAAGTTTAATAGCTCCGTGAGAGCGAGGTTTGTTTTTGCGCCTATTTTTATTACGCCAATGCGCAATTTTTATAGATATGAACCATTTTATACGCGTCATACATTTTACAGAATACCCAAACAAAAAATGAAATTAGAAGAGGCTTTATTAATGTGCTTTGCTTTCGATTAGTAAAAAACAATTTCAGCTTCAACGCTTTTCTGCACTGGTTCCTGCTCCTTATTGAAAACAAGGCTTAGCAGGATGCGTGTTGATTCTTCGCCTTGCACAAAAGGGAATTGTTCTACCGAAACCACCGGTTTGTTGTCGAGATATTTACAAAATGGTACGTTGGCATAAGAAGCAAACACAATGTCTTTATTCAGTTGTAAATCGGTTTGTGTTTTGATAAATTGAATGGCGTCCATCGCTATCCAATCGTTAAACACAATAATGGCTGTAGGTCTTTGTTTTTGCGAGATTAATTGATTCACTGCCTGCCAGGTTTGCTCTTTGCTGAAGTCGGTTTCTACAACGTAAGCAGGATTAGCTTTCAGCCGTTTTTTTGCCATTCCATTAATAAAGCCTTTCATTCGCTCGGCGTTGGCGGTTATGGATTGCGGACCTAACAACAAGCCAATGCGCCGGTGGTTTAGTTTGTACAAGACATCAATCAATTTAACCGAGATGTTGTACAGGTCGCACGTAACTTTATTGATGTTGGCCACATCGGGTGCGCGATCAAAAAACACAACCGGAATCTGGTATTCTTTCAACACATCGAAATGACTAATCTGTTTGGTTTCTTTTGATATTGAAACCAGCAATCCATCAATACGACGGCGAGTGAAAGCATCAATGATTTGTTTTTCTTTTTCAACGCTGTCGTAGCTCTGCGCTACCATCACGCTAAAATTACTTTCAAACGCTACCTGCTCAATACCACTTACCGATTTAGCAAAAAAATCTTCTGATAAAGTAGGCACAATCACACCAATTGTATAAGTACGCCTTTCTTTAAAAAAGATAGCCGTTTGAAAGGGTTCGTATTTCAATTGTTTTGCCAGTTCTTTCACGGCTGCTTTGGTGCGCAAGCCAATGCTCGGATGATCGTGAAGTGCCCGCGATACAGTGGAAACAGATACTTTTAATTGTTTGGCAATTTCTTTTATGGTAGGCAGGTCTTTCATAAGCTGTTACGAAATTACTGATTTACGCAAACGATTGTTATTGGCTGTATCGAAATTTCCATCTACTTTTCCCGCTTTATGATATTGTTTTAGCCATGCACGGAGATTTAAGAGCAGTTTGCAGCCATTTTACTATACCTGATGTTCAATCGGTTCAATCATTAGGAAGCGGATTGATCAACCACAGTTATAAAATTCATACCACTGATGGCAACTCCTTTTTTCTGCAACAACTAAATACGGCTGTTTTTACCAACCCGTCAGCCCTGCAAAACAATTATGTGCTGGTCCAGCAGCATTTATGGAACAAAGGAAATATGCAACTACCAAAGTTGATAAAGACAACTTCAGGTGAGCTTTTTTACAACAATAGTGAAGTATGGCGATGTTTTGAATTTATAAACAATACGTACAGTCCGCAAACCATTGAAACGCCTGAGAAAGCTTATGAAGTAGCCAACTGCTTTGGCTTGTTTAGTGCTGCACTGCAAAGTTTAGACAATCATCAGTTGGCAACTATACTACCTCATTTCCACGATTTGGATTTGCGGTTTCAGCAGTTTAAAGAAGCGTTGCAAACAGCCTCTGAACAGAAAAAGAAAGAAGTAAAAAACCTGATAGGCGAGATTGAAAAATATGCTTTTCTCGTTACATGGTTTACGGCTATTTCCAAAGATAAAAAACACTTTCCTCTTCACATTCTTCACCACGATTGCAAGATAGCCAACATCTTGTTTGATAAAGATACAGATGTCATCCGTTGCCCGATAGATTTAGACACCACGCAACCGGGACTTTTCTTTTCTGATATTGGTGATATGCTTCGCACTTCAGTTCCTAACATACAGGAAGACGATACTAACATTGATGCGCTTGCCATTCGACCGGCTTTCTTTGATGCCATCAACGAAGGTTATCTACAGGCGATGGCCCACTTTTTAACCGAAGAAGAAAAGGAGAATTTGCATTATGCAGGAATGGTGTTAATTTATATGCAGGCATTGCGCTTTTTAACGGATTATCTTAATGAAAATGTGTACTACAAAACTTCATATCCCGAACAGAATAAAGACAGAACAGCGAACCAGTTGCGGCTGCTTCATTTATTTTATCAATTTATAGCCAAAACCAAACGCATTATTATTCAATAAAGATTTTTAGGTGGATTGATGGCATACATTCATGTATCATGATGTATCATTTCGTGTTTAGAAAGAAAACTTTTCATCTGCATAGAAAGCCGGTTCAGTAAGGCATCCTGTTGCTTGCGTTTGGCAGCGTCTTCAGGCGTTTGTTTTTGTTTTGCCTCTTTTTTTAATTGCTGGTTGATGAGAGAATAAGCTTCGGTTTCTTCTTTTGATAATGCTCGGCCCGAACGATTGGGAAAGAGAAGCGGATAACCTAATTTCAACAACGTATCACCTGCCACGCGTTCAAAGATTTCAATTTCATCAACCGATAATTGCGTAAGAAATTTATTGTAATTGTGATGCAAAACTTTATCTTTTACATGCTGCCACATGGCGCCCGATGAAGCCGTGTTATGGGCTTCTTCCGAATGATGATATTGCAGGCAATCATCCTGATAAGCTACGTTTATAAATGCACATATTTTATGCAATTCCTGTTCGGGATTGTGAATGAGATCTTCATAGCAAACAGCAATGAATCTTTCGTCGTTCAAATATTCTTTCAATACCAAACATTTATCTTGTTCTTCTTTCCATTGTTTGGCAATGTTGTAAATGTGCTTCTCTCCTACTACTGCTTTTTGAAACGAAAGAGCCACATCTCTTCCATCCCGATATAAGAAAATATACAAAGGCTGCAACGACGTTTCTAACACATCAACACAATGAATGTTTGCCATGCTTTTGCATATCCAAACGTTAGACCCTTCGCTTCGTGCTTTTTCTTCATACAACACACGGGTTAGCTCTACCAATGTATTTTCCTCACACAAAGAAAGGATGCGGTTTACGTTCAGTTCAACACCCGTCCATGCAACCGGATTGGTTGCCACCAGTTCGCACACATCAGTCGCCAGATTTTTAAAATTGTGAGGCAGGCGCAGGTCTTCATACATAGGTAGCAGGGGCATAAAGCGTTCTAAAATGTGCGGTGGATGCGGAGCCGATACCTGCGCCAATTGGTTCAGCATTAACCGTAATAAATTAGAGCCTGAACGTTGTGTTCCTATCATTTGAACAGGGATGAATTTCATGTCTTCAGTTTAATAAATAATGGCTCCTGCTATGCCGGCTAATGGAATTAACAAAACAGGAGTGATTTTAAATTCATAAGAAAGAAAAAAGCAAATAACAAACAAACTAACCAAAGGCAGATAAGCCGCTTTAGAATGGGACAACAACAGAACGGCTGTTGCTCCAATCATGCCGGTAATGGCTGCACCAATGCCTTTGAATGCATTAACTACTACAGGTGCTTTTGCAATGCGGTTTAGAAATTTAGCACAAAAAATCATTAGCAATGCAGCGGGTGCAAACATGGCTGCTGTGGCTACAAACGCACCCGTTACGCCCCCTAACTTATAGCCAACAAAAACTGCACTGATGTAAATCGGGCCCGGTGTAATTTGCCCCATGGCAATGGCATCCGTAAACTGCTGTTGCGACAGCCAGTGCAAACCATCTACAATTAGTTTTTGCATGGATGGAATGACAACATAACCACCACCAAACTGCGAAAGACTTAATCCTGAAAACGTAAATGCTAACTGACTGTATAAATGAAACGCAGCCGTTGTATGAAAAGATAAGAAATAGAAAAAGGCAACTATCAACAATAAGGCGGCTACATAAGCAGCATATACTTTCCGTTTGTTTTTATCCATAAAAACAAACGATGATTGAACTGAAGCAGGCGTTTCTTCTTTACGATATATAAAATAACCTACCCCACCACTGATGAAAATAATAAGAAGCGTAGTATATGGCGAATGCAGCAACAGCAGTGCAGCAACCGATGTGCAAGCAATTACAACCTGGTAAACGTCTTTTACATTTTTCTTTTGCATGGTAACAGCTACATTCAATACAATGGCTGCTACTGCTGGCAAAACGCCATCAAAAAAATGGGCAAAACCAAACGTATTGCCATACTGAAAATAAAAGTAAGAAAGCACAAGCATGAGTAAAAAGCAAGGCAACAGAACCGCTGTCATGCTTATGAAAGCGCCTTTCCAGCCTTTCAGTTTGTAACCAATGTATGCCACCACATTCACTGCCATTGGTCCCGGCAACACCGAGGCAAGCGATACCGCCTGTACAATTTCCTTTTCTTCAATGGCATTGTCCAGCTCACTCATTTGTTTTTGAATCACGGCTATCAATGCCATAAAGCCTCCCCATGAGGTGGCTCCGATTTTAAGAAATAAAAAAAACAAATAGCGGTTGGTTAGCTTCATGTGCAGAGATAGAAATTGGGTGTGTTCTTAAAGGTAATATGGAAACACATAGGAACAATAGAAACAAAGGTTTTACATAGTTCTTCTGTGTGGTTCGTTATACCGTTATACAATATTATTTATTGCTTTTGTTTTTGCGCCTTTTTCATCCAACCAAAGTAAATTTATCCTTCCTAAAAATTTTACGCAATCGTTTGAGTAAAAAAGCTACCTAAATAAAAGCCTAAGTTTAGCAAATATTTCCGCTAGGCTAAACTATACACCAATGAAAACTTTTACAGCACTGCTTTTAATTACAACCTGCTTCCTGTTTTTGAATGCTTCGGGACAAACCAATTCGCGCATGGTTTCAGGAACCATTAAAGATTCTTCCGGCACCAAAATGCCGGGTGTTACAGTAAGTGTAAAAAACACCAACCTTGCTACCGTTACCGATGATGTAGGCCATTTTTCCATTGCTGTTCCTAACAACAGCAACACACTCGAAATTACTTATGTGGGTTATGCACCACAGGATGTTACCATCGGCTCGCAAAGAGCTATATCTATTACTTTACAGGCTTCGTCCAACAAGTTAGATGAAGTGGTGGTAGTGGGCTACGGTACAACCAAAAAGCGGGACGTTACCGGCGCCATTGCTTCGGTAAGCAGCGATAACTTAACGCTGGGTGGCGTTGTTACCGATGTAGGACAGGCACTGCAGGGCAAGGCTGCTGGTGTGCAGGTGCAGCAAACTAATTTTGCGCCTGGTGCGGCTCTCTCCATTGTCATACGCGGCGGTAATTCCATCAACACTACCAATGCTCCATTGTACGTAGTAGACGGTTTCATCAGCGATAACGGCAACCTTATTAACCCCAACGATATTGCCGATATACAGATTTTAAAAGATGCTTCTGCCGCTGCCATTTATGGTGCGCGTGGTGCTAACGGTGTGGTATTGATTACAACGAAAAAAGGCGTTGCGGGTAAACTTACCATTGAAGGAAATATTTCGCATGGCACACAGTACTTAACCTACAAGCCCGACCTGATTAACGGGCAACAATATACACAGGTGCAAAACGCCATTGCAATGGAAGATGGCAACCCGCCACCGTTTCCACCTTCGTTTCCAACCACCAACACCGACTGGTGGAAATTAGCTACGCAAAATGCTTCCGTTGATAACCAAGGCGTGAGTTTAAGCAGTGGCGACAAGAACTCCAAGCTTTATATTTCGTTCAATCATCAGGACCAAACCGGAGTGTTGCGTCATACAGGTTTTGAAAGATATTCCGGCAGAATTGGTGCAGAAAAATCGGTAAGCACAAAAGTAAAAATCGGCTCTAATTTTTATGGTGCTTTCAGCAATTCGGCTTTGCAATCTTATACCGGCGATATAACAGCACCGCTGTATGGAATTATGACGGCGCCAACCAATATTCCCGTGTACAATGCTGATGGCTCTTACTATAAATATTTGGGCAAAAACAATGCACTGGCCAACCTCCTGGAACCTACCAACAATACCGGCAACCGGCTTATGAATGCGAATGCTTTTTTAGAGTATGACATTGTAAAAGATCTTACTTATCATATTGATGGCGGTGCAGAGTTTTCGCAAACAACGGCAGGTCAATACACACCAAGAACCTTAGTGGCCGGTGCTGCCAGCAATGGCATTGCTTCCGAACAGATGTATAACTCTACACGCTGGCTGGTGCAGCAATACTTAACTTATAAATACAACCGGGGCAACCATTCCGTAACTGTGGTGGGTGGTTACTCTAATCAACGCGATAGTTATGAAAGCTTGGGAGCCAATAATAAAGGCTTTTCTACCGATAACTTTTTGTACTACAACTTAGGAGCAGGCTCATTGCCCACCAACCCAAGCAGCAGTAAAACCGAGCCTTTAAAAGCCACTTCTTTCTTTGGCAGAATCAATTATGGCTTTCAGGATAAACTATTGGCAACCTTTACGTTCAGGGAAGATGGCTCTTCCAAGTTTCCGGGTAATAACAGATGGGGCGCCTTTCCTTCCGGTGCTATTGCTTATCGTTTGTCTGATGAAAACTTTATTAAAAACCTCAACGCTTTTTCAAGCCTGAAAATAAGGCTGGGTTATGGTTTGACGGGCAACGACCGTGTGAACCCTTATCAGTATCTTACTACTTTCTCTAACTACAGCACAGTGTTAAACGGCAGCGGCATATTGCAGGTAGGCATTGAGCCTTCTGTTTTATCAAACAACAGCTTAAAATGGGAAAGCACAGCACAGTTGGATTTGGGGATTGACATGGGTTTTGTAAAAGACCGCGTTACGGCAACCATTGATTTGTACAGAAAGAAAACTACCGACTTGCTCCTGAATGTGCCCATCGGTCAGTGGTGGGGCTTCAACTCGCAGTTAATTAATGCCGGTTCTATTCAAAATCAGGGTATCGAATTGGGAATCAATACCAGCAATATTACTTCTAAAGATTTCTCCTGGAACAGCACTTTCAACATTTCTTACAACAAACAAAAGTGCCTGGCATTGGCGCCTGGTGTGCCTTTCATCAGCAGCAACACTGCCAACCCAAGTGGTGTGGTGTCGGGTCGTGAGTTTACCCGTTTGGCACCCGGGCAGGAGTTGGGCGAGTTGTATGGCTTTGTATATGAAGGTGTGATTAAAACCGGCGAGAAATATTCGCCTGAACCGAATGCAAAACCCGGTGATCCCAAATACGCCGACTTAAATGGCGATGGTATGATTACGCCCGCCGACAGAAAATATTTGGGCAACACTAACCCGCATTACACAGCCGGCTTCAGCAACCGTTTTACTTACAAAGGTTTTGATTTGACCATATTTTTCCAAAGCAGCTTTGGCTATTATTTATACAATATGAACCGGCTGGTGTTAGAGTCAACAACAGGCAAAGATGTGCTAAACCGTTTTGTAGCCGGCACGCACGAAAACACCGATGTGCCGAGAGAAGGTTATTTTTTAAGCTCGTATGGCAGCTATGTAAATTCACGCTTTGTTGAGAACGCTTCTTATCTGCGTTTGAAGCAGGTGTCGCTGGCTTACAATCTTCCGCAAGCTTTATTAAGGCATCTGCACATTGTAGAGAACTTACAGGTGTTTGCCAATGCGCAAAATTTATTAACCCTTACCAAATACACAGGCACCGATCCTGAAGTTAATGTGCATACAAGCAACCTCGGTGGTGGTTTGGATTTCGGCGTATTCCCTGCTTTTAAAACGTTTGAATTTGGTGCAAGGCTTAGCATTCATTAATTAACAATTATGCTTTTTACGAAACGATATAACAAGATGAAAAACATTAAATTTTTATGGCTGATCATTGCCGCCGCTATCATTGGCTCCTGCAATAAAACATTAGACCCGAAAGTGTATAGCAGCCTTACCAACACCAATGCTTTCAACACTGTGTCTGATGCTATGGCTGCTGTAAATGCAGTGTATGCACGTTTAAAAGGTCCGGTGGTGGGCGATAACTTTGATTACTGGACGGTGCGCCATTTTGCACTCACCGATCTTACCACCGACCTCGGACATTGTAGCTATGGCGGCGATCCGGGGCAGCTATCGTTAGCACAATGGAACTCCAGCAATGGCTTGCTGGCAGAGGACTGGCGACAGATTTATAAGCTGATTGCCGATGCCAACAATGCGCTGTATAACCTAAGCAACATAAAGGTGCTGACAGCGCAGCAACAAACGCAGTTCACTGCCGAAATCAGGTTTTTAAGAAGCATTGCTTATATGGACTTAACCGATGCATGGGGACCTGTGCCGATGCTTACTGAAAAAGACGTTGCCGCGGCTACTTCTGCTTCCTATCTTAGCCATCCAAAGCCGGCTTCGGTAGAAAGCATTGATTCGCTCATGATTGCTGACCTTACATTTGCCGCCACCAGCCTGCCTGTTAATTATCAAAACAATGCCATTTACAACAGCAACGATTATGGTCGTGCCACCAAAGGCGCCGCGCTTACTTTGTTGGGTAAATTGTATTTAAGAGAGCATCAATGGCAACAGGCAGCCGACTACATGAAGCAGGTTATAGATATGAACACATACGCTCTGCATTCCAGCTATCTGGATTTGTTTACCGAAGCCAATAAGTGGTGTGAAGAAAATATCTTCTCTGTGATTTCTGATGCGAATGTAAACGGCACGGAATTGATGAATCACTTTGGCCCGCAAAACCATCCGGTAGTGCTGAACCGCTGGCAGTATTACGCGGTGTCGTGGGATTTTTATAGTTCATTTGAAGAGCAGGATGAGCGCAAGCTTTGCTTTTATCCACGCTATACCGGCGTTGATGGATTGATTTATGCAAAGCCACCTACGCTGGGTGCAACACCTCCCGCCGGTTACAGTTATATGCCCGACATCGCTACAAAAAAATATGCCGATTCTACCGGCTCGGTTACATTGTACTATGACGGCCATAGCGTGGATATTTTGCGGTATGCGGATGTGCTGTTGAGCAGGGCCGAAGCCTTGAATGAATTGAACGGACCAACTGATGAAAGCATTGGTTTAATTAACCAGGTGAAAGGGCGTTCAAAAGCTACGCTGCTGAGCGGTACCTATACGCAGCAATCGCTGCGCGATGTCATTTTGCAGGAACGTGGCTGGGAATTTTTTTATGAAGGCAAGCGACGCGCTGATCTGATTCGGTTTGGTAAGTATGATACGATTGTAAACGCGTATCTCACGCGCATCGGGCAAACACCGGCTATCTCGATGCCAAAAAATAGGTATTTCCCCTATCCGCTCAATCAAACTTCTATCAATTCTAATTTAGACAATTCAAACAGATAAAAACAGTTGTGTAAAGGATATGCAGGCATCTTTGTCTGCCTATCCTTTTTTTGATAGTGCATCAGTTTGAAAACTAGCATTCGCGTCATTCCGCAATTGCCCTCGACACGAGCTTGCACCTTTACGTTTTTACGAGGGCTTTGTGCGGAATCTGATCATTGAATTATGAATGTGTTGAAATGAAGGGAAGGCGTTTACAACATTATAATCTGATCAAACTAATAAGAGCAGATTCCGCACAAAGCCCTCGCAGTTATGATGAAGGTTTGAGTTCATGTCAAGGGCAATTGCGGAATGACGGCAGCACCAGTGCTTTTCCGAACTGAGACACTACTCATTTTTATAAAAGCTATGTATTACAGGTTTGGTTTTGCTCATTTTTTTGCAGGCTATATTGTGCTCCTGCTTGCATCGTGCGGCAATACAGGAAATATTATCAAAGACATCAACATTGGCTTGCACAACAACAATAAGTTGCTCATACAAATTGATGTAAATACGGTACAGCCTGCACAAGTGTATGCGCAATATTGGGCAGACAGCGCAGCGGCCGAAAAGCTCACTTCCGATACTTCATCCACTGCTCTATCTCATTCATTTGTTTTTACCAATATTCTTCCCAATACGCATTACAGCTTTCAATTGTTCACCATCGAAAAAAAGGGCAAAAACAAAAGTAAGGTCTATCATTTTCAATCCGAATCATTGCCGCTTTGGTTGCAGGATCAGTTCAAAACAAATATACCTTTACCCAGGTTGCTGCCACACAATTTTACAAACGGCTTTTTGGTTATGAACAAAAGAGAATCGCCGGGTTTTACTTATATTGTTGATACCAAAGGCAGGCTGCGCTGGTATAATATGGCAGATAACATCGGTGTAAAAGTTACTCATTTTACAAAAGACAAAACGATACTTTCTATACTCGGCACGAACGACGATCCGACGAGCTATGGAAGAGAAATTTTAGAGGTGAATTTGAAAGGTGATACGTTGGTGCATTTGAAGAAAGGGGATGGAGATTTTCAATACACCATCCACCATGAAGTTTTAAAAAATGAGCAAAACCAAATGGTTACTTTGTATGTTGATAACAGAGTGGTTGACCTAAGTTCCGTTGGTGGCGCTGCAAAAGATACAGTGGTTGGCGATGGCATTGTAGTGATGGATAAGGGGGGCAAAAAGATATGGCAGTGGAGCGTGTTTGATGCCGTTGATCCGCTGAAAGACCCGAAGATTTTAAAAGATAAAGGGGACTGGATGCATGCCAACAGTGTAAGCTTTGATAGGGATGGCAATTATCTCATTTCGTTTTACAACAATGGCCAGATTTGGAAAATCAATGCAACTACCGGCACGGTGATGTGGAAGTTTGGGAAAGGCGGCAGTTTTGCTATGCCAGCCGATTGCCAGTTTTCGATGGCACATGCGGCACATATAGCTCAAAATGGCGACCTCATGTTTTTTAATAATGGCATTGATAAACATCAATCCGAAGTGTATGCCATTAAGCTGAATGAAGCGGAACAAACGGCGCAAACCGATATTCATATTAAGCTGCCGCAGGCAGTGTATAATGATAGAATGGGAAGTGCTTATTTAGTGAACGATACAACGGTTTTGGTTTGTTGTTCCAAGCATCACGTCACTGTGTTAGCGAATAAAAAAGGAACATTGTTGTGGTCGTTAGATACAGCCATTCCGCCTTATCGTGTTGAGTTTGTAGAAGGAGAGGATTTGAGTAAATGGTTGCTGCCTTAGTTAAAAAAAGCAGCTCGTAACAGATTTATTTCCAGCATTTCATCCAACAACTTGAACAATACTTTCATACAATAACAAAAGAAAAGAATGAAAAAATTGGTTCCTCTTTTTGTGCTCATTTGTACAGTAACCATACTCTTTGCACAGGAAACAAAACACACCATTGCAACTCAAAAATGGAATACCGATTCGCTGGGCAATCATCGTGCAGTAGTGATGGTAAACAGCGATGTGCTTGTTGCCAAAGTCACCATCGTATGGCGTAGAAGAGATGATAATCCGCAGGCCAAACGCATCATTGTTGAAGATGGGCAAACGCATCAAAAAGTAACGAATGTAAAAGAGGAAAATATTACCAACTTTAGTGGCGATGTTTACTTTCAACCCGTTTCAGGCAAAGGCGTTTATTATGTGTATTACATGCCTTACAAAAATGAAGGCCGCTCCAACTATCCAAAAGGTGTTTATCTAAAGCCAGAAATGACTGCTGATAACAACTGGTTGCAACAAATTATGGGCAAAACCAAACCGAATGCGGTGGTGCAGGAAATTGAATCCATTGACAGTCTCAACAGCTTTTACCCGATGGAAATTATTGCTACGAAGAATGAAACGGATGCCGTAATAAAAAAGGGCAAAAACAAAGACTATCTCTTGTTTCCTGAAGACAGAATTTATCCTATCAAAATGCAGGATTACCTGCCTTATCGCTGGTTAGAAAAAGGAAGCAGCAACACTTTTAAAGGCGAGGCAGACAAGGGTGAAAATTACTCTTTCCAGTTGGGCATTTATGCATTGAAAAACATTAGCAATGTAAGCATCAGTTTTAGTGATTTAACAGGTGTGAAGGGCAAAGCAATTCCAGCGGCTGCCCTTAGTTGTTTAAACAATACCGGCACTCAATACAATGGTTTGCCATTTACGGCTAAAGTAAATATTGGCGCTGATTCTGTACAGGCAATGTGGTGTTTGGTAGATGTGCCGAAAACCCTTCCTGCCGGCGTTTATAAAGGCAAAGCATCCATTAATAGCAACACGGCTCTGCAAACGGTAAACATTGAAATTACGGTGAGTGATAAAGAAGCCCTGAATGGTAATATTGCCGAGGCATGGAAGCAAACAAGATTAAAGTGGCTGAACTCTACCATGGCACAGGAAAACACGGTGATTGCACCTTATACGCCGTTGATAGTAAACCATCACACCATCAGTTTATTAGGCAGAAAAATAGAAGTGGGTGAAGATGGTTTCCCGGCACAAATTCAAACCTTCTTTACACCTGAGATGACGGAGTATAAAGATGCGCCCAACAATCTTTTGACAGCACCAATCCAGTTTTCTTTTGCAACAATTTCGGGCAACAACATGCAATTGCAAAGCAAAGGTTTACAGTTTGTAAAACAAACCGAAGGCACAGTAATTTGGAAAGCGACAAGCAGCAATGATACGTTGCAAATGGATGTTTCTGCATCTTTGGAATTTGATGGTTTTATCAATTATACTGTAAAGCTGGAAGCCTTACGCGACGTGAATTTCAGAGACATCGCCATGCAAATTCCTTTCACCAAAGAAGCATCAAAATACATGGTGGGATTGGGTGAAAAAGGTGGCTATCGAAAAGAAAACTTCCAATGGAAATGGGATGTCGCACACAAGAACCAGGATGGTGCCTGGATAGGCAACGTAAATGCAGGCTTGCAGTATTCGTTGCGCGATGAAAAATATGTTCGTCCACTCAATACTAATTTCTATTTACAAAAGCCATTATTTCAGCCAACATCATGGGGCAACGATAACAAAGGCGGCATCAATATTGGCGAGAAAGCAACTTCTATTTTGGCCAATAATTACAGTGGTGAACGCACGATGCAAAAAGGCGATACGCTGTACTACAATTTCACTTTACTCATCACACCGTTTCATACTATCAATACGGACTTCCAATGGGCAAATCGTTTTTATCATAAGTACAATGCGATTGATTCCATAAAAGCCACCGGCGCAACGGTGATCAATATTCATCATGCCACACCCATCAACCCATGGATCAATTATCCCTTTATCGAATGGAGAAAGATGAAGGCATACATTGATAGCGCACACCAAAATGGCTTAAAAGTAAAAATATACAACACCGTGCGCGAGTTATCTAATCATGCGTATGAAACCTTCCCGATGCGTAGTCTCAAACATGAAATTTATTCAACTGGAAAAGGCGGTGGTTATAGCTGGCTGCAGGAGCATCTCGACTCCGATTATATAGCTGCTTGGTTTGTGCCCGAAATAAAAGATGCAGCCATTGTAAACAGTGGCATGAGCCGCTGGCACAACTACTATGTGGAAGGCATGAACTGGTTGGTGCAGAACGTAGGCATTGATGGTATTTATTTAGATGATGTCGCTTTTGACCGCGTTACGATGAAGCGCATCAAACGGGTATTAACAGCAGATGGCCATCCTGGTATTATTGATCTGCATTCTGCCAATCAATACAATAAAAACGATGGCTTTAACAACAGCGCCAACCTGTACATGGAGCACTTTCCTTACCTCAATCGCCTGTGGTTTGGTGAGTATTTCGATTATGAAAACAATAGTCCTGATTTCTTCTTAACCGAAGTAAGCGGCATACCATTCGGCTTGATGGGCGAGATGCTGCAGGGCGGTGGCAATCCCTGGCGCGGTATGGTTTATGGCATGACGAGCAGAATGCCTTGGAGCGATAATGCCGACCCGCGCCCTATCTGGAAAGTATGGGATGACTTTGGTATGAAAGGCACCAAGATGATTGGCTACTGGAGCGACAAATGCCCGGTAAAAACAAACAGTAACAAAGTGCTGGCAACGGTGTATAAGAAAGAGGGCAAAGCCTTGGTTTCCATTGCAAGTTGGGCAGATAGTGATACAACCGTGCAGTTGAATATTGATTGGAAAGCGTTAGGTATTGATGCAGCGAAAGCCACCATCAAAGCACCGGAAGTAAAGAACTTTCAGGAAGCAAAAACATTTGGATTGAACGATGCTATACCGGTTGCAAAAAATAAGGGTTGGTTGTTGATTATTGAATAAAAACAAACTTGTCGCATAAGGTGTCAGACACTTTTTCCCGCAGATGGAGCAGATAAACGCAGATCATTTAGAATCCTTACTTCTGCGTTTATCTGCTCCATCTGCGGGCCACTTTTTTAAACAAAAACAAACTTGCTGCCGCATGAAAAAGTCATTCATTTTATTGATTCTTATTGCGCATTTTAGAACTGCATCATCGCAGGATAGCGTTACTGTCAAGGAATATCTGAAAACGTTTCCTACCTATCCGTTTTCCGATCCGAATCCCATTCCCTTGCTCACGCAAGTGTATCCTTATTTCCGCTTTGATGGTTTTACCGATAAGCCAATTGATAAGCAATGGAAAGTGGTGGAAATAGAAAATGCGTATATCAGGCTTTTGGTTTTGCCCGAAATTGGTGGTAAGATATGGGCAGCGATTGATAAGAAAACAGGCCAACCTTTTTTGTATTACAATCATGCAGTAAAGTTCAGAGACATTGCCATGCGCGGTCCTTGGACAAGCGGCGGTTTGGAAGCCAACTTTGGCATCATTGGTCATACGCCTAACTGCGCAACTCCGGTAGATTACACAGTACAGCATGAGGCAGATGGAAGCATTACCTGTACCATTGGTGCGTTGGATTTATTAACACGCAGCAACTGGCGCGTGAAGATTAATGTTCCGAAAGACAAAGCTCTTTTTACCACACAGGCTTTCTGGTACAACACTACACCCGTTGAGCAGCCTTATTATCACTGGATGAATGCTGGTGCAAAAGCAAGCAACGACCTGGAATTTATTTATCCCGGAAATAAATACATAGGGCACAATGGCGAGTATGCATCATGGCCAGTGAATAAGCAAAACGGCAAGCTCATTTCGTGGTATAAAAACAATGATTTCGGTGGCTATAAATCATATCACGTATTTGGAAAATACACCGACTTTTTTGGTACGTATTATCATGATGAAGACGCCGGTATGGCAAGATACAGCACGCATGATGATAAAGCCGGTAAAAAGATTTGGATTTGGGGACTTTCTGACCAGGGAATGATTTGGGAAAAAGAGCTTACAGATACAGATGGGCAATACGTGGAAGTGCAGTCGGGACGGCTCTTTAACCAAAATGCAGAAGGCAGCAGTTATACACCTTTTAAGCACATTGCTTTTGAGCCTTATGCCAGCGATAGCTGGAAGGAATACTGGTACCCGGTTAGGGGAACGAAAGGCTTTGTGCAAGCGGATCAATATGGTGCTTTCAACATGAAATATGAAGGAGGCTGGCTGAAGCTCTATTACTTTCCGGTGCAGACTTTACATGATTCTTTGGTAATAAGAGAAGGAGATAAAATCGTTTATAAAAAAGCATTGCAACTATCACCCGAACAAGTGTTTACAGATTCAATACAAGTGGCTGTTGACAAGAACAAGCTCACAGTCACAATTGGCGTTGACAGGCTGCAATACAATGCTGATTCGACTATAAATGATTTGAGTCGCCCGGTTGAAACACCTAAAAATTTCAACTGGAACGGCGCGTATGGCTTGTACTTGCTGGGAGCGGAATTAATGGATGAAAAATTATATGCGAAAGCTGAAGAAAAGCTAACTGCTTCGCTGCAACAGGATTCAAACTTTTTACCTGCATTGGTAAAAATGGCTGAGTTGCTTTATCGAAACCTGCGGTACAAAGAAGCATTGCAACTGGCAACACGCGCATTAAGCATAAACACAGTTGCAGGCGATGCCAATTATTATTATGGGTTGATTAATGAGCAATTGGGCAATGTTGTTGATGCAAAAGATGGCTTTGACATTGCCGCATTAGACCCTTCTTACAGAAGTGCAGCTTATACTGAACTGGCTTATATTTATCACAAAGAAAAGGATAATAATAAGGCATTGCAGTATCTACAAAAATCACTCGTTTACAACGCGCATAACATCGCTGCTTTGCAGTTAGGGGCACTTATACTCAGGCAACAGAATGATAAGAACAATGCGCAAAAAGTATTAGATACAATAGAGCAATCAGACCCGCTCAGTCATTTTGTTTTGTTTGAAAAATACCAATGGAATGGAACAGAAGAAAACAAACAGAAATTTATACAATCTATCAAAAATGAATTGCCTGCAGAAACCTATGCCGAGTTGGCAATCTGGTATTACAAACAAGATGGCAGAGAAGAAGCAAAGCAATTGTTTACACTCTCTTTACCATCACCCGAAAGCATGTATTGGCTGGCTTATTTGAACGGTGGAAAAGTGGATGTAAGTAAAATGAATTCATCGTTTTATTTTCCATTCCGTTCTGAAACAGCAGGTGTAATTGAGCAATTATTGGCAAAACAAAACGACTGGTTGCTGAAGTATCATTTAGCTCTCATTTATCACGATAGAAATAGAATTAGGGAATGCAAACAATTGCTCCTCTCTTGTGGTAACGAGCCGCAGTTTGCACCCTTTTATGCCGTAAGAGCCGCGATAGAAAACGACGATAACAAAACGGGTGCAGAAGCCGATTTGCAAAAGGCTTTATCTTTAAGCAAAGACTGGCGATATTACAAATTGTTGGCTGAACATTATGTCGCAACTGTTCAATATGATAAAGCGTTAGGTGTTATTGAACCTTATGCAAAAAGGCATCCGGAGAATTATATCATTGGATTGTTGTACTCAAAATTGTTGCTTTACAACAACCAACTTGCAGCAGCAGATAAATTCATTACTCATTTAAACATACTGCCTTTTGAAGGTGCTACAGAAAGCCATGATCTATACCACGAAATCAAATTAAAAGAAGCCATTGATGCGTTGCAAAAGCATGATTATAAAAAGAGCCTGATCTTTATTGAGGAAGCAGAATTATATCCCCAAAACCTCGGCGTTGGAAAGCCTTATGAACAGGATATAGATCCGAGGCTGGAAAGCTGGCTTGCATACATGAACTATAAAAGCCTGAACAACCAGACAGCAGTCGATAAGGAACTGAATCAAATTATTCATTTCAATGCTTCCTCAAACAATGAAAGAAATGTGCAATCTTCCAATGCGGTAGTAACCGTTTGGGCGTATGAAAAATTGAACAAAAACAAAGCAGGAAGGGGCTGGCTCGATGAACAAATACAACTACATCCAGAAGATACAGGATTGGCTTGGGCAAAGGCAATGTTGGATAATACTATTGACCATTCAAAAATGATTGCAAACAGCAATGCCCGAATCCTGCAATACTTGCTTCTCAAGCAATAGTATAAGTGGTTAATTGCAGAAGCCTCTATGGAAGGTTTCTTGCGTTGCACCTGATAAGAAACCCCTCAGATTATTGCAGAAACAACAAACATATCTGCGCGGCATCTTTAAACATGTACATTATTGTTGTGGCAAATTGGCAAAATCAATGTTGGGTTTGTTGCCCGAAGCTTTACGCGTGAACGTTTGATTTGGCTTTACAAAATCATCAAAGAAACCATCATTGTGCAAAAAGAAATGATCGCCATCAGCACCGCCTGCATAGTCTTTCCTATATCCACCTTTCGCAGTTGCATCGGCAGTAAACACCGCATGGGTTAACTCGTGCCATTCCTCTTTGCCATCCATCATCCATTGGTTTTTATAAAAACCCATTCGCGTTTCATCACCGGTTTCAGGGATAAAATTTTCGAGAAAAGAATACAAATGCGTGAGATAAGTAACCGTTTGTGGACGTTGAAACGAAGCAATCAAATACCATTTGTTTTCGCTTATATTTTTGAAGTAAGCTGTGTAGGTGGTTGTATGATGAAGCGAATCGGGCTGTGCGCCCAACAGGAATGCATACGTATTACCGGCTTTCCATAAAAAGTTTAAATAGCTTTGTCCGCCTGAGCCTTCATTTCCAAAATCGTTAGTTGTTACATTGGAACCTTTCTTCAATAATTTGATACGCAAACTATCGGGAATGTCTTTCGGATTTTGTGTTTCAAAAGGACTCCAGACTGAAAACAAAACGTGCCGCTCCGTAGGGCTATTTACCTGCATTCCAAAATAACCTTCACCAAAGCCATCTGCCATAAAATAAGAGCCTAATTTATCATTACCAACGGGTACTGTGATTTCGTTGTAAAACCGATGCACATCGTTTTTCAATTCGTCCGGGGGCGGGTAACGCAAATGCACCGAAGGTCCTCTTCTGCCAAAATGAAAAGAACTTCCCCCTTTTACATACATCAAAGTAGTGTCTCCTTTTGCATGTTGCAGAATGAGGTCAGATATGTTGGCAAACACAGCACCCGTTTTGCGGATGCCCTTCAAATCAATCTTTACATAGCCCCGCTTTGTAACAGATAATTTTCCAAAAGAAACAACAGCAAAGTTGGTATTGTTGATTTGTTTTGTAAATGAAGTATTACCCGATGATACTTGTATCTCGCTATTGCCTTCTGTTTGCAGGCGAAGCGAAACAGCAAAGGTTTGCGGCATATCGGTTCTAAAATAAACGCTGATGGTTGATGAATCATTCCATTTCACTAAGCCTTTGTCGGTTATCTCAGCCCTGCCTTCTGCATATGCATTGCCACCCAACGGAATGGTATCGGTATAAGTTGCTTGCGCGATTACGGATTGATGAAAAAAGAAGCTTATCAGCAACGCAATTAAACAAAGCTTTTTATTGCAGCACATCATGTTATAACAAATTAGAGAGTGCGCAAAAGTAAGAGCAATGGTTGTAGAGTATCGTACACAATCGTTTGTGCTTTTTTGTTTTTGCCGATATTTTCTCCTGCCAGAAAACAACCTGCTAACAATAAGTGTTGTTATCGAAGATAAAAATGAGGCAAAAACAAAAGGCGAAACATGAAGCAGTAAAACGATTGTTTATAGAGTTCATTAAACCGATTCAACTCTTTTAAACCAATAAAACATAACAATCATCAGCCTTTCCGCACCATTTCACTTCTCATCCCAAACAACTACCTTTGCACACCTAAAATAAGCTTTTGTTTTCATGATAAATATCACACTACCGGATGGTTCGGTCAGGCAATATGAAAGCGGCTTTACCTCGCTCGACATTGCCAAATCTATCTCCGAAGGCTTAGCAAGAAAAGTATTGGCAGCCAATGTAAACGGACAGGTTTGGGATGCCACACGTCCTATCAATGAAGATGCAACTGTAACCTTACTGACATGGAACGATGCCGACGGGAAAAGCACGTTCTGGCATTCGAGTGCACACCTTATGGCGGAAGCGGTGGAAAGTCTATTTCCCGGTGTAAAGTTTTGGGTGGGCCCGCCGGTAGAAAATGGTTTTTATTACGACATGGACTTAGGCGGCAGGCAAATTGGCGAAGAAGATTTAAAGGCATTGGAAAAAAAGATGAACGAACTGGCGAAGGGAAACAATGCTTACACTCGCCAGCCGATTTCAAAAAAGGAAGCAATTGAATATTTTACACAAAAAGGCGATGAATACAAACTCGATCTGATTGAAGGTTTGAAAGATGGCGAAATTACATTTTATAACCAAGGCAACTTTACTGACTTGTGTCGCGGTCCGCATATACCGAACACAGGTTTTATCAAAGCCATCAAGCTCACCAACATTGCCGGTGCTTACTGGAAAGGCGATGAAAAGAATAAGCAGTTAACGCGCATTTATGGTGTTACATTTCCCTCACAAAAAGAGTTGGATGAATACCTGCAATTATTAGAAGAAGCAAAGAAAAGAGACCATCGCAAGCTGGGCAAAGAACTGAGCATTTATACAATGGATGATGATGTAGGCCCGGGTTTGATTTTATGGATGCCGAACGGAACTGTGATTATTGAACAGCTTGAAAAATTAGCAAAAGAAACAGAGGAAGATGCCGGTTATAAGCGCGTGGTAACGCCGCACATTGCAAAGGAAAATTTATACTTAACCAGCGGGCATTTGCCTTATTACCAGGATAGCATGTATCCGCCGATGGAGCTGGAAGGAACGAAGTATTATTTAAAGTCAATGAACTGCCCGCATCACCATAAGATATTCGCTGCCGAGCCAAGAAGTTATAAGGAAATACCGCTGCGTTTGGCAGAATATGGAACCTGTTATCGCTATGAGCAAAGCGGCGAATTGTTTGGCCTGATGCGCGTGCGTTGCCTGCACATGAACGATGCGCATATCTATTGCACGAAAGAGCAATTTGCCGATGAGTTTCGCGCGGTGAACGATATGTACCTGAAGTATTTTAAAATCTTTGGCATTGAAAAATATGTAATGCGCTTGTCTCTTCACGATCCAGCCAAACTGGGCGAGAAATATGTGAACGAACCCGAGCTTTGGTTAGAAACAGAAGACATGGTGCGGCAGGTTTTAAAAGAGAACCAAATTCCGTTTGTGGAAGTAAAAGGTGAAGGTGCGTTTTACGGGCCGAAGATAGACGTGCAAATCTGGAGTACCATTGGAAGAGAATTTACACTGGCTACCAACCAGGTTGATTTTGCGCAAGGCCGCCGTTTTAAATTGCATTTTACCAATGCTGCCAACGAACCGGAAACACCGCTGATTATTCATCGAGCACCGCTGGGAACGCATGAGCGTTTCATTGGCTTTTTATTAGAACACTACGCCGGAAAATTCCCGACATGGTTAGCGCCCCTGCAGGTAAAAATTCTTCCCATCAGCGATAAATTTTTACCTTATGCAAATGAGGTAAAAACAAAACTGAAAAAGAAAGGCATAAGAGTTGAAATAGATGATCGCAGCGAAAAGATCGGCAAGAAAATTCGCGAAGCAGAATTAAGCAGAACGCCTTACATGCTGGTGATCGGCGAGAAAGAAATGGGCGAAAACAAAGTGTCTGTCCGCAGGCAAGGTAAAGGCGACGCAGGAAGTATTCTGGTAGATGAATTTATGCAAAATATCATAGAAGAAATAGAAGAGCGGAAAAGTGAGGAATAGTATTTATTTTTACAGAGGATGACAGCAACACAACAAATAACACTATACGATTCTTTAAGAAAAAAATATCATTTGGACTCAACAACGGCACAAGACCTGATCGTCAAAGTTCAATTCATATTAGATGAAATACCAGAGAAAACGAATAGCAGTGTTGCAACGAAAGAAGATATACAACAATTAAAAGCTGATATTACAAGAGAAATAAAATGGGAACAAAGCAACCGGCTCTTTTATATTGTGCTCTCTGCATTTTTATGCCTTTTGTTTTTTCTGGACATACTTATTACTTTTAAAAAATAGATTTTAATCACAACAAAAACAATTATTCACCAAACGTCAATTAATGGCATTACCACCCAGAGGAAGATTTAACCCCAGATTCAACAGGCAACCGGAGCCTGAACACCGCATCAACGACAGAATCCGCGTACCCGAAGTTCGCCTTGTTGGCGACAACGTTACGGTTGGTATTTATCCCACCGATGAAGCCCGCAAAATGGCGCAGCAGCAAGAGCTTGATCTTGTTGAAATATCGCCCAACGCAGCGCCGCCGGTTTGTAAAATCATAGACTATAAAAAGTTTCTTTACGAAAAGAAGCGTAAAGAAAAAGAAATGAAAGCCAACGCGAAGCAAAGCGAAGTAAAAGAAATTCGTTTTACACCGAGCACAGACGATCATGACTTTGATTTTAAAGCAAAACATGCCGAAGGCTTTTTAAAAGATGGCAACAAAGTAAAAGCTTATGTGCAGTTTAAAGGCAGAGCGATTATGTTCCAGGACAGAGGCCAGTTGCTGCTCCTAAAATTTGCCGAACGTCTTGCTGAAGTTGGCGCACTGGAAAGTATGCCCAAGATGGAAGGCAAAAGAATGTTAGCGATGTTTGCACCTAAGGCGGCAAAAAAGAAAGCTTAGGTTTTAATAACGATACAGGAAAGGAAGTTGTATTTGCAGCTTCCTTTTTGCGTTTGTGCGAACTGGGATAAATGTTATTTGAAAATCGTAACAACTCATCGTTATCAAAATTTATAAAAGCACCATTTTAAAACATCATCCTATTTATTCCAAACATTCCATCAATCTCAGTTCAGATTATCTTCGCAGCCTAAAAAATAACGATATGGATTACCGTATAGAAAAAGATACAATGGGTGAAGTAGAGGTGCCTGCCGATGTGTATTGGGGCGCGCAAACGCAACGCAGCATTGAAAATTTTAAGATTGCACAGGACATTAATAAAATGCCGAAAGAAATTATCAAGGCATTTGCATATCTGAAAAAAGCAGCCGCTTTAACTAACGAAGAATTGGGTATTTTACCGAAAGAAAAAGCTGATTTGATTTCGCAGGTATGCGATGAAATTTTAAGTGGGCAATTAGACGACCAATTTCCGTTGGTTGTGTGGCAAACAGGCAGTGGCACACAAAGCAACATGAATGCAAATGAAGTGATTGCTTATCGTGCGCATGTGATTCAGGGCGGGCAATTATCCGACAAAGACAAGGCCATTCATCCGAATGATGATGTAAACAAATCGCAATCGAGCAACGATACCTTTCCAACAGCCATGCACATTGCTGCATATAAAATTTTGGCCGAAACCACCATCCCCGGCATTGAAAAGCTGCGCGATACATTGGCAGAAAAGAGCAAGGCTTTTATGCATGTGGTGAAGATAGGCCGCACGCATTTTATGGATGCTACGCCACTTACCTTGGGGCAGGAATTTAGCGGTTATGCATCGCAGTTGAATCATGGTATTAAAGCCATTAAAAATACGTTGGCACATCTAAGCGAGTTAGCATTGGGCGGCACTGCCGTTGGCACAGGCATCAATACACCGAAGGGTTACAGCGAATTAGTAGCTAAACACATTGCACAGTTAACGGGATTGCCTTTTGTTTCGGCAGAAAATAAATTTGAAGCCCTCGCAGCACACGATGCCATTGTAGAAGCGCATGGTGCTTTGAAAACTGTTGCTGTAAGCCTGATGAAAATCGCCAACGACATTCGTATGTTGTCCAGCGGTCCGCGCAGTGGCATCGGCGAAATTTTTATACCTGATAATGAACCGGGTTCTTCTATTATGCCGGGCAAAGTAAACCCAACGCAATGCGAAGCCCTAACCATGATAGCGGCACAAGTGCTGGGCAACGATGTAGCAATCAACATTGGTGGTGCAACAGGTCATTTTGAATTGAATGTTTTTAAGCCGGTTATCATCTACAACTTTCTTCATAGCGCACGTTTGCTTGGCGATGGCTGTGTTTCTTTTACCGATAAATGCGCTGCTGGCATTGAACCTATCGAAGCCAATATCAACAAACATCTGCAAAACAGCCTGATGCTGGTAACGGCTTTGAATCCAAAAATAGGGTATTACAAAGCGGCTGAAATTGCACAAAAAGCACACAAACAAAACACAACGCTGAAGGCAATGGCGGTGCAGCTTGGTTATCTTACACCGGAGCAGTTTGACGAGTGGGTACTGCCGGAAAATATGGTGGGCGAAATTAAATAGGGGGAAAAGCAATTTTGTGGCTGCTGCATCGTTTCTATTTTTTAAACAGATCAACAGCAATTGTAAAATACTTCCTATGAAGCGATTATTGATGTTTGGTTTTGCACTCTTTCTGGCAACGATGATTTTGGATTCATGCCAAAAAGAGTTGAGCCAGGAGTCGAACAACAACACAGCCTCTTTTAGTTTGCACGATACCACTTTGTCTTGCTATCCCATTATTGTAAACGGCACTTATTACGATGGCGTTTCAGCTGCACGTGATACCAATTTTATTAAGATAGTGGTAAATGTAAAGTCAACCGGCAACTATGCCATTTCAAGTATTTCGCAGAACGGATTTTCTTTTTCCGACACTGGCTTTTTTAGCAAAACCGGTGTTGATACATTGGTGTTAAAAGCGAAAGGCACACCTATTTTAATTCAGTCTACTTCGTTCACCATTACTGCCGATTCGCTGGGCGCCTGTAGCTTTGTTGTTAATGTGCAAGATAGCACCGGCACGGGTTTGGGCAGTTCAGGCGGCGGTTCAACAGTTGGTAGTGACAGCGGCTATATTGATCCCAATCTTGCTACTAAAAATACATGGCATTTTACCGATACGGCTACCAAAATTACGTACAGCGGCATTTTTACAACCCTGGAAGGTGCTGGTTTTAGAAACGATACTTTGTTTATTGCAGGGCAGGCAACTTTTAACTTAGATACGCTGTTTGGTATTTCGATAAAAATGCCATCCGCGCCTACTATAAAGCCAGGTATTTACCCGGTAAATACAGCCAACAATGTGGGTTTACAAAAAGTGGCTGATGGCAGTGATATTTATTATGCCAACGATGCATCGGCAGCCTTGGGTGCAGGCAATTCTTATATTACCATTATCAGCAACAGTGGTGGTCAGTTAACCGGCTCATTTCATGTTTATGCTGAACTCAATGGAGCATCGCCGCCAACGTTAATTGAAGGTTCGTTCAATTGTCCGGTGCATTAATTTCATTCCATATTTTTATAAAACAAAAATGCTGTACAAGATTGTGCAGCATTTTTGTTTTTGCACCAATTTTGAACAGATAGTTAAATACGGCCAACTTCTGAAAACCTTTAGATGCGGCTTTCAGTAATCATAAATCCAAACTCATAAGTCAAAAATCATTATCACAGGTTTACCTCTCCAATCAAAAACACGCTGCCGCAAACCAACACCAAATCATCATCTTCTGCACTGCTGATCACCGTTTGTAATGCCTCGTTTACGTTACCATACGTTTTACCCTGCAAGCCAATGCCAGAGCCTATTTCAGCAATTTGCCCTTCGCTCATGGCGCGTGGCGTTTGCGGTTTTGTAAAATAATAACTGGCTGTTTTGGGAAGATAAGACAATGCCTTTTCAACGTCTTTATCTTTCACCATGCCAATAATAATGTGAAGTGAATTGTACGTTGCCAGTTCTATTTGTTCTGCCAATTGCTTCATGCCATCTGCATTGTGCGCAACATCGGTAATGACCATTGGTTTTTGATGAATCGCTTCCCATCTTCCATGCAAGCCGGTAAGCTTTTTTACATGCTGCAAGGCTTCTTTTATTTGCTGCAATGAAATAGCATAACCCACCGATTGTAAATACTTCACCGCTTCCAAAACTGTAAGTATGTTTTTAGTTTGATACACACCTGGAAGGTCAAGGTGATACGTTTCTCTGTTATCCGTTTTTGTATCTGCAACCGTTACCGTTAATTGATGTGGTTGATATTGAAATTCCGACACATAACGGTTGTGTTGTGCTATAATGAGTGGGGCAGCTTTTGTTTTTGCCGCATTTTTAAAAACGGGTTCGGTTTCAATCAACACTTCGCCCACAATTACCGGCACATGCGGTTTGATAATGCCCGCTTTTTCAAACGCAATTTGTGGCAGTGTGTCGCCTAAAATTTGGGTATGATCGAGCCCGATGTTTGTTATAATGCTTACTATCGGTGTGATAATGTTTGTGCTGTCCAAACGCCCGCCCAGTCCCACTTCTATTACAGCGATGTCCACATTTTCTTTTGCAAAAAAATCAAACGCCATCGCTACTGTAATCTCAAAAAACGAGGGTTCAATTTCTTCAATCAGCGGTTTTATTTTTGTGGTAAAATCAACCACAAATTCCTGGCTGCACCATTCGCCGTTTATTTTAATCCGTTCTCTGAAATCAATCAAATGCGGCGATGTATATAAACCTGTTTTGTAACCCGCTGTTTGCAAAATGGCAGCCAGCATGTGGCTCACCGAACCCTTGCCGTTCGTGCCGGCAACATGAACCATTTTAAGCCCCTTTTGCGGGTTCCCCAGTGCTTCGCAAAGCTTAATGGTGTTGATAAGATCGGCTTTGATGGCATCGGCGCCAAGCCTGCTGAAAAGCGGTAACTTTTTGTAGAGATAATCAATCGTTTCTTTGTAATTCATAGCAACTGCAAAGATGCTGAATGAAATGAATTGTTTGAACCACCGAGATTTAATACATTACGTTGTAATGCTCAGTGCCTTTGTGCTTCTGTGGTTCCATTCTTATCCGCGCAGCTTGAAATCAAATACGAGGGTTCCGGTTTGTTCGTCTGCTGTACCTGCATTAAACTTTAATTGTTTGGCTTTCGAAAGGGCAATGCCTCGTATGCTTTGGCTTGTGGTTGTAGTTCCTCTTGGGTTGATCGAAGCATCAATTACATTTCCGTTTGCATTCACAGTGATGTTAACAGCAACTTTTGCGTTTTCATTAAAATCATCGGTAAAAGAAGGTAAAGGTTTAAAATGTCTTCCACTCAACCCGCTTCTTATGCTTACGCCACCTTTGCCTGTGCCACCGTTACCTGTATAACTGTCAGAAGCCGGATTGCCATTGGGTTTGCCTTGGTCGCCTTTGCCACCGGCAATGCCCTGGTTGCGCACGTTGTTGTAACTATCCGCACCATTGCCACCGTTGTTGTTTTGTGTTGCTCCGCCTTTGTACAAAGCTTTTGGTTTGGGTGGTGCCGGCGGTGTTTCTACCACTTGCTCTTTTTGTTTTGCCTGATTTTTAGGAATCACCACTTCCAGCTTGGATTGCAGTTTGGGTTTGGGTGATGTATGAATTTCAGGAACCTCTTTTTCGTTGTTGTCAGCCACATCTTTACTTTCTTCCGGCTCACTATGCGATGCAACGGCTTTGGGCGGCTGCACATTTGTTTCTTCTTCTTTCGACATTTCGCCCGGCAACTGCGGTGCCACTGTTCCTAATCCTGCATCGCTGTTGCCAAGGTTCACTTCAATGCCGTTATCAGCAATGGGTTGCGGCGTTTGTGGTGCCGTCCAGCTAACCAAAAACATCAACAAAAACAAAAGGGCGCAAATGCCAAGCGTAATGCCAAGTGCTTTGCGGTTTTTGCTACGTTCAAATTGTTGTTCGTTGTACGACAAATTCATGCTTATAAAAATAATGTAGCAGTTGTTACAAAGATGTCAACTTCCATTTTGCCCCTTTTATTGTGTTAGCGTTTTGTTTGTGAAGAAGAGTTTATTCACAAAGAGAAGGTTTGTTTTTATGAGAAAAATAAAAAGCAGTGTTAGTAAATGTTTGATGAAAGATTGGTAAAAGCTCCGTAGAAGTAACGTATTGATAGTAAAAGAATGTGTCAATAAATACAGCTCCATAGGAGCGAAATGTTTTTAATGGAACTCATACACGGCTCCGATGGAGCCGTTGCTTTACCTGAGAACTTTTCTACAAACACGTAACTCCTACGGAGTGGAAACCACCCATGTGCGAAACAAAAATGAGCCAACTACGGGATTCGAACCTGCGACCCTTTCATTACGAATGAAATGCTCTACCAACTGAGCTAAGTTGGCTATTATCACTTAACAACCGGCAATACTCCAGTTTAGCTAAGTTGACTTTTCTAAAACGCGAAGATAAAATTTGAGAAGAAATTATCGCTATCAAAAAATGTGGCAAAACAAACTATGCAGGTTTCATCACAACCACACTATTGTTTGATTTCTTCTCAACATACTTTCTCCATAAATAAGCAATGGTAAAGGTCGGCGTAAAATTAAGGAACGGCACCAACTCTTCCACCAAGTTAAAAGCCGCGCCAAACAAGGCTTTGCGCCCACCAAAAGCAAAGTAAAAAATAATGGCGGAAATAGGCGCCCACGCAATATCGAACGCTTCACCCACCACCGGAATCAGAAATGGAATGCAACCAATGGCATCCATTAACAAACAAAATTGTAAAGACGGTTGTTTTTTCATGTTTTGCTGTATTGCTTTTATAATGGCAAGTAACTTACCATTCTTTTTTATACGCAAAACTGTCAGGCTTATCGTTCCCCTTTTGAGAAGATTTCTTTTTATAAGACGGTCAGCCAATCCAACCGATCTTTCAACAATACATAAATAATTCATTTACAATATAAAAATCTAAAGTTTAGCTTGGTTCAGCATTTGTCATTATTACCATACAGCTACTTTCTGTCGTCCAATTTGTCGGGTTCGTGAAGCAAACAAACCGTTAAACAGAAAGCGGGCAAAACAGTTTCCTTAACAGAACCGTAAATAGGGGGTTGATGTTTTAGTATCTCATTTTAAAACCGATATTTATCTTGCGTTACTTATCCTCTGCTTGTTATGTAAGTACGCTTGATTGTAAATAAACATCTGTTATGAAATTAATAACTACCAGTTGGGATGATGGACATGTGCTGGATTTCAGGCTGGCTGAATTATTGAATAAATACAACCTGCCCGGCACATTTTACATTCCAAAACACAATGCCGAGCATGAAGTAATGCTGCCCGAACAAGTGGTAGAACTGGCTAAAAGTTTTGAAATTGGCGGTCACACCATCAATCATATCAGGCTGCACAGCAAAGACGAAACATTTTTGCAAAATGAAATTAGGGGCTGTTACAACTGGCTCTCCGGTTTGCTGGGCGAAGCGCCACAAGCGTTTTGCTTTCCGGGTGGTGTGTTTCATCAAAAAGCGGCAGAGGTTGTTTTCCGAACGGGCTTTACAATGGCACGCACTACCGAGTTGTTGAGTACACATTTTTTCAACAAAAACAAACTGACGCCAACCACATTGCAGGTGTATGAACACAATACATTTACCTATGCCAAACATTTGCTGAAACGCAGGCGGGTGGCCAATTTGATGCAATGGTTAAGCAGTGGCTCGTTGCAAAAATTAGAAGGCTTAACGGAAAGTTATTTACACAGCATTGAAAAAAACGGAGGCTGCTTTCATTTGTGGGGACATTCATGGGAAATTGAAGAGTTTGGTTTGTGGGGAAAATTAGAAGAACTGTTTCGCGTCCTTAGCGGACGAACCGATTTTGTGTATGTTGCCAACAGCCGATTAATCAATCATCAACAAACCTTTATTCAACAAGAATCTGCCCCTTTATGAGAGTGTTATTCATTCATACTAAATACAAAGAACACGGCGGTGAAGACGGCGTTGTAAAAAATGAAATACAACTGTTGCAGCAAAACGGATACGAAGTAAAAGCTTTGTATTTTGATAACAGCCAACATACGTTTTTGAAATTGCTCCTGATGCCGTTTAACCCGTTTTCTTATGTAAAAACAATACGCGAAATCAACCGTTTCAAGCCTGACGTTGTACACATTCACAACATGCACTTTGCAGCTTCTTATTCGGTGATACGAGCCGTGAGCCAAACAAAGACTCCGATGGTAAAAACCTTACACAACTATCGTTTTTTATGTCCTTCGGGAACCTTGTTTTTTAATAACGATTTGTACCTGAAAAGTCTTTCACAGCCGTTTCCGTGGAGTGCTGTAAAAGATAAAGTGTTTCGCAATTCAGGACTCTTAACTTTTTGGCTTGCTTTTTCCACATGGCTTCATAGGAAATGGGGCACGTTTAAAAAAGTGGACCGATACATTGTTTTAAATGAGCAAAGCCGTTCTCTGTTTTTATCATCCAATTTAAATTTCAAAAAAAACCAGCTTGTTATGAAGCCCAATTTTATTCAATCCGACACAACTGATTCCACTGCTCTGGCACGCGGCAATTACTACTTGTACATTGGCAGATTATCAGCCGAAAAAGGCATTGATGTTTTGCTGAAAGCATTTGCCAGCAATGGTTTGCCACTTACCATTATTGGTGATGGTCCGCTGCGCGATGATGTGCTGGTAGCCAAAGCCGCTAACCCGCTGATAATATGGATGGGCTACCAGGGAAAAGAAGTGATTGATGAGCAACTGCGCCAATGCAATGCGTTGATCGTGCCTTCGGTTTGTTATGAAGGGATGCCCTTAACGATTGTGGAAGCCTTTGCCGCAGGCACACCGGTTATCACTTCAAAACTGGGCGCTATGCAAACCATTGTTACGCACAATATGAATGGCTTGTTGTTTACGCCCAACAATGCAGATAGCTTGAATAAGCAATTGCAGCGCTGGCAAAATTTGGGCGAAACCAAAAAGCATGAGCTCTCAGTTCATGCATTAAACACTTACAAAAGCAAATACACTCCACAGAAAAACTTATCTTCCTTGTTGTCTATTTACAACGAAGCGATGGCAAAAGACAAAACCATGTATGTGGTGAAAGATCATATTAGTGTTGCGTAGAAACGGTTTGCTTGCTACTTCGTTACACTCATAGTTTCTTCCCGTTTTTCTCTAAAAAACTGCCTGATCTCGGCTTCCTTTCTTTCTTTCCAAAAGCGTGTGGAGTGAATGATTTTCTTGCCTCTTTCGTATAGCTCTTCGGGCGATGCAGGCAAGCCGCGCCAGGTAGTGGCAAAAGGCAGATTGCCGCTCGCAAGATCGCCAAATTTCATTCCTGCAGCTTTCACAAGAATGGGGAACACATGGTCTTCTTCAAGGTTTACAGTCTTTAAACGCAGGTCAGGCAAACGCTTCATTTTATCCAAAGCCCTTACTGCTTTTTCACTGATAAAGTATGAACCACCAAACACACTCTCACCTGTTATATAGCCATTTTTTAAAGCCTTTCTGTAAGCCGTTAGCAACGCCCAATGCGTAATCGGTTTTCGGATAAAGCTAATGGTGGTGCAGATTTTTAAAATCTCCTGGCGAGGCCAGCTAATGTTCCAGGGATTGCCGTTATAATCGTTTGGATATTGCCCCGCCATGCCGATTTCAGGTTGTGTTTTGAACATCTCAATAGCTTCACGCGCGGGGTCTTCACCAATGATTAGCGCATCGGTATCAAACTTTTGTAAGGCGCCAAAATGATAATGGTCAATGGCATGTTTGTAAGCCCACGAAAGCGTAACGTACAAGCCGCAAACTCTGCCCATTGGCTCTGGCGTTGGCACCACATCAATGCCCAATTCGGGGAATTGTTGCTGCGTTAATTTGCCCAAGCCTTCGTGTGAATCATCAGCCAAAATAATTTTATAGCTTCCCTTTACATAACGCAGAATGCTGTGAATGTTATCAAATAAAAATTCGGGTAAAGTGCCGGGACCAACAGGTATTACAATTACCAGATCGAATGTTTGCTTCATAGGTTATGCGGTGATGATTTTTGCATAAAAACAAAAATCATTCTTAAAGCCTGAACCACTAAGGCTCAAAGGAAAAAGTGTCACAAAAAAATCTTTGTGAACCTTCTTTTCTTCCTGTCTTTGTGGTTCAAAATGTTTATTATAAACAGCCGCTCTTTTAATTAACGGCTTTGAGTTTGCGAACTGAAAGCCATCCCAAAACTTTGTTTTTGGTTTCTTTTAGCATGGTGCGCACTTCTCCATCAATTGCCAATAAAAACAGGAGAAAAAAAACAGAGAAAAGAGTGCAATCAACCAATAGCTTACTGAAGTACATGGTGGGCGATAGCAGCCTGTTAGTAAGTACTTTGCAACCCCAGATAACCAATGCGCTAACCGATATGATGATTGCCCAAAGCGTAAGCGAACGCCGTATCATATCGCCGGAGAAATAGCCCATGCGATATACTTTGTAAGGGAAATAAAAGAAGTCGGCAATCAACATTAATGTGAGCGACACAACGAGCGTTCCCATAATGCCATAATATCGCGCAGCAAAATAAAGAAGCACACCATAAATCAAATTGCGCACAATATTAAACTGACTGTTCTTTTTTATATCCCCCAAAGCATATCCCACATTACTCATAAAATAGGCAATGAGGGTAAGAAAGTTATAAACCACCAGCATGTACAAAATGGTATCGCCAATGTAAGTGCCTTTGCCTGCCCAAAGTGTAATTAAATTGCTGTAAGTAAGGATAAAAATAAGCCCTAAAAAAAGAGCCGAATAACTGTAAAACTTAAACTGTTTGTACACCAGATTATTGATAAATTTTTTGTCGTCCATGCCTACCGCATGAGAGATGGTAGGCATAAGCGCAACCGAATGCCTGCCCACCAAAGTACCGGCTAAGTTCATCGGACGTTTATTGATCTCGTACATCGTAATCATGCTTGGCGGAATGAAGCGGGCAAGTACCAGCATGTCAACGCTGTACGACAAACCGGAGATGATTTTGGAAGCTGAGGTAAAAGAAAATATTCTGATAAACTGCTTAAAATGTGTGCGCTCCCAAATAACAGGAATGTACTGGCGCTTTAGCAAACGCAGCATGGAAATAATGTTATAACCATTGATGAATAAAGCCCGCGCAAGGTTGGCAATGGCGATTGACATCACTCCAAAACCGGCGTACAAAAAGGCAAGGTTGACAAACAAAAAAAGGAAGTTTGCGGATAACGATGAGATGGCAACATGCGCCGAATTTTGCAAGCCCTGATTGATACCCGACAACGTAAACGACACCAGCGACATGCCCGTTGAAATAATGGTTATCATCAGTGCGGCAGCAAGATGCGGATACTGCGTAACATCCTTATTAATGATATGCCCGATGGAGAAAAAACAGCCAAAACCAAACAATATCGCTATTAAAACAATGAACCCTGACGCTACAAACCCGGAGCCTATCGAACGGCTGATTTCACCGTATTGTTTTCTGCCTAAGTATTCGGCGATGTTTTGTTGCAGCACTTCGCCAACGCCGGGGTCGGCAAGTGTCATCCAGTTCAAAACGGAGCTGGTGGCAAGCCACACACCAAGTGTTGTGGCATCAATATTTCTTACATACAGTGGAAGCAGCAGGATGGAGTTGAACATATTGGTCAGCACCCAGCCATATTGAAAAATAAAATTCCACCGCAATACTTTTTTGTCCATTGAATAATTCGCTTCTTAAGCTATGTTTTGGTGTTTAGAAGTTGATTTTTAATCGCCGCAAAAATACTTCTAAAGAAATAATTTTATGATTGATGGCTTGTTTTCATTCATTTCTTTACAAAAACTTATCAACCCTTGTTTATTTAAAAATAGTGCAAAAACAAACGTCAATCACTTGCCGTATTCATTATACGAAGTGAGAACGATTGTTGGTTCTGTATAAAAATTGTTACAAAACCAAACTCCTTTTTTCTGCAACGCCTTCTCTCTGTTCTTTAAAAAATGTTCGGATGTCATTTTCATTTTTATCGTTCCAATATCTTACCGAATGAATGATTTTTTTGTTATCAGCTATTAATTGTTCGGGCGAAACGGGCAAGCCTTTCCAGGCACAACCAAACGGTTGGTTTTCGCCCGATAAACTTTTTAATGTAAAATGGAAAGCTTTTGCCAGCAAGGAAAACAAATGGTCTTCACCCAAATTTAAAGAACGGAATGTATAATTGGGAAGCAAACCATTGTTGTATAAACAAACGAGGAATGCTTCACCCATAAAATAAGCACCGCCAAACACACTTTCGCCCGTTGCGTAACCATTTCCTACTGCTTTTTTATATAGCTTGATGAGTTGCCAGTTGGCAATGGGCCGCCTGAAAAATTTCCAGGTTTGTGTGCCGTTGATGATGCGTTGTTTAGGCCAATTTAAATTCCAGGGTTTGCCCCAATAGTCGGTTGGATATTGTCCTGCGATGCCCGCATTCCGTTCTTTCTCAAACAAGGCAATGGCTTCCCTTTCAGGTGCTTCGCCAATGATGAGCGCATCAGTATCTAACTTTAATAATGCTTTAAAATGATAGTGTTCAACCGTATAACGAAATGCTAATGATAGCGTGATGTACAAACCTGCCCAACCACCCATGGCTTTTCCAGTTGTGATGACATCAGCCTTTGGGAACTTTGTTTTTAGCTCTTTTCCAATGCCTTGCTGCGAATCATCGGCAAAAATAATTTGATAAGAAGATCGGGTGTAATGATGATAACTGGCAACCGTATCTTCAATAAAAGAAACAGAACTGCCGGGACCTACAGGAACCACAACTACAACATCAAACTGGGCTTTCATTGTTACGGGTTTGCATGGTTGCAGAAAGCCGGTGTTTGAAAATTGCACAAAACCAAAAGCATAACATTTCTTTCTGCCAATAAAGGTTGGCATCAATCATCAATAATTATGCCTTTGCAGAAAATAGTTGATAGAAAGACCACATCGCGTCATTCCGCCCCAACAGTATTGTTGGTGCCCTCAACACGAACTCACACATTCATCGTAACTGCGAGGGCTTTGTGCGGAATCTGCTCTTATAAATTTGAACAAGCTAATGTGATGTAAACTTGCTTTACTTACTTAATCATCTTCATTACGCAATCATCAGACCTGCCTGTCCGGTAGGCAGGTTCCGCACAAATCCGCTTGCAAGATGTTCAAGCTATATAGACGATGCAGCGGCAATTGCGGAATGACGCCCACCACTTTGAAACGAAAACAAGATTAAATACTATCTACTCAAAATCTTTCGCATTGCTGCCAATGTATAGCGCGAAAGCCGCAAGGGCAGTGTCTTTGAGCAGGTTTACCAATTCTAATTGCTTTACTTCGGCACTACCGGCATTCAATACGTTGGGCAAGTGAATGGCAAGGATAAAAATAAGAAGCAGCAACGCCAGCAGATAAGCTGCCAGCCGCACTTGTTTGTGAACAATAAAAGCGATAGCTGCCAAAATAAAAGCGGCTCCCGCTAAGTAAACCCATAGTTTACCACCAGGCAGGAAAGCAGGCACATAAGCCGACAGATTTTCCGGTGCCATAAAATGATAAATACCAAATACAATTAGCACAATGCCAAGTATAATCACGGCTATGCGCGACATGAGTGGGTGTGTCATAAGGCAAGATTTTTAGAAAGAGTAAGGTAGCAACTTTTTACAGCACCGTGAAAATTTTTAGGTAAACAGGAAATGCCGTTTATAAAAAGTGAGCCAATCTATATCACCATCAAATCAACAAACTCATTCACCGGAATGTTCATCAGTTTATCGCTGTCCAATGCTACATCTGCAATGGCTTTTTGTTTTTTTGCAGAGAATATCCTTGCCAGATTAATTTTGAATTTTTGAATCAACAACGGAATGCCTTCTTCTCTTCTTCGTTTGTGCCCGATAGGATATTCTACCAACACTTCATCCCAAACCGTTCCATCGTTTAAGGTGATGGTTAACGCATTGGCAATGGAACGTTTATCAGGGTCGAGATAATCTTTTGTAAACTGCGCTACTTCTTCGGTTTCCATTTTGCTGCGCAATTCATCAATGCGGCTATCCTTTGCAATATCATCTTCATAATCGGACGCCGTTAATCTTCCAAACAACAAAGGCACTGCAATCATGTACTGAATGCAATGGTCGCGGTCGGCAGGGTTGTGCAGGGGTCCTTGTTTATCTATAATTCGTATCGCTGCTTCATGTGTGCGAATACGGATGTGCTTAATGTCGTCAGCCGTTTTGTTTTCGCTCAATAATTTGTTGTATAAAATCATCGCTGCTTCCACTGCGGTTTGAGAATGAAATTCTGCCGGATAAGAAATTTTAAACAACACATGCTCCATCACATACGAGCCGTACTCGCGTTGAAACGCAAAGGATTTACCATGAAAAGAAACATCATAAAAGCCCCATATTTTAGCAGACAAAACAGAAGGATAACCCATCTCGCCCGTTTGTGCAATCAAAGCCAAACGAACACCACGCGAAGTGGCATCTCCGGCAGCCCATGACTTCCGACTGCCTGTGTTCGGCGCATGACGATAGGTGCGCAAATTCTGACCATCCACAAACACTAACGAGATCGCATTGATTAATTCCTCTCTTGTTAAATGGATCAATTTTCCAACTACGGCTGTGGTTGCAAGCTTCACTAAAATCACATGGTCTAAACCCACGCGGTTGAATGAATTCTCCAATGCCATTACGCCCTGAATTTCGTGCGCGCGAATCATGGCATCTAAAATATCTTTTACTAATAATGGCTTTTTGCCTCCTGCAACCGCCGTGCGTGACAACCAATCGGCAACAGATAGAATACCACCCAAATTATCGGATGGATGTCCCCATTCGGCAGCCAACCAGGTATCGTTAAAATCAAGCCAGCGAATGATGGCACCAATGTTAAACGCTGCCTGCACTGGATCGAGTTGGTATGAAGTGCCAGGCACTTTTGCACCATTGGGAACAATGGTTCCCGGCACTACCGGACCCAATAATTTGGTACAAGCTGGATACGTTAAGGCTTCAAAGCCGCAGCCTAAAGTATCGAGCAAACAATACTGCGCCGTGCGCCATGCAGCTTCGCTTTTGATTTCATAATTCAAAACATAATCAACAATATCGGTAATGACTTTATCGGTTGGCGGCGTTTCGTTGGAGATGTATGATGACATAATTTTATGTGCTGCGCAAATAAACAATGATATAACGGAGGAAGGAATAATTATTTACTCCTTCGTATTCATAAAAAATGTATAGATGAGATAATCAAATATAGTTCGCATCATCCTTTTTTTCAAGCTCTACATAAAATTCTAAGCTACCAAAAGGCGTAGACTGCAGTTTGTTAATTGTAAAATCAATATAACCCAATTGATGTAAAAGACCAATGATATTTGAAAACGATTTTGGCGTGAAATACCAGGAGTGAACGTCTACATAGTCATTTTCCATATATTCCGTCAGAGCATTTTTAATTTTAGAAGGAATATCAGCCTTAAGTTTATGACTTCCTATCCAATGTTTAAAAGCATTATTATGGGTAGGTAAGGCTCTGTGTTCGATTACACTTTTTACTGAAGTCTTTATTGGCTTCACAATGTTAGAAGTATGATAACATCAGCAATTGATGTATATAACGCGATCAAAGAAAGTAACGGTTATAGAACATGAAATAGACTTCCGCATGCATTGAATAGGCTTACTTATTGTTTGCAAGTGATCAATCAAATCTAACTGATGTTCAACAGCATGGCTGCTAACGATAGCATCGAATGTTTCGTTGATAATAGACAAGTCTCCCGTAGGAGATACATAATCAATGTAAGGTATCTTCTCGATGCTTATCTTTTCATCAATTCGCCTGGCTCGTTTTATAAGGCTTTCTTTATTCAGGATGTCAAAATACTTTACTTTATTTCCGATACAAATCGGGCTATAAAATGGTCCTATTTCTAATATAGAAATGTTTGTAGGTAAGGTTTTTACAAAACGCTTTCTCCATAGAAATGGAATTCCACTTAACTTATTAATTATGTTATTCTTTGTTTTTTTAAGTCCCATAATTATGCTTCCTGAATTCGGTTGATAAATAGTAAGTATATAATAATTCTGTAGTTACTAATATAATTGTGATGAACAATTAAGAGTACACAAACATTCTTTTTCTTTAACAACTAATGTTTCCACAGCCTGTATTGCTTTTACCATAATTTCCAAATCATAAATTCCACGAATGCCGCTAAAGCCAACTGATAGTTTTGTGCCGTCCTTCAGGGTTAAAGGCTGACCACCTTCCCAGCCAATGAAATCGGGCACTTCAATGCCGAAATCTTCTACTTCATTATTAAAAAATTTCTTTTCAAATTCTCCTGTTTTCATACCTGTAATCCATACCTGGCTTGCTTTTGTCCATGCTACGCGAAACGATTCGCGTGCCCTCACTTTATTCGTTCCATACAGTTTACCAAAAATTCTTCCCTCAGCATCAATAATGCACGCAGCGCAGTTGCCATTTGCAATGCGTTCATCTTCAGGGTTCTTCATGTAAAGAGGAATGAGCTTTTCAACTTCACTAAATACATCATTTACAAAACCGGCTATATTTTGCTGCAGCATAGCGTTACACTTTAGGATGCTGCAATGTACAATGTTGTAAGTTTCTATTCTTTGTGAAGAGCAATCTTTTTTGTTTGGAAGAGAAGATAAAGCAACTAAAGAATTATTTTCTTCTTACCATTTTATCGCCTGAAACGTGATGCTTTGTTTTTGCCGATAAGTTACTTTCTTCCCGTTCATGATAGCAGGTATCCAAGTAGGACTTTTAGTAATAACACGAATGGCTTCGGCAGCCAACTTTGGATGCACTTCGTCTGCATTGTCAACCTTTACTTCGGTTACAGCGCCATTGTATCAACCAAAAAACTAACTTTTGCTACCTGACTTGCTGACGTTTCATTTTTAGGAATGTTGACGTATTTCTGTCCCAACTTTCCATTGATATTGTTTTGTAAAAATTGAACCCATGCGTTCATGCCGCCAGAAAATTGGGCTGGAGTAAGCGTGCTGAAAAAAATTGAATCTTGTTTTGTTTTTACTATTTGAGCCGTTGCAAAATGATGTAAAAACAAAGCAAAAACAAAAAGGGACAATGGTTTTGTTATCCTGTTCATAAGCAGTGATTGAATTTAGTTGAATAGAAACGAATGTAGCGATTGGATGTTATGTTTTTTGAGGAAAAAATGCGGCTGTCAAAATCAATCCTATCATTCCACTTGCTATTGCTGTTACTACAATGTTTCCGTAAGTTTTATAATCAAAGTTTACAATCAATCTTATTACTATAACAGCTAAAGCAATTAAGGCAATTAAAAACCAAAACGGCAAGATTGATTTTTGTTTTACCGCAATTTTATATTGAGGCAGTTGAAGCAAAACATAAACAATAATCAACTCACCAATAACTGTACTTGCATGTTGTAGCAGTTTATAAAGTAGAATATTGTTTTTACCAAAAGCAATTGTTTTTTTAAGCACGTCAAATGATTCTACAAACTGTCCTTTTTCATGTGTGAAGCCATCCCAAAGAATATGAGTTGTAATGCCTACAATGCCTGAAACAGTTACAATGAAAAAGTTACGCTGAAAGTATTTTGTCCAACCAAAATTTTTATAGATGAGCAATCTCTTTTGTAAGAAAGCCGGCAAGTTATCAAGTAAGGTATCGCGTACTATCAAATGATATAAAAACGCAACAATGATGGTTAACGGCAAATCAAACCAAAACAAACCTGCCCATGTATGACTATAAATACTTTCAACTTTCATCCGTAAAAAATATTCAAAATCTGGCGCTAAGCTACCGATCATAAGTCCGGTTACAGAAATCCATCGTTTAGGCAAATGAGTGAATGGAAGAACGGCTGCCGGATGTGAGAAAGTAAAAGGCATATTGTTTTGTTACATGAAAAATTTGAATGTTCTTATCTCACTTCCTCCCCGTTGCTGCCCAAAAAATACCTGCATATACATGATTTAAAAAAGCATCATTGCTAAAGTCAGATGGCATGTGCCCGAGCGCAGTATAAAAAGCACGTCCGCCATCATAATTGTGATACCAGGCGATGGGATGAAACTTGCCCATGCCTTCACCTTTCTTGGTTCCCCAATCAGTTTTGGGATTGTAAGACGTTTCATCAACGGCTAAGATGTAATTTAAGCCGGTTGTGGTTTCGGGGCTGAATTGATACCATTCATCCGTCCACAATTTATTGTTGGCAAAGCCCTGCAAGCCGGGAAAATTAGTGTCGAGAACAGTGAGTTTTGCTGTTTGAATGGTAGGATGAATGTAAAACATTCTGCCTACCATTTTGGTGTACCAATCCCAATCGTATTCGGTGTCGGAGGCGCTGTGAATGCCAACAAAGCCTCTGCCTTTTTCAATAAAACGTTCCATTACTTTTTGCTGCGCCGAATCGAAAATATCACCTGTGGTATTTAAGAAAACAACAGCCGCATATTGATCTAAGTTTTTATCGGTAATGCCGTTGGGATCCTGCAATAAATCAACATCGAAAAACTGTTTTCTACCTAATTCTTGCAAGGCAAGCACACCTGCGTGGATTGATTCGTGATGCCAGCCGCGCGTGGTAGTTACCAACAACACTTTAAATTGTTTTCCTTGTGCAGATAAATAAGTGCAAAAACAAAGATTCAGTAATAACAGAATGAAACAAAATCGTATGGCTTTCATGTTGGATGGTTTGATTGGATAAAAATAAGTAAATCCTGCAAGCGCATCTTATGCAATGCAGTTCTTTCAGTAAAAAAGAATGTTGTTGTTTTCTTTCCTGTAAAAATAGATGTTGCCTCCTTTTTCTTTTTTTCGATTCATGCAAAGGGCTGTTCAAAAAAACGAATCCATATTCTTTACGACAGCCCATTTATTTTTCATCATAAAAACAGAACCGTATGTGTACCCATCAAAAAACGGAATCGCTTGCCGCGCATTTCGAAACCAGTGTTCATCCCTATTTCTCTTCGTCCGAATTATTGCATCAAAAACAAAACATCACCGAACACTTGACTCGTCATTACGCCGATTATTCGCAACAGGAAATCAGCAGATTAACCGACATTGCTTTTAATCAAATTCAGTATCGTTTAAACTGGACTGATTTCATTAGATTTATTTGTTTGATTTTACCGCCGCGCTGGCTAAAAGTCAACAACAATCCGGGCATTAATGCCAGCACTATGTTGTTGCTTACCGATGGCTCAATAATGTGCCAGGACGCTGGTGGCAAAAGCTGGAAGAGATTGGTGGCTGATGGAAACGGAAGCTACATTAACGGCACATGGTATGACATAGCACCTATGAACACAGCCCGTTTGTACTATGCTTCAGCCGTATTAGACGATGGCAGAGTGTTTTTTTCGGGCGGTGAATACACCGATGCCGGACAAGTAGAAACCAGCGCCACAGAAATTTACAACCCGCGCACCAACACCTGGACAAACCTATCAGCACCTGCCGGCTGGAGCGAAGTAGGCGACGCGCCTTGCTGTGTTTTAGCTGATGGCAGGTTGATTTTAGGTAATATAAATGATACCCGCACTGCTATTTTTAACCCCGCTACCAACACCTGGATTGCAGGGCCGGCAAAGGGTTCATCATCATCGGAAGAAAGCTGGTGTTTGCAGCCCGATGGCACTGTGCTTACCGTGCGTTGCAATGGTACGCAACACGCCGAAAAGTATGTACCCGCAACCAACACCTGGGTAAGTGCAGGCACAACGCCGGTGAACCTGATTGAGATCAGCAGCAGCGAAATAGGAGCGGCTATTTTATTGAACAATGGAAAATCGTTTTTTATTGGTGCTACCGGAAGAACCGCTTTATATACGCCGCCCACAACTGCAACCGACCCCGGCTCGTGGACAGCAGGTCCCGTTTTTCCGGCAGGACCGAACGGCGAAACCAGTGGCTGTAAAGATTCGCCATCCTGCCTGCTTACCAATGGCAACGTATTAATCAGTGCCGGACCCGTTGACGGCGTAAACGGCGATTATCTTTCCCCCACTTATTTTTATGTGTTTGATGGTTCATCTCTCAATCGCACCATTGACCCGCCCAACAGTACCAAACGTCCTTACCAGGGCAGAATGTTGCTGTTACCAAACGGCGGAGTGATGTACGCTTCCGAATCGAACGAAGTGTATGTTTACTCTTATTGCAGCAATGTAAACAGTTCGTGGAGACCTGTGATTACCAGTGCACCGCACACGATAAGAGCCGGCATGAGCTATACCCTTCAGGGACAACAATTGAATGGACTATCGCAGGCGGTTGGCTATGGCGATGATGCTGCGGCTGCTACCAATTATCCGATTGTTCGCATCCGAAATATCAGCACAGGACATGTGCATTATTGCCGCACTTTCGACCATAGCACAATGGGCGTTGCTACTGGCACTTCTATACAATCAACCACATTTATTGTGCCTTGGAATGCCGAAACCGGCGATTCGGAAATTTGTGTAATTGCCAATGGCATTTCTTCTGTTTGCCAGCCCGTCTTTGTTTATCATTGGATTATACCTTGGTTGCTTGATGAACTGTTGGTGAACCGTTTGATTGGTAGTTTAGCGGATGGTCCATTGTGGGTGTTGGGTCCGAATGGTCCGATACCTGTTGATCCGTGGGGGCCAAAATACAGGGAACTTGCACAACAATCGTGGAATGAAATTATACAGGGCGTGCGCGCTTTGCAACACTTAGGCGATGAATTGAACAGAGACATTCAGCATGAAGTGAGCGGCCAGCCTGTGGCAGTAGATACCGGCGATGATGACGGAGAAAAAGAAGATGCGGAACAAGAACATCATGCAGAAATGATGTAAAAGAAAATAACCGTTGAACAGAACAAAAGCAGCTATAACTTATGATAGCTGCTTTTGTTTTTACACTGATTTTGCACAATAGCTCAATTATTTTCAGAACGTACAAGAGTGCGACGCAACAGACGATCAACAAGAGTTACAAAAGCCGGGTACATAAAACTGTATTTTGTATTGGCTGTTTTACTCATAGCTCATGGCTCGCAGCTTATAACTCACCGCTCACAAATCTTTTATCATCCAAACACTACAACCAAAATGCTTGCTATCGCCTAATGCAGCGGGCAAATACGTAAAACCCATTCGTTCATACAAGCTCACGGCTTTGCTTAATTCGGGCAACGATTCCAAATACATTTTTGTATAACCAAATTGCCTGGCAACGGCAATGCATTGTTCTATCAAACGCTTGCCTACACCGGCTTTGCGGGCTTCTGGCAGCAAGTACAATTTCACCAGTTCGCAACAACCATCGGGCAAATCTTCGGTGGGATAAACGCCACAACCGCCCATTACTTTACCATCCGCTTCGGCAATAAAATAAGCTGATTTGTTTTTGCCGAATAAATGAAACAAATCGTCGGTTGTAGGATCATAAAACACGGTGCCGCATTTAGCAGCGTTAAACTCGGTAAGCACCGCACGAATAATGAAGGCAATGGCTTCATTATCGCGTTGTTCAATCGGTCGTATTCTTATCATTTTTTGTTTTGCCACAATATCATCAAACATAAATCATTTGTTAGTTAGAACAGAATGTTAAACCAACGGAAGCTGCCAACAATCGCACGTTTGCAAGTAATTTTGCATCGCCATGCGGCGAAACAGAAAGCCGCAATGCAGTATGATGAATAAAAAAGCTCTCCTTGCCTTGTGCCTCGCAATATTGGTTCCGCTCGTTAGTTATTTATTAGTAAAACATGCCGGTGATAATGCTATTAACATGCCTAAACATTACCTACCCGACAGCGTTGTAACCCGAGTTGTGGATGGCAGGCAAAGCACCGATACAGTATGGCATACAGTGGCAAACATAAGACTGCAAAACCAGTTAGGCGATACTGTGAATTTGTACGACATACAAAACAAACCCATTGTTGCCGATTTCTTTTTTACGCATTGCGCCGGCATTTGTCCGCGACTTACTGCCAGCATGGTAAAACTGCAACGCAGCTTTATGAAAGGTGGCGATGAATATCATAAAATTGATACATCGGTGGTGCAGTTTGTTTCGTTTAGCATTGACCCTGAGCGCGACAGTGCGCAACGCTTGAAAGAGTACGCCGACCACTTTGGCGTGAACCACGATAACTGGTGGTTTTTAACCGGCAACCGTGATTCGATTTACAATTTTATTTTCGAGCAACTGCACGTTGATAAATATGCCGAAGCGCCTATTGACAGTAACTTCGTGCATACCAACCGTTTTGTTTTGCTTGATAAAACGTTTAAAGTAAGAGGTTATTACGATGGGTTAGATTCAACTTCGATGGGCTTGCTGGCGCACGACATTGGCTTGATGATGCTAGAAAAAGCTACCAACCCTCAACCACTTCCTTTTGACCCTGTAACGATGGCGATTTTCTTTTTTATTACTGCCATTGTTGTTGTGGTTGCCGTGCGAATTTTGTTTTACAAGAAAAAGACTCCTACTAACTATGTTACAGCCGGTGCTTCGCAAAAATGATGGTAAAGCCAAATGGCTCATTGGTATTTTTTCTTTTGTTGTATTTTCTGCGGTGGTGCTGCTGGGCAATGTACATTTCAACATCACTGTACCATTTGATGTGCACATTTTTGCGGCAGTAAATGCGGTGCTTAACAGCATCATTGCGGTGTTGTTAATTGCTGCGTTATTAGCCGTTAAGCAACAAAAATGGCAGCTTCACAAACAGTTGATGATAGGTGCTTTGGTTTTGTCGGTTTTGTTTTTGGTGTCTTACATCGCGCATCATTTGCTGGCAGGCGAAGCCCGTTTTGGCGACAGCAACCACGATGGCATTACTTCCGATGCAGAAAAGGCAGCAGCAGGCAGTATCCGCTATGTTTATTTTTTGATTCTTGCCACGCACATTTTTTTGGCTACCTGCACACTTCCGTTCATTTTATACACGGCTTACAAGGGCTTAACGGGCGAGTTTGCACAGCATAAGAAATTATCTAAAATCATTTGGCCGCTTTGGCTGTATGTAGCCGTTACAGGTCCGGTTGTTTACTTTATGATTCGGCCATATTATCGGTAAGAGAACAAGATTAAAATTTCAAGTTATGAACATTAAAGAGAAGATCGAAAACGATGGCTTTGCTTTAATCAATAATCTTTTCACGGAGAAAGAGATTGATCACTTACTATGTATTATTTCACAAGCTGATGCTTCTCATTCAACCTTCCGCAAGACAAACGAGTTGTTTGCCATCCGACAATTTTTTAAAGAGGTTCCTGAAGCAGTTGATTTTATTTTTACCGACAAGTTTATAAGTTTTATTTCAGGCATATTTGGTAATGATTTTTTTGTTGTCAAATCAATTTATTTTGATAAGCCTGAAACTTCAAATTGGTTTGTTTCTTATCATCAGGATTTAACCATTTCGGTAAATAAAAAGAAAGATGTAGACGGCTTTGGTTCCTGGACAAGGAAGCAGAATCAGTTTGCTGTACAGCCACCATTAGATATTTTAAAGGATAATTTTACCATCCGCATTCATCTTGATAAAACAGATGAAAACAATGGTGCTTTAAAAGTAATTCCGTGCTCACATTTAAAAGGTATTTATCGACCGGAAACAATTGACTGGAATAAAGATAAAGAAATTGTTTGCTCTGTTGATAAAGGAGGAATTATGCTGATGAAACCTTTGTTGCTTCACTCATCCGGCAGAACAACAAATGGCAGTAAAAGAAGAGTGATTCATATTGAATTTAGCAGAACTCTTTTGCCTGGTGATTTGCATTGGTCGGAATATTTGCCTTTACAAAGTATTGGACAGAATAACGAATACAGTGATGACTTGAAGCAAGAACTGGATACACTCTATGAGGAATACAAAAATGGAAAATTAAAAACATTTACTTATGAAGAAGTGAGACAGAGAGTTAACAAGAATGACGGTAAAAAATAAAATTCATAATTATCCATTACCAATCTCTCACCCCGCCCAGCCCTCTCTGTCCAAACTTCTGTATTGAATAGCTTCTGCCAGATGCTCAATTTTAATCTCAATACTACCAGCCAAATCAGCTATCGTGCGGCTCACTTTTAAAATCCTGTCATAAGCCCGCGCACTTAAATTCAAACGCTCCATTGCCCGCTTCAGCAACGTTTCTCCGGCTTGTCCGATCACACAAAGTTCACGCAGTTGCTTACTACTCATTTGTGCATTGGCATACATGCCCGCAATGCCTTTGTAACGCTCGGTTTGAATGTCTCTTGCTTTGATAACCCGCTCACGGATGTGCGAAGAGGATTCGCCTTTGCTATTGGTATTGCTCAACTCGCTGAACGGCACAGGCGTTACTTCTACATGCAAATCAATTCTATCCAACAACGGTCCTGATACTTTGTTTAAATATTTTTGCACCGCGCCCGGCGGGCAGGTGCATTCTTTTTCGGGATGATTGTAAAAACCGCAGGGACAGGGATTCATAGAAGCAATCAGCATAAAATTGGCAGGGAAATCCAGCGCCACTTTTGCCCGCGAAATAGTTACTCTGCGTTCTTCCATTGGCTGCCGCATCACTTCCAAAACGGTGCGTTTAAATTCGGGCAATTCATCCAAAAACAAAACACCGTTGTGCGATAATGAAATCTCGCCTGGCTGCGGAACATTGCCGCCCCCTACCAATGCAACATCGCTAATGGTGTGGTGCGGTGAACGAAACGGACGCTTGTTGATTAACGAACTGTTTCCCGGCATCTTACCTGCTACGCTATGTATTTTGGTTGTTTCCAAAGCTTCGTACAAACTCAACGGTGGCAGTATGGTAGGCAATCGTTTTGCCAGCATGGTTTTGCCAGCTCCGGGCGGACCAATGAGTATAGCGTTATGTCCGCCAGCGGCTGCAATTTCCAATGCACGCTTTATGTTTTCCTGACCTTTTACATCATTAAAATCAACATCGAAAACATATTGCGAATCAAAAAATTCTTCGCGCGTATTTACTTCCACCGGCGTTAATGAAGATTCATTTTTAAAGAACTCTACTACATCATTCAAATGCTCAACACCATACACTTTTAAGTTGTTCACCAAACCCGCTTCACGCGCATTTGCGGTGGGTACAATCAATCCTTTAAACCCTTCTTTGCGGGCTTGTATGGCAATGGGCAACGCACCTTTTATCGGTTGAATTTTACCATCCAAACTCAACTCACCCATCATAATGTATTCGCTCAGCCGTTCGGGTTCTTCTATTTGCTCAGTTGCGCCCAACACACCAATGGCAATGGGTAAGTCAAATGCAGAGCCGGTCTTCTTAATATCCGCCGGAGCCAGGTTCACCACCAGCTTCGTGCGCGGCATGTAATAGTTGTTGGTTTTAATGGCGCTTTCTATGCGTTGCAAGCTTTCTTTCACTGCACTGTCGGGCAAGCCAACAATAAAATAATGCTGCCCTGCGCTTACGTTCACTTCAATAGTAATGGTGATGGCTTCCACGCCATATACGGCGCTTCCAAAAGTTTTTACGAGCATGTTCGTCTGGCTAATGTAAGAAAGCAAGGATACACAATTTTTGTTGATGAAGGGAACTCAAATTGAGATTATTTGCTTTTGGTTTTGTTCATATTCCTTCATTGCACAAAATTCTTCATCAAACAAATAGTTCTATCTTTCACGCACAAATCATTACCAACACATGAAAACAATGCAAACGATGGCTTTCAGTAAACGCTTCTTTTTGTTTTTGCTTCTTTTTTTTATGTTGATAAAATCCAATGCCAGCGATGCACAAGCTCTTCATCCTGTCGTTGGCAGATGGGACATCACTATAAATAGCAACGGCAAACCGCAGCCTTCGTGGATGGGCATCTGGCTATCGGGAAACAGCACTTTGGTGGGCGAGTTTGTTGGCTCGGGCGGCAGTGCGCGTCCTGTTTCAAAAGTGTATGAAAACAACGATTCGTTTTCTTTTGCCATTCCGCCGCAGTGGGACAGAGACACAAACAATATGGTTGTAAAAGGCACCGTGCAGAGCGATAAAGCCAGCGGAACAATTACGTTTCCCAACGGCACGCAGAGCAATTTCACAGCTGTTCGTGCACCTTCATTACAACGTACCAAAGCACCGGTTTGGGACAAGGCTGTAAAGATATTCAACGGTAAAGATGTAACAGGCTGGCACGCTACCGGAACCAACCAATGGATAGTAGAAAATGGTGTTTTAAAAAGTCCGCATTCCGGCTCTAACTTAGTAAGCGATAACAGCTATACCGATTTTAAACTGCACATTGAATTTCGGTATCCTCCGGAAAGCAACAGTGGCGTGTACCTGCGTGGCAGATATGAAGTGCAGATAGAAGACAGAGATACGACGCATCCCGACGTTGACCACATCGGAGCCATTTATGGTTTTATTGCGCCAGGCGAAAAAGTGGCCAAAAACGCAAACGAATGGCAGTCGTACGACATTACGTTAGTAGGCAGAATGGTTACTGTCGTGTTCAATGGCGTTACTGTAATTTGCAACCGCGAAATACCGGGCATTACCGGCGGCGCGTTGGACAGCGATGAAGGCAAGTCCGGCCCTTTGCAGTTTCAGGGCGACCACGGGCCAATTGAGTTTCGGAACATCACCATTGCAACAGCGCAATAAAAAGAGGCAAAAACAAAAACGCTTATCAGGTTGTGATAAGCGTTTTTGTTTTTGCACCTGTTCTTCATCAATTGAAAATATTGTTCACGTTATGAACCGCAACTTCTTTTTGTTGTACTGATGACGGCTCTTTATAGCAAACGCTTGCACAGGACGAAAAGAAAAATGCAATAACTACTGCGTAAATTGTAAAAGCTTTTTTCATGTTGTTACCATTTTAAAATTTGTACTTTATTCATGGCAAGCTTTGCGTTGTTAGAAGGTTATTTGTAAGGAAGACGATTGATCTGTTGTTTTACTTTTTCTAAAATCATTTGTTGTAAAACTTTTGTTTTTGCAACTTTTTCTTTTACCACTTTTTCTATCTTGCCATACTATTTTTTACAACAAAAACAAACCATCTTCTTATGAATTCACGCCGAAAATTTTTGCAGCAAATCACCGCTGCCTCTGTATTGCTGCCGTATCTTCCCAAGCAATGTTTGGCTAACGAAAAAGAGGCAAAAACAAATGATAACGGGCAAGTGCTTCGTGTTGCCATCTTGGGCTTAGGCGGTTATGCCACGCGCGTTGCAGAAGCGATGAAGGGCTGCCAGCGGGCAAAGCTGGTAGGCGTTATCAGCGGCACACCAGGTAAGATTACAGAGTGGCAATCGAGATATAACATTCCGGCAAAGAATTGCTACAACTATCAGAATTATGACGACATCAAAAACAATCCCGACATTGATGCTGTGTATGTGATAACGCCCAATGCTTTGCATCACGATGCGGTATTGCGCATTGCCAAAGCTGGCAAACATGCCATTTGCGAAAAGCCAATGGCGGTAAACGCAAAAGAAGGACAGGAAATGGTGGATGCCTGCAGGAAAGCGGGTGTGAAATTGTTGGTGGGCTACCGGATGCACTTTGAGCCGCATACATTAGAAATTATACGGCTGCGCAAAGCCGGTTCATTTGGCAAAATTACTTTCTTTCAGGGCTTGTGTGGTTTTGTAATTGGCGACCCAACGCAATGGCGGTTGAACAAACAATTGTCTGGCGGCGGATCGTTGATGGACATTGGCATTTACGCCATCAACGGCACGCGTTATATGGTGGGTGAAGAACCGGTTTGGGTAACGGCACAGGAAACCAAAACCGATCCGCAAAAATTTAAAGAAGGCGTTGATGAAACGATCCAGTTTCAGTTTGGTTTTAACAGTGGTGTGGTGGCCTCCTGCCTTTCTACTTACAATATGAACAATTTAGACCGTTTCTTTTTGGATGGATTGGACGGGTATGCCGAGCTTTATCCGGCAACGGGTTATGGACCGATACAAGGGAAAACGGATAAGGGGGAAATTAACCAACCCATCACCGTACATCAAACGGTGCAAATGGATGAAATGGCAGCTATCATTTTTGATAACAAACAACCCGTTGTGCCGGTTGATGGTGATGAAGCAGTGAGAGATTTAAAAATTATTGACGCCATTTATGAAGCGGCAAGAACGGGTAAGAAAGTAGGCTTGCAGTTATGATTTGTTTTTGCCCATATTTTTTGTTGGTGAAACTTTGTTGCAACGTTTTATAGATTTTAAGTATCAGTTAAATTGATGGCAAGATTGCACCTTTTACTGTCGGCACTTTTTAATTGCGTTTTGTTATTTGGTCAAACAAATAAAGCAATTGAAATATCTATCATTGGCAGGTACGATAAACAGGCGGATTATGTCTCAAATTTTGGTGGCAGAGTTTATAATGATACGAATAGATTATATGGTATTAGTTATGGAGTAAGTGGTATTTACAGACAAAAAATAACGAAATCAAACTTTGTTTATTTTGGTTTAGGATATTATCAATTGCGCATTGACAGAATAAGAGGACCACTGCCTTTCAATATTCCAGGTACACGAACGGCAAGAAGTATTGATTACAATGATGGAACCGATGTATTATACGGAACACCAAAATATCATTATAACGATTTAGCAATTACGATTGGCTTTGAACAAACATTTAAAACAAAAAAGAATTTTAGTATCGACGTTGGAACAGAGATTATTGGATACAAAACTGTATCGCAGAAATACAATATTGGCAATGGTTCAAGATACTATGGAACAAAAAATAGTAAGCCATTGGAACTTGGGGATAAATTTCAACGCAGGTATTATTAAAAACTATAAGAAATTTTACTTGAGACCATCTTTACTTATTCCAATTTATCAGAATTTAAAAGGCGACATTGTTTTTGATGAAGACCCAAAAATGAATATTTCAAAATGGTTTAATGGACTCGGATTGTCTTTGAAAATTGGGAAATACTTATGAGGAAACAACAGAGGTTCTACATTATGAAATCTAACCTGATTTGTTTTTGCTCATATTCTTATTGGTAATTAAAAGCTCTTTCATCAAAATTACATTCTCGTTTTTTCAAAAGCACTATCTTGGCTGCACGTAATAAACCAACCAGCATGAGAAAGATTGTTTTTGTTTTCTTCTTTTCTTTTGTTTATACCATCCAAACCTTTGCGCAACTTCCTCTCTTTGAATTGCCCGATTCACTCACACAAAAACCTTATAAATCTGTAACGCATCATTCAGCTAAAATTGGTGGCAGCATAGTAAGTTATACAGCCACCACAGGCACTATGGTTTTGAAGAATGAAAAGGATTCTGCTGTTGCCATTTTTGGTTACACAGCTTACACGCGCGATGGCTTTTCAGATGCGGGCAAACGCCCGGTAACATTCGCTTATAACGGTGGTCCCGGTTCTTCCAGCATGTGGCTGCACATGGGCGCTTTGGGTCCGCGCCGTGTGGTGGTGAACGATCCTGAACCAAATGCTCCGCCGCCTTATACCGTTGAAGACAATGCCAATTCGATTATTGATGTTACCGATCTGGTAATGATTGATCCGGTGGGCACGGGCTTAAGCCATGCCATCAACAAAAGCACCAACAAAGATTATTGGGGCGTTGATGAAGATATCAAATCCATGAGCCAGTTTATCAAACAATATGTTACTGATAACAGCCGGTGGAATTCGCCCAAATACTTACTGGGAGAGAGTTACGGCACATTCCGTTCAGCAGGCATTGCCGATTATTTGCTGGAAAACATGGGCATGGCAGTGAATGGCGTGGTGCTGGTATCGGTGGTGCTAGATTTGCGCACACTTACTTTCCAGGATGGCGACGATATTTCGTACATGCTGCACCTGCCTTCCTATGCGGCGGTGGCATGGTATCATAACAGAATTCTTAACAAGCCCGCCAATCTTGAATCGTTTGTAAATGAAGTAAGAACTTATGCGATGAACGATTATGCTGCGGCACTTGCCAAAGGTTCTTCCTTAACCGATGCGGAAAAGGGGACCGTAGCAGCTAAGCTGAGCAGCTATACCGGCTTGAGCAAAGAATATATTTTAAAAGGCAACTTACGTATAAATGAGCCTCAGTTTACAGAAGAGTTGCTGCGCGACAGCAACCAGGTTGCAGGCAGATTGGATGCGCGTTACAAAGGCATTAACGAGGATTTGCTGGGTGAGTTTGCTTATACCGATCCGCAAAGCGACCAGATTAGCCCGCCTTTTACCGCTGCGTTTTTAAGCTATTATTACGATGAATTAAAAGTGAACAAAAACCTCAACTACCACACTTCGGCTTACAGCACCGAAGGCTTTCGCTGGAACTGGAGCCGCGGCGGCAGAGGAACCGGCGATGCAACCACGCCCAACACCGCTGTTGATTTGGCTCGTGCGATGAGCCGAAACCCGAACCTGAAAATTTTGGTATTAAACGGGTATTTCGATTTGGCAACGCCATTTTTTGCTACAGAATACACCTTTCATCACATGGGGCTTGAAAAGAAAATTCAGCAAAACATTTCGATGAAATATTATGAAGCGGGGCACATGATGTACATCAAACAATCGGTAATGCCTGAATTTAAAAAAGACATTGCGGCGTTTATTGGTAGTACGAGTAAGTAAGTTGAAATTTAGAAGCAAAATCAAAATCTAATGGATTTTTAATAACTTCTTTTGTATTGAATTAATAAAGGTTTTTATCTTGGGCAGCCATTGCTATACTGCTTTAAGATGATAAAACCTATACTGCTTATTGTTTTATGTGGATTGACAATAAGTATTAATGCTCAAAAAGAATGGAGTAATTGGTACTATAACGGTCAAACGCTTCTCACGTTCAAACACGGCTATGCTGAAATTGTACACAATTTTATCAATCCGGTTCCTGCCGATACAGATTGGTTTAATTATTATAATTGGGGAAGTGGTGGCATATCCTATTCCGATCCGGTAACGGGCGATATGAAGTTTATTGTGGCTAACCGAACAGTATTTAGCAGCGATTACAAAGACATACGGACTGATAGTTTTCTAAGATCATGTCCTGATAAATATTCTTATCATGTGCTTCCTTTTCACACCGATAGCAATAAGTTTTATATCGTTCAATTTCAAAGTATTTATGCTGATTTGATTCAACAGGAATCGTTAGGCTTGCAAGTAAGATGTCCTAACGCCATTGGACTTGGTTATTCCATGTTTGATCTTAGTCTTAATAACAATAAAGGTAACTACTATAATTTAGACAATGTAATAGAAACCAGGCTTACCGAACAAATGACTACGGTAAAACATGCGAATGGAAAAGATGTTTGGGTGATTGTGCATCCTTATAACAGTAATCAGTTTAGCGCCGTATTATTTACAGATGACGGTGTGCAAAGCCCTATTAATAGTTCTGCTGGTCCTTATATTGGCAGCGGCTCTAACAGCGTATTAGGTAAGCTTACGGCTTCGCACGATGGTAAACTATTGGCAGGTTATTCGAACACAAACACAGCAGCCATCCAATTGTTTCATTTTGATAATGCAACTGGGATGGTTTCCGATTTTCTTACACTATCGGCAAAAGAAAATGTAGGAGAATTGCAGTTCTCGCCAGACAACTCAAAGCTGTATTATTTAGGTTGGGATGGTTTGTATCAGTACGACTTAAATCAAACCGATATAGCGGCAAGCCTTACTAAAATCTATGGTCAAAACAACGGCTTGTTTTACGATCTTCAGCTTGCCCCCGATGGGAAAATTTATGTTACCAAAACTTATTTTTTTGAAAATGGTGATTACAAAGAATATGTCGGTGCGGTCGAATGTCCCAATCTGCCCCAATATGCCTGCAACTTTAATCCAAAGGTGTTCGATGTATTTCCTCCTGTTTACTTTCCTGATCTTATTAATGATTTCATTCAACAGCCGAAAGCACCGTCAACAACCAAATTTAGTTTAGGAAATGATACTTCTATTTGTTTCGGTTCTTACAAAATAAAAGCACCCGATGGATGGGAAAGCTACAGATGGAACACTGGCGAAACTACACAGGAAATTACGGTATCAAAAGCAGGATTGTACTATGTTCTTACAGGCAATACCGGCTTCTCATGCCCATCGGCTTATGGTTATATTAATGTAACAGACAAAGCAAAAAAATTAAACTTGGGTGCCGATACAACGCTTTGCGCGGGTACGCCTTATCCGCTTCATATTAATGATGATTATTCAAACATAAGGTGGCAGAACGGTAGTCATGCCCGCGATTCTGTTATCACCAATAACAGTTTGTATATCATCAGTGCAAACGATGTGAACGGCTGCTATACAAGCGACTCTATCGGAATTTATTATAAATACTATCCACAGGCTTCGTTTGGTAGTGATACTACACTTTGTAATAATCAACCTTTAACACTTCAGTTATATCCTGAAAAAAGTCCTTTTTACAGTGCTTCTTATTTGTGGCAAGACAGTAGCACGAATGATAAATATACCGTTACACAACCGGGCACTTACTGGGGACGCGTTATGTATGATGGCTGCACCGTTGCTGATACCATTGCTGTTAATTATATTACAGCTGACAGAGTTTATCTGGGTGCAGACACTACACTTTGTGCAGGTGATAGTCTTTACATTCATGCAAATATTAATGGTGCAACCTACTTATGGAATACCGGCGAAACCAAACAAGGTATTTTTGTAAATAAAGCGGGCATCTATTCTGTCTTGGTTGGCAACGGCAGTTGTACAGTTACCGATACCATACAGGTAAATTTTACAGCAAAACCAAACTTTAGTCTCGGAAAGGATACAGCGTTATGTGATGGACAAACTTTGGTATTAAATTCTTCCGGGGAAGAAGGCACTTATTTATGGCGGGATGGTTCTACATCCGGCAACTATAAAGTTTTTCAACAAGGTTTGTATTGGCTTACACTCACACAGAATGGCTGTTCTGCAACCGACAGCATTTATATAAGCTATAAAAAATTACCTTCCGTTTTATTGGGAAAAGATACCGCTTTTTGTAAGGGATCCTCTCTTATCCTAAACGCTTACAATACTGCGATTGCATCTTATCATTGGCAAGATGGAACTACAAATGCGCAATACAAGACTTCTGCAGCAGGCACTTATAGTGTACACGTTACAGATGTTGATGGCTGCGTCAATTCAGATACTATAACTGTTAGTGAAATAAAAGTTCCAACCTTTTCATTGGGAAACGATACAATACTTTGCGATCATGCAACACTTACTTATAATTTTTCTTTGGGGAATGTTCAATATCTATGGAATGATGGAAACAGAAACAATCATTACAGTATTACTTCTCCCGGATTATACTGGCTTGCTATCACCGACAACGGATGCAGTGCCTCTGATACGATGTCTGTAATCTATCATCCGAATCCAAAGGTGAACTTAGGCGCTGATACAGTGTTGTGCGAAGGCAAAACAATTTTTTTAAATGCAAACTATAACGGGGCTACATATCGCTGGCAGGATGGAAGCACAGCACCTTTTTATGAGGTAATAAAAGATGGCAAATACAAAGTAGATGTTGCACTTGATGATTGCACAGTTAGCGACAGCATTTTGATAAGCTATAAAAGCAGTCCTGTATTTTCACTTGGTAATGATACGCTTTTGTGCATAGGCCAGCAAATGATTCTTCATCCGCTGTTACAAAACCCAATCACATTTCACTGGCAAGATGGAAGTACACAACCACAATACACGGTTACCCAAGCTGGAGTGTACAGCTTACAAGCAAGTAACGATTGTGGAACTTCATTTGATGAAATACGGATTACTACTGCTTCCTGCCGTTTAGAATTACCTGCTTCTTTTACGCCCAACAGCGATGGGATTAATGATGTATTTCGTTTAAAATATCCTCAGGCTATTAAGCAATACCACATGGTTATTTTCAATCGTTTTGGAAAAAAAATATTTGAATCTACCGACCCTTATAAAGGTTGGGACGGCACTTGCAAAAGTGTACCGCAAGACACAGGCACTTATATCTGTATCTTACATTTTACCGATATTGATAATCACGTTCAAAATTCACAAAGCACAGTTGTTTTGTTGCGATAGACTGTAATTATTGTTGCTAAAAAAGATTGTAAGCAGTATGCTGTAAAATATCGGCAAAAACAAACTTACACACCTTAACATTTACAATCGTCAAATCCGTATCATCTACCCAAATCTCCGTCTATCTTTGTCTTTCATGTATTTCAATTGGAATGATAGTATGAACCTCATAGGCAAGCTTACGCCGCGCCGGTTTTGGAATGCGGCTAAAGTGGTGGTGAGCTATCAAATCACTAAGCTTACTAAGAAGCCGGTGCAATGGGGTTATCCTATTTCGGTTTCGTTTGAACCTACTACTTCATGCAACCTGCGCTGCCCTGAATGTCCCAGCGGTTTGCGTGCCTTTACACGCGATACGGGCATGTTGAAAAAAGACTTTTTCAGGCAAACAATTGATGATATTTACAAAGACTTGCTATACCTCATTTTTTATTTCCAAGGCGAACCATTTTTGAATCCTGATTTTTTAGAGATGGTGAAGTATGCGCACGATAAAGGCATTTATACGGCAACCTCAACCAACGCGCATTACTTAACCGATGAGAAAGCAAAACAGGCGGTGGAAAGCGGTTTGGACAGATTGATTATTTCGATTGACGGAACCACGCAGGACGTTTACAAACAATATCGTGTGGGCGGCAATTTAGAAAAAGTGTTGCAGGGCGCGCGAAATATTGTAAAATGGAAAAAGGAACTGAACAGTAAAACACCGTTTGTATTTTTTCAATTTTTAGTAGTAAAACCAAACGAGCATCAGATAGAAGATGTAAAACGGTTGGCAAAAGAAATTGGTGTTGACCAGATCCGCTTTAAAACGGCACAGGTGTATGATTATGAAAACGATCCGCACGGCTTGATTCCAACGATAGATAAATACAGCCGTTACCGCAGAGGAAAAGATGGGAAAATGAAGAGCAAAAGCGGTTTGGGCAATCATTGCTGGAAGCTATGGCATGCGAATGTAATTACGTGGGATGGGCTTGTTGTGCCTTGCTGTTTTGACAAAGATGCGGCGCACCGATTAGGCAATTTGAAAATGCAATCGTTTAAAGAAATCTGGAACAACGATAATTACAAACAGTTTCGCAGAGAGATGATGCAAAGCCGCAAAAACATTGACATCTGCGCCAATTGCAGCGAAGGCTTAACAGTGTGGGAAGAGTGAGGTGATTGGTAATTGAATATTGCGAATGGTTAATTGAAGACTGTAGTATGAGCCTAATATTTTTAATAAAGCAAACTGCATATTTATAAAGTTAAAAGTGTTTACTTTTCACATGCGAAAGCTTGTTTTGTTTTACTTCATTTTCTTGCTCCCCACCGCTAATCTTTTCTCTCAACCGCAACACTATCACAACCTCATTATGGAAGGTGGCGGTGTGCGTGGCTTTGCTTACATCGGCGCGTTTGAAGTGCTGGATAGCTTACACATTTTAGGAGACGTTCAACGTGTAGGCGGCTCTTCCGTTGGCGCAATACAAGCGGCATTGTTAGCCACAGGTTATACAACGAATGAAATGAAAACCATCGCTGCTAACATACCGCTCAAATCATTCAATGATGGATTTTCATTCGGTGGTTTTCACAGGTTAAAAAAGAACTTAGGCTTTTTCAAAGGCAATGCGGTTACTGCATGGATTGATACTTTGCTCAAAAACAAAACCGGCGATGAGAACATCACATTTTTACAATTGCATGAGCAAAAAGGGCCGAAGCATTACAAAGATTTGTACGTTACCGGCACCGACCTTACGTATCAATGTCTGCGCGTGTTTTCGTATGAAACCTATCCGAACATGAAGATAAAAGATGCCTTGCGTATCTCTATGTCGGTGCCGCTTTACTTTCAGCCGGTGTACATGAAAGATGATGGAAGCATAACTGGTAAAAAAGATACCAGGACAACATTCATCTGATGACGGATGGTGGCTTGTTAAGCAACTACCCGATTCAGATTTTTGATGATGAAAAATATGGTGAATGCACAACCATTAATGGTGCAAAAACAAAACAGGGAAACGCTCGGTTTGCTGCTGGAAAAACCGGAACAAATTGAATACAGCCAACACAACAGGGGTAATTATCCATTGCCAATAAAAACGGTTCGCAATTACATTGGTGCTATGTATCGCACGCTGGTTGATAAGCCCAATCCCGAAGCCAGCAACGCCGCTTTGCTGCACCGCACCATCACCATCAGCAATATGAATGTTTCGGGAAGGGTAAGAAAGCTGCCGCGCAAAACAATAGATGCGTTTGTAGAATGCGGGCAGCAAGGTGTGAGAGCCTTCTTCAAACAAAACAATCAACCTTTATAAATCACAAGCTCATATCTTTTTTTACCCAATACCTTTTCATTGAATCACTACCCTTTCTTTTGCATTAAATAAAAATAAAAAGGACAAGAACAAACAATCTTTTTTCTTTTCGTTCGTGTTGATAGAGTTTGGTTTTACATCATTTTTTGAAGTAAGGTTTTACATGATACGGTTTACAAAATGTTCTCTTTCTTCTTTCTTGTGTCTTGCTTCTTGCTTTTTGTTTTTGCCGTGTTTTGCGCAACCCAAATACGAGTTTCGTGCGGTGTGGATTGCTTCTGTTGAAAACATTGACTGGCCCTCTAAAAAAGGATTATCGGTAACGGAACAAAAAGATGAATTTATCCGCATCCTCAACATGCATCAACGCAATGGTATGAACGCTGTAATGGTGCAAATCCGCCCGGTGGCAGATGCGTTGTATCAATCTTCCTACGAACCTTGGAGTGAGTATCTAACAGGTACACAAGGAACGCCGCCGGTACCTTATTACGATCCTTTGCAGTTTATGATTGAAGAAACACACAAGCGCGGCATGGAGTTTCATGCGTGGCTCAATCCATATCGCGCGGTGTTCAATATTTATTCTTCTTCTGTTTCGCCCAATCATATTACACGCCAGCATCCTGACTGGTTTATCACTTACAACAAACAAAAAATTTTCGACCCCGGTAATCCGGCGGTGATTGATTATGTAACGAATATTGTAAAGGATATTGTATCGAGATATGATGTAGACGGTATTCACATGGATGATTATTTTTACCCGTATCCAGCCGGTGGCAAAGACTTTCCTGATGAGCGGAGTTATGGGCTTTATGGAAAAGGGGCGAACAAAAAAGACTGGCGAAGAAGCAACTGCGACAGCATCATCAAACACATACACGAAACTATATTGGCTGTAAAACCAATGATAAAGTTCGGCATCAGTCCGTTTGGTGTATGGCGCAACCAAAACAAAGACGCCAACGGTAGCAACACACACGCAGGCATTTCTAATTACGATGATTTGTATGCTGATATTTTGCTTTGGTTGCAGAAAGGCTGGATAGATTATGCTGTACCGCAATTGTATTGGGAAATCGGTCATAAGCTGTGCGATTATCAAACGCTTATCAACTGGTGGGGCGAGCATAGTTATGGCAAGCAAATCTTTATTGGTCATGCGTTGTACCGCGCCGGTTTATCAACCGTTTGGCGCAATAAAAACGAGTTGCCACAGGAAGTTCAGTTAACACGCGAAACACCCAACATTGAAGGCAGCGTGTACTTCAGCAGCAAAGATTTTTACCGCAACCCTAATGGCTTTAATGATAGCTTACGAGAGCATTATTACAAAACACCTGCGCTCATTCCACCAATGAGTTGGATTGATACCACTGCGCCTGCAACACCAACCATCATTACCTCAAAAGATGACAAAACGGAAGTAGGAAACATCATTAAAATTAATGGTGAAGTAAAAGATACTTCCTCTCCGGAAGTGATTAAAAACTTTGTTCTCTATCTCTCAAACGATAGCGCCACATTGGGCAATACACCTTTTTTTATTTCAGCGGTTGATTCGGCAAAACAATCACAGTTTTCTTTCAATATTTATCAGCAACAAATACCTGCGGACTGGGCACAATGTTATGTTGCTGTATCGAGCGTTGACAGAGAAAATAACGAAAGTTTGCTAAGCAACAAAGTAGTTTATACCAAAACAGAACTGGGCTGGAAAAGAAAGAAGGAAGAAAGCAACAGTGAACTCTCAGGAAATATGGCGAGATAGAATATTGATAAATTCATCACGGCTTATCATTTCGGCGCCCAAGCTTTCCAAATGTTGTGTGTACACCTGGCAATCAATCAGTACAATACCTTCCTTTATTAACTGCTGAACATAACTGATAAAAGCAAACTTACTGGCATTGCTTACATGGCTAAACATGCTTTCACCAAAAAATACATTGCCCATTTTCACGCCATACAAGCCGCCCACCAATTCACCATTTAACCAAGCTTCTGCACTGTGCGCAAAGCCGAACTTATGAAGCGTTGTAAAGGCAGCAATTACATCTTCATTTATCCATGATCCATCGGCATAACTGCGCTTTGCATTCATGCAGGAGCGAATCACTTTTTCAAAAGCAGAATTTAGGGCAAAAACAAACTTACCTTGTTTAAACACCTGCTTCATGCTTTTGCTGATGTTTAGCTTTTCGGGAAACAAAACAAAGCGCGGATCGGGGCACCACCAAAGCGGCACATCACCATCGTACCAGGGAAAAATTCCGTTGCGGTAAGCAAGCAACAATCGTTCGGTTGATAGGTCGCCGCCAATGGCAAGCAAGCCATCCTCCAACGCATCGTTTACAGGTGGGAACCAAAGCTTATTATCTAATACATGAAGCGGCATGGGCAAACGTTATTTGTCTGCCAGCGTTTCTACAGTAGCGCCAATGCCACGGTCGGTAATGGCATCGCACATCGGTTTCAGAGTTTCATAATCGCCATGCTTTACGGCATATTTTCCTTTCGTATGAATGAGCATGGCGCATTGCTCGGCTTGCTCTTCGCTGTGGTTACAAACATCAATGAGGGTTTCAATCACCCATTCAAACGTGTTCACTTCATCATTCCACACAATTAAGCTGAACGGCGTTTCTTCAGATGTCAACACATCTGTTTCTTCGTCCTGTTGCGGCTTAAAACCAATACTTGTTACGTTCATAAATCAAAAGTAGAGCATTTATAAGAATTGAAAGAAACGCCTTCTTTTAAAAAAAATTTGGAGGAAAAAATAGCACGGTTATCTTTGCACTCCCATCTAAAAAAATGCGAGCATAGCTCAGCTGGTTTAGAGCATCTGCCTTACAAGCAGAGGGTCCGCGGTTCGATCCCGTGTGCTCGCACTAC